>CALMED010000047.1 GCA_937862815.1 uncultured Chitinophagaceae bacterium | reverse complement strand
AAAATCCGAAATCTAAAATCCGAAATCTAAAATCCGAAATCTAAAATCCGAAATCTAAAATCCCCAACCCCCTTTATTGTTTCACAAATCTCCCCGCCGGCTGGCGGTTGAGCAGGAGCAGGTAGAGGCCCGGCGCAAGATCGCCCACCGGCAGGGGCGCCGTGGTGGTCATCACCCAGGTGCGCAGCACGCTGCCCTGCACCGACACGATCTGCACCACATCGCCCGGGCGGGGGCGGTAGCCTTCCAGCTGCAGCACCTGCTGCACCGGGTTGGGCACCACTTTGTACAGCAGCTGCGGCCGGGGTACGTTGCGCACCGATGTGGTGGCGTTGGCAAACAGCCACTGGTAGGCTGCCCCAAACTCCCGCCGCCAGTACCATTCGCTGTGGGCGCCGTCGGCATCCACCTTGCTGGTGGAGTTGGGTACGGTAACGCCCTTGCTGCGCAGGGAGGAGGTGATGCTGTTTATGTTGGGCACCATGGTGGACGACTCGTTCTGGCCCGCCAGGTGGTAGATGCGGATGCCGGCTAACGGGGTGGTGGTGGCGTTGATATAGCTGTTGAGATCGCTCAGCGCAAACCAGTAGGCCGGGCTGAAGGAGCCCACTTTGCCAAAGATTTGCGGGTAGCGCACGGCGCCGTAGGTGGAGATGAGGGCGCCCATGCTGCTGCCGAAGAGGGCTGTGTGCTCCGGTCCGGTGAGGGTGCGGTAGTTGGCATCGATGTGCGGCTTGAGGGTGTTGGCAATGAAATCAATGTAGGCTGCCCCTTCGCCACCACCGTACTGGCTGTTGACCCAGGGCGAATATTCGTTGAGCCGGCTGGCGCCGCCGTTGTCAATGCCCACCACAATGGCGCCGTAATCGCCCCCCGCCTGCAGAGTGTTGAGGGTTTCGTCCACCCCCCACTCGCCGCTGAAGGAAGTGCGGGTGTCGAACAGGTTCTGCCCGTCGTGCATGTACAGCACGGGATAGCGCTTGCTGCTGGTGGCATAATCGGGCGGCAGGTACAGCCACACACGCCGGCTGCGGTTGAGCTGCGGCATGAAGAACGACGGGTTGAGGATCTGCACATTGGAGGCAGCGGTGGAACCCACGAGGTCTTTCCAGCTCTGGATGGTGAGGTTGATGGTCTGCGGCCCGCCGGTAAACGTGAAACTGCGGTTGGCGATCTCTTCACCGTTGGGACCCCCTTCCACGGTGGTCCAGCTACCACCCCGGGTGAACTTAAACTGCACGGTGCCCGTCCCCTGCGGGATGACGATCTGCGGCACCCCATTGGCGTCGGGGGTGAGGATGTAGTTGTTATCGGCCGGGTTCCAGTTGTTGATGGATCCTGCAAAAAAGATCTGTGCGCCGGGCGGGGTGGTGGCGGGGAGCGACACCACGCGGAGGGTGACCTGTGCAGTCAAATGCTGACAGGTAAGCAACAGCAGGCCCAGCAGGCGGAGGAAAGCGATTCGTTTCATACAGCGATGGCGAAGATACCGTCTTCCGGCGGAAGCACCCCGTTTTGTGCAGGCTTGTCGCGGCCGGGGGCGAACAAAGATCGGCCCTCCTGGCGTATTTTGCGGGCTCAAACAACGAACCGTATCATGATCCGCATCGCCGTCTTCGCCTCTGGAGCGGGCAGCAACGCCCGCCGCCTGATGGAACATTTCAGTCACCACCCCACAGCCCGGGTGGCCCTGGTGGTGTGCAATAAACCCGGGGCGGGGGTGCTGGAGGTGGCCGCCC
The DNA here is from genome assembly GCA_937862815.1 of uncultured Chitinophagaceae bacterium. Lineage (GTDB taxonomy): Bacteria > Bacteroidota > Bacteroidia > Chitinophagales > Chitinophagaceae > Lacibacter. Next base: position 95,230 of record CALMED010000047.1, on the reverse strand, counting down.
AACACGGCGTGCCCGTATTGCTGGTGGAGAAAGAGCGGTTCTTCCGCGGCGACGCCTACCTGCCTGCACTGAAGGAATGCCACATCGACCTCTTGGTGCTGGCCGGTTTTCTCTGGAAAGTGCCGCCGGCGCTGATCGCCGCTTACCCCCACCGCATCGTCAATATCCACCCGGCTCTCCTGCCCCGCCACGGCGGCAAGGGCATGTATGGCGCCCATGTGCATGCGGCCGTGCTGGCGGCCGGCGATGTGGAGAGCGGCATCACCATCCATTATGTGGACGAGCAATACGATCATGGCGACACCCTTTTCCAGGCCCGCTGCCCGGTGCTGCACGACGACACCCCCGAACGGCTGGCGGAGCGCATCCACGCGCTGGAGCACCTCCATTATCCCCGCGTGGTGGATGAACTGGCGGCACGGCTCGATCGTTAAAATTTCCGGCAACCCGTGTTTTTAACGGGCGGCGGAGTAACATTGCAATAACGTTGAAACAGTTTTTACTTTTTTGCCTCACCTGCCTGCTGCTGACGCCGGCGCTGGCCCAGCAGCCGCTGAGCGGAACGGTGTACGACAGCACCCGCCGCAACCTGGTGGAAGGTGTGCAGGTGCTCTGTACCTGCGGCACCATGGGCTTTACCGACAGCACGGGTGCCTATACCCTCTACGTGGGCGATGAGGACTCGGTGTTTTTTGTCTTTCGCGGCAAGCCCACCCAGCTCTTCGCGGTGAGCCGCATCAAAGACATGAACAACTTTGAGATTGCCCTCCCGCTGCACGTACCCGGCCGGTACAAACAACTGAAAGAAATCATCGTGTACGGCCGCAACCGGCGACAGGATTCCATCGAAAACCGCCTGCAATACGATAAGGTGTTCAACTACAGCCGCGGGGGTCTCCGCTTCAGCAACAGTGCGCCCGAATCGGGATTCGGGGCGGGGCTCGACCTGGAAGCGCTCATCAACGTCTTCCGTTTCCGGCAGAACCGCAGCATGGCGCGGTTTCAGCAGCGGCTGATCCGGGAGGAGCAGGACCGCTACATCGACTCCCGCTTCAACCGCACCATCGTAAAGCGCCTCACCCCGCTTACCGACGGTCCGCAGCTGGATGCCTTCCTGCAACAGTACCGGCCCGAGTACGAATTGCTTACCCAGGCGCTGGACATTGAACTGTACATGTACATCCAGGCGGCGGCGAAGGAATTCCTTAAAGGGAGGTAAGGGCATCGGTCAGCGCCCTTGTGCCCCTCGTGCAAATGCTTGGTCCCCCTTGTGGTTGCTGCAGATTTTCCTCAACAGACACGTTTCTTTTTACCCGGGCAACAAGCAAGTGGCGGGAAACCCGGCGTCTTGCCATGACGGGCTTAAAAGTTGAAGCATTCTATAGCCTGACACCTTTATATTTACTGTTCAAATTTTCAGCATGGACACCACCACCCTCGGCATCGGCACCCGTTTGCAGCATACACAGTACGGTCCCGGTGTGATTGTGGGCGTGAAATACGCCACCTTCCTCATTTCCTTCATCCACAGCGGCGTGAAGGAAGTGGACAAATCCGATCCGCAGCTCGATGAAATCATTCCCGAAAACGTAACGGCGGAACTGGAAACCACCAGCGACGTGGAAAAAAGCCTGCTCAAAATCCTCCGGCAATGGAACGGGGTGAGTGAAGTGGTGCCGCTGGGCGACCGCTGGCAGGACGGCACCCTGCTGCTGCAGCCGGCCGACAAAAGCTTAAAGCCGAAAGAGTTGCCCATCGGTGAGTTTTTTCACAAAATTGTAATGCTGCGTGACCGCCTGCGGGTGCTTGAACAGAACATCAACAGCAGCAAAAACCTCAGCGACGAAGAGAAAGTCAACATCCAGCAATACATCACCCGCTGCTACGGCAGCCTCACCACCTTTAACGTCCTGTTCAAAAACAAGGAACAGTGGTTCGTGGGCGAAAAAGGGAAAGAGGGGTAAGGCTCCGGTCCCGTTTCGCCGCAGTACAGAACTGCCTGCCGCCGCTCGTCCGGCGGGGAATGTAAAAAAGACGTAAAGGAAAATACGTTAGAGTTGTTGTTTCATCGCCTCGAACCGGCTGCCTGAAAATAATCCGCCCTCCGCTTGCAGCTGCCGGTTGTTCTTTCTACCTTGTTGCTGCCGTTTCTTCTCCACCATTGTTCAACCAACCCAACCTCCTATGCACCCGGTACACAACAACGAGCGCATTGTGCTCATGGACGCCCTGCGGGGAATTGCCATCCTGGGCATCTTCATCGCCAACCTGGGCGCCGGCTTCGCATTTTACGATGCGACGGCAGCAAAGACCGGCCCGTTCTTTCACCGGCTGGATCAACCCTTCCTGTTTTGGCAGCACGTATTCATTGAGGGAAAGTTCTATTCCATTTTCAGTTTTTTGTTTGGCTGGGGCTTTGCGCTGCAGCTCATGCGCAGCGAACAGAAAGGTATTTTACCGGCTACTTTCATGCGCCGCCGCCTCTTCTTCATGCTGTTGCTGGGCGGCGTGCACCTTCTGTTTATCTGGGTGGGCGATATTGTTGCCTTCTACGCCCTGGTGGGCTGGGTACTGCTGTGGATCCGCAACTGGAGCGACCGGCGGCTGTTGTACACGGCCCTCCTCTGCCTGCTCCTGCCGCTGCCACTCTATTTTCTTAAAATGAAGTTGCCCGTACTGGCCGCCCCCGCCTACCTCCTCTTCCAGGCCGGGGGAAGAATAGACCAGCTTACCGGCGTCGGCTCTTTTGAACAGTTCCAGGCAATGCTGAAAAACGGCGGCTATCTGCAACTGCTGTATTCCAATTTGTCAGGTGCTTTTTACCGCTATGCCGACCTCCTGTTCCAGGACCGGTTCTTCAAAGTGCTGGGCATGTTTTGCCTGGGGTACCTGCTGGGCCGCAACAACCGCTACAGAACGGTGCTCATCAACCGCCGGCTGCTGGGCATCGTTGCACTGGCCGGGCTATTAATCGGCCTCCCGGCCAACTACCTGCTGGCCGGCGCCATGGAGTCGGGTGGATATTATGAACTGAAGCCCGGGGGGCTGTACCGCACCGTTTGGTACACGCTGGGGGTGGCGCCCCTGGCCCTCGCTTATATGGCGCTCTTCTTTTTACTGGCGCAGCACCGCATGGGTAAGCGGCTGATTGCCCTGCTGCAGCCGCCGGGTAAAATGGCGTTTACCAACTATATCACGCATTCGGTGGTGGGCGCGGTGGTGTTTTACGGGGTTGGCTGGGGTATGATGGACGAAGTGGGTCCGGTGGTGTACACCGCCTTCGCCGTTTTGGTTTTCGCCCTGCAGGTGATCCTCAGTACGGTATGGCTGCAGTTCTTCCGCTTTGGTCCCGTGGAGTGGCTCTGGCGCAGCGCCACTTACCGCAGCTGGCAACCCTTCCGCCGGCAGCGGGGCAGCTGAAACACGGTCTCCCCTTTCTGCAGGAAGGCAGTACCTTTGCGCCGCATGAAGTCCTTCCGTTTTTGGCTGCTCTCAGGGTTGTTGTTCATCACGCTTCCGGCTGCCGCCCAACGGTTACGCGAGGTGCAGGAGCAAACGCATGTCTGGTGGAGCATCAACAGCCAGGCACGGGTGAGCAGCAAGTGGAGCGTTGCTGCCGATGTGCACATCCGCCGCACCGATTTCCTGGCCAGCAACAGCTTTTTCTTTGTGCGGGCCGCAGCGGTGTATCATGTAACGCCCAACCTGGCTGTTTCGGCCGGACCGGGAAAACTCTGGCTGGCCAACCGCAGCGGGGCCACCGAGCTCTTCTCCAACGAAAACCGGTTGGTGGAACAGGCCGTGCTCACCCAGCGGCTGGGCCGGGTACAACTGCTGCACCGCCTGCGCCTTGAGCAGCGCTGGCAGCAGAAAGTGGTGAATTTCATACCTGTCGACGAGATCCGCTACACCAACCGGTACCGGTATATGCTGGGGGTTACCATTCCCCTCAGCACCAACCGCAACGTGCCGGCCTTAAATTTTGTAGATGAAGTATTGCTGCAAAGCGGCCGGGATATCGTGTACAACACCTTCGACCAGAACCGCCTCTTTGCCGGCATCCGGCAGCAGGTTACCCCCTCCCTGGCCTTTGATTTTGGGTACATGCTCGTGTACCAGCAACGCCTCAGCGGCTTCCAGTACAGCCGCAACCACACGCTGCGCTGGTTTTTCTTCTGGCAGCCCGACTGGCGGAAGAAGAAACCGGCCGACCTTGGGGTGCAGCTCAGTGAGTGAGTAACCCCGCACCTGCCGGGCAAATAGCAAGCGCCTTGTCCCCGAGGGTACGAACCTGTTGAGGGCACTACTTTTTTTACCTGGTGCATCCTGCATCAACGCGGCTGTTCTGCGGTCATCCGGCAACGAAAGCGTAAAGCCCGCCAGAATTGTTATCTTAGGTCTTCAAACCACCAACTACTGCACGTATGCCCAAGCGGAAAACCAAAGCGGACCCTGTTGACTGGAAAAAAGTGTTTAACCGCAGGAACCTTTTTCAGACACTCATCGGCTGTTCGTTGGCGGTGCTTTCCATGCGGGGGTTTTTAATTCCCAATAAGTTCATGGACGGGGGTGTTACGGGCATTTCCATCCTGCTGCACAAAATGTATCACATCAACATCAGCCTGTTGTCCGTTGTGTTCAATATTCCGTTTATCTGGCTGGGCTACCGCCGTATCGGGAAAACTTTTGCGGTACAAACCACCATCGCCGTTTTGCTGTTGGCGCTGGGGCTTCAGTTTGTACACATAGAAGCCATTACGTCGGATAAATTACTGATCGCTTTCTTTGGCGGATTAATCATTGGTGCCGGCGTGGGGATGGTGCTGCGGGCGGGCGGTGTGGTGGATGGCGCGGAAGTGATTGCGGTCTTCACCCGCCGCAAAACAGGTTTCAGCAACAGCGAAATTATCTTACTCATCAACGCGGTGATCTTTTCCGTAGCCGGCCTGCAGTTTGGCCTGGAAACGGCCATGTATTCGCTTATTACATTTTTTGCCGCCACACGGGCCACCGATTACGTGGTGGATGGCATTGAACAATACACGGCCATCAACATCATTTCTTCCCGGGCCGACGAGGTGAAGTCGTACCTCGTGAACGACCTCCGCAAAGGCATTACGGTGTACAAAGGCGAGCGGGGCTACCTGCCCGGCAGCTTTGACGTTAAAACCGATGCGGATATCATTGTAACGGTGGTAACCCGCCTGGAAGTTCATGCCATCCAAACGGCTGTCCGAAAAATTGACCCCGCTGCATTTGTGTATGTACAAAGCATCAAGGAAGCCGCCGGTGGTGTATTAAAGCCCAGGGCCCATGGACACTGAAAAAAGCATGCAGTCATTGGTGGAGGAGTTGATTGGCAACAGCGTAGCCGCTTCCTATCCGTACCACAATTTCAACCACACCCGCTACGTGCTTGAAAAGGCCGTTGAAATCGCCACCCATGAAAACTGCAGCGCTGCCGATCTGCGGTTGTTGAAGGCGGCCGCTCTCTGGCATGATACCGGTTACATCAACGTGTACCAGGGGCATGAAGCGGAGAGCTGTTTACTCGCCCGGAAGTTTCTGCCGGGTTTTGGTTTCAACGAAGAAGAACTGGCAGCGGTATGCGGCATGATTATGGCCACCCAAATTCCACAGACACCCCGGAACCTGTTAGAGCAGATCCTGGCCGATGCCGACCTGGAATACCTGGGAACGGACGAAGCGGAAACCCAGGCCGGCCAGTTGCTGGAAGAGCTGCGCCGGCTCAACCCGCAGCTGGATGAAACTGCCTGGAACCGCCTGCAGATTTCTTTCCTGGAAAGCCACCGCTTCTTTACCCGCTATTGCCGGGAGTACCGGGAACCGGCCCGGCAGGACTACCTCCACCGGCTGAAAATGAAGGGGTAGCCTCCAAAACAGATACTTGCAGGCTGTTTAAAAAAAGAATACCTTGTTTGTGGATACAGTACAGATTCTCTTCCTGTAAAAAACCTCCTCCCAAGCAGTTGCCAACCGCTCTCTAACACACAAAGAATCGTATGAAGCGTACACAAAACTTAGAGCGGGAGGTGTCCGCGGTCTACCCGTCAACCCGGGATGCCCGGCTGCTTACCGGTGGAGTGGTTACCAGTGAAACAGGTACAGTAAAAACGGAAGCGCTGCTGTTCTGTTAGTCATTGCCTGCAACCTGCAGGAATGTACCGGGTACCCCCGAAAAACAGGGGCCGTATGGCTGCACGGGAAGACAGTGAAATTTTCATCGGGCAAACAGGCAGCAAAGAGCAGGTGTAGAACCGGGTGCTGTAAATCATAAATAAAAACGGACGGGGAATCCAGGCTTTTAAAAAGAGGGTGAAAAAGGGGAGGTATTCAATTATCCATCCAACAAGCAAAAAATGGAAAAAGAGAAAGAGCAAAACATGCTCGAAGCATACCGGCGGTTCATGCATATTGGCTTAAATGGCGGGGATCCGGAGTTGTTGCGAAATATTGTTGATGAGCATATCAGTGGATTCGGAAGTGCCCTGGATGAAAAGATCATCGGGTTTGATGGATTAAAAAAGCTGCTTCATACGCAGATTGAACAAAGCGAGGGGCTTGCTATTACGTGGCGGTCAGAGCCCGTCTTTCGTTATACGGCAACGGATGAAAATACAGCCGTATTTGCAGATGATGTTTACCTGTGTATAAAAACAGGAGAAGACACGGTGGAAATGTACCTTAGGTTTTCCGCGGTTTTAAACTATACAGGGGGGCAATGGAAGGTCATCCATTGGCATGGATCAAAGCCCGAAGCTGTAGAAAGCGGGAAGGACACCTGGGGGGTGGAAAACTGGAAGCAACGAACAGCGGAGTTGGAAAAGCTGGTCGCGGAAAAAACCACTGATCTTACAGAAAAGAACCGGGAACTGGAAATTGAAACCGCGCTGGAGAAAGTGCGTGCCGTAGCCATGGGCATGCAGGCGCCCGATGATATGCTGGAAGTATGCCGGGTGATGTGCGACCAGCTGGTTGCACTTGGCGTGTCCTCTATCCGCAATGTACAAACGGCGGTTTTTTATTCCGGCAAGAAAACCTATCTCAATTACGAATATTACAGGGAGCCCCTACACAAGGTAATCACCGAAGTAGCTTATGCTGAACAGCCCGATGTGCGGGCATTTGCCGAAAAAATGCTCCGGGATCCGCAGGCTTTTTTCACCACTTCCTTTGAAGGCGATAAACTGCGGGAATGGAATGCGTACCAGCAAAAAGCCGGTCAATACTTGGATCCGCATCAATATGAAGCGGATGCCATCCATTTCTATTTCTATTCCATTGGTCCCGGGGCCTTGGGGCTATCTGCATTTGCACCATTGGACGAGGTGCAAATTAGCCTGCTGCAACGTCTCCGCAATGTATTTGAGCTGGCTTATCGCAGGTTTTCCGATATTGAACTGGCCTTGTCACAGGCCCGGGAGGCGCAGATTGAAGGTGCATTGGAACGGGTGAGAAGCCGTGCTATGGCCATGCAGGATTCCTCAGCTTTAAGTGACATCATTTTCAATCTGTATGGTGAATTGACGAAACTGGATGCAAAACTCGACCGGTGTTTTATCATGATTGTTCATCCGGAAAGTAATGGCATCACCTGGTGGATGACTGGTCATGAGGGACTGTTGGCAGAGAACGGTTTTTTTGTTCAGATGAATCAGCACCCCTCTCACCTGATGTATCTTGATTACTGTAAGAAGCGGAAGAAGAAATGGACCTACCTGTTTGAAGGTGAGGAAAAAAGGGAATGGGACCGTTTTGGATTCAGTAAAACAGAATTGGCAAAGTTACCTGAGCCCATCAAGGTATTTATGGCTGCTGCGGAGAAGGTTCATCTTTCCGGTTCTTCTGATCAGTTTGGTTCACTTGTAACAGGTAGTTTTGAACCCTTACCGGAAGAGCAACAGGAAATCATCAGCCGGTTTGCTGTTGCATTTAACCAGGCCTATATCCGTTTTCTGGATTTACAAAAAGCAGAAGCGCAGGCAAGAGAAGCAGAAATCCAATTAGCGCTGGAGCGGGTGCGGGCCCGCAGCCTGGCCATGCACCATACCAACGAGTTGCAGGAGGTGGTGAATGTGGCGGCGCAGCAACTCCTGCAGATGGGCATAGAGATAGATGGCGGTGTTTTTATTGCCATCAATGATGAGGTTACAACCGACTTCCCCTTTTGGGCGGCTGCCGGTGCCACCGACTATGTGCAAAAAGTAACCATCCCCTTTTTCGACCGGCCCACATTCACCGGACTGCGGGATGCCATTCTGCAACGCCGGCCTTTCTATACCGATTTTCATTCCATCGGGGAAAAGAATGCATTTTTGAATCACCTGTTCCGGTACCATCCCTGGAATCAGAACAGCGACGAACGCAAAGCGGAGCTGCTGGCACGGGAGGGCGGATACACCCGGTCGGTAGTTATCAACCAGCATACATCCATCGGCATCATCAATCATCATGGAAAGCGATTTTCGGATGCGGAAAATGACATCCTCAGGCGGTTCGGGGCTGTACTCGAACAATCGTATACCCGCTTTCTCGATCTGCAACGGGCGGAAGTACAGGCAAGGGAGGCACAGATAGAAGCGGGTTTGGAACGGGTACGATCCCGCTCATTGGCCATGCATAAAAGTGAGGAACTCAATGAAGTGGTCACGGTGTTATTTGAAAAACTAAAAGACCTCAGTATTCCCGTTTCCGCTGTTGGTATTAGCATTACCATACCAGGATCAAAAGATCTGGATAATTATACATGCGGACAGGTTGAAAGCGGTGTTGCCATCAACAACTACCGTCTTCCATATTTTGATCACAGAATTGCCAATGATTTTTTTGAAGCGCGGGAAAAGCAACTTGAATTTTTTGTTGGCAATTATTCAAAACAGGAAAAAGACAGTTTCTATGCATATGTAATTGAACATACGGCCTTGAAAAACGAATTGACAGCGGACGTTAAGCAATTTATTTTTCAAAGCCCTTCTTATTCTATTTCAGTGGTGACCACAAAACACACCATGATCACGCTCAATGATTTTGAAGGAGGATCATTGTCGGATAATGAAATAGATGTTTTAAAGCGATTTTCAAAAGTCTTCGAGCAGGCATATGTCCGGTTTTTGGACCTTCAAAAAGCCGAAACACAGGCCAGGGAGGCGCAGATAGAAGCAGCTTTGGAACGGGTGCGGGCACGAAGTATGGCCATGCATAAGAGTGAGGAACTGTCTGACCTTTCCCTCGAATTGGTAAAACAGGTGCAGGCATTGGGGGTGGCTACCTGGTTTTGTGCGTTCAATATTTACGATGATGATCCCGCCGGCTCGATGGAATGGGGCAGTAACGGGCAGGGTGTTTTCTCAAAATACCGGACACCGAGGGAAGGGGTTTTCCTCCGCTATTACGAGGCCGGCCAACGGGGAGAAACACTGTTGGTCAATGAAATAGGCGAGGAGGAATGCCCCGATCACTACGCATACCTGTGCAGTCTGCCGGGTGTGGGTGATCAGCTGCTGCAAATGAAAGCGGCCGGCATTCCTTTCCCGAAGTGTCAAATAGATCATGTGGCATTTTTCAGACATGGTTATATCCTCTTCATCACCTACGAAGCGGTGCCCGAAACACATGATATCTTCAAGCGGTTCGCAAAAGTTTTCGAACAAACCTATACCCGCTTCCTTGACCTGCAAAAAGCTGAAGCACAGGCACGCGAAGCGCAGGTAGAGCGTTCGCTTGAACGCATACGTGCGCATGTTACTTCCATGCAAAAGTCGTCCGACCTCTTTGATATTGTGGTGAGCATGCGCAGGGAATTTGTCGCATTAGGCCACCAGGCTGATTATTTCTGGCACATGCGCTGGGCGCCGGAGCATTATGAGTTGTCGATGACCTCAGACGATGGCAGCAGGTTGGGCATGGTCATCAACGTGCCAAAGTTTGTGCATGAACAGATGCCACGCTTATACGAATGGGAGAAGGGTAACAGCCCCATTATTGTTTTGCCGCTTAATGCCGATGAGGCCTGGGATTATGTAGATAAGATGAACACCTATGGCAGCTTTGAATTGATTGACCCGCATGCGCCTGGCGAAGAAGATATCCGGCATATTGGCGGTCTGACCTTCATTATCGCACGTACCACACACGGTGAAATTGGTTACAGCCTTGCCGGTGAAGTATATCATCCGCCCAAAGAATCACAGGATACCCTTATTCGGTTTGCCGGGGTGTTTGACCTGGCCTATAAGCGTTTTGAAGACCTGAAAGAAGCGGAAAAAAGAAACCGGGAGACCCAGATTGATCTGGCGCTGGAGCGTACCCGGACCCAAAGCATGCGTATGCAGCATTCCGGTGAACTCCTCGATATCTCAAAAGTGTTTCATGAGCAACTGCTGTTCCTTCACATGGATGCGGAGTTCTCATTTGTATGGCTGCCGGATGAAGAAAATGGGAATCATTTGTTCTGGGCCACCTGGATGGAAGAGCAGGAGGGACAAAGGCAGTTTCATACCAAGGCCATTGCCTATCCCCTGGATATGACAGAACCGTATACCGCTGCCTGCTTCAATGACTGGCGAAGCGGTGTTTCGGTACATGAACATTTTATTGAGCCGGAAGCCGTGCCGGTTTTTTTTGCTTCCTGGGAAGAGTTGCTCGCAGGTGCCGAAGCGTTAAAGCCGGCCAACTTTCCGGACGGAATATTTTATACCGAAGCGTTCATGCGCTATGGCTGCTTTGGAATTGATACCAGGCGACCGCTTTCTCAGCAGGAAAAGGAAATACTGCACCGGTTTGCCGTTGAGTTTGAAAGAGCCTACACCCGTTTCCTGGATCTGAAAAAAGCAGAAGAACAGGCACGGGAAGCTCAGATAGAAGCGGCACTGGAAAAAGTACGCTCCCGTTCACTGGCCATGCAGCAACCAAACGAACTGGCGGAGGTGGCGGAATTGCTACGAAATGAAATGGGACAACTGGGCGTGGAGGAACTGGAAACAAGCTCCATCTATATTGTTGACAAAGAGCATGAGCAAGCCGAATGCTGGTACGCCATCAAAGATATAAGGGAAAAAGATAAGCGGCTGGTGAGTGATGAAATGGCCATCACTTTTGCAGACACATGGGTGGGAAGAGAAATGTGGAAATTTTACCGTTCAAGGAAGGAGTACACTTCCATTGTAATGAATGGCGACAACAGAAAAGAATGGATCAACTATTGTGCAGCACGATCAACCGTATTACAGGGGTATTACGGAGACGAGATTCCGGAGCGGACGTACCACCTCGTTAAGTTTCAGGGGGGGTACATGGGTGCTGCATCGCCCGGTGCTGTTTCAGCAGAAAGCTGGGATTTGCTGCGAAGGGCCGCCGCCGTGTTTTCATTGGCGTATACCCGCTTCAATGATTTGCAGGTAGCAGCAGCGCATGCCCTGCAGGCCGAGAAGGACCTGGTAGCCATCAAGGAAGCCAAGCAGAAAGCCGAAGAGGCATTGACCGAACTGCAGGCCACGCAAAAGCAATTGATCCAGGCGGAGAAGATGGCCAGCCTGGGTGAGCTCACGGCCGGCATTGCCCATGAAATCCAAAACCCTCTGAATTTCGTGAACAATTTCAGCGAGGTGAGCAAAGAACTGATGGATGAAATGCGGGAGGCCATCGAAAAGGGAGATATGGCCGGGGCCCGCGACATCATGCAGGATGTGATGCAGAACCTGGAAAAGATCAATCACCATGGCAAGCGGGCCGACGGCATTGTGAAAGGCATGCTCCAGCACAGCCGGAGCAGCACCGGACAAAAAGAGATGACCGATATCAATGCGTTGTGCGATGAATACCTGCGGCTGGCCTTCCACGGCCTGCGTGCAAAAGAAAAATCGTTCAATGCCCGGTTTGAGACCTCCTTCGATGCGTCTGTTGGAAATGTTATTATTATGCCGCAGGAGTTGGGACGGGTTGTTCTGAATTTAATCAACAATGCATTTTATGCTGTGAACGAACGAAAGAAATATTCAGACAGCAGGTATGAACCGGTTGTGTTTGTTTCAACCCGGAAAACAAACAGCCATATTGAAATCACCGTCAGGGACAACGGCACAGGAATGCCCGAAAGCGTAAAAGGAAAAATATTCCAGCCCTTCTTCACCACCAAACCCACCGGGCAGGGAACGGGATTGGGATTGAGCCTGAGCTATGACATAATTACCAAGGGGCACAACGGAACCTTACAGGTAGATTCGGAAGAAGGAGAAGGCACTTCGTTTGTCATTCAACTACCTCTTTCATAAATAACGTTTAACAGGAACCATGCAGGCAAAATCAATCAGCGGAAGGTCGGCAGACGAGTTAAAGGAATCCCTAAACCAGGCGATGGACGATGGCTTCCGGCCAACGCTTGCCTTTGTGTTTTGTTCGGTTGTTCATAACCGGGCAGCCTTAACGGCTGAACTTGACAGTCGGGGAATGCAGGTGTTCGGCGCCACCACCGGCGGCGAAATCTCTAACCGGGAAGCAATGAGCCAATCCATATCCGTGTTGCTGCTGAACCCCGATCCGGTTGCTTTCCGGATCCGCAAGGGCACCTACCATCCCGAAAACGAAGGACGGGAAGCGGAGAAACTTACGCATGAATTGCAACAAGAGTTTGTACATCCGGCCTTCTTATTGGCGACCAGTTTCCGGGGAGTGGAGACACTGTACATGGGCGAGAAAATCCAGCAGGCGGTTACCCGGGTGGTCGGCAATGGGGCGCAGGTCTGGGGCGGTGGTGCGGGCGACGATTTCCGGATGCAGGAAAGCTTTGTTTTTACCAATCGCTGGGAAAGCAACCAGGGGATCATGCTGATGGCCTTTGATACCGATAAAATCACGGTAAAAGGGCATGCTTTCTCCGGCCTGCAGCCGGCTGGTACCCTTAAAACTGTTACCCGTGCTTCTGAGAGCATGATCCTGGAAGTGGATGAACATCCCGCTGCAGAAATAATCCCCCGTTTTGTGGGTGTCCGTCTTCGTGATGAAGATTTCAATGACTTTAATCCCCGGGAAATATTCCTGGGACTTTACCGCAACAGGGGGAATCCCGTAATCCGCAGCGTTATGGGATTTGATGCAGCCAGTAAAGCCATCATCGTTACCGGTGATATACGAGCGGGCGACAAGCTCCGGCTGATGATGCCACCTGATTTTGACACGTTCCCGCAGCTGCACCAGGAAGCGCTCCGCTTCCGGGAAGAAGAAATGCCCAACGCCGATGCATTGCTTCTCTTCTCCTGCATCGGACGGCTGGGGGCTTTTGGCCCTATGATCGGCGAGGAGCTTACTGCGGTACAGTCGGTCTATCATGTGCCCCAGGCCGGCTTCTTCTCGTATGGCGAATATGGAAGAACCACCGGGGGATACAATGAATTTCATAACATGACCTGTTGCTGGGTTGCATTGAAAGAAAATTAAAAAAACATTACTATGATTAAGGGAACAGTACTTTACGGACATCCTGCTGATGTCAATGCTTTTGAATCCTATTATTCTGAAATACATCTTCCGCTCGTGAGTAATGTGACAGGCATTACAAAAGCAGAATACACAAAGTTTTTACCCGGTCCGGATGGTTCGCCTCCGGCATACTACCGGATGGCGGAGCTTTATTTTAACAACCCTGCTGAAATGCAGCAGGCACTAAGTTCTTCTGAGGGAATGGCTATGGCAGCAGATCTTTCCAATTTTGCAACCGGAGGTGTAACGATTCTTATTGGAACCATTAATTAGGTAAATTATGACAGCAAAAACTATAAAAGGAAAATCAACAGAACAAATTCAATCAGCCTTACAGCAATGTATGGCAGATGGATATAAGCCGACCCTTGCAATTGTTTTCATGTCTGTAAAGCAGGATCATCAAGCGGTTTGTGCCCTGTTGAATCATCACAATATCCAGGTGTTTGGTGCTACTACAGCCGGCGAATTCATCGACAGCGAAATAAGTGAGGGGGGTATTGTCATCATGCTGCTGGATCTGAATCCGGAATACTTTAAAATAGTATTTTATGATATAGCACTTTCATCTGAGTATGATTCGGCAAAACAACTGGGAGCAGCAGGAAAAGAAGTATTTCATAAACCTGCATTTATAATAGCCACAGGCTGGATGTGGGGAAACAACCAACCTGACCATGAACAAATCATACAAGGTATTGAAGAGGGTTCTGGCGGAGAGCCGGCTATCTTTGGAGGAGTGGCGGGTGATGAGATAACACTCGTTGGTCCCATTGTATTTAATAGTGATAACAGCAGTATATCGGGATTATTGGCACTTATTATCGATGCAGAAAAAGTTGAAGTAACAGGCACCGCAACCTGTGGATGGAAACCCATTGGCATTACAAAGACCATCACAAAAAGTGAGGGTAATATTGTTTATACAATTGACGATCAACCGGCACTTGATCTTGTGGTCAGGTATCTCGGTATTAATATGGAGGATCTCAGAGCCGTTGCGGGTTCTGTGGTTGATATCGGAGCTTATTACCCCTGGCAACTGGAAAGAACCGATGCGCCGGCGGTCATGCGAACCGCTCAGTTGGGCAACCTGGAGGACCGTTCACTGATTTGTGCGGGGAAAGTGCCGCAAGGATCCCTGATACGCTTCTCCTTACCACCCGATTTCGATGTCATAGATACAGTGGTGGAAGAGTGCAGCAATCTGAATATAAAAAGCAGCCGGGAAGCGGATGCTGTGATTATGTTTTCATGCATAGCCCGTTACGTTTCGTTTGGAGCGTTGGCAAGCGAAGAACTGGAACGGGTGATGCAGGTGTGGAATGCCCCATTCATTGGCTTTTACAGTTATGGGGAATTTGGGAAATCCAACAGAGGAAAACATGAATTTCACAACAATACCTGCTGTGTCGTAGCCTTGAAAGAAAAATAAAAGGAGTTACATCATGAAAGCAAAATCCATCAAAGGAAAATCTACAGAAACGATTGCTGCTGCTTTAAGTGAAAGCATGGCTGATGGATTCAAACCAACCCTTGGTTTTTTATTCATGTCAGTAAAGCAGGACAGGGAGGCGGTCAGCAGGTTACTTGACGAAAAAGGTATTCAGCTATTTGGTGCTACCACTGCGGGCGAGTTTACAGATGGCGAAATTCAGGAAGGAAGCATTGTCCTGCTGCTGCTGGATATAGATCCGGACTGTTTTAAAATTGAATTGATTGAAACAAGCCAGGATTCGGCCTTTGAAGATGCAAAAAAACTTGGCACCATTGGAAAAGAAACCTTTTTCAGTCCGGCTTTTATTATAGCCAACAGCGGCGTATCCTCTGATGGTGAGCCCATTGTTGAGGGTATCCTGAAGTCTTTTGAGTCACCTGTTTCCTCACCCAATGGTGAAGTAACTATTTTTGGAGGTAAAGCAGGAGATGATCTGGCACTTGAAGCAACCTTTGTTTTTACCAATGGTAAAAGCAGCTCCTGTGGCTTGGTGGCAATCATTATTGATGAAGCTAAAATTGATGTAAGAGGTATAGCAACCTGCGGCTGGAATGCCATTGGCACCACAAAGACGGTTACCAGGAGCGAGGGCAGTATTGTTTATACCATCGACGATAAGCCGGCACTGGACACCTTAATGAATTTCCTGGGTGTGGAGATCAGGCAGGAAGGCGACAATGAAATTGTGAGGTTTCTGAGTTCCTGGTATTATCCCCTGCAGGTTGAGCGGGAGAATACAGAAACTGTGATACGTACTGCTATGTTTGCCAACAAGGTGGATCGTTCCCTCATTTGTTCCGGGAAAGTACCGCAGGGTTCGAAAATTAAGTTTGCCATGCCGCCCGATTTTGATTCCATTGATAAAGTGGTGGAAGACTGTAAAGAAATTATGGATGATGCACAGCAGCAGGCGGACGCCCTGATCATGTTTTCATGTGTAAGCAGGCATTTATCATTTGGAATGGTTATAAAGGAAGAGATAGACCAGGTGCAAAAAATATGGGATGCACCCATGGCCGGCTTTTTTACCTATGGGGAGTATGGAAAATCAAAAAAAGGAAAATTTGAATATCACAATAATGCGTGTTGTATTGTGGCTTTAAAAGAAAAATAATCATGAAAGCAAAATCCATCAAAGGAAAATCTACAGAAGAAATAAAGCAAGCATTACAGGAAAGCCAGGCGGATGGTTTCAGCCCTACGCTTGCCCTGCTCTTTCTGTCGGTAGTACAGGACCGGAATGCCATCTGCCGTATGCTGGACGAATCGGGTATTGCTGTTTTTGGCGTCACCACCAACGGGGAATTCATTGATGAGCAAACGGGAAAAGGATCAGTTGTACTGTTGCTGCTCGATATAAGCAGAGAGTATTTCAAACTGTATTACGAGCACTTTCCACCGGGTCGTTACCGCGAAACATCCGGCGCCATTGCAAAAAAGGCAAAAGAGGATTTTGAAGAAGTTGCCTTTCTCCTGGCAATCAGCAATCCTGCTTCCGATGGCGAACAGGTGCTGTATGGGATACAGGAGGTGGCGGGGGAAGCCGTTACTGCCTTTGGTGCAGGTGCAGGCGATGATTATGCCTTTACGAAAACCTTTGTTTTTACAAACGGCTGGGAAAGTGAGCATGGAATGCTTGTGTTGGCCATAGATGAAAGCAAGGTGCAGGTAAAAGGAATTGCGACCTGCGGCTGGAAGGCCGTTGGCACCGAAAAAACAGTTACCAGAAGCGTGGGCAACCATGTGATAACCATTGATGACGAACCGGCTCTTGATATCACCACCAAGTTTGGCGGACTGGAGAATATCACCCCCGACAATAAAGACGCGTGGATCGAAGTGGCCGCGAATTTCCCCCTGCAACTACAGCGGGAAAAAGGCGATCCGGTCATGCGTCCCGGACTTGTGGTAGACTGGAGCGACCGGTCGTTTTTTTGCAGCGGTACCGTACCGCAGGGCTCGAAGGTGCGCTTTTCCGTTCCGCCCGACTGGGATGTGATGAACAAAGTGGTGGAGAGCGTTCAAAAACTGAAAGAAGAACAAATGCCGGAAGCCGACGCGGTGGTGGTCTTCAGCTGTGCCGGCAGGATCCTGTGTCTTGGCCCCCTCATGCCCGAAGAAATTGCGGGAATCAACAAGGTATGGAATATGCCCATGGCCGGGATGTTTTCCAATGCCGAATTGGGACGGGCCACCGGGGGTAACCTGGAAATGCACAATCTAACCACCTGCTGCATCGCATTAAAAGAAATTAAATGAACCGGCATTTACAAACAGTACATCAACTTCTTCAGCAGCATGAATCCTTGACTGCCGAACAAAAGGCGGATATTGTCAAGTCGCTGAAAGATGCTGATAAGGAATTGGAAATATCCACGTTCAAACTTGACCGTACCGAAAAGGTAAAACGAACCACCGCAATTTTACTGGAAGAAACCATTGCAGAGCTGGAACAGAAAAGAAAAGCCATAGAAGAGAGCAATGCAGCCCTGCAACAGTCGCTGGAAGAACTGAAAGCGGCCCAGCAGCAATTGATCCAGTCAGAGAAAATGGCTTCGCTCGGTGAACTCACCGCCGGTATTGCGCACGAAATACAGAACCCCCTGAATTTTGTCAACAACTTCAGCGACGTAAGCACGGAACTGCTCAAAGAACTGGTGGAAGAAGTGGACAGGGGCAATACGGAAGAAGTAAAAGCGATAGCAGAGGACCTGATCGGTAACCTGGAAAAAATACATCATCACGGCGAACGGGCTGCCGGTATTGTAAAGGGCATGCTGCAGCACAGCCGTACCAGCAGCGGGCAGAAAGAGCTTACCGCTATCAACGAATTATGCAACGAGTACCTGCGGCTGGCCTACCATGGACTCCGGGCGAAAGACAAAGCCTTCAACGCAAAATTCGAAACGCTCCTTGATGATTCAATCGGCAGTGTCAGCATTGTACCCCAGGACATCGGACGGGTGATCTTAAACCTGGTCAACAACGCCTTTTATGCTGTGAATGAAAAGTCAAAAAATTCTGTTTCCGGGTACGAACCAACCGTTACCATGCGTACCAGGAATCTCGGCGCGAAAATTCTGGTAAGCGTAAAAGACAATGGAAACGGAATTCCGGCTGCTGTACAGGAAAAAATTTTTCAGCCCTTCTTCACTACCAAGCCTACAGGACAGGGAACAGGTTTGGGATTGAGCCTGAGTTATGATATTGTAAAGGCGCATGGCGGCGATTTGAAGGTGCAGACGAAGGAAGGGGAGGGTACTCTTTTTACAATGGAGTTGCCTGTATAGAGCTTCTTTAAAATTTTTATTATGCCCCGCATTCTGTGGCTATTAATTTTCATGGGATATGCTTTGGTTTCCACGGCACAGGAGAAAAGAGGCAATACCTATGCGGTGGTGATTGGCATTTCCAGCTATGAACATGCATCCATCAAACCCCTTGCCTATTCGCATAAAGACGCACAACTGTTTGCCCGGTGGCTGCAATCTCCTTCCGGGGGAGCGGTACCCGATTCAAATATGCGGGTGTTGCTGAACGAACGGGCCACCATCGGGGCCATATACAACGCTCTCGACTGGCTGAAGCAGCAATGCCGGGAAGGGGACCTGGCATACATCTATTTTTCCGGTCACGGCGATCTCGAAACAGTTAATCAGCAAAACAACGGCTATTTACTTGCGTACAATACGCCGCCCAACAACTATCCGAACCATGCCATTGCGGTGGAAGCGCTGAACAAGGATGCGAACTTTCTGACACTGGACAAAAACGTGCGGGTGGTGCTCATCACCGATGCCTGTCATTCCGGAAAGCTGGCCGGCGATTTTTTTAAAGGAAAGCAGTGGGTGGGACAACAGCTCCAGCAGGTACTGCACCAGGAAATTCGGTTAACCGCCTGTGCGGCCCATGAAGAGGCGGCCGAAGGGGAGTTTTGGGGAGGCGGCCGGGGTGTTTTTTCGTATTACCTGCTCATGGGTTTGTACGGAAGGGCTGAACGGGTAAGAGATAACCGCATTTCGTTTGAAGAATTGCAGCAGTTTATTGATTCCGCATTCCGCCAGGATGAGTTTTTAAAATTATTGCGTCATCCGCAAACACCAGTGCTTGATGGCAATCCGCGGCTGGTGTTGGCGACGGTTGATCCCGCCGCCGGCACTTCGGTTCAACAGGAGGACGTCAGGGAACCCGAACTTCCTCCGCTTGACTACTTCTTTCAGCAGGTGGCCCGGTATCCGCTGGAACTGTTTATTGATTTCAACCGGTTGCAGATTCTGCCGTCCGATTCGCTTCCCCTGCATATTCTCGACCAGTGTGTACAGTGGCAGGACAGTCTGAACCAGCGGGCAGACAATGATGCACCGTACTTTGGCGGCTTTGCCCATCTTGATTCGTTGCATCTTTTAGCGGATCAACTCCGGCGGCAGCCATTGCTTAACAAACAGTTCAATGAACGGTTGGTGGAGTGGGCACACGCTAATGTGCAGGCCATGATCAACGCTTTTCTGGCAGGCGAAGAGGCGGAACTGGAAAAGCGACAATACTATTACACCGGCGCCCGTAATTACCGGGATGTGGTGCCCCTGATTGAAACTGCTTTGTCGCTCATCCCCCCCAACCATCACCTGGCAGCCGTGTTGCAAACCAACCGGTACTACCTCCTGGGCATCCTGACCCGGATGGAGATGGCGGTTTCCCGGAATACCGACAGCCTGCTGCGGATGGCCTTCCGGTATCAATACCAGACATTGGCACTCGAGCCGTATGCGGCCTATGTGCACAACGAGCTGGGCAACCTGTACGTGCACCAACGGCGATTTGATTCTGCTCAGTATCATTACAACCTGGCATCTGCCCTGGCCAGCACCTGGGCCATACCGTGGAGCAACCAGGTACGCATGAACCTGATGACGAAGAATTATACACAGGCACGACTGGCCTTGCAGAATGCCGATTCGCTGCAGCCCGGCCTTTCGTATGTGTACATCAATGCGGGGTTGCTGATGGAGCGGGAAAATAAGTTACTGGAGGCCCTTTCGTATTTCCTCCGTGCAACCAAACTGAACCCGGTGCATTACCTGCCGTTTGAGCGGCTGGCTTATCTGTACCTGCAGACAGGGGATTACGAACAAGCCAACCGTTTCTTTTTCAAAGCGGCATCGCTGAAAAATGATTTTGCAGTCAACGATGCCTATTTCCGGTATGGCGTGGAATTGGGAGGTATTCCACCTGTTGAATTGTACGTCCGTGCAGATTCCTGTTTCCGGCACTTGCTTCCAGGCGCCTACCAGCAACATCCGCTGTGGTTGCTGCTTACCACACTGGGTACACAGGAAACCCTGCAACCCGACACATTTGTTAACAATCTCCGGAAGATCGTGCACCTGCGGCCCGGAATTCCCCTGGCACACCACTACCTCGGCAAGGCCTTGCTTGCACAGGGTAAATTCAACGAGGCGGCGGCCTTCTTGCAGGAAGCCATCCGCCGTCACCGAACCGACAGTTTGCTCGTACATGAAACAGATTATCAAACCGATAACCCCCAATTGGTGGAATGCATCTTTCACCTGCTCACCGGGTTCAACTACGATGCGGAGGAAGATTTCTATTTGCTGGCCCGGACGTATGAGCAGCAACAGCAGTACCCCGAAGCCATTGCGGTGTACCGGCAGGTGCTGGTACGGGAGAACAGAAAGCTCAGCGAGCAGGCCGTCTATAAAGATTATACCTACCATGCGCAGAACGGTTCACCCGATATGTCGCCCTACGAGTATTTACTCGGCCTGTATGATATGCCGGTAAAAATCTCTTCCGCTGTTCAATTAATGAAGCTTCATGAACAATTGCAGCAATACGACCAGGCGGAAGCGGTTTTGCTGGAACAGGTAGAACGGAGCCGGACGGCCGGGGATCTAAGACGTAAAGCCGTGCAAGACCGGGTACCCGGCACCTGGCAACAGACCGGCAGAATCTTCAACATATTTTGGGTAAAAACGAACCGCGAACTGGAAATAACCGTACATGACTTCTACAACCGGATGATGCAACGCCAGCCCCGCAATTATTACTGGAAGCAACAGGCTGCCCGCTTTTTGTACCAGCGCCTGCTGCTGGCCTACAGCCAGATGCCGGAGGAGCAGTACGTCTCTTTCACCAACGACCTGGTGAACTATGCCTATCCCTGGCAAACCGGGCAGGAGCCTTTTGACACACAGGAAGCGCAATGGCCGTTGCCCGGATTAAACGATACTATATTCATACAGCTTCCGGCCTTCCACCCCGTAACAACAGCCATTGGACTGTTTCAGGAGGCACAGGCACTAGCACCCGGTGAGGAAGCCGATATAACCAACGCACGTATGCTGGCCGACCTGTTCAGATGGGTGGGAAATGATGCAGCTGCAAAGAAGTGGTACACGTATGTGTTGCGCCGGCATCCGGCCAACACCGGCATCCGGCAGGCACTCGTTCGCCTCTTGCTGTACGCAGGCTATCACAAGGAGGCGCAGCAGCAATTGGATACACTGCAGCAGCAACACCTGCTCGATCCGGCAGCACTGCAACACCTCATCTTCTTCCACACCGTTGCGGGAAATTACACGCGGGTTACGGAACTCATCCGTCAATCTCCCGTTACGGATCTTGCCGACAGTTGCCGCCGCCTGCTGCAGGAAGCCAACCTCTTGATGGTGCAGCAACAGTACAAGGAGGCGGTTGCGCTCTTGCAGCAGCAGTTTCCCCTCGTACCACAAGCAGATAGCAATCACGCCCAGCCGCCCGCCCTGCAGCCGTTGCTGGCCCGGCGGTATTACATGCTGGCACGTTGCTATGCCTTGTTACGGAAAGATAAATCAGCCCGTACCTACCTGGAAAAAGCCCTTGCTGCCGGGTTTTGCCAGGCGCAGGTGCTGCAGCATGATCCCGCCTGGGCGTCACTTAAAAAAAGAAGAGGTAACGCCAACCTGTTCCAACTGGAAACGGAAGAGGCAGCCTGTACAGGGAATGAGCGGGAGGATGTCTTTTTGACGCCTAATTTGTACCGCATTCCCGGTGAAGCGGCGAACTGGGAGCAATGATGCGGCCGGTTACAGGGGCGGCAGCACTTTCACCTCGGCCCGTTGCAGGCACCGTCCCTGTACATTGGGGGTATGCGGGCAGGGGGCCGTGAGGGATTGTTTGCGGGTGTTTTCTGTTGCGTTCAGCGCTATGCGCAGCCAGGAATTTTCACCCGTATTGCCATACAGGCTCTTGATGAGTTCGGCCCGGAAGAAATTGGTAAAGAATCCACCCATATGCGGATTGCCCACGGCCAGTTGGTTGGCTGCCGCGGAGCCAATAATGATGGAGGTGGGCTGGGGGGGAATAAACAATTTCCTGAACTGGTCGAAGTTCAGCTTCATACCTTCTGTGCCCGTGGACCGTGGCCGCAGCAGGTCCATTCCAAACGGTACGGAAGCACCCAGTTTTTCATTGCAGCAATCGCTGATTACAATGGTAACGCGGGCCCCTTTGGCCAGGAGACGGTTGTACACATCTTCCACGGCCAGGTTGTTATTGGCCCGTACCTGCAGGTTATTGGTACGGAAAGATATGCGGGGGTACTTACTGTTGTCGTTGCTGTACCGGAAACCATGACCGGAATAGTAGAATAAAACAATGTCCGCGGGACCAGGACGGATGGTATCAATGACTTTTCGGGTGTTGCCGATGTTGAACGCATCGCCGGCTACAACCACAGGTACCAGGGTGATACCGGCCTGCCGGGTGAGCACGGTAAATGTTTCGGTCATTCCCTGCAGGTCTTTTTGCGACGAAGTACCAATCAGCGGGTCGTTGGTATTGGCTATGAGGATGAGGTAGAACCTGCGCTTTACTTCATCCGTATTGAGGCTGCGGGTGGAAAAACCAGACAGTAACAGGTAAAACGGATCGTTCACCGGATAAAACTGCAGCACCCGGGCTTTTTCCTGTACAAGCTCTTCAAATGTTTTCTGTTGAGCCGTTACCAACGTTGCCGGCAGCAGGTTTCCGTTTTGGACGAAGTAAACAGCGGTGGGCTCATAGTACAGTCCGGTACTGTCCGTCCGCGGTTCAAACTGCAGGCAGGGCAGCGGCGGTGGAACGGCAGGTATGCCTTTAATAAACCGGGGGGAGGTTTGAGGCACCAGGAAGCGGCTGGAGCCGGAGGTTACCGAATCGGCCAGCAACACTTCTGCCAGTACGTCTTTTCCCTCCGCTGTGTAAGCCATCCGGAGGGAAGCGCCGCCATCCGGTTCCAGGCGCAAAAAATACTGGTAGGCAACAACGGGCGTATCGCTCTCCACCTGCAGATGAAAATACGCCTGTGCCTGCGAGGAGGTTGTGCCGCCACCAACAAGCAGGCATAAAAAAACAGAAGCTATTGGCAGTTGTTTCTTTACAAACCTCCAACAGCTTCTGCCGGTCATGGGTGAAGTTTTTACTTGATTCCGCCTGTTGTACTTCCGTCCGGACGGCTGGTGGCAGTGGTATCCACTGCGGGCAGGGTGTCCGTTGCAGGAGGGGCTACCACAGCAGGGGTGTCGGCTGCGGGCTCCTGTGAGTCTTCGGCTTCGTTGTTGCAGGCAATTACCAGGGCGGATGTAAATACAAGCGCCAGCGCCCAGCCGGCCATGCGGCGTAATTTTTTTACATGTTGCATAAGCAAAGTTTATGGTTTAGGTATAAAGATAGTTTTTCTCGTCAGCCGTGCAAGCCCTTTTTTAACCCAATGGTCCCTTTGCCGTAAATAAAGCGGAATTTTCTTACCCGATTGCCTTGCGGAATACTTATCTTGTTAGCAATCGATGAACCTTACCCCCATGCGCTTTCTGGCTTTCACCTGGTTGTTTACAGGGATATTACTTTGTTGGGCTGTTGCCCCGGCAGTTGCCCAAAAGGGCAATATTGCCACGCTGCAACTGCGGGTGCAGGAACTGCAGCAAAAAGTCAATTACAAAAAGGATACGGCCTGGCTCAAAGCGGTGAATAACCTGGCATTCAGTTATGCGGAGAAGAATCCCGACAGCGCTTTACAGCTTCTTCAACAGCACGACAAATGGTGCCGGGAGGCAGGCTATCACGAAGGAGAAGCATCGGTTTACATCAATACGGGCGTTGCCTTGTACAACAAAGGGGACTATGCGGCCAGCATTGAAAGCCTGCAAAAGGGCGTGGAGCGCTGTAAACAACACCAGCTTACGGAGCTGCTCCCGAAGGCGCTGAACAACCTGGGGCTGACGGCCATGGCCCAGGGAAATTTCAGCAGGGCGCTCCAGTATTACTACGAAACCCTGGCGGCTGCTGAAGCGGTGAAAGACCAGTATACTGCAGGAAGTACCCACAACAACATCGCCATTATTCATTATTACCAGAACAGGCCGGATGAAGCAGAACTGAATTACAAAAAGTTCCTGAATATTTCCGTTGCGTTACACGATACAGACGGAATCGTAATTGCCAGCAACAACATCGGTGAAATTTATCTCGACAAAAACGACTTTGCTACGGCCCGGCATTATTTTACAACGGCGCTTACCAATGCGGCACTGGCCGGCAGAATCCGTTCGCTGATATCGGCGAATAAAAACCTGGGGCTTTTGTATTTTAAGTCGGACAGTTTAGCCGTGGCCGCCCGGTATTTTAAGCAGGCAGCCGACCTGGCCCTGGAGGCCGGGTACAAGCCTTCCGCCTGTGTTGCCCTCACAGGCCTGGCCAATACCCTGCACCGGCAGGGTAAATCAGCAGAAGCGCTTAGCTATGGACAACAGGCGCTGGTCATGGCGGAAGAAATGGGGCAGCCGCAGCTGATGCGGGATGCCAACGAAGTACTGGCTTCCGTTTACGAACAAAAGGGCGACGGCCTGCAGGCGCTGGCCCATTACCGCCGCTTTAAACAGTATGCCGACAGCCTGCGCAACACGGAGGCGGAGCGGATGAGCGAACGGTTGAAAGCCGAATTTGATTTCTCAAAAAAGGAACTGGAATACGAGCGCACCAACCTGCAGCAGCGCTGGTGGATCTTTTCGGCTTTTGCTGCCTTGTTCTCCGCCTTGCTGGTCATTTTCCTCGTGTACCGCAGCCGGCAAAAAGAGAAAACAGCCAACAGGGAACTGCAACAGAAAAACAACATCATTGAGCACCAGAAATCCATTGCCGAGGAAGCGCTGGAGCAACTCAAGTCCACACAAAAACAGCTCATCCAGAGCGAAAAAATGGCCAGCCTCGGCGAACTCACGGCGGGCATTGCCCATGAAATCCAGAACCCCCTGAATTTTGTGAACAATTTCAGCGAGGTGAGCGCCGACCTGGTGCGGGAACTGGTGGAGGAAGCGGACAAGGGAAATACCGCGGAGGTAAAAGGCATTGCGGATGATCTGATCGGCAACCTGGAAAAAATTGCCCATCACGGTGAACGGGCGTCCTCCATCGTAAAAGGCATGCTGCAACACAGCCGGAGCGGCAGCGGGGTAAAAGAACCGACGGATATCAATGCCTTGTGTGATGAGTACCTGCGGCTGGCCTATCATGGTTTCCGGGCAAAGGATAAAAGTTTCCGAGCCGGTTTTTCCACCGATTTTGATCCACACATCGGAAAAGTAAAGGTGGTGCCGCAGGAGATCGGGCGCGTTGTTCTGAATTTAATCAACAACGCATTTTATGCCGTAAGTGAAAAGGCAAAAGCGGCATCATTGGGTGACGAAAGCTACGAACCCCTGGTTTCCGTTACAACAAAAAAGGGAACAGGTGCCATTACTATTACCATTGCCGATAACGGAACAGGTATTCCCCGGGCTGTCATTGACAAGATCTTTCAACCCTTCTTCACTACCAAGCCCACCGGCCAGGGAACCGGGTTGGGTCTCAGCCTGAGTTATGATATTGTCACCAAGGGACATAGTGGTTCCATGCAGGTTGAAACAAAAGAAAAGGAAGGCACGACTTTTATTGTTCACCTCCCCAATTCACAATCATGAAAATTTTAGTAGTGGATGATGAACAGGATGTAAAAGTGTTGTTTGAACAACGCTTTCGCCGTGAAATGAGAAGCGGTGAAATGGAATTTGCATTTGCTTTTTCCGGAGAAGAAGCGCTGGCTTACATGCAAAGTCATCACCAGGAGGCCATTCTGATTCTGAGCGATATCAATATGCCGGGTATGAGCGGCCTGGAATTACTCCGCCGCATTAAAAAGGAATACGAGAAGCCCCCGCCTGTGGTGATGATGATCACAGCGTACGGCGATGCGGACAATTACAACAACGCGTTGCAATCCGGCGCGGATGATTTTTTAACCAAACCGGTTGATTTTTCGGCGCTAAAGGAAAAACTTAAAACAAAAATGTCATGACCAAGATACTTGTTGCCGACGACGAGACCGACCTGGAAGTGCTGATCCGGCAGAAATTCCGCCGGGAGATCCGGGAACAGCAATACGAATTCGTGTTTGCTGTGAACGGCCATGATGCGCTTGAAAAAATGCAGCAACACCCGGATATCGCCATCATTCTGAGCGACATCAACATGCCGGAAATGGACGGACTGACCTTGCTCACCCGCCTCAGTGAAGCCGCTCCGCTCACCCGGGCCGTGATGGTATCTGCCTACGGCGACATGGACAATATCCGCACAGCCATGAACCGGGGGGCCTTCGATTTCATCACCAAGCCGGTGAATTTTGAAGACTTGTCCATCACCATGGAGAAAACCATCCGCTACGTGAACCAACTGAAAGAAACCCTGCAGGCCATCAAGGAAAACAACATCCTGAAGATGTATGTGGATGCCAATGTGCTGCAGTTCATGGGCACACGGGAATACGAACAGTCGTTGACCGACAATGAAACGGTGGAGGCCTCTGTTGCCTTTATTGATATCTGCGGCTTTACTGCCATCAGCGAAAAGCAAGCTGCCGATACGGTGGTGAAGATGCTCAATCATTATTTTGATCTCATGGTGAAGGAAATCATTGCCCAGAACGGAATTGTAGACAAGTTCATGGGTGATTGTATAATGGCTGTTTTTAAGGGAAGCTTCCACCTCGACCGGGCCATAGATGCCTGCCTCGCTATCCGCAATAAAATAGACGCGCTACCATCCGAACACAGCTTTTTACCCAAAGTGGCAATTGGCATCCACAGCGGTGAAATGATTTCGGGCAACATCGGTTCGGCGGCACTGCGGCGGCTCGACTATACCGTTATAGGCGACACCGTGAACACCGCCCAGCGCCTGCAAGGCAAAGCTGGGTCCAACCAGATCCTGATCACGGAAGAAAGCTATGAAAAGGTGAAGCAGAGTTTTCAATGCAACCGCATCGGTTCTGCAGCGCTTAAAAACAAAGAAGGGGAGGTGATCCTGTACGAGGTTTTAAATTAAGCAAGTTCGTCCGTGTGCGTCCTCCGGGAGTTACCTGCAGGCCATTCATTACGCGTTCACAAAAGCACATACGGCAACCGTTCCTGTAATTCCTGTTCCGGGATACAAATTCCTGTTTGTTCCTGCTGACCCGATCACGTAGCTTTAAGGCGTACGATTAACCGCTCCGTGTATGAAGCTGTTCTGTTTATTTCTGCTGCTGTTCCCCACCCTCGTTCAGGGCCAGTCTTTCACTGCTGCCGAAACCGCCCGCTGGAAGCAGCAGGCCCAACGCATCACCATCCACCGCGATCACTGGGGCATCCCCCACGTGTACGGTAAAACCGATGCCGACGCGGTCTTCGGGCTCATCTATGCCCAATGCGAAGACGATTTCAACCGGGTGGAGCAGAACTACATCGAGAAACTGGGCCGCCGTGCCGAGCTCTACGGCGAAAAGGAGCTGTACAACGACCTTTACCTCCGCCTCCTGCTTGATTCGGCCGGCGCCGTGGCCGACTACCGGAGCGCTCCCGCCTGGCTGCGGCAACTCCTCAACGCCTGGGCCGATGGCATCAACTATTACCTCTACACCCATCCCGGCGTGAAGCCCGCCCTTCTCCACCGTTTCCAACCCTGGTACCCGCTGCTGTGGACCGACGGCAGTATCGGCGCCATCAACTCCGGCAATGTGACGGCAAAAGATGTGGAAGCGTTTTACGGGATGAATAACCCGATCACATTGACGAACATACAAGCGACCGGGCATCCCGGGTTCTTTGCGGCGGAGAGGGAACTACAGCGGCAGGTGGACGGCTCCAATGGTTTTGCCATAGCGCCCTCCCGCAGCGCATCCGGCCACGCACTGCTCTACATCAACCCGCACACCACGTTTTACTTTCGTCCCGAAGTGCACATGGTGAGCGAAGAAGGACTGAACGCCTATGGTGCTGTTACCTGGGGTCAGTTTTTCATCTACCAGGGTTTCAACGAACACTGCGGCTGGATGCACACCAGCAACAACGTGGATGTGAGCGATATGTACCGTATCAGCCTCCGCAAAAACGGAAACGGCTACCAGTACCGCTTCGATAACCGGTGGCGGACCATTACAACCAGCAATATCACCCTGCGGTATAAAACGGATGCGGGCCTGCAAAGCAAAACCATCACCGCTTATTTCACGCATCACGGTCCCCTCATGGCCAGGCGCGACGGAAGCAGCATTGCTGTACGCCACAACAACCGCGACCGAAACGGCCTGATCCAGAGCTGGCTCCGCACGAAGGCAAAGGGGTTGGATGATTATAAAAAAGTGATGGAGTGGACGGCCAATGCCTCTAACAACACGGTTTTTGCCGATAACAAAGGCAACATCGCCTACTGGCATGGTAATTTTGTGCCCCGCCGCGATCCTTCACTCAACTGGAGTCTTGTAATGGACGGCACCACGTCTGCCACCGACTGGAAAGGTCTCCACAAATGGGAAGAAACGGTACATGTAATCAATCCATCCACCGGTTGGATCCAGAACTGCAACTCCACACCCTTTACCGTAAGTGGAAATGCCAGTCCAAAAAAGGAAAACTATCCCCGCTATATGGCGCCCGACGGGGAAAATTTCCGCGGCCTCAACGCGGTGCGGGTGCTGCAGAATGAAAAGGATTTTACGATTGATAAACTCATTGCCACGGGCTATAACCGGAAACTTACTGCGTTTGAAGTACTGGTACCCGCCCTGCTGAAAGCTTATCATCAACTTTCACCCGGCGATTCATTGTTTACAATGCTGCAGGCACCGGTAGCTGTACTCCGGAGCTGGGATTATCAATCGTCGGAACAATCCATCGCCACCACGCTGGCCGTGCAGTGGGCGGAACTGCTGAATGACGATATCAGGAAGGTATATGTAGACGAAGGCGAAGCCGACCAGGTGAACCGCACCCGGCAGTTCGCTGCTACTGCTTCACCGCAGCAACTGCTGCAGCCTTTTTTCACGGTGGTGCAGAATTTGAAATCCGACTTTCGCAGCTGGGAAATACCCTGGGGTGCCATCAACCGTTTCCAGCGGTTGACCGGCAGTATCCAGGCCCGCCATTACGATGTGGCGCCCAGCTGGCCTGTGCCCTTTGCCTCCGCTACCTGGGGCATGCTCCCTTCCTTTAACAGCCGCAGCTATCCCGGTACGGTAAAACGCTATGGCTTCAGCGGCAACAGTTTTGTGTGCGCTGTGGAGTTGGGTCCGAAGGTAAAAGCCAAATCTGTATTAGCCGGCGGCAACAGCGGCAATCCCGAAAGCAAACATTTCAACGACCAGGGCGAGATGTACACACAGGGGCAGTTCAAGGAGATATTATTTTACAAAGAAGATGTAATAAAGCATACGGAGCGGATTTATAGGCCGGGACTATCAATGAATGAATGAGTGAATGAGTGAGTGAATGAATGGCGTCGAATCCTCCTGGAGTGAATGCCGGTAGTAAAATATCTTAGCAAAAGCAAGGATTGAATGAGTGAGTGAATGAAGGATTGAATGGGGTCCCTTCACCTTTGCGCCGTTGCCTCCTTTGCAGCTTTGCGTGAAACCTGCCTCCGGCAGGCAGGCTCTGGCGCAGAGCAGGGAGAAGCGGAGGTTTGCGCAGAGGGGGGCAAACAAGGATTAAGGGAGTGAATAGGGGTACGTTCGTTTTAGAGAACGGGCATTTGCAATAAATTCCGCCCCCCTGGGGTCTCCTGCAAGGGACCCCGGGGTTTAAGAAACGTTGCGTCCTTTGTATCCGTTGCCGCTTTGCGTGAAACCAGGGTTTAATAGGGTAGCGTTCGTCTTTTACGTATGACTGAAAAACTTATAACTCATAACTTTCCCCCATGAAATGGCTTTTGTTACCGTTACTGCTTTTGTCCTTATCCTCCAATGCACAGCAGGCATATGATATCATCATCATCAACGGAAAAATCCTCGACGGCACCGGCAACAGCTGGTATTATGCCGACCTGGCGGTAAAGGACGGAAAGATTGCCGCCATCGGTAAACTGAACCGGCAGTCTGCCACCAAAATCATTGACGCCAACGGACAGATCGTGGCGCCGGGTTTTATTGATGTGCACACGCATATCGAGGGCGAAGAAGCCCGCCACCCCGAAGCCGCCAATTTTATCTACGATGGTGTTACCACCGTCATCACTGGCAACTGCGGTTCCTCGCAGGTGGACATGGGGCGTTATTTCCGGTATCTCGACAGCATCCGTCTGTCCGTCAACGTGGCTGCTCTCATCGGCCACAACGATGTGCGCCGGGCTGTGCTGGGTCGTGCCATGCGGGACCCTGATGCGGCCGAACTGCAGCGCATGGTGCAGTTGGTGGAGCAGGGCATGAAAGACGGTGCCGTAGGCTTCTCCACCGGGCTCATTTACATTCCCGGCACCTATGCCAAAACGGAGGAAGTGGTGCAGCTCGCAGCAGGAGCGGCCCGGTACAACGGTGTTTATGCCAGTCATATCCGTAACGAGGCCGACAGTGTGGTACCTGCCATCAACGAAGCCATCCACATCAGCCGGGTGAACCGCATGCCCGTGGAGATTTCGCATTTCAAAGTCAGCGGACAGCAGAACTGGGGCCGCAGCCGCATAACCATCGCGTTGATTGAAGCGGCACGGAAAGAAGGACTGGATGTAACCATTGACCAGTATCCGTATACCGCCAGCAGCACTTCACTCAGCACTCTCTTGCCCGATGAAATCCTGGCCGATGGACAGGACTCCATTGTGGCACGGTTGCAGCGGCCCGAAGTAAGAAAGTATGTTATTGATTACATGCTAAACCGCTTGAAGAAACGAAAGCTGAAGCATTTCAGCTATCCCGTAGTGGCCTACTACCGGTTCGACACCACGCTGAACGGCAGGAGTATTGAACAGGTCAATCGCATCAAGGGAAGAAAGCACAAGGCAAAAGCCGAAGCCGAAACAGTGATCGAAATGATGATCAACGGCGGTGCTTCCATGGTGTTTCACGGTATGAGTGAGCCCGACGTGAAGCGCATCATGCAGTATCCCTTCAACATGTTTGCCAGCGATGCCAGTATCCGCATCTTCGGTGCCGGCGTGCCGCATCCCCGGGGTTATGGCACCAATGCCCGGGTACTGGGCAAATATGTACGGGAAGAAAAAGTGATCTCACTGGAGGAGGCCATCCGCCGCATGACCTCGCTGCCCGCACAGAAATTTCAGCTGAAAGACCGCGGCCTGCTGCGGGAAGGCATGGCAGCCGATATAGTGGTGTTTGACCCCGCAACGGTACAGGATTTGTCCACTTTTGACCAACCCCATCAATATTCAACCGGCTTCTCCTTTGTGCTGGTGAACGGAAAACTGACATTGGAAAACGGTAAGCACAATGGTGTGCGGGGTGGCGTTACGTTGAAGGGGCCGGGGTATCAGCAATAAAACAAGTATGTACGCCATCATCAACCATACCCTCCTTCCCCTCGAGCAGGCAGTTGTACCAGTCAACGATCTGTCGGTACAACGCGGCTATGGTGTATTCGATTTTTTCCGTACACAGAACGGGATACCGCTGTTTTTGGATGAACACCTCGACCGATTGGAACGTTCCGCAGCTTCCCTGCACCTGGAACTGCCCTACAGCCGGGCGGAATGGAAGGAGCAGATCCGTTTGCTGATGCAGCAGCACCGCTTTTCCTGCTCCGGCATTCGCATCACGGTTACGGGAGGAAGCTCCGCTGATATGTATACACCGGGTACACCACGTGTGCTCATCACGGAACATCCGCTCACCATGCAGGATCCGGAAAGCATGCATCCGGGTTTCCGGCTCATCACCCATGAACATGTACGGGAACTGCCGGAAGTGAAAAGCATCAACTACCTGGTAGGCGTGTGGCTGCAGCCCATGGTAAAAGCGGCAGGTGCCGATGATGTGCTGTTTGTGAATGACGGATGGTGCAGCGAACTCCCCCGCTCCAATGTGTTTATGATCAGCAAGGGAGGTACGTTACTAACTCCTTCAGAAAATATTCTAAACGGAATTACCCGCGAGAAGGTTTTATCGGTTGCCCGTGAAATTATGCCGGTAGAAGGCAGACCTGTTTCATTATACGAGTTGCTGGACGCGGCCGAAGCATTTGTCACCAGCACCACTAAACGGCTGATACCCATCCTTTCGGTAAACAGTCAATCCATCGGCAACGGTACGGTGGGTGAAGCAACAAAATTGCTGTATCAGCGGTTTGTCGAAATGGAGCAGCGGTATTGGGTAGGGAAGTGGTAAGGTGTAAGGTTGGAGTGTCTTTTCCCTCTGCGTTAACCTCATTTTCTCTTTTCTCTGCGCCAGAGCCTGCCTGCCGGAGACAGGTTTCACGCAAAGCCACAAAGGTTTTCCCGCTGCGGTCGCAGCGTATAGGCCAATGCAGCCTCATTCAATCCTTCCGTCATTCACTCCTTCAATACTTGATTTCCTTAGCGTTTTTGTGGTTCAAAAAATCACAAACTCTCATTTCAGATTTTCAGCTTCTTTTTGCAGGCCTCACACAACCCCGATTCCTCATCGAGCGTCATCTTTCCTTCCGCAT
This sequence comes from uncultured Chitinophagaceae bacterium, assembly GCA_937862815.1. Lineage (GTDB taxonomy): Bacteria > Bacteroidota > Bacteroidia > Chitinophagales > Chitinophagaceae > Lacibacter. Next base: position 62,275 of record CALMED010000047.1, on the reverse strand, counting down.
CCCGCATGATGCACGCCGGATCGGGACAGTGCGGGAGTCCGAAGTTGTGGCCCAGTTCATGCACCACCAGTTTGAACACCCGCTGTTGCAGGTGGGATTTATTCCTGGCTGTTTTTGCCGGGCGGAAAGAAGATACCACGCAGGCGTGTCCCGGATTGTAACCCAATCCCATAATGCCGTAATCATAATTCCCTTTCCGGGAACTGGAGATATCGAGTGAAGTCAGCCCCACAACCACCCGCAACGAATCAGCCATATTTAGCCGCAGCCAGTGGATGATCCGGTCGGCCCGGTAACGGTTGCGGGGTTTGTAATAAATATGCTCCGGCAGGGTCTTCAGCGGGGCAATCTGTACAGTAACCGGATAAAATGCGGCAATTGAATCGGCCAGTGCAGGAAGTGTACTGGTGTCAAATCGTTGCAGCGGTTGTAAGACGACCACCGGTTTTGTAACCGGAGCGACCGTTGCCGGTTGCTTCTGCTGTGCTGGCTGTTGGTTTTCCCCGCACGACAGCAACAGCACTACTATGAAACATGCAATACGCATCATCAGTACTCCATCAGCATTATCACTGTTTCGTGCAGCCGGGCTTTGGCGAGGAAGTTCTGCTCGAGCTCCATATTGAACGGAATGGGCGTATCCAGCGATGCGCAGCGCATCACCGGCGCATCGAGCCATTCAAAGCAATGCTCCGCTATCCAGGCCGCCACTTCACCGCCGATGCCGCTGATGAGCGTGTCTTCGTGCAGCACCAGTACCCGGCCCGTACGTTGCACGGCTGCCCGGATGGCAGCGTAATCGAGCGGGGCGAGGGAGCGGAGGTCGGTGATATCTATGGAAAGTTCCGGATGCCCGTCTGCATACGCCAGGGCCCAGTGCACGCCCGCGCCGTAGGTGATGATGCTCAGCTCATCGCCGCTGCGTACATGGCGGGCTTTGCCTATTTCAATAGAATAAAATTCTTCCGGCACCTGTCCGCTCACGCTGCGGTAAAGCGCCTTGTGCTCAAAGAACAGCACCGGGTTGGGGTCTTCTATTGCCGCTATCAGCAATCCCTTGGCATCAAAGGGCGTGGAGGGATAAACGATTTTGAGTCCGGGTACCTTGGTGAACCAGGCTTCGTTACTCTGGCTGTGAAAGGGTCCGGCTCCCACGCCGGCGCCGGTGGGCATGCGGATCACCACATCGGCGTTCTGTCCCCACCGGTAGTGGATTTTCGCCAGGTTGTTCACAATCTGGTTGAATCCCACACTCACAAAATCGGCGAACTGCATTTCCATCATCGCCTTCATGCCTTCGAGGCTCAATCCCAGCGCCGCACCCACAATGGCGCTTTCGCAGATGGGCGTGTTGCGCACCCGTTCCCGGCCAAATTGCTCAACAAATCCTTCAGTGATCTTGAAGGCACCGCCGTATTCGGCAATGTCCTGTCCCATCAGCACCAGCTCCGGGTTCCGCTCCATGCTTTGCTGCAGGGCTTCTTTGATGGCGTCAATAAAACGTTTCTCCGGACCCCGAATGACTCCGGCCGTTTCCAGCGCCTCTCCTTTTTTCTGCAGGGCAATCAGTGGTTCAGGTGCAGGAGCGAAAAGGTCTTCCAGTTCCATTGCCGTATTCACTTCAATGGGCCGGGCATTGAACCCCATCAGCAGCTCCTGCTCAATGTGTTGTTTCGTTTGTTCGCGGATGTTGTTGATGTCTTCTTCCCGCAAGACGCCTTCACCCAGCAGAAACTGCTCGTAGTTTTTCACCGGGTCTTTCTGCTCCCAGGTTGCAAACAAATGCTTGGGCACATATTTTGTGCCGCTGGCTTCTTCATGCCCCCGCATGCGGAATGTCATGCATTCAATGAGGTAGGGTTGCTGTTCCCGGATGCAGTAGTCCCGAACACCCTGTACCGTATCCAGCACCGTGAGGATGTTATTGCCGTCAATCTGCACACCTTCCATGCCATAGCCACGGGCCCGGTCCACCAGGTGCCGGCAGCGGTACTGTTCCTGCGTGGGCGTGCTGAGGCCGTAGCCGTTGTTTTCAATGATAAAGATGACGGGGAGGTCCCATACCGCGGCCACGTTGAGCGCCTCATGAAAATCGCCTTCGCTGGTGCCGCCCTCGCCGGTAAAGGCCAGGGAGACTTTATTTTCTTTTCGGAGTTTGTGTGCCAACGCCACGCCATCGGCAATGGCCAGCTGGGGGCCGAGGTGACTGATCATGCCGCACACATGGTGTTCGCGGCTGCCGAAGTGAAAGCTGCGTTCGCGGCCCTTGCTGTATCCTTCCTGGTTGCCCTGCCATTGCATGAACAGTTTGTGCAGCGGCATGTTGCGGGTGGTGAACACACCCAGGTTGCGGTGCAGGGGCATGATCCATTCATCTTCCTGCAGGGCTAACGTGGCGCCTACGGCGATGGCTTCCTGGCCGATGCCGCTGAACCACTTGCTGATTTTGCCTTGTCTTAACAAAACAAGCATCTTCTCCTCGATGAGGCGGGGTAATAAAAGCGAGCGGTAGATCGTTATCAGTCCGGAATTGGATATATCTTTGCGGTCGAAGTCCATTATCCAAATTTACCCCTGATGAACCAAACAAACCGTATTTCGATTATAAAGTCGGGCGTGCTGGCCTGTTTATTCCTCTTTGCCTTGAGCAGCGCCACCCCGCCCCCGCAAAACAGCCCCCTCAAAGTACGGCAGACAGGCCGTACGCTCCTTCTCAGCTTTCCCCCGCTCCAGAACCGGTCGGCACTCAAGGTCATTGACCTGCAGGGCAACCTGGTAAAAGGGGCGTTGGTGGACGAGCGGCTTACCCAGTTCGCGCTGCCGCTGGAGCAGTACAAAAGCGGCCTGCACCAGGTGAGCCTCGAAAACCGGGTGCAGCGTTACAGCGTGAAGGTCCTGCTTCAGTAATCCGTCTTTTTCCGGTCGCCCTTGAGCACCATTTTGTGCACCACCGAGTTCACGATGGAGAGCAGGATGCTGAAGAGCAGGGCGTACCAGAATTTGGGCGGATCAATTTCAAAGCCACCCACGAAGTAGGCATCCATCAGGATGATGATGGCGTTGATCACAAAGAGGAAGAGTCCCAGCGTAAAGATGGTGGCCGGCAGCGTAAACAGGATGAGCACCGGTTTCACCACCGCATCGAGCAGCGCCAGCACAAACGCCACAATGATAGCGGTTAAAAAATCACGGATGTGAATGCCCGGCAGGAGATAAGCCAACGCGAAGGCGTTGACGGCGGTGATGAGTATTTTAATGACAAAATTCATGTACAACAGTGTTCCCTGCAAGGTACACCTTTCAGGATAATGAGGGAAACGGGGTGAGGTTGGATCGGTTTTTCACGCAAAGCCGCAAGGGAGGCAACGGAGCTAAGGGTTTCCCGCGGCGGTTTCACACAAAGGAACAAAGGAGACAACGGCGCGAAGGGCTTTTTCTTAAAACCCCGGGGTCCCTTGCAGGAGACCCCGGGGGAGGCGGTTCTTATTTTTAGTGGACGTTCTCTAACCGAACGCAACCCTATTCACTCCTTGAATTGCCTCTGCTCAAGCCTCCGCTTCTCCTTTCTCTGCGCCAAAGAAATTTGTTTCAAACCGACTTCCTTACACCACCACCAACTCATAAAACGCATCGGGCTGCAGGTACTTGTTTGCCAGTGCCTGCAACTCTTCGGCGGAGGTGTTTTTGATGTCGTGCACCGAGCGGTGGAAATAGGAAACGTCGAGCCCGTTGAGCAGGATGTTTTTCCAGCGGGCGATCACCTGGAAGGGACCGTCGAGGTCGCCCAGGATGCTTCCGATGAGGTAGTTGCGCACCAGTTGCAGCTCTTCCGCGTCCACGGGTTCATCGCGGAGATGCTCCATTTCGTAATACACTTCCTGGATGGTGGCTTCGCATACATCGCGGCCGGCTTCGGTGCTGATCATCCAGGCCGAGTCGTGCAGGTGGTTCTGGATGTAGCTGTGGATGCCGTAGGTATAGCCTTTGTCTTCGCGGATATTGCTCATCAGTCTCGACCCGAAGAACCCGCCAAACAGGGCGTTGAGCACCTGCACCTTCGTAAAGTCGGGGTGGTGACGCGTGGGGAAGGGCCGGGCCATCCGGATGGCGCCCTGCACCCCGTTGGGGTCGTTTTCGAGGCGGTATTTTTTTTCCGTTGCCGGCGTGAAGGGGTGTTCCACGGTGGGCAGGGGAAGGCGGTTGAGGGGCAGTTGCCCAAAGGCCTGGTTCAGCAGCTGGGGCAGGTCCTGCGGCAAGAGGCCCGCGGCAAAGATGATGCAGCGCCCGTTGCGGTAAAAACGGTCGTAGTAGGCCCGCAGTTGCTCTTCCTGCAGGGCGTCGTAGTCTTCAAAGCGGCTGAACGTGCCGTAGGGATGGTGTTCGCCAAACACGTAGGCGTCAATCAGGCGGCTGGCCACAAAGTCGCATTTCTTCAGGTTAACCGCCAGGCGCTGCTTCGCGTTCTGCCGGTAGATCTGCAGTTCGGAAGCGGGGAACACGGCGTCGGTGAGCAGCTCACTCACCACCGGCAGCAGGGCCTGCAGGTGCCGCACGGGCGTATGCAGGCTCATGGTGGCGGTTTCGTTGTAGCAGCTGCGGTTGAGAAAGGCGCCGTAGTATTCGAAGTGTTCGTTGATGTCGAAGGCCGATTTGGTGGAGGTGCCGTTCTTCAGCAGAAAGTTGGTGGTGGCGGCCACCAGGTTCTGCTCCTCGTACCAGTTGCCGGCATAGAACACCCACTCGAGGCTCATTACTTCCTGGGTGCCGGCGTTGATGGCCACCACCTCCACGCCGTTGTCGAGCGTGTAACGGTCGCAGCCTTTCAGGTGCAGGTCAAATTCGGTGGCGTCTTTGATCTCAGGAGCAAGAGAGCGGTTGAGTTCCGCGGTGGTCGTTTGCATGGAAAAAATTGGGGTGAAATCAGTTATTGCTGAGGTAATACAGGGTGTTGCTGTTGGCAGGTGCAAAGATCCGCTGGCACTCGTCGAGGAGCTCTGTGGTGGTAACGGACTCGTATTGCTGCAGTTCCGTATTCATCAGTGCTGCGTCGCCCAGCAGTTCGTAAAAAGCCAGGCTGTTGGCGCGGCTCATCACGCCCATGTCTTCGAACAGGATGGTGCTTTCGGTTTTGTGAATCACTTTCTGGAGTTCCTTGTCGCTCACCCGCTCCTGTGTCAGCTGCCGGATCTCCGCTTCCACCGCCGCTTCGGCCGCTTCCGGGGTAATGCCTTTCACCAGCTTGCCTTCAATGCTGAGCAACCCCGCGTCGAGGCTCCCGAAATGGAAGCAGTCGATGTTGCTGAACAGCTGCTGTTCCTTCACCAGTTTCTGGTAGAGGCGCGAGGAGGCCCCCCCGCCGAGGATGTCGGTGATGAGGTCGGCCAGGTAGTAACCCCGCTCCAGGCGGCCGGCCATGTGCCAGGTTTTGTAAAAGGCGTCGAGCGGTACATCGGCCCGCAGTTCCTGCCGGCGTGCTTCCTGCTGCCGTGGTTCCTGGGGCAGGTGGCGCTCGTAGCGGTTTCCGGAGGGAATACCCCCGAACCATTTTTCCGCCAGCCTGCGTACCGGTTCGGTCTTTACGTTGCCGGCCACCACCAGGATGGCATTGGCCGGGGTGTAATGCTTGAAGAAAAAGGCTTTCACGTCGGCCAGCTGCGCCTCTTCGATGTGCTTCAGCTCCCGGCCGATGGTCATCCATTGGTAGGGGTGCACTTTGTAGGCCAGCTCCCGCATCTGGTGCCAGGCATCGCCGTAGGGTTTGTTGAGGTAGTGCTCTTTGAACTCCTCGCTCACCACCTTGCGCTGCACATCCAGGCTTTTTTCACTGAAGGCCAGGCTGAGCATGCGGTCGCTCTCCAGCCAGAAGGCTGTCTCCAGGTTTTCGGCGGGCAGCTGGCAGTAATAGTTGGTGAGGTCGTTGGTGGTGTAGGCGTTGTTTTCGCCGCCGGCCCGTTGCAGGGGCTCGTCGTAATCGTCAATGTGTACCGATCCGCCGAACATGAGGTGTTCAAACAGGTGGGCGAAGCCGGTGCGGTGCGGGTCTTCGTCGCGTGCACCCACGTCGTACAGCACGTTCACAACAGCCATGGGGGTGGAGGGATCTTCGTGTACCAGGACTTTCAGCCCGTTTGCCAATGTAAACCGTTCAAAGTGGATCATAACCGATAGGATGCCGGTTCGCCGGCAGCGTGCAAAATTCGGGAAAAGGCGGCACATGACAGGAAAAGAAACCAAGGGCTGTTTTCAGCGCAGGATGGTTCCCACTTTCAGCTCCACCAGCATGGGTGCGTTGTTGCGGAAGAGGATGATGCGCAACTTCTGACCTTCCTGCTGCAGCAGGTTTTTGTATTGCTGGATGTTGTTGGAAAAATTATTGTTGATGCCAAAGATGATATCGCCCGGCTGCAGACCGGCTTGCTCGGCCGGTGAGCCCTGGTGCACTTCGGTCACCATCACCTTGCCTTCAATAAAATACAGGTTCATCCCGGTGTAGGAATAGTCGAACCGCTCCCGGATGTGCGTGTTGGGCGTGAGGTGGATGGACTGCTCGGGGTAGTTGATCACCAGGTTGAACCGGCGCAGCAGGTCGCTCCCCAGCAGACCCACCAGGTAGGGGTAGTTAAACACGTTTACCGAGTCGTCGTAAATATGGATGGGCACTTTACGGAAGCTGTGGTTGCCGATCTTTATGCGCTTCATCACCGACAGTTTCATGGTGATCTTGCCCGCAATGCCCTCCACCTGGGTGGTAACGATCTTGCGGCGGGGGTTGAGGAAAACGCTGTCGTCGATGAACTTGCGGCTGAACATCACGCAAAGGCCGGCCCCGGTGTCGAAGTAGAAATTGGAAAAATAGTCTTTCAGGTCGCCGATCTCGTGGCGGGTGACCGGGATGTTGGCAAACGTGGGTTTGAGCAGGAAGCCGTTGCGGGGGTAGGCGTAGCTGCCCGGGGCGTACACCGCCATCTCCTGCGTGTCGTAGTTGAGCGACACCACGTAGCGCCGGAAGAAGGAATAGCCGATGATGCCGTCCACCCGGATGCCGTACACTTCGGAAAGGATTTCGTAGTCGTTGATGTGGAAGTCGAGCCGCTCCACGGTCAGCCCCGGCAGGTGCAGGATGCCGCCGTTGTAGAAGTGCAGCGATTTCACCCCGCCGATGCCCCGCACCGTGCGCTCGCTGGGCGTGAGGGGCAGCTTGTAGTAGGCGGCCGTGAGGGTGTCGAGCGAGATGCCCCCGCTGCCTGTGTCGAGGATAAAGTTGAGGGTGTCTTTGAGGTCGTTGAGGGTGGCTTTGATGATTACGATGCCCCCGTTGAGCTGCTCAAACTTAAACCGGGTGAGCAGCCTTGCCACGGGGTATTCCTCCTGCGCCCGTGCCGATGCGGTCGCCAGCACCAGTGTCAACCCCAATAACAACCATCGCTTCATGCTTCAATATTGACGAATTCCCGCCGAACCGGCAAGTATTTATTGATTAACGCTTTACGGCCGGTAATGGTTGCGGCTGTACCTTTGAACATCCCGGAAATGACGGGCCGCCAACAATTCCGCGGCCGCCGCTGTTGGTGTGCCCGTATGCCGGATAAAACGAGTCCCATGAACCTGAACGAATTGTACCAGAAGGCCCTGCGTTTCGAATTTCTCACGGTGGAGGAAGGCATGTACCTCTACGAATACGCGCCCCTTACCGAGCTGATGTATGTGGCCGATGAGCTGCGCAAGCTGCAGGTGCCGCACGGCAAGGTCACCTGGCAGATCGACCGCAACGTCAACACCACCAACGTGTGCGTGGCCAACTGCAAGTTCTGCAACTTCTTCCGCGTGCCGGGCCACCCCGAGTCGTATATCACCGACATCGAGACGTATAAAGTTAAGATCGAAGAAACCATCCGCTGGGGCGGCGACCAGCTGCTGCTGCAGGGTGGGCATCACCCGGAACTGGGGCTCGACTTCTACACCACCCTGTTCAAACAGCTGAAGCAGTTGTACCCCGCCATCAAACTGCACACCCTTGGCCCCCCCGAAGTGGCGCATATCACCAAGATATCCCGCGGTCCCAACGGTGAGCGCTACACCCACCGCCAGGTGCTGCAGGCGTTGCAGGAGGCGGGCATGGATTCGTTGCCGGGTGCCGGGGCCGAAATTCTCATTGACCGGGTGCGCCGCCTCATCAGCAAGGGTAAATGCGGGGCGCAGGAGTGGCTCGACATCATGCACGAAGCCCACAACCTCCACATCACCACCAGCGCCACTATGATGTTTGGCCACGTGGAAACCATCCGCGAGCGCTTTGAGCACCTGGAGAAGATCCGCGAGGTGCAGAGCCGCAAGCCGGACGATGCCAAGGGTTTTCTTGCCTTTATTCCGTGGACCTTCCAGGACGTGGACACCCTCCTCACCCGCATCCGCGGGGTGCACAACCTTACCACGGCCGAAGAATACATCCGCATGATCGCGCTCAGCCGCATCATGCTGCCCAACATCAAAAACATTCAGGCAAGCTGGCTCACCGTGGGCAGGCAAACCGCCCAGCTGGCCCTGCACGCCGGTGCCAACGACTTCGGCAGCATCATGCTGGAAGAAAACGTGGTGAGTGCCGCCGGGGCCCCGCACCGCTTCACTTACAAATCCATCCAGGAAGCCATCCGCGAAGCCGGCTTCGAGCCGCAGCTGCGCAACCAGCAGTACGAATGGCGGGAACTGCCGCAGACGATCGAGGAACAGGTGGTGAATTATTGAGCCCGGTCGGGACGCTCCCGATTGGGACGCTTCCCGCGGCTTGAACGCTTCTCCCCGGTCGGGACGCTTCCCGCGGCCTGACCACTTCACCACCCGCCATTGTTTCGGTACCTTTGCACTTCTCAATCAGAACAACCATGGAACTCGGCATCAGCATGTTTGGCGACAACCACTATGTGAACGGCGTGGTGCAACCCACCGGCCCCCGCCTGCGGGAGCTGCTGGAAGAAATTAAGTTGATGGATGAGCTGGGGCTCGATTTCTTCGGCATCGGCGAGCACCACCGGCCCGACTATGCCGTGTCCACCCCCGAGATCATCCTCGCCGCCGCGGCACCCATCACCCGCCGCATCAGGCTGGGCAGCGCTGTTACCGTGCTCAGCTCCACCGACCCGGTGCGGGTGTACCAGCAGTATGCCACCATTGACCACCTCAGCAACGGCCGCGCCGAAATCACCGCCGGCCGCGGCAGTTTCATCGAATCCTTTCCGCTCTACGGCTATAACCTCAACGACTACGAGGTCCTGTTCGAAGAAAAACTCGACCTCCTGGTGCGGGTGAACCGCGAAGAGCGCATCACCTGGAAGGGAACGATGCGTCCCGCCCTGCAGAACCAGCAGGTCCTGCCCCGGGCGGCGCAGGCAGAGGGGCTGCCCATCTGGGTGGCCGTGGGCGGAACGCCCGAATCGGTGCTGCGGGCCGCCCGGCTGGGACTGCCCGTCATCTTTGCCATCATTGGCGGGGCGCCGGTGCAGTTTCAGCCGATGTTCGACTATTACCGCAAGGCTTACCGGCAGCTGGGACACGATGAAAGCCGGATGCAGACCGGCGTGCACATGCATTGCTTCTTTGGGGACGACAGCAACCAGGTGGCCAACGACTACTACCTGCACTATGCCGCCCAGATGGACCGCGTGGGCAGCACCCGCGGCTGGCCGCCCTACCAGCGCCGGCAGTTCGACTTCGGCCGCAGCCGCCAGGGCGCCCTGGTGATTGGCGATGCGAATGAAGCCGTGGACCGCATCCTGCTGCTGCAGGAGCAGCTGGGACTCACCCGCTTTGCGGCGCACATGGACGTGGGCGGCCCACCCCACGCCGCGCTCATGAAATCCATTGAAATTTTCGGCACCAAAGTGGCGCCGGCGGTTCGCAAGGCGCTGCAGCGCCAGGAAGCGGTCCCGACGTCACCGGCATCCTAGCCCTTTGGTGGGTAGGTATGTAGCCCCGGAAAATAAATTTGGAAACGGATGTTATTTATTTCTAACTTAGTGTTAGATATTTATAACAAAATCTCGTTTTATGTCACGTGTAACCCTTGTTTTCCTGGTAGCCGGTCTGGTGCTGGCAACGACCCTGCTCTGGGTCTTTGGCGGCGGCACCGCCCTGATGGGCAGCGAACTGCCTGCCCTCGCCGGAGTGATTATACTGGTGGCTTTTGCCGTTTTCGTGGGTTGGAAGCGACTTCAGGCCGTAAGGCGCCGCGAGCCGCAGGAGGACGAACTCACCCGCGCCGTGATCCGCAAGGCGGCCGCCCTTTCCTACTTTGTGTCGCTCTACGGGTGGCTGGTGCTGATGTACGTGGGCGACAAATACAAGCTGGAGCCCGAGCCGCTGATTGGATCGGGCATTATTGGGATGGGGCTGCTCTTTGCCGGCAGCTGGCTGTTTTATCACTTCAAAGGCGGGGGTCATGAATAACCGCATCCGCGAATTACGGGCAAAGACCGGGATGACGCAGGACGACCTGGCCCGCCGCGTGCAGGTGCGGCGCGAAACGATTGTGTTCCTGGAAAAAGGGACCTACAACCCTTCACTCCGGCTGGCCTGGGAGGTGGCGCAGGTGTTTGGCCTGCCCATTGAGGAGGTCTTTCTGTTTGAAAAGAAAGAGACGGGAACTTAAAGGCCGGAGGCGTTGGGCGTGTATCTTTAGGCCATGTGTGCCCGTCTTACACCTTCGTTGTTTCTCCTTTCCCTGTTGCTCCTGCTTTCCTGCAGCAAAACCCGCAACGTGCTGATGACACCCCGCCTTGAAGAACCGGGTGTAGTCAAGTTGTACTACGATCGCGAAGGGGATCTCTACCCGCCCGAATTGCATGTGTCGCCTCACTATTTTTACCTGGAACACCAGCGCCGTTCGATGAAGCAGCGCCGCCGCACGGCCGACTACGCCACCCTGGAGGGAGCCCTCACCCGGCACGACAGTCTTTCGCAAACCCTCATCCGGGAGAAATACCGTTTAACCGGCACCGATAGTGTGCGCCTGTTCCTGCGGCTGCAGCGCCTCTTACAGGACCGTGCCCTGCAGCAGATGGAGGCCAGCATGCAGCAATTGGGCAACCGCCACCTCGTGTTCCTGATTCACGGCTTCAACGCCCCCAACCCCGATGCCGATTATTATTCCCTGCGGCGCACCATTGCCCGCCAGCTGAACCGGCCGGCCACCTTTGTGGAGATCTACTGGGACGGGCTCACCGACATGGGCGACAACCCCATCACCGCAGGTATCTGGGGCAAGGCCCAGGCCAACTCGGCCAAGGTGGGTCTGGGCATCCGCTACCTCCTCAGCCGGGTGGATGCCCGCACCAACATCACCATCCTCACCCACAGCCTGGGGGCCAGCGTGGCCACCCATGCCCTCTTCAACCCGTTGAAATGGAACCGGCGCTTCCAGGAAAAACTGGAACAGGAATACAAATCCACCCATATCCCCACCCCGCACCATGAAAAAGTGGTGCTGGCCATGCTGGCGCCGGCCATACCGGGGGTGAATACCTTCGAAGATATCACCAATACGGTACCGTTAGGCGCTCCCCTTTCTCTCAAAAAAGTGGTCGTGGGCTACAACCACTACGATTTTGCTGTTACCAAGGGCGGACTTTTTGCCCGTTCTTTCGGTTCCACGGCCCTGGGCGCCGATGCCAAGCAGGAAGTGCAAAAAACGCTATCCGTTCTGCGACGGAAGGCGCCGCAGGTGCAAACGGCAGCCGTGGATTTTTCGTACCGCATCAAAGCCGACTCACTCCTGCGCAAAGAACGGCGTCACCACCGGCAGTGGGAACACGGCATCCTTTTTTATGAACGCAATCCGCAATTTCAATTCTTTCTGCAGCAGGTTTTCGACCGCTGAATGTGCCGTCTGCTAAAAAGTCGCTCCACAAAATAAGAGCGCCTATCCGCCCGGCAGGAGCTTTGGAAAAGAAATATCCCTTTTTCGTCATTCCGCCACAATGGTATAGCGGGGTCTTACTATTTTAACAACAGCAAATGAATGGGTCAGATTGTTCCGGCCCCTGCAATGGCTGCTGCATCGGTTCCCTCCGAAAACAAACAGGCAGATTTTTTTCACTCCAATGCATACAATCATGAACCTGAAGCAACTTCTCTTTTCCTGTATGGTCTTTATCGCTTATTCCTGTGGCAACCCGGCCGATGATAACGCCGCTGCGCCGCCGGCCGACAGCGCCACAACCCCTGCCGCGGATACCGCAGCCCTTGCTGAGCCCGTGGAGCCGCAACCGGAGCCGGCTTCCAACAAAGAGCCAGCTGAACAAAAGCAACCGGTGAAGCCGGCCACCAGACCCGCCGTAACAAAGCCCGATGGGGCGCACAGCAGCCGGAACACACTCGACTGGCACGGCGCTTACCGGGGAGTATTGCCCTGCGCCGACTGCGAAGGCATCGAAACCATTCTTACTCTGGCAACGAATAACACCTTCACGCTCAGCACCCTGTACAAGGGAAAAGAAGGGAAAGCGCAGGTATCTGCCGGCACATTCAACTGGAACGATGCCGGCTCGGTGATTACACTCAAAGGCGGAGCGTTTGACGGCACACAGTACCAGGTGGGAGAGAACAGATTGACCCAGCTGGATAAAGGCGGCCAGAAGGTCAGCGGCAGCCTGGCCGATAAATACGTGCTGAAGAAAGGGATCAGCCCCCGGCCCGTACTCGCAGAAAATGCTACGGAACTGAGTGGCACGTACTGGAAACTCACGGAGTTGCGGGGCCGGCCGGTACAGGAAGGATGGGTGAAGGAACCCCATCTCATTTTTAACGCAGCAACCGGCCGTCTTACCGGCCACACCGGTTGCAATATTGTGAATGCAGGGTTTGAAACAAGCGGGATGAACCGCATCAAGATCGGGAGGGCGGCGGTAACCCGTATGGCCTGCAGGGTACCCGAACAGGAACAGGCTTTTCTTAAGGCGCTGGAAGAGGTAACCGACTACACCATCAACGAGGGGGTATTGCAGTTCAGCAGAAGCCGCATGGCTCCCGCCATGAAGTTTGTGGCCGTAAAGAAATAAAAGCCGTTTTATGAAAGCATATACGCTGCTCCTGCTGTGTCTTTCCTGCGCAACCCTGTCAAAACAACCATCTTCCGGCATGATCTTTTGGGTGAACAGTTTTAAAAAGCCCTGCACCGCCGGGGTGATGCCCACCACCTGCCTGCAGGTGCAGCGCAATGAATTCAAAGAAGGCGGGTGGCAGCAGTTTTATTCGCCCATCGAAGGATTTGAATTTGAAACAGGATACCGCTACAAGCTGGAAGTGGAGGAGACCCGGCTGCCGGCCGGCCAGGTTCCTGCCGATGGTTCGTCTATTCGGTACCGTTTGATCCGTGTACTCGAAAAAACAGCCGACCCGCAGGTGTTGATCAACGATAGCTGGTGGCTCGAGCACATGGAAGGAGTGACGGAGCTTCCCGCACAGCGTCCTTACCTCGAATTGCAGGTTAACAACCTGCAGTTCCTGGGACACGATGGATGTGAAGCATTCCGCGGATCGTTCCGGCTGGAAGACGGAGGCCGCCTGCAGTTCAGCGGGCTGCCGGCGCAGGGAACCGGGTGCACACAACGGCCGGTAAGCCGTCAGTTCCGGGCGGCCGTACAGGCCGCACGCACGTATAAACGGGAACAACTCCGCCTCTTTTTATATGATGAAACGGGGAAGGAATTACTCCGCTTCCGCAAGGGCGATTAAAACCAGCTTCGATGGTTCGTAGTTTATTGCTCTTTCTTGCCACCCTGATCATCTTCCGGTCGTGTGTGAACAACAACGGGCAGCAGCCGGCTGTGCTGGTGGGCAGTTTTACGGAGCTGCCCCACGCTTTCCGGGCGGGATGCACCTGCCTTTTGACGGCCAACAGCGGTTTTGTATTGGTGAACGATAACAATGCCCGTCCCGATGGCAGCGGAGCAGCGTCGATGATGCTCGACGGAAAGGTGGTACTGCTCAACCGCATGAAGTTGGAACCCCTGCAGAATGGTGGCCGCCGCATGGTGTATGAGGGAGAAGGCTACCGGGTGGAGCTTTCGTTAACCGAAGGCACATCCACGCAGCCGGAGCCGGTTCCGGTAACCGGCAGCCTGCAGGTCAGCTTCCCGGGTAAAGCCGCTGCGGAAATGGCCGTTACCGGGCACTGCGGCTGTTAACCCGGGGTGCATTGGCTGTTGCTCACCGCCGGCAAAGAACGTTTTTCACCAATTCAATCACAGATATGAAATCGTATGCAGCAGAATTTCTCGGCACCTTCTGGCTGGTGCTGGGCGGTTGCGGCAGTGCCGTGCTGGCCGCCGCTTTTCCCGGTGTGGGCATTGGCCTCCTGGGCGTTTCGCTGGCGTTTGGGTTAACGGTACTCACCAGTGCCTATGCCCTGGGGCATATTTCCGGCGCCCACCTCAACCCAGCCGTCACCATCGGGCTGTGGGCAGGCGGACGTTTTGCCGCCAACGCCCTTCTTCCCTATGTGCTGGCACAGGTGCTGGGCGCATTGGCAGCGGCAGGCGTGCTGTATGTTATTGCCACCGGTAACGGCAGCAACATCGGCTCCTTTGCCGCCAACGGGTACGGCGAACATTCGCCGGGCAACTACAGCATGACCGCCGCATTGGTCACCGAGTTTGTGATGACCTTCATGTTCCTGCTGGTGATCCTGGGCGCCACCGATGAAAAAGCGCCGCAGGGCTTCGCCGGTATTGCTATCGGGCTGGCCTTGACGTTGATTCATCTCATCAGCATTCCCGTTACCAATACATCGGTCAACCCGGCCCGCAGCATCAGCCAGGCGGTATTCGTGGGCGGATGGGCGCTGGAGCAACTCTGGTTGTTTATGGTAGTGCCGGTAGTGGCGGCCGCCTGCGCGGGCATGGTGTACAAGTGGCTGCGGGGTGCCTGATCACCCGGACAGGACAGCGTTTTTAGCAAAACAGGCTGCTTTCCACGGGAAGCAGCCTGCTTTGTTGTTTTGATTTTTTGCCCTGCAGCAATTCAGTTGTTTCCGTTTTTTGCTGGGGTTACGGGCTTGCTGACTGGCCGGGTGGCCGGGCGGGTTCCCGTTGGCCGGGTGGCTGGTTTGGTGGCAGGCTTGCTAGACGGACGGGTAACCGGCTTGGCGGGCTGCGGTCGCGTAACGGTGGGTTTTGTTGCCGGGCGGTTAACAGCCGGTTTCGTGACGCCAGGTTTTGATGGTTGGCCCGTAGGTGCGGGACGGCTCACCGGTTTAACCAATGAGGGTTCAAACGTTGGCACTTTGGCGGGAGGCGGCAATTTGGCCGCAGTGGGCGCGGTGGGAAACCGGGTCTTGAAGGCAGCCGAACCATCGGTAACCGATTCGGGCCTGGAATACGTTTTACGGTAGTCGCCCGCCTTGTAACGGGCATGGTAAGTCCCGGAACGCTGCCGCCAGCTCCCCGGACCATAGTACCAGCTGTGCCAGTGCTGGTAACGGTACCAGCCCCAGCGGCGGTAGTACCCGTAGTACCAGTAATTCCAGTGGTAGTGGTACCCGTAATACCAATGCCACCAGTAGGGTCGCCAGGGGCGCCACCAAGACGGGTAGTAGCCCCGGTACCACGGCGATAACCAGGGCCGGTAAGCCGGCACATAGATGAACCGGATAATGGGCCATTGGTACACTTCGCGAAACGAAGTGCTCCGCAGTTCATACGTTTCGCCCTCCTCACGGGCGGTATTGTTACCCGTATATCCGGGGTTGGGTGTGCCGCCGGCTTCTTCGTAGTTGGGTTCAATGATGTAATCTTTTCCGTACAGGTCTTCATCGCCCACCACCTGGATCTGCACTTCCTCCTCGCCGGTTTTTGAAACGATGAAAACTGCCACGGCCTGTTTTTCATTTTCAGACAGCGCAATTTCCAGGGTGATGTTGTGCACGCCGTCTTTCACCTGGTCGGACACATGGATATAGTCGGTTTCGTTATTACCGTCCAGGTCGAGGTTGTTGATTTTCTGTTCCTCGTCGTTGAGTTTTTGCTCAAACTCTTCCAGGGTTTTGCATTCCTGGAACAGTTTGAGCGCCGCGTAGAGGTTGAGGTTATCACCGGGCAGACCCAGGGCACCATTGGTGTTTGTTTGCTGGGCGGCCAGCCCGCCGGGGCCTGCCAGCAGGAAGAGGAAGAGAAGGATTCGCATAAACATAGCTTAATGCAGGAATGAAACAGCTGCCTCAACTGTGTGGGAGCAATGAGAACACCCTTTCGGCAAGGAGTCGAAAGGGTGTTGTAAGATGACCGGGACGTGCATCAGTCTTTTTTCTTGCCACCAACCATCAGGAAGATGCCTGCCTGGATGGTGCTGTGTTTGAAGTCGGGGTTCTGCTGTGTTGTGGGGTTAAAGTCGCCCACCTTCGACAAGCCCACCAGGTAGCGCAGCCCGAAGCCGAGGCCCATACTGCTGCGGTAGCCCAGGCCAACGCCGGCTGCCAGGTCGAGTCCTTTGCCAAAGTTTTCAATCGTTTGGTCGGGGATGCTTTCGCTGATTTTAAAGCCCAGCTGGGGACCACCTTCCAGGTAAAAGCCGCCGAGGTCGAGTTGCACCATTACCGGGATGGTGGCGTAGGTAAGTTTGTAGTTCTGCGTCAACCCGCTGCGCTCAATCTTTGCGCCGCTGGCCGATACCAGCAGTTCCGGCTGGAGGGCAACGGCACCCAGCTTGAAGTTGAGAAGGCCGCCGGCGTGGTAGCCGATAAGTGCTTTTTGGGTTGCATTTTGAAAGGTGGCGCCGGTAAAGTTGCTGACGTTAACACCGGCTTTTACGCCGCCGGATATCTGACCCACCGCGCCGTATGTCAGCAAAACCAGCGCAAGGGTTAGCAATTTTTTCATAAAACAGTTGTTTGATTTATACTAAAATTAGACGCTTCGTGCCGGGTTTTCAAGTTTCCCGGTTCTAAAGGGATGAACCGGTTTTTCTGCTGTACAAGCAGGATGTCGGGGTGGACCAATCCGGATACGTTGCGGCTTTTTCCCTGTGAAAACAAAGTCCATGTTCAGGGAACCAGCACTCCGGCCACCACCGGCCAGTGGTCGGAAATAAAGAGGCCGTTTTCTTTTCTGTAAACCGTGCGGTGCTGCAGTACCCGCAGGCCGTTGCTCACAAAGATGTAGTCGATGCGGCCGGGATGGGGCTGGCCGGAAAAGCCGTTGAAGGTATCGGTCGGTCCCTGGGGAGGGGTTTCGGCAATCACATAACTGTCGTGCAGCAGGCGCGGGGACTGTGTGAGAAGGGCATAGCCCTCGGCGGTGGGCGGCATGTTGAAGTCGCCTGTGAGGAAGAAAGGGGCGCCCGCGGCGATGCTGTCCACCATCCGCCGCAGCAGGGCGGCGCTGCGGGTGCGTGCCGCCTCGGAGTCGTGGGCAAAATGCGTGTTGAAGAAGAAGAGACGTCGCTGCCGTTGCCGGTCCAGCAGCTCCACCCAGGTAACGATCCGGGGTAGCCCGGCGCCCCAGGCCCTGGAGCCGGCGATGCCGGGTGTTTCGGAGAGCCAGAACGTATTGGATTGGAGCAGCTGAAACCGGTCTTTTCGGAAGAACACCGGGTTCATTTCGCCGGCTATTTTCCCATCTGTGCGACCGGCCGCCACCGAGGTGTAGCCCGGCAGGGCGGAGTCGAGCTGCATGTATTGGTGGTGCAGCACTTCCTGCAGACCCAGCAGGTCGGGTTGTTCCCGGGTGAGAAAGCGCAGCACCACGGGCAACCGGTGAGGCCAGGCCTGGGCCCCGTCGGCGGGATTGTCGTACCGGATATTGAAGCTCACCGCGGTTAGGTGTTGCTGGCCGGTGGCCGGCTGGTATGCAGCTGTAGCCAGCAGGGTAACAAAAAGAAAACGGAGCGGTGCGGTCATGCCGGGCTGTTTAAACGATTCTGAAAGATAGGCAACTCTCCGCGTTAGCAGCCGGGTCGTGTGGGTAGTCTAAGACCCCGGCATCACACTTCCCGCAGCACAATATAGGTCAGCCACCAGGCCAGGCTCACCCGTTGCAACCAGCCGGGCAGCGATAGGGTTTCTCCCACCGCTCCGGGAAATACGAGCCAGGTTTCCTGCACCGCAGATCGGGGAAACTTTTTGGGCATGGCATTGTAGAGCTTCTGGTCGGATTCAAAATCGCGGATGGGGTCGGCGCTCCAGTCGGCCGGTTTTAATCCCCCCATGATGGTTTCTTTGCGCCGCAATACTTTTGACGGGAAGCTAAACTGCACCACCAGGTTGTCTTCCTCCCACCGGCGGAAGGTAGCCGTTTATTTATAAGGTTTGCAGGGCAGGTTGGCAGCGCTGCAAACCTCATAGTTTTTCCCTTTTTAAAATCTTGCCGGACTGTATCCGGATTTGCCTTGTTCACAGGTGTCTTTCTTGCAGGGACGTAGCGGAAACGAAAGCAAACACCTTTCACAACCAGGCAACATATCTTTACCGGAGCGGTTGATAAAAGTGAACAACCAAACAGAACCATGAAACAGAAATTTTATCAAACAGACATGTTCAGGTACGGCATGGGCATTGCCGTTGGTATGCTGTTGTATAAAATCATCCATAAGGTATTCTTTGACTGAAAGGATTATGGATGCAATAGCTGTACCCCTTCCCGGTAACGCTTTCCGGTTAACATCAGATACATGAACAAAAGAAAGAAAGAAAAGGAACTACGACGTCGTTACGGAAAACTGGCCGATAGCATGGAAGCGTACTATCATCACCTGGATTTTCGCCCGTTCAATGACCTGGATGATGATGGATTTGCCTTTTTACTACAGAATGTAAAAGGGGTGGATCTGCTTGATTTGGATGAAACTGAAATCGGAAACCAGAGTATTCACCTTCTTTCTCATTTGCAATACCTGAAAGAACTACGATTAAAGGGTTGCAGAAATCTTGATAACGGATGCTGTTCGTTTCTGAATAAGTTGACGACGCTGGAACTTCTGCATGTTAAAGGGACTGCTGTAACGATCGATGGTTTATTACAATTAACCAACCTGTCGCGGCTTACGACGCTTTTGTTTTCGGCAGATGACCCGGATGCAATACAAGAAAAAATTGCCGGATTGCATGAATTACTGCCGGATTGCAAATTGATTCTAAATGGCACTCCGCTGTAAAGACCTATAAGGTTTGCCGGGCCGCCCACCAGCGCTGCAGGACTTATAGGGCTGCTCCACACCCAACGGGGACCATTGCAGGCTGCCGGATCATGCGGCCACTATCAGCCAACTCCTCGAAGGGTTGCTGCAGGTGTGCTGCCCAATATGGCCAGCATACTGCATTTCAGCGATTATTACTGTAAAAGGGCGTCGCAAGCATTTCGGTTAAATAAATATAAGGTGGATGTGCATGATGCATGAACACCTGGTTGCGGTCGTCGGGAAACAGCTTGTAGTACGACTCATCGGGTTGCAGCACAATGTGGATACCGGTACGTACATAGTGATTGCTGCCGTAAAAAGGGGGCACTTCCAGCCCATTGATTTGCTTCACCACCAGCTTGCTTGTCATTTTACCCAGGTAGGTTTCGTAGCGCTGCTGTGCTTTGAGCGTAGGCTTGTTCAGTTGGTTATAGATATGCCGCATCACCACCCGGTTGGGCAGCCGCTTTTGTTTGCGGATGATCTCGTTGGCATGTACAAATGGGTTGACGTAATTGAAATCCTGCAGGGTTTGAATGGAGATGGGTGTTTCGGGTACCCAGTCGGCCGCGTTCACCACATTAAAAGCCCATCCGTTTTGTGTTTGCGCTTCGTATTCGTTGGCAAAATGCAGGTTGCCCGGTTTGGGCGCAGCGCTGCAATAAGTTTTGAGTTGGATATCGGCGGGCAACCGGCCTTCTTTTTTTAATTGCAGCAGATGTGCGGTCAGGAGGTAGGCAATGGCGCCGCCCTGGCTGTGACCCATCATCAAAAAATCGCGGGTGCCCTGTTGGTACAACGAATCCATCCGCGGCAGGATATCTTTTGAAAGAAAGGCCATGCCCACCAGCCAGCCTACGTGCACGGCCGCCTGCGAATGACCGGCGAGGGTGTAAACAAATGGCTGACCGGGCCCCAGTTGCAACTCGCCTTTTGCCGGGACCATGGCGGCATAAAAGTTTTCCAGCCAGCTTTCCTGTTTGGAAGTGGTGCCCCGCAGGCTGATGAGGGCCACCCCCCGGCTGTCGGTCCATAAATCCCACCGGTTATCAAGCGCCAATGCCGCCGACTGGTACGCCATACGAAAATGTTCCGGGGGGTCAATCTGGCTGTAGTAGGCAGTATCGCCCGTGGTGCGGGCCGATACTTTGAGCAGTTCGATGTATTCCTTTTTGTTGAAGCCGGGTTGCAGGTGCTGGGCCGTGGCCGGCAGTTGCAACAGCATTAGCAAAAGAACGGGCAGTAGTTTATGCATTCGAAGGGGATTTAATGGTGACAATGTTGAGCAACCCGGCGGGCTAAAGCCATAGCAGAACTTGATCGTTGCCGTAAGATACCGGAACTATACTTCCCGCAACACCACATAGGTCAGCCACCAGGCAAAGCTCACCCGTTGCAGCCAGCCCTGCAGCGATGGGGTTTCCCCCGCCGCACCGGGAAAGACGAGCCAGGTTTCCTGCACTGCAGAGCGGGGAAACTTTTTGGGCATGGCATTGTAGAACCGCTGGTCAGCTTCAAAATCGCGGATGGGATAGGCGCTCCATTCGGCCGGCTTCACGGCCCCTACGATGGGTTCTTTGCGCCGCAATACTTTTGACGGGAAGCCAAACTGTGCCACCAGGTTGTCTTCCTCCCACCAGCGGAGGGTATTGGTTTCGTCGTCGAGACAAGCAGCAAAGGGTTTGCCCTCCCAGGTGCCGGTAATGGCCCAGGCCGCCTCAAAAAGGGTGTTGAACCCCCGCCACGAAGCGGTGGATTTGCGGTTGGCAAACACCTCCCGTATGCCGGCCGGCAGACTGTCGCGTTTGAGGTTAAGAACGTGCAGCCGGAACGAGGCCACGGTATCCGCTCCCGCCACCAGGTAGCCCTGGCCCAGGTCCCAGTACACCGAGGTGCTTTCGTTAGAGCCAACGGTGTACTCGCGGTTCCCCGTTTTTTCGCGGGTGTAGGTAATATTGGTTTGCAGGGGAATGAAGAGATGTACATACGACAAGGTGTTACCCTCTTTCGTAAACACCCCCTTGTGACGCCGGACACCTTTCAGTTCCTGCCCCGTGTTAAGGCTGGTAAAAAGGGTGATGAGCTGGTTGCCCAACTTCAGCCTCTCCCTTTCCAGTTGCATCTCTTCCACGGTGCTGCGGAAAAAAATGCCGCTGGCGCTGTCGGTACCCACAAAGGCCCGCCCCAGGGGAGAAAACCGCAGGGGAACGGTGTCGTTGGCGGCCCGCGTCTGCAATTGCAGACACAGGAGAAATGCGGCGATCATACAACGGTATTGCATAAGCGAAGTTTTTTCAATGGCCTTAGACCTGTAAGGTTTGCCGGGCAGCCCACCGCACAGCAAACGGTACAGGTCTCCCGGTCATTCAGGGGCGTGCCCGCCTGCCCCGCCCCAGCTGCACGTCGTATTTTTCGGGCGTACCCGTTACCCGCACCTGCAGGAAGCGGGTGTTGCGGGCCGGGTCCCGCACCTGGATGGCATCTTCCTGCTCCGGATCCACTTCCTCTTGCCTGCGCCCGCCAAACAGCGCCTGCCAGCCCACCTGTGTCACGAGGCGCAGCGGCAGCCGCATCAGGTAATCCATCTGTAAATCCAGCCCCTGCCGGCCCTCCAGCTCCAGGAAGCCAATGGAACTGTTGATCTGCATCCGTGGTATTTCCAGCACGCTGTTTTTCAGGTCAAACACATTGCGCAGGGTATCAAAGCGCACCATGGCCAGGTTTTTATCCTTGAAGAAACGGCTCATGGCCTGCAGGGGCGCAAAGCGCAGGAGTACGCCATCTGTAATGGTAAGATCGAGGTGCGCCTCGCTTTTTTCGAGGATGGGCGTAAGATCGGGGTGCACCAGCAGGTTGCTGCGGATCTGGCCGCTCACCCGGCCTTTCAGGTTATCGCTCAGCAATACATCCTGCCCGAAGTTGTCGAGTTTGAACAGCAGCTTGTCCAGCTCCACATTGTGCGCCTGCAGGGTACTGTTAAAATAGATGCGGCGCGGATCGGTGCCGTTAAAATAGCCTTTCAGCTGCAGGTCGCCCTGCGCCACGTGCACATCCAGTGTATCTACGTACAGGAGGTGGTTGCGTTGCAGCCGCAGCCGGGTGTGAAAACGGCTGAGCCAGTATTTGTGGTACTGCAGCTGCTGCACCGTGGCCGAGAAATCAAGGTTGGGGAAGGGCAGGGCGAAGATGTTGAACGCCTCCGCGTGACCGCTGTCGCTGCCGGTACCCTGACCCTGCAGCAGGGCGTCGAGGTCGAGGCGGTCCGACTGCAAGGCGAAGGAGTTGGTGGCTGTGCTGTCGTTGAGGTGGTAATGCATCCGGATGCGGAAATCGCTGGCCCCCATGCGTCCGCTGAAATCCTCAATGGTCAGCTGCCCGTCGCGGTACACCGCCTTGCCCCGGAACTGTTCCAGCCGCAGGGGGTGGACTTTCATGTTGGCCGACAGTTCGTCTAGCTGCAGCTCCACCCGCTGCACGCCTTTGTTGTAGTACACGCCGGCTCGTCCCGCGAGGGTGATGTTGCGGAAGACTTCATGCCGGTATTCGGGTGGCAGGTAGTTCTCGCCTTTGTAGCTGAGCAGGTCGTGCAGTTTCAGTACACCGGCGGTAAGCCGGAACTCGTAACGGCTTTGCCCGTAGGGTTGCGGCTGGAACCACTTGGGGTAGTTGATCACGGCGCCGCTGAAGTGTACATCGGAACTGTCCAGTTCGGCGTTGCAGTTCAGAAACTGCAGGTCAGTTTCGCCCACTTCCACGGTGAGGTCCACGTCGTGCAGGCGGTGGGGATAGTGCTGCAGCTGGGCAAACAGCCCGGTAACGGTAAAGGTGCCGCGGGGCAGGTAGCGGAAGCCGAAGAGCTCCCGGGCGCGGGTGTCAAATGACAGCCGGGTGCGGAAGTCGCGGATCTCTTCCTGGTACGCATTGCCGAGGGCGGTGTCGTGCGACAGCAGTTCGCGGATGTCGAGCAACCGGCTGCGCAGTTCCAGTTCCGAACGGATGGGCTTGTCGAAGCGGTGGAAGAGGGCCGGCAGGTCGTTCAGCGTTCCGCTCACAAAAAGGTCGCTTTTGCCGATGCGGAACTGCAGGGAGTCGAGCTGCACCTGCCCGTTGCGCATCACCGCGTGGGCATTCATCCCCTGCACGGGCAGCGGGTAGCCGGGGAGGTCGAATGAGAGGTTTTCGATGGTGAGTTCTGAGTCAATCCCTTTTTTGAGCCGGGCCAGGTTGGCCGTGGGGAAGTTGAGGTCCACCAGCTCGTCGAAGTTCATGTCGAGCAATACGCGCCCCGATATGCGGTTGAGCGCTTCCAGCTGGAAAAACTTGCCGATGAAGTCGAGGTCGAGATCGGCATGCACATCGAGTTTGATGTAAGGATCGGTGAAGTTTCGGATAAAGAGCTGCCCTTCAAAGAGCCCTTCGGCCGGGCGGGCGAAAAACCGGGTGAGGCGCAGTTCCGATGTTTCGAGCGAGCGGCCCGGGCCATTGGTGAAGCTCCCGGCAAACTGCAGCTGGTCGAGTTTTTTCTGCATGCCGGGGTTGAGGAAGTAGGCGTTTTCGCAGCCGAATTCGGCTTCGATGGCGGGGGTGTGACCGCCACCGGCCTTGCCGCGGATGGTGGCCCGGAAGTACACCTGTCCTTCGTTTTTGTAACGGTTGAGAGCCGCGGCGATATCGGGCGGGGCGAAGGCAGTGAGCAGGTTGAAATCGGGTTTGTTGCCCTGCAGGCGGAGGTCGAGCAGGGACACACTGTCGGCCAGCACGGTTCCGGCTGCTTCAAAGCGGGCTTCGTTGAGTTGCAGGCGGCTGGGCTGAAGGGTGAACAACCGGGTGGTATTGTCGAAGTTGAGCTTCAGATCGGTTTCCACCCGTTTATCGTAAAAAAAGGTCTTTTTCCCGTTTTCCCAGACGTCGAGTTCCAGTTGGGATTGCACCTGCAGCTGCACCTGTCCTTCTTTGTACCGCAACCCTATTTTGGCTTTCCGGATATCAGCGTGCAGTTCACGTACCGAGTCGGCTTCGTCGTAGTCGATGCGTGTGTTGCGCACCACGATGCGGCGTAGTTCCAGGTGCATTTGTGTTGTGCTGTCGGTGGCAGCGGTGGTGTCCCGCGACCGTTTGGCGTTCAACAGGGTGAGCGAGCCGTCTTCGAGCCGGTGCAGGCGTACGTAGCCGCCGTTGAACTGCAGGCGTTTGATCACATAACGGCGGGCCAGCAGGTCTTTGATGTTGAAGCCGGCGTACACATCGTCGAAGCGGTAGAGGGGCGGCCGGGGCGTGTCGCTCTTTTCGTAGAAGGCGAGGCCTTTGAGGTCGACCGACACATAGGGAAAACCTTTGAACAGCGTTACGCGGGATTTTTCCAGCTTAAACGTGCCTTCAAATTCTTCGTTGAGGGCCTTCACCAGGCGACCGGTGATCACCTGCTGGTTGTAGTACACGTACACAAACACCCCCGTTGCCAGGAGCAGGGGTGCCAGGAGCAGCACCAGCAGTCCGATGATCCATTTTCGGAAGCGCATGGGTGTTTGTTTGGCGTAAAAATAACGTCTTGCGCTCTTGTATGCTACGATTATTCCCGCAAATCGGCGGCAGAACGGTGTTTTTAGGAGTTCTTTTTATTTCCACTTTCATGGCTTGTACCGTTCCCTCCCGGTGAATCACCGTTTTCCTGCAGTGGACGGAGTTTCCCGAAGATGACGCGGATGATGGCACATGGCGCGGAAACCCATCAACATTCTTGAACCTCTTGAACCGCTGAAATTTTTTGAACCCCTTGAAGCTTATTTCATCCACTTGTTCATCTCCGCCGCCACCCGTTCCGGTTTTTCTTCCATGGGTACATGTCCCAGCCCGGGGTACACCACGAGGGTGGCCTGTGGCAGGTAGCCGGTAAAGAGGCGGGCGTGGGAAGGCGGGATGATGCGGTCGCGGTCGCCCCAGAGTACCAGCGCCGGGATGCTCAGCTCCCGCAGACGGTTGGTATCGGCCACTTCAAAGCCTTTGCTGAAGCGGTCGAGGATGGCCTGCCGGTTGCCGGGGCGCAGGGTGAGTTCGTAGTGGCGTTGCACCAGTTCGTCGGTAACCCGTTGGGGGTTGCCGTACGACTGCTCCAGGCTTTTGCGGAAGAGCGACCGGGGGGTGATGTATTTCACCAGCCGGTTCACCCCGGGTGTTTTGGCCAGCACGAAGCCGATGTTGGAGGGAGCGGCGGCATTGGTAAATCCGCCGGGATCCACCAATACAATGCCTTTCACCTGCGGACGGTCCAGCGCGTAGGTCCAGGTAAGAAAGCCCCCCAGCGAGTTACCGGCCACGATGCATTGCTCAACACCCAACCGCTGCAGCAGGGTATCGAACACCAAGCTATAAGTGGACGAGCGGTAATCACCCTGCGGGTGGGGACCCGTTAAGCCGTAGCCCGGCAAATCGAGCCGGATGCAGCGTTTCTGCGGCAGCAGGGCTACGAGGCTGTCCCAGGTATGCAGGCTGCTGGCGGTGCCGTGCAGCAGCAGGATAGGCAGGGAATCCGTCCGCGGGCCTTCGTCGCGGTAGTGGACCTCCATGCCCGCAATGGGCATGAACTGCGAGGAGGCGTTGGTGTAGCGCTGCTTCAGTTCGTCCAGCGGCAGGTCGGGCGTACGCAGGAGGAGGAAGAGCAGGGCCAGCAGGGCGGCGAGGATGAAAAGGACGGACAGCGTTTTTTTCATGTGTTGCCAGGTTGACGGTGATTAAAGATAGTCATTGGTGGGGGGATCTTCTCTCGTCTCAGCAACGTCTCCCCCTGGCCGTGCGGGGGCCGGGACGTTGCGTCTGCGGCTAAAAGCTTCCAACGAACCGTGTAGGGTAAGGATTACCTGCGCACCTGATGGGGTGCTTCCCGCCCGTGCGGTGGCTCAGGCGGGCAAGCGCTTACGCTCAGCATGACGGCTTTATTTTTTAAACTTTCTCCCCTGCAAATTTCCCTGTGAACGCAGGCATCAAAACCGCTCCAACCCGAACGTCATCCTGAGCGCAGCGAAGGATCTTTGCCACGGAGTTCTGGCTTCATCTTTATTTCTGTTCTTGCATCCCCCGCCGGGGGGAGGAACGTTTTTCCGGTTGTGCAACGCCTCCCGGCTGAACGCGTCCAAAAATCCGAAATCCAAAAATCCGAAATCCAAAAATCCGAAATCCGAAATCCGAAATCCGAAATCCGAAATCTCAAATCCCCAATCGTTCTCCCCTCCGCTTTAACACCCCCCTTGCAACCAAACCCCGACCTTTGCCATCAACCCGTAAACAATGCCGCCCATGCAACCGCTCCGCCGCCCCACGTTGTTGTTCTGCCTGTTGATGGACCTCATTGGCTATGCCAGTTACACCCTCCCTGTATTGGGTGAATTCGGCGACCTGCTGTGGGCGCCCCTTTCAGCACTTATTTTTTACCGCACCTTCGGCGGACGCAAAGCCGCCTTCGGCACCCTCTTTCATTTTGTAGAGGAGTTGCTGCCCGGTTTCGACTTCATCCCCAGCTTCACACTGATGTGGATCTGGCGGGGTGCGGCATCCGCCCAACCCGTTCCGGCAAGGGCCTGATGTTGTTTTGTTTAGACTTAAACAACTCTTTTTGTTATAAGTATCAACAATTGTTATTTACCCGTTAACTGAGTATTTTTTTTTGAACTGTTTTGTGCAGGACTATGTTAATCTGTCCTAAACAAAACAAAAAATGAAAAAATTACGCACGCTTGCACCTGTAGCCCTGATGGCCCTGGTTGCTTTCACCTTTGCCGCCTGCAAAAAAGAAAAAAAAGAAGAAGCCCGTGTACTGGTTACACACGCTTCGCCCAACGCACCCGGTGTTGATCTGCTGGTTGATAACAACAAAGTCAACAGCGCCGCGTTGACCTTCCCCAACAGCACCGGTTACCTCACCGTAGCAGCTGGTACCCGCAACATCAAAGTGAATGCTGCCGGCACCACCACAACCGTGATCAATGCCGACATTCCCTTCACCAAAGACAAAAATTACTCGGTCTTCGCTTTCAACCTGTTGGCTTCCATCGGCGCCATCCTGGTAGAAGATAACCTGGCGGCTCCTGCCAGCGGCAAGGCTCATATCCGCTTCTTCCACCTGAGCCCCGGCGCTCCTTCGGTAACCGTAGGTGTACTGAGCGGCAGCACGTTTACGCCCGTATTCAGCAACCGTGCGTTTGAAACACAAACCACCGCTGCTGCCAACCAGGCTTTCGCCCCCGTTGACGCCGGAACGTACAATTTCGACGTTCGCGTTGCCGGTACCACCACATCGGTGCTGACTCTGAACGGCATCAACCTGCAGGCTGGTAAAATTTATACGGTATTTGCCCGCGGCATCGTAGGAAATACAACTACCCCCCTCGGCGCCAGCATCATTCTGCACAATTAATAGTTGTCATCTTTTTATAGTTGGATTGTGGTTTTGGTTGCAGCCACCTGTTGGTGTACGGGTGGCTGCTTTTTTTTACGGCTTAGCCCCTTTCTTTTTTGAAATTTAATCCAGCCGGCATGCCCGATGGGGTTACTTTTGCATTTCTTCATTCATCGAAAAAAATTGCATCAAGTATGAAATGTAAAACACTCTGGCTATTGTTCCTGCTGTTTGCCGGTACGCAACTGGCCGGCGCCCAGGCACGCCTGGTGGAGCGCGTTACCCGCAAGGGCAGCGAACTCGTGATTCCCTATGAAAAGTATGTCCTGCCCAACGGCCTTACGGTCATCCTGCACGAAGACAAAAGCGATCCGCTGGTGCATGTAGACGTTACCTACCACGTGGGCAGCGCCCGTGAAGAGATCGGGAAGAGCGGCTTTGCCCACTTCTTTGAACACATGATGTTCCAGGGCAGCGACAATGTGGCCGACGAACAGCACTTTAAAATTGTAACCGAAGCAGGCGGTACCCTCAACGGCACCACCAACCGCGACCGCACCAATTACTTCCAGACGGTGCCCGCCAACCAGCTGGAGAAAATGCTCTGGCTGGAGGCCGACCGCATGGGCTTCCTGCTCGACGCCGTGACCCAACAGAAGTTTGAAGTGCAGCGGGCTACGGTGAAGAATGAGCGTGGACAGAATTACGACAACCGTCCCTACGGACTCGCCCAGGAATACCTGGCCAAAAACCTATATCCCTACGGGCATCCCTACAGCTGGCTTACCATCGGGTATGTGGAAGACCTCGACCGGGTGGATGTAAACGACCTCAAGAATTTCTTCCTCCGCTGGTATGGTCCCAACAATGCCACCCTTACCATAGGTGGTGATTTCAATACCAAAGAAGTACTGCAGCTGGTACAGAAGTATTTCGGTTCCATCCCCCGTGGCCCCGAAGTGAAGAACATGCCGGCCATGACGCCCCATGTTGACCGCTCCCGCTTTGTGCACTACGTGGATAACTATGCCCGCTTTCCGTTGTTCCTGAAGGCCTATGCCACCGTGCCCAACTACCACAAAGACATGGCGGCACTGGCCTGCCTGGCACAGGTACTGGGACAGGGCAACAACTCCATCCTCTACCAGCAGCTGGTGAAACCCCAGCTGGCCCTGCAGGCAGGAGCCAGCAGTCAGCTGAGCGAACTGGCTGGTGAGTTCTGGTTTACCGTGGTGCCCATGCCGGGTAAGTCGCCTGCCAGTTCGTATGCCGCGTTCAAACGGGCGCTCGACAGCTTTGAAGTGCGGGGTGTAACCGAGGAGGACATCACCCGCTTCAAAGGCGGCATCGAAGCGCAGCTCATCAGCGGGCTGCAGAGCGTGAGTGGCAAAGTGTCGCAGCTCGCCGCCTTCCAGACCTTTACCGGCAACCCCAACAAGATCAGGGATATCATTACGATGTACGACCGGGTGACCAAGGAAGATGTGATGCGGGTGTATTATACGTACGTTAAAAATGCGCACGGGGTCACGCTCTCCGTGGTGCCCAAGGGACAGGAGCAGCAGATCGTGGCCGATGACAACCACACCATCTCCACCGCCAACTACAAAGCGCCCGACTACGGGTATGCCGGACTGAAATACGTGAAGGCAAAAGACAAATTCGACCGCAGCAAGATGCCCGGCAACGGACCCAACCCCGTGGTGAAAGTACCGGCTTACTGGACCGAAAACATGGCCAACGGCGTGCGGCTCATTGGCACCACCAATACCGAAGTGCCCACCGTTACACTCATCATCCAGTTGCCCGGCGGTCATCTGTTGCAGTCGCAGGATAAGAGCAAACTGGGCCTCGCCGATTTCTTTGCGTCCATGATGAACGACGATACTGAGTTGCGCACGGCCGAGGAGATGAGCCGCGAGTTGCAGAAGCTGGGCAGCAGCATCAGCGTGTATGGCGGGCTGGAAGGGTTTACCGTGCAGGTACAATGCCTGAAGAAGAACCTCGACGCCACGATGGCCTTGCTGGAAGAGCGCCTGCTGAAGCCGAAGTTTACCGACGACGCGTTTAAGCGCATGCAACGGCAGCGCCTGGAAGGGTTTAAGCAGCTGAAGTCGCAACCCGAAGCCATTGCCGACCTGGTGTTCAGCCGCCTCAACTACGGCAAAGAACACATCCTGGGTGTGAGTGATGAGGGCACGGAAGTAACCGTTAAGAACCTGAAGCCGGAAGACATCCGCGAGTATTACAAAAACACGCTTACCTCGCAGGGAACCCGCGTGGTGGTGGTGGGCGATATCACCGAAGCAGAGATTCTGCCGAAGCTGGGCTTTCTGAACAAGCTGCCCAACCGCAAACTGGAGATTCCGCAACCCGGTCCGGGGGTGGAGGTGGAAAAGACCCGCATCTACCTGGTAGACGTGCCCAAGGCGGCCCAAACCCAGTTCCGGGTGGGCTATCCCACCAACCTGCTCTACGATGCCACGGGTGAATTCTTCCGCGCCGGGTTGATGAACTACAACCTGGGCGGCGCTTTCAACAGCCGCATCAATCTCAAACTGCGGGAAGACAAAGGCTGGACCTATGGTGCCCGCAGCGGCTTCGACGGCAGCAAATACGGCGGCACCTTTGAATTCAGTGCCGGCATCAAAGCTGAGGCCACCGACAGCGCCCTGGTGGAACTGATGAACGACCTGGACGCCTACGTGAAAGATGGTATTACAGCGGAGGAGCTTACGTTTATGAAGAGCGCTATCGGGCAGCGCGATGCCCTGCGGTATGAAACGGCCTTCCAGAAAGCCGGCTTCATCGGTCGCCTGCTCGAATACAACCTGCCCGCCAGTTATGTAGACCAGCAGAACCAGATTGTTCAGAACCTCACCGCAGCTGAAGTGAATGCACTGGCCCGTAAGTGGATCACCACCGGCAAGATGAACATCCTGCTGGTGGGAGATAAGGCGAAGATCCTGCCCGGTTTGCAGAAGCTGGGATATGAAATTGTGGAGCTGGATACCGACGGGAACGTGAAGAAATAAATCGCCCCGGCTTACAAAGCGGCAAAACACGGTTTTTTAAACGGAGACACGGGTTAAGTGTGTCTCCGTTTTTTTTGCAATCGTTGTTAGTGGACAGGCGGATGGAATTCTACCGGATGGTAAAGATGTAGTTGCGGAAATAACTGCTGTCGACCTGTGCCGGATTCACTTCTTCGCAACCGGACGCGCCGCCCAGCCCGCCCATGGGCATCACCGCATAGCGCAGCGTATCGCTGCCCGGCGCCACACACTCGTAAACGCGGTAATAAAAGTTGCTGCAGCCGGCACAGTCGGGATCGGAAGGGTCTTCAATGGTTTCAATGAAGCGCAGCAACGGCGATTCCGGAACTGAAGGTTGCAGGGTACTGTCTGCCTGCCAGCAGTACATGCAGCAGCTGTTGGTGCTGGTGGCCAGGAGGAACCGGTCGCCCACCCTGAACTGGTGCAGCGAGTCGGCACCCAGGTAGGGCAGATCGGGTACTTTTACGGTTTTGTTGTTGCAGGAGTCGCTGCAGGCGGTGAGCAGCAGGGCGGATAGCAAAATGAGAAGGGTTGATTTCATAACAATGCGATTACAGTTTACTTCCTGTGGTCAGCAGCACCTCGTAACGGGTCACCATCTTCCCGTTTTCCACCAGGAACGATTCTTTCAGACGGAGCCGCAGTTCCATTTTAGAAAACTGCGGCGGCAGGCCCTGTTGCAGCTGGTGCGGCGACCATACCACTTCATCCTCCGTTTTTCGCACCAGTTTCAGCTGGAACAGCTCGTGTTTAAAGGTTGAAAATGTTTTTTGCCAGTCGTTATACATTTTTAACGCATTCGCCTTGCTGTCGAAACTGCCGAGAGTGCCCGTCCAGTCGCGCCGCTTATCGGGTGCCAGCCCCTCTTCCACGATTTCGGTGGGATAGCTTCCCAGTTTCAGCGTTGTTTCAAACCGTTTGGTCATCAGTGCCCCGAGGGTATTGGAAGGTTTCTCCCTGCCCTTGACGGTCGCAAACTGGTCTTTCAGCCATTCCTCCATGCCCAGCAGCAGGTCGCGGTTGAAGGCTTCGTTTGCGTTGGTGCCGGTCGCCGGGGTGGTGGCAGCGGTGGTGGGTGCACCTTTGTACACCTGGATGGTTTTCAGGAGTGAATCCAGGATCGCTTTTTGCGGGTTTTCGCCCGCCAAATCGTACACATATCCATTGTACTCAAACAGGTAGCGGTAAGGTTCGGGATGATCGTAGAACCGGCCCGGCATGTATTCCCACCGTTTTTTGAAGATCACCATATTTTTAAACGCCGGGTATTTCTTCGCATCGTAGCCGTTCAGTTCGTTGTTGAAGGATTCTTTGAGATAGGGGGCCGCAATGGTTGCAAACTTGTCGTTGACGCCCAGTTTTTTTACCAGTTTCAACGTGATGGGATTTTGGGCGCCATAAGCCGCCCGGTTATCCTGCGAAATACCGCAGTAATCAATCAACACCGTTTTTTGTTCTGCCGATTCACTGGCTTCCAGGTTGTGTTGCGCCAATTCAAACGAAAGCCCCACAGCACTGCTGCTCACCTGGTACCGGCCGCTGGTTTTGTACTCAATATTGGTGGGGCGCGTGGCAAAAGATGCAAAAGCCGGCGGTGTATTGCTCTTGTACTGTGCAGCTTCGGAAGCCGACAGCTTTTTCAGGCATTCAACGATGGAGGTGGCGGCAACGAAGCCATTGTCGAAATAGAAGTTGATCACATACTCCAATGCAAAATTATTGCCCGCTGAAGTTTCGATATACGTATAGTGGGTGTAGCGCATGCCCTCATTGGTATACCGCAGCGTTGGTTCATATCCTTCGCCGGTAATGGTTTTTGACGTGGTTATTTTAAAAGGGGTGCGCATTTGCGACAACCGGTTTTCCAATGCGGCTCTGCCCTGCTTTTCTATTTCCTGCAACGAAGCGGAGCGCCTGGTTTTGTATTTCTGAAAAACGACCATTGACTGTTCATATAAAATACTTTGATTCGAACGGTCGCGTTGCTCATAGGTATATGCGATGGCGGTGTCGTTTTTTCCGATTTGCCGGGCATCGCAGAAATAGCCCATTGCAAAGCCGATTTCCGGGTAGTTGTAATTGCAGTAGGTGCGGGCGGCGGGTTGTGCCTGCAGAAACAGGGGTGCGGCCAGCAGCATCCAGAGCAATCCGCCCGTCAGTGACCTTCTGTTTGTTGAATTATGTACCATTAAGAGATGGTTGGTATGGGTTTATGTTTCGCTGGATCGTTCCTGTGTTTTTATTCGCTCACATTCCGGGCCGTACTGAAATTCTGCACCATGCAGTAGCGGTCCTGGGGAAAGCTGCGCACCGCCACCCCTATGTATTGAAAACTTTTGTTCAGGATGGCGTACCGGTGTCCGTACGACGGGGTATCGGCATCCACCAGCAGGGCAATCACATGGTGCAGGGCGGTGTTTTTGGAAGCCGGCACATAGCTGCAGTTTTCGCCGGCGGAAATATGTCCGAGTTCATTTTTAATGCGCTGCCAGCGCTCCGTCATGTTGGCGTGGCCGATGTGGCCGGTACGGCTGCAGTAGTCGGCATGCGAGGCGGTTGTTTGGTTGAGCAGTGGCTCCACCTGCAACACCTGCATAGGTTTGGTGTTGGCCAGGTCGGTATAGAGCGATTGCACAGCCGCGGTGCTGCTGTCGAACAGCAGGCTCCGGTCGCACTGTTGAATAAAAGGCCGCAGCACGTGGTGGGCAAAGAGGGCCGGATCGTAGCGAACGAGATTGGTGAGCAGCACCACTTCTTTTTCGATTTCCGTCAAGCCCTCCACCCGCGCCGCCGTATTGCACTGTTGTATGACAGCGGCAGGGTACCGGATGCTGTACCAGGTTGCCGTGCAGGGTTCGGCCGGCGGAATAAACCCGGCAAACCATCCAACGATTGATATGAACAAGCTTGTCATCATCATGCATCAGCGTTCTGATTTTTCGGAACTCCTGAGAGCCATACTTTTTGAACCTCCATAAGCAACGATAAAGACAATGGCCAGCACAATACCTGTACTCACCAGCACCATCAGGTAGTTCCCAATAGCTGCGAAATAAATAATGCCAATTAATGCGGCAATACCCAGCAGCAGAGTAAGAAAACCTAAAAGCAGGGCAATTCCATTCCCCTTTTTCTGCCGCCTGCGCAACACAGCAGCAAGAAGCCATTTTTGTACAAGGCGCAATTTCTTTTGCCGGGCTGTTAGTAGGACGGCGGCGGCTGTTGCTGTGGTTGCAAGCAACAGCGTGTTGGTGTTGCCGGCAGCTGTGTTTTGTAAAATCGATAGCATTTGTTGGAGCATATTGTTTTGGTTTTATGGATAATTTACTTCAATGGCCATCATTTCATTCCACCGGCCCCGCATGCGGCTGAGGTTGTACACCTGCTCCGGCGGTACGGTTGCCAGCACAGTGGTTTTGTCTTTCTGCACCGCCACAATCCGGAAGCTGCGGTCCTTCCTCCGGTAGTCGTTGCCCTCCGGCGTCATGCAGGTGCGTTCGCCCTGGTGCAGCACCACCGCATAGTAACCCGGTGCCATAAACGAGGCGTCTTTTGCATACTCCCGGGCTCTGTATTCCCAGCTTTTGTTGTTGTAGCGGTTTTCGATGAGCACTTTTTCCGGCACCTGGAACTGGATGTGCAGGGGTTTGGAACTGAAGCGGCAGGAGTCGGCCGGCGCCTCCACTTCCTGCAGTTCGAGACGCACATCGGCGGGCAGGTTCTTGGCCTGCACTTTCACCAGTACGGTGTAGGAACCATCGAAGGGACTCATCTGTGCGGCAAGGTGTCCGCTTGTCAATAAAACAAGGAGCAACTGAAGAAAGGTTTTCATGCGTTTATTTTTTGGCCGGGAGAATTTCCTTCAGCTGTATGTGGAAGCCCAGCTCCATCCCCAGGATCAGCCGGTCGTAGCCCACTTGCACATACACCGAATTTTCCCCGTCGAGCGTGGGCGAGCTGTTGTACTTTTTCATCAGCAGTTGTACTGTTTTCTTCCCCACTTTTACGGGCTGGGTTTCGTAGCCCAGGCGATCGTAAAAGCTAATCTCCTTTCCGTCCATGACCATCACCGTTTTCTTTTCGTCGTTCTGCTCCGGCTCAAAATAATTCAGTCCACTCATGAAAACAGTGGAAGCATTACTCAGCTGCAGACGGGAGCCGCTGGTGAAATAGTTTTGGTAACGGGTGGCATCGGTATAACAGCTGCCACAGATTTCCACGCTGCCGCTGCTGTTGTGCGGGGCGCCCATGGTCCAGTCGAAGGCAATGGGAAACGGATGGTTCTTGTCCGGGTCGGTTTCATAGCGTTTCAGCGTCACCGTAAAATTGTACCGGGTACCGTCCGGTGATTTCACTTCATACACCAGCCGGTCGCCGGCAGCGGGTTGGTACTGGAAAGCGCCTTTTTGCTCGGTGGTCGGTACAATCCGTTTGGACAGGGGGAGGGAAGCTGTCTGGGCGATGCTCAACGCCGGCAACAGGAGCAACAGCCAGGCAGAGAAGGTTTGCTTCATATGTAGATAATTGCGGTACAATTTTAATCAGATTGTTCTTCCCGGTCAATACCCAAACGGCGGTATATTAAACTCGCGGTAAGTTTTTATATTCACGTATCCAACCCCGGCTGTTGGTGCCTTCCATCCGGCATAGCCACCACGCTGCCGGCCCTGGTTATCCCGGGGAAGGACAAGGAGGCAGATAAATTGTAATGGAAACAAGTATGATCAAACCATTTCCGCTGTATCAAAGTGTGCTGTCTTTTGTATGGACGCTTTTGTTGCAGACCCTATTCACGGCGCCTGGCTGGAGCCAGCTGCCCCGGGTGGCTACCGGCCGGCTCATCCGGCACGCGGAGTTTCCATCCGCTTTTGTTACCGCCCGGCACGTGGACGTATGGTTGCCGGAGGGCTATACGCCGGAAAAGCAGTACGCGGTGCTGTACATGCACGACGGGCAGATGCTCTTCGATTCCACCACTACCTGGAACCAACAGGAATGGGGCGTGGATGAAACCCTGGGCCGCCTGCTGCGGCAGAAGAAAATACGCGACTGCATCGTGGTGGGGGTCTGGAATGGTGGTAAATACCGGCACACCGATTATTTTCCGCAGAAACCTTTTGAGTCGCTCGCACCGGATGTGCGGGATTCGTTGTACACGTCGCTCCGCACCAGCGGGCAGGCCGTGTTCCAGGGGGAGGAGGTTCATTCCGATGCCTACCTGAAGTTCCTCGTAACTGAGCTCAAACCATTTATTGACAGTGCCTACTCCACAAAAAACGACCGGAAGAACACCTTTGTTGCCGGCAGCAGCATGGGCGGACTCATCAGCCTCTATGCCATCTGCGAATACCCGGAAGTGTTTGGCGGCGCTGCCTGTTTGAGTACGCACTGGCCGGGCATCTTCACCGTGGAAAACAACCCCATCCCCGCAGCCTTCCTGCAATACATGCGCAACCATTTGCCCCATCCCCGCACGCATAAAATTTATTTTGATTACGGCGATGCCACGCTCGATGCCCTGTACCCGCCCTTGCAACGGCAGGCAGATGTGGTGATGCGGGAAAAGGGCTTCCGCCGCAAAAACTGGATCACCCGCTATTTCCCCGGCGCCGATCACAGCGAGCAGGCCTGGCGGCAGCGGCTGGAAGTGCCTGTGCTTTTTTTGTTGAGGCGATAAAGAGTATACCGGCTCACTTTGGGGCCGGAGCTGTTGTGATTAAAATCAGGAACCCGGAGTCAGAGGGACGGGTGCAGACAGACAGCACACGGCTATATAAAATTACTTATGGTGGTAAATAATTGTAAGTAAGATTTTAAAAAAAGGAACGGGGTTTCCTTTACAAATTAACAGGGATTTCCCATCGGAATCACGTCCCAGGCTAACTTTGAGGGCAGCGTAAAAAAAACAGACGCATGGAAATTCATGTACGGACTTGTAAACAAAGCCATTGAAGATCTTGTGAAGGAACAGTTTGGAGAAGAGGCCTGGGATAGGATCAAGTTACGCAGCGGTGTGGAGGTAGACTTTTTTATCAGCAATGAACCCTACGATGATGCGCTCACCTTCCGGCTGGCCCGGTCTGTTGCAGACGAGATGCAGATTCCGCTTGCCGATGTGTTGATAGCATTTGGCGAGTACTGGGTGCTTAAAACCGGGAAAGAAAAGTACAGCCACCTGATGGAAGCCGGTGGAAGCACGTTGCGGGAGTTCCTGGTCAACCTGCCGCAATTTCACAACCGCATCCAGTTGATTTACCCGCGCCTTACTCCGCCTGAGTTCAGGGTCAGTCATGTGGAAACCAATTCGCTCCGGCTGCATTATTATTCCACCAGGGAGGGCCTGCAACCGTTTGTCTGCGGCCTGCTCCAGGGCTTGGGGAAAATGTTTCAGGCCAACCTGCAGATTGAAATACTGCAGCACCGTAACGCAGGAGCTGATCATGAAATCTTTCAATTAAGCTGGTGATGGGACTCTTCTTTCGCACCGGGCAGATGCACCGGCTTTTCCCCTTTCATCTGTTGATGAGTGAAGGACTGGTGATCCGGTCCGCCGGCCAGTCGCTGGAAAAACTTACGGGTTCCGTTGCCGGCTGCCGTTTCGCGGAGTTGTTTGAATTGTACCGACCCGCAGATGAGGTAAGCAGTTTTTCATCGCTGGCCGGGCTGGCCGGCCAGCTGGCCATTGTGCGGTTCACGAAAAAAGAAGGAATATTATTGCGGGGTCAGTTTGAAGTGCTGGACGACACACAGGTTGTTTTCCTTGGCTCCCCCTGGTATTCGGGAATGGACGAAGTAACCGCTGCCGGGTTGACCCTGAATGATTTTGCGCCACATGATCCGTTGGTGGATCTGCTGCACCTGTTGCATACCCAGGAAATTGCGACCCGCGACATCCGGGATCTGTACGAGAAAATGGCGGAACAAAGCCGTTTACTGCAGGAAGCCGTTAAAGAGAAAGAGCAGATTGCATCACTTCCGATGCAGGATCCGGACCCGGTGCTCCGGATTGACCTCGAAGGTGCCATCCTTATGCAGAATCCGGCTGCTGACGGACTGCCCTCCCGCATTGTATACAACGGAAAACAACTTACTCCTGCCGTCTTCCTGAATGCGGTGGCAGCGGAAACCAGCGCCGCTAAGGGAAGGTTGGTAGTGGAGGCGGCTGCAGGCGACCGGCTTTTTTCGTTCAACTGTTTTCATTTGCCGGGCGAGAACTACATTAACATCTACAGCCGGGATGTGACGGATTTAAAACAGCTTGCGTTGCACCTGGAAGGAACGGCCAACCGCCTGGGTGCATTGATTGGAAACCTGCAGGCCGGGGTGCTGCTGGAAAACGAAAACTGCACCATTGAGTTGGTGAATCAACGCTTCTGCGACATGTTTGGAATACCGGCTTCGCCCGCCCAGCTCACGGGTACAGATTGTTCTGAAGCGGCCGGGCAGTCCAAACATTTATTTAAGGATCCTGATGCATTTACAGAGCGCATCCGTCACCTGCTGCTGCAGCGGGAAGTGGCTAAGGCCGACCTGCTGGAACTGCAGGATGGCCGGGTTTTCAGCCGGGACTTCATTCCCATATATAACGGGCAGCAATACATGGGGCATTTATGGGTGTACGACGATATTACTGTTGAAGCAAACGCCAAGGAAGCCCTGCATGCACAACGTTCATTTTATGAAGACATCCTGAATAACCTGCCCGCCGATATAGCTGTTTTTAATAAGAGGCAGGAATACCTCTTTTTAAATCCGCGGGCAGTGAAAAATCCTGCAGTACGCGGGTGGCTGATCGGGAAAACAGATGAGGATTACCGCTTGCATACAGGGAAAGAGCCCGCCGTCTTTCTGAACCGCAGGCAGCTTTTTCAGCAATTACTGCAGGATAAGATGCCGCAGCGGTTTGAAGAGGAGCTCCGGCTGCCGGACGGAAACCTGGAGCACCACCTTCGGATATTTTTTCCCGTATTGAACAGCCACCAGAACATCGAAATGGTTATCGGCTATGGCATTGATATAACCGAGCGGAAAAAAATGGAACAGCAACTGCAGGAAGCATTGCGACAAACAGCTGAGGAAGCTTCGGTAAAAGAACGCTTTTTTGCCACCATGAGTCATGAGATCCGCACACCGTTGAATGGAATACTCGGCGTAACCGAATTGCTGTTGAAAACAGCATTACAGGCCGAGCAGCAGGCATATACGGAAATGATCCGGTCGGCCGGAAATCAGTTGTTGCGGATTGTGAACGATGTGCTGGACTTTGAAAAAATCATAAACGGCAGCATAGAGCCTGAGTCAATCAGGTTTGACCTGGTGGAACTTATCCGGCAGGCCGCAGCTCCGTTTGCCTTACTGGCTGCTGAGAAGAATGTGCGTTTCACGTATGATGCTCCGGCAGAAGTTGTGCCGGTTGCCGGTGATGCATTCCGCATACGGCAGATTCTGAATAACCTGCTCAGCAACGCGGTTAAGTTTACCGCAGAGGGCGGAATCCGGATTCAATTGAATATCCTTGAAAGGAACGGTGGTAATTGTGAATTCAGTATCGTTGTTTCCGATTCGGGAACGGGTATAGAGCAACATTCACTCAATGCCATCTTTGAACCTTATACACAGGCCGGATCTGCGATTTCCCGGAAGTATGGTGGCACCGGGCTGGGACTGGCCATCAGCCGGCACCTTGCTCAATTGATGGGCGGCAGTCTTCACGTAGCAAGCAAACCCGGCGAAGGCTCGGATTTTACCCTGCATCTTACGTTACCCCTTGCCGGATTATCTGAGCAGGCAGAGTCAACAGCACCGGACGTTCTTCCGGTTGAAGTCCGGAAAAGTCTGCGGATACTGGCTGCCGAAGACAATCCCATCAACCAGTTTTTATTGCAACACCTCCTTGGTCAATGGGATTGTTCGTTCCAGCTCGCTGAAACGGGCAAACAGGTGCTGGAGGCAATGGAGCAATCTCCGTTCGACATCATTCTTATGGATATTGAAATGCCGGTAATGGATGGTATTGATACGGCGAAGGCAATCCGGAAATCGGGGAAGAGCTGGTCTTCGGTTCCCATCATAGCCATTACTGCAAATGCAATGAAGGAGAGCCGTGAACTATACAAGGCCGCAGGCATGAACGGTTATGTTACGAAGCCGTATAACGAACAGGAGTTGCAAAAGGCAATAGCAACAGTACTTGAAACCGGATCCCAAAGGGGCAGCTTGCTCCCCGACGAAAACACGTCGCTGCAACCGGAACATCTCCGTTACTTTTCAGGCATGTCGGACGACCCGGCATTCCTTGAACAAATGAAAATATTGTTGCGCCAGAATATTCCGGTTTTACTGAACAGGCTGCAGGAAGCACAGCAGTATGCAGATACAGACGCTATAGCCAGGGCTCTGCACCAGCTGAAGCCCCTTGCCCGCATGCTGGCACTCTACGAAACAGAAGCGTTGATTGTGGCAGCCGAAACAAGGATCCGGAGCAGGAAGGACCTGCGGTTACCCGACTCC
The DNA here is from genome assembly GCA_937862815.1 of uncultured Chitinophagaceae bacterium. Lineage (GTDB taxonomy): Bacteria > Bacteroidota > Bacteroidia > Chitinophagales > Chitinophagaceae > Lacibacter. The sequence continues at coordinate 22,159 of CALMED010000047.1, read as the reverse complement.
ATACTGCGGCAGCTGTCCGGAAGATTTGAACAAATCATGGAAGGCATCCGGTAACAGCCGGTTATATATGTGCTTGCACTTATTTACATAGGCGGTCTCATGGATGAATTTAAAAAAAATTAAACTATATCCCGTGCAGATGGTTTTTGTACATAGATAATTAAAATATCTTTCGGGAAACATAAAATCATTTGAAGGTGAATCCAGTTCGTATCCTTATTGCCGACGACCATATATTGATAGCAGAAATGTGGCAGATACTGCTTGCAAAGAATGAGAATTACCAGGTTGTGCAGCGGGTAAGTGACTGCAGTTCACTTGCATCCGCTGTAACTGAGCACAAGCCGGATGTTGTGTTGCTGGATATTGCATTGGCAGATGGATCGTCCCTTGACCTGCTGCCAGATCTCAAAGCTATTTCACCTTTCACAAAGTATCTCGTTGTGTCTGCCTACACGGACCTTGTAACTGTAAAGAAGGCTTTTTCTTCCGGTGTACACGGCTTTATCACCAAGACGTCCGGATTGGAAGAGGTAAACGAAGCTATTGCCACCATCCTGCAGGGGAAAAGATTCCAGTGCAGGGAGGTGAAGGATTCTGTAGCCGGATTGTTTCTGGGGGCAAGCTCTTCCAGGCCGGCAACAATACAGGGGGCGCTTACAATAAAGGAACGGGAAATTGCATACCTTGTGTACAAGGGACTCAGCTCACGCCAGATTGGCGAAAAGCTCTCTATCAGCCCCAAAACCGTAGAGGTGCACCGGCACCACATCTACCAGAAGCTGGGGCTGAATAAATCCACCCAGCTGATCTGGTATGTACAAAATAATATTCACTTATTTACGGGGTTAACACGTTGAATTGCCCGACGCGGCAGTGTTTGCTGCGTTTCATGCGTGCAAGTCTATCCCGGATTTACGATACTAACAAATAGGTACATCCTTTCAAGCCAGAAAAAATTCATGCAACAGGCCATTCTCCTCAACTGCAGCCAGCACCTCACCACCTATACCCAACGGGTACAAGCCTGCCTGCAACTGCTCACCAACGGGCAAGTCTGGCATCAGCCCAACGCCGCCACCAATTCCATTGCCAACCTGGTACTGCATTTATGTGGTAATCTGACGCAATACGTTCTTTCCGGCCTGGGCGGTATGCCGGATGAGCGGCAGCGGGACCAGGAGTTCAGCACAAGGGACGGGCGCTCCAAAGAAGAACTTTTTCAACAGTTACAAGCGGTTGTTGAAGAGGTGAAAACTGTAATTGGTATGCAGGACGAAGCCGCCCTCCTTCGTACCTACCGGGTGCAGGGGTTCGAAAAAACCGGGCTGGCCATCGTTCTGCACATCACCGAGCACTATGCGTACCACACCGGGCAGATCGCCCTGCTCACCAAGCTGCTCACGAACCGTGATCTCGGTTTTTACCAGGGGCTCGATCTCAACCGCCGCAACGGGTAAGCATCAGGCCGGGGTTTCTTCCGGTTGTTTGCGCAGAAAAAGCAGGGTTACTTCGGTGCCTTTTCCCTTTTCACTTTGTATTTCCATGCCCACCTGCATCAGCTGCAGCAGGTCTTTGATGATGAGGTACCCCAGCCCGTTGCCCCTGCGCTGGTCGCTGCCCGGGCTCACCACCACGTAGTCTTCCGACAACAGGTTCTGCACCTGTTCCGGCATCATGCCAATGCCTTCGTCGCGTACATGCAGGCGCACCAGTTGTTCGTTGCGGGTGCTGAAGACGGTGATAGTGCCGCGGTCGGAGAAACTGATGGCATTCGACAGCAGGTTGTAAACGAGAATGCGCAGGGGCTCGGCAAACTGCACGAGCTCCAGCGCCGGATCGGTTTCGTTGCACAGTTCCAGTCCTTTTTCGCGGGCCATGATCTGCAGCACGCCCATGATCTGGTCCACCAGTGCCTTCACCTGTACCGGCTCCTGCACCATCCGCCGGTTTTTATTCTGGTACTTGATCCAGTTGAGGATGTTGGTGGACAGCAGCTGCAGGTCCTGGGCCGTATGCGTCATCTCCCGGATGGTTTCCTGTTGCAGGCTCTCGCTCATCTGCGCCTTATTGGCCACCAGCTTGCGCCCGGCGGCGGCTACAAATTTCAGTGGTGTTACAATGTCGTGGCTGATGATGGAGATGAGCCGCGTTTTAATGGTGTCGTTTTTCTCCAGCAGCGTGTTTTGCCGCTGCAGCTCCTGTGTCTTTTGTGCCACCAGGGTTTCCAGCCGGTACTGGATGCGGCGTAACTGCCGGATGCGCAGGTACACAGCGCCGGTGATCAGTCCACCCGTACCCATTACCGCCAGCAGCACGAACCACCACTGCAGGTACCAGGGCGTGCGGATGCGGAAGGTGAAGGACAGGTAGCTGAAGTTGCCGCTGCCAAAGCCGTTGCGTTTGCGCAGCTGTACCCGGTGGCGCCCATATGAGAGGTTGCCCAGCTGCAGTTTCATGCCCTGTTCCACACGTACCAGCCGCCAGGCGGCCGTATCCTGAAGCCGGTATTCCAGGTACAGGTTCTCGGGGTGGGCCCAGGCAGGTACCGCCAGGCGGAGGGTGAGCTCCCGGGTGCCCGCCGGCAGAACGGGGATGCTGTCTCCGGTAAGGAGGTACCGTTGTTCTTCCACCTCCCATTCGTCTATCCAGATATCCCCTTCCGGCAGGATGGGCTGTGCCTGCTCCGGGTGGATCCATACCAGGCCGTCCATGGACGGGAAGGAAAACCGCCCGTCGGGAACCCGCACGGCGCAGGGGGTACAGCCCCCGTTCAGTTCGGTGGTCTGCATTCCGTCGTTTTTCCCGAAGTAGTGATAGTATACCACATCGCCGCCGGTTTCAAAAGCGGTGGTGATATCGGCCAGCCGGGCTTTGAATAATCCCCGGTTGGTGCTCATCCACACATACCCGTTGCTGTCGGGCATAAAACAGTGCGTGTACAGCAGGTACCGGTTTTTGTCGGCGGGCATGGACCGCAGCACGCCGTCCTTCCAGATGTAATAGCCGTCGCCGTAAGTGCCGATGAACAGGTAGTCGCCCAGCTTCCGGATGCTGCGTACACAGTAGGTTTCCTTGTTGTACAGGGTGTCGAGCTGCCCCGTGGCCAGCCGGTAGCGCAGCAACCCGAAACATCCGGCCAGCACCAGCTCGCCCGGCGCACTTTCCAGCAGTTCGTAGGTAAGCAGATCTGATGAGCTTCCCCGGTGGCGGAACAGAAAGCGGAGGCTGTCGCCCTCCAGCCGGGCCAGTCCCTGCTCATTGGCCAGGAAGGTGCCGGCCGCGGTGGTGACCAACCCGTATTGTTCCCGGATCCGGATGTGCGGAAACGCGGTGTGCCGGCCTGTTCGTTTATTGTATTGGTTGAGGCATACGATATCGTTTTTACCACTCTGCTGGGCGAACCACAGCAGGGAGTCGCCGCTCAACTGTGTGGAGAAAATAAACTTGCCGCTGATGGGCAGCGTGGGGGTACCGGGCGGAAAGGGTCCCAGCTCCACCCCTTCGTTGGTGAGCACATTGCCCCCCGGCAATACCACCTGGGCATAATGCGAGTTGCGGACCTGTTGTTTTTTTCTGTCGGCTTTGTACACCTGTACCTGCTGCGGTTGAACGATGTAGAGGCCTTTGGACTCGGTGCCCAGGAAGAGGAGTTGCAGTGCGGGGCTGTACTGCAGGTGCCGCACCAACGCGTCCACTTCAATACCGCGGAACAAGGTTGTTGCCAGCAACCCTTCTTTCGTTTTCTCCAGCGACCGGCAAATGCCATCTTCCAGGTACAACGGGGCCGGCATGCCGCTTTCCCAAAAGAGCCGGGAAGGATTCAGGAGGAGGGGCTGGCGGTTGCCGTTTTGCAAAACGGTAACCGGTTCCACGGTTGCTCCGTTGTTGCCAATGCGGAAAGCCTGACCCCGTTGGTTCAGACCATAGACCGCATCGCCTGCCACGAAAATTTTTTTCAGCTCCCGGCCGGCCGGCATTTCAACCGGTTCGTCTTGCCCGGCCGTGAAGTGAAATAAACCTGGCTGCTGAAGTAACAGGCAGGACGTGTCGGATAGCGGCACAAGGTGGGCAATGAGTAAATACGGCCGCATTTTACTGAACCAACGGAATCCTGCCGTGTAGAGGGAATCGGAGGCCATCAACAGCCGGTACTGTCCCCAGTTGTTTCTTTCCCGTGACATCGAAAACGGGTAAGGTTCCAGCCGGTTACCCGCCACCTGCAGCAGGTTGCCCCGCATATCCGATCCCAGCATTTTTCCCTGAAGGTTGCGGATGAAAAAGCTGGTGCGTTCGCTTTCAATGAAGGGGGTGTTCTGGCGGCTGAAGCTTTTCATCTCGGCCCCGTTGAACCGTACAAAACCGGCCTCGGTGGCCAGCCACAGGAAACGGTTGGCTTCATCCCACTGCATCCCCTGGATGCCGTTGGACGGCAGGCCGTTTTCGGTGGAGTAATGCCGTACGGTGATGCCACCGGGTTGGGCCATGGCCGGCAGCCCCGGCGCAAGGCAGAGCAGGATAAGAAAACAGCGGATCATGTGCGGCCAACAAGTTACAGCATAAGCACAGGAGATTATGGTTTTCAGTGGCAAAAAAATCAGCCACACGCCCGTTGGGAAAATTCCTGTCTCAGCGCACAACAGTCACCATGCCGCTGCGGCTTTCACCGGCATCGTTGTTCAGCAGGATGCGATAGGGATAGGTTCCGGCGGGTACCGGCTGGTTGCCGTAGGTGCCGTCCCACGGACGCTGGTTGTAGTTGCGGCGGCGCAGCAGTTCCTGGCCCCAGCGGTTGAAGATGATCACTTCGGCTGCGGGGTAGAGGTCGAGCCCCGGTATGCGCCAGGCATCGTTCAGGCCGTCGCCGTTGGGGGTAAAGGCGTTGGGGATGAACAGGCCCGCGAGCACCGTTACCAGCACCTCATCGGTGCTGCGGCAGCCGCGGCTCCGGTGGGTGGCGGAGAGGGTGTACCGTGTGGTGGCAGCGGGGCGGGCTACGGGGTTGAGCACAGCGGCGTCGCTCAGCCCGGTGGCAGGTGTCCACGCAAAGGTGTGGTCGTTGGGGTTGCTGACCGCAGCATCCAGCACCACACTGCTGCCGGCAAAAATGCTCTTATCGGCTCCTGCCTGCAGGTCGGGCAGGGGATGCACGGTGAGGTTGTTGCCGGCCAGGGGCGAGCTGCAACCCCGGCTGTCTTCCACCTGCAGGCGGATGGTGTAGGTGCCGGCGTTTGTATAGCGATGCTGCACGGGGTTACCGTTACCGGCTGCTACGGTGTTGCCGTCGCCCAGGTTCCAGTTCCAGCGCTCCAGGGGCGCCGTTGCGGCCTGCGACGCATCGGTGATGCGCAGGGTATCGCCCGCACAGGCGGCGCTGGCAGCGGTAAAGGCGGCAACGGGGTTAGGATGCACCACCACGTTTTGTACGGCGGTCTGGCTGCGGCAGCCGGCCGCACTCACCACCTGCAGACCTACGGTATAGGTGCCCACGGCATAGCTGTGGCTCACTGCCGAACCGGTGGTGGAGGTGGTGGAACTGCCATCGCCCCAGTTCCAGCCGGCGATGCTGCCCGTGCCGGCCGTGGAGGCATCGGTGAAGGTGAGCGCCGCACCGCTGCAGCCTTCGGCCGGCCCGGTGAAGGCGGCCACCGGCAGGGGAGCAATGGTGAGCGTTTTGCCCAGCTCGCTGAAACAGCCGTTGGTGCTGGTGATGCGGAAGAACACATCGTAACTGCCGGAGGCGGGGAAGACCCGGCTGGTATCTTTTACATCGGCAAAGCTGTTGCCGGGGAAGGTCCAGCGATAGCGGTTGATCGTAAAGCCGGCAGCGTTGACCAGGCCGGTGAAGAACAGGGTGTCGCCGGCGCAGGTGTTGCCGCTGGTGGTGAAGCCGGCCACCGGCCCTTCCCGCACCACTACGGGCAGAAACACGGTTTCCGTCTGGTTGCAGGCGTCAATATCGGGAGCGCTGCAGGTTACCGGAATCTCGAAGGTACCTGCCTGTTGTGCCCGCAACTCACCGGGGTAGCGGTAGGTGTAATACCGGCGGCCATTTAGCAGCAGCGAGTCTTCCGGAACCGGGTTGAGCTGCACCGTATCCCGGCCGGGGCTGATGCCGCTGACCTGTCCCGCGCCCCACACCAGCCTGGTAACGCGGTAAGCCAGCCGGGCATAGAGCCGGAAGGGGGCACCGGGGCAGGTAAAGGAGTCGGCGCCACCAGTACTGCTTAACGTGTTTTCGATGTAGCTGTAAGCATTGAGATTATTCACAAAGGCTCCCACGTTGTAAGCGTAACTCTCAAAGAATCCCGATCCGTTAATGTGGGCAATAAACGATGAGTCGCAGGTGATGGTGTGCTGGGCAGCGGGTCCGGTGAGCCGTTTCTGTACCACGGCATAGCTGCTGAGGGCGGGATGGTCGGCCGTTTCAATGGCAAGGGGCGCAGTGCCATCAATGCGCAGGGAGGACAGCCCGGTTTTGGGCACGATCACATTCACGTAGTTGATGTCAATGGCCTGGTTGCGGGTATGGTAGAACACCGCTTTCTTCACCCCCTGCTCCATGGGACTGAGGTACAGCATTTCGGGGTCGCCCATCACGGGCGATGCTGTGCCGGCGCAGCCATTGGCCGAACCGGGGTACTGGGCCACCAGCACGGGTTGATCGGCTTCAATGTAGTCGCCGGTGAGGCTGGTGAATTCATAATAAAAATTGTTGATCAGACCGGTGAGTACGGCACCGTTCCGCTTTACAACGGTGCCGGGGTTGCGAACGGCTATGCGGTAGATGTTCAGAAACGGGGTGGTCACCCCTTGCCCGGCTTCCACCTTGGAAGGATGGGTGAGGTAGCGGGTGCCCCAGGTGTTGGCCGGGAAGATCTGCTGCTGCAGGATGTCGCCGCCGTTGCCATCGCATAATACGTTGCGGCTGCTGCCGGAAAAGACGGCCACGGGATGGCAGTTGCCGTCGGGGCCGGTCACCGACACGATCTTGCTGCCGCTGAGGTCCTTGCCGGTATAGGTGCCGGAACGTTTGCCAAATACGTTCCAGATCTGCCCGCGGTTGAGTAGCACGGTATAGGTCTGCCCCGGCAGCCATCCGCCCTGGGTACTGTCGGCCGGTGTGATTTCCAGGCGGGTATTGTCTTCCGATGCCACGGCAAAAAACCACGAATAGCTGTCGGGGTAGTTAGACACCTGCGTGTAGTTGAGCGAGTAATAGCTGTAGCCGTAGGTTTCCACCGGCATCAGCATGGTGGCGGCCGACGACACATCGCCGTACTGGTGGGCATAGGCCACGATGGGTACATCGCTGCGGATGTGGATGCCGCGGCCCGACAACCCTTCGCCCAGCAGGCGGGCATCGTCTGCCCCACTCTTGGGTACCACGATGCCGGCGTCCACGCTGTTGGCGGGGATGGATACGGTGCGGCTCCACCCTGTACCATTCACGCTTACGGTTACCGTGGCGGGTTGTTCGGTACTGAGGTACAACACCAGGTTCTGGCTGTTGGGCGGGTTGCCCTGGGTAAACAGCACATTATGCCCATAACCCAGCCAGAACTCCCGGCCGCGGTTGGAGCGGTTCTGCCCCGCTGACTGCAACCAGCAACCCGTCAGCAACAGGAACAGGATGATATGAAGACGCGGCAGGTTCACATGCAAAGGAAATAAATACAGGATGGCCGGTACCGGTATGGGTACCATTCTTATCAGTAATTCACGTTGTACAGGCTCGCCAGCTCCAGCAGTTCTCTGATGTTGGCGGCACTGGTTTTTTCGTAGATGCGGGTCTTGATGGTGGAGACGGTATTCATTTTGAGGTTGAGGGTTTCGGCAATGCCCTTGGTGCCCAGCCCCTGCAGCACATAGTGCAGCACTTCCAGCTCGCGGGGAGCCAGGGCGGAGAAAGGATTGTCGCGTCGTGTCATGCCTTCAAGGACCACTGTCTGCGGCTGGTTGTGGATGAAAAGCGTCAATACCCGTATGATTTCATCTTCACTGGCGGTCTTCGACAGGTATTGGTTGACCTGGTACTGGCGCAGCGCTTCGGCATACACTTCCGCCGGCTGCATGGAAAAGATCAGGATCTGCAGGTTTGGATATACGCGCCGGATATTGGGGATGATTTCCAGCGAACTGCCGTCGGCCAGCAGGATGTCGAGTACGAGGTGCGTGTATTTTTTCTTCACCAGCTCTTTCATCACCTCGTGGCAACTCCCCACTTCGGTGAGGTCGTCCTGTCCCAGGTTGAGCTGGAGGTACAGTTTGAGTCCTTTGCGGATCATGCTGTGATCATCGGCGATGAGGATGGCGGTTTGCGACATATGGCGGATGCATTAATGCGGCGTAGTGTTTACCGGATAAGGGTAACCGTGCCCCGCATGACTTCTTTTTGATCGTTATTCAGGAAAATGATATAGGTAAACAGGCCCGGCGCCACTTCCTTCCCGCCGAGGGTACCGTTCCACGGGTTGCGGTTGTAGTTGCGGGAGCGCAGCACCTGCTGGCCCCAGCGGTTGAACAGTACCAGTTCCGCATCGGGATACAGTTCCAGCCCCGGTATGCGCCACAGATCGTTCACACCGTCGCCGTTGGGGGTAAAGGCGTTGGGTACAAAGAGCTTCGAAATCACGAACACCACCACGTCATCGGTGGCGGTACACAGTGCTGTACGGTGTACGGCCTGCACCACGTAGCGGGTGGAAGTGTCGGGCGAAGCGGTGGGGGTGAGCGTGGTGCTGTTGCTCAGACCGGTGGCGGGCGTCCACCGGAAATCGTAATCGCCCGCGTTGGAGCAGGTGGCATCCAGCACCACCGACCCGCCGGGATTGATGTATTTGTCGGGTCCCGCGTTGAGCACCGGTGCGGGACGGATGGCCACCGCATTGTTCACCGGTACCGATCCGCAGCCGGCACTATCGGTCACGGTTAACCGGATGGTGTAATTGCCGCCTGCTGCATACTGAATGGTAAAGGGCGGTGCCTGGTTGCTGGTGCGGTTCCCCAGGTCCCAGTTCCATTGGGCTGCGGGAGCGCTGGACGCGGCCTGCAACAGCAGGGGCTTGTCCACGCACAGTGTATCGCCCGCAATGCTGAAAGAAGCAACCGGGTTGGGCCGGATGGCCGGCAGCGTGAAGCGCACCGTATCGCTTACGCAGGAGGGACTGTACTGCACCACGTGGGTGACGGTATATCCACCCGCCCGCACGGCATAGGGGTGGCTGATGGTGTTGCTGTTGCCCGAGGTGGCCGTTTGCCCGTCGCCAAAAGCCCAGTACCAGGTGGCAGCGGGGTTGTTGTTGGCGGGCGTGGCCGACACAAAGGTGTAGAGGCTGTCGGCGCAGGGTTTTCCGCTGACGGTGAACGCCGCGGAAGGACGGGCCGTTACCTGCACCGGTACGGTGAAGGCGGGGCTGGCGCAGCCCTTGTCGCTGGTAACGCTCAGGCTGGCGCTGTAGTTGCCGGCAGCCGGGTACGTGTAGTAGAAGGGTTGTGCCGTGGTGCGTACCAACGTGGTGCCGTTGCCGAAGTTCCAGTTCCAGCCGGTGATACTGCCGGTGCCGGGTGTGGCGGAGCCGGTAAAGAGCACGGAATCGCCGGTACACACGGTGCCGCCGGTGATGAAGGATGCCTGCGGTTGTTCGTGGATGGTGACGGTGGCGGTGACGGGGTCGCTGTCGCAGTTGCCGGCGGAAGTTACCCGCAGGGTGATGGTAAACGTGCCCGGCGTATTGAATGCAAAGATGAAGGGGGAGTTGTTGTTGCGGATGCTGGTCTGCCCGTTGCCGAAGTCCCAGTTCCAGGTGGTGATGCTGCCGCCTGCGATGGTGGAGTTATCGGTGAAGCGGATGGTATCGCCGGCGCAGGCCTCGTTTTTGCTCAGGTTGAACCCGGCCACGGGCTTTACCGATACCACCAGTGTTTTGGTGGTGGTATCGCTGGCACAGTTGTTATTGGACACGGTTACCAGTTTCACCGGGTAACTGCCTGTTCCCTGGAAGAGGTAGTCGAACGGATTGCCGTTGGTGTAGCTGGCGCTGTTGCCGTCGCCGAAGTTCCAGTTCCAGCTGGTGATGCTGCCGGAGGCGATGGCGGAGCTGTCGCTGATGCGTACGGGTTCGCCGGGGTTGCGGCAGCTGCTTTGGTCGAATCCGAAGTTGGCCACCGGGCGGGGAAAGACGGTGATGCTCTGCTTGACGGTATCGCTGTTGCAGCCGTTGCCGCTGCGCACCACCAGGGCGGCCGTGAAACTGCCGGGGCTGGTGTAGGTATGCGTGAACGGAGCGCCACTGGTGCGGTTGCTGCTGTTGCCGTCGCCAAAAATCCAGTTCCAGCTGGTGATACTGCCGGAGGCGATGGTGGAGTTATCGGTAAACGTGAGCGCACTGCCCTGGCACACGGTGGGGTTGCTGCTGAAGGCGGCGGCCGGCCGGGGCTGGATGGTGATGCTGCGGGTGAATGTATCGGTACAGGCGGTGCCGCTCTGCACCACCAGCTGCACGGTGTAGGAGCCGGCCGTGGCGTAGGTATAGTCGAACGGGTTGCCGTTGGTGTAGGTGGCGGTGTTGCCGTCGCCGAAGTTCCAGCTCCAGCGGGTGAGGGTGCCGTTGGTGATGGTGGAGCTGTCGCTGAAGCGGAGGGCTTCTCCCAGGCAGGGGGCTGTGCCGGTGCCAAACCGCGCCTGCGGCCGGTTGGTGATGGTAACGGTCTGTGCGGCGGTGTCGCTCACGCATCCTTCGGCGGAGGTCACTACCAGGCGGATGGTGTAGGTGCCGGTGGCGGCGTATCGGTGCGACAAGGGGTTCCCGTTGGAAGCGTTCACCACGCGGCCGTCGCCGAAGTCCCAGCGCCAGTTCACGATGCTGCCGCTGTTGATCACGGAGCTGTCGGTCACCCGGATGGAGTCGCCGGCGCAATAGCTGGCTGGCAGCCCGAATTTGGCCAGGGGCTGGCTGTTGGGCAGCACCGTCTTGGTGGTGTCGTGGATACAGCCGTTGTCGGCCCGTATGGTGTACTTCACCTGCTGGGGGTTGGTGTTGCTGAATTTCTTGGCAGCGTTTTCCGTGGTTTGCGTGGTGTTGTCCTCAAAATTCCAGAGATAGCCCACGATGTTGAAGTTCTTCTTATCGGAGGTGCCCTCAAAAAACAGGGTGTCCACAGCGCAGCCCTGCCCCGCCACGCGGAAATCGGCCACCGGCCCCGGTTTCACCAGCACCCGGATCTCGGCAAAGTCGGTCTGGTTGCAGTTTTCAATCACGGCTGCCGAATAGGTGATGGGGATGGTGTAGGTACCCGGACTGCTGAATACAAAATCCTGGTTCAGTGAGTACACGTAGTAGTCGCGGTTGTTGATGCGTTCGGTGCGTACCGGAACGGGGTTGTTGATGACGACATCGGCATTGGGGGTAACGCCGCTCACCGCGCTCAGCTGCCAGGTGATGGAGCTGGCGGGGAAAGCCAGCTTGGCGAAGAGGCGCACGGGTGTTTTGGGACAGGTGAAGGTATCAACAAGGCCGGTGCTGTTGAGCGTGTTGGCGATGCTGCTGAAGTTGTTGAGGTTGTTGATGCGGGTACCCACGTTGTAGCCATAGCTTTCGAATAACCCGATACCGTACACGGTAGCGTTGAAGTTGGAGTCGCAGGTAATGCGGTGCGACGAAGCCGGGCCGGTATGCCGGGCCACTGCCACCGAGTAGGCGGGATTGGCCGGGTGCGGAATGATGTTGGCGGCAGGCAGGGCGGCGCCGTCCACCCGCAGCGATCCCACGGCTGCGGTGGGCAGGTAGATGTTGGTGTGTACAAAGTCAATGCTCGACCGGCGGCTTTTGTAAAACAGCACGTCGTTCTGCCCCTGTTCAATGGGGCTGAGGTATACCATCTCGGGGTCGCCGTAGGAGAACGTGCTGGTGCCCACGCATTGGTTGGCATTGGGGGTGTACTGCGAAACGAGGATGGGTTTGTCGGATTCGATGTAGTCGCCGGTGGTGCTGGAAAATTCGTAGTAGAAATTCCGGATCAGTCCCGTCAAGGGCACCCCGTTACGCCGCACCACGGTGGTGGGATCCAGTACACACACCCGGTAATAATTGAGAAAGGGGGCAAAAAAGTTACCCGTGGTGGTGTTGGTGAGGTGGTAGGTGAGGTAGCGGGTACCCCAGGCGCGGGCCGGGAACATCTGCTGGCCCATGTACTCGCCGCCGTCGCCCGGACAGAGGCGGATGCCGCCCGAACCGGAGAAAACGCCCACCGGGTGGCATTTGCCGTCGGCCCCGGGCACCGAAACAATCTTGCTGCCCGTCATGTCTTTGCTCGCCAGGGCCGCGCTGGTGCCGAAAACGCCCTTGCCCATCACATTGTATATCTGCCCCTTGTTCAGGTTTACGGTATAGGTCTGCCCGGGCAGCCACCCGTTCTTGGTGGTGTCGGACGGGGTGATCTGGATGCGGGTATTGTCTTCGGAGGCAATCACAAAAAACCAGGAATACCACGAGGGTGGGTTGGAGTTGGAGGAGGTCTGGCTGTAGTTCACCGAATAGTAGGAGTAGCCGTAGGTCTCCACCGGCATCAGCATGGTGGCGCCCGACACCTGCACGTTGTACTGGTGGGCGTATACAGCCACCGGTTCGGTACTCACGATGCGGATCCCGCGGTTGAAGAGCCCTTCATCGGTGATGCGGGCATCGTTGGCCCCCGACTTGGGAATGATCACGGAAAAGTCCACCGTGTTGGCCGGTATGTTCAGGGTCTGGCTGTAGGCGGTGCCGTTGATGGTGATGGTGACCGTGGTGGCCTGCTGGGCGCTGATATAGAGCTGCAGGTCCTGGTTATTGATGGGTGGTTCGTGAAAAAAGCTGTAATTGAAACCGTAGCCCAGCCAGAACTCCCGCCCCCGGTTGGAGAGGTCCTGTGCCTGAACGGCGGTAAAGCCCGCCAGGAGCAGGAAAAAAAGCCGGATGATATGGAGCAGGGAGGTGCGCATGGTGTACCAAAGCTCAAAGATTTCGACAATAAAGTAAGAACGTTGGTAGAATTAATTCTACAAATGATACGCGGCACCTGCAGTAACCTTGTCCCGCAATTGAACTTTTCTTTTCTAAAACCCGCTACAATGACCAACTACTGCTGTGGGAAAGGGCAACGGCTCCTGCTGTTGCTGCTGATTTCCTGTTTTACACTTATTACGCAGGGCCAGGTGACGTACAACACCACCAACTGGCGTTACAGTAACCCGACTCCATTCGGGTTCACCGTGCTGGACCTTGATTTTTTTGATAATGCAAGAGGCATCGCCGTGGGCCAGGCCGGGGTGGCTTACACCACCAACGGAGGTACCAACTGGACGTATGGACCGCTGACTTATGTGAATGCGGCCGGCCAGCAACTGCCTGCAGTTATGAGTGACGTGCATTACGTCAGTACGAATACGGCTTACGTGGTGGGCAGCGGCGGCATGATGGCCAAGACCACCAATGGCGGTGTGACGTGGAGTTTTGTAACCACGCCCTTTTTCAACAGCAACCGCAACATCAACGCCGTGTGGTTCACCGATGATAACACCGGTTACATCGGCGGCCAGTGGAATACACCCGACTCCATCCCCAAATTATACGTAACCCGCAACGGCGGTGCCTCCTGGGATTCGCTGGCTGCCCCCATTGGCGGCAAGACCCGGGTGGGCTATATCAACAACCCCAACCTGGCCCCCCTCATCTGGGATGTAACGGCTAAGGGCAAAGAGATCTGGCGCATTGAGTTTACCTCTTCCGGAGTCGGCTATGTAACCGGCGGTGGCCAGGTGCATTTTCCGCCCATCCCGGCGGCCAATGCCTCCACCTGTTTGCCTACGGGCGGTACCGTCGGCACCAGTGCCAACAACGCGGCCCTGGTATGGAAATTCCAGAACGGGGTGTTGACCGATTACTCGCTCAGCAAGGAACGCCTGGGTTATTCCGGTATCAATACCAATACGGTAACCTGTGGCACACAGTACAATGCGGCTGCAATTGCCCCGGCTATTCAGCAATACCGCGCCCTGAGCATCATTAACGACAACCAGATTGTCCTCATGTCGTTCAACAACAACTGCGTGGTACGGGTGAACACCGGACCTGCCGACAACACCGTGAACCTGGCTACCGGCCAGCCGGAGCAGGGACGCTACGAAATTCTGAACTTTCCGTTTCCGCCTACACAGGGACCCAATGCCGGTCCCCCCATCCCCAACCCGCAGGTGCTTAATGCCTCTAATCCTTATCAGCTCCGGCGGGCCTCCAACGGCAAACTGTTTTCCAGCGGCAACTTTGCCCGTATGTGGACCTCCGTTGACAATGGCAACAACTGGGTAGAGGAGAGCAGTCTGCCCAAGGGTGAAAACTTCAGCACGTTTGCCACCTGGGCCCTGGAGATTACCCCCACAGGCCGCTTTATTTCGGCCGGCAGCAACGGAGTATGGGCCGATTCGGTTCCCGGCGGCCAATGGCGGACTCCCTACAAGACCGTCCCCCTCGTTGTAACACATTTCGAGATGGAGTTTCCCGATTGTAATAACGGCATGGCCGTGGGCGGACCTTCGGTGACGGTGACAGAAGATGGCGGCAAGACCTGGCAGGACAAGCGGCGCCAGGATTTTGCCAATCTCAATATTGCCATCAACGGACTGGCTTATCCCATTCCGGGCATGGCCTACCTGGTAACCAATGCCGGTACCATCTACAATACCACTGACAAAGGAACCACGCTGGACCCCCTGTATAACAATGTCGCACTCCAGTTCGATGATGTGGATGCCAGCGGAAAAGACACCGTTTGGGCCGTAGCCTACAGCGCCTTCAGCGTACCTGCCGCCAGCCGCACCACCACTATTGTGCGCTCCTACAACGGAGGCGCCAGCTGGCAGACCTTTGGCGGATTCCCGGTGGGCACCACCGCGCCCCGCTTCAGCCGCATGAGCTTTGGCAGCCGCACAGTAGGGTATATTGCCGGCAGCCGCAACGCGGTGTACAAGACCACCGATGGCGGTGCCACCTGGACCAATATCAGCCCCTTCCCGGCGCTCAACAACGGACCCACCGGTTTCCCTAACGCTTTTGTTACGTATACCGAAATCCAGGCACTGGATGCCAATACCGTGGTGGTGATAGGGAACATGTTCACCAATACCGGCATCCGCCGGGTGTACAGAACCACCAATGGCGGTACCACCTGGACCGATATCACCGGCAATCTTGCAACAGATGCTCCCGGCAACATCGTGGGCCTGCGCATGCACGATGCCAACAACGGCTACGTGACCTCCGGCAGCCAGTTGTTCAAGACCACCGACGGAGGCGCCACCTGGATCAAGGATGTTTCGCCCACGGGCAACATTTTCGAAACCATGAGCTTCGCGCCATCGAAAGTGCTTCCTTCTGTGTCCATGCAAAACCGCATTCTTTTCGTAACAGGCATCGCTGCTCCCCAGGCCAACGGTACCATCATGGAGTATGGTGATACCACCCTGCTCAAGATGTCGGTGTCCGAAACCACCACCAACGCTTCCTGTACCAGTCCCAACAGCGGTACCATCACGGTTACCGTGAACGGCGGCATTGCCCCCTACCGCTACAGCATCAACGGCGGACCCTTCCAGACTTCCAATGTGTTTACAGGGCAAAGCCAGGGACCCAAAACGCTCACGGTGCAGGATGCCTACTGTGGTCTCATCACCAAG
Organism: uncultured Chitinophagaceae bacterium; assembly: GCA_937862815.1. GTDB lineage: Bacteria > Bacteroidota > Bacteroidia > Chitinophagales > Chitinophagaceae > Lacibacter. The sequence continues at coordinate 6,447 of CALMED010000047.1, read as the reverse complement.
ACTGTGACCGTTGGCTTTAACAACAACCTGACCGTTACCGCCACCCCGGCCGATACATCGGTATGCGCCGGCGCCCCTGTACAGCTGCGGGCCACCGGCAATGCAACGGCTTATTTGTGGACACCGGGTGCCGGTCTGTCTGCCGGCAACATCAGCAACCCCGTTGCCCGGGTCAACGCTCCCACCGTTTACACCGTGCGGGCTACCACCAGCGCCTGTACCACCACGGCTACCGTGCGCATCAGCATACGGCCTAACCCGGTGATTACAGCTGGTCCCGATAAGACCATCCTCGTGGGCAGCAAGGCCACGCTCGAAGGGGTAGCCAACCTCGCCACCGCCACATCCATCCGCTGGACACCCGCGGCCACCGTGGTAGCAGGTGCGGGTACACTCACACCTTCCGTGAGTCCCATTACCAACACCGTGTACACCCTCACCGTGGTGAACAACGAAAACTGTACCTCCACCGACAATGTGCTGGTAACCGTAATACCTGTGTGCGTGGATCCCATGAAGGCCTTCACGCCCAACGGCGACGGCATCAACGAACGCTGGCTGGTGACCAACGGTACCGCCTGTGTGTCCCGCGTGTCGGTTACCGTGTTCAACCGCTCGGGCATGACGGTGTATAAAAACGACAACTACCAGAACGACTGGGATGGCACCTTCAACGGCAAGGCCGTTCCCGATGGTACCTATTACTACAAGATCCGGTACAACCTCATCAACGGAGCCGTTGCTGAGAAGTCGGGTGATGTAACCATTATACGATAACCACCAAAACGAAACACGTTATGAAGAAGCTTCTCAATATCGTTCTGTTCAGCGGCCTGTTCCTCAGCGGGTATGGCCAGCAGTTGCAGACCTCCTCGCTGTTTGACATGCAGGGGGTGCTGCACAACCCCTCCACGGCCGGGGTTAATTTCCAGAAAATGGTGGGGGTTACCTACCGCACCCAGTGGTCGGGCATCAGCGGGCGACCCACCACAGCCACTGCATTCGGTTCGTTCGAGCTGCCCGATCAGAAGATCGGCCTGGGGGGGTACCTGTACTCCGATAAGACCGGCCCCACTTCCCGCACCGGGGCGCAGCTGTCTTTTGCCAAACACATCCACACCGGCAACGGGGGTATCTTTTCGGTGGGCCTCGAGGGTCGTTTCCAGCAGTTTTCCCTCAACAAGGCGGAACTTACCCGTGAGTTGGGCAACGACCCCGCCATCGGCGCCGCCAACAATAAGCTGAAGGCCGATGCCGGCTTTGGTATCTCGTACACCGATGACCGTTTTCAGCTGGGCGCTTCGGTGTCGCAGCTGGTGCAGAGCAAACTGGAGTTTTACGAGGGCAACCTCACCCCCACGGCGCAGGCACGCCTCTACCGGCATTATTATTTCCACGGCGCGTATAATATCCGGCTGGATGACGAAACCGTCATCAAGCCCAATGCCCTGGTCATCTACCTGCCCAACGCGCCCAGCGAAGTGCTTACCAACGTGCGGGTGGAGCACAAGAAACTGTTCTGGTGGGGTGTGGGCTGGCGCTGGTCGCAGGAGATCATGCTTTCGGCCGGCATCAACCTGGCCAACGGTCTCAACCTGGGCTATTCCTTCGATGTTTACAGAAATCCTGTCAACACCCAGTACGGCGGTTTCTTCGGGCATGAATTCATGCTCCGTTATAACCTCGCCCGGGAAAAATAAATGCAGCCGCACCAACGCATCAACTGAAAAACCGCAGACAACAGCACCTGTTCCCGCTTGAAACGCCGGCCCCGTAAGGGGCCGGTTTTTTTGGACGTGCTACCAGTTTATCTGCCGGGTACGGGTGGTGAAGAAGTTGGCGGGACCGTTGGCTCCGCCGGCATCGTTGCCCGACAGCAGCCGGTAAAACGGGGCGTTGCCCCAACCGGCAGGTTTGTCTTCAATCACCATGTCTTCTCCGGTGTCGTTGCTCACCCAGGCGCCCACCAGCTGCTGCCAGGCCAGGATGCGTTGCAGGCTGGCCGGGTAGGCAAAGAGCGATTGCCCCTGCGCCACCAGTTCCCGGAGATAGTTGCGGTACTGCTGCCGCCAGCGGTCCACCGCCAGGATTTTGGTGATCAGCGGGCGATCGGTCGCCGGGCCCCACTGCATCGGGTCCTGCGTACCGCTGTTGGGCATCAGCAGGGAGGTGCCGAGGGTATTGTCGTAGTCGTACGGAATGAAATGGGCCTTTCCGGCCGGCGTGAAATAGATGTAGAAATTGTTGGTGTTGACCCAGTAATCGTCCCACATGCCCACCAATACATTAACGGCGTAGGCTTTCAGCAGAAGCTCCACGTTGATGTTTTGTTCCGCCCAGGCTTCAAAGCCGGCACCTGTGCGGCTGTTCAGCTCCCGGATAAAGTCTGTCAGCTGCGCTTCCGCCGCGGCCAGTTCCTTTTCCCGTGTTTTGAGGTCGTAGGCAAAGTACTTCGACCGGGCCGGGTCGAGCTTTACGTCTTCCACACCCACGCTGGCCGTGCTCACAAAGTTGGCAGAATAGCTGCCGGCCCAGCCGCATTTCCACAGAAAGCCGGGTACGTTGCCCCACTGCCCGCTGCGGGCCGTTATAAAATCTTCATCCACGTGTTCAACCAGGGCGTACACGCCAAAATAGGCGGGACGGGGATCGCCGCTCACGTGCAGGGAGAGCCGGCAGTAGGAAGCCTGCGGGGCCGACCATACGCCGAAGCGCCGGAACAGGTCGTAGGCATAGATTTCGCGTACATAGCTTGCGTCGTCTTTAAACCACTTGAGGTTCAGCCGGGCTTTGCCGTTGAACCGTTGTTCTTTCCGGTACTTGTCGAATTTCAATGCAAAATGAGCATGGTGCCAGTCGGGGTTCACCACCTGGTGCGGTTGCCCGGTAGTGCCCTCCGGCCGGCGCCGGCTGGTGTTGCCGCGGAGGCGGATGCCCATGCTGTCGAGCAGGATCTCCTTCCCTCCCAGTTTAAACCGGTACCCCGCGAGGATATAGGTTTCGTTTTTGGGGTTCTGGTCGAAATTACTGAGCAGTTTGTTCCATTCTTCCGGGCTTATTTCAAGCCGGATCTCCGGCAGGTCGGTGAGGCGGAACAGGACCAGTGAATCGGTTTCGGAAAGCGGAGGGCCGCCCTGTTGTTTGCGGCACGAACCGGCGGTGAGCAGCAGAACAGCTGCCAGCAACAGCGTGGCGAAGCGGAAGGGAAGCAAGGGGTGTGGGCAGGAACAACGCATGTACCGGCTTATTTAATAAAGGCAAACCACTCCTGAAACAGCACCCCAAAGAAAGGAAGGGGTTTTTCTTCCCCGTTGATGGCGCTGAGGATACCGGAGAGCCAGAGCACGAAGAGAAACACGTACAGGACCCAGAGCAGGGCAAAGGAGCCCGGCAGGAAAGCGGTTACATAACTCACGATCTGCACACAGGCAAAGGCCACCAGCAGGCCAAACATCTGCCGCAGGTGAAAGACCACGAGGCTGCTTTTTGGTTGCATGTTGCCGTGTTGCAGGAGGGCGATGATCCACCCAACGGGGGTGAGGTAGGCCAGCCAGGCGGTGGTTTTGGGATCCATATAGTGCCGTTTAGATGCCGGGTAAGATACGAAGTCCTGCTCCCCTTTGCAAATGATTCAGGGCAGTACGTTCACCTCTTTTTCCCCGGCTGCCGTGAGTTGCCCGATGGGGGTGGCTGCCACGGCCGGGTGTCGCTCCCGCAGCAGGGCTTCCACAGCGGGGGCCGCTGCGGGGCGCACGGCGATGAGCAGGCCGCCGTTGGTCTGCGGGTCGGGCAGCAGGTTGAAGGCTTCCAGCACGTTCACGTCTTTCGCAAAGCCCACCCGGTTGCTGTAGCTGTTCCAGTTACGGTAGGTGGCGTCGGGCACGATGCGTTGCGCCAGGTAGCCGCGGGCGGCTTCCAGCACGGGGATGCGGTTGTAGTGCAGTTCGGCGGAGAGACCGCTGCCCCCGGCCATTTCCAGCAGGTGGCCCAGCAGTCCGAAGCCCGTGACGTCGGTGAGCGCGGTTACCCCTTCGAGGGCCGCCAGCAGCGGACCGCTGTCGTTCAGCTGCAGCATCTGCGCCTCGGCCAGCCCTTCGTGGGCGGGCTCCAGTACGCCCCGTTTGCGGGCGGTGCTGAGGATGCCCACGCCCAGCGGCTTGGTGAGGTAAAGAAGATCGCCTTCCAGTGCCGTGTTGTTGCGCTTGAGCCGCGTCCGCTCCACGTTGCCGTTGACGGCCAATCCAAAGAACGGTTCGGGGGCGTCGATGCTGTGCCCACCGGCCAGCGGGATGCCGGCGGCCGCACAGGTGGCGCGGGCGCCTTCCAGCACCTGCCGGGCGAGGCCGGCCGGCAGCTTGTCTACGGGCCAGCCCAGCACGGCCAGGGCCAGCAGGGGACGCCCGCCCATGGCATACACATCGCTGATAGCGTTGGCGGCGGCGATGCGGCCGTAGTCGAACGCGTCGTCCACAATGGGGGAGAAGAAATCGGTGGTGGCGATGAGGGCCGTGCCGTTGCCGAGGTCGTATACGGCGGCATCGTCGTTGTGCCCGTTGCCCACGAGCAGCTGCGGGAAGGCGGTGCTTTCACTGCTGCCGTGCAAAATTTCCTGCAGCACAGACGGGGCGATCTTACAGCCGCAGCCGGCGCCGTGGGAGTACTGGGTGAGGCGGATGGGTTCTGGTTGCATGGTGCAAATATCTTACTGTTTATTAATGGTTTTTATTTTAATGTATCGTTGAAGGAATCAAGCGAATAGCAAATAATCCAGGTGTGATTTTTATAATCATTTTTTTGGACTTTAAACAAAACACTATTGAGTAGTTTTCTGTACTTTTTTGCTTGCCCCCCGAAAGGGTTCGGGGCAGGCGCCAAAGTACCAAAAAAGGGCCCCCGGGATCGATTACACCCCGATCCCGGGAGGGGTCCCCCGCTGAGGCGGGGCAGGCTCTGATTAAGCTTGTGTGCTACTGTAGTGCCGGGCGCCAGGGCCTTGATTTTTTCAAAACTCCAGCAGTCTGATATGCATTAAATACAATCAAGGTAACAACAAGCCCTCATTGTTTCCGCAATACCACGCCGGCGCTGGTCTGCCGGTCGCTGCGGAACCGCAGTTCGTGTTGCTGCCGGCCGTCGTTGATGCGCAGCAGGCCGGTGTTGGGCGGGATGCGGCCTTCGTTTTCGGCGTAGAAGACAATCTCCACCTGTGACTGCCCGGCCGGCCAGTACAGTACCCATTCCTGTGGTTGTGCTCCCAGTTCCGCATTTTGCAGCAATACCACTCCGTTAACCAACACGGTTACCCGGTCGCCATCGGTCACCCCGTCGTCAAAGAGGCGGAACCGCAGGGTGTCGCCCTGTACGGACACGGTATCGCGGAAGAGGAGCGGGCGTTCGCGGAGGCGCGGATCGTCGGCAGGGTTGGACTCTTTGGCAGTGCTCTGCGGTGGCACAGCCGGTTCTGTGGCTACCCGTCCCAGCCGGCGCAGCACCTGCAGGAGGGGCGACTGTTCCGCCTCCGTTGCCCGGCGGAGGAAGGTGGTACCCTGTTCGGGACGCACCTGGAAGGGAACGCGGTTGATCTGCCGCCACTCACCCGTTACCTCATCATCTTCCGCATCCTGGAAAAAAAGGATGTGCTGCTGTTTGATCTCGCCTTGTACCGGACCGGCGGGCACCACGTTGCGGGTTTCGGTGATGACCATGTGCGTTTCGTACACTTTGCCTTTGAGTTCGCACACGGCGTAAAAACTGCCGTTGCCCGAGTACGTAAAGCCGGTGAGGTTGGTTCCGTTCTGGAACAGCAGCACTTCATAGCTGTAGCGGCCGGTCTGCGGCAGGGTACTGCTGCGGAAATTGCCCTGCCAGAGGCCGGTCACCTGCTGGGCGATGCCGTTACTGCCCAAGAGCAGGAGCAGGAGGAACAGGGCGAAACGGTCAGGGACTTTCATCGCGTTTCAGCAGGATGACCGCGCTCTTGTTAAGCGTGGAGGTGAAGAAGACCTGGTAGCGCTGGTCGCCGCTGTATACCACCAGCAGACCGGTGTTGGGCGGGATGCGGCCGAGGTTTTCGGCATAGAGGGTGAGTTGCACAATCTGGCCCGGCTCCACCGGGATGGTCACTTTATACGCCGTGGCAGAGAGGCCCACTTTCGATACCAGCACTTCGTTGTTCAGGAACACACTCACGGTGTCGCCGTCAATCTCGCCGTTGTCGTAGAGCGACAGGGTGATGCTGTCTTCAAACACGGTGAGCGTGCGGATGAGATCGGCTTCCCGTTTCGTGAGCACGGGGTTGCTGATTGCCGGCGGAGCGTTCATGGGCCGGTTCTCCATCCTGGTTGTTGCCGTATCCCGCATGGCCGTGGGGGCGACGACGGGGAGGTTGCTGGTTGCAGGTGGTTGGTTGGTTGTTACGGGTTGAGGGTTAGGGGTTACGGGTTGGGT
>CALMED010000046.1 GCA_937862815.1 uncultured Chitinophagaceae bacterium | reverse complement strand
CGGCTGTACTACTGTAGACACCTCCCGCCGTAAAGCCACTCACCGTGGCGGGCGTTAGGTTGGCTGTGCCTGCGCAGACGGGTGAAGCATAACTGAACCCGGTTACAGGTGCAACCACCGGCGTTATGGTAACCGAAGCATTGCTGCTGCCCGCCGGATTACACCCACTGGCCGCTACAGCATAGGTCACCGTATAGGTGCCGGGGGTACTGGCAGCTACATTGATAACACCCGTGCCGGCATTGATGCTGAGACCGGCTGTACTACTGTAGACACCTCCCGCCGTAAAGCCACTCACCGTGGCGGGCGTAAGGTTGGCTGAACCGGCGCAGACCGGTGATGCATAGCTGAAGCCGGTTGTGGGTGTAACAACCGGAGTAATGTTGACCGAAGCGGTGCCACTGCCAGCCGGATTACACCCACTGGCCGCTACAGCATAGGTCACCGTATAGGTTCCCGGGGTACTGGCGGCCACATTGATAACACCTGTGCCAGCATTGATACTGAGACCGGCTGTACTGCTGAAAGCACCTCCCGTCGTAAAGCCACTCACCGTGGCGGGCGTAAGGTTGGCCGAACCGGCGCAGACGGGTGAAGCATAGCTGAAGCCGGTTGTGGGTGTAACAACCGGGGTGATGGTGACCGAAGCGGTGCCGCTGGCCGCCGGGCTACAACCGCTGGCTGCAAGCGAATAAGTAATCGTGTAAGTGCCCGGTGTACTGGCGCCCAGGTTAATCACACCGGTTGTGGGATTTATCACCACCCCTGCAGGGCCGTTGAAAGTACCCCCGGAGGTGAAACCCGAAGCCAGGTTGGGGGAAGGGTTGGTTCCATTGGTACAAAGAAGGGTGGGATATCCGAAGCCGGTTACCGGCGTGATGGAACTGGCGATTGTAAAGGAGAAATTGAATGTACCCCCCAGGGCGCAGCCGGATGCAGGTACCGTGTACGTAATGGTATATGCACCCGGCGTACTGGCAGCCACATTGATGAGTCCGGTGGTGGCATTGATCACCAGGCCGGCCGGCGTTGCCGTAAAGGTTCCGCCGGTTGTGAAACCGCTGGCCAGCGTGGGAGTAACGTTGGCAGACCCGGCGCAAACAGGCGTGGGATATGAGAATTCCGTTATGGCGGCAGAACCGGTGACCGTAACCACCGACTGAGCCGATAACACACAGGTGTTTGTTGTTGTGAAGGTGATGTCATCGAGCGCAAAGTCGTTTCCGGCGGAAGCCGTGTTGCGGTCGAAAATACAAATGGTGGCCGTGGTGGCAGCACCGGAGTTCCAAACATAGGTACGTTCCACCCAGTTGCAGGTGGTTGCCGGGGCAAGCAGGGCGGCGCCCAGGGACACACCGTTGATCAGCACCTCAATGTTGGCCGGGTTGTTGGCAACAAGCGTTTGAATCCAGTATCCGAAGTTGTACGTCCGGCCTGGCTTCACAGGAACCGTCTGGCACCACACGCGGTCGTTGCCCCCGCTGAAGGTGGAACCATCTATCACCATCATATTACCGGCGCCTCCGCGTCCCGTACAGGCGGCAAAGGCAGCAAACCATGCCTGTGGATTGGTTACAATGCCATAGGAACGCTGCGATCCGGATGGATTGGGGTTGGAAGGTGCGAAAAAGTCATAATCGGTTGCAAAGCCTACATTCCCCGAGGAAAAATCTCCGTTGAAGATCAGGTTCTGCGTGGAACTGGAAACAGATGTAACCGTGTACGTGGTGTTTTGCGTGGGCGATACCGTGATAGCGGCAGCATTGGGGGTGGTGAGGGTTGGATCTGCCGGAATGGCCGTCCAGGAGTAAGGTCCGGCGCCGGAAGCAGTAATCGTTACAGGAGTGCCTGTGCAGATGGTGGGATTGGAGGGGGTGACTGTAATGGTGGGCGGGGATGTGACAATAATGCTAAACACAGATACCGTTGCCGGTGTGGGAGTAGCCCCGTCGGTAACCGAGATATTATAAGTGCCCGGAGGAAGGCTGGCAAAAACACCGGTCGTATTTGTGGCATTTACGGGACCGGTGATGGAATACGCTGCATATGGCTTCACCCCACCTGCACCATAGGCTACAATGGCCCCGTCGTTTGCGCCGAAGCAGGAGAGACCGGTCACCGAATAAGACAGCGAAAGCGGTTGAGGCGGAGGCAACAACTCAATGTCGTCAATGGCAAAATCGTTACCGGCCAGGCTGCCGTTCAGGTCAAACATTTCAATCCGTACACAGGCATTGGTGGGAATGATGGTATAAGTCACCTTTACCCAATCGGCAACGGGAGCAGGTACCACCGTGTTCCCCGATGTAGGTGTGATACTGCTCCATCCGTCCCCCCCCTGCCCCTGCACATTGTTCCATTTGATGCGGATATTGGCCGGACTGGCACCCGGAATACCGGTTGTATAAATGGATTTTACCCAATAGCTGAACGTGTACGTCTGCCCCACCGTTAAACCGCAGATTTCTCCACCGGCACCTACCCGCCAGAAAAAAGGTTCCGGGTTACCGCTGTTGTTGGTGCCGTCTACAATCATCATCAAACCTGTACCCGTTGTATGGTCACCCATGTTGATAAAGCTGGCGGTATTGTAAGGTTGTGGATTGGTTCCCACCCCGTACTGCCCTGCATTGGTGTTGCCGGTTGGAACCGGAATAAAAGTATAATTGGTCGAAAACCCTACCCCGTTGCCTTGTTCGAAATTTCCGTTATTAATAAGATTCTGACCAAAACCGATCTGTACGGAAAAAAGGCTTAAGAGGAACAATCGGACAATCCAGGTGCCCGTTCTTTTACAAGAACAGCGGGTAGGAACCATAGCAATCAATAGTTAAATGTGCGACAAAATAAGGATTATCTGTTAGCCGGCAATGCTTCGTCAAGGGAAAGTGAGATCAGGATGCATCAACAAACGATCGTAAGCAAAAGGGGTTTAAATCGCTCTCCCGCTGCTCCCATCAGGTGAATTTGTAATCATTCCCCCAGGAACATGCAATTCAGATTTATTCAGCTGTTATAACCCATGCATTGCGTGGTTCAACTGTCAGTTGCACCAGATCGCCCGGCCCTGCCGGAACACGTTGCTGCAGCACAACCAGGATCCGTCCTTCCACCTCCACTTCCGCCAGCTGGCAAGCGCCCTGGTAACGGATGGTTCGAACAATGCCTTGCACCGGTGAGGGTTCATTGGTAATGATCACATCCTCCGGTCGAAGGCCTACCGTCAAACCCCGCTGTAACGGTGGCAACAATGCACGGAAAGCAGGATGCAGTTCAGGTGAAAGCCGGTTAAAAGGACCAAAAAGGCCCGCACAATAGGCTGTTGCCGGCCTAAGATAAATATCCTGTGGACTCCCCTCCTGCACCATACAGCCATCCCGCAACACCAGGATGCGATGGGCAACCGGTAATACATCCAGCGGATCGTGCGACACCAGGATGCTGGTAATCCCCAGCTGTTGTCCCACATCAGCCAACACCTTTTTCATGGTTTGCTTGTGCAGGAGATCGAGGTTGGAAAACGGTTCATCCAGCAGCAGGAGAGACGGGCGGCCGGTAAGGAGGCGGGCAAGAGCAATGCGCTGCTTTTCGCCGCCCGATAACTGGTGGGTACGCCTGACCAGCAGATGATCAATCTGGCAGATGCGGTAGACCTGCTGCGCCTCCGCTTCAGTGAGTTGGTTGGCATATGCCAGAATCTCGTGCACCCAGTAATTATTACGCAGTTCAAAATACTGGCTGAGGTAGGCGATGCCCGGGTGACCCGGGATCAGCTGGTCAAGCGGCCCCCGCACTTTCTGCCCGCGGAAATACACCGCTCCGGAGGAAGGCTGCATCAGGCCGGCAATGAGCTTCAGGAGGGAAGTTTTGCCGGAACCGGTTTCGCCCGCAATTGCCAATGCCTCTCCTGCCGCCTGCACAAAGGTCACCCCCTGCACAACCCTGCGTTCATTTTCCCAGGCTTCCACGTCTGCCACTTCCAGCAACATCATGGCCCGAAATTAACGGATGCCGTGCAAACTGCTGCCCATGAACGGGAATAATCATAACCTGTGATTAAACGAAACGGATAAACGGCAGAACCGGCCAGATGCAATACTTTTGCAGCACAAAATACAGGTTACATGAGTTCATACGACTGGATGTTGTTTGGTGCCTTTGTGGGAGGCGGTTTCACCGCAGGATGGCTGTTGCACTGGTTTGTGGTGCCGGTCATTATCAGACTGGCGGCCAAAACCAGCATAGAAGCCGATGATCTACTCATTTCAAGCATCCGCAAGTGGATCATTCCCTGGTTTGTTGCAACGGGTATTTTCATCGGACTTCGCCGGATACACATGCAGGAACGCTATCACGACTGGCTGGAAAAAGGACTGATGATTTTCTTCGTCCTGAGCCTTACAATTATTACGGGCCGGGTGGTGGCCGGACTGCTCCGCATCAAAGCAAAAGGATCTGATACCGTCATACCTTCCTCTTCCATCATCAGCAATATCATCCGCGTTATCATCTTCGCCATTGGTTTGCTGATCATTCTGCAGTCACTCGGCATCTCGGTCACACCTGTACTTACAGCCCTGGGTGTAGGTGGCCTGGCTGTGGCCTTAGCCTTGCAGGATACACTCTCGAACCTCTTTGCCGGCTTACAGATTCTGGCAGCCGGTAAAATAAATCCGGGCGACTTTGTGAAGCTGGACAACGGAGCCGAAGGCTATGTGCAGGACATCACCTGGCGCAGCGCCACCATCCGGTCGGTAGCCGATCACATCATCATCGTACCCAACTCCAAGCTGTCCTCCATGATCGTCACCAACTACAACCTGCCCCAGCGGGAAATCGCTTTTGCAGTGGAAGTGGGGGTTAGTTACGACAGCGACCTTGAACAGGTGGAACAGGTGACCAAAGAGGTGATCCGGGAAACCCTGCAGCAAACAGAAGGAGGTGTAAAGGAATTTGAACCCCTGATCCGCTACTATGCCTTCGGCGAGAGCTGCATCAACCTGCGGGCCATTATGCGGGTGGATGAATACACATTGCAGCACGTTGCCCGCCACAGCTTTATAAAAAAGCTGCACGAACGCTACCGCCGGGAAGGCATCAACATCCCCTTTCCCATCCGGACGGTTTACATGAAACAGGAAGGTAGCGGAAACTGAACAGGCCCCAAATTTCAGAGCTTTTCGTATTTACGGTATAGCTGAAATATCCGCAACGTTACCGCAAGAATATCCCTGCTTTGCAATAAAACCGTAGTCTGGAGTACCGCGTAACGGGTTGCAGGCTTATCGTGCTGGATGGATCGCATGCATCGATCAAGCTGATCGTTTATAAAATTACGGGCGTCATCCCGCACTGTCTTCACTTTCTGCAAGTTTTCAAAATCTGCCACTTCAACTGTACGTACAACCAATTGCAGGAACGCTTGCATCTTGAAACGCAGTTCCTCGGATATCCGCACAAAATCTGCATGTGGCTCCTCATGCAGGTTGTGAATGTAATGACGGCACTCTTCTCCCAGCTTCACCAAACTGGAAAGCAGATCTTCCATCAGGTCGCTGCTGTATAATAACACCTGGGCAGAACGTGTGTCATTAACGGTCAGATTTTTGATGTATCGGATTGATTGTGACCGGAGCTTAATGCCGTATTGCTCCAGTTCCTGCAGAACACGGTATTCGGAATCGGCAGCATCGGGGTCGAAACGCGATAAGGCCTGCAGAATGTTGTCGTAATGGCGCGCCACAACCCGGAGATGGCCGGCCACTTTAACCCTGCTTGCACTGTAGATATCCTTGTCACTCTCCTGAAGCAACTCCAGCCGCTTGCTTTGCCTGCTGCGTTGCTGCACCTCACGGGCAAAGAAAATGTGTGACAATATAATGTAAATAAAAACAAATGAAAGCAATAAAAAAGAACCAACCACGCCGCCTTGAATAAGTATGAATACAAAAAGGGCCGATACGCCAAAAGCGATGAGAGCTGTTATGAGCCAGCCACCCACCACACTCAGCACACCTGCTACCCGGTAAACAGCTGTCTCGCGACCCCACGCTTTGTCGGCCAGCGATGTGCCCATAGCAACCATAAACGATACATACGTGGTGGACAAGGGAAGCTTATAGGATGTGGCTACAGCAATGATGCTGCTGGCCAAAACCAGGTTTACCGAAGCCCGCACCAGATCGAATGCAGGTTTGTTTAATACGAGCGTAGCCTGCCGCATCCTGCTCTTTTCAAAACTGAGGTCATAGTGCCTGCGTACCGTCCGCGGTACCAGCAAACGGAAAAAGGAGGCCATTAATAATGAAGTCTTTACAATGCTCCTCGAAACGGCATTGGGCTGAAAGCGTTCGTCTCCGTCCTGCTGACTGGCCAGTTTCACTTCTGTCTCGGTAACATTTCTGGCTTTACTGCTGACCCATAAGGTAACGGCCATAATGATACCAGCCAGCAATAACATGTAGTTTGGCACCACCACATCGTTGCCTGCCAGATAATCCATATAAAAGTTTTCCGCAGGAATACCCGAACCATACCAGTGCACAAAAGCAAGGTAACCGGTAATAGGGACCCCGATAAAATTCACCAGGTCATTGCCGGCAAAGGCCATGGCCAGTGAAAATGTACCCAACAGCACCACAAGCCGGAGTGGATTTACCTGCCAAACGCGTTGCAGTATAAATGCCAGGATTGAAATACCAGCAAACATACCTGTCATTAACAATAAAAGATGATTGCTGACCCAAACTGAGACAGCATCGCTAACCAATGTGGTGCCCCGTAATCCCTTAATCAGCAGAAAATAAATGATGGCGGCGCCGCCGGCACCTGCAAAAACGGCGCCATAACGCTCTACACGTCGTTCATACCGGAAAGTAAATAAGAGCCGGCAACAATATTGCACAGCCGTGCCTGAGCTGAAGGCAATAAAAATGGAAAGAAAGATGCCGGAAACAATGGTAAACACCCCGCTTGTATTAATATACTGAAGCATGGTGCCTGCCGAATCCTGCTTTTCAAAGGTGAAAAGAATCCCGGCCATCAGCGAAGCACCGAGTAATTCAAAAACGACTGAAACAGTTGTGGAAGTGGGGAGCCCAAGGGTATTAAACACGTCAAGCAGAACCACATCCGTAAGCATGACGGCCAGGAAAACCATCAGTATTTTGTCCAGTGTAAAAAATTGCGGCCTGAAAATACCCGTACGGGCCACTTCCATAATTCCACTTGAAAAAACAGCTCCTGCAATCACCCCCAGGCTTGCAATGAGTATGATGGTTCTGAAAGATGCAACCTGGCTGCCGATGGCCGAATTCAGGAAATTAACGGCATCATTGCTTACCCCTACGACCAGATCGGTGACGGCAAGAACAAACAATACGACAATAATAAAATAAAGAAACCACATGCAATATTTCAAAGTAAGAACGCTTTCAGCAAAAAGGAGTATTAAGAAATTGTAACTTCTCAGGTTATTGGGAGAAAGACGCTTTTAATCGCCTGGAAACTGCCCTACCTTGTAGAAAAAAATGTCTTTTTTTCTTTACCTGATTTTTACAATAGCCGTAATTGGCCTGATCGTTTTTCTGATCCGTCGGAACCAGACAGACAAAAAAGATTTAGAACGCCAGCTGAATCGCACATACAGGGGCTCCGAAAAAGGTCCGGGTGATGTGGAAAGTGACGAAGTAATGAAATAAAGGCATTATAACTCGAGGGCTTATAACGTCAGCGCTACAAGCATGTCTGCCCAACAGGTATGAGACCGGGCCATCCGTCAACAGCGCTCAGCCCTGCGATTGTACACAACAAAGCAAAAGAATAAAAAACAACAAATACATCATCCGCAAGTACTAAACGGATAAACCTTTACATCCACTATCAGCAGGCGGTAATTCTGTTCGTGCAAAGGAATAACTGGCAAAAATAATGCACTTTTGCCATATGCCGGACCTACTCCCCTTTTACACGTGTGTGCAAACAATCGGACAAAGAGATATCCACCTGCAGGTACCCACTCCTTCCGCAGTAGCCGCTGTAGTCCGCACCAATTATCACGAATCGCCAGCCAACCCTTACTGGGCACAAGTATGGCCTGCCGCCCGGGCATTGGCCCGTTACATTGATGAGCACAGTACACTTGTAAGGGACAAAATAGTTCTGGAATTGGGTGCAGGACTCGGCCTACCCTCCCTTGCCGCCGCCGCTTATGCCAAAGCGGTCTGCTGCAGCGATGCAGACCCCCGGGCCGTTGCGTTCATCCGGGCGAATGCGGACCTGAACAAATGCAGAACACTGGAGGCCTGTGTGCTGGACTGGAACCAGCTCCACCAGCTTCCCGCGGCGGACGTGTTGCTCCTTAGCGATGTGAACTACGACCCGACCGACTTTCCCCGCTTATTGGAACTGATCCATCACTACCATAAACAGGGGAGCTGTATCCTGCTGGCCACTCCGCAACGACTGCTGGCCAAATCTTTTGCGGCAGAACTGCTGCTGCTTTGTCAAGAAGCAGAGGAACTGATGGTGGAACATGCAGGGAAAGGAGTTTGGATAAATATTTACCACCTGTAAGCAAACAGCCGGGTTTTACCCGGCTGCTGTTTTGTTATCGCATTTTTCTGATTATGCATCCTTCGAAGCGGAGATTTCTTTGGCTGCTGCATTCATGAACGGTCTCAGCAGGTCAATGGGTACCGGGAAAATGGTTGTGGAGTTTTTGTCACTGGCAATTTCCCGCAGGGTTTGCAGATAACGCAGTGTAAGCGCACTGGGCTGGTCCGACAGGATTTTTGCGGCATCCGACAATTTCTGCGAAGCCTGGAATTCACCTTCTGCAGCAATCACCTTGGAACGACGCTCGCGCTCGGCTTCAGCCTGCTTGGCCATCGCCCGCTGCATTTCCTGTGGCAGGTCAATCTGCTTTACTTCCACATTGGTTACTTTCACGCCCCAGGGTTCGGTCTGCGCATCAATGATCTGCTGCAGCTTCTGGTTGATCTTGTCCCTCTGCGAAAGCAGATCATCCAGTTCCGACTGGCCACACACACTCCGCAGGGTGGTTTGCGAGATCTGGGAGGTAGCCGCCAGGTAGTTCTCCACCTGTACAATGGCTTTGTCGGGTTCCAGCACCCGGAAATACACAACCGCATTTACTTTCACCGACACGTTATCGTGGGTGATAATGTCCTGCGGCGGCACATCCAGTACCACGGTACGCAGGCTCACTTTCACCATCTTGTCAATAACGGGAATCAGCAGGATCAGTCCCGGTCCCTTGGCGGCAATCAGCCGTCCCAGCCGGAAAACCACGCCCCGCTCATATTCCCGCAGCACTTTGATGGCACTGGACAGGAAAGAAATGGTAAAGAAAATAATGACAATGAGCGCAATAGGAAACTGATCCATAATGTATCGTTTAAATGTAAAAAAATCATGCAGGTTCAACCAGCAGCGTGAAATGGCGCCGGCCTGTTACTTTCACCTCCTGTCCTTTTCGAACGGGACCGCTCACGGACTCTGCCGTCCATAATTCGCCCATCAGCATCACCATGCCCGTTTTTTCAAAATCCTCCTGGGCCACACCGGAGCTTCCGGGCAGCGCTTCGGCGCCTGTAACCTGCTTTCCCCGCTGGGCCCGGATGCCCAGGGTGATCAGCAGCAGGAAGAAGGCAGCCACCACTATGACGGTTGGTATAATCACAGCTTTTGATATGCGGACAAATTCCAGCGGCGACTCATTGCGCAGGAGCATGAAAGAACCCAGCAACAAGGCAATCACACCCCCGATGGACAGAAGACCGTGACTCACCACTTCAATTTCCAGTATAAATAAAATTACGGCAAAAATGATTAACGCCAATCCTGCATAGTTGATGGGCAGGGTATGCATGGCGTAAAAAGCAAGAATGAGACTGATACCGCCCAACACACCGGGGAAGATGGCACCCGGGCTGTAGAGTTCCAGGATGATACCGAGGAAGCCGACGGTCATAAGAATATACGCGATGTTGGGGTCCACCAGGATATTCAGCAGCTTTTCCACCCACGACATGTGCTCCTGCATCACAGTAGCCTCCCGTGTACGAATGGTTACTTCTTTGCCCCCGGTAAGTGTAAACGTCTTCCCGTCGATCTTATCCAGCAATTCCTTCATGTCCGCCGCAATGAGATCGATCACATTTTTTTCCAGCGCTTCCCGTGCCGTGATGGAGACACTCTGCCGCACCGCCATCTCCGCCCAGGAGGTGTCGCGGTTGCGGTTTTGGGCAATGGTGCGGATGAATGCCGCCGCATCATTTGTCACTTTTTGGCTCATCACCGAGTCCATGGGTTGCCCCCCGGAGGAAACCGGGTGTGCCGCGCCTATGTTGCTGCCAGGTGCCATTGCAGCCACATGGCCGGCCATGGTGATGAAAACACCCGCCGAACCGGCATGTGCGCCGTTGGGTGCCACAAAAACCACGACCGGTACGGGTGCCTCAAGAATTGAACTGACAATGACACGCGTCGACTTCAGCAAGCCCCCCGGCGTATTCAGCTTCACCACCAGGCACTCGGCCTTTTCGGCCGCCGCCTTTTCAATCCCCCGCTGGATATAATCCGCGGTAACCGGGTTGATGGCGCCATCCACTTCCACTACCAGCACTTTCTGGGAATAAGCCGGTAACAGGAACAACAATAATATGAACGACAAGATAGCTGATTTCATAAACGCATTGATTACCAGAAGACAGTTGCTTTTAAAGTTACAGAAAAGCAGGCACATGCAGCATCGTTGTACCATAAGGTACGCAACCGTAAGATTTTTTTAACTTCGTTTTATTTGTTGTGAGCTATAAACAGGGGGGTATCCACCACCCGCATTAACACATCGGCCATGCTGCTTTTAAACCAACGGGATATTTCACTGCGGCGATAGGCGCCCAGGACCACCAGTTCATTTTCCTTGTGTCTTTTCAGGTACTTCAGGATCTGGTCTTCCGCTTCACCCTTCACCACCTTGAACCCGGCTTTGGAAAAATGGCGCTTCACAAACTCACGGAAAAGCCGGGTATCTTCGGAACGAAGACGAACATTACGGTCTTTCACCGTAAAGACCTCCACGGGTACCCGTCCAAAATCGCCAAAGAGGTAACTGAACATTTTCACGGCATATACGGCCGATGGTCCGGCGTCGTAAAGCAGGGTGATTTTATCCACCGGCTTATAGGCTGGCGGTACCACCAATACCGGGCATTGCACATCGATAAGCAATTCGCGGATAAACCGGGTAGGAACTTCCTGCCTGTGACGCGAAAATGTTTCCTCCTCGCCAATAATCAGCAGATCGGCAAACATACTTTCATGTTTCACTTCCTGCAGGGCTAGCCCCTCCTCCTGCCGTACAGAGAACGACAAACCTTCGCCGGCACAAAGTTTCTGAAACCTGCGTACGGACTGCTCAATCTTTTTACGGTCTTTTTCATCCAGCTCCTTTAACAACTCTTCGGGACGCTCCTTTTTTTTATACACAGCTGCAATGTCGTAGGTGCGGTACACCAGGTCGTTGGGGAAAATGCCCACCAGGTGAGCGCCCGCTGCTTTGGAAACGGCAATGGCATACGAAGCGGTGCTTTCGCTGAAGCGGAAACCGTCAAAAACGGCCAGGAATTTTTTCATGCTTGTATTTTTATTGGTTCACCAATCAGGATCGTGGCGCCGGAAGGGCCAGCAAGGGAATCGTGGCATGCCAGGCCATGCGGCGGGTCATACTCCTGCCTGTAATCCGTTCCAGGAATTTCTTCTGGTAGGTTACCATCACCACCAGGTCAGCTTCCAGTCTTGCAGCCGCCGCCTCAAGGGTTTCCTCAAAACGGCTTCCCTCCAGCAGTTCCGAAGTAATGACCACATCCGCATACATCTTTTTCAGGCGCACTGTGTATTCGTCGAGCTTACGGCCAAAATGAATGTAATCTTCCGGCTGGGCATCATCGGTATCCACAAACACCGCCACATGAACAGCTGCACTGAACCAGGTTGCCAGTTTCACCAGGGGTTGTAATAATTGCTTGTCTTCTTCAAAGTTATTGGTCGCGAACAACAGGCAACGGGGCTCCTTCATTTCATAGGAAGCGGGTACGGTAAGCACCGGAACGGCTGTTTTACCAATCGTGCTGGCTGCCACACTGCCCATAAGCAACTGCTTCAGCCCGCTGGCCCCTGTTGTGCCCATCACCACCAGGTCCATCTGTTGCTGCTCCGCAAAATCCAGGATGGCAGTTGTAACCGGCCCGTTAGCCAATTCGGTTACAATGTTCACATCGGGGTATGTATGCAGCATGGATTTCCAGGCGCTGTCAAGTTTTGTCAGCCGCTCCTTTGTTAAGGCCTTGCCGTAATCATCCTCCCGTACATGCGGCCGCCACACCCTGTTTTCATCGGGAGTAATTACGTGCAGCAGGTACACCGTGCCGGCCGATTTCAACGCAATCTCCGCAGCATATACGAGTGCTTTTAAGGCAGTTTCAGAAAAGTCGGTTGGAACAAGGATCTTTTTCATGTTCTGCTTTTTATATTGAAGACAAAGCGTGACGATAACAGCCGGAATCAGTAGACATCCTCCATCAAACAGCCTGCAAAAGGTACGAATTCGGTACGGCGTGAATGCTGACCGCCATCATCCTGCCCCATGACCCGGCAGGTTGCCGTTTGCTGTAAAAACAAACACCCTTAACCACCTGATGCATGGATAAGGGTGCGGCAACGGCGTGCCGGGAACATTGCAATGCCCGGGCAGCCATGGGAAGCACGGGTAGCGGATTTATAAAAACGGGGCTTTCTACTGATAAAACTGTTGGGACAGCGAGTTGGCCACCACACGGAAACCCTCTGCTTTTTTCACCAGTTGGTAGCTGTTATTGATGGCCCGGATGTTAGGATTTGATAAATGCCTTTCGTTGTAGGGCTGCAGCAGTTCGGTTTCCCGCAGGATGTTGCCGGCAGCGTCCACTTCGCGTTCAAAGACCCGGTAATCAAAATGCCAGGGATTGAGATCTTCATCACCCGTAACAGAATAGGTGTCGTTAAACCCTTCAAAGATCAATTCGCTGGCGTGATCGGGGTGTTGTTCCAGGGCGGAGGTAATTTCAATCAGTTTGTCCATGTCCGGGTCGTCGTGCACGATGCCGCTGTCCCAGATGGTTTCTCCATTCAAAAAAATAACCAGGCGGTTGTCTACGTGGCGTACCTGGATCCAATACTCTTTGCGCATAACAGATGAGTTTAAGGTGAAAATGCAGGCACGAAAATCCGGAACCCCACCGACATTGGCCATGACAACAATTAGGCCTGCAACTGATGCTCATCCCCTGCAGGCCGGAGAAAGATCAGTGGTAAAAAAAATAACCGGAATGATGCAGAAAGAAATACAGAAAAAGCTGTTGACCGGATCAACGGATCAGCACAACGGTGCCTTTGCGAAAATAAATTTTATCGTCCACACCCTTACCGCTGAAGGTCCAGACATAATTCCCTGGCTCCTGTGCCAGGCTGCGGTAGGTTCCGTTCCAGCCCGCCTGTCCGGGCGACCAGCTGTACATTTCAACCCCCCACCGGTTAAAAACGCGGAACTGGTGCACTTCTTTCATACCTACCGATGTGGGGAAAAGTAAATCATTCAACCCATCGCCGTTGGGAGTAAAAGCATCGGGCACGAAGACCTGCACCTCGCGGATGGTTTTCACCAGCTGTGTGTCAATGGTAACGCAGCCAGCCGTCGTTATCAACTGAATGGTGTAGTCCTGGTCGGCTTCAAACCGGTTAAGAAACCGCGGCTGCAAGAGGCCGGGATTATCCAGATGTGTCGCCGGCCGCCACAAGACTTCTGCAGCAAAGCTTCGCGCCTGGAGCGTACGGGGCACGTTGACAAACGCATACTGAACGGGGTAACGCTGTCCCGGTACCGGCTGTTCAATATTCACCTGAACAGTGCGTGTGCTGAGGCGGCACCCAAGGGCATTGGCGACCGTTGCGTAATAGTTACCGGCAATGAGAGGACGCAACCGTGGCTGCACGGCACCCGGGATGGGTATGCCTTCACGGTACCATTGCACGGAGAGGGTATCGGAGGTCAGCAGCACCGTGCTGTCGCCCGTCGTAACACAATACGAGAGGCGGCCTTCAATGCGGAGTGATGTATCCGGCACCGCAGCCGTTATCGTCACGGTATCTGTTTCGCGGCAGCCTCCTCCCCCGCTGCTGACCGTTACCACATAGGTGGTGGTGATGCCCGGCCGGGCAAAGGGATTAGCGATTGTGGGATCGGAGAGCCCTGTGGCCGGCGACCAGCGGTAGTTCAGTCCGGGTTTGGGATTTTCACCCAACAGTACGGCTTCCGTTCCGCAATATAACTGGTCCGGTCCTGCACGGGCCGTTATACGCAGCGTATCCACCATGCGTGCGTACAAAGTATCCTTGCACCCATACCCATCGTAGGGAGTCACCTCCAATGCAAGTAACGTACCCGGAGCAGGAGGTGGTGCCAGCCGGAGCTCCTGCCGGGTACCTAACAATTGCGAAAAATCAGATGTAAACCAGCGGTAGCCTTCAAATCCATAGGGGGCGACCACGTTTACCGCTGTATCAAATTTGCAATAGGAAGCACCGGTAAATTCATTGTTACACTCGGTATTCACATCTATATACGCATACCCGAAATGCCGAACAAAAACGCAGTCAGCCGTCTTAAAAAACAAACGGATGGTCTTACCGGCCATGTTCGCCAGGTTCACGGTAACAGCCGTCCAGTCTTTGCACCATACCGGCGTATTTCCCGACTGCCGGATGGGAGATTCATAAAAGCCCGGCAGGGCGGAACCAAATGGAATAAAAGTAAAAGAAGAACATTCAATCCGCTTATTATCGGTAACGTTCACGACTTCCAGCTCAAGGCGCGGCTGTTCATGTTGTTGATGGTTAGGTCCTTCAAACACCACGGCATAATGGTACGTGATGGAATAGTTGTTGCGGCCGGCAGGAATGGTAAACTCATACGAAATTCCTTCCGCCAAGCCGCCGCCGCTGTTATTGCCCAGCTTCATGGAATAGCCGCTGCCATTGGGACAAACAACAGGAAATCCTCCGAATTGATCCCGTGTGTTGGCATGCTGGGCCCGGTTAAATATTTCATGACGGTCGCCGGTAAAATTTCCGGCAGGACTTAATGAGATGGTATTGCTGCCCCCGGCGCCGGATACCGTACCGGTGTAAAGCGACCAATTGGCAAAAGTACCCTGCTCTAAGTCCAGGTTGGGTGGACATTCCTGTGCCTGTATTACCAGCGGCAGACTGAAAGCTGTTGCGGCAAATAACAGGATGCCGCACAAGCGCACGGAAACCAGTATGTTCCGGAGATACATCCCAACCATCTCTACTAAGTTACCGGAAAAGCCAGACGCCTGCAATTTTAGTTGCAGCCTGCAACAAAAAAATGCCGGATGTATGAAAAAGGAGCGCTTTGCTGGCAATCAGCTCAGTTTCGGCGAAAAACCAGGTGCCAGGCACCTCTCAGTTCCCCCACCCGGTAACCAAAAGCGCGATCGCCCGGATAAGCTGCCTGAATCACTCGCCAGGTGGCAGCAGAGATCTCTTTTTCGCGGTTACCATGACAGTTGAGACAGAGCGGCTGTATGAAAATGGGCTTGAAATAATGCACGTTCCCGGTATCGGATACATCCACCCATGCACGGGCATCGCCGGAAGACCGGCCGCCCAGCAGTTGCAGGTAGTGATTTTCCAAAGAATCCGGCGCGTTCAGCGGGTTGCGGAACCGCAGGGAAGTGCGCCGCACATGAACCGTTTCTCCCGAAAAAGTGCCGGTAAGCGGAAGGGCGGCTACCTGGCAGAACGAAACGGCTCCTTCAGGCCCGCTGGCAGCGATCACCCGCTGAAGGGTATTGCGCAAAGTATCAAAAGTAAGGCGGGTGATGGAGTCACCCCTACGGAGGTATGCATCTTCCGGCATTGCCGGTCTCTCTTCCTGTTCGTTTTCAGAATAACAGGCCGATAGGGTTACAAGCAGGGAAAAAAGCACAACGATTCTCATG
The DNA here is from genome assembly GCA_937862815.1 of uncultured Chitinophagaceae bacterium. Lineage (GTDB taxonomy): Bacteria > Bacteroidota > Bacteroidia > Chitinophagales > Chitinophagaceae > Lacibacter. Next base: position 37,302 of record CALMED010000046.1, on the reverse strand, counting down.
TATCAGGTTGATTTCAGCTGCTTTCTCTTTCGTACACCACTTTCCCGTCCACCAGGGTCAGTAACACCCTTGTGCTGCCGATGCCCATGGGAGCTATTTCAAACAGGTTGCTCGACAGCACCACCAGGTCGGCCAGGTAGCCGGGTGCCAGCATGCCCTTCTGGCCCTCGTCGAACGAAGCGTATGCAGCACCCCGGGTGTAGGCATACAAGGCATCTTCCAGGCTGATGCGCTGCTGCGGGATCCACCCGCCGGCGGGTATTCCATCGAGCGTGCGGCGGTTCACGGCCACATGGATGCCGTGCAACGGATCGGGGTCAATACAGGCCGGCCAATCACTCCCAAACGCCAGGCGGGCACCTGTTTGCAGAAAAGACGACCAGGCAAAGGCAAAAGGAAGGCGGTTTTCTCCCACGGCCCTGCTCCACACGTCCACCGTGCCCGGGTCAGCGTGAATGGGCTGCATGGAGGGTATCACCCCCAGGGCAGCAAAACGCGGCAGATCCTGTGAGTGAAAAATCTCAATGTGCTCAACCCGGTGGCGACGATCCCGCTGCCCGTTTGCAGCCGCCGACCGTTCATAGGCATCGAGGGCTTCCCGCACCGCGGCATCGCCGATGGCATGGGTGTACAGTTGAAAACTTTCGTAGTCAAGCCGCTCCACCAGCGGGCGGTACTGCTCCGGCGTAAGCGCCAGCTGGCCGTGCGGATGCGGATCGGAGGACGGCATATCGCTGTAGGGTTGCAATAAAGCGGCGGTATGCGATTCTATCACGCCATCGAGCATGAACTTGATGGCATGGGCCTTGAGCCATTGGGGTTGATTCGCCGACCTCCGGGCTTCTATAAAACGCCGGATATCTTCCTTGTTTGTTTGCTTACCCACACTGAACGCGATGGTGGAGCGGAGTGTGAGTTCGCCGGATTGCAGGAGTTGTTGGTACAGTGAAAATTCAGCCGGCGAACCGCTGGCATTCTGCACGCTGGTGATGCCCAGGGAGGCGGCATACCGCATGCCCAACCGCAGGGCGTTGAGTTGTTCCTGCTCCGTGGGAGGTGGTATGAGCCGGCTTACCAGCGACTGTGCCCGCTCGGTAAGTGCACCGGTTGCTTCCCCGTTTGAATCGCGGATGATGGCCCCAAAGCCATCAAAGACGGTCTCCCGGTTGATGCCGGCTAACGCCAGGGCCTTGCTGTTGGCCCAACCGCTGTGGCCATCGTAGGCCCGGAGGTAAACGGGACGATCGGGGACCAGGCTGTCGAGAAACGCTTTGTGCGGCATACCCCCGGGAAAACTGGTGTATTGCCAGCCCGAACCGGTGAGCCAGCCGGTACCCGGATGCTGTGCGGCATAATCCCTGATAACAACAGCCATCTCTTTCAGGTTCTTGCAGGCAAACAGATTCATGTTGGAAAGCCCCAGCGAACCCGTCAGAAAATGAATGTGTGCATCGTTGAAACCCGGCAGCACCAGTTTACCCTGCAGGTCCATCACCCTTGTACCACCGGCCACATGCGCCCGGATGGCACTGGTGGTTCCAACCGCCAGTATCCTGTTGCCCTTGATGGCAACGGCTTCTGCAAAGCGGTTGGACGGATCAGCCGTCCAGATACGTCCGTTGAGTAATACGATATCGGCCGCTTCAGCGGGACGCGGTACAGGCGCCCGGAAAAGGGCAACCGGCACCAGCAGCAGTGACAACAGGAGCAAACGAAACATGCCAGCAGGATTTTTCCGGAAGGTACAAAAACAAACGGCGATCAGCCGGCATCACCGGCTTCGCCCGCAAGTTCCTGCAGGGGGATGCCCGGTTTGGCATATCGGTAGCGGGTGATAAAGCTGTTGGAGTAATAACCATCCAGCCCACCGCTGCACAACGAACCTGCCCGGTCGGTGCGCAGGAAACCGTCTGGTTCCAGCACATCTTCTTCCAGCATCACCTGCTCAATTTTTCCAATCACCAGGAAGGTGTTGTTGAGATGGATGGGGACCACGTCCTGCAGGCTGAGGGCATACCTGATCCGGCTTTCCTGCACAAAGGGGGCGGCACAGCCTTCCACAAACAGCGGTGTGAGCCCCGTCTCCGCAAACTCGCTCACTCCCTCCGGGTATTTGGCGCTGCACTGGTGCGCCTGCGCCAGCATCCCTGCGTGAATGTGGTTGATGGTGTATATGCCAATGGATTCTATGTTGGACAGGGTATGCGGCGCCGCTTCCCGCGGGCGGTTAATATAGCCCACAAGCGCCGGATCGGCGCCCACGTGGATGATGTTGCTGAACACCCCGAGATTAGGCTGTCCCTTGCGGTTTACCGTGCCAATGAGACTCACCGGTTTGGCGCCGGTCAGACTGTTGATAAAATTGGCGCGGTAAAAACGCTCCCAGGACTGGATGGTGGCGGCGTTGATGTGCAGCATAAAACAAAATTTTATTGTAAGACATAATAAACAAATGGTGACATGCAGTGCTTTTACATGCAACCTGCTCCACACTGTAGCCGCCCTTTTAAATTCTGCGCTTACCCGGAGGTAACATGAAATCCACTCAGACTGTGCAGATTTTTACTCCGCTTTGCAGCGATAAAAAAATGAACATCCCCTGCAAGCAACAGATCGTCGCATTAAAGGTACATCTTTTGTAATGGGAGCCGGCTGAGGCAGGAAAGGAGGATCACTGCTTTTTATCAGCCTGGCCAACCGGCAGGGCAAAATGACTGCAACCTGTTTTAGAACAGGTACTGAAGCGACGAATATCATCCCCGCAAGTCAACGGTTTCTGTCTAATTTCGGCGCTAAATTTTCATTATGTCATTTTTATCCCGGGAACATACGATTGCCCCGCCGGGTTATAACCGGTGGAAAGTGCCTATTGCAGCTTTGTGCATTCACCTCTGTATTGGACAGATCTACGCATACAGTGTCTTTAATCAACCGCTTACCCGGCTCATCGGAATCACAGCACCGGCGGCAGCCGACTGGAAGCTGACCCAACTGGGCTGGATCTTCAGCATCGCTCTGTTTTTCCTGGGCGCTTCTGCAGCAGTGTTTGGGAAATGGATGGAGCGGGTCGGTCCGCGGAAAGCCATGCTGGTTGCAGCACTTTGCTTCAGCAGCGGTTTTTTTATATCCGCACTTGGGGTTCAACTGCACCAGATCTGGCTGCTGTACCTTGGTTCCGGCGTCATCGGCGGCATCGGGCTTGGTATCGGTTACATATCACCGGTATCCACCCTCATCAAGTGGTTCCCCGACCGGCCGGGGATGGCCACCGGGATGGCCATCATGGGTTTTGGCGGGGGAGGTATGATCGGGTCACCGCTTGCGGTTTCCCTGATGGAACGGTTCAGCAATCCCGCTTCCGTTGGCGTGGCCCCCACCTTCATCGTTATGGGCGTGCTGTACCTGCTCATCATGCTCACAGGCGCCCTCCTGGTTCGGGTACCGGCCAGCGACTGGAAACCGCAGGGATTTGATGCGGCTGCCGTAAAAATTAAGAGACTGGTTACACAGTCGCATGTACTGGCCGATCAGGCCATCAAAACGCCCCAGTTTTACCTGCTCTTTTTTGTATTGATGTTGAATGTTACGGCAGGAATTGGTGTACTGGGACAGGCATCGGTTATGATACAGGAGCTCTTCTCGGTGGAATCCGTAGGTGCGGAACGGGCGGTGGATGCCGGTGCAGCAGCCGGTTTTGTGATGCTGCTGAGCCTGTTCAACATGGTCGGCCGCTTTATCTGGTCCTCCCTCTCCGATAAAATAGGGCGCAAAAACACCTACACCATCTTCTTCTCCATGGGCATTCTCCTCTACGCAGCTGTACCTTCCATCGGCGCGTCGGGTTCCCTGGTTCTCTTCATTGCCGCCTTTGCCGTGATTATCAGTATGTATGGCGGAGGCTTTGCCACCATCCCCGCTTATCTGCGTGACCTGTTCGGCACCCGCCAGGTAGGCGCCATTCACGGGCGACTGCTGCTCGCCTGGAGCATGGCCGCCATTCTCGGACCGGTGATGATTAATTATATGCGGCAATATCAGCTCGACGTGGCAGGCCTCCCCCGGGCGGAAGTGTATTCGCTCACCATGTACCTGATGGCGGGTCTGCTGGCGCTGGGATTGATCAGCAACCTGCTCGTACGGCCAGTGGAGGAAATTCATCACGAAAAAGAATAGCATCCCCCGGAATGTGCACTTCCGTTGTGCCTGGTTTGCTGCCAACCTGCTCCTGCTGCGGGGCCACCCGTGCGCTAAACGGAACATTGTTGAAAATGAATACCTACCTTGGCAAGATGAAACAACTTGCACTACTTCTTCTGCTTGCCGTCGGCCTGGAAGCGACTGCGCAATCACCCCGTCTCACACGCGGCACACGTGCCGCCATGAACCGGGTTGATACCCAGCACATCCGTTCGCACATTGCCTACCTGGCCGATGACCGCCTGCAGGGCCGTTTGCCCGGCACCCCCGGCTACCAGCAAGCTGTTGCATATGTTGTTGATCAATACCGGAAGCTGGGGGTACAACCCGGGGGCGACCAGGGCACCTACCTGCAGCAACTGGTCATCCGCCGGTCGGTGGTACGCAACGCTTCTGCCTTGGCGTACCTGAAGGATTCCCAGGGAAATACCGACACACTTCAGTTTGTCACCCACTTCACCCCCCAACCGCACCCGCTGCGGCAGCGGGCCCGGGCCGAAGGCCAACTCGTATTTGCCGGCTACGGTGTGGAGATACCGGGCCAGTACTCCGATTATGCGGGTGTGGATGTAAAGGGGAAAATCGTGGTGCTGGTCAACGGTGCGCCGGGAGGTCTTTCTTCCACGCTTACCGCCCATTTCTCCAACCCCGGCAATAAAATGAATACGGCGGCGGCGAAAGGGGCCCTGGGCGTGATCCTCGTCAGCCTTGCGCCCGCAGGCGCCGGCAGCAGCAATCCGGTAGTGCAGGCAAACGTAGCTCTGAACCCGGAAAAAACAGTAGCCTATGGCCGCCGCTTCACCGGCAACCTTGATGTGGCACTCACCGGCAGTTACCGGCTCTTGCAACGTCTCTTTCTGCATTCCGGTCATTCGCTCAGCCATGTACAGGAACGCATGCAACGAAAGGAACCTGTTTCCTTCGACCTGCCGGGGAGCCTGGCTGTTTCCTATGAGACCACGCACACAGATTTTGAAAGCCAGAATGTGGTGGGCCTCATCCCGGGTACCGATCCGCGGCTGCGCAACGAATACGTGGTGCACTCGGCACACCTCGACCACCTCGGCATCGGACGGCCCGTGAACGGCGATTCCATCTATAACGGAGCCCACGACAATGCTTCGGGCGTGGCCTCCCTGCTGGAGATCGCCCGCCTGTATCGTACATCGGGCGTGCGTCCCAAACGATCGGTCCTCATTGTGATGGTAACCGGTGAAGAGATGGGGCTGATCGGCTCGTCCTATTTTGCCGCCAATCCCACCGTACCCCGCGGGTCCATCGTGGCCAACGTGAACACCGATATGCCCACGCTCATCGCTCCCCTCCTTTCCATTGTACCGCTGGGCGCCGAACACTCCACGCTGATGCAGCACGTGCAATGGGCCGCCGGCCAACTGGGGCTGGACGTGGAAGCCGACCCGGAACCCAATGAGAACCGCTTTGTGCGGAGCGACCAGTACAGTTTTGTCATGAACGGTATCCCGGCCGTGCATGTGAAATACGGCAACAAAAGTGATGTGCCGGGTTTTGACCTGGTACGCTTTGTACGGGAATGGCGGGCAAAATACTACCACCAGGCAGCCGATGGCATGGATGGCATTTTCTATTTTACCGCCGGCAAGACCTATGTGCAACTCAATTTCCTGATCAGCTATTCGGTAGCACAGGCGGAACAACGACCAGCCTGGAATCCCGGCGATCTGTTTGGAGCGGGGAATTAACACAGGTTTCCCCCCGGCTATTCCAAAACGGCACATTATTGGCTGGCATTGTTCAGAAATAAAACATCCATGAAGCCTGTTCTTTTCATTGTGCTCCTCTGCACCGTATTTATACCGGCAGAAAGCCGGGATGTGTACATCAACCGCGATACCGTTGTAAATGACACCTGGAACCTGCCGCCCGGCACCCTGCTGCGGTTTGGCAGTGCAGGGAGAATCCGCGGCTACGGCACCATCCGCGGCGGCATCATTGACGCGGCCCTCCACCAATGGATTTTCGACAGCACTCTCACCCTGCAGCCGGAAGGCACCTACCAAAACCTTTTCAGCGCCCGCTGGCTGGGTGCCGGCTATGTGAATGACAACGCCGGCGTGCTGCAAAAAGGCATCCACACCGTCATCGCCAATCCGACTGCGTTGCGCAATTTTTTCATCCCCCGCGGAACCTACCCGTTCAGCAAGCCGCTGCAGGTGTTTCAGCTGTACAAAGGGATATATGCCGGCTGCACCATCCGGATCTTCGGCGAGTCCTCTTTCTGGGACAGCGGCAGCGGTACCCACCTTGTATACACAGCCACCGACGGGCACGCCCTTGGCCTGCAGCTCAACAAAGGCAGTGAAATTGACCACCTCACCATAACGGGCCAGTTCCGGGCGCCGGGCGGGAGCGACAGTGCGTATTACAACATCCCGTTCGACCGGTTCAACGATGTCAACGGCAAGTGTGGTCCCCTTTACGCCGGCCTCGTGATTGATTACGACGGCAGCCGCAACAGCAGCGGCTCCACCGGTCTCCGGATTCATAATCTGCACGTGGGCAATTTCACCATCAACTACCTGGTGAGCCCCAATGGAAAGACTTTTAATGCCGACATCCTGTTGTTTGAAAACATCCGCTGCGGCGATGCCAAAGTGGGCTTTGCCACCGGGCAGGCGCAGGAAAAAGGAAACGTGATCCGGGGCATTTACAGCTGGGGCAGTATTCACACCCTTTTTGTGTCGGGCCGCTATGGCAAGCAGCAGGCAGGGCAGTATACCATTGACGGGGGGAACATCGCCGGGCGGTGTATCCGCCTCTTCGATATTTCGCAGGCAGGCTGGTACAGCACATCCATCAGCAACCTGTTTGCCGAAAGCCTGGGTGCAGTGGGTGTGATCCGCACGCAGATACCCACCTCCATCAGCAACTCAACTTTCCATTTTGTACTGCCCTCCGTTATCGGGCAACGTACACTCTTCAGCGGCAACAACGTCAACATTGCGTTCTCCGGTTGCCTTTTCCGGTATTACGGCGTCAAGGACCCGATGCGATTTTCCGGTACTGCCACATTTACCAACTGCCTGTTCAGCGGGCCACGGGTGAAGGAGTGATCCGGTTAAAAGCTGTAGCCGGCACCGATGCTGGCTCCTGCCTGCCAACGTCCCTGCATCTTCCAGAAATTATCCGAAGGCGGGTCCAGAAAAAGAGCAGGCGCAACAGTGGCCCGGAGGAAGAAGCCACCGCTCACGGGTTGCAGGCGATAGCCGATGGCAGGGACTACGTATAGCTGCTTGTCGCTTTCGTTACCGGCAGCAAAAAGCCGGTTGGCATCGCGGATGACCGGTATCACTGTGAAACTGAGCTCGGCATGATGGGCTCCCTGCCCCGTAAAGAACTGCCAACCCAGCGGCAGGGCCACTGTTTGCCTGTACAAAGAAAGGCCCGCCCGCCAGCTACTGCTGCCGGCCTCACGGCGGTGTGCCATGCGGTCGAAGTTGAGCGAATATGCCGGACCCCAGCTGGCTGCCTCGGCATAAATGGTGTTGCGGGCCACCGTACAGGAAGACTGGGCCTGCAGGCTGTTATTGCCCTGCAAAAGGGCAAATAACATAAGAACAGCGAAACGATTAGACACAGACATGATGAATCAAAGGTACAAACCTGTTTGTGTTACTTCATTTCCGCAGCACGGCAACCCTCCTTGCGCAGCAATCAAATCAGCCAGCCCCTTCTTCACCGGAATCATCGCCTTTCTTTATCTTTCCGGAACGGGCCATGAAGTCAGCTGTCGTTATCACACTTTTTCTTATGCTTGTTACACTCCGCCTCCCGGCGCAGTACCCGGGCGCCCAGGCTGTTTATGACACGCTCGCTGCCATCCGGCAGCAGCCCGGCATCTCCTCCCATTTTGCCGTTCTGTACACCAGCACCTATGCCCGGATAAACGCCTATGCGGCTACGCAACCAGCCATCAAACGGGATTTCCTCATGCAGTTTCAGCAATCCTTCGGCGAATGGTTTCTCGAAGCCCATTACGCCTACCTGCACAAAAAACCTATCCCCTGGAACTGGCAGCGCTTCTTTCAGTACGATACCCTGCAGCCCCTGCAATACTGGTTCCTGGGCATCAATGCACACATCAACGGCGATATGCACCAGACTCTTTTGTCCACGTTTCATCGTGATACGTTGCGCAATCACCGCCTTACCATTTCAGAAATGCGGAAATCACTCCGGCCCTTTTTTGATTCTCTGTACTATGCGCCCACCGAACTGAAAAATTTCAGGCGCCTGCACCGGGTCACGCTGGGCATGGACCGGATGGCATTCCGCCATACATTTTTCTCCTGGCGGCAGCGGCAATTACGGATGATAACCCTGTATGGCAGCAACCGGCAGCGGTACGAAAAAAAACTGGCACGACTGCAGCGGATTATGCTGCGATGGGATAACCGGGCCTTCAACCTTTTGCAGTAAACCTTTCCTGCTCAAAGTGCAACAACCATTTGCGGGCCAGCATAGCTTTGCGGTTCAGGGGATAATCGAAGAATTGCTGGGTGAGAAAATACTTCTCCCGTTGCGGCAAAAAGGCAAAGAGATGCTCCCGCAGCGGCGCATCCAGCAGGGCCGTATCGAGCAAATGGGCGTAAAGAAAATCTTCATGTACCAGCCCGTCTTTGATCTGCAACACTGTTTCCTCCAACAGAGTGATCTTCTGCTTTAAGGTGTAAGGCGCGCCTGGAACAGCAGCAAACACATCCTCCCCGGTCTGCAGTTGTTCATTCTTCCAACCCAGCCAGTTTTTCGCCCACAGGTAGCCGGTGATTTTTTTCTGCACCCAGTTCAACCGGCCCAGTACAATATGACGGGCATACTGGCGGCAGGCAATAACCGAAGCCGGCATATACAAACTCACCAGCAGGTGACGCTGCAGGGCCGGCACATGTTGCAGCCCGGCTGCATGGCGTTGCAGCCAATCCCACTCTTTCCGGAAAAAGCGGTGGGCAAAATAGCAGGCGAAATTCATCTGGTACAAACAATCCGTAGCCACATCTTCCAGGTCGTCGTAAATCTGCATACTGCGCACCATGGTGCTCCACCCGGAAAATTTTTCCCGGTAAGGCGACCGGTTCTTACCGAGTAACACCGCCCGCAGTTCGAGCAGGCAATGAATAATATCATCATCCTTCTTATCGAGATAGTGCAACAGATCCCGCAGGTGGTAATCGGGGCGGAAGGCCGCGATATCGGTCTTATAGGTGTCAAAACACCGGTTGCACACCTGGCAGATGAGACCGGCCGCCGTTTCGCGGATGGCAGTATCCAACCGGTTGAGGTGCCGGTTCATTTCCTCGAGTAAAAACAGCAGATGATCGTAAAACTGCCGGTAGGTGATGCCGTACTTTTCGTTGGTGGTGTCGAGCGTCGCCGCCGGCAGCAGATCGCGGATATCAAACGCGTAATACAATTCCGTGCGGGTTTCCGTGGTGCGGTGATGCAGGTTGCAGTCCACCTGTTCATCCTGCAGGATGGCGCGGATGGCGTGCTTGCCCGATGTAACGGCCAGTCCATCAATAAATTCATCACCAAACAAGATGGCGAGGCACACGAGGTTGGCCAGGTGACTTTTATTCTCCAACACCCGGAAGGCGGATTGCCCGAAGAGAAGGGTATCGTACGCAAAGGAACCTTTTTCAATGTTGTTGCGTACCGAAAGCAACTCGGGGAACTGGAGGATGAACGACAGCCGTTTGTTGCGGCGCACCTGCCGACGCATAAAAAGTCCGGCGGGGAAGGCCAGCAGCATGGAGCCCACAAAATGGGAGAAATGGCGGATTTCCTGCAGCAGGCTGTCGTTGTACACCAGGTCGCGTTGCCGGTTATCTTCCAGCAGGTTGAGCAGCCACTCCTTTTCCTCAATTTCGTCGGGGGTAAGGGTGTGAAGTACACGTTCGTTGGGTACGGCTAAAGCAGTTGCTGCGCTGCTTATGGGCTGGAACTTCTTGCGCATAGCTTTGGTTGATGGGTCAACGGTGCAAAGGGACTCCCGTGAAAAAGCGGCTTCCCGGAGTCAAGATAGGACTTCCCTTTTGATTTTCATAGTGACCCTTCCTGCACAGAACGTCGTCTGCCAGACTGTGCACCCGTTTTGGGGGCAAGCGCAATAGGAAAATTTCGCATGCTATCTAATGGAGTGTACCCGATCCGCCAGGTTTAAGTGGTGTTTACAAGCGGTTTGCTGCGCTGCTTCATAACCGGCATCCGCATGGCGGATGACGCCCATCCCCGGATCGTTTCGAAGCACCCGGCTGAGGCGGGCAGCTGCAGCGTCAGTTCCATCAGCTACAATCACCATGCCTGCATGAATGCTGTAACCCATGCCCACGCCGCCACCGTGATGCAGGCTCACCCAACTGGCACCGCCCGCCGTGTTCACGAGGGCGTTGAGCAGGGGCCAGTCGGCCACGGCATCGCTTCCATCCAGCATGGATTCTGTTTCCCTGTTGGGACTGGCCACACTGCCGGTATCCAGGTGATCACGACCAATCACGATGGGGGCTTTCACCTGACCGGTTCGAACGAGTTCGTTAAAGGCCAGCCCGGCTTTTTCCCGCTCACCCTGGCCCAGCCAGCAGATGCGGGCGGGCAAACCCTGGAAAGCGATCTTTTCTTTGGCCAGTTGCAGCCAGCGCTGCAACGATTGATGTTCAGGAAACAGGGTGGCAATTACGGCATCGGTTGCAGCAATATCAGCCGGATCGCCGCTCAGGGCCGCCCAACGGAAAGGCCCCTTCCCTTCGCAGAAGAGGGGACGGATGTAGGCAGGAACAAAGCCGGGAAAATCAAATGAGCGGCCCGGCTTGAAATACGGCAGATGAAAGCCGGAAGGCAATACAACGTTTTTGGCTTGCTGCTCATAATTACCGGCTTTTTGCTGCTCGAGTTCTTCAGCCCTGGCGCGGATGTTGTTACCATAATCAAACGTAATGGCGCCTTTGTCCATCAACTGCAACATGAGCTGCACGTGCAGGTGCATGCTTTCGTAACTGCGGCGGATGTATTCCTGCGGATCCTGTTCCCGCATGGTGCGGGCTTCCGTATTGCACCATGTATGCGGTACATAACCGATGAGCGGATCGTGCGCAGAAGTCTGGTCGGTGAGTGTATCGGGGATGATGTCCCGCTGCAGCAGGCGATCGAGCAAATGCACGGCATTGCAGAGCACACCTATGCTGCGGGCCTCCCCTTCCTTCCGGTAATGCAGCGCCGCATTGATGGCGTCATCAATGCTGGTGTGCTTTTCATCCAGGTATTTGGTCTCCAGGCGCTTGTCAATCCGCCATTCTTCCACCTCGGCAATCAGCGCCACACCTTCGTTCATCGTAATGGCAAGGGGCTGGGCGCCACCCATACCGCCGAGGCCGGCTGTGACGTTGAGCGTTCCCCGCAAGGTTCCGCCAAAATGCTGGCCGGCCAGCGCCGCATAGGTTTCGTAGGTACCCTGCACAATGCCCTGCGAGCCGATGTAGATCCAGCTGCCGGCGGTCATCTGACCGTACATCATCAACCCTTTCTTTTCCAGCTCATCAAAATGCTCCCAGTTGGCCCAGTGCGGCACCAGCTGCGAATTGCTGATGAGCACCCGGGGGGTGTCGGGGTGGGTTTTGAGGATGCCCACCGGCTTGCCACTCTGGATCAGCAGCGACTCATCATTTTCCAGCACTTTGAGGGCGGCTATGATCTGGTCGAGCGCGGCAAAATTGCGGGCCGCCTTTCCCCTGCCGCCGTACACGATGAGTTCTTCCGGGCGCTCGGCCACTTCGGGATCGAGGTTGTTGAGCAACATCCGCAACGCTGCTTCCTGGATCCAGCCTTTGCAGCTGAGCTGTGAACCGGTGGGCGTTTTGTATTTTACCGGGTCGTAACCGGAATGCTTCTTTTCCATATGGCTTTTTTTCATTGAATAATTTTTTGAGCACTCATCATCCCCGTGCCTACAATACCAGCCTGCTACCAGGTTGCCTTTGTACGAATAATGGATGCACAGAGAAAATGAATAACTTCATAGCTACCAATACTGTTCCGCATGAGCCTGCACATCAGCGCACCCGAGGGTTCCATCGCCTCCACCGTTTTGCTGCCCGGAGATCCCCTGCGGGCCCGTTACATTGCCGAAAACTTTCTCACCGGTGTTCAACTGGTGAGCCAGACCCGCAACGTCTTTTTCTTTACCGGGTCGTACAACAACCAGCGTATCACCATCGGCGCCAGTGGCATGGGTTGTCCGTCCATTGGGATTTATTCCTACGAACTGTACATGTCATACCAGGTGGAGACCATCATCCGCATCGGTACCTGCGGCGCATATACCACCGACCTGCAACTCTACGATCTTGTAAACGCCCGGCAGGCCGCCAGCGAATCCACCTTTGCCCGTTTTGCCTGGGGCATCACCGATGAAGTGCTGGATCACCAGGGTCCGGCCTTTTCGGTGATCGGGGATACCGCCGCCCAACGCAACACGCAGCTTCGCACCGGTGCCATCCATTCCAGCGATATTTTTTACCGCAACAACACTGATCTGCCGGCCGTAGCGGCCCGTCACCAGTGCCTGGCCGTGGAAATGGAAGCCTTTGCCCTGTTTGCCAACGCCCGGTACCTGGGCAAGGGCGCAGCCACATTGCTGACGGTTTCCGACATCCTGCCCACCGGCGAATACATTTCGGCCGGCGAGCGCGAACAGGCGCTGCTGCCCATGATGGAACTGGCGCTTGAAGCGGCCATCCGTTTATAATTCATCTTCAGCAATACCCCAACGTTGGATATGACGCTGCGGCTTTCACAGGGCAAAATCTTCAAAGGTCCGGCTTAAGTCAACCTGCTGCTCCCGGGCAAACGTGTTTACTTTTTCCACAAAGGAAAAATCCTGGATCAGGCCGGCCACCCGGTTGATGTCGTCGGCAAACACCCGGTCCTCGCTGGCAAAGCCCACAAACTCCCGCACATAATCGTGCGCATATTCCAGCAGGGCGCTGCTTTTCAGCGGCCGGCGGAATTCAATGGCCTGGCAGGCCGACAGTAATTCGATAGCCAGGATGTATTCCAGGTTGTCCAGCACCTGGTTCAGTTTGCGGGCGCTGATGCTTCCCATGCTCACATGGTCTTCCTGGCCCAGCGAAGTGGGAATGCTGTCGGCACTCGCCGGGAAACAAAGGGTTTTATTTTCGGTCACCAGGGCCGCTGTGGTATACTGGGGAATCATGAAACCGCTGTTCAGCCCCACATCTTTCATGAGCAGCAGCGGGAGTCCCCACTTGCCTTCCAGCAGCAGGTAACAGCGGCGGTCGCTGATGTTGCCGATCTCGGCCGCCGCAAAGCAGGCATAGTCGAGTGGCAGGGCCAACGGCTGGCCGTGAAAGTTGCCGCCGCTGATGGTATCGCCGGCGGAAAAAATAACAGGATTATCGGTTACGGCATTGAGTTCTGTTTCGGTCAGTTCTTTCAGGTGCAGCCAGGCGGTGCGGCTGGCACCGTGTACCTGCGGCATGCAACGCAGCGAATACGGATCCTGCACGCGGCCACAGTCCATATGACTCTGCATAATTTCCGAACCCTGCAGTAACAATCGCAACCGTTGTGCTACCAGCCGGTTACCGGCAAAAGGCCGCAGTTCATGCAGGCGGGCGTCAAACGGGGCCTGGGTACCGGAAAGTGCTTCGAGGCTCATGGCCCCGATGATATCGGCGGCTTCCAGGCAGTTGTGCATCCGCTGCACTGCCTTCACGGCAAACGACAGGATGAACTGGGTGCCGTTGATCAGCGCCAGCCCTTCCTTGGGCCCGAGTTTCACCGGCTCCAAACCTTCCGCTCCCAGCACATCGGCCGTAGGCCGCACCTGCCCCTTGTACCAGCAGGCGCCCAGGCCTATTAAGGGCAGGAACAGGTGCGCCAGGGGAGCAAGGTCGCCGCTGGCACCCACACTGCCTTTGGAAGGCACTACAGGCAGGATGTCGTGTTCCAGGTGCCAGCAGATGCGTTCCAGCGTGGTGAGCTGCACGCCGCTGTAGCCCTGAGCCAGCGCATGCACTTTGGTGAGCAGCATGATGCGCACAATTTCATGGGGAATGGAAGCGCCCACGCCCACGCTGTGGCTTTGTAAAATTTTGTATTGCAAAGTGGCCGCATCCTCCCGCGAAATGATGCTGTTGGCCAGGATACCAAAGCCGGTATTCACGCCATACACCGTCAGATCCTGCTCTACAATGTCCTCCACATGCGCCGCCGATGCACGGATGCGTTCTGCCGCTTCCGCAGCAATGAGGCCTTTGATGCGTCCTTCCGCTATTCCCAGGGCAGCAGCCACTGTAAGGCGATCGGTTCCGTACTGAAATTCCTGCATAGCAATCGTTATGAATGATAACGGGCTTCCACGCGGTTGAAGACCGGCGTTTCCCGCAAACTGTTTTCTATGACCGTGAGCGCGGGCAGCAGATGCCGTCCCTCCGCTGTTTCATGGGCCAGCTGCTGCATGGCGGCTTCCAGGGCCTGCCAAACCGGCAAAACCTGATCCAACAGCCGGGCTCCTTTGGAGGTAAAAGTCACCACTTTGTGCCGGGCATCGCGGCGGGAAACTGTGGATTTCACCAAGCCCTTCTCCTGCAGGTTGCTCACCATCTGGCTGGCAGCCGAATGGGAAACGTGCAGGGCATCGGCAATCTGGCGGATGCTCACTTCTTCCTGTTGCGACAACAGGTAAAACACGGGAAACCACCCCGCTTCAAAACGGATCCGGTTTTTCCGGTACACACGGTTAACATCGGCCAGGAACACTTCGCTCAGGCGTTTGAGCCGCGTTCCAAATAACAGAAAGCCCACCGACTGATACAACTCCATATCCAAATATATAAGCTCTTATACATTTTTCCAACTGCCGTTATCCACATCCGCTTACGCTGCAGGGAGCTGTTCAACCACCTGCAAGCCTTTATATTTACAGCATGAAACGGTTCGTCTTCCTGCTGCTGCTGCTTCCTTCCCTTCCTGTACTGTCGCAACAACTGGTGCTGCTCGACAGTGGCCGCACCACCTCACTCCGGGGCATGAGTGTTCCCACAAGTACCACCATCTGGGTCTGCGGCAGTAAGGGAACTGTAGGTCGCAGCGTCAACGGGGGGAAGGTGTTTGAATGGATGACGGTGGCGGGGCATGAGCACCGCGACTTCCGCGATATCGAAGCCTTTGATGCCCAAACAGCCATCATCATGGCCGTAGACACCCCTGCCCTGTTGCTGAAAACCACCGATGGCGGAAGGAACTGGAAAACTGTGCTGCAGGATCGCCGGCCGGGCATGTTCCTTGATGCGCTGTATTTCTGGAACAGCATGAGCGGCATCGTGGTGGGTGATCCCATTGAAGGACGCATCTACATTGCCCGTACGTTCGATGGAGGCAACACCTGGCGGGGATTGCCACCGGCTTACTACCCTACCGCCGAACCCGGGGAAGCATTCTTTGCCGCCAGCGGCACCAACATAACAGGACTCAACCGGCAGGAAGCCGTGTTTGTAACCGGCGGCGCCCGCTCCCGCCTGTTTATCCGCGATCAGAAAATTGACCTGCCGGTGATCCAGGGCGGAACACTCACCGGCGCCAATTCCATTGCGGTGTACGATGAAAAACGTATTGTCATTGTAGCGGGCGATTACCAGCGCGACACGGCACGTGCAGGTAACTGCGTGCTCACTTCCGACAAAGGAAAAACCTTCATCCGGCCCGCCACCCCACCCTTTGGTTACCGCAGTTGCGTTATTTATGTAACCAAAGAACGGTTGGTGGCCTGCGGTACCACCGGCGTGGATGTAAGCACCGACGGCGGCATGAACTGGCGCAACCTGTCAGCCGAAGGTTATCATGTCGTACAAAAGGCAAAAAAAGGATCGGCTGTTTTCCTGGCAGGACCGCATGGAAAAATGGCGCAACTGGTGTGGTAATTCCGGTTATGCGATGGAGTGAGTGAGCTGAATGGTTAAGGTTTAAGGTTGTGGGTCTGCCTGCCGGAAGGCAGGTTGCTGGTTTATAAAACTTCTTCAACTTCCTGAACTTCTTGAACGTACCCCCCTACTTAAACATGAAGTACACCGCCCCCAGCAGCAGCGCAAAGCTCACCAGGTATTTCCAGTGAAAAGGTTCCTGCAAATACAAAATGGCGAAGAGTGAAAAGATGACCAGCGTGATCACTTCCTGCACCATTTTCAGTTGAAAGGCGGAAACGCCGGACTGGTAGCCGATGCGATTGGCGGGCACCATGAGGCAATACTCCACAAAGGCAATGAGCCAGCTGACGAGAATAGCTTTCCAGAGCGGTACGTGTTGGTGGCGGAGATGACCGTACCAGGCCATCGTCATAAACAGGTTGGAAAAAACAAGTAGCAGGATGGTGCGCAGCATGTCATTATGCTTCTGAACGTTTGCCGGCCAGCAGGTACAACACGGCCATACGAACGGCCACCCCGTTTTCCACCTGCTGAAGAATGATGGACTGCCGGCTGTCGGCCACGTCGCTGTCGAGTTCCACCCCGCGGTTGATGGGACCCGGGTGCATGATCACGATGTCTTTCTGCAGGCTGTCGAGCAGCCGGCGGCTGATCCCGAAGGCCAGGTTGTATTCCCGCAGCGACGAGAAAAGGGGTTGGTTTTGCCGTTCCAGCTGGATGCGCAGCACGTTGGCCACATCGCACCAGCGGAGCGCTTCTTCCACCTGGTAGGTTACGTTCACACCAAAAGCTTCCTGCAGGTATTTGGGGATGAGGGTGGGCGGGCCAGCCACTGTAACTTCCGCACCCATTTTCGTAAGGAGGTAGATATTACTCAGGGCCACCCGGCTGTGCAGGATGTCGCCAATGATGGCCACTTTCTTTCCGGCAAGACCGCCCAGCTTTTCCCGGATCGAAAACGCATCGAGCAGGGCCTGCGTGGGATGTTCGTTGATGCCATCGCCTGCGTTTACAATGGCAGCAGGGATGTGCTGTGCCAGGAAGTGCGGGGCCCCGCTGGCACTGTGGCGCATCACCACCATGTCCACCTTCATGCTGAGGATGTTGTTGACGGTGTCCAGCAGCGTTTCGCCCTTGGCAGCCGAAGATCCCGAAGCGGTGAAATTGATCGTATCGGCGCTGAGTCGTTTTTCCGCCAATTCAAAAGAAATGCGGGTGCGGGTGGAGTTTTCGTAAAACAGGTTTACAATGGTTACATCCCGCAGAGAGGGTACTTTCTTGATGGGACGCTGGAGAACTTCTTTAAACTGGGTGGCGGTATCTAAAATAAGTTGGATGTCAGCAGGCTGAAGATCTTTAATGCCGAGCAGATGTCGTGTGGAGAGTTGCATTAAAAATCAAAGATAGCCGGTTAATCAATACAAGACAACTTCAGGTCGCGACCAGTCCACCGTAACCTTTTGCTCTAAGATGGAGTCAATGATCTTTCCGGCATAATCGGGCTGGATGGGCAGCTGGCGGTTGAAACGGCGGTCCACCAGTACACAAAGCTCCACTTTGGCCGGCCGGCCAAAATCAATGAGGGCATCCATCGCTGCCCGGATGGTGCGGCCGGTGTACAGTACATCGTCAATCAACACCACTTTTTTGTTTTCAATGGCAAAGGGAAGATGGGTCTGGCTAGCGAGGAGCAACTGTTTATGGGCATCGTCGCGGTAAAAGGTGATGTCCAGCTGGCCGTAGGAAATGGCCATCTCCGGATAGATGTCCCGGATCTGCCCGATGATGAGATCGGCCAGTGCTACCCCCCGGGGCTGCAGTCCCACAAAAACCGTATCCGAAAACGGATGATGGTTTTCGATCAACTGGTGGGTCAACCGCTGTATGGTGAGCCGGAGCTGGTCCGGCGCGAGGATCGTTTTCATGCTGCTGTCTGGATAAAAAGATGAACGGAACGCGGCCCCCCTGAGCCTGTAAATTTTGATAAAAATAAACATTGGCCGTCAATGTCCGGTCCTGTACGGTTGAAATAAAACAGGCGGCACCGGAGTACCGCCTGTAAAATACGAGCATTCTACCCTTACTCTTCCCCCATGAACGGGTACCGGTAGTCGGTGGGCGGATTGAAGGTTTCCTTGATGGTACGGGCGCTCAGCCAGCGGTAAAGGTTGAGGATGCTGCCTGCCTTGTCGTTGGTGCCGCTGCCGCGGGCGCCGCCAAAGGGTTGCTGGCCCACTACGGCACCGGTGGGTTTGTCGTTGATGTAAAAATTGCCGGCCGCATGACGCAGTCGTTCCGTGGCCCGCTCCACTGCCTGCCGGTCCTGGGCAATCACCGCCCCGGTAAGCGCATACGGCGAAGTGGTATCCACCAGCTCCAGTGCTTTTTCGAAACTGTTGGCAGGATACACATACACCGTTAGCACCGGGCCAAAGATCTCTTCGCACATGGTGACGTATTTCGGCGTTTTTGCCTCAATAACGGTGGGTTGGATGAAATACCCTTCCCGCTTATCGCACTTTCCACCTACCCAGATCTCGGCTTTTGGATCTTTTTTCGCATGGTCGATGTAGGTCTTGATGCTGTCGTAGCTCTTTTCATCAATCACGGCATTGATGAAGTTGGTAAAGTCTTCCACGGTTCCCATCTTCATGCTTTTCACACCGGCGACCAGTTTCTTCTTCACTTCCTCCGCCATATTGGAAGGAATGTAAGCGCGGGAGGCGGCGGAACATTTCTGCCCCTGGAATTCAAAAGCGCCCCGCAGCAGGGCCGTAACCACCACATCGGGATCAGCACTCTTGTGCGCCAGCACAAAATCCTTGCCCCCGGTTTCGCCTACAATGCGGGGATAGGAACGGTACATGCCCATATTCCGGCCGATGGTTTCCCACATGTTGTTGAACACACCGGTGGAGCCGGTGAAATGCACACCGGCAAAATCGCGGTGGTTAAAACACACTTTTCCTACGGTGGGACCACTGACATAAATGAGATTGATGACCCCGTCGGGCAGACCGGCCTCTTTCAGGATTTTCATGAACATCCGGGCGCTGTACACCTGGGTGTTGGCGCATTTCCACACCACCGTATTGCCGCACATGGCCGCGCTGGTGGGGAGGTTGCCGCCAATAGCAGTGAAGTTGAACGGCGTTACAGCCAGCACAAATCCTTCCAGCGGACGGTATTCCAGGCGGTTGTGCATACCCGGACTGCTGATGGGTTGCTGCCGGTATATCTCGCTGAGAAAATGCACGTTAAAGCGCAGGAAATCGATGATCTCGCAGGCACTGTCAATTTCGGCCTGAAATACGTTCTTGCTCTGTCCCAGCATGGTGGTACCGTTCATGTAGGGACGGTATTTCGTGGCAATGAGGTCGGCTGCCCGCAGGAAAATATTGGCACGGCTTTCCCAGCTCATGGCCGCCCAGCTTTCTTTTGCCGCCAGCGCAGCTTCAATGGCCTGGTGCACGTGCTTTTCTTCCCCTGCATGAAAATAACCCAGGGTATGGCCCAACTCGTGCGGCGGACGGATGGCCACCTTGCGGTTGGTACGCACTTCTTTATTGCCGATGTACATCGGAACATCCACTTCCGACTGCTTGAGTTCGGCCAGTACTTCTTTGAGACGTTTCCTTTCCGGAGATCCGGGGGCGTACGACAATACCGGTTCGTTAACCGGCAGCGGGTAGTTGAAATAACCGAGATTCATACAGCAGGGGTTTAATTTGAAAATGTGGGGATTTGAAAATTTGAAAATGAACAACAACCAGCGAAGGTGCCCTTTCCGGCATTGGTCTTCCGGATACCTTCTTACTTCGTTTCCGCTTCCTTTTCACTCATAAGGTACGCTTTGATGAAACCGTCCAGCTCTCCGTCCATCACCGGTTGCACATTGCCCACTTCATAATCGGTGCGGTGGTCTTTGATCATCTTATACGGATGGAACACGTAGCTGCGGATCTGGCTGCCCCATTCAATCTTCTTTTTGTTGGCGTTGGCCGCATCACGCAGTTCGTTGCGTTTCCGGAGTTCTTCCTCGTAGAGACGGCTCTTGAGCATCTGCATGGCTTTTTCGCGGTTGCCCAGCTGGGTGCGCTCTGTCTGGCACACCACGGTAATGCCGGTGGGAATGTGTGTGAGGAACACCTTGGTTTCCACCTTGTTGACGTTTTGTCCGCCTGCGCCGCCGCTGCGGGCCGTTTCCATCTTCACTTCGCTGTCTTTGATCTCAATGTCGATGGTATCATCCACCAGCGGGTACACAAACACGCTCGCAAAAGAAGTATGCCGGCGGGCGTTGCTGTCGAAGGGCGAAATACGCACCAGGCGGTGCACACCGCTTTCCGCTTTCAGAAAACCGTAGGCAAAGGGACCATCAAATTGATAGGTACAGGTTTTGATGCCGGCGCCGTCGCCATCCTGCCAGTCGATTTCCGTCACTTTCCATCCCTGGCGTTCGCCGTACATGCGGTACATGCGGGCGAGCATCTGTGACCAGTCCTGGCTCTCGGTGCCACCGGCCCCGGAGTTGATCTGTAATACAGCGCTGAGTTCGTCTTCCGGCTGGTTGAGGGTGCTTTTGAATTCGGCATCTTCAAGGGCGGCGAGGGCTTTGTCGTAAGCGGCCTGGGTCTCCTCTTCGGTGGCATCGCCTTCTTTCCAGAAATCAAACAGTACGGCAAAATCCTCCACGGCCGTATTGGTTTCGGCATAGAGATTGACCCAATACTCGTTGTTCTTGATTTCTTTGAGTATTTCCGTGGCGCGCTTGTTGTCGTCCCAGAAACCGGGACTCAGTGAGAGCTGCTTGTCTTCGGCGATTTTATGTTGTCGGTTCCCGACGTCAAAGAAACCTCCTCAGGATCAGAATGCGCTCCCTTATATCGTTTAATTTCTCAATTGTCATAACGGGTGCAAAGGTACAAAGAATAACGAATTGAAGACCGGATTCCACAGAAGAGCCTGTTGAACTGAAAATCAGCCGGCAACCCGTTTCCCCCGCGCCGGAGAAGCAGCAGGGGAGCTGAAAAATCTGCCGTCCGGACCTGCCGGATTTCGTAATTTGCCGGTTCCGCATGATTTCCCAGCATACCATCCAGCAGATCCTGAGCCGTACCGACATCATTGATGTGGTGGGCAGTTTTGTAAAGTTGAAAAAGCGGGGTGCCAACTACCTGGGACTCTGCCCGTTCCACAACGAGAAAACGCCGTCGTTTACCGTTTCCGCCACCAAAGAAATTTACAAATGCTTTGGCTGCGGCCGCAGCGGCAACACCATCAGCTTCCTGATGGAACACGAGAAACACAGTTACGTGGAAGCCCTGCGCTGGCTGGCGGCCCGTTACAACGTGGAAGTGGAGGAAACGCAGGCCAGCCCGGAAGTACTGCAGCAGCGGCAAACGGCCGACAGCCTGCAGATCATCAACCAGTTTGCCCGGCAGTTCTTCTCCCGGCAGCTGTTTGAAACGGAGGAGGGACAAGCGGTGGCGCTCTCCTACCTGAAAGAGCGGGGATTCCGGGAGGAGATCATCCGGAAATTTGAACTGGGCTATTCGCCCGCACAACGGGATGCCTTTGCGAAAGAAGCCACCCAACAGCAGTACAGCCGCGAACTGCTGCTCAAGACGGGTATTGTTGTGGAACGCAACGGCATGCTCACCGATAATTACCGGGAGCGCATCATCTTCCCCATCCACAGCAACACCGGAAAGGTCATCGGCTTCGGCGCCCGCATCATCGGCAAAAAAGAAAACGCGCCCAAGTACATCAATACGCCGGAGAACGAAGTTTATGTAAAAAGCAAAATTCTCTATGGCGCCTACCAGGCCCGTCATGCCATTGACAAAGCCAACGAATGCCTGCTGGTGGAAGGTTATACGGATGTTATCTCCCTGCACCAGGCCGGCATCGAAAACGTGATGGCCAGCGGCGGCACCGCGCTTACGGCCGACCAGTTGCGGCTGATCCGCAAATACACCAACAACCTCACCATCCTCTACGATGGGGATGCGGCCGGGGTGAAGGCCGCTATGCGGGGACTGGACCTGGCCCTGGAAGAAGGACTAAATGTCCGGCTGGTATTGATACCGGATAACGAAGACCCCGACAGCTATGTCAATAAACTGGGGGCCGAAGGCTTCCGGCATTTCATTGAAACCAGCAAGAAAGATGTCATCCTTTTTCAGCTGGAAGTGATGCTGAAAGACGCGGGCAACGACTCGGTACGCAAGGCGGCCGCGGTGCAAACCATCGCCGAAAGCATCAGCCGCCTCAGCAAGGCGGAGGATTTCACGCGGCAGCAGGACTATGTGAAGCGAAGCGCCGAACTGCTGAAAATTGACGAAGCGGGACTGCATGCGCTGGTCAACAAACTGATCCGGGAGCGCATCAGTAAACAGGAAGGGTTCCGTCCGAAAGCGCCGGAAGAAACTTCTGCTCCCGAGGAAGCCGACGGACTTCCGGAGGTAACGGAGCTGCTCAACCGCGATGAACAGCACGAGCGGGCCCTGGTGCGCTGCCTCATTGAATTCGGAATGCTGCCCTGGGATGAAGAACATACGGTGGCCCGGCTCATCCTGGAAGCCGATGGCGACGGCGAACTGGTGGAAAACGAAGAACTGCGGCGCATGATGACGCTGTATAAAGAATGGTACGACGCGGAGCTGGAGCCATCCATGAAATCCTTTCTGTACCACGAAGACCGGGCAATCAGCCAGTTAGCGGTAACGCTCAACGATATCCAACACCAGATCAGCCTTCGCTGGAAAGAAGCGCCGTACGAGATTAATGTTCCCACCCGGGAAGAACGGTACCGCGAGGAGATTCAGTCCGTTCTCACCTACCTCCGCCTGCGGAAAATCAAAGCATTGATCGAAGAAAATCAGCGCGACATGGAACAACCCCAGACACCGGACCAACTGGCCACCCTCATCCGTACACACCAGCACCTGAAATCGGAAGAGATCCGGCTAACCCGGGAATTGGGAACGGTTATCTTCCGTTGATTCCTTTCCTGTAACCTGCCGCAACTCATCCGTTACGTGTTAATACCCTGCAATCTTTTTACCTTCGTAACCTTTGTTACACAAACCCGTTCATCACTTGAAGACCTTTGCAGCACTAATTTATTGACACATGAAACAGATTTCGTTTATAGCCATTGCCCTGCTTGCAGGATTGCTCTTTGTCACCGCCTGCGCTCCCCGGCCCAACAATGGTACAGCACAGGTACAGGAGATCAGCGGAGAGGAAGTACCCGCGCTGCTGCAACAGCCAAACACCGTCCTCATGGATGTGCGCACGCCCGGCGAAATTGCAGAGGGAATTATACAGGGAGCAACGGTGTTTGCTGATATCAGGGGGGCAGATTTCGAAAAAGCAGTGAAACAGCTCGACAAATCAAAAACCTATATTGTGTACTGCCGCAGCGGTGCACGCAGCAGTACGGCTGCCGACTACATGGTGAGCATGGGTTTCCGCAATGTCTATAATTTAAAAGGGGGCATTATTAACTGGAAAGGAACCATCGTTCAACCGGAATGAAATTTTTGATTCAGGAGTACAGGGGCATTCTGTTGTCGGTCGTTATTGGCACGACGGCCTACCTGTTGTCGGGATACACCTCTTCCACATTCAACAGCATTTTACTGGCCTTGCTGATGGGCATCCTGGCCGGCAATCTGCTTTCCCTCCCCGAAAACTTCCAGTCGGGCATTTCGCTCACCAGCGGTAAGCTGCTGGAACTGTCCATCCTTTTCCTTGCCTTCAGCATCAACTACACACATATCGTCCGGCTGGGCTTGCTGAGTTTTTCGGTACTGGCCCTGGTGGTGGCGCTGATGTTGCTGATAACATATTATCTCGCCATTAAAGTGAAATGTCCGGGCTCCACCAGCTGGCTCATCGGTTTCGGAACAGCCATCTGTGGTTCATCCGCCATCGCCGCCCTGGCCCCGGGCGTAAGCAAAAGCAGGGAGGATGTAGGTATTGCCATGGCGGTGATCAACCTGTTCGGCAGCCTGGGGATGATTGCCCTGCCGTTGTTGCTGGTACGCATGGACTGGAGCACCACCCAGTTGGGATTGCTGCTGGGCGGTTCCCTGCACTCGGTGGGCAATGTGGCGGGAGCGGGATACAGCGTAAGCAATGAAGTGGGCGAAGCGGCCATCACCATCAAACTGGCCCGGGTGGCACTGCTCTCCCCTGCCCTTATCTTCTTTAATTTCCTGGTGAACCGGCACGAGGCGAAGAACTGGAAACAACATTTCATCCTTCCCTGGTATCTCTGGAGTTTTATCGGGATCACTTTCCTTACTTCATTTGTGCAGATACCGGCTTCGTTCCTGGGTCTGATGGACACAATGGGAAAAATTGTTCTCACCGTTGGCATGGCTGCCATCGGATTGAAAGTTAGTTTCCGGAAACTTTTTGTTTCGGGGCGGAAAGGCGTGGTATTCGGCCTGATTGTATTTGCTGTTCAGCTATCACTGCTTGCACTGCTTGCACTGCTGGTTTAATACCCCCACTTTGTTTCGGCACCTGCGGGAAAATGTTTGTCTCAGGCATCCCATTCCTGTTTGCGGAACAACCAGAACAGCAACAGGGAACAGGCAAATCCCAGTAAAGCGCCGGCATATACATCTTTAAAGAAGTGCTGCCCCAGGTAAATGCGGGAATAACCAACGAAAACGGCAGCCATAAAAAACAGAAGCTGCCAACCGTATTTACGGGTGGAAAAAGCGAGCAGGGAAAAAAGGGCAAATGCTGTGGTGGTATGACCGCTGGGGAAACTGTTGTTACCCTGCAGCAATCGCTCTTCCACTTTGTGAATCTGTTCAATCTGCGTGAAATAGCGCCCTGGCCGGGGTTCGGGACGCAGTCGTTTGAGGCCTTGTGCCAGGAGCCCCGAAAGCAGGAACGAAAGTATAAGCAGAACGCCCAGCTTCCGGCGCCCCAGTCCCAACGCCAACGCACCAACCACCAGCATAAACACTCCGTCGCCTGCATGGGTCAAATAACGGAAAACAAGGTCGCCGGGGTATGAATGCATGAGATTGAGCTTCCAGAACAATTGTTCCTTACTCCAGTACCAGAGCGAAAATCCACCGGCAAGTACCAGGATACCCATGGCCCAGGTAAATGCGTTGTGCCGGGGGTGGTTGTAGTTCCAGTTCATGACACGGCAAATTTAAGCCTGCCCGGTGAGCATGTCGCTGTAAGAATGCGTTAAAAGATCGGCCGGGGCAATCTGCAATGCCTGGCGGTACTGTTCGCACTGCGCATGGATGCGGGCGTAATCGCCGGTGCCGGACCGGTCGATGGCTTCAATTTCCACAAAGCTGCCCAATCCTTCCACCTCATCCAGGTGAAACTTGACGTTGCCGATAAAATAAATTTCCCGCCGCTTGGAAACCACACACCGGATGCCAAGGGCGGCTTCCAGCAGGTCATGCAGGGCCTTGCTGTCGGAAGACAAAGGCAACAATTGCACCTGGCTTTCTTTGGTTGCGGCGGTATCGGCGCGTTGGTAGTAGATCAGGGCATGCTCAATCGTGCCCCGCCGCAGCTTCAGCCGGCCGGCAGGTACATTAAAATATACATCCACCTGCTCATCGGTGCCTTTGAAATCGGCGCCCTGTTGCTGCAACCAGGTGCGGATACGACCGGCATCGGCACAACGGGCTTTTATTTCTGCATTACGTACCATAAAAAAAGCCGTTCCCGGAGAACGGCTGAGATGATAATGATTAAATGATTTACGCAGTTGCTGCCGAAAGACGGGCACTGCGTGTACTGCGGGTTGTTTTGGATGTGATGGCTACGGCCCGCTCAAAACGCATGGCTGTCCACACATGGTCCAGCACCACTTCTTCGGAGGTTTCAAAGCCACACTGGCAGAGAAACTGCCAGCTGCCATCCCGGTTGAGATCGCTCACAATCTTTGATGATGCTTTGGGATAAGCCACCCAGAACTTGGACGAGCCGGCAAGTGCAGGCAGTACTTCTTTGAGGATACCGTTCAACTGGTTTTGATTGATGGCAAACACCAACGCAAAATCAATTTTTTTGGTCCGCAGGAGGGGCGTTACATTTTTAGCGAAGGAGAGTTTTACAAATTGTTTTTCGATGGAAGAGGGAAGGCCCTGGATCAGTAAGTTCTTTTCATCTTGCAACTGGAGCTTTTCCAACAAAGAAACAGACATACCGTAGAATTTGAGTGAGAACTAAAAAAATCAGACGGCAAAATTACACCCAATAAGACAACCTGGGGCTATTTTGAGTAATAAAAGCGCACTTACTATTAAACAAAAGGCCTGATTTTTAAAAGATTCTACAAGCTGCTGCTCATTTGCCGATGGGTTTGTAGAATTCCATCGCCTCTTTCACGTATTCCTGCATTTTGGCAATGCGGGTATCGTCGGACGGGTGGGTGCTGAGAATTTCCGGGGGTTTCTGGCCGGAGGCTGCCGCCTGAGCCATCCGCTGCCAGAAGCTCACAGCTTCCTCCGGGTTGTAGCCCGCCATGGCGGAAAAACGGAGACCGAAGCGATCGGCTTCCAGTTCCTGTTTGCGGGAGAAGGGCAGTATGGCACCCACGGTGGTGCCAATGCCATATGCCGATAAAAAGAGGTTTTGGGTCTCGGCCGGCCTGTTGGCCACTGCCACCGACAGGGCCACGCCTCCAAACTGCTGCAGGAGACCCTGGCTCATCCGCTCGTTACCATGCAGGGCCACGGCATGCGCAATTTCATGGCCCATCACCACGGCCAGCCCCGCTTCATTCCGGGCTACCGGCAGCAGACCGGTATACACCACCACTTTTCCGCCCGGCATGCACCAGGCATTTACCTGCGGGTCATCCACCAGGTTGAACTCCCACTGAAACCCTTCCAGGATATTGGCTCTGCCCTGCTCCTCGTAGAAGCGGGTGATGGCGTAAGCGATGCGGGTTCCTACCCGCCGTACCATTTCGGCATCTTTGTTTACGTTGGCGGCAATTACCCGGTGCTCGGTAAGAAACTGCCGGTACTGTTGCACGGCCATGCTCTGCAATTCCCTTTCGGGCAGCAATTTGAGCTGGGAGCGACCGGTCACCTGGTTTTTTGCACAGCCTCCCCAGAGGAAGGCAAATACGATCAATGATCCAAAAAAACGTTTCATAAAAAGACCTTTAGGTGTGAAACTTTCAAAAAACATACCACCCGGTCACGGGGAGCATAAAGGTACGTTAATCCCGGGGGCGCTTTCTGAAACTGAATTTGTTTTCCGTTCCTTTCCAGAGCCGGCGGATGTTGCCCCGGTGCAGCCATACCACCAGGAGGGCCGCGCCGGCTGAAAACCATTTCAGCAGCGGGTCGGCTTCCTGCCAGGCAAACCAGACGCAGGCGGTAAATACGGCCACCCCGGTGAGTGAACCCAGCGAGATGTAGCGGGTGAGCGCCACCACCAGCACAAAAGCCAGCACACTCAGCAAGGCAATCCAGGGCTGCATGGCCACTACCACACCAAAGAGGGTGGCTACTCCCTTGCCGCCCCGGAAACCGGCAAATAAAGGAAATACATGTCCGGCAACAGCCGTGAGCCCCAGGAGTAGCTGCCAGAGAGCGGGCTCGGAGGCCATCCAGGCTGTTTCGGGCAGGTAACGTACAAGCTGCACGGCCGCCACACCTTTCAACAGGTCAATCACCAGCACCACCACCCCGTACACCGGGCCCAGCACCCGGAAGGTATTAGAGGCCCCCATGTTGCGGCTGCCGTGGTCGCGTATGTCAATCCCGAAAAATAGTTTGCTCACCCACAACGCGGTGGGGATGGAGCCCAGCAGGTAGGCCAGGAGCAGCAACCAACCGCCCGTCATAATGGTTTTATTTTTTTGAGCTGCAGGCAGCTCCAGTTGTCGCGCTGCGAAGAACGTTGCAACGCCAGTCCGGTGTTGGCTGCAGCCTCCACCAGCAGGTTGTTTTCATCGGCATAAAAGCCGCTGATGAGCAGGTGGCCACCCGGCACAAGTGCGTTCGCCAGCCGGGGCATGTGCTGCAGCAGAATGTGGCGGTTGATGTTGGCAAGGATGCAATCGAACTGCCGGTCCGCGGGCGGCGCGTCGCCTTGTATCACTTCTAACCGGGTGCAGTG
Organism: uncultured Chitinophagaceae bacterium; assembly: GCA_937862815.1. GTDB lineage: Bacteria > Bacteroidota > Bacteroidia > Chitinophagales > Chitinophagaceae > Lacibacter. The sequence continues at coordinate 8,995 of CALMED010000046.1, read as the reverse complement.
GTTCCGTTCCGCGTTCTCCAGCGCATTTTCGATGCACCAGTCGTCTATGTCCATGGCCAGCACCGCAGCCGTCCCGCGCTTTTCCGCAAGGATAGCCAGCACGCCGGTGCCTGCACCAAAATCGAAAACGGTCTTGCCGGCCAGGTCCAGCTCCCGCATCAGCCACAGCATCTGCCAGGTGGTGGCGTGGTGGCCGGTGCCAAAACTCATCTGGGGCGTAATGATGATTTCGTATTCCACCCCGCTGAGCGGCGGATGGAAATGGGCCCGCACGCCGGCGAAACCGTCTACAATAACGGGTTGGTATTGCTGCTCCCATTCGGCATTCCAGTTACGGGGCGGAAGCAGTTCCGTGGTACAGGTGCAGGCAAAGGGCGCCACCACCTCCTCCAGCAGGCCGGGATTCCAGGCCGGCTGCGGAATGCAGGCTTTCAGTTCGTCCTCTCCCTCTTCAAAACCTTCAAAACCCGCTTCGCTCAACAGGGCAATGAGGATTTCGGCCTGGCCCGTTAGCAGACCGCGGATGGTTACCTGGATGTAATGCTGCATAAAAAAAGGTCCCGTTGTTACGGGACCGTAAAGTTCTGTTATTTACCGGAAGTATCAGACCTCTTCGCCTTCTCCCTGCCGCGGGCGGTCCTGGCGGGGCGCCTGATCTGGCTTGGGCATGAGGGCCTTGCGGCTGAGCTTGAATTTACCGGTCTTGTGATCAATTCCGATGAGTTTCACCTTCACCACATCGCCGACCCTGAACATGCCTTCCATGCTTTCGAGACGCTTCCAGCTGATCTCGGAGATGTGCAGCAGTCCTTCCTTTTTGGGCAGGAACTCCACGAAGGCGCCGAATTCCTTGATGCCTTTCACCGTGGCTTCGTACACACTGCCCACTTCGGGAACGGCAACAATGCCCTTCACCCAGGCCACCGCTTTCTCCAGTCCTTCCTTGGCCGGCGAGAAGATGCTTACTTCACCGTAGTTGCCAATCTCTTCGATGGTGATGGTGGTTCCGGTTTCGCGTTGGATCTCCTGGATCACTTTACCCTGGGGCCCGATCACGGCACCAATAAATTCCTTGTCAATGAACAGTTTCTCCATACGCGGTGCGTGCGGCTTCACTTCGGGGCGCGGCTCGTCCATGCACTCGTACATGGCATCGAGTATGTGCAGGCGGCCTTTGCGTGCCTGCTCCAGCGCTTCCCGCATCACTTCCATGCTGAGGCCATCCACTTTGATGTCCATCTGTACCCCGCAGATGCCCTGGCGGGTACCGGTTACTTTGAAGTCCATATCCCCCAGGTGATCCTCGTCGCCCAGAATGTCGGTGAGGATGGCATATTTGCCATCGCCACGCGTAATCAACCCCATGGCCACACCGCTCACGTGCTTCTGCACAGGTACGCCGGCATCCATGAGGGCCAGCGAACCGGCGCACACAGTAGCCATGGAAGAGGAACCGTTCGACTCAAGGATATCGCTCACAATCCGTACGGTGTAGGGGTATTCGCTACCCGGCATCATCTGGCGGAGCGAACGCATGGCCAGGTTGCCATGGCCCACTTCGCGGCGGCCGGGGCCCCGCATCATCTTCACTTCACCGGTGGAGAAGGGAGGGAAATTGTAATGAAGGATGAACTTGGTATAGTCCGACTTGGCGGCGCTTTCCACCAGCAGTTCGTCGAGTTTGGTACCCAGGGTTACGGTGGTGAGCGACTGGGTTTCGCCGCGGGTGAACAGAGCCGAGCCGTGGGGTGTGGGCAGGGGCTCCACTTCCATGGCGAGGGGGCGTACCTGGTCGAGCTGGCGGCCGTCAAGACGGATGCGCTCTTCCAGGATCATATCCCGCACCACTTCCCACTTCAGATCTTCAAAATACTTCTTGGCGAGTTTTTTATCCAGGTCCGTTGCTTCTTCACCCAGCATGGCCACCACTTCCTGTTTCAGGAGGTCGAACGCTTCGCTGCGCACGTTTTTGGTGCTGCCGGCCCGGGCAATCTGGTATACTTTATCCTTGGCAAAGGCAATCACTTTCTGGTTGATTTCCTCGTTGCTTTCGGGCTTTTTATACTCGCGCTTGCCGGTTACGCCAACGGCGGCCCGCAGTTCTTCCTGGGCGCGGATCTGTACCCGGATGGCGTCGTGCGCCACCTGCAGGGCTTTTACGAGGTCTTCCTCGCTGCACTCGCTGGCTTCACCTTCCACCATCATCAGGTTCTTTTCGGTGGCGGCAATGATAAATTCGGCGCTGGCCATCTCCAGTTGGCTGCGGCTGGGATTCACCACCATTTCGCCGTCAACGATCCCGATCCGTACTTCGGAAATGATTTCCTTGATGGGAATATCGGAAACGGCAAGGGCGGCCGAAGCGGCCAGGCAGGCCATGGCATCGGGCATTACTTCCGCATCGGAAGAAACGAGGCTGATGAGTACCTGCACTTCGCATAGGTAATCTTCGGGGAAGAGGGGACGCAGGGCCCGGTCAACCAGGCGGCTGGTCAGAATTTCATAATCGTTCAAACGGGCTTCCCGCTTGAAGAACGAACCGGGAATGCGCCCGGCAGAGGCAAATTTTTCCTGGTAATCCACGGAAAGCGGGAAGAAATCCTGGCCTTCCCGGGGTTCTTTGTTGGCCACTACGGTGGCGAGGAGGATGCAGTTCCCCTGGCGCACGGTAACAGCACCGTCGGCCTGGCGGGCTAACTTACCGGTCTCGATGGACACAATTCGGCCGTCGCCCAGGTCAAAGGACTTGCTGATGGGTTGAGATAACATAAATCCGGAAATTGTGATTTACGATGCAAGGCTGTGCAATCGCAAAGAAGGACACCGTAAATCGGATGAAAAAATGAAAGTCGAACGGATGCAAAAACAAAATCCCAACAGATTTGAAACCGGTTGGGAAAATGTTGTTTATCGCATGACCGTTTATTTACGGAGACCTAACTTTTCAATGAGTGCACGGTACCCTTGCAGGTTGGTCTTGCTGAGGTAAGAAAGCAGACGCTTGCGCTTACCTACCAGCTGCATCAGGCCGCGGTTGGAGGAAAAGTCCTTTTTGTTTTGCTTCAAATGACCCGAAATGTGGTTGATGCGTTCGGTGAGCAGGGCCACCTGGGCTTCAATGGAGCCGGTGTTGGAAGCTTTGCCGCCAAAATTTTCGAAAATGGAGGCTTTTTTTTCTTTCGTTAATGCTGACATCTCAGTTTTTTTTAGAACATCCAAAAATTACATCTCTATAAAGTGGCGGCAAAGGTAAAGAATTCCGGTGATTCCGGAAGAAATTCGGAGCCGGATTTTTTTGAAGCTACGCCTACAATTCCGGAAATTTGGCGCCAATGGCTCCCGCCCCACACATTATCTGCACCGTTACCAATGATCTGACTTACGATCAGCGGATGATCCGTATCTGTAACTCGCTGGTAACCAATGGCTACAGGGTCACCCTCGTAGGGCGCCGGCTGCCGGGATCCCTTCCGCTGGAAAGCCGCCCTTTCCGCCAGGTGCGCCTGCCCTGCCGGTTCCGGAAAGGTCCGCTTTTTTACGCCGAATACAACCTGCGCCTGTTTTTCTGGCTGTTGCTGCGCCGGGCCAATGTGCATTGTGCCATTGACCTCGACACCATCCTCCCCTGCCTGCTGGTGTCTGCAATCCGCGGTAGCAAGCGGGTCTACGACGCCCATGAGCTGTTCTGTGAAATGAAGGAAATCGTGAGCCGTCCCTCCCGCTACCGCATCTGGAAATGGATTGAGCGGCTGGCCGTACCCCGCTTTCCGCAAGGGTACACGGTTTGCGCCCCCATTGCCGCGGAATTTGAGCGGATGTACGGGGTGCATTACGCAGTGGTGCGGAACCTGCCCCTGCCCCGGCAGGAGCCTGCCCTAAAAAAGCAGGAAGGCCATGGCCAGCGGGACAGGCTCATCCTGTACCAGGGGGCGGTGAACGAAGGCCGCTGCTTTGAAACCCTGATTCCCGCCATGAAAGAGGTGGCGGCCCCCCTTCATATTTACGGCGACGGAAACTTTCTGGAGCAAACCCGGCAGCTGATCCGCCGGGAAGGGCTGGACAACCGCGTACTGCTGCAGGGAAAAGCAACACCGGCGGTCCTGCAGCAGGTCACCCCCACCGCCTATGCGGGTATCACCCTGTTTGAAAACAACGGTCTCAGCAACTATTATTCCCTGGCCAACCGGTTCTTCGACTACATCCAGGCCGGGATACCCCAGCTCTGCGTCAACTACCCCTCGTACCGCAGCATCAACGAAATTTACGAAGTGGCAGTGCTGATAGACGATACCTCAGCCGCTTCCATCGCTGCCGGACTCAACCTTTTACTACGGGATGCTGTTCTATATGAACGTCTTCAGCGAAATTGCCTGGAAGCGGGAAAAGTGTTGCACTGGGCGCAGGAAGAAACCGTATTACTCAACTTTTATTCCCAACTACTTGGCTGATTCCATTCATCTTGTTGCGTTTGATGTTCCTTTCCCGGCCGACTATGGCGGTGTGGTGGACGTTTTCTGGCGTATCCGCGCCCTGCACGAACAGGGTGTACGCATCAAACTGCACTGCTTTGAATACGGACGGGGTGAACAGAAAGCATTGCTCAATTACTGCAGCGAGGTGCACTACTACCAGCGTTCGGAGGGACACAAAGGACTGTCGCTCAACCTTCCCTATATCGTCGCTTCCCGCAACCACCCTGCCTTGTGGCAGCGATTACAGGAAGACGATGACCCGGTGCTGCTGGAAGGGATGCATAGCACCTATGGTCTTCATGCCGGCATGCTCCCCAACCGCCGGGTGGCCGTGCGGATGCACAATGTGGAGCAGGAATACTACCGGCAGCTGGCCCAATGGGAGCGTTCGCTGGTTAAAAAAGCCTATTACCACCACGAAAGCCGGATGCTGGGCCGCTACGAAAAAACAATCGCCGCCCAAAACCTGCTACTTCCGATTTCTGATATTGACGCCGGCACCTGCCGCCGGGTGTGGAAGGCTCCGCAGGTGCAGGTGCTGCCCGCCTTCGTCCCTCACCGCCTGGTTACCTCCCAGCCCGGCAGCGGTACGTTTGCGCTGTATCACGGCAATCTTTCGGTAGCGGAAAACGAGAAAGCAGCCACCTGGCTGCTGGAGAAAATTTTCAACGACCTGGAAATTCCGTTTGTGGTGGCCGGTAAAGATCCGGCGCCCCGCCTCGTGGAGCTGGCCCACCGGCGGCAACATACCTGCATCGTTGAAAATCCCTCAGAATCAGAAATGAACGATCTCATTGCCAAGGCCCAGGTACACATCCTGCCGGCCTTCACCACCAACGGCATAAAACTGAAACTGATGAACGCGGTGTTTGGCGGGCGGCATGTGGTGACCAACAGCAACATGCTGGCAGGTACCCACCTGGAGAAGGTCTGTCATACGGCCGACAACGCGGCATTGCTCAAGTACACCATTTTCCGGCTGTTTCACCAGCCTTTTACAGAAGAAGAAGCGGAAACGCGGCAAGGCATACTGATGCAGCATTACGATAATGCAGCACACGCCCGGCAACTTATGCAGTGGTTGCTGGCGCCTCCTCCCACAGCCGGCCACCCTCGGTCTTGATGGTACGGGCCGGGAAATTTTTGATGACGGCAAAATCATGCGTTGCCATTACCACTGCCGTATTATAATCTTTTGACACCTGCATCAGGAGGCTCATGATTTCATCACTGGTTTCGGGGTCGAGGTTGCCGGTGGGTTCATCGGCAAGGATCAGCTTGGGCGAGTTGAGCAGGGCACGGGCAAGGTCTACCCGTTGCTGTTCACCGCCACTCATTTCAAAAGGCATTTTAAAACCTTTGGACTTCAGTCCCACTTTGTTCAGCACGTCGTTGATCTTTTCATCCATCAGGTTTTCATCTTTCCAGCCTGTCGCTTTCAGTACAAACTTCAGATTATCGTATACCGAGCGGTCGGTGAGCAATTGAAAATCCTGGAATACCACCCCTAGGGAGCGGCGCAGGAAAGGCACTTTTTTCCAATCCATATCCTGCAGGTTGAAGCCGGCCACATGGCCTTCACCGCTCGTGAGCGGCAGTTCCCCGTACAGCGTTTTGAGGAGGGATGATTTACCGGTACCGGTCTTTCCGATGAGGTACACAAACTCGCCCTGGTTAACCGACAGGTTTACGTTGCTGAGCACCAGGTTGCCACTTTGGTAAATATTAACGTTCTTCAGTTCTACAATGGGAGTCATGCTGTAAGTTTCAACAAAAGTAGCGGTAAAAAAAGTTAAAAACGGAGGGTTTCGCCCGGCAAAACTATTTCGAGTTGCTTCTCCGGCGCTTCCTCCACCCGCCCGATGACCCGGGCTTCCACGCCATACCTGTTTGCTGTGCGGATCAGTTCCTCCGCGTCGGCCAGTGTAGTGTAAATTTCGAGGCGGGTACCCATATTAAACACCTGGTACATTTCGCGGGCATCGGAGCCGGAGGCTTCCTGTATGAGGTCGAAAATGACGGGCGGCTGGAAAAGATTATCCTTCACCACTCGCATCGCGCCGGGCAGGTATTTGAGGCATTTGGTCTGCCCGCCGCCGCTGCAGTGAACCAGTCCGTGCACCGCGTCGAAACGGGTGGTGAGGATTTCCTTCAACACCGGGGCAAACGTACGTGTGGGTGACAGCAGCAACCGGCCCATGCTGGTGGTTTCGCCTGTTGGCAGCGTAACCGCATCGGTGAGCCGGTGCCGGCCGATGTAGACCACCTCTTCCGGTAAACGGGGTTCATACGACTCGGGGTACTGCTGTGCATAGAACTTGCTGAGCACATCGTGCCGGGCGCTGGTGAGACCGTTACTCCCCAAACCGCTGTTGTAGGATGACTCATAAGCTGCCTGCCCAAAACCTGCCAGTCCCACGATTACATCGCCGGGGCGGATTTTTTCATTGGTAACCACTTTATCTTTCGGCCAGCGGGCGGTCATGGTGCCGTTCACCGCTATGGTACGCACCACATCACCCACATCGGCGGTTTCACCGCCGAGATAATGAATGTTAACGCCAGACTCCCTGAGCTGATCAAACAATTCAGCCGACCCCTGGATGATCTGTTCCAGCACTTCGCCGGGGATGAGGGTCTTATTACGGTCAACCGTAGACGAAAACAGGATATTATCGCAGATGCCCACGCACAACAGATCATCGAGGTTCATTACAATGGCGTCCTGCGCAATACCTTTCCAAACCGACAGGTCACCGGTTTCTTTCCAGTAGAGATAGGCCAGGATACTTTTGGTTCCGGCGCCGTCGGCATGTGTTACATTTACATAGCCATCGTCACTGCCGAGGTAGTCGGGGTACAGCTTGCAGAAGGCATGCGGGTACAATCCCTGATCGAGGTGACGGATGGCCTGGTGCACTTCTTCTTTCTGTGCGGAGACGCCCCGCTGGTTGTAAAGCGACATACAGGTTGAGTTGCCGCAAAACTACTGCTTCTGCGCACCGCCGCAAAATGATTAGATTTGCACCCGCTTTACCACGGCTATGAAAGTTTACCGCAACCCGGACGCCCTGCCCGCCTTCCCCCAGGCGGTGGTTACCATCGGCACCTTCGACGGCGTACACCTCGGGCACCAGCAGATCATCCGGCAGGTGCTGGAGCAGACCCGAAGCTGCGGCGGTGAATCGGTGCTCATCACCTTCAATCCCCACCCCCGCAAAGTGGTGAATCCCGCGCTCAACCTGAAAGAACTGACCACGCTGGAAGAGCGGATCATCCTCCTGCGCAAATACGGGGTGCACAACCTGGTGGTGGTGCCCTTTACACCCGCCTTTGCCGCCCTGAGTGCGGAGCAGTACATCCGCGATTTTCTCGTCGCCCGTTTCCACCCCTGTACCATCATCATCGGGTACGATCACAAATTCGGCAACAGGCGGGAAGGAGACTTCAGGCTGCTGGAAAAATACGCCTCCGAACTGGGCTACCAGGTGCAGGAAATTGATGAACAGCTCATCAACGACTCCATCATCAGCTCCACCAAAATACGCGAAGCCTTGCTGGCCGGCCGGGTGGATACAGCCACGGCCTACCTGGGACATCCCTACTCCTTCAAAGGATACATCATTGTGGGCAACCAGCTGGGGCGCACCATCGGCTATCCCACCGCCAACCTCCAGATCAACGACCCCGGCAAGCTCATCCCCGGCAACGGCGTGTACACCGTTACCGCACAACTGGAAGGAGAAAACCGCCTGCTGAAAGGGATGATGAACATCGGCGTTCGCCCCACCGTGGACGGAAGCCGCCATGTGATTGAAGTGCATTTGTTCGACTTTGATGAAGATATTTACGGACGCCACCTTACCGTGTGGCTGCATCATTTTATCCGCAGCGAGCAGAAATTCAGCGGCATCGGAGAATTAAAAACCCAGCTGAACCACGACGCTGTTACAGCACAGCAACTGCTGCACCACTTTTCACAATAACTCATTACAACTAACTATGCTCCCCGCCATCAACCCCACCACCACCGCAGCCTGGCAACAACTGAGCAGGCATGCCGAAGCAATGAAATCAATTCATCTGCGGGAACTGTTCCGGCAGGACCCCAACCGGTTTACCCGTTTCAGCTGCTGTGCCGAAGACCTGGTACTGGATTATTCCAAAAACCGGATCACCCCGGAAACCCTGCAACTGCTGCGGGAACTGGCAGAAGCCTGCGGGATACCCGGTGCAGTACGCGACCTGTTTGCCGGGGAAAAAATCAACCACACCGAAAACCGGGCCGTGCTGCATACCGCTCTCCGCAACTTTTCCGATCAACCGGTTTATGTGGACGGAACCGACGTGATGCCCGACGTAAAGCGGGTACTGGCGCACATGCAACATTTTTGCCAGCGGATCCACAGTGGTGCATGGAAGGGATATACCGGAAAACCCATCCGCTTTATCGTAAACATTGGTATTGGAGGCAGCGACCTGGGACCCGTGATGGTAACCGAAGCACTGAAACCCTATTGGGT
>CALMED010000045.1 GCA_937862815.1 uncultured Chitinophagaceae bacterium | reverse complement strand
TGGGTTTTTTGAGCCATGGTGGAGCTCTTGCGTCTCGGCCCACCTGCCGTTATGGGGTGAATAGACCGGGAACAGTTCCACCTGCGAAAGCCATTTCCAGTTGTCATTGATAGCTGGTTGATACCGGAAGAGTCCGAACAGGTCGATATTCCCCTGCTTCTTCAGATCCGCCACCAGCCAGCCAAAAAACAGGAAGGCACTTTTCTGTTTAAAATACTGCAGACCCGCTTTGGGTGTAAACCCGTTGGCTGCCAGCAATCCAACCCCCACCAGTCCCAACCCGCTGCTGCCGTTGTAAGATACCGCATGGGTGGCTCCCCACAAAGGCCGGTTGCTGTAATCCACCGAGGCCCGCGTGCGGTTGAAGAACAACCAGGGCGTGGTCCTGGTTTCGCTGTTCCTGAAGTTTTTAAACCACAGGATGTCGGTGCCCGCCCGCTCATGCCCGGCGTACACTTCCACCAGCTGCGCTTCTGCGCCTGCGGCCAGGAAAAACCCAAACAGTATCAATACATGTTTCATGACGTAAAAGAGGGCATGCCTGTACACGCCCTTTTTATAATAGATAGGTAGCAGATATCAGGCATGCAGTGCTTCCACCACCAGTGCTGCCGCTGCGGCACCGCTGTTCTGCTGCTGACCGGTGATGAGGTTGCCGTCTTTGATAGCGTAGGAAGAAAACGGTGCGGCCACCTTGAAAGTGGTACCTGCAATTTTCCTGGCTTCCTCTTCAATCCGGTAGGGTTGAATTTTCATGCCCACGGCCTGGTCGGCAAACTCTTCTTCGGCATCGGCAAAGCCGGTCCAGGTTTTACCCGCCACCAGCAGCTCTCCATTCGACTTTTTCGCCTCCAGCAGTAAGGTGGTGCTGTGGCAGACCGCGGCACTGGGCTTGCCGGATTCATAAAAAGTCACGAACAGCTTTTCCAGTTCCTTATTGCCGCGGAAGGTGTACATAGGGCCCTGTCCGCCTACCAGGAAGACGGCCACATAATCGGCCGGGTTTACATCGGTCAGCTTTTTGGTGTTTGTAAGCATATCATTGAACCATTGCTGCTGCATATAGCCCAGTGAAATCACATCATGAGCCGAATAACCGCTGGCATCGGTGGGGTTGCTGTAGCCGTCCATCTCCAGCTTACCGCCTTCGGTGGAAACCAGTTCCACCTCATAGCCCGCCTCCCGGAACACCTGCAGCGGGTGGGTGAGTTCGGCCGCCCAGAAACCAATGGGCCAGCCGGTTTGCTGCGAAACGGAGGGACTGCTGGCCACCAGCAGGATCTTTCCTTTGGAGGGAGCCCCGTGAAAATGTACGTAGTGCTGAACTTCTTTTACCTGTGACATAGTGCTTGTTTTTGTGTTGCACAAAAGTGACGGCAACCCGTTGCCTTTCCATGTAGCGCCATAATTCGTTTGTTACGCACTTTTTGGTGCGCAGGCTGTATTTTTACAGCATGCCCGATGTGGTGATCAATAAGGAAGTGTTTTACAACCCGGTGGATTTTGTCCTGAAAAAACTGGGCGGTACCTGGAAGATTCCGGTGCTCTGGCGCCTGCGGGTGAAGACCTGGCGCTACACCGAGCTGCAGAAAGACATTCACCACATCAGCCAGAAGATGCTGACGCAAACACTGAAGGAACTGGAAGCCGAGGGCTTTGTGCAGAAAAAAGTATACGCCGAAGTACCACCCCGCACGGAATATTCCCTTACCCCCCGCGGACAAAAAGCCGTGGAGGTGATTACCTACCTGCGTAACTACGGGCTGGAACTGATGAAAGAGCAGGGCATTGACTACGAAGAAATGATTCGCCGGGAAAAACAGGAAAAAAACCAGAAGCCGTGACGTTGGCAGAACTCTTTCAGCAGTTTACCGATGGGATGAAGGCTACTACCGGCTTGGAATACATCGCCGTAGTTACCGGTATCGCCAGCGTGTGGTTCAGCAAGCGGGAA
>CALMED010000044.1 GCA_937862815.1 uncultured Chitinophagaceae bacterium | reverse complement strand
AACGCTTAGAAGCAAGACGCAAAGCACATGAAAACGGCAGATGGGTGCGGGAAGCAGCGATGGCACATGCTGCGAAGCAAAAAGCAAAATCACAACAAAAAGCGGCTTAATATGAACTTTGCAATAAGAAAATTTTACTACGGCGATATCCCCGAAGAAAAAGGCGGTGGCGGCAACTATCAAACCGAAGCCGACAAAACCAGCTGGCCACTGTGGGAAGTATTCATCCGCAGCAAGCAGGGCCTCGACCATAAGCATGTGGGCAGTTTACATGCCGCCGATGCACAGATGGCTATCGAAAATGCACGGGATGTGTACACCCGCCGCATGGAAGGCGTAAGCATCTGGGTGGTGGAAAGCAGGCACATCACAGCTTCCAATCCGGAAGAAGCGGGAGAACTGTATGAACCGGCAGCCGATAAAGTGTACCGGCACCCGACGTTTTACCAGTTGCCCGATGAGGTGAATTATATGTAACGAAGAGTTGAAAAGTTGACCGGTTAAAAGGTTAACAGGTATGTTCTTTTCAACTTGTCAACTTGTCAACTTGTTAACCTTCCATCATGCCAGATCAAGATAAAATAAACCACCTCCTCCACCTCGCCGATACCACCCTCATCCTGTCGCACAGAAACAGTGAATGGTGCGGGCATGGACCTGTATTGGAACAGGATATAGCATTAACGAATCTTTCGTTGGATTTACTAGGACAAGCCCGATTGCTTTATCAATATGCGGCGGAACTAATGGGCAATACTGATGAAGATCAATTAGCTTATTTAAGAACAGAAAGGGAATATAAAAATCTGCTTCTAGCCGAACAACCCAATGGCGACTGGGGACAAACCATCCTCCGCCAGTACTTTTTCAGCCAGTTTCAGCAACTGCTGTTTCAGCAATTGCAGCAACAACCCGATGAACAACTGGTAGCGATAACAGCCAAATCACTCAAAGAAATCAACTACCACGTCCGCTGGAGCAGCGAATGGGTGATACGTTTGGGTGACGGAACCGATGAAAGCCGCACCCGTATGCTGCAGGCTGTGGAAAGCCTGTGGCCTTATACCGGCGAACTGTTTCAGCCGGCGGCATACGAAGACTATCTCAACATCGGCTTCAAAGCATTGTACGACACCTGGCTGGAAAAAGTGCAGACTGTTTTTACAGAAGCCACCTTAGCCCTGCCTGAAAAAACATTCATGCAAACCGGCGGGAAAACCGGTACCCATACCGAACACCTGGGCTTTATCCTGGCCGAAATGCAGTATCTCCAACGCACCTATCCCAACGCTCAATGGTAAATTCAGCCGGCATAACCAGGGAACAGGTGTGGGACTGGCTGCAGCAGGTGACCGATCCGGAGATACCTGTTCTTACCATCCACGACCTGGGTATACTGCGGGATGTTGCCGTGCACGATGGTGGCCAGGTGGAAGTATTTATTACCCCCACCTACAATGGCTGCCCGGCCATGGACATGATTGCGGCTAATATCCGAATAGCATTAGCGGAGCAGGGCATCACCCAATTGAAAATCACTTCGGTACTGGCGCCGGCCTGGACCACCGACTGGATGACGGAGGAAGGAAAGAAAAAACTCTGCGACTACGGCATTGCTGCACCCGACAAAAGGTTCACGATTGCAAATGACGGCGTGGAATGTCCGCACTGTCATTCCACCCATACCAAACTGCTTTCAGAATTTGGCAGCACCGCCTGCAAGGCTTTGTATCAATGTAATGATTGTAAAGAGCCGTTTGATTATTTCAAGTGCCACTGAATCCCTTGAAAAGGATACACCGTTCATTTATCAGACGGAAATGGCTTAACGGAGTTTTGCTGCATGCGTGTTTCTGCACCTCCTTTGGATGCAATGAACTGTAATATACCCACTCAATTCATTTGAACAGGCAATGTCCGTATGGTGGAAGGATTCATCCTTGGCATAAAGTATTCGTTTTGATCAGCAAAAACATATCGCCTTGCTCCGTAATACAGACCCCGTGCTGTATATCGACTCCTTGTTCTTTCTGAATAAAGTGTTCTGTATTCCAAAGAACCCTGGGGTCTGTAAAGAATGTCAATACCATCGTAATCCCACTGGTCTTCCTGTAAACCGGGTATCAGATACTGTTCATCTGCCCGTGCACCCGAACCTCTGCCCAATGCCATATCCAGGACAGTAGACGTAAACTCCGCAAGTACCATATTCGTGTTTAAGGTATGCCCCCCCCTTGACCCGGTAAAGGAAGAAAAAGCCCTTGGCGACGATCCTCCGGGACGATAGGTGTGCAATGAAAAGGCCCTTGTCATATAATCGAGCCATTTCTGGCGCGCCTCCTCGCCCCGGGGTATATTGCCCCAATTCATAACAGGCGGGGCGTTTTCATAATATCCCATTACAATTGTCTTAGGGTTAGATGCAGTTGATTTTGCATTTTCAAATGTCAGTCGGATGTAACTGGATCCATAATTCAGCGTTACAGGCATTTCATTACTGGTACTTATCCGGAGATCGTCCGATCCGGTCCAGATAACTACTACAAATGCATCTACCATCGTTTGCAAAGAAATCCTTCTTTTGACAAAAATCTGCGACTCCCACCACCTGATATCCTTTCCCAATTTTACCTGCAAATCCCGGCTGAATAAAGGTTCCAGTCTCCCGGTGTCTTCATCGCCGGCAAATAGCTCGGCTGCTTTTACTTCAATCTCATCGCCGGTATCAAACAAACCTTCTGCTCCCCGCAAGCGTGCAGGAATAAAATGCATTCTCAACCGGTGCAAATAACTCCGCTGTACAGAAACACCAACCAACTGCTCTATTACCTGCTTTGAGTTGTCCGGCAACCCTTTCCTGCTTAGTGTGAACGAATTGCCATCAGTAATTTCACCGATTATCTTCAACTCACTCTCTGCTCTAGCACCATCACCTGTAGTTACAGATACCCTTACCCTGCTCAGGGGCTTAATGATATGCTCCGAGCCTACCGGTGGTAAAGCAGCATAATCAGTACGTATACGGCTGTTGGGAACAAACTGGTTACCATTACCGGCATCGCCAGGTCCATAACCCGGTGTATATTCATTTAATCCTTTGATAAACCGTGCTATCAACTTTATACCCGACAATCGCTCCACGAATATTTTGATTGAAAAGGGGAAGCTCCGCATACCATCAATTTGAATACTGTTTTCGCCGGCTAAACCAACATAACGAAGTTGACTATAGTCAAATGCTGAAAAGCGGACTACACCCCATTTCCAATCCGGGACAGCCAGTTTACCAGGAAGATTTCCGATTGGCTGAATAAAAGACTTCAATTTCCTGCCATCTGCCATTTCGAGTACAAGATATGCCCGAACATCTCCAAACCCTTTCAACTGTCGGGGAGCACCTGCATTCCAGGATACATAGAATGTAGTAACCTGTGATGACCCTTTTGATAACAAGGAGTTTTTCTCGGATGAGACCCCTTCAGTTTTTGCTGAAAAAGCACTGAGAAAAACACTAATCAAGGTTATGCAGCTTATTAGTTTTTTTTGCATATCAAGAAGGATTTCATTGTTCTGGAAAAATGGATGTATTTATCAGTTAGGCGACTTTCTGAATTCCAGTTTCACCGGGAAAAACTCAATCTTCACAATCCGTGTATCGTCATTACAGTTATCATCTGTACTGATATCGTCACCTCCCGTATCGCCTACAATATGAAAGAACTTTACTAAAGCTCCATCTGTGGCAGGAACCTGTACGACCTGATTCCCATTATCAACGATAACCTTAACCAGGTGCGATACAGCAGATTTATCTTTCGCATCGACTCCATGAGCCTGTAATACGGCTGATTTTATATCTGTATTATCCAAAAATGTAAACATAACCTGGGCTACATCAGCACCAGGAACAAATATTTGCATGCCTGCCCTGGGGCTGATAAACTGTGTTCGTGAAGCAGTCGCCGACAAAATCTTATTGATTTTTAATCCCAATGGCGCATCATAAATCTTTTTGGTCCACCTGCCCTCAGTTGTACTCCAGTCATGAACCGTTTCCTGTGCCCACAGATAAAAATCAGCTAAAAGTGAATTTCCATCCGGACTGATCCTGATTTTAACCTCACATTTCACCTTCGGGCCATTTCCGTTAAATTCCCGATCGCCCCGCAGCAGCTGCTTGGGACACAACCACTCTGTAAAATCTTCCAGCTTTACCGTCTGGACCATCAACGCAGACTGCATCTGGGTTTTGTTGGTGATCGGCTGTGTTTTGTTTTTCATTGCAGGGCTTACCTGAGCATGTACAGCAAAGGCTGTAAGCAGCAGTAAAGAAAAAAGAATGTGTTTCATACCTGTTTTGTTTATGGTTATTCGTTAAAAAAGCAATCACATGTCAATTTCTGACTTCCAAACGGATTGGAAAGAACTCGAGATTTACGATCCGTGTGTCGTCATTACAATTGTCGTCGTTACTGATATCAGAACCTCCGGTGTCGCCTACAAAATGAAAATATTTAACAAGCAATCCGTTCTTGGCCGGAACCCGTATACAAGTATTGTTTCCAGTGGTGGCATAAAATTGTATGGTATTAAGCAGCATGAAATTATTAATGGGAGGGGCTGTGAGTCGTGTTGCGCCATGTTTGGACAAAACATCCCTGTCCGGCATACCTTTCATAAATCTTACAACAGCAACGCCTGTATCACGGTCGATTCTGAACAGGTCATTTTTACTTTTACAGCATACCAACTCGGTGAAAGAATAACTATCACCGACTATTTTTAAAATTTTTGTTCCCCTTGGAGCTGTATATATTTTGCGGGACCACCTGCCCTCTGTGGTACTCCAGTCGCTTTTCGTTTCCTGCGCCCAGAAGTAGATATCGGCCAGGAGAGATGCGCTATCTCTTCCAATGCGTATTCTTACATCACATTTAATATGTGGACCATTCCCATCAAATTCTGCGTCGCCTTTTGAATTACCTATTGGGCAAAGTCCGCCCAGTATGAAGTTTTCATTTGGAGAAACATTGATCTGCCGTACTCGTGTTCCGGTTAATGCTCCTGTTTGACTATACGCATTCATTACCCAAATAAAAAGCAAACAAAAAATTGAATATTTCATGTTTCGAGTTTTATTATTGATAAATACTTCCATCCGGATTGCCATCTCCATTGGCATCAAAGCCGGTGACTTTGATTTTGATTTTGAGATAACCATTATCACCAGTCGTTCCATAATGGTTCATGATGTAGATCAGACCATAAGCGGTGCGGTCGCCCATCTCTGTTTTTACGGCAATTACTTTTCCGTCGAGTTTTACCCTGCTTTCCACCTTTTGCCCAAATCCCCTTACCTGTTTCACCACAGCCATTAACTGGTTGTTATTCTGAATTTTTTCAAACTGCTCACCGGTCAGGCTGGTCATGGCCACCTCCGATTCATTAACTTCTTCCCATTCCGCCGGAGGTATATTTTTATCTTTGTACTTGGTACCTTTAAAGAAATTATATGCAAATGCATCATTCTTCACGTAAGACGGTGTGAGGAATGCATACATCGGCACCTGCTCATTAAAGGCATTGGTGGCCGTAAAAATGAGGTCGACCGATTTGGAATTTCCGGCTACATCAATTTCGTCCATAATGGCCCCCTGCAATACGTTGATATAACAGCCGAATTTTTTATTGTTCTGGCTGCCGAGGTTCGCCGTACCATCGGTGTTATAAGCCGGACTTTCGGCCACCACCGGAACACCTTGTGCCAGGTCGGACTGGGTAACATATATCGCCGGATTATCAAATGGAGGGGTGGTTGGCTGTGTTACAGCAGGATCAGCTACAGGATTACCCGCACCAGCACCATCGCCAAGGGATTGCTGGTTCTTTTTCAGCCGGAAGCGGAGAATGGGTTCAAATATCTTCACCACCGCTTTGGCATTGGTCACCACATTCTGCACATTACCGGCCACCTGCTGCGACTCGCTGACTACCTGGTTACTCGCTTCGCTGGCATCTTTTGTTTTTTGATTCACCTTTTCGGCTGTTTTAACAACCTTGGGTTTTTTGACCGGCTCTTGTGATAATAAGGAAGTGCCGCAAAAAAGAAATGAAAAAATAAAAATGAAAGTCTGCTTCACGATTGTAGGATTTAGGTGATAAAATATATTCTATGCTGTCAGGGATTGAGATTTAAGACGGGCGACCACCAGGTTGTGCCCTGTCCATCGCCATTAAATGTCATGTTCAAATCCCAGTTGGTGTAAATACGCACCGGCCCCTTGTAAAATGAGTCATACTCTACTGCCAATCCTCTCAGGGTCCAGTCATCGCGATCAAACATGTTGGAAGGATAAATGTATCGGATTCCGATGCGCCGGATATCCGTCCACTTAGCCCGTACGTTTGTCCGCTGTGCTATATAAAAATATCCTTTCGTTGCACCGGATATATCCGCTTCCATTACGCCGCCCGTTTTTAATTCAATAAGCAATTTTGCCATGGTATACCCAGGCTTCATCCCGTCTGCTCCGTTGAGCAATTTAAACTTGATACCCGGCGTGAATTCTTCGGTGGCAAGTTGCCTGGGATAAACCAAAGCAGGATTAATTACATGCGAAAAGACCACACCGCTTCCGGTTAGCCGGAAATTCTTTTTGCTGTTCCGGACCTGCAGCGTTTTGCTTTCGATAATCCGATTAGCCTTCTTGTCAAGTACACTGTATTTGATTTGAACAGAGTCAATGTCGAAATTATCATCACCCGCAAGCGGCGGTCTGTTTTCCTCATAATACAGAACTTCGACCTGGTGTATCCTGTTCGGCCTTCCATCAAAGCGGATATTATTAATAGACCCTGTCTTTGCCTGCTTTGCATACCGGTCATAAGTGAGACCAACATTGCCACCTTCATGCGAGAATATTTCATGCGATTGCAGCGGAACATCATTCTGCTTCACTGGTATGACAGAGCCATCCGTTAAAATAACAGAAGGCATGAGCCTTTGTCCGCTTCGCATATCATCTTCTCCCCGGTGAATGATGATGGAAAGAATAGTTCTGAAATTCTCAATTTCATATTCCGGACTTAACACTTGCCGGGTTGTTTGTGTGTTCAGAGCCGGAAGCGTTGGCCGGACGGGTTGCTGCGCTGTTGCGTTGCTGGCCAGCATCACCGCGACTGCAAATAAAAATCTATGTTTCATACTTGTTCCTTTTAAGTTGTTCAGATCAGCCGGCTTTTCATCATCAATTACATGCTTTGTATGGAAAATCCATTGTTACCGAACATATTTTCCCATTCAAACTATACCGTACCAAGGCGCTTACTTTGGAATCGGCAGGTGGCGCCAGATGCATGGGTGTACTGAATCCCAAAGACACGCCTTTTGTTTCAGCCAGCGGCGCTGTATTAAAAGCCGGAACACTGATCGTCTGACCATGAACGGTTATTGATTCAATGTTCAGCATACAATTCGTTTTATTGATAATTCCAAAACGAAGTACATACCGGCGCTGATTGCTTTGCGTTGCTAAACAATCCATGCTGCCTGCAAGATTCAGATCACCACTTGCCAGCGACGGCTTGCTTCCCTTTTGCTGAAAGCATTCGCAGACTACAGTATTACAAACCGGTTTTACTTTGATAAAAACAGACCGGGTACAATTTCCCGCACTGCCTGTGGTGGTCCTGGCCGTAGCGAGCAGGCGTACTTCATAGGTTTTATTGCAATCTGCAAACGTGTAGCTGAACTCATTCGATTGCTTTGTGATTTCGGAAATTTTTACACCCCGCTCATCTGCTACATACAGGGTATAGGAGGGCTGGCAGTCTGCCTTCACCGGCAACAACGGAACAGTAAATTTTACAGGCTGCGACTGATTGGGCGTCAATAACAAATCACGTGTAAGAAACAGCCCTACTGTTCCGTAAACAGCCTTCGTTCCGGTCATAAAACCGGACGAAACCGGCTGGGTAAAACAATAGCAGATCTTATTGTCAGCCGATTGTGCCTGCCCGCTTTGCAGCAGCAACACCAGGTACAAAAAGGAAAAGCCCCGGAGTGTAAATGTTAGCATAAAGGCAGGGGTGATATAATTTAAAAAATAATTTTGCCGGGCTTCACCTGGTTGCTGTAAAGAGAACCTTCAATGACTGCATTTTCAGGTCGCCAGTAAATAATCTGCTTCAGATAGTCCCAGTGCAGGTACTTACGCTTACCATTATCAATGACAGACAAAACCCGTGTATGCAGATTGATGCCGTCAACCACCAGGTAATGCAAAACACTGTTGGGATTGAGGCTTACCGGATCAGCACCATTGGCATAGATATCTCTGACTGTTTTTGAACCCCAGCCTGTTAACAGAATGACGGGCTTTTTCTGATTCAGCGCCCGCGTGATGTGGTTCAGCATCTGGCTGGCATTCGGCTCCTCCACCAACGTAAACTGACGCGACACTTCATTTAACCGGTCACGCATCGAATTCGGATCAATTCCGATGTTATTTCCGGAAACGTTCCGGATAAAATTGATGAGGTTAGCAGATCCATCCAACCTTGCTTTCATTTGTTCACAGGTGTTTGATAAGCCGTAATAATTGACAACGGTTGCGCTTGCGCTGGAACCGCAGGTATTATTGCCACATGTTTCGATCAGCCTGGTAAGATTAAGCTGCACTTCATTGATGGGAGAACCCATCAGTTTCATGGAAACCGGCGAAAAAAAGATCTCCACCCCCGTTCGGGTGCCGGCTTCATCGCCATCTGTATCACCCACAATGCGTACCAGCTCCACTCCGGACGCATGATGAAAACCGTTTACAACTTCCCAATTTGAGTTCTGTGCCCGGGTAATGGCCACTGATCCGTTGGGCAGGAAAAACTGATCATTATGCCCGTTATTATCAGTAACTGTAATATCCATCTGGGCAAAACCGGTGGTGCCGTTGACCGCCTGTATGGTTTGGGACGGATTACAAATAAAGACCGGAATGGTTTGTGTGCCCTCCGCCATCGTCCAGTTATCCCTCGTTTCTTTTGCCTGCATGTACACAACGGCCTGGAGTTGTTTCCGGTCGGCACTGATCCGTAGCTGACAGGTAACCCGGATTTGCGGCCCGTTCCCATGAAAATCTTTATCCCCTCCGCTTTTAAAGGGCGGCACATAAAACCGGGTCTTTAATTTATGAAAGGTATAGTCGTAGGGCTTTAAAACAGCCTGGGCAGTAGATGGTACAGGTGGCTTAACAGAAGGATTTATCTGGCCATGTGTAAAGAAACAGACCAGGGTGGCAGATAAAATGGCGATTGCTACTTTCATAAAAATGGTTTTTGACCCATTCAGTTTTCTGGTGTGAAAGTAGAAAACGCCGTAAGGGCGGTCAATCCCATGAAAGGGTTACAACCGGAACAGAAAGTGAGAACTGAGCTTACGGGAGCTTATCCCGGGAAACTTTATAAATGGCCTCGGTAGCGCTGTTAACCTGCAGTTTGCGGTAAATTTTTTTAATATGAGAGCGCACCGTTTCCAATGCTATGTGCAGCTCATCTGCAATCATTTTATAACTATATCCTTTGATGAGCAGCTGTAACAATTCCTGCTCCCTGGCCGAAAGCAGCGTTTCCTCTTCCTGCTTCGACCGGGCCGGCCGCGGGAAGAGGGCCAGTACTTTACGGGCTATAACACCCGTCATGGGTGCACCGCCATTGAGTACATCTTTAATGGCAGGAACAATCTGATCAAAGTTCTTTTTCAGCAGATAGCCGCTGGCGCCGGCACAAATGGCATTGAAGATGTGATCATTGTCCTCAAATACGGTCAGCATCACCACAGGAAGCTGTTCATGCACCGAACGGACCTGCTTCAATGCCTCAATCCCGTTTACGTCCGGCATATCAATATCCATCAGCACCACATCGGGTTGAAACTGCTCAATATCCGCTAAAACGGTACGGGCATCGGGCATGGCAGTAATCAATTCCACATCATGCTGCCACTGCAACAAGGAAGTGAGGCTGCTGCGCAGGTTTTCGTTGTCCTCATATAAAATTGCACGAATCATCTGATTACAAATTTAACCGAACGCCCAGGATCTGGCATCCCATATTTATGGCAAGGGCAACTGCAACTGAACGGACGTACCTTCCTTATTGCCCTCTATTTCAACCGTTCCATGGAGCCCTGCCGCCCGTTGCTGCATGCTGTACGTTCCGGTACCACTGGATGTTGCTGACCCCTTCCACCGGCCGTTATCCCTGATGGTCATGTACAACGATCCCTGCTGCACATCCAACTGTACCCGTACCTCTGTTGCGCCTGCATGCTTCACAATGTTACTCACCGCCTCTTTGAAAATCAGCAGAACTTCTTTCCGGTGTTCCATGGAAAGCGATTGATTGAGCACTTCTTCGTTTACTTCCAGGCGGGTTTGTATCGAAAGAGGTTCCAGGGTTTGTGCAAGGTACTCCCGCATCCGGGCTGCCAGGTTTTCTATACGGTCGTTATCGGGCCGGATCGCCCATACGATATCACTCATATTCTGCTGTATGGCTTTACTCTGCTGCGAAATATTGCCCAGCATCTGCCGGGCCTGTTGCGGATCCTGGTCCATAGCAGTTGCCGATACCTTGCTGAGAATATGAATGCTGGTAAGCGTACTTCCTATTTCATCATGCAGGTCTTTTGAAATTTTGTTGCGTACGGCCAGCAACCGTTCCTGTTCCTGAATTTTTTTCCGGAGCTGGAACCGGTTGAACAACAAACTGCCCAGCACAACTAAAACCAGCACTCCTGCAATGATGCCATTCCGGAGCAGGCGCTCCCGTTCCAACTGGCGCATGCGTAACTTTTTATCATTTTCAGATATCTGTAACTGCTGAACAGAGAGTAATAACTGCTGTTCACTGTTTTTATTGAGCAACACCTGCTTTTCCAGCTCTTCTTTCTGCGCCTGCAGCTGGACCTCACGGAGTTGCTGCTGCTGTTGCAGGAGTTGAATCCGGCCCTCCCTTCGTTCTGCTTCCAGTTGATTCCCGGCAATGATCGCCTGCTGCTTTTCGAGTTCGAGTTGCCTGATTTTCTGTTCCGTTTCCAGCTTTGCTATTTCCAGGTCCTTTTTCTCTGTTTCATATTTTGTTTGAAGTTCAGCAATGTTGGTGGTGGTTTTTTCATTGAGCAGGCTGTCCTTATAAGCCACGTACAATTTGTACTGATCAAACGCGGCTTTGTGGTTTCCATGCTTATTATAAAAAGCGGAACGTGCCGAGTGAATACTTTGAAACAGCGGCTTATTCCTTAACTCGTTTGCCAATGACGATGCCTTCTGATAATAGATTTCTGCCTGTAACGAATCATTCAGCTGATCCAGTATGGAAGCCATGCTCAGATAACGGGCGCCCAGCTTTACCCGGTCGCCCATTTCCGTATAGAGCCGGATGGCCTTCTGTTCATAGGTAAGCGCCTCTGCTGCATTATCCTGACGAAGCAGCAAGGAAGAGGCATTCGCATACGCCTGTGCGAGGGTATTTTTCACTCCTGATTTTTCGGCATAATTGATGGCTAACTGCTGGTAATGATAAGCTGAGTCATACTGCGCTACTGAAGCGTATGCAGTAACGAGATTACCATACGTTGCTGTAAGGCCCTTTATATCACCTGCCTCCTTCCGGATCAATGCGGAGTTTTTAAACAACTGAATGGCTTCGTCCTTTTTGCCCAGGCGGTAATTTGATATGGCCAGGTTGCCGATTGTATTTGCCGTTTCCTTCTTATTGCCAATGGCCTCAAACAGCTTCCTTGCATGGATATACATCTGAACCGCCCGTTCGTAATCGCCTTTGCGGTCGTGCACAAACCCGATATCATTGTACACAACTGCAACATAATTGTTATCGCTTATTGCATAGTAACAGGCCAACGCTTTGTTATAGGCAGCAACCGCTTCATCGTATTGCGCCTGGTCCTTAAAGAACTGTCCCAGCTGGTGAAAGGATAATCCAAGCAAAAAACTATCCTTCAACAAAGCGCCGATCCGAAGCGGCTCATCGTACAGCGAAAGAAGATCCTTCCCTCCCTCCGCTTTCAGCCGGAGATCGGCCATTTTCAACCGGGCAAATCCTTCGCCCCGCAGCATCTTTGTTTTCCGGGAAAACTCCAGGGCCTCAGCCGCAAACTGCAGCGCCTGGGTAAGATTACCCGCCAGGTCGCTTTCGTCGGCCCGTTCCAATAAGCCGTAGATCCGCAGCGAGTCGGCTTGCGTGTAAGCCTGGGCAAAAGTCTTCCAGCTGCCGGAAATCAGCAACAGGGAAAAAAACAAAATCCGCCAGCGCATGCTAATCATATCCAGGCACAATTCATCTCCAAGATAATCAAATCAATTTCAAAAAAACAAGCAGGTTTTCCCTGACCCCGGGTTACAAACCGGGTCGCCAATGCAGATAATTGCTTAGCTTTCGTGCGCAAACCGAGCCAGCATGAACCGATTCCTTGCAATACTACTTGTTGCCATGTTTTCTGCTTGTAACAATACAGACAAAACCATCCTCTATCAATCGGACGCCTTCACCCTTTACCGCGACAAAGTAACGCAGGGTAACAACACCGCAACCGTTGTATCCCCCACCCATATCACCTCCAATTACAAAAGTCCGGCCAGCGCCACGTTTTCGCGCCTCATCAAATTCAAATTCAGCATCAATGAAAAAGACAACGAACTGGCACCGGGCAACGACCACTGGGTGGTGATCAACGATGAAAAAGAATCGCCGCTGGTGGTATTTGGCAGCCAGCCGGAACCGGTACCCGACGCACCCGCCACCTACCTGCCGGTGAACTACACCTACACCTTCCGGGTGGATATGCGGCCCGTTCTGAAACAGTTTGAAGAAAAAGGCTATTACGAAGCCTGGGACGGCAGCAAAGTGGCCCGGTCGGATTTCAAAGGATTTTACATCGCCGGTGCCGCCGAACCGCTGTCCTGGGATTTTGTGAACCTCAGCAACAAAGGCCTGCAGCTGGAAGATCCGGACCAGGACGGCATTTACACCATCACGCTTACGTTCAACCCGTACAGCGAAGAAGAGAACCGGGAAAAAGAATGGAAACAGCAGCTGGACCTGTCGCAGAAACCCTCGTATACCTCCGATCAGCCCATCGTGGACGCCCTCTTCAACCTCTCGCTGGAAGAAGCCCTGAAAAACATTGAACCCGACAGCACCTTCCGCACCGGTGCCAAATGGGGCGGCGTATGGACACGCGACATCAGCTACAGCATCTTTCTCGCCTTTGCGTATCACCAACCCGACATCGCCAAAATTTCGTTACTCAAAAAAGTTAAACGCAAACGCATTGTGCAGGATACCGGCAGTGGCGGCGCCTGGCCCGTATCCAGCGACCGCACCACCTGGGTACTGGCGGCCTGGGAAATTTACAAAGCCACGGGCGACCGCGACTGGCTGCACCTCACATATGAAATCATTAAAAACACGTTGGAAGATGACGCAAAGGTTTTACTCAACCCGGAAACCGGATTGTACAACGGCGAATCGTCTTTTCTCGACTGGCGGGAGCAAACCTATCCCCGTTGGATGGACAACCGCGACATCTTTGTGTCGCAGAACCTCGGCACCAACGTGGTGCATTACCAGGCGCACCGCATCCTGGCGCTGATGGCAAAGGAGCTGCGGCAACCCTTTGAAGCATACGAACGCACAGCAGCCACCCTCAAGGCCGCCATTAACCGGCAGCTGTGGATGGAAGACAAAGGTTACTATGCGCAATACCTGTACGGCCGGAAGGCATTCACCGTTTCGCCCCGTTTTGAAGCATTGGGCGAAGCGCTCAGCGTGTTATTTGATGTGGCGGATGCACGGCAGGCAAGATCCATTTTTGAAAAGTCGCCCCTCACCGCTTATGGCGTTACCTGCATCTATCCGCAGATACCCGGTATACCGCCCTATCACAACAACGGCATCTGGCCCTTTGTGCAGGCTTACTGGAACCTGGCTGCTGCCAAAGCCGGTAATGAGGCAGCCCTCAATCATGGCCTCGCCTCCATCTGGCGTGCAGCCGCCCTCTTCCTCACCAACTACGAAAACATGGTGGCGGAGACCGGCGATTACAACGGCACCGAAATCAACAGCGACCGGATGCTGTGGAGCATGGCGGGCAACCTGGCCATGGTGTACCGGGTGTTCGTGGGCATGCAGTTTGAGCCGGAAGGCATCCGCTTTGCGCCCGCTGTACCCGCGGGATATACCGGAACAAAAACACTCAAAAATTTCAAATACCGCAACGCAGTCCTTGCCATCACTGTTAAGGGAACCGGCAACCGGATCGCCTCTGTTCAACTGGACGGAAAAGAACTGCCCGGAGCTTTCTTCCCTGCGGAAACATCAGGCCATCACGACATTGTGATTGAACTGGACAACCGGCCTTTCGCCGGCCAAACGATCAACCTGGTGGCCAATGCTTTCAGCCTGCCCGATCCGCAGGTGAAAGGGACCGGCAACCAACTGGAATGGAAACCCGTTGAAGGAGCGGTAAGCTATGCCGTATTCAAAAACGGAGAACAGCTGGCAACCATCAAAGAACATTCGTTTGTCCTTCCCGATGCTGCCACAGCAACATACAGCGTGGCGGCAATTGCTCAAAACGGAACCGCTTCTTTTATGAGTGAGCCGTACTTTTATGCAGAAGAAACCGCGGTGAGCCGGGTGGAGGCAGAAACGATCAGTGGCAAGGCAGCACTGCCCTTTGTGAATTACTCCGGCACCGGTTTCGTGGAAACAAGCACTACGGTCAATACACGGCTATCGTTTCCGGTAACAGTGCCGGCGGATGGACTGTACCTGGTTGACTTCCGCTACTCCAACGGCAGCGGCCCCTGGAACACCGATAACAAATGTGCCCTCCGCAGCCTGTACAACGGAACCGCCTATGTGGGCACGGTTGTATTTCCGCAGCGGGGTACGGGTGAGTGGAGCGACTGGGGCTGGAGCAACAGCTATAAGGTGGCGATGAAAAAAGGAAGCAATACGCTACGCCTGGTGCTGGAAGAGTGGAACACGAATATGAATGTTGACGTAAACCGGGCGATGATTGATTGTATCAGAATCATAAAGCTTTAAATGGGTACTCCCCGCAGCAAAACGGGAAAGGGACAACATGCCCTCTGCGAACATCTCTTTGCCTCCTTTCGCTGCGCCAAAAAATAAATACCATGACCCCCATTCAATTTGAGATCAAAGACGCGGTGGCATACATCCATCTCAACCGTCCCGAAAAATTCAACAGCTTCAACCGCGAAATGGCGCTGCTGCTGCAGAACCGGCTCGACGAATGTGCCTCCCTGCACGAAGTGCGGTGTGTGTACATCACGGGTAACGGCAAGGCGTTTTGTGCCGGACAGGACATCGGGGAACTGGTGGGTGATGAAAAAATGGAATTGGCCCAGATACTCAGTGAACATTACAACCCCATCGTTCGGAAGATCCGCAACCTGCCCAAGCCGGTGGTGGCGGCGGTAAACGGTGTGGCGGCGGGTGCCGGGGCCAACATGGCCCTCTGCTGCGATGTGGTGGTGGCTTCCGAATCGGCTGCGTTTATACAGGCGTTTTCAAAAATCGGGCTGATCCCCGACAGCGGCGGCACCTATACCCTGCCCCGCCTGATTGGCTGGCAAAAAGCCAGTGCCCTGATGCTCACCGGCGATAAAGTGAGCGCCGCTGAAGCAGAACGGCTGGGCATGGTATTCAAAGTTTTCCCCGATGTAACCTTTGCCGATGAAAGCCGGAAGCTGGCCCGGCAGCTGGCACAGATGCCCACCAAAGGACTGGCCTACACCAAGCACCTGCTGAACCATGCTTTCACCAGCAGCTGGGAAGAGCAACTGCTGCGGGAAGACGAGTTCCAGCAGAAAGCGGCCGCTACAGCGGATTATGAAGAAGGCATCCATGCCTTCCTCGAAAAACGCAACCCGCATTTCAAAGGAAAGTAAGCCTTACCCCCTGCCATCAATTTTTTCAACACAATGTCGCGGCGGTGCAACGATTTTACATCACAAAAACGTAAGCTGCAATCCAAACGAAAACCCATTCATTCACTCATTCATTCAACCATGTCTTCCCCTCAACAAGTAGTCACCCACATGCTGCAACACGACCGGTTCAGCCAATGGCTGGGCATTGAAGTGCTGGAAATAAAAGAAGGATACAGCCGCATCCGCATGCAGATACGGGAGGAGATGGTGAACGGTTTTGGCATCATCCACGGCGGTGTGACCTTTTCGCTGGCCGACAGCGCCTTTGCCTTTGCCTGCAACAACCGCAACCAGCTATCGGTAGCATTGGACACGTCCATCAACTTCATCAAGCCCGTGCACGTGGGGGATGTTCTTACGGCCGAAGCCACCGAACTGCATCCCGGCAAATCCACCGGCCTGTACCAGGTGCGGGTCACCAACCAGCACGGTCACCTCGTGGCGCTGTTCAAGGGACTCTGTTACCGCACCGATAAAAACCTGGTGCCCGACCGGGAGGGTTGACGGCGTACAAAAAAAACTGTACATTATCATACCAAAACTAACATACCATGAAACAAATCTCCCGTTGGGCTTCCCGTAACAGGAAGACCACAAGAGCGCTCATTGTTTTTTTATACCTGCCCCTCAACCTGCTGGCCATCGCCTTTGGAAAAGAATTGCTGCGGCTGGATCTGCAGCTGGCCGATGCCTGGTGGTACAGTGCCCTTATGCTGACGGCCGCGATCGCGTTTTTTTATCACACCCGCCTGCCGTATGCCCCGCGGAAGGTGCTGGATCTTGCACTCGGATGCTGCACGTTTTTGTTTGTGAGTTTTGCCGCCAACCGCGGCAGCGTACACGTGGTGCAGATGACGCCGGGGCACAGTGCCGCTGCGCTGAGTGCTGTTTATACAACAGAAAACGCGGCTTCGGTTGCACCGGTGATCCAAGCCGATAAAAAAAGCTGGAAAAAGCAGTTACGGTCTTATATCCGCGATACTAAAAAGAAAGAAGGTAACGGGGGGAAAGGCCTGCTCATCGTTCTGATTGTGCTGGCATCACTCGGACTCCTGATCCTGCTGGCTGCACTATCCTGCAACATTGCCTGCAACGGTTCCGAAGCCCTGGCCTACCTGGTGTTTGGCCTGGGACTGTTTGGCATCATCTTCGGTGCTACCCGGCTCATCCGCAAAGTGCGGAAGGGCAAGCAGCCGGCGGATAGCTGAAACCGGCACAACCGGTTTCCGGGTATTGGCTGCACCTGATGGCTCCGGCGCAGAAATACTTGCATAAAAAAAAGAGTTTCCTTATTTTGGATCTGTCCAAACCAACTGCTGTATGAAGCCACTTTCCGTGTGGGCCTCCCGGCATCCCATCCTGGCCCGGGTTCTGATTGTGCTGCTGCACATCCCCCTCAACCTCATTGCCCTTCGTACGGGCTACCAGTTGTTTGAAGCCGGTGTGGTATTCTCCCCCTGGGTGCTGAATACCATCGCAATGCTGACCGTTGTACTCCTGCTCAGCGCCGGCAGGCATCTTTCATTCCGCAAACGAAAAGTGTATCATTTCCTTTTTGGCAGCAGCACCTTTGCGATGGTGGCCTTTTTCGGTAACCAGTACAACCATCCGCAACCCTACCTGCCTTTTGCCGTCAACTCACAGGCGGTAAGCGCCGCCATCGCCATTGACCCCATCACCCACACCCCGGTTACCAAAAAAGAAGTTGCCCGCGAAAAAAGGGCAGCAAAAAAGCAACTGCGCAATAAGATGCGGGCATTTATACAACAGGAAGTACGCCCAAAATACAAGAAGAGCAACATTTTACTGTGGATCTTTGCAGCCCTGGTGATCATCGCCGCCATTGCCGCCATAGCCTGCCTCCTGTCCTGCACCGCTTCCCAATCGCTGGGCATGATCGGGCTGATGGTTCTGTTTTAGCAGGCAGACCATGACGTTGCAGAGGTAGTATCTTTGCCGCATGTTTTACTCCTTTCATGGTTTCATACCCGTTGTACACCCTTCTTCGTTTGTACATCCACAGGCCGCCGTTACCGGTCATGTCATCATTGGCAAAAACTGTTACATCGGTCCGGGTGCGGCCCTGCGGGGCGACTGGGGCACCATCATCCTGGAAGACGGCTGCAACGTACAGGAGAACTGCACCCTGCACATGTTTCCCGGCCTCACCGTCCTGCTGAAAGAAGGCAGTCACATCGGCCACGGAGCCGTTATTCACGGCGCCACCATTGGCCGCAACTGCCTGGTGGGGATGAACAGCGTGCTGATGGACCATGTGATGCTGGAGGAGGAATGCATTGTGGGTGCACTCAGTTTTGTTAAAGAGGGAGAACAGTTTGAACGGCGGAGCCTCATTGTGGGAAATCCCGCCCGGAAAATCCGGGAAGTGAGCGATGACATGATGGACTGGAAGACAAAGGGGACCGCGTTGTACCAGGCATTACCTGCAGACATGCAACAAAACTGGCAGGCCTGCGAACCGTTGCAGGATCTGCCCGAACAAACTGAAAATCAGGCTCAATTTTATAAAAGCTGGAAAGAAACACGGAAAGATTTTTGATTGCATCAAAAAAAAATAAGTACAAACACTTGCATAATTCAGCACGCCGGCTTACTTTTGTTCCACTCCCCTATATCCGTACAAAAATCAGTTTCTAGTTTCCGAATTATCCTCCGTAAAGACAAATTGCCTTTTCCAGGGCGAATTTTTTTCCTGTTCCAGTATCGGTTAAACCAACAGTAATTTAATTTTTGTTTACCTCAATTCTGAAACATGAAAAAGTCTACTTTTCTGAGGGCACTTGCATGCCTTCTCCTCACCCTCGGCTTCACTGCCGGAAAATCAACGGCCCAAACAGCCAGCATCAGTCCGCAAAATGCCACGATTGGCGCAAACACACCCCAGGCATTTACGGTTACCACAACCGGTATGGGAGGAAGCAACAACGACCGTACCTTCGTTTACACGATTACGGGTCCCGGCAGCACCACTCCCGCCAGTCCGGCCACCTTTAACTGTACCAGTGGTTGCAACACCCAATCGCATTCATTTACATTCTCAGCAGTTGGTGTTTATACCGTTTCGGTAACGGTCACTCAAACACAAGGTGGATCCGCAACTGCCACCACTTCCACCACTATTACAGTGGCTCCTCCTACCGTAACCATTTCTCCGGCCCCCACGGCTACGGTACTGACCGGTGGAAGCATTAACTTCAGCTCCTCGATTGAATATTTCAGCGGCAGCACCACCACCACCTATGCCTGGTCGGCTCCCGGCGCCACCGTGCCCAGCGGCAGCAGCAGTTCTAAAACCATCACCTTCCCCACCGTGGGCATCTACGTGGTAACAGTAACGGCAACCCGCGGCAGCCAGGTGGCTACCTCGGCCCCCACCGTGGTAAACGTGGTGGAACCCAATATGTATGCCACCGCCGGCTCAGGCGCAATAACCGCTTATCACATGAACGCGGTGACGGGAAACATCCTGGCTGGTCCGCAGAACGTGGTAACCCCCAGCGGCAGCACCGCCGCACTCGGTCTCAATAAATCCATCCCCACCTTCGACCCGGGTGGATGCCTTTACTATACACTGAACACCTCCACCGCCTCTAATAACGGTATTGTTCAGATCTATGCGGTAAACCGCAACGGTACCGGCAACACCCTGGTGGGCAGTATTGACATGAACGGCGTGAGCGACAACACCGGCCTCGGCTTTGTACGCCTGGGTATGGACCCCGCCGGTTACGGCTGGATCATCGCCGGCAACGGTTCCACCCAGCTGCGCATCGCCAAATTCCGCGGCAACGGCACCAACCCCATCACCGACGTAAACACCTTTGGCAATGTGAACCTCACAGTAACCAATGGCGCCATTTCCGATTTCCAGAACGGCGACCTTGCGTTTTCCGGCAATGGTACATTGTATGCGCTGTCCAATACCACTGGCGGCCCCACTTATATCTACACGCTCAATTCCACTTCCAACCCCACCAACCTGGGCCGGAAGTGGACCGTGATCCCCGCCGGTGGCAGCACCTTCAGCGGCAGCGTGAACGGCATCGCCTTTACCACCGCCGGTTCCATCCATGTATCAACCAGCAACGGTATCTTCTTCATTGACGGTAATACCGCTTCACAGCAGACAGGAACCGTAGAGGCCTCCCTTATCTTTTCTGCTACCGGATTTACCGACCTGGCCTCTTCCGCCTTCCCCGAAGACTCGCCCCTGCCGGTGAAACTGCTCGACTTCAGCGGATCGCTGCGCAACAACGTGGCCACCATCCAGTGGAAAACGGAAAGCGAAGTGAATTTCGACCGCTTTGAAGTGGAACGCAGCAGCAAAAACAACAACTTCAGCACCATCGGCACCGAAACAGCCCGCGGCGGATCTTCCCGCACCGCCAGCTACAGCTTTGCCGACAACCTGGCCAACGAAACCGAGAACGTGTTCCACTACCGCCTGAAGATGATTGACACGGATGGCAAGTTCACCTACTCCCACATCATCATGATGCGGAAGAGCAGCGCCGGCCTCAAAGGCCTCAGCCTGGCCCCCAACCCCGTGGTGAGCAGCACCGCCACCGCCCGGGTGGATGTGAGCAGCAGCACCACCGTAACCCTGCGGGTAATGGACCTCTCCGGCAAACTGGTACTGCAACAAAAGAATGCAGTGGCCGCTGGTGTGAACAGCATCCCTGTTCTGAACGTACAGCAACTGCAGCCCGGCACCTATGTGCTGCAGCTGATCAACGGCGACGAAATACAGTCCGTCCGCTTTACCGTAGCCAGATAACGCATGCACCTGCTTTAACTGATGCCACACCTATCCAAAACCCTTCTGCAGCAATGCAGAGGGGTTTTTTGTTTTGGATCAGGCGGGCCTTTCTTTGTACCTTGCCGCACCCGCCATGGAAAAAAACTTCATTGACTATATCCGCATCTTCTGCCGCAGCGGTCACGGTGGCGCCGGCAGCAAGCATTTTGCCCGCACCAAGTTCAACCCCAAGGCCGGACCCGACGGCGGCGATGGCGGCCGCGGCGGGCACATCCTCCTGCGGGGCAATGGCCAGCTGTGGACCCTGCTGCACCTGCGCTACTACAAAAACGTACTGGCCGAAAACGGTACCCCCGGTAATAAAAACAACATGACGGGCCGCGACGGCAAAGACATCGTCATCGAAGTACCCCTGGGCACCATCGCCCGCGATGAAATCACCGGCCAGCTGGAAGCCGAGATCCTGCACGACGGGCAGGAAGTGATCCTGCTCAAAGGCGGACGCGGTGGCCTCGGCAACGCCAACTTCGCCACCGCCACCAACCAGGCACCCGAGTACGCCCAGCCCGGAGAACCCGGCGTGGAAGGCTGGAAAATACTGGAACTGAAAGTGCTGGCCGATGTGGGCCTCGTGGGCTTCCCCAACGCCGGCAAATCCACCCTGCTGAGCAGCATCACCGCCGCCAAACCCAAGATTGCCGACTACGCCTTCACCACCCTCACCCCGCAACTGGGCATGGTGGCCTACCGCGACGATAAGAGCTTCTGCATTGCCGATCTGCCCGGCATCATCGAAGGCGCCGCCGAGGGCAAGGGCCTGGGTCACCGCTTCCTGCGCCACATCGAACGCAACAGCGTACTGCTGTTCCTCGTGCCCGCCGACAGTAACAACCACCGCCACGAATTTGAAGTGCTGCTGAACGAACTGGAAGCCTACAACCCCGAAATGCTGCAGAAACAGTTTGTGCTGGCCATCAGCAAGAGCGACATGCTCGACGCCGAACTCAAGGCCGCCATCACCGCCGAACTGCCCAAAGGCATCCCCCACGTGTTCATCAGCGCCGTTACCGGCGAAGGGTTGCAGGAACTCAAAGACCTGCTCTGGAACGAACTGAATGCCTGACCGCATGCCCACCCGCCTGCCGCCCCTGCTTACTGCTATCCTCCACGACCTGCGCCTGCTCGCAGGGCAAACCGGCTGCTGGCTGGCCCTGTTTGTTGTTACAATAACCTCTGCCCTCCAGTACAACGGATTCGTTTCCCTCTGGAAAGCTCCGGCCGGCTTTTTACCCGGCACCGGCTGGTACGCCCTGTTGTTCTTCGCCTTTTATGCTGCCGGCTGGCTGTTCAACAGTCTGCACCCGCCCGATCCTTCATCCCGGCACACCCGCCGGCTGTGCTGGATCCTGCTCATCGCCCCCCTGCTCTTTGCGCTGAAAATAACGGTGCCGTTCCCTGCATGGAGCAACCCCACCGGCACCTGGCGTATCGGCGGCGAGGCGGCCCGCTGGCTGGGCGGATGGGTGCTGATCACCGGCAGCCTGGGCGTGTTGCACTTCGTATTGGAAGGAAGGCCCGGACTGTACTACGTTCGCCGTAGTAAGCAACTCCGCCCTTACCTGCTGATGCTGCTCTTGATGACGCCTCTCGTGGTACTGGTAAGCAACTGGACCTCCTTTACACAGGCGTACCCGCGGGCACAACATGTAACGCAGCTGTACGGCAGCGCCGCCCGCCTTGCCGACTACCTGCTTTTTGAAACCGCCTACCTGCTCGATTTCGTAAGCATCGAACTCTTCTTCCGGGGCTTCCTCATTGCAGCGGTAAGCCAAACGGCCGGCAGGCAGGTCCTGCTGCCCGCGGCCCTCTTCTACTTCAGCATCCACCTCGGCAAACCCGCCGCCGAAGCCATCGGCAGCTTCTTCGGGGCGCTGGTGCTGGGATCGGCCGCCCGCCACACCCACAGCATCTGGGGCGGGTGGCTGGTACATGCCGGCATCGCCCTGCTGCTGGAACTGCTGGCGGCGGTATTTTAACAGAACCGTTGAAACCTTTGAAGTAGTTTTAGGTGTCTGCACGGAAAGTAATCACCACGAAGACGCAAAGGCGCGAAGAGCACAGTGGGTTAATTGGGTGAAAAAGTTTCTGCACGATCTGCGCAAGCAGCTGCGGAAAACCCAACCGCAGCGAGCAGAGCAGCAGAGGTAAGCGCAGAGAAAGCATGCATGAACCCGTTGCGCCCGCCGCCCCGTTGCGTACGCCGCGTGAAACCCTGGGGCCACTAACTATGAACATGAAAAGAATCATCATATAAAAACGCGAACCACTTCAATCCTTCATTCCTTCAATCCTTCATTCCTTATTTTTAGCGCCCGGAAAAAACGACAACAAATAAAACATCTGCAAACTATGTTACCCGTATCGCATATCATCCGTCCACCCGCCCGCATGCATAAACTCCTTTTTTCCCTGCTGGTCCTGCTCCTCCTGGCAGCGCCGGTCACCGCCCAAACCACCCGGCAGCTGCGGAAAGTGATGGAGCTGAAAATGCCCCGCGGCGGAGGCGATAACGGGGGCACGGTGGCCCTCAACCTCAAAAACCGAAACTACTACGCTACGGTTGCCGGCAACAAGACCTACAGCATGGCTTTTTTCAACGGGGCTGGTGAAATGGTATCGCCGCCCGACCTGGCCGTGCTGCAGGACATCCGCGGGCTGTGGTACAGTCCGGCGGCCAAAACCTTCCACGCCAACAGCTACGGCACCAACGGCTGGTACAGTTACACGCTCGACGATGCCGGCATCCCTTACGACATCAAACCCCTGTTCCCCGGCCAGTTGCAGCCCTTCCCCAATTCCACCGGCGCCTACAACCTCCGCGCCAACACAGTATATTTCCTCAAAGGATCAGCCGTGGTGGGCTACGATGCCGCTACCGGTGCCGAACAACCGCAGCCCATCGTGGTGCTCAAAGCCGGTTACGGTCGTAAAACACCGCCACCCGCCGGCTGGAGTGTGGATACCTTCCAGGTGCTGAACGGTTACAACTCCACCACCCTCGTGTTCACCGGGGTGGCCAACTCCGAGTTTGGACTGCTCAACGTCAAGACCCGCGAGGTGGAACTCTACAGCGGCGCCGACGGCCTCATGAGCCAGCGCCTCACGCTGCCACCCGACGCGCCGGTGCGGGATAAACTCAACTTCGCCTATTGCAACAATACCTACTGGCTCTACCATTCCACCAGCCGCACCTGGATCGGGTACCGGTAAATACAACGATTTTGTACAGGACCGTTGCTGAAAGGCAAAATAAAAGGGTAAGATATTACAGCATGGTTCACCGGAGTAAAACGCAGCCCCACCTGGTGAAAACGAGACCACAACAGGGAGTACCGGGTGAAAGAAGTGCTACGCAAACTATTCGTTGGATAGTTCCGCCGTCAAACGGGTTTCACTTTGTGGTTAAGCAACTCCACTGTAAAATGAATTTTTGCGTTTAAGGCTTTAAACACTTTGAGGATGGTCTCAAACCGTGCATCCGTCAAACTGTTTTCAAGTTTTGAAATCTGCGCCTTTTGAACACCTACCAGGCGGCCAAGTTCTTCCTGTGTCAGGTTGCGCTCCATACGGGCCTGCCGGATGGCTTCGCCCAGCAGATCAAGCCGCAACTCGCTCTCAAAAGCTTCACGTCGCGGGGTTCCCTTCTTACCGATATGCCGGTCGGTAATTTCCTCAAGGGTAACCATTTTCAATCCCTGCTTTTTCATTGTTTCTTTCCTTTCCATTCAAAATACTTTTTTCGTAGCCGTTCCGCTTTTTCCAGGTCGCCGGCCGGAGTCTTGTCGGTTTTCTTGATCAGTCCGTGCGTTGAAACAACAACGGTACCGGTTTTCCCTGAATGATCCCAGAAAGCAAACAACCGGTAATAGGTCTTATTGAACATCGTTCTGAACTCCCAAATTTCACCTGTCAGCTTTTTGAAGAGTT
Organism: uncultured Chitinophagaceae bacterium; assembly: GCA_937862815.1. Taxonomy (GTDB): domain Bacteria; phylum Bacteroidota; class Bacteroidia; order Chitinophagales; family Chitinophagaceae; genus Lacibacter. Next base: position 63,115 of record CALMED010000044.1, on the reverse strand, counting down.
CTTTGTCCTGTGAAAACCTTGCTTTGGTTATGTTATAAATGATTTTATCCCTGGCTTTCTCATCCAGCCTGTCAATAAACGCAGCGGCTTCTTCCAGAAACACAACATTAAATCGCGGTGTCATCACGGGTTAATAGGTTGATGCAAAAGTAATGGTTTCCTTAAAAGGAAACTAATTTTTTCCCAAACGCTGTTCCTGTTTTCCGCCGGCTAAGGGGTTTATACAGACCGGGCCGGAATAAACATACATTCCCCTCCCACCTTATCCACCCCCTTCCTGCTGAATAGTAGCGGAGCAGTCATAAGGGATGGAATGAGCGGGCAGCAATCACCCCTGTACACAGTCACCTGGCTCATCGCCGCTTTGGTTACACATCATAACGCACAGCTGTTGATAAATGAACAAAAACAGGATCCTGCACTTCTACTTATTTTGCACCATGCAACAATGCCTCTTCTGCGTTCACACCGTAGCACTGGTGCACGTGCACGGCCACTACCAGTGCCCCGTATGCGGCACCAATGCCCTGCCCTGCTGCGACGGCGATAACTGCGACACCAACCTCCTGCCCTATCCCGACCCCGCCGAACAGGCACCGGCACCAAACGCCGGAGAAAGGACCCACCGGGTGGAATAATTACCGCTGCTCCTTGTCAAAAACCACACCGGCAGAAGGCTTTTTTAACGTACGTTTGTTTCATAAAAAATTTCAGCTGTATGAAACGCTTTCTTGTAACGATTGTACTGGTACTCTCCCTCCTCCGCAGCTATGCCGATGAAGGCATGTGGCTGCCCATGCTGCTGGGCCAGCAGGTCTATGCCGAGATGCAGAAAAAAGGAATCAAACTCACCCCCGAACAGCTCTACAGCATCAACAAAGCTTCCCTCAAGGACGCCATCATCATCTTCGGTGGCGGCTGTACCGGCGAAATTGTGAGCGACAAAGGCCTCATCTTCACCAACCACCACTGCGGCTACGGCGCCATCGCGGCCGCCTCCAGCGTCAACAACAACTACCTCCGCGACGGCTTCTATGCCAAAACCCTCAACGACGAAATCAAGACCTCCCTCTCGGTGCAGTTCCTCGTCCGCGTGGAAGACGTAACCAAAGAAGTGCTCGACTCGCTGGGCACGCTGCTGGGCGCTGCCCGGGCCCAGAAACAAAACCAGGTGCTGGCCGCCATCAACGCCCGCTTCTCCAACCCCGCGGCCTCCCTCGAAGCCCGCGTGAGCCCGCTCTTCAAAGGCAACCAGTTCCTCGTATTCGTGTACCAGCGTTACAAAGACGTGCGCCTCGTGGGCACCCCGCCCGAAAGCGTGGGTAAGTTTGGCGGCGACACCGACAACTGGGAGTGGCCCCGCCATACCGGCGACTTTGCCATCTTCCGCGTGTACGCCACGGCCGACGGCCAACCCGCCGACTACAGCGAGAAAAACGTTCCCCTCAAACCCAAATGGTTCCTGCCCGTTTCGATGAAGGGCGTGAAGGACGGCGACTTTTCCATGATCTGGGGCTATCCCGGCAGCACCAACCGCTACGAAACCTCCCTGGGTGTGAAGATGGCCACCGACATCAACAACCCCACCCTGGTGGAACTGCGGGACATGCGCCTCAAATACATGATCGCCGAAATGCAGAAATCCGCCGCCACCAAACTCAAACTCGCCAGCAGCTTCGCCTCCATTGCCAACTACTGGAAGTTTTACGACGGCGAAACAAAGCAGCTGCTCAAATACGATGTGTTTGGCCAGAAAAAAGCGGCCGAAGCGAAGTTCATCAGCTGGGCCAGCGACAAGCCCGCATACGCGGCCGTGTTCCCCGAATGGGAAAAAGCCTATGCCGCCTGGGAACCCTATACCAAACACCGCGTGTACATGAACGAAGGCATCTACGGCTCGCCCCTGCTGGCCTTTGCCTCCAGCCTGCTGCAACTGGAATCGGTGCTGGTGAAGACCAACGCCACAGCGGCTGATGTAAAGAAAGCCATGGACGCCGCCAGCGCCTCCCGGCAGAACTTCCTCGAAGGCCACGATGCGCCCAGCGACCGCAACATCCTGGGCATGGCCCTGCTGATGTACTACCGCAACGTGGCGAAGGAACAGCACCCCATCGGCTTTTTTGAAAATGTGAAGGGCAGCTACGGCGATCCCCGCGAAGAAGCCACCTGGAAAAAATTCGCGGCCGATGTGTTCAGCAAGACGATGATTCTTGACGACAGCAAATGGAACCTCTTTGTGCAGAACCCCAACGCGGTGCAGCTGCAGGAAGATCCGGCCTTTGCCGTTGCCAGCGCCTTCACCAAAAACTGGAACAGCAAGTTCCTGCAACGCTTCCAGGAGTTCACCATCAAGAACAACGACCTGGGCCGTCTCTACCTCAAGGGCATCATGGAGATGAACCCCGCGGCGGCGAAGAAAATGTACCCCGATGCCACGTTCACCATGCGGGTGTCGTACGGTAACGTGAAGAACTACATCCCCCGCGACGCGGTGCGCTACGATTTTGTGACCACCTCCCGCGGACTGCTGGAGAAATACAAACCCGGCGACTACGAGTTCGACCTGCCCGAAAAGCAGATTGAACTGCTGAAGAAAAAAGACTTCGGCCCCTATGCCGATCCCATCCGCAAAGACCTGGTGATTGGCTTCATCACCACCAACGACATCACCGGCGGCAACAGCGGCTCACCGGTGCTGGATGCCAATGGCCACCTCATTGGCCTGGCGTTCGATGGTAACTACGAAGCGCTGAGCCACAAAATCGCGTTCGACAAAGACCTGAACCGTACCATCTGCGTGGACATCCGCTACGTGCTGTGGTGCATCGACAAACTGGGCGGTGCGGGACACCTGATTAAGGAATTGAAGCTGGTGCGGCAGTGAGGTATCAAGGATTGAATGATTGAATGAATGATTGATTGAATAGGGGTGCATGCGGGTTCGGGAAACTGCGCTTACAATAACAGCCGCCTCCCCCGGGTTTTCCTGCAAGGGACCCCGGGGTTTTTAAAAGCGTTGCACTCCGTGTTCGCCGTTTCTTTGAGTCCGTTGCGGGAAATTCTTGGGCGCAGAGAACAGAGAAGCGGAGGTAAACGCAGAGAGTTACTGATCGCCTCCCCCGGCGTCTCCTGCAAGGGACCCCGGGGTTTTAGAAACGTTGCACTCCGTATACGCCGCGTGAAACCCCTTGTGCCTTTGTATTCGTTGGCGCTTTGTGTGAAATCTAAGGCGCAGAGACCGGAGAAGCGGAGGTAAGCGCAGAGGAGGAATCTTATAAACCCCGCCTCCCCCGGGGTCTCCTGCAAGGGACCCCGGGGTTTTAGAAACGTTGCACTCCGTGTCCGCCGCGTGAAGTCCCTTGTGCCTTTGTATTCGTTGGCGCTTTGTGTGAAATCTAAGGCGCAGAGACCGGAGAAGCAGAGGTAAACGCAGAGGAGGAATCTTATAAACCCTTTGCGCCCGTTGCCTCTTTGCGTCCGTTGCGTGAAACCACCAGGGCAGAAGGTTGATCAGTTGAAAAGTTGATGGAGTTGAAAAGGTATCTGCACGATCTGCGAAATCATCTGCGGCATCTGCGGGAAATCTTTGGCGCAGAGACCGGAGAAGCAGAGGTAAGCGCAGAGTATTATTGATTAAATCCGTTGCGTTCGCCGCCCCGTTGCGCCCGTTGCGTGAAACCTGCTAGTAAGCCCGCTGCGTGAAACCCCCAGGCAACCGAAATTTTAATTCCGGAGCAGCAGCATCCAACAAGAACGTACACCCATTCACTCATTCATTCATTCACTCATTCACTCATTGCCATGCTCATCCGCTCCATCACCCTCTACCAGCTCTCCATCCCCCTGCACCAGCCCTTTGTGATTTCGCTGGGACCGCAGTACGATGCCGATAATGTGTTTGTGTGCATCCAAACCGCCGATGGCCGTACCGGCTGGGGCGAGTGCAGTCCGTACATGACCATCAACGGCGAGAGCGGCGAGACCTGCAGGGTGGTGGGACCCTACCTGGCAAAGGTCCTGCTGGGAAAAGACGCCGCGGATATAGCCGGCTGCACCGAAGCGATGAACCGGGTAATCACCCGCAACGAGAGCATCAAGAGCGCCTTCGACATGGCCCTCTACGACCTGGCGGCACAGGAAGCCGGCCTGCCCCTCTATGCCTTCCTGGGCGGCAGCCGTAAGAGCGATATGACCACCGATATGACGGTGGGACTGGGCAGCCCGGAGAAGATGGCCGCCGAAGCCCGGCAGTACAAGGAAGCGGGCTTCCCTACCATTAAAGTGAAGCTGGGCACCACCACCGAAGCTGATGTGGCCCGCATCCGTGCCATCCGGGAAGCCATTGGTCCGGATCACCCCCTGCGCATTGACGCCAACCAGGGCTGGGACGTGCCCACGGCCATCGCCACCCTGCAGGCGCTGGGCGCTTACCACATTGAGCACTGCGAAGAACCCATTGCCCGGTGGAACTTTATGGAGCTGCCGCGGGTGCGGGCGGCCAGTCCCGTTAAGATCATGGCCGATGAAAGCTGTTTCGACCAGCACGATGCCGAACGGCTGGGGCGGTTGGCGGCGGTGGATTATTTCAACATCAAGCTGGGCAAGAGCGGCGGCATCTTCAACGCCCTGCAGATCGTGGAGGTGGCTGACCGGTACGGCATCGGCCTGCAGGTGGGCTGTTTCATGGAGAGCCGGCTGGGCATCACGGCGCTGGCGCATTTCGCGTGCTGCAGTGAGCGGATCGTGCATTACGATCTCGATACGCCGTTGCTGCTGAAGAAAGATCCCATCGCCGGCGGACTGGCGTTCCGCGAAAACGGGCGGGTGGAGCTGAGCGATGCACCGGGTATTGGTGCCTGGCCGGAGGAAGAAGTACTGCGGCGGGCAAGGACGGTGGAGATAGCCTGAGAATTTGTAGTAGTGCAGGATATTTTTATACAGCGCCCCACAGGTAGATGGCGGGATTGTTTAATTAAAGCCCCAGGAAAACCGTAGCGGTTACAGGCAGTATGCCCTGCTTCATTGAAGGCGCTTTTGCTGCGCACTGGCTGCTATGCTTTTCTCCAGCCGCGATTGCCGCGTCTTGTCCTGTTTGGCCGTCATGATCCAATGGGTGATGACTTTCCGGTACGATGGTGCCTGTTTGCTGAAAAACTCCCAGGCTGCTTTGTTTTTTTTGAATTGTTTGATGAAGGCGGGGGCCAGTACGGCTCCTTCGTTTTCATGCGAGTACTGCTTCGACTTCTCCTCCTTCCGTAAGGAAAAAGCCCGGAGCCCGGCGGGCTTCATGAGTCCGGCCCTGGTCAAGGCTTCCACCTTCCGGATGTTGACCGCACTCCAGATGCTGGTGGGTTTACGGGGGGTGAAGCGTATGCAGTAGCTTTCGCTGTCGATGGATTTCCGTACCCCGTCAATCCAGCCAAAGCACAGCGCCTGGTCTACCGACTCCGGCCACGATAGGGAAGGCTTCCCGCTGCCTACCTTGTAAAAACCCACGATTAATTCCGTTTCTTTTTCGTGGTTCTTTTCTAACCAGTCACGGAATTGTTGTGGATGTGCAAAGTATGTTATCATAGTAGGAAACTAAATAAACCGGGGAGGAGAGGTGTGGACCCTTAGTGGCGATATTTAGGATGTCAGATAACGTTAAAGCATTTGCGATGGCATGGCAATAGCGAACTGTCAGCCTAGTACAAATGCAAAATTGAAAAACTGATGTTGAAGTTAAAAACTAATGACCAACAGCGTAAATTCTGCCGGAACAAAAGCTGAAAAATAGTTTCCAGCCGAAGTTTGTTTGTTCAGCCATGCTATTGCAAATGCACTGTTGGCGGTAGTTTGTTAATAAAGTTGTCAAGTTCCTCCGTCGAGCACACGATTTCCATATTCATATTTTTCTTCACAATATCTTTTACTCTAACATAGTCATAGTCGAAAGTTAGAAAATGAGTAGCTTTTAGATGTTGCGCAGCTAGCAAGTGCAATATGTCAGTTGTGCCTAGTTGTAATATTGAAAATGTATGATATTTACTATAGAAGTCCTTTGTCAACAGTTGAAAGCTCTCTAAATCTTTAAACTCTATGCCATAAACAGAATTGTCTAATTCTCGAGGATAGAGACTGTAAAATATTTCATTGGCACTTTCATCTTTACTTCTATAAACTTTTCCTATTAAATCAGCAATATCTTTTTTCCCTTTATTAAATATCCTATCAATATTAGTTGCCTCTGCGATAATAGCCTTAAAGTTCCATTCAGCATGTTTCTCAAACAATTCTGTCAATGCAAAAAAACTTGAAATAAGATTTGTCTCTACTTTATAAGAATCTATAAGTCTACGAAGAGGCTTCAGCCGTTCATGGCGATTTTCTGTTTTTAATAGTCCTTTTACATAGTCTAAATATTTTGGACGATTGGTAAGTTCCATTTGCATAAATGGATTACCCTCATTTTCAACATATGCTTGCCAAAACTCGAGAATAAAGGAGGTATCGCAATATGCTGTCATTGTAACAAGTAAGGTTAATTAAATTACCACCAACGTAAAGGCCTCGGCGATGCCGGGGGATTCATTGTTCTGTCCTGCCTTGGCCAAACCAAGGGAAAATTACCTATGCTAAATCACATAACCAAAAGCTGAGTACTGAACGTCCAGCTGGGACTGAAGATAGGCATATTTTGCCGCCCAAAACACAGGTTCCGTCCGCCCCCGGTGTAGCTAAGCCCATGTTAGGTGCAGTTGTTTTATTATCGCCCATACTTCATTAAAAATTCCGCTATTTGCCTATGCTCATTTGGGAAACCATCTCCCTTTATCATATTTGCTCTATAGCTAACCACAATTACATTTTCAGGTGTGTATCCTAGTCTAGGATCCAATCTATCTAATGAAGGCTTATTAAATCTATTTTTATTGTTTTGTTCAACCCCGCCCCAAGACAAATCTAACTCAATACCTAATATTGGGCATTGAGGAGGTATTTTAATGTCTGTTACTTTGATAGTAAAATCCATATTTTTTTTTCGAGCTCTATTTTTCGCGGCATTATAAAGTTTCATTTCCAAACTTCTGGTTAATCCATGCTTTATTGGAGTATAAGTCAATTTATTTTGTTCTCCGGATCTAATTTTTTCTCTATAACGGGCAGCCCGATTTCTACTGCTTTCTCTTTTACAAACTGCACATTTGCCTGAAGCTGTTTGCCTAGGGGCTATGTGATTCTTTGTGCACTTTTTACCTGTAAAAAAGTACTTTGAGCCATTTTCTATTGCCTCACCAATTGTTTTGGGAAGCTTTTCCAAGTCACCTTCAGTCCAAGTTAATTTTACAGGCATACTAAATTGATGTAATTCCCATTTTTTCCATAAACGCTGCGATTTTTAGATGCTCTTCTGAAGTTCCATCCTTCTTTAAAACATTTGCCTTGTAACTCATAATAATAATATTATCCTTTACATACCCTAGGTCTGAATTTATTCGATCTAAAGAAGGTGCATTGAATCTTGGCTTTCTATTACTTGATTCACCCAATCTAGTGTCTAATTCAACATTAAATATTGGACAATATTTTGGAATTTTAATGTCTTCAATTTCGATTTCGAATTTGATTCCACTGGTCTTTGCTCTCCTTTTCGCACTGTAATATAATTGCCCAATTATGGTTTGGCTTTCATTATGTAGTACGTTATTCTGAGCCATTGTTTTAAGCCAACAATTAGGACATTGTTCGCTAATTCCCCAATTATAAGCGACTAACCAAAATGTTTCACCACAAGAACATACAACTTCATGGTAATTAATATTTCTATTCTTTTTTCTATTTTTAGAATATTCAACTTTGAAGCCTCCTGTAGCTATTAATTGACAATAATTGTCTCCCTTTTGTAAGGGTAAAACTTTGTTCTTCGGAATTATTCCATTTCTTTTTCTTCTCTTTTCGGCTGTAATTCTAGTTTTATCCCTTTTGCAATAAAAACACCCATTTTCCTTGGCTATTTTTACGGAATCATGTCCGTTTTTACATAATTTTCCATCATAGAAATATTTTTCCCCATGAGCTATAGCATCTTCTCTATTTGATGGTAAAGAATTGATATACTCACTAGTAAAATTTATCTTTTTCATTTTTTATATCCAATTGCACCTAACGTATTGCCGCTTTGCGAAGGCGGGGTTTTTCAGCACTAAACTTCATTAGATGCACAAAGCTTAAATTTAGCACTTCACTGTCATAGAAGCAAGAAACCCCCGCTTTTGCAAAACGGCCTTTACCGGCTGGGCTTCTTGTCTGTTCGTTATGGTTCTATTCCTAAAATCAATAATGGAACTGGTGGACTATTTCGACCTTGTCTCATTACGTTGTAAACTTCTCCTTCATAGTATGCAACACCACTGCTCATTTGGGCTTGCATCTTCTTTGTCGGAAGAATTTCAATTCCCAAGTTGATAACACCACCAGAGTAAAACAGCATATGTTTTACAAACAAGTCAAAAGCAACAAAAGCATATTTGCCGAACTGAACCTCAACAGCAATTTTGTCTTTTACAAAGTCTGTTTGATTGTAACTATAAATTGGCTCTTTCTCTCCGTTTACAATAAGAAATTCCTTTTGTTCTTTGGCAGACATTAGAACGCTTTTCTCCATTAATTCTCGGTTGAGTGTAATGTAATAGTTGTATCTGCTTTCTGCCCATTTTCTTTTGTTGAATTCTGTGTTAAATGCTTCGTTCAAGTCAATAGGTGATAAAAGACTGCTGCCAATTTTTCTTTTCTCTTTGCTAATTTTAGTTCTGAACCTGTCAGCGTCAATGCTTGCAATTACTTGCTTGATTTCTTTATATAAATCATTGTGATGAACGATAAGGTATTCTTCTCCGTTCAGGTGCGAATATTTTTGTGCTATTTTCATTAGTGTCCGTTCGTTCCTTTTCCGTATACAAATGCAAGTTCTGCCCATTCTTTAGGAATTTGAGCAACCTTATCTTTCCCTGTCGGCTTATGGATTGGTTTATTAATTGGTCTTATTTTTAACCTTCCTTCTTTAAGGTCATCAATTCTTTTATTTGCGATTTTGCAATATTCTTTTTCCTTTTCAATTCCCATTCCGTTACGGTTGTTTTTAATAGCACCGATTACAGTTGAACCAACACCTGCAAACGGGTCAAGAACCCAGCTACCTTCGTCTGTTAATGCCAAAACGCAGCGTTCAACTAATTCTATTGGAAATTGGCAAGGATGTTCCGTCTTCTCTGGATGGTTAGATTTTACATTTGGAATGTCCCACATTGCTTTATCCCAGTCCTGTTCTATTATTTCCCAAATGTCACTCGGATTTTTACCAAGTGGATTTCCTGATGGCTGTCCTTTTTTAGGACCTTTGAAGTGTCTTTTACCAGGATATTTTGAAGGAACTCTTACATTGTCAAGGTTAAAAATGTAGTCGTCTGTTTTGCTAAACCAAAGTAAAGTTTCATAACGTCCACTGAAACGGTTGCTTGCGTGAAGTCCGTGTCCGAAATGCCAAACAATACGATTACGAAGTTTTAGTCCGTGCTTCTTGAAAATTTGGTAATAAAAAATGTCAAGGGGAAAAATTTCACCTTTGTCAACGTAATTGCCAACCTGCCAACAAAGATTTCCCTTGCGTGAAAGCGACCTTACGAGTTCAGATATTATTTCTTCCTGTGTTTCAAGGTATTTCTCAATACTTGTCTTGGTCTCATAAGATTTCCCCACATTGTAAGGTGGAGAGGTCAAAATGAGGTCAAACTTGCCGTCTTCAATTTTCTTGAGAACGGTCAGGCAGTCACCGTTTTTAATTGCATATTCAGTGTCTGGGCTTATGTAGTCAAATAATGGCTCTTTTACTCTCATTTTCTTTGTCCTAAGTTATTTAGCAAAGTTACATTTTTAATGTGTTAAGCTGGTCAAAATTGTCCCGAAGTTGTCAACGGTTTCTCAGTCGGATTTGGTATTTTAGCCTTGCCTGAAACGTTTTGCAGCTACCACGAAGGTTGCGATTTCGAAGCACTTCACTGTCAACCAAGCAGAAACTTTGATAGAAGCACAAAGCTTTATTTAACCACTTAACCGTCACTTTTTGGGTTGGTGTTGCTACCAGTAGTTATTCTTCCAGTCCCTCCGGAATAGCTAAATTTTCTACAACCTCCTCCCTGTCGCAATTCTTTATGAAAAAATAAAAAGTCGAATCAATTATCTTAATAGAACTCGTGCTGTTATCATAATCAAAGATTGGCGGTGAAATGCCTTTTGAAATTTGACTAGCTACTAGATTCTTAAGGAAATATCCCATATCGGAGGGCCTTACATCGTCTGGTCGATGATGAATTGCTTTAATTTTCATTTGCAATGGCTTTCTCTTCAATCCTTTAATAATATCCTCAATTGTTTCTTCAAATAGTACTTTAATAAAATAGTATGGAATATACAATGGGACTTCTTGGGAGGAACGTGCTTTTTGCTCTATAAAACTCTCCAAACATCTTGTATGCCTGCTTGAATAGTCCTCAAGTTTCCTACCAATAGCAGCATCAACATTATCCTTAGTAATTTCAACAATGTTAGGGCTTGTTTCATTAATACCAGCAGCATAGCATGACTCTTTACAAATTTCCTGAAATACACCTACACTATCAAAACAACTATCAATGATGAAATCCACAACTTTTTCAAATGTTGTATTCAATAATGGGAGGCCCTCTGCAACAATTTTTTTAAGGTCTTCTCGCTCCCAGGGTTCTACAGGAACTTCAATCACACGGTCCAACAAATCTCCATTGAACTGTGCTAATCGATTCTTTTCTCGCCAGATACCTAATACTATAAACAAGATATTGTAATCTTCAAATATCCTTAAATCTATTGCCAATTGCTTTTGGACATCCTCACTTAGGTAATGGAAATTCTCCAGAATAATTCTTTTGTTAAAGTCTATGCTTCTTAGTAATTCTGAAAGGTCTTGAGCTAAAGCTAAATTAAAATCAATTACCCTAAATGATTTTCCATTTTCATTTTTTGTAGAAGCTGTCGCTCCTGTTTCCGCATCGGCTCCGCCAAAAAATGGAATTCTGATTTTAGCTTTAAGTCCGACCTTTGCTTCACCTCCAACTGTTGTTGTTATCTCATGCGATTCTAATATCTCAATATCTAATTGTCGTGCAATTGAATTGTAAATGTCTAATGTGGAAGAAGTAGGAGAACAATTGACTTTAACATAATCTTTTTCACTCAAATGCTTATTTGTCAATGATGTTTTTCCTTGTTTTGATGCACCGTAAACGATTATATGCTTGTTTTTCTGAAGTCCTTTGGTAAATGTTTCATCAACTAGAGGTCTTTCAATATATGTATCGATTAAGTCGTTTGACACTCCGTAAACTTGGTTCGTTTGTCTCATATTGATTATTGTCTTTATAATTGCTGGCGACTCTTATATTGTCAGTTATCCCCGCCCCCCAAGTTAAAAAACACCCCTTGATTTTCAATGCCTGCCCGTAACCTTTTTTGTGTGGTCGTTGGGACAATCCGACCCGAAGCGAAACGTTTGTAAACTCTTATAACCGTTTGTGAAACGGCCCGCACCCCAGGCAGGCCCGCCCTCACACCGGAACCATCCCCCCACGATCCGCCCACGGCCAGCGGCAAACGGCCCACGGCCCACGGCCCACGGCTCACGGCCTTAACACAGGGGTAACAATTTGTTCACGCAGGCATAACAGGCCGGCAACACTGCCGTAACAAGGGCGGAACAACTTTGCACAACCACTGTGTTGTGAAAACCCATTACCGCACCATCATCCTCTCCGATCTCCACCTCGGCATCCGCAACTCCCGGGTGAAAGAAGTGGTCACCTTCCTCCGCGAACACAAATGCGACACGCTCATCCTCAACGGCGACATTGTGGACGGCTGGCAGCTCCGCAAATCGGGCGAGTGGAAGAAAAAACACACCCAGTTCTTCCGCATCCTCATGAAATACCTCTACCGGTACAACACCAAAGTGATCTACCTGCGGGGCAACCACGACGATTTCCTCGACGAAATCCTCCCCTTCTCCTTCGGCCCCTTCGTCATCAAACGCACCCACATCCTGCAGAGCGGCGCTAAAAAATATTTCGTGGTGCACGGCGATATCTTCGACACCGTTACCACCCAACTCAAATGGCTGGCTAAACTGGGCGATGTGGGCTACACCTTCCTCCTCTGGCTCAACCGCCACTACAACCAGTACCGGGTGCGCCGCGGCCTGCCCTACTACTCCCTCTCCCAGGTGGTGAAAGCCAAAGTGAAATCGGCCGTGTCGTTCATCTCCGACTACGAAGAACAACTCTGCGAAGTGGCCAAGGCCCACCATTGCGACGGCGTCATCTGCGGCCACATCCACCAGGCGGCCGATAAAATGATCGGACCCATCCACTACCTCAACAGCGGCGACTGGGTGGAAACCATGAGCGCCCTCGTGGAAACCCACGACGGGGAATGGCGCATCCTCTACTATACCGACTGGCAGGAGCAGCAGCAACCCGACACACCCGCTCCGGCACCTGTACGTGAAGCCGAACCGGAACCGGCTTACTTCCCCGGCTTCGCGCCAGACTACCAAACCGCGTTATGAAATTCATCTTTGCCATACAGGGAGAAGGCCGCGGCCACCTGACCCAGGCCATTGCCCTGGGCGATCTGCTGCGGGCCCAGGGCCACGAAATAGCCGCCGTACTGGTGGGCAGCAGCCACCGCCGCGAAATCCCCTCCTTCGTGCGGGAACGCATCCCGGCGCCCTTCCGCACCTACCCCAGTCCCAACTTCGTAACCGATAAAGACAACAAGTCCATCCGCCTCGGCAAAACGGTGTGCCACACCCTCCTGCGCATCGGCCGCTACCGCCGCAGCATGCAGCTCATCCGCGACACCGTTGCCCGGCACCGGCCCGATGTACTGATTAACTTCTACGAACCGCTGGTGGGCCTCTGCCACCTCTTCGGCGGGCTGCCCGTAACAACCATCTCCATCGCCCACCAGTACATCTACCTGCACCCGCAGTTTCACTTTCCCGCCGGCAGCCCGGCCAAAGACCGCGGCGCCCTGCGCTGGTACACCCGCCTCACCGCCATGGGCTCCCGGCGGCTGCTGGCCCTCTCGTTCTACCCGCTGTCGCAGCCCGTACACAAAAACATCCGCATCAGTCCGCCCCTCCTGCGCAGCGACGTCAGCCGCCAGGAAGTGTTCCCGGGCAACCACATCCTCGTGTACCTGCTCAACGCGGGCTACATGCAGGACATCATCCGCTGGCACAGCCGCCACCCCCAATACGAACTGCACTGCTTTACCGACAGCCCCACCGTAAAAGGAAAATGGCAGTACCACGATAACCTCTACTTCCACTCGCTCGACGACCAGAAATTCCTGCGCTACATGGCCAACAGCCGGGCCGTGGTCACCACCGCCGGCTTTGAAAGCGTATGCGAAGCCCTCTACCTGGGCAAGCCGGTGCTCATGGTGCCCGTGCAGGGGCATTTTGAACAGTGGTGCAACGCCCGCGACGGTGCCAAAGCCGGCGCCGGCACCTATGCCGACCGGTTTGACCTCGACGTGTTGCTCCACTACCTGCCCCATTACCAAAACACCGCGGAGAGCTTCCGCAGCTGGGCGCAGCAAACCGAAAAAATTGTATTGGATACCATCGCCGACCTCACCCGCACACACACCCCAACCACCCCGCTTCCCGCGGCGGCACCTCCCGCAACTCTGCCCCGGATCCTGCCCCGGCGACCGGAAGAGGCGAAACAGATGTGAAGGGAAAGAAAGGACTGGAGGATGGAAGGACTGAAGGATTGATTTCGTAAACGCTCGTCTTTACAGATTCGCTTCAGAATTCATAATCGGCGGCCTGAGGGTTTCACGCGGCGGGGTTTCACGCAACGGGGGTTTCACACAACGGACACAAAGAGACAACGGGCGCAAAGGTTTTAAATAATAACTCTCTGCGTTTATCTCTGCTTCTCTGGTCTCTGCGGTTGGTGGTTTCACGCAGCGGGCGCAAGGGAAAGAAAAGGACTGAAGGATTGATTGGGTGTACGTTCTTCGTTGAAGATTCCTTACCCGGCTAATAGTCAGTTACATGAGGGTTTCACGCGGCGAACACGGAGAACAACGTTCTAAAAACCCGGGGTCCCTTGCAGGAGACCCCCGGGGAGGCGGCTACTATTTTAAGCGCAGTTTTTTGAACCCGAACGTTCCCCCTTCAGTCCTTCAATCCTTCAATCCTTGAGAATTTCCCGCAGATGTCGCAGATGATTTTGCAGATTGCGCAGAAGCCTTTTCAACCTTGGAAACTTTTCAACTTATCAACCTTTCACCTGATCAACCTTGTGGCCTGGGGGTTTCACGCAACGGGCGCAAAGAGACGGCGTACACGGAGCGCAACGTTTCAAAAACCCCGGGGTCCCTTGCAGGAGACCCCCGGGGAGGCGGCTACTATTTTAAGCGCAGTTTTTTGAACCCGAACGTTCCCCCTTCAGTCCTTCAATCCTTCAATCCTTGAGAATTTCCCGCAGATGTCGCAGATGATTTTGCAGATTGCGCAGAAGCCTTTTCAACCTTGGAAACTTTTCAACTTATCAACCTTTCACCTGATCAACCTTGTGGCCTGGGGGTTTCACGCAACGGGCGCAAAGAGACGGCGTACACGGAGCGCAACGTTTCTAAAACCCCGGGGTCCCTTGCAGGAGACCCCCGGGGAGGCGGCTACTATGTTAAGCGCAGTTTCCTGAACCCGAACGCCCCCCTATTCAGTCCTTCAATCCTTCAGTCCTTCAATCCTTATTTTCGCCACGGAGCAAGCGCTACCGGAGGATCCTCCCTTCTATTCACTCATCCACTCATTCATTCACTGAACCAGATAACTCATCCCCCCACCCTTCTCATCCTTCAGCTGGATGCCCAGTTCCGCCAGCCGGTTGCGGATGAAATCGCTGGTGACGAAGTCTTTTTTTGCCTTGGCTTCCCTGCGGATCTCAATGAGCAGCTGCAGTACACCGGCCAGCCGGCTGTTACCGGCCGTGGTTTCGTCTTGCAGTCCAAAGATCTCTTCCACAAACACTTTCATCTGCGCCTGCAGGTTGCGCAGCGTGGCGCCGGCGAGGGCATCGGGGGCCAGGTGCTGGTCTTTCAACCCGTTGATCACCGGCACCAGTTCAAACAGGTGCGACAGGGCCTTGGCCGTGTTGAGGTCGTCGTTCATGGCCGGATACAGCTCTCCCACCAGCCGGTTCACGGTGGCGTCCAGTTCCGCATCGGCAGCAGCGCTTTCGCCCGTCGCAACGGTATCGTATTGCTGCAGCCAGGCATGGGCTTCCCACAGCCGCCGGAATCCCTTCTCGGCGGCCTGCAGGGCTTCGTTGCTGAAGTCGAGCGTACCGCGGTACTGGGTTTGCAGGATGAAAAAACGCACCGTCATGGGTGAGTAGGCTTTCTCCAGCAGGGGATGACTGCCGCTGAACAACTCCGTCAACCTGATCACGTTGTTGTAGCTCTTGCCCATCTTGCGGCCGTTGATGGTGATCATATTGTTGTGCATCCAGTAGCGCACGGGCGCCACGTGATTGCAGATGGTGCTCTGGGCGATCTCGCTTTCGTGGTGCGGAAACTGCAGGTCCATGCCGCCGCCGTGTATGTCGAACTGCGCCCCCAGGTACTTGGTGGCCATGGCCGAGCACTCGATGTGCCAGCCGGGGTAGCCCACGCCCCAGGGACTCTTCCAGCGCATGATGTGTTCGGGCGCCGCCTGCTTCCAGAGAGCAAAGTCGGCCTTGTCGCGCTTCTCGTCCTGTCCCTCCAGCTCGCGGGTGGTTTCAAAGAGTTCCTCCAGCACACGGCCGCTGAGCTTGCCGTAGTCGTGCCCCGCCGCATATTTCTTTACGTCAAAATACACCGAGCCGTTCACCTCGTAGGCATAGCCCGCGGCAATGAGCTGTTCAATCATGCCGATCTGCTCCACAATATGCCCCGTGGCCGTGGGCTCAATGGAAGGCGGCAGGGTGTTGAACTGGTCCATGGCCCAGTGAAACAGGTTGGTGTACTTCTGCACCAGCTCCATGGGTTCCAGCTTTTCCAGCACGGCTTTCGTGGCAATCTTGTCTTCCGCCTCGCGGCCTTCTTCCTCAAAATGGCCCGCGTCGGTAATGTTGCGCACGTAACGCACTTTGTAGCCCTGGTGCAGCAGGTAGCGGTACAACACGTCGAAGGTGATATAGGGTCGGGCATGGCCCAGGTGGCTTTCACCGCTCACGGTGGGACCGCACACATACATCCCCACATGGCCGGGGGTGATGGGCGTAAACAATTCTTTCTGCCGGGTGAGCGAGTTATAAATTTTAAGCGGTTGCATAAAGGTTCTTGAAAATGAAATGGGAGAATGAGCGGCGCATGAACGGGCCGGTTGACCGGAACATCAACAACAACAGGAGGAGCGTGTAAAGGGGGTCCGCATAGCGGAACAAAGATAGGGCTTCCGCCGTTACGGTGCCGGCCACTCAAAAACGGCCGTCACCGGCCGGTGATCGCTCAGCTGCCAGTCGGGGACCTTGTACTGCAGGGGGCGAAGCCCGGGGCTGTGGAAGATAAAGTCGAGCCGCAGGGTGGGCGACAGGAAGTTAAACGTGCGGCCCAGGCCCCATCCGCGTTGCGGAAACACGTCGTTCAGCTGCCGCTTCATCACCTGGTAGGAATAGGAATTGGGTACGTCGTTGAAATCGCCGCAGAGCAGCACGGGATAGGGACTCTGCTCCAGCTCCCGGCGCACATCGTTCACCTGTTGCGCCCGCAGCAGGTTGGCGCTTTTCATCTTGCGCAGGATGTTGCGGCCCTGCAGTTTCACCTGGTCCACATCTTTCTGGTCAATGTTTTCAATAAACTCGTAATCGTTTTTCACAAAGTGCATGCTCTGCAGGTGGATGTTGAACACCCGCAGGGTATCGGTATCCACGGCTATATCGGCCCAGATAAACGTATGGTTGTACTCGGGGAGCGACTGCACTTTCTTCCACTGCACGATGGGGTACTTCGAAAAAATACCCAGGCAGAAAGGGTAGTACACTTCGTTGCGGGTCTTGATATTGGTGTGCACCCCAAAGCTGCGGTCGTTACCGGTAACGGCATGGGCATAGCCCAGCCGCTTTTTCACCCGCTCGAGCGACAGGGGCGACGTGGTGTCGAGCGAATACACCAGTTCCTGCACGCAGAGGATATCGGCGCTCAGCTGCCGGGCCTTTTGCAGCATGGCGGGGTCGAGCTGGCCCCTGTTTTCGTAAAAGTCGAACAGGTGCACGTTCCAGCTGGCCACCCGCAGGCTGCCGGGGCGGGCCTCCGCCTGCCGGTCGGGTGCGTGCAAACCGATCACCGGGCGGATGAGGCTGTAACACAAGGCCAGCGTGAGCAGGGGCAGGAGCGACAGCCGGGGCTTCGCCAGCAGCCAGAACAGCAGGAACAGCACCTGCAGGGCCAGCAGGAAGGGAAACGCGAGGGCAAAGAGGTTGAGGATCCAGAAATAGTCCTGGTTGCTGTGCGGCAGCAGGTACAGCAGCAACATACAGGCGCTGATGCCGGCATTGATGGCGATGAAAAACTGCTTGGTGACAGAGCGCAGGATGCCGGCCATGGGGGATCAGCTGCCGGACCCGCCGGCCCGTTTTAAAAATTCTTTTTCTTCGGCCGTAAGCGCGTCGTACCCCTCCTCGCCTATTTTGTCGAGCAGGGCGTCGATCCGCTGCTGGGTGACGTTCATGGTCTTTTTGTACGGAGCTTCTCCGCGGGTATTGTAAAACACGGCTTTTTTGAGCGAGGGTTTCTCGGCGGCCGGCCTGGGGGCGAAGAGTGCGAGGAACCAGGCGTAGCTGCGGTGCATCCATGCGCCGGGGTCGTAGCCGTTCTGAACGCCCCGGATGTAGCCAAAGCCCATGGCGGCGCCGGTAAGATGGGCCAGGTGATGGGGGAAGGCGAGACTGGCCAGTCCGGCAAAGTTGATGATGATGTAGATGACGGTGATGATCCAGAGCGGGATGCCGCCGTTGATCATGGGAAAGATGCGGTAGTCGGGGGCCAGCACGGTGGCGGCCACGGCAATGGCCATCACCGCGGCACTGGCGCCGGCATAGGTGATGGTGCCGGCCAGGGTGGCGAAGCGGGGTACCAGGTTCACGCTCAGCAGGAAGAGCAGGGCACCGGCCAGCGCCCCGTAGAGATACAGCGGCGTAACGTGGCGGGAACCGGAAATATCCTGCAGCAGGTAGCCAAAGGCCCAGAGGAAAAACATATTCCCGATCATGTGCCAGAGGCTGAACTGGCTGAACATGTGGGTGAGCAGGGTCCAGGGCCGGGTGAGCAGCGCCGACAGGCTGTCGGGCAGCTCAAACCAGCGCAGCACCTCCGCCTCAAAGCGCCCCGGCTCGGCATTGCTGAGCACGTAGGTGATCTGGATGAAGTTGAGCAGAATGAATACAAACACGTTGATGAAGATCAGCATGAGAACGGGGTTGCCGTCGTCAATGAAACGTTTGCCCGTTTTCCGTTGTGCCTGCAGATAACTCATAGCGATGGTGATTTATCAGTAAAACGTTCGCCGGTTCTTTTTGTTCCAGTACAGCACCAGCAGGAAGCCGATGAGGGCCCCGCCCAGGTGGGCGAAGTGGGCCACGTTGCCCCCGCTGTTGCGGATGCCCATCCACAGTTCGGCGCCGGCATACAGCAGCACAAACCATTTGGCTTTGATGGGAAAGAAAAAGTAAAGGTAGATATAGGTATTGGGAAACAGAAAGCCAAAGGCGGCCAGTGCGCCAAACACCGCGCCCGATGCGCCGAGGGTGGGCTTGTTGAGGCTTATCCGGGCGTATTCCTGCACCAGGGTACGGGCCTGGTCGATGTAGTTCACGTCGCCGGGCGCCAGCGTCCAGTTGCTCAGCAGCGTGGAGATCTGGGGCCCCTGGAAGATGCGGTAGACCGACGGGTGCTCGTCCAGGAACACGGCCAGCTCGGTGGGCGTGCTGCGGTTCAGGAAGGCCGCCACCTCCCGCTGCAGGGCCGCCGACTCAATGGAGAGGGTGGTGAGATGCAGGGCCGCCGCGCCGAGGCCGCAGAGAAAATAAAAGATGAGAAAGCGTTTGGGGCCCCAGAGGTTCTCCAGCATGTTGCCAAACATCCACAGCACAAACATGTTGAAGAAAAAGTGGAAGAAGTCGCCGTGCATGAACAGGTGCGTGATCAGCTGGTGGGGACGGAAGAGCGGCGACTGCACATTGTGCAGGGCAAAAAAATCGTACACCCATTGTTCCATGCCCCATACTTCGCTGGTCTTCTGCGCCAGCAACACCAGTCCGTTGATGATGATGAGGTTTTTGATGACGGATGGCAGGACATCAAAGCGGCCGGGTCGTATCTGCTGGTAACTCACGTGGTGGATGTTGTTGAAGCTGCGAATTTCGGGATTGCGGGGGAAACACAGGCCATTTGATGCATCCTTACTGTTTCCGTAACGTTAAAGCGGCCACATTTTCGATGTGGTGGGTGTGCGGGAAGAGGTCCACCGGCTGCAGTTGCTCCACCGCGTATTTTTCGCTGAGCAGCTGCAGGTCGCGGGCCTGGGTGGCCGTGTTGCAGCTCACATACACCACGCGGGGGGCCTCCATCTCCAGCAGTTTGTGCACCAGTTTTTCGTGCATGCCGGCCCGGGGCGGGTCGGTGATCACCACATCGGGGCGCCCGTGGGCGGCGAAGAAGGCGTCGTTGCACACCTCTATCACATCACCGGCAAAAAAGCTGGTATGTTCGAGCCCGTTCATGGCCGCGTTGGCTTCGGCGTCGGCGATGGCTTCGGCAATCACCTCCACCCCAATGACCTTGCGGGCCCCGCGGCTGCAGTAGATGCCGATGCTGCCGGTGCCGCAGTAAAGATCGTAGAGCGTTTCACTGCCGGTGAGGGCGGCAAAGCGGCGGGTGATGTCGTAGAGCTTTTCTGCCTGCCGGGTATTGGTCTGGAAAAACGATTTGGGTCCCACCTTGAACACAAACTCCCCCAGCCGCTCGGTGATGTAGCCGGGGCCGCTGTACACCTGCGGCTGCAGGTCGTGGATGCTGTCGTTCCACTTGGGGTTGATGGTGTAAAGCAGGGTGGTGATTTCGGGGAACTGGTGCCGCAGCGCTTCGTACAGCAGGCTGCGGTTGGGTTCATCGTCGTAGCCGAAGGTGAGGTTCACCATCACCTCCCCGGTAGTGGAAGTGCGGAGGATGAGGGTGCGCAGCCAGCCCTCGTGCGCCCGGATGTCGTAGAACGAAAAGCCGTGGTCGTGGGCAAACTGGCGGATGAAGTTGCGGATGGCGTTGCTGGGTTCGCCCTGCAGGTAGCAGGTGTCAATGTCAATCACTTTGTCAAACACCCGGGGCACGTGAAAGCCAAGGGCGCCCGGCTCGGGTGGCGCCGCCTCACCGGCCGCATCGCGCTGCTCCAGCTCTTCGCGGGTGAGGTACCTTTTGTTGCTGAAGGTGAACTCGAGTTTGTTGCGGTAGTAACGGGTAAGATCCGACCCCACAATGGGTTGCAGCGGCGGCAGGTCGAGTTTGCCGATGCGGCGCAGGTTTTGCTCCACTTCCCGCTGCTTGTAGGCCAGCTGCCGGCTGTAGGGCAGCATCTGCCACTTGCAGCCGCCGCAGAGCCCGAAGTGGCTGCAGAAAGGCGTGAGCCGGTCGGCCGACGGAGTGCGCACGCGGAGCGCCTTGCCTTCGGCCCAGTCTTTTTTGCTTTTGGTGAGCAGTACGTCCACCACGTCGCCGGGCACGGCTCCCTCGATGAACAGCACCTTGCCTTCGATGCGGGCGAGGGAACGTCCTTCGGCGGCATAATCTTCCACCAACACGTTTTCCAGGACGGGGTTGCGCTTCTTTTTTCTCACGGGGCAAAGGTAAGCGCAGCCCTTTGCAAAACCTTAACAGCGATGGCCCTGTTTTTAAATACCTTTACGCCCGGCTTGTATGAAACACGCACTCTTTTTTTTACTGGCGCTCACCAGCGCCTTCGCCGGCGGGGCGCAGGGTTACCGCATTACCGTCAGTTACCAGCCGGTGGCCGGCGGACAGCTCTACCTCGGCTATTATTACGGCGATAAGAAATACCTGCAGGATTCGGCCCGCATCGGCGCCGACGGTACCGCCGTTTTTTCCGGCAACGAACGGCTCACCGGCGGCTTGTACATCGTGGTGGACCCGGAGAAGCAGCGGTTCTTCGATGTGCTGATAGACAAGGACCAGGACATTTCCATCCGCATTGACCCGCAGAACTTCCGCATGGCGTCCATCAGCGGCTCGCCCGAAAACCTGCACCTCGATGCCTACCAGCAGGCCACGCAGCGCATTTTTAAAGACTATGGCAGCTGGCAGGAACAGCTGCGCACCGCCCGCAACCGAAGCGACAGTACCCGGCTGGAACAACAGATGAACGGTGCCCTGGCGGCGGCCCAGCAATGGCGCGACAGTTTTGTGGTGGTGCAACCCGACAGCTACCTCTCCCTCCTCTTCCGTCTGCTGAAAGAACCCGTGTACCAGGTTACCGGCAAAACGCGGCAGGATACCCTCAACGCTTATTACGCCTACAAAAAAGCGTACTGGCAGGATGTGGCCTTTGGCGACGAGCGCCTCCTGCGCACGCCCATGTTTGAGCAGCGCCTCACCCGCTACATGGAGCAGGTGGTGACGCGGCACCCCGACAGCCTGAAGCAGGAAGCCGACCGTATGATCCTTTCGAGCCGCGGCAACACAACCATGTTCCGGTATTACCTCAACCGCTTCACCAACGAATACATGAACCCCAAATACATGGGGCTGGATGTGGTGTTTCTGCACCTTTTTGAGAAATACTACCTTACCAACCAGGTAGACTGGCTCGAAGAAAAAGACCGTGAGCTGGTGTACAACCGGGCCTACAGCCTCATGGGCAACATCGTGGGTGAGCCGGCGGCCGATCTGCAGCTGCTGGACACGGCCGGGCGCCGGCAATCGCTGTACGGGCTCAACGCCCGCTTCACCCTGCTGGTGTTCTGGGACCCCGACTGCAGCCACTGCCGCGAGCAGGTGCCCCGCCTCGACAGTTTTTACCGGGCCGCCTGGAAGCAGTGGGGCGTGCAGCCGGTGGGCGTGCTGGTGGATACCATCCGCAGCGACAAAAGCAAATGGCCGGCCGTGAAGGACAAATGGACCCGTTACATCCGTGACGAAAAGCTGGCGGGCTGGCAGCACTGGTACCAGTCGTTTGAACTGCGGGAAGACGAGCGCCGCCGCAACCTGCCCAACTATCGGCAGTCGTACGATGTGTACCAGACACCCACCCTATATTTGCTGGACAAAGACAAGCGGATCCTGGCCAAGAAGATAGGTCCGGATCAGCTCGATGAATTTCTCCGGTTTCATACCTCCCAACAAGCAAACCATCCCTAAAAAACCACTATGCGAAACCTGATCATTGCCCTTCTGCTCCTCGCCGGGTTGCAGAGCACCGCACAAACCCTGTTCACCTACGGTCCGCATTCCGTTTCCAAAGCCGAATTCTGGCGGGCTTACACCCGCAACAATACGGCGGCCATCACCGAAACCTCGGTGCAGGAATACCTCGATCTGTACATCCGCTTTAAACTGAAAGTGCAGGCCGCCCGCGACCTGAAGCTGGACACCCTCACCTCCCTGCAGAGCGATATCGCGGGCTTCCGCGCCCAGATGGCCGACCAGTTTATGCGGCAGCAGGGCTACCTGAAAGAACTGATAGAGGAAGCGGCCCTCCGCAGCCAGACCGAACTGGAAGTGGCGCATGTATTTGTAGCCTTTGGCGACGACAGCGTGGCCGCCCGGCAGAAGATTGAAGGCGCCTGGCGGCAACTGAAAGCCGGGGCCGTGTTTTCTGCCACCGCCCGCACCGTTTCCACCGACCCCTATGTACGGGCCACCGATGGTTACATAGGGTTCATCTCGGTGTTTTCGCTGCCCTATGAGCTGGAGTCGGTGGTGTATGCCCTGCAGCCCGGCGGTTTATCGGCGCCGGTAAAAGGTCCCAACGGCTGGCACATCTTCCGGCTGCTGCAACGCCGTCCCACGCTGGGCACCCTGCAGGCCGCCCACATCCTGCTGGCCGTGCCCGAAGGCGCTTCGCAGCAGGAGATCGGGTTCATCCAGCAGAAAGCCGACAGCGTGTACCGGCAGCTGGTCAACGGACTTCCCTTTGCGCAGGCTGTTGAAAAATACAGCGACGATAAACTCACCTACATGGCCGGCGGCGTGCTGCCCGCTTTCACCTTCAGCAGTTTTGATACGGCCTTCAGCCAGGCCGCTTTTGCCCTGGCTGCGGACGGCGCCATCAGCCGCCCTGTGCGCACCCGCTGGGGCTGGCACATCATCCGCCGCATCAGCCTTTCCACCACCGCGCCCAACCTCAACGACGCCACCGTATACCAGCAGTGGAACGAACGCGTGATGGCCAGCGACCGCATGGAAGCCCTGGCCCGCCGCCACCGCGAAGAAATGAAACGGGCCAGCGGGTACAAACCTCTTCCGATTAACGAAGCTGCACTCTGGCAACTCACCGACTCCACCCTGGAAGCGAAGAACTATGCCGCCATCTACCGGTCGCAGCAACAGAAACCCCTCTTTCAGCTGAAGGAAAAAACCATCAGCGTGGCCGACTGGCTCCGCTTTGCCCGCGGCAAAGGCACGGAAAAACAAAGTCCGGCCGGTTATGCCCGCCTGCTGCAGGAGTTTACGGAAACAACGGTGGAGCAGTATTACAAAGACCGGCTGGAGCGCATGAACGATCAGTTCCGCTTCCAGGTACAGGAGTTCACCGAAGGCAGCCTGCTGTTTGAAGTGATGGAGCGGAAGATCTGGAGCGTGGCACCTGCCGATACGGCCGGACTGCTGCGTTATTTCGAAGCCAACCGCAGCCGTTACCTGTGGCAACCCGGGGTTACCGCTGTCATCGTCAACTGCGCCGACACCTCCATTGCCAACGAAGTACTGCGCCTCATGCGGGCCAACCCTGCCGGCTGGGAAGAACACATGAACCAGATGGGCGGCTATGCGCTGGCCGACAGCGGCCGCTTTGAATACACCCAGTTGCCCGTGCGGGAAGGCACCCGTTTAACGGCCGGCACGTTTACCCCCATCGAAACCAACCCCAACGATGGCTCTTCTTCTTTCTGCTACATCCTGGCCGTGCATGCCGGCGGCGACCCGCGTAGCTTCGAAGAAGCACGGGGACTGGTGATCAACGATTACCAGCTGCAGCTCGAAGAACAGTGGATTACGGAGCTGAAGAAGAAATACCCGGTGAAGGTGAACGAAGCTGTGCGGAAACAACTGTTGCAGTAAGCTATTGTACCCCGTTCATTATGTCCACTGCTTTTCAAAGCTGAGTTTGGGCGTGAGCGTGCACCCGATGCTTTCCTTGAATTCGCAGAGGCCATAGTTGGGCACACTGTCTTCGGTGCCAATGCCAATGTGCAGGTACTGCAGTCCTTCCTTCGCATAGTGTTCCACCAGGTAATGGGAAAGAAAGTTCACCGGCCGGTGCTGGGAGTAACCGGGCAGGTCGCCCCAATGCGTTACATAGCGGATGCCCGGGGCTGATTCAAAAACCAGGGCAGAGGCAACGGGTTCCTCCTGGAGGTAGAGTAAAAAAAAGTCGGCCGGGATCAACGTTGCGGTGAGCAGCACTTCTTCCAGCGACATGTGCATGGGTTTTTGTTTGGCACGGCGGTTTTCCGCGATGATGCGGTACACCAATTCACGGTCGGCCGACTGGCCGTTGCACTGCACCATGCGGAAGGGCTGCTGCCGGCTTTGGTGCAGGTTCTTGCGGGCATTGTACCACATTCGTTCTTCATATGGAACGGGGTGCTGCAGTTCAATGTAAAAGTCGAGGTCAATGTTGCTGATGCTGTACCCGGCCCGGTACAATACATTCATCAGCTTCGACAGAAACACACGGTTATAGGCCAGGGGAGGCAGCACCAGGCGGATGCCCCGGAGGCCCAGTCCGCGGACGTATTCCTCCAGCAACTCCGTGGCCCGCTCCATCACCGGGAAATGCACATTCTGCCTGGCAAAGGAAAAGCCACCATACGGAGCTGAAAAAGGCGACTGAAAAAGGCCGTCTTTTACCCCGCCAATAATCCCCAACCGGCTCTTGGTGTCGTGAAACAGGAGGGGGTGCACCGATTCGCATTTATGCGCATTGGCTTCGGAAAAGGCAGCTGCATTATACGCATGATACGGTTCATGCAGAGCTTCGGCATAGCGGGAAAAAGATACAGGGGTACAGAGCAGCGGTTCCGGATGCATACGAATAGATTTATGGCAAAGCAGGACAGACGGTTGCGCTTCGGATAAGCCTTGCTAAGATACGAAAAAGGCGGCAGGGTTGCCCGGCTTTGACCAGGTCTTATAAAACACCCTTCACCACGTTGTAGATGACTTTGGGACTGCCCAGCGTATAGTAGTGCAATACCGGCACGCCAAAGGCTTTGAGTTCCTTCGACTGCTGAATGAGCCACTCGGTGCCGATTTTTTTGCAGTCTTCGTCCGACTTCGCCTTCATCATTTCGTTGCTCAGTTCGGTGGGAATGTCCACATGAAACGTGCGGGGAATAACCGACAGCTGCTTCTTGCTGGTGAGGGGTTTCAGCCCCGGGATGATGGGCACTTCAATCCCCATTTCCCGGCAGGTTTTTACGAAGGCGAAGAACTTGCTGTTATCGAAAAACATCTGGGTCATGATGTATTCTGCACCCGCATCCACTTTTTCTTTCAGGCGCTGCATTTCAATTTCCGGGTTGGGGCATTCGAAATGTTTCTCGGGATAGCCGGCCACCCCTGCGCAGAAGTCGGTGCGGAAACCGTCGCGGATGTCTTCTTCGAGATACATGCCGTGGTTGAGGTTGATGGTCTGCTTCAGCAGGTCAATGGCATATTTGTGGCCTTCGGGGTGGGGTTCAAAATAAGTTTCGTTTTTAGCCGCGTCGCCCCGGAGGATGAGCACGTTCTGCACGCCGATAAAGTTGAGGTCAATCAGGGCGTCTTCGGTTTCCCGCTTGGAGAAGCCACCGCAGATGAGGTGGGGTACCGCGTCAATGTTATAGTGGTTCTGCAGGGCGGCGCAGATGCCTACCGTGCCGGGCCGCTTGCGCACTTCCACCTTTTCGAAAGTGCCATCGGCCTTTTTCTTGAACACCTGTTCGGCCCGGTGGTAGGTCACGTTGATGAAGGAGGGCTTGAACTCCATCAGGGGATCGAGGTGGTCGAAAATGGAATTGATCGTCTTTCCTTTCAGCGGGGGCAGGATCTCAAACGACACGAGGGTGTCGCTGGCAGCAGCTATATGGTCGGTAACCTTCATGTTTGCAGTATTCCTGCAAACATATAACAGGCCATGGGTTCCTGCAAACAATGTTTCACCTGCGTTGCGGCGGCATTTTTACATTCCGTAACAGCCAGGGCCGGAATTTGTGCCCGGAATCCGGTATTTTCGCCCTTCAAACCAACCGTTGGTGAACCGCATCATCCATACCAAAAACCTTGTAAAGCGCTACCGCAACCGCACGGTGGCCAACCAGGTGAGCATTGACGTGCAGCAGGGCGAAATTGTGGGGCTGCTGGGGCCCAACGGGGCCGGCAAGACCACCACGTTTTACATGGTGGTGGGCTTTATCAAACCCGACGAGGGGGAAGTGTTTCTCGACGACCTCAACATCACCCGCCTGCCCATGTACAAGCGGGCGCAGATGGGCATCGGCTACCTGCCCCAGGAGGCCAGCGTGTTCCGCAAGCTGAGCGTGGAGGACAACATTTCCGCGGTGCTGGAGATGACGGGGCTCAGCCGGCAGGAACAGAAGGAGAAACTGGAGGAACTGCTCACCGAGTTCCGTCTGCACCATGTGCGTAAGAACCTGGGCGACTCGCTCAGCGGCGGCGAGCGGCGCCGTACCGAGATCGCCCGCGCCCTGGCGGTGGATCCGCGGTTCATCCTGCTCGACGAGCCGTTTGCCGGGGTGGACCCCATTGCGGTGGAAGATATCCAGGCAGTGGTGGCCCGGCTCAAATACAAAAACATCGGCATCCTCATTACCGACCACAACGTAACCGAGACCCTCTCGATCTGCGACCGGGCCTACCTGCTCATAGAAGGAAAAATCTTTAAACACGGCACGGCCGAAGAACTGGCCGAAGACGAACACGTGCGCCGCCTCTACCTGGGACGGAATTTTGAGCTCAAACGGAAAGATTACCTGCACGATGAGGCCCACCGGGAATTGCCCGGATAAAACCGGCTCTTTTAAAAACCGGTCAACTTTTTTATCTTGCCCGCTCCATCATGAAATTGCTGAGCCCTGCCATATCACGTCTTGCCCGCCTGCGCATGTGGCGCATTGAAGCCTGGATGAACAACCCGGCGGCGGCCCAGCGCGAAGTACTGCAGGACCTGGTTACCACCGCCCAGTACACCCAATTTGGTCAGCAGTACGGCTTCGAACGCCTGTTTTCCGTCCGCGATTTCAAAAACACCGTACCCGTACACGAATACGATGATCTGAAACCCCATATCCAGAAAATGATGGAAGGGGCCGAAAACATCCTCTGGCCCACGCCCGTTACCTGGTTTGCCAAGAGCAGCGGCACCACCAGCGACAAAAGCAAGTTCATCCCCGTGAGCGAGGAAAGCCTGAAGGACGGCCACTACCGGGCCGCCAAGGATGTGCTCACCCTCTATTACAATAATTTCCCCGCCTCCGACCTGCTCACCGGCAAGGGACTGGTCATTGGCGGCAGTCACAACGTGAACCAGCTGAACGAAGAGATCCAGTTCGGCGATCTGAGCGCTGTGCTCATGCAGAACGCTCCCTTCTGGAGCAGCTGGATCCGCACGCCCGACCTCAGCATCGCCCTCATGGAAGAATGGGAAAGCAAAATTGAAAAGCTGGCCCGCAGCACCATCCCCGAACACATCACCTCCATTTCCGGCGTGCCCACCTGGACCCTGGTGCTCTTCCGCCGCATCCTGGAGATCACCGGCAAGTCCTCCATCAGCGAGGTATGGCCCCACCTGGAGCTGTACCTGCACGGCGGTGTTTCGTTTGTGCCGTACCGGGAGCAGTTTGAGCAGATCATCGGCAAGCCCATCAACTACCTGGAGATGTACAATGCCAGCGAAGGATTTTTCGCGGCACAGGACAAGCCCGGCGAAGACGGCATGCTGCTGTTTGCCGACCACGGCATCTTTTACGAATTCATGCCCCTGGAAGAATACGGCAAACCCTTCCCGCACACCGTGGGCCTGCAGAAAGTGGAAACGGGCCGCAACTATGCCCTGGTGATTTCCACGAACGGCGGGCTGTGGCGTTACATCGTGGGCGACACCATCCGCTTCACCTCCCTTTCCCCCTACCGCATCAGGGTGAGCGGCCGCATCAAACACTTCATCAACGCCTTCGGGGAAGAGCTGATCGTGGATAACAGCGACAAAGCCATTGCCACAGCCTGCGAACAGACGGGCGCCATCGTAAACGAATACACGGCTGCGCCGGTGTACTTCAGCGCCACCGGCAACGGGGCACACGAATGGCTCATTGAGTTTGAAAAAGAACCGGCCGACCTCAACGGGTTTATCTACGAGCTGGACACCGCCCTGAAAAACCTCAACAGCGACTACGAAGCAAAGCGGCATAAAAACATCGCGTTGCGCATGCCCTTCGTGCGGCCGGTAGCCCGCGGCACTTTTCATAAATGGTTGCAGCAAAAGGGGAAATTAGGCGGCCAGCACAAAGTACCCCGCCTGAGCAACGACCGCACCCTGGTGGAAGAAATCCTGTCGCTGTAACGACATCAAAAACACGCTGCATGACCTTTTCCCGCATCATCACCCGCCTGGCCGGTTCTGCGCTGCTTGTGCTGGCCGGTATTCTGCTGCTGAACCTGGTGCTGGGGCTCCTCTTCACACTCTGGAACCGCAATAAAAATCATCTCGGAGGCACCTATACAGACGCCCCGTACGTGTATTACCAGAAAAAAGAAGCGGGCGGCACCGGTTTTGACATACCTGCCACCATTTCGCTGCAGAAAGACAGCCCGGAATACCGCATCCTGCTCCTGGGCGGCAGCGTGGCCCATGCGCTGGGCAACCTCACCGACTCCGCCGGGCGCAACCTGCTGGAAGGACTGCTGCAGACATACCTGCCCGGCCGGCAGGTGGTACTGCTCAACGGAGCGCTGCCCGCCTTTGTATCGGCCCAGGAACTCATAGCCCTGCAGCTGCACCTGCGCAACTACCAACCCGACCTGGTGGTGGCCCTGCACGGCTTCAACGACACGGAGAGCTTTCGGGTGAACCACCCTGCCGACGATCCGCACTTCATTCCATCGCCCCTCTTCTATGCCGGTGATGAGTTTTCGCCGGCGCTGCGGGCCGTGGAAGAGTACAAAAAAACCTACACCCTCCGCGGGGTGTGGGAGGGCGCCACCCGCTATATCCGAAAAACGCTGCACTTCATCGGCCGGGCCGCCGGCTTGTCGCGCTACCCCTACGAGCAATACGAAACCGTAACAACACAAACCCTCGACCGTTACGGCCGGGCTTATGTGCGGGTAGTGAAGGACCTGCAGCAGTTCTGCGCCGCCAACGGCATGCAGTACGCCGACTTCCTGCAGCCGGTGCGGTTTTACCGGCCCGGCGACAGCACCTACCACCGGTCCGGTGCAGCCGACCAGGGACCGGAGCTGCTGGCCCGGCTTTACTACCGGTTGGAGCAAGGCTCGGCGGCGATGCCGGGGCACCAATCCCTCACCGGGCTGGACCCGGCGCAGCTGGGGTTCACCGATGCCTGCCACCCCGACGACCGGGGTTACCGCTGGCTGGCCACACAACTGGCAGCAGCGCTGAAATCGCAGCTGCAGGAATAAGCCGGTGCGCAGCTACCCGGTAGAAATCCCTTATTTTCACGCCCGAATCAAAACCGCTTGTATGAAATTACTGGAAGGAAAAGTAGCCATCGTAACCGGCGCCGCCCGCGGGATCGGCGAAGGGGTGGCCCTCAAATTTGCCGAACACGGAGCCCATATTGCCTTTAGCTATGTAAGCGACAGCAGCGCCGAACGGGCCCGCGCCCTCGAAGCCCGTCTCCAAAGCATGGGCGTAAAGGCGAAGGCGTGGCAAAGCAATGCCGGCGACTTCGCAGCCTGTGAATCCTTTGTAAACGAAGTACTTCAGGAGTTCGGCACCGTAGATGTGTGTGTGAACAATGCCGGCATCTCCAAAGACAACCTGTTGCTGCGCATGAGCCCCGACCAATGGAACGATGTGATCCAGGTGAACCTCAACAGTGTGTTTTACATGACCAAGCAGATCCTCCGCCCGATGATGAAAGCCCGCAGCGGCAGCATCATCAACATGAGCTCGGTGATTGGCGAAATGGGCAATGCCGGCCAGAGCAGCTATGCCGCCAGCAAGGCCGGCGTGATTGGCTTTACCAAGAGCGTGGCCAAGGAACTGGGCAGCCGCAACATCCGCTGCAACGCCATTGCACCCGGTTTTGTGGAAACCGATATGACCTCTTACCTGAAGGAAGGCGAAGGCGCCGACAAATACAAGGCCGGCATCCCGCTGGCGCGGTTTGCCAGCGCAGAAGACATCGCCAATGTAACCCTGTTCCTGGCCAGCGATTTGTCGTCGTACATCACCGGCCAGACCATCAGTGTTTGCGGGGGACTCAACATCTGAGACTTCTTGAAGGATATGTTAAAAAAAATTAAAGGCCCCCCGGGGCCTTTCTTTTTTGTCCGACAAACAACTGCTGGCTATATTTTTGTAGCCCATGCCCATTCGCTCAATTGGCTTACTTCTTGTGCTGGTCTTCGGCATTCAACTGTTGCCCCTGCAGCAGATGGGCTCCCTGCTGTACCAGAATCAACTGGCAGAAGAGTTGGCACACAACCATGAAACCGCCAATACCTCCCCGCCGGAGGAATGGCAGAAACCGGACCTGGAAGAGCAGGAGCAACGTTTGAAGTATTCGGAACACGAAGCAAATCAACGCATTCTTCATACAGAAAAGTTGTACACTCCCCCGGGGCGGGAAGTGCCGGTGGAACCGCCGGATGGGTCTTCTGCCAGACAAATTCATTTTTTCAGTATTTTAAAGTGGCCGCAGGACGGGAACCGTCTGCCGCAGCCTTTGATCCGGCAGGAAAGCCGGTTGCAACAGCCCTAACAACAACCAACATGAAACTAACGACCAAGTACTTCCGTACAGATGTGCTGTCCGGGGTTGTGGTATTCCTCGTAGCGCTGCCGCTCTGCCTGGGTATAGCACTGGCCAGCGGGGCCCCACTCTTCTCGGGGATCATTTCCGGTATCATTGGGGGGATTGTGGTGGGTTATCTCAGCCAGTCGCACCTCAGTGTATCCGGACCGGCCGCGGGCCTCACCGCCATCGTACTGGCCGCCATCACCACGCTGGGTTCCTTTGAAACCTTCCTGATGGCCGTGGTGCTGGCCGGTGTGCTGCAGCTGCTGCTGGGCTTCATCAAGGCAGGCACCATCTCCAATTATTTTCCGTCGAACGTGATTGAGGGCATGCTCACGGGCATCGGCATCATCATCATCCTGAAACAGCTGCCCCACGCGGTGGGATATGATGCAGACAACGAGGGTGACTTTGCGTTTATTGAGAAAGACGGTACCGAAAACAGCTTCTCGTCGCTCATCGACGCGGCCAACAGCATGCAACCCGGAGCGGTGCTCATTACCCTGGTATCGGTGGCCATCCTCATCGCGTTTATGCGGATCAGCTTCCTGAAAAAAATAAAAGTGCTGCCCGGCGGACTGGTGGCGGTGGTGGCCGGACTGGTGATCAATGAAATCCTGGTGGCCACGGGCTCATCGCTGGCCTTAACAAAAAGCCACCTGGTGGACCTGCCCATCCCGGCTTCGGCAGCCGGTTTCCTGGAGCAGTTCTCACTTCCCGACTGGAAAGGGCTGCTCAACTACAATGTGTGGATCACGGCCTTAACCCTGGGCATTGTAGCCAGCATTGAAACCCTGCTGAGCCTGGAGGCGGCCGGAAAAATGGACCCCTATAAACGCTTCGCCAGCGGTAATGTGGAACTGAAAGCACAGGGCGTTGGCAACATCCTTTCGGGCCTTATCGGGGGCATCCCCATGACCTCGGTGATTGTGCGAACCACGGCCAATGCCACCTCCGGGGCACGCACCAAACTGTCGGCCATCACCCACGGGGTCCTGCTGCTGCTGGCGGTAGTGGCCATCCCTACCCTGCTGAACAAGATACCCCTGGCCACCCTGGCAGCCATCCTCATCCTCATCGGTTACAAACTGGCCAGTCCGAAGGTATTCCGCCACATGTGGCACAGCGGGCTGTCGCAGTTCATCCCCTTTATGGCCACCGTGCTGGCCGTGGTGTTTACCGACCTGCTCAAAGGGGTGGGCATCGGCCTCGCCGTGAGTATCGTTTTCATCCTGCGGGGTAACATGAAGCTGGCCTACTTCTTCCGCAAAGAAGAGCACCACGCAGGCGCCCGCATCCGCATGAAGCTGGCCCAGGAAGTGTCGTTCCTCAACAAGGCGGCCATCAAACAAACCCTGGCCCACCTGCCCGAGAACAGCCAGATCCTGATTGACGCTTCGGATACCGTTTACATTGATCACGATGTGCTGGAACTGCTCCGCGACTTTTACAGCGTGAGCGCCGCGGAAAAAAACATCAAAGTAGACCTGCTCGGCTTCAAGGATGAATACCGGATCGAAAACACCATGAGCCATGTAGGCGATATCGAAGACAATGGCGCGAACTATCCCAAAAATTTCTGAACAACAAAACGTATTCTGATGCAGTCATACGAAAAATTACTGGACAACAACAAAGAATGGGCCGCCAATAAAGTGCAGGTGGACCCCGATTTTTTCAATCGCCTGGTGAACGTGCAGAAACCCGACTTCCTGTGGATCGGCTGCAGCGACAGCCGGGTACCGCCCGACCAGATCACGCAAACGCAGCCGGGTGAGATTTTTATCCACCGCAACATCGCCAATATGGTGATCCACACCGACCTCAACGTGCTGAGCGTACTGGAGTACGCGGTAAACGTGTTAAAGGTCAACCACATCATTGTATGCGGCCACTACGGATGCGGTGGCGTGAAAGCGGCGTTTCAGCAGCACAGCCTGGGTCTCATCAACAAATGGCTGCGCAACATCAAAGACGTATACCGGTACCACCAGGAGGAGATCCGGGCCATCGCAAATGAAGATGACCGGCTGAACCGGCTCATTGAACTGAACGTACAGGAACAGGTGATGAACGTGGCCAAAACCTCCATTGTGCAGAAAGCCTGGAAAGAGCGCAACGCCCCCAACCTGCACGGTTGGGTGTACGACCTGCACGACGGGGTCATCAAGACCATTTTTGAACTGCATGCCGGCGAACACTTCGACCCGCTGTACGAGTTCGACAACCTGTAAAGGCGTGCAGGTCTACAACTGCTGGATCAACCACCAGTACAGCGGGATCCCCACCGTGAGATTGAAGGGAAAGGTAACGCCAAGGGCCATGGGAATGTAAAGGCCCGGGTCGGCCCTGGGCGCTGCCAGCCGCATGGCCGCCGGCACGGCAATATAGGAAGCACTGGCCGCGAGGATGGCCAGCAGAAACCGGTTGCCGGGTTCAATGGTAAAAAATGAACTCAGCCCAATGGCCAGGCAGCCGTTAAGCGGTGGCAGCAGCAAGCCAAACAGCGTAACAAACCAGCCGTAACTGCGGAAGGCCTTGAAACGGCGGGCGGCCACCATGCCCATCTCCAGCAAAAAGACGGCGAGAAACCCTTTGAAGATATCGGAGGTAAAGGGCTTGATGCCTTCGGCCTGTTTGGAGTCGGCTACAATCCCTATGACCAGGCTGCCCATGATCATCAATACACTCCCGTTGGTGAGTGCATCGTGCACGATGTACCGCAGCCGGTGCTGTTGTGTTTGTCCGGTATCAAATTTCCGGATCAGCATCACGCCAATGATGATGGCCGGCGCCTCCATCAGCGCCATAGCGGCCACCATGTGCCCGCCATAGTGTACCGCTTCCGCCTCCAGGAAGGAGGAAGCCGCCACAAAGGTTACGGCGCTGACGCTCCCATATGCCGCCGCCACGGCACCGGCATCGTGAACAGTAAGCCGGCGCTTGAGAATAAAGAACGCATACAACGGCACCAGTGCCGCCAGGAAGAGAGCGAGTGATAAGGTAACCACAATTTCGGTGGTGAGGCCGCTGTGGGCCAGTTCCTGGCCCCCTTTAAACCCAATGGAGAAAAGGAGGTACAGGGAAATAAACTTGACCGACTGGGCAGGAATCTCCAGGTCACTTTTTACCAGGGCGGCCAGCACCCCCAACAGGAAGAAGAGCAGGGTTGGGTTGGTGAGGTCGTGCAGCAGCATGTCCATAAGCAGAAAGAAAATTGCTGCAAAACTAAGCGAAACCACTCCCCCAACCACCGGAACCCGGTGATATTACGTACGGGCCCGGGCTTTAAACCGGTCAATCGCCTCCCGGGTAAATCGGCTCAGCACCAGTCGTCCGCTGATGGCGGCGCGTTCGGTGAGGAGGCTGTCCCAGTTCTCGGTACCCGCCCAGAAGGTCTGCTTCAGCAGGGCCATGGCTTCGGGGTTGGCGTGCAGGAGGGAGTCCACCAGGTTCTGTACCGCCTCGTCCATGGTTTCGGAGCTGTGGTGCACTTCGGCGAAGAGGCCTTTTTTCTGCGCCCAGCCGGCGGTGCGCCAGTTGGAAGCGTCAATGGCCAGCTGCATGAATGCGGCATTGCCCATGCGCCGTTCCACGGCAGGGCCCACCACAAAAGCGCCGATGCCTACCGCCAGCTCGCTGAGCTTGACCGCAGCGTTTTCTGTGGCAATGGCGTAATCGCAGGCCGCCGCCAGTCCCACGCCGCCGCCCACACATTTACCGTGGATGCGGCCGATGACGAACTTGGGACAGGTGCGCATGGCATTGATCACCTGTGCAAAGCCGGAAAAGAAGCGCCGTCCCTCCTCCTCCGTCCGGATGGCCGTGAGCTCGTCGAAGGAAGCGCCGGCACAAAATGCCTTTTCGCCCTGCGAGCGCAGCACGATGACGCGGGTTTCTTCGTCATTGCCAGCCCCGTGGATGGCGGTGGCCAGCTGCTCGAGGATGCGGTAAGGAAGCGAGTTACCCTGGGGGTGATAAAATTCTATGGTTGTAACGTGGTTGTGAAATTCTGACTTCACATAGCCGCCTTCAATGTTGTGTATCATACCTGTGTTGTTTCATTTTATTACTGTTCCCGGCACTGCACCATCGTAAGAATGGTGGCAATGCCGGTGTGTTCGTCGTTGTCGTCGAGCATCTCCACGTACCATTTCACGATGCCCCGGGGGATATCTGTTTCTTCCCGCCGCTCCTGCGGTACTTTCTCCTTGCAGGTAAAGCGCACGTAGATGGACATGCCCGGGTACACGGGCTTGGTGAACCGCAGTTCGTCGATGCCGTAGTTCAGCAGCACCGGACCGCGTTCGCTGCCGTCTACAAACAATCCCGCCGCCGCGCTCATGATGAAGTAGCCGTGGGCCACCTGGCGTTCGAACAGGGTGCCGTCAAAGTTGGTGGCGGTTTTATGGGCGTAGAAATGATCGCCGCTGAGATCGGCGAAGCGGTCAATGTCTTCGCTGGTGATGAGCCGTTTGGCGGTCACCAGCTGGTCGCCCACCTGCAGCTCTTCAAAATACTTGCGGAAGGGATGCACGCCGGGATCTTTTCCTTTTGCATAAGGCTGGTAAACGGAAGTAACGGCAGTAAGCATGGTGGGCGAGCCCTGCAGGGCGGTACGCTGCATGTAATGCTTTACACCCCGCAGGCCGCCCATCTCTTCGCCGCCGCCGGCGCGCCCGGGACCGCCGTGCACCAGCAGGGGCAGCGGGGAACCGTGGCCGGTGCTTTCTTTGGCACAGTCGCGGTTGAGCACCAGGATGCGCCCGTGGTGGGAAGCGGCTCCCAGCACGTAGTCGCGTGCCAGCCGGTCGTCGGCGGTTACAATGGTGGAGCAAAGGCTGCCCTTGCCCATCTTGCTCAGGCGGATGGCATCGTCCATGGTGCCGTAGGGCATGAGCGTGCTCACCGGGCCAAAGGCTTCCACATCGTGCACAGCTATTGACGTAAAGGGGGTATCGTTGCGCAGCAGGAGCGGTGAGAGGAAAGCGCCTTCCACGGGGTCGGCGTCCAGCACTTCCACCTGCCCCGGATCGCCGTATACCAGTTCCGCGGCGGTAAGGAGCTGCTGCACCTGTTCCCGCACTTCGCGGCGCTGGGTCTGGCCGGCGAGGGCGCCCATGCGCACCTGCTCGTTGCGGGGGTTGCCGATGACGGTTTGTGCCAGCGCTGCCGCAAGGGATTGCTGCATGGCGTCTATTTTATCTTCCGGCACAAACATGCGGCGCACGGCGGTGCATTTCTGGCCGGCTTTCACCGTCATCTCTTTGCGCACTTCTTTTACAAACAGGTCCCACTCCGGCATACCCGGCTCCACATCGTTGCCCAGTACCATGCAGTTGAGCGAGTCGGCTTCCATGTTAAACGGCACGTTCTCCCGCAGGAGGACCGGGTGCGAACGCAGCAGGTGGCCGGTACGGGCGCTGCCGGTGAAAGTAACCACATCCTGGCTGGTGACATGATCCAGCAGGTCGCCGGCACTGCCGCAGATCAGCTGCAGGGCGCCTTCGGGCAGGATGCCCGACGCGATGATTTCCTCCACCACGGCATGGGTGAGATAGCTGGTAACGGTGGCAGGCTTTACGATGGCGGGTACGCCGGCCAGCAGGTTCACCGCAATTTTTTCCAGCATGCCCCACACGGGGAAGTTGAACGCGTTGATGTGGATGGCGACGCCTTCCTTGGGTACAAGGATGTGCGTGCCCATGAACGTGTTGTACTTGCTGAAGTTATGTGTTTCGCCGTCCACGCAGAAGGGTTCGTTGGGAAAGCGGCGGCGCAGGGATGCATTGGCAAACAGGTTACCGATGCCGCCTTCAATGTCAATCCAGCTGTCGGCCCGCGTGGCGCCCGTCTGGTAGCTGATCTCATAAAAACGGGGCAGGTGTTCGCGGAGGTGGAGGGCCAGCGCCTTGAGGCGGGCGCCCCGCTCGTGAAAAGTAAGGTGGCGAAGGGCGGGATTGCCCACGGTGCGGGCGTACCGGGTGATGGCAGCAAAATCCAGTCCCTCGGTGGAAGCCCGGGCAACCGGAGCGCCGGTCACCGCGTTGTACAGGGGCTGCCCCTCCCCGGTGCCGGCCATCCAGCGGCCGGTCACATAGTTGGTGAGCATCTTCATACGACAAAGCCTTTGTTCGTACAAATGTACTCCCAAAACAACCGTGAAACGCTAACGAAAATCAGGACGGGTTGCAGCAAAAAAAATCCCGCAGGCTATCCTGCGGGACTAAACATATCAGCGGCGCCGGTTTAACCCAGGGCTACGCGCTTAAAGCCGGTTACGTTTACGCCGCCGGCGGATTTAAGATAATCGCCCACGCTCTTGCTGCCATCCTTAACGAAGGCTTGCGCCAGCAGGGTCTGCTCTTTGAAGAAGGCGTTCAGCTTGCCCTCGGCTATCTTGGCCACCATTTCTTCGGGCTTGCCGGCCATTTTGGGATCCTGCTTCATGAGTTCCAGGATAATGTCCTTTTCCCGTGCAATCACATCGGCCGGTACGCTGGAA
This sequence comes from uncultured Chitinophagaceae bacterium, assembly GCA_937862815.1. Lineage (GTDB taxonomy): Bacteria > Bacteroidota > Bacteroidia > Chitinophagales > Chitinophagaceae > Lacibacter. The sequence continues at coordinate 25,267 of CALMED010000044.1, read as the reverse complement.
GCGTCTACGGCAACGGGGTTCATGGCTGCGATCTGCATGGCCACGTCTTTGCCGGCTTCTGCTGCATCCTGGTCGAGACCCACCAGCACGCCCATGCGGTAGGCGCCGTGGATGTAAGATGAAACGTAGGGAGCTTCAATGCGCTCAAATTTGCTGATGCCGATTTTTTCACCGATAGAGGCGAGCTTGTCGTTCACCAGGTCCACCACTTTGGTGCCGTTGATGGTCACTTCGTTCAGCTCTTCGGCAGAGTTAACGTTGTTGGCCACAGCCGCGTCGGCGATGGACTGGGCGAAGGCTACGAAGTCGGCGTTTTTACTCACAAAATCTGTTTCGCAGGAAACGCATACGATGAAGCCGGTCTTGTGGTCGGCGCTGGTCTGGGCAATCACCACGCCTTCTTTGGCTTCGCGGTCGCTCCGTTTGGCCGCCACTTTCTGGCCCTGTTTGCGGAGCCAGTCGATCGCTGCTTCAAAATCGCCATTTGTTTCGGTCAGTGCTTTGCGGCAATCCATCATGCCGGCGCCGGTTGCCTGGCGCAGTTTATTGATATCCTGTGCGGTAATCGTTACAGTAGACATAGAACTGGTTTGAATTGATTCACGAAATGCTTACGGGGGGTGACGGCCGGTTGGGGCCGCACCCGGTTGGTTGAAACGGATCCCTTAACGGGCCGATGTACGCTTCTGCGTGCTGGGCACCCGGCGCTTGGGGGCTCCTGCACCGCCGGCCGGACCGCGTCCGCCGCCACGGCGTGCACCGCGCTCACCACCTTCTTCCACGTTCTCATCGAAGCGGGGGCCCTTATCCGTTACTTCTTCGGATTCGTCCTCGTCGGTCTTCTCGGCCTGGCGCTCAGCCAGTCCTTCCGCAATAGCGGCGGTGAGGTATTGGGTGATGATGGCAATGGATTTGGTGGCGTCGTCGTTACCGGGGATAAAGTAATCCACTTTGTTGGGATCGCAGTTGGTATCCACCAGGCCAAAGGTGGTAACACCCAGGCGGCGTGCTTCGGCGAGAGCGATGTGCTCGTGACCGATGTCCACCAGGAAGAGGGCTGCCGGCAGACGGGTCATGTTGGCGATACCGCCCAATACTTTTTCCATCTTATCCTTGTCGCGGGAAAGCTGGAGGCGCTCTTTTTTGGTGATGCTGTCGAAGCTGCCGTCGTTGAGCATTTTTTCGATGCTCTGCATCTTCTTCACGCTTTTACGCACGGTGTTGAAGTTGGTGAGCATGCCACCGAGCCAGCGGTCGGTCACGTAAGGCATGTTTACCTTCTGGGCGCATTCGGTCACGATTTCCTTGGCCTGCTTCTTGGTGGCCACGAACATGATCTTGCGGCCGCTGCGGGCGATCTGCTTCATGGCGGCAGCCGTTTCCTGCAGTCCTTCCACGGTTTTGTTCAGATCGATGATGTGAATGCCTTTTTTCTCAGCAAAGATGTAAGGCAGCATCTTGGGATTCCACTTCTTCTTGAGGTGACCAAAGTGAACACCTGCTTCCAATAATTGCTGTTGTAATGAAGTGTTATTTTCCATTTGTATGTTTTGTAAAATTGACGATTTGTTTTCCTGGACCGGCGCCTCTCCGCCGGCAGGCGGAGGAGGCGGGGTGCGCTGTTAACGTTTGGAGAACTGGAAGCTGCGACGGGCTTTTTTCTTACCAAACTTCTTGCGTTCCACACCGCGGGGATCCCGCTTCAGCAAGCCGGCTGCCTTGAGGGCCGGGCGGTAGTCGGCATTGATCTCGAGCAGGGCCCGGGCGATGCCCAGTTTGGCTGCTTCGGCCTGGCCTTTTACACCGCCGCCGGTGGCGTTGATCTTGATGTCGAACTTGTCGAGCGATTCGATGCTCCTGAGGGGCGCCTCAATCTGGTTCTGCAGATACACGAGGCTGAAATATTGTTTGTAATCCTTGTCGTTTACCGTGATGGTGCCGTTGCCCTTGCTGATGAAGACACGGGTAACAGCTTCCTTACGACGACCCACTGCGTTTTTTTGCTTTTCCATTTATCGGAATTTGAAAATTTGTGAATGTGAATGTTGACCGGTGATCAGAACTTCAGTTCTTTGGGTTGCTGGGCGCTGTGCGGATGTTCGGCACCGGCGTACACGAACAGCTTTTTGTACATCCTGCGGCCCAGGCGGTTTTTCGGCAGCATCCCTTTTACGGCACGCTCCACCACCACTTCGGGACGGCGCTTGAGCAGGTCTTTGGCCAGCTCGATTTTCTGGCCACCGGGGTAGCCGCTGAAATTCTGGTATTCTTTTTCTTCCAGTTTGTTACCGGTGAACACCACCTTGTCGGCATTGATCACGATCACAAAATCGCCGCAGTCAACGTGCGGTGTGTAATAGGCTTTGTTTTTGCCCCGCAGGATTGCGGCAATCCGGGAACACATGCGGCCTACGGTTTGATTGGTGCCGTCTACAACGTACCAGTTACGCTGCACGGTAGCCTCGTTCGCATGCTTGGTTGTGAAATGAAGTTTGCTCATTTGTTTTAAGTTTAACCACGCCATCCCGTGGTAGTGATAAAATTATCCGCTGCTCAGCGGGCCGCAAAGGTAGGAGGAATCGGGTGGTCTGGCAAAAGAAACAAGCAAGTATTTTCAGACGCCCATTCGCAAGTGACTGATTTTCAATAAATTTTTTGATCAGAATTTTTAGTGGTGCGCAACACCCGGGTGCCGGAGAGGGAATTCGCCGTCAATTACCGGTGGGACATTTGTACGACGTGATGTTCCAGCTCACGCCCAGGGTTACCAGGATATACTGGTCTTTCTGCCCGCTGAAGCCCCGTTGGGTGCCGGCGGTGCCGATGCGGGGACCCAGTTCGTAGCTGCGGTCCTGGAGCAGGAAGGCCGGGGTGCCGGGGTCGAAGGCGGAGAGGCCCGCATAGGTGGTGGATACATCGTCGAGGTAATCGGTGCCGGTAAAGCGGTGGGTCACTTCCAGTTGCAGGTTCATGCCCGGGTGCAGGGCCCATTTGATGCCCACGCCAAAGGGCACAGTAAGGGCCGTGTTGCCATAGGGCTTACGCTCGGGGTACTGTGCCGAAAACTGGCCTTCGGTACCGAGGGGGCGGAGGAAGTGGCGTTGCCCGTTGAGTTCGGTGAAGGGATCGTAGTAAAAGACGCCCGCGCCAAAGGTGAGATAAGGGGTGAACCGTTGGTGGGGATTGGTGGGGTTGAAGCGGAAAAAGTTAAAATCGCCCTGGAGCAAGAGCTCCCAGATGTTGGTACGGAAGCTGAGGTTGCGTCGTTGCTGGAACTCGTTGGAAGCCTGGAGCCGGTCGCTGTAGCCCAGCCGGGCATAGTTGGCGGCGATGCGGAGGGCGGCGTAGTTATTGAACTGCCGGCGGTAGAAGCCGCCGGCGGTGAACCCGGGTTGACGCAGGCCGGTTTGGGTGTTGAGGTCGCCAAAGTAGTGCGCCGCCCCGAGTTGCAGCCCGAATTCTCCCTCCTGCACAAAGCCTTCGTATTGCGCCCGGGTGGGGGCGGCGGATAAAAGAAGTATAAATAAAATGAAAACGGATGTTGTTTGCTTCATGGTTTCGTTGGTTCGGTAAGCCGTTATACGCGTGTATAACGCACAAACGGGAGGTTTTCATGTGCCGCGTTCAAATTTCCCGGCCGCTCAGTTGCGCCGGTCGAGACCCCAGGAAAGTTTGTTGCGCAGGGTCTGAAGGAAGTTGTTTTCGTTGAGGCGCACCAGGCGGATGCTGAAATCTTCCTTTTTAACGGCAATCTGCACATCGGTAGGCACGATTTCCTTGCGGGAGTCGAGGGTGCAGAGGAAGGTATCGGCACGACCTTCCACTTCAAAGGAGATAACGTTGTTATCGGGCACAATGAGGGGCCGCACGTTGAGGTTGTGAGGCGCCACGGGGGTGATGACAAAGCTGCCGCTGTCGGGGAAGACGATGGGACCGTTGCAGCTGAGCGAATAGCCGGTGGAGCCGGTGGGGGTTGCCACAATCAGACCGTCGGCCCAGTAGGTATTGAGGAACTCGCCGTTGAGGTAGGTGTGAATTTTGATCATGGACGAGGTATCCTGCTTCTGGATGGCCAGTTCGTTGAGGGCATAGGGTGTTTCACCGAAGATGGGCGTGTTGCTGTCGAGGTGCAGCAGAGTCCGTTCATCGGCCACATAGGTGCGGTTTACGAGGGAGGCCACGGCCGATTCCAGTTCTTCGCGGCCGATGCTGGCCAGGAAGCCCAGCCGGCCGAAGTTGATCCCCAGCAGCGGGATGTTTTTATCCCGTACCAGGATTACCGTGTCGAGCAGGGTGCCGTCGCCGCCGAGACTGATCAGGCAGTCGTAGGCATCGCTGAGGTCGGAAGGCTGGGAAAAGAGTTCCGGCTCCGTTTCAAAGGGCACGAACCCGCGGATCTGTGCATAGAAATCGCTGTAGAGAACGGGGGTGATACCGTTGTCGCGGAGTTGTTGCAGGAGGCGGCTGATATCGTCGCGCTGCTCCTGTTCAAACACCCGGCTGTAGATGGCTACTTTCATCGAAATGGGTTTACCGTTGGCCCGGGAAAAACCGGGATGAACGCGCTGCTTAAAAGTCGCGGCGGAGGTGCAAAAATAACCCCTTTTCGCCCAACTGGTTGACCGAATATTCGATGCGGGCCACAAAATCGTAGTAACTGAGTATGTCCACCCCGCCTCCCCAGGTATAGAGCAACCGGTTGTTGAGCAGGCTGTTGGTGAAGTAAGGCGCATGGGAGCCGCCGGCATCGGCAAACACTTTTGCGATGATCTTAAAGGGGATCTTTTTGTACTTCTCACTCTTCAGAAACAGGGTGGGTACCCGCAGTTCGGCCACTTCGCGGCGGATGGTGGTTTTGATAATACCGGCCATCACCCCGTCCACCACGTAATATTCCAGGCCGCGGAGGTAAAACTCACCGTAGCCCATGGCCGGTTGGTTGTACATGGGCTGCCGCCAGGGCAGCTTGAGCAGGGCGTGCCCCATGAGGGATATGGACGTGTGTTGGCCCAGCTGAAAGTACTTGCCCAACTTGGCCTGTGCCTGCCAGAGATTCATGCCGGGGGCACCCAGCCCCCGCTGCAGAAAGGTACCGCTGAAAGCCGTTCCTTTCCACGGATAAGGGATGTTGTTGACGCGGAAATACTGGTAGGAGTATTGAAACTCACCGAAGCGCTGCTCGGTCCGGTTATCGAAGAAATAGGGCAGATAACCTTTGTTGAAGTTATCAGCAATGAGCCGCACAACCGTATCCGGGATCTGTTCATATACATACGACAGGCGGAAGGCGTGGCGGTGGCTCACACCTTTGCGGATGCTGTAGCCGGCTTCGGCGCGGAAGGTGGTACGGACAAAGTCGCTGATGCCGTTGTTACTGACAGGGAAGAACACCTGCTTATTGCTGTCGGTGGCATAATTCATCTGGCGGGTGCGGGCGTATTGGATGCCGCCCAGGAAGCCTTTTTCGAGCTTTTTATCGGCGTAGGGCTGTTCGTAATAAAGGGATACCTGGCGGGTGTAGCCGTTGATGTAATTGAAGTTGAGTTTGTCGCGCCGGCCGGAAACGTTTTCCCACATGAACTTCAGTCCGTAGTTCACCCGGTCGAGGCTGGCACTCTGTTCCACAATCCACTGGTTGGGGTTGCGGTCGATGAGTTTGAAATACGGCAGCGGAAAGATGTACCAGCGCTCCTTCACTTCGAAGGTGAAGTCCACGAGGCTTTCGTTCCAGGCGCTGATGGACGGAATCACTTCCAGAAAGAGCTGGGTGTTCACGAGGTTGAGCCGCGCTTCTTCCAGCAGGTTTTCGAGGGAGGAAACGGCCAACCGGTCGCCCGGCACAAACGGGAGCTCCCGCAGCACAATGTATTCTTTGGTAATGCGGTTACCCTTTACCGTGATGCTTCCCACCCGCAGTTCGGTGCCGGCCGGCATCAGGGCCACCACCCGGCGGATGGCGTTGCGGGCTTCGTCGGCCGCCACCGAAGGCTGACCGGCCACGGTGGCAGCCAGCAGCAGGAGGCAACAGCCCAGTGCATATATGCGGAGGTGGTGTAACAGCATGCGGTGAACCCTGCGGGGAGTTAAAATTACCCATTTAAGCGGGACGGAACAGCTTCTGTTCAGATATTCAGGTAATTCATGAGGTGGTCGAAGTTGAGGCGCAGTTCCTCCTCAGAGAGGTTTTCGCCAAAATAATGAACCACTTCGTATTCGTAGCGCTCGAGGGAGGCGAGGATGTCGTGAATGTCGTTCTTGTTGACCTTAATGGCCACCATGAGCAGGCCGCTGCGGGGTTCCGTCCAGGTGTTGAGGTGGATGATTTTGGCGTCATTCGACTCCACGATGCGCCCGATTTCGGAGATGGAGAAGTGGGTGGGCGTCATTTGCAGGATGATCACCCCGCCGGGCTCGGCTGCAGCGTTGTAGCTGGCTACGGTGTGAAGCAGGTCCTGTGCCCGCACCAGGCCCAGGAAATCGCGTCCGTCGTTCACCACCGGCACCATGCTGAGGCGGCGCTGGTGCATCAGCTTCAGCGGAACCAGGAAGAAATCGGTAGGGCGAACCAGGGAAGCATCGGCCTGGTCGAGGCACTGGTGCAGGGGTGTGGCGGGCCGCAGTTCTCCCAGATCATCGCGCCGGAGCAACCCCACCAGCTTGTTGTCGTTGAGCAGGGGCAGTTCCGTTACCTCGTTGTCTTCCATGTACTGCAGCGCCTGTGCAGCCGTATCGGTCATCTGGAGTACCGGGAGGTCGTTGGATATGATGTCGGCTGCTGTCATGTGTATCGTTTCCTATGAGACGTGTGCCGGCTGGTTGAGGCGGGTAAGGAACCCGTGTAAAATTTCGTTAAACTCCACCGGTCGCTCCATCATGGGGGCGTGCCCGCAGTGATCAATAAAATGCAGTTCCGAGTTGGGGATCAGCCGGTGAAACTCCTTGCCCACGAATGGCGGCGTAATGGTATCGTTGTTGCCCCAGATGAGCAGGGTGGGTGTTTGTATGCCCTGCAGCTCTTCGCCCAGGTTGTTGCGGATGGCGCTTTTGGCCAGGGCGATGATCTTGATGACCTTGCTCCGCTGGTTCACGATCTCGTACACCTCATCCACCAGTTCCCTGGTGGCCACGGCCGGATCATAAAACGTGAGTTCGGTTTTGCGGCGGATGTATTCGTAGTCGCCCCGCTTGGGGTAGGTATCGCCCATGCCGTTTTCGAAGAGACCGGAGCTGCCGGTGAGGATGAGGGATTTGAGGCGTTGCGGGTGGCGCAGCGCATGCACCAGGGCCACGTGGCCGCCCAGCGAATTGCCCAGCAGGTGTACCTGCTGGTAGTTACGGGCTTCAATAAACCGGTGTACAAACTTTTCCAGTCCGCCCACTGTGGTATGCAGCAGGTCGAGCTCAAACAGCGGCAGCATGGGCACCACAACGGTGTTGTGTTGCCGGAAGTATTCAATGAGTTCGCGGAAGTTACTCAGGGCGCCAAAAAGACCGTGCAACAGGATGAGGGGTTCGCCGGAACCTTCTTCGATGTAGCGGAATTTATCGGATTGTTTGATTTCGTAGTTCATGAATCTGGCAGTAGCGAATAGTTAATCTGAATGGTCGTTCCCTCCTGTTTGGTGTTGCCGGGTACCAGGCACTGCGGTAAGAACTGCAATCTGCATCCCTTTATCCGTTACCTGCCATACAGTTATGTTTTGCTAAAGTAAAGGTTTTGCCCGAAATACCATCAACCGCGGATGGAATGCAACAGCATCGTTACAGGTTTGGGTGCTGCGGCATCAAAAAAATGTTCCAGTTCCTGCAGCCATGTTTTTACCGGTGGCAGAAAGGTGCCGATGGTATTGAGCAAACCCGGCCCCAGCGGTTCCACCCATTTGGCGGTAAGCGATCCGGCTGTTGCGACCGGTGTGAGCAGGCCCAGCTGCCGGGCATAGAAGAGCAGGAAGCTGAGCAGGCAGAGGTACAGTGCCGCATACAGCAGCACTCCTGCCAGCTTGTTGAACCAGCCCAGCCAGGCCAGCTCCACCACGCCTTCCACCATCCGGGCCAGCAGGCGCACGAGCAAAACAACGGCCAGGAACACGAGCAGGAAGGCCAGTGCCGGCAGCCAGCGGGCGTCGAGGTTGACGGTACTGCCCAGCCATCCGGCCACCAGGGTACTGAATCGGAGGGCTGCCAGCATGCCGATGACCCAGGCCACGAGCGAAAAAACGGCCATGATCAGCCCGGTGCGGAGACCTTTCACGAGAGCCAGCACGAGGGCAGAAGCGGTGAGCAGATCAATCAGCATGCGGCTATCAGGCGGTGAGTAATTCTTTTACGAGAGCGCTGATGGTTTTGCCATCGGCCTTGCCGGCCAGCTGTTTGGTGGCCACACCCATCACCTTACCCAGATCGGCGGGTGAAGAGGCCCCGGTAGCGGCGATGATCTCCTGCAGGGCGGCTTTCAGCTCTTCGGGCGACAGCTGTTGGGGCAGAAATCCTTCAATTACGCGGATCTCTTCCTCCTCTTTCTGCGCCAGGTCGGCCCGGTTTTGTTGCCGGTAGATGTCGAGGGAGTCTTTGCGCTGCTTCACCATTTTCTGCAGCATTTTCAGCTCTTCGTCCGGGGTCACTTCCGCGCCGGAGGTCTTCAGCAGCAGCAGGGCCGCCTTGATGGCCCGCAGGCCCCGCAGGTTGGCTTCGTCTTTGGCTTTCATGGCGTCTTTCAGTTGCGCCATAATTTGTTGCTCCAGGCTCATATGTTGTATATCAGGGGTTTTGTTGCAGTTGCAGTTCCTTAAAGCGGTTCATGAACTGGCGGGCGTACTGTTTCATCTCCTGCGTTAGTTCGGGCTGGTTGGTGGCCCGCAGCAGGGTGTCGGCCATGGTCATCAGTACCTGGTAGTAGAAATCGGCCATCTCGTCCACCATCATGTCCTTGGTCCACAAATCAATGCGCAGGGCGCTTTTATCGGCGCCGTCCCAGAAGGCCAGCAGCATGGCTTTGGCCCGCTGGTCCATATCGGCCGTGCTGTCGGTGGCCTTCCAGGTGATGAGCTCGGGCACCCGGTTCTCGTCGAGTAAAACGTCAATGGAGATATTGCTCTTATGTGTCATGGTAAATGAATTGACCGCAAAGGTACGTCAATCGGCCGCAGACAACAGGGCTGCTTCCCACAGCTTCTCCGCCCGTTCCGGCGAAAACTGTTCCCGCTGCGCCTGCCCGTTAGCGATGAGGCGGGCACGCAGGGTTTCATCTTTGTACAGCAGCATGAGTTTCTGCGCCAGCTCGTCCACCGACGCACTGTCGAGGTACAGGCAGGCCGCCCCTCCTGTTTCGGCGGCAGCACTTTCGCGGGGTGCCAGCACGGGCACCCGGCACCCGATGGCCTGGAGGGGAAGGAGGCCGGTGGTATCGGCCGCATCGGTCTGTACGACGGCATAAGCGCCCCCCATCAGCTCCGCGAGGAATGCATCGCCGGGAGCGGGCAGCACCACCACGTCGGCGCGGTATTTATAGGTTGAAAGCATTTTTTTGAAGGCTGCTTCCTGCTTGCGGGGCACCGCGCCGGCCAGCACCAGCCTCATGGAACTCTGCTGCCTTTTTTTAAACGCGGAAAAGGCTTTGAGCAACCGCAGTACCTGTCCGCCAGCAGCAAGGCTGCCGGTGTAAAGAAAATATTCCACACCGCCGGTCACCTGTTCTTTCACCGCCTCGCGGGCAGCCGGGGGCAGCGGTTGAAAAGCGGCGCCGGGCAGCAGGGGCACTACGGCCGGCTGACCGGGGTGCAGCGGAATAACACGATGCAGCTGTGCCGCCGCAAAAGCAGTGGGTACTACAACCCGTGTAGCCTGGCGAAGTTTTTTCCGCAAACGGTATCGCAACCAGGCCTGCCGTGGTCCGGTTGGGCCAGCCAGTTGCTGCAGCAGGGCGGGATCGGGCAGCAACAGCAGGCGCGGCCCCTTCAACACCAGCGGGGCTGTGGCCGAAGCGTCCACCACTACGTCGGGGCAGAGGCGGCGCAACTGCCGGTTCTGCCGCCAGGAAACCGGGAAAGGACCCGTCCGGGAAGAACCAACGGTTTGGGCTTGCAGTGGTTGCGGCCCGCCAGCGGTGAGCGCAAACACATCGGGTTGCGGATGGTGGGCCACCCAGCCGGCGATCAGGCCGGTCCAGCCGGCGGGCAATGCAGCGGTATGCAGAAAAACGATGCGCATGGTGAAAGGGACCGCAAAAATAACCCGATGCACCGAGAAACGACGAGCCGGCCTACGCAGGGAAGAGCACGTGCCCGGCCGGAGGATTCACCGATGCCGTTGCAGAAAAACTCCCCCGCATAAAAACATGGCTTTTACGATTGCAGATCCGCCGCTGCCTGCCTAGTTTTACCCTGCAGGCCGGAAACACCCTACCCGGAAAACCTGCTGCAGTCTAAAGACTTTCCCTTATCACCTGATAATTTTCATCCCCGGAACGGGGCGGAAAAACCAGCTGCAAAACAACCGGCGCTCCCGGGGGCAGCCTGCGGAAAAGCGACGGCAAAAACCGGCTGTAAAAAACTGAATATGAGTAGTTTATATACTTAAACGGGTTGTAGAAGCGCGCCTTGAGTTGGCGGATTTACAATGTGGATTTTGGGTTCCGACCCCGTTGTCAAACGGGGTCTTTACGTAAAAAGATGCGGGAAACTACGCTTTCAAACGATCACAGGCCGGAGTATCTTCGTATCTGATTCAGTTAATCAAGTATCCAACGTAAAACCAAAAGTCATGAAGAAGTTATCCCTTGTACTTCTGTTGTGCCTGTCCGCCTCCCTTACCTACTCCCAGGAAGTTTCGTTCCGGTCCGGGCAGGAAAAACACAATCACAAACCCGCTTTATTTACCCAGACAGCCGCTAAAAGCGCGGTACAGACGCCGTTTCTGGAAGAAATGCTGAACTATACGGTTGGGCAACAAGTGAAGGTGGTCCTGGCAGGGAATGTTCGCTTTACCGGAACGGTTACCGCCCGCACCAGCGACGCGCCCGGTTTGCTCACCATCATGGTACACTCAGCCGATGTAAACGGTCTGGTTTTTTCCATATCCCGCATCCAGGTGCCTGGTGCAGCAGTTGAATACCGCGGCATGCTGATGAGCATGGCCCACAGCGACATGCTGATGCTGGAGAAAGATCCCGTAACCGGCACCTATGCGTGGAACAAAAAGCAGGTGTCACGGATGCTGGCCGATTAAGGCAGCACCGGTCCGTTCCCGCGCTCCATTGATATCCGATAACCGAGAAACCCAAACATAAATCCAGTCCCATGAAACGTATTCTAACCGCCATTTTATGCGTGTTGCTGCCGGGCGCAGGCCTGGTAGCCACAGCCCAGGTTCCTTATAACAACAGCAGTTATTCGCAGGCATCCGCCACCATCTTCCTCGACTTCGACGGACAAACCGTTTTTTCGCCGTACTGGAACGGCGGTCAGCGGTTTATCTGTGCGGCCCCCGCGCTCACCAATGCGCAGATGGTGCGCATTTTCAACCAGGTGTCGGAAGACTTCCGTCCCTTTAACCTCAACATCACGACCGACTCGGCCGTATATTTCGCCGCCCCGCTCAACCGGCGGATGCGGGTGATCATCACCCCCACCAGTTCCTGGTACGGCAGTGCCGGTGGAGTGGCATATGTAGAATCGTTCCGCTGGGGACAGGAAGTGCCCGCCTTTGTATTCAGCGCCCTGCTGAATAACAACGCGAAGATGATTTCTGAAGCCGCTTCGCACGAGATCGGTCACACGCTGGGCCTCTACCACCAGTCGCAATACGACGGCAATTGTAACTTTGTTACCGAATACAACGCCGGCCAGGGCAGCGGGGAAATCAGCTGGGCGCCCATCATGGGCAATGCCTATTCCCGCAATCTCACCCTGTGGCACAACGGACCCAACAACTGGGGCTGCAACAACCTGCAGAACGATGTGGCCATTATCGCCGGCACCGCCAACGGCTTTGGCTTCCGCCCCGATGACATCGGCAATACCACCGGTACCGGTGCACCGGTTACGATGCAGAATAACCAGTTTGCCATCAACGGATTTATCAATACCACCGAGGATGTTGACTTCTTCACCCTGAACCTGCCCACCAGCGGCCGGGTTCAGCTGAACGGTGTCCCCTTCAATGTGGCCAACGGCTTCAGCTCGGCCAACATTGACCTGCGGGTTTCGCTGCTCGACCAGTCGGGCACCCTGCTCGCCACCTACAACCCGTCTGCTTCGGTAACTGCCCTGGCCGACACCCTGCTGAACGGCGGCACCTATTACCTCCAGATTACCAACACCAGCAATATCAACGCCAGCAATTACGGCATGATCGGCAGCTATGCCCTTACCGGTTCCTTTACGGCCAATACCACGTTGCCGGTGTACAGCCTGGTGCTGAGCGGCAATAACAGCCGTAACAAGCACGAGCTGAGCTGGAGCATCGTAGCCGATGAACCGCTGGAGAGCATTGTGCTGGAAGTATCGGCCGACGGCCGCAGCTTCACCCGCCTGCAGGAGCTGCAGGGCAACCTGCGCAAATTTGTGTACCAACCCTTCGAAAAAACCACCCTGTACTACCGCCTGCACGTAACCACCGCCTCGCAGCTGAGTTATTACTCCAACATCGTTCACCTGCGGGAGGTGAAAACAGACACCAAATTCACCCTGGTGAGCAATCTCATCACCGGTAACGACATCCTGCTGAATGCAGCCGGTTCCTACACCTGGCGGCTGGTAGACATGAACGGCCGCAGCATCGGCAACGGTCGTACCACCACGGGCATCAACCGGATACCGGCCGGCGGACTGGGCAGCGGCATGTACGTGCTGCAGGTAGCCGATGGCAGCGAGCTGATGACCGAGCGCCTGGTGAAACAATAACCCGTCTCTTTTGCTTACGTTTGATACCCGGCATCTGCCCCCTAAGGGGGCAGTGCTGTTTTTTGGAGGTGGATGCGTACATTTGCCCTTCAGCTATGCATTACAATACAATAAGAGAGTCCCTGGTCATCCGCGAGTACGGCCGCCATGTGCAGCAGATGGTGCAATTCCTGCTCACCATTGAAGACCGTGCCAAGCGCCAGGAACAGGCGCATATAGTCATTGAACTGATGGGTTTACTGAACCCCCACCTGAAAAATGTGGAAGACTTCCGGCACAAGCTTTGGGATCACCTGTTCCTGATCAGCGACTTTAAACTGGACGTAGACAGTCCCTATCCCATCCCCACCCGGGAAACCCTCAAAGCCAGGCCCCAGCGCCTGCACTACCCCAAGCGCTACCCCCGGTACAACCACCTCGGAAAAAACATTGAAATTGTACTCGATAAAGCCTTGCAGGAAGAAAACCCCGAGAAAAAGCAGGGTTTTGCCAATGCCATCGCCTATTACATGAAGCTGGCCTACAACAACTGGCACAAGGAAAACATCCACGACGATGCCATCCAGAGCGAGCTGGCGGCCATTACCAAAGGCGAACTTGAGTTCACCAACAAACCCTTTGTGCGGCAGTACCGTCCCAGCGACGATTTCCGTGAAAACAGGGGCGGCGGACAAAAACGCTACAAGCACTTCCAGCCCCGCAGTGGCGGTGGCGGCCGCGACAACAGGGGCGGCGGTGGCCGCGACAACCAGCGCGGCGGCGGTAAGTTTAAAAAGCGTTACTAAGCCACAGACCCCTGCCGGGCGTCTGGCAGTTCATGTGCTGTTCCGGTAACCTGCCCGATCCTGGTTGAGGCCACCAGTTAACCAACTTACCCGCATTCCCATGCACGCATTTGAAGTCAACGGCGGAAAGCCACTCTCCGGCACCATCGTTCCCCAGGGCGCAAAGAACGAAGCCCTGCAGGTGATCAGCGCCGTATTGCTCACCGCCGAGCCGGTGACCATCACCAATATTCCTGACATCCTGGACGTGAACCTGCTCATCGAACTGCTGGAAGAGATGAACGTTCAGGTTCAGCGGCCCCAACGCGATACCTGCACCTTTACCGCGGCCGATGTGGACGTGGACTATCTCCACAGCGAGGCCTTTCTGAAAAAAAGTGGCCGCTTACGCGGCTCCGTGATGCTGGCCGGCCCGCTACTGGGCCGTTTTGGCAAGGCTTTCATCCCCAAACCCGGGGGCGATAAGATCGGTCGGCGGCGCCTCGACACCCACGTGCTGGGCTTTGAGCAGCTGGGCGCCCGGTTTAACTATCAACCGGAAGACGGTTTTTTTCACCTTACAGCCCCGCAGTTGAGCGGTACCCGCATCCTCCTCGACGAGCCCTCTGTTACCGGCACGGCTAACATCCTGATGGCGGCTGTGCGGGCCCGGGGCACCACCACCCTGTACAACGCCGCCTGCGAACCCTATATCCAGCAGCTGTGCCGGATGCTCAACCGCATGGGCGCACGCATCAGCGGCACCGGCAGCAACCTGCTCACGATTGAGGGGACGCACAGCCTGGGCGGCACCACCCACCGCATGCTGCCCGACATGATTGAAGTGGGCTCCTTCATCGGGCTGGCCGCCATGACCCAGAGCAGCCTCACGATCCGCGATGCCGGCGTGGAGCACCTGGGTGTAATCCCCGAAAAGTTCCGCCAGCTGGGCATTGCCCTCGAAGTGCAGGGCAATGACCTGCACATCCCCGCACAACGCATTTATGAAGTGCAACGGTATTTCGACGGGGGCGTACTCACCATATACGACCATCCCTGGCCGGGCTTCACCCCCGACCTCATCAGCATCATCCTCGTCACCGCCATACAGGCCAGGGGCAGCGTGCTCATCCACCAGAAAATGTTCGAAAGCCGGCTGTTCTTTGTAGACAAGCTCATCGACATGGGCGCCCAGATTATCCTTTGCGACCCGCACCGCGCCGTGGTCATCGGGCTGGAGCGGCAGCAGCAGCTGCGGGGCATCACCATGAGCAGCCCGGATATCCGCGCCGGTGTAGCTCTCCTCATCGCCGCCCTGAGCGCGGAAGGCAAAAGTGTGATCCAGAACAGCGAACAGATTGACCGGGGCTACCAGTACATCGACGAACGCCTGCGGGCGCTGGGAGCCGATATCCGTCGGATCACCTCCTGAACCTTCCTTTTCCGGCTGACGAATCAGGCGTTTTGTAATGACGGATGTCATGGCACAATACCCGGACCCACCCTACTTTCGCCCACAACCCCTTTCTAAAATCACAGTTGTATGAAAAAAGTACTCGTCTCCGGAATCATTGCCAGCGCGGCGCTGCTCCTCTTCGCATTTATATGCCTGATGCTCATGCCCATCCTGTTGCCCAAGGTAGCAGAAGAATATTACAACCCCGCCTTTGTAAATGATCCCGGCCGTAACGCCTGGTACTACGTACAACCCATCGTCCTCGGCTTTTCGCTGGCCTGGTTCTGGAACCGCTTTAAAGCCGTGCTTAGCGGCAACTGGCTGGTGCAGGGACTCGAAATGGGCCTCATCTACCTCCTCATCGCCACCCTGCCCGGCATGATCATCACCTTCAGCGCCATTGATGTATCGCTGCTGGTGATTGCCACCTGGCTGCTGTACGGCTTCCTGCAGGCGTCGCTGGCCGGGCTGATTTTCGCGAAGATGCACGTATAAGCACGGGCATACAGCCATCTTGTAGTATTTTGCAGCCCTGTATGCTGCAGGTGAAATCCCGTAAAATCATCATCATCACGGCTCCTTCGGGCGCCGGCAAGACCTCTATTACCCGGCACCTCATGCGGCGGTTCCCGCAACTGGCATTTTCTGTGTCGGCTGCCACCCGGCCTCCGCGTGCCTCCGAAACCCACGGGGTGGATTATTACTTCATGAGTGTGGAGGCCTTTCAACAGAACATCCGCGAAGAGGCCTTTGTAGAATGGGAGATGGTGTACGAAGGCAAGTACTACGGCACCCTTAAGTCGGAGATGGACCGGATCTGGCAGGCCATGCAGGTGCCGGTACTCGACATTGACGTAAAAGGCGCGCTGCATGTACAGGGACTGTACCCCGGGCAGACCTTTTCCCTGTTTATTGAACCCCCTTCCCTGGACGTACTGCGCAGGCGACTGGAAGGCCGGGGCACGGAAACCCCGGAATCGCTGGCGGCCCGTCTCAACAAAGCAGCCTACGAACTTTCTTTCAAAGAACAGTTCGACCGGGTTGTGCTGAACGACGAGCTGGCACAGGCCTGCGCAGAAGCCGAAGCAGCGGTGGGACAGTTCCTGGCTACCTGAAGGCGGTACGCATCCCGGAAAAATCTGTAGTTTTAAGGGTAGCAGCTGCAGAGAGAACGGAGCGCACAATCCCCACAACTGTGAGCAGACACACACATCGAACAGCACAACACAAGACAACATGAACTGGTATTTAATCGGCGGAATCGGCATCACCCTGTTGCTGGTGGGTTTCTTCACCGGCCTGGAAACGGCCTATGCCACCATGAACCGCTTTTCGGTGGAACTGAAGAAAAAGCAGGGCCTGGCCAGTGGCCGCATCCTCAGCAGTTTTGTTGACAATCCGGCCCGCTTCATTGGGGTTACCCTGGTGGGCATCACCCTCATGCTCACACTCTACGGCCTGCTCATCAACCGTGCCATTGAGCCCCACTGGAAACGGCTGCCCGATATCCTGCAGGGCTCCTGGCTGCGTCTCTTCCTGGAACTGGGCATCGCCACCACGCTGGTGCTGCTGGTGGAGTTCCTGTTTATGGGCATCTTCAAGGCGCGTAGCACCGGCCTGCTCTCTACCTTTGCCCGCCTGACGCTGTTCTTCTACAACCTCTTCGCCCCGGTGGGCTCCCTGGTAATCGGGCTGTCGCAGTGGATCCTCAAATACCTGTTTGATGTGCGGGTGAGCGACCGCAAAGACGCCTTCAACCGCATTGACCTCGAACATTTCATCCAGCAAAGCCGCGACACCAACGACGACGCCCCGGAACTGAACACCGAACTCTTTGAAAACGCCCTCTCCCTGCCCGGCGTGAAAGTGCGGGAATGCCTGGTGCCCCGCAAAGAGATCGTGGGCGTGGAAGCGGGCAGTCCGCTCAACGTCATCACTCAAAAGTTCATCGACACCAAGCTGAGCAAACTCATCGTATACGAAGAAAACATCGACAACATCATCGGCTATGTGCACCAGCTCGACCTCTTCCGCAAGCCGGCCGACCTCAAGTCGGTGCTCCACCCCATTCCGGCCGTGCCGGAAAGCATGGGTATCACCGATCTCATCAACCGTTTTACCAAAGAGCGCAAGAGCATTGCCTGGGTGGTGGATGAGTTTGGAGGCACCAGCGGCATCGTAACCATGGAAGACCTGCTGGAAGAGATCTTTGGCGAGATCCAGGACGAATACGATACCGAGGAGTTCGTGGAAAAGCAGCTGTCCGAAGACGAGTTCATCTTCAGCGGGCGGCTGGAACTCGATTACCTGCGGGAGAAATACAAGCTGGAATTCGACGAGGAGACCAGCTCCGAAACCCTTTCGGGCTACATCGTGGAACACCACGAAACCATCCCCACCATCAAGGAGCGCATCATCATCCGTAATTACGAGTTCGACATCATCAACGTGAACGAAACCCGCATCGAAACCGTAAAGATGCGGATCCTCCACTAAGGTGTGCCGCCTCACCGATTGCGGCCAATCAACTACATTTGCACCAATTTTCCGGAACCGTGGCAGATACCCCTCCCCGTAAACGCACCATTCTTCACCGCATCCGCGGCAAGCAGGGCAGCAACCCCGCGGCCGAGATGAGCTTTATTGACCACCTCGAAGAGCTGCGCTGGCACATCGTCCGTGCACTGATCGGGATCATGGTGGGCGCAGTAGTGGTTTTTTCAAATGTGGGCTATGTGGTGGACCAGATCATGATGGGACCCATCCACAACGACTTTATCACCTACAAATGGCTTTGCAGCCTGGGCCACCGCCTCAACACTGAAGAACTATGCCTGCAGGACTTTAAACTGCAGTTCCTCAGCAATGCCATGACGGAGCAATTCCTCATGACCTTCACCATCGCCTTTACGGGCGGATTCATCCTGGCCTTTCCGTATGTGTTCTGGGAGATCTGGAGGTTCATCCGCCCGGCCCTGAGCAAGAAAGAGCGGCGGGGTGCACAGGGCGCCATCGTGTGGGTGTCGGTGCTGTTTTTCACCGGTGTGGCTTTTGGGTATTACGTGCTCACCCCGTTCATGGTGAATTTTTACAGCAACTATTCGTTGAGCCCGCTCATTGAGTTCAAACCCACCATCAGCGACTATTTCGAAAACCTGGTCTACCTCACCGTGGGCATCGGGCTGCTGTTCCAGCTGCCGGTGGTGGTGATGCTGCTCACCCGTGTGGGACTGCTCACACCCAACACCCTCAAGGCCATCCGCAAATATGCCTTTGTGGGCATCCTCATTGCGGCAGCTATCATTACCCCCTCCACCGATCCGTTCAGTCTCATGCTGGTAACCCTGCCCCTGTACCTGCTCTACGAGTTCAGCATCGCCCTCAGCATGCGCATCCACCGCAAGCAGCTGAAACAGGAAGAGGAAGAGTGGAGCTGATTTGGTTTTCCCGCTGATGGCGCAGAGGACGCGGAGGCTATAGCAACGAACGTCATCCTGAGCGAAGCGAAGGACCTTTTGCTACGGAGTAGTTTCGGTTTCTAACAATGATCTTTAGATCCTGCTCACCTGGTGAGATCCTTCGCTTACGCTCAGGAAGACGTTAATTTTTATATTCTTTATTACCTGAAAATTCTCCTCCGTTCTCCGGTTGAAACATGCGCTCCACCCCGGACGTCATCCTGAGCAAAGCGAAGGATCTTTTGCTACGGAGTAGTTGCTGTTTTAAATAATAGTTTTTTGCCCCCCACTCACCTGGTGGGATCCTTCGCTGACGCTCAGGAAGACGTTTATTTTTTATATTCTTTCTTGCCTGTAACTTCTCCTCCGTTCTCAGGTTGAAACCTGCGCTTAACTCCGGACGTCATCCTGTGCGAAGCGAAGGACCTTTTGCTACGAAGCTGCACCTGCCTTTTAAACGATCCCCCACTAGCAGGGTATGGAACGGCTTGCGGCGGAACGCGTTCCCATTTTCAAATTTTCAAATCTTCAAATTAATCCCTTGAAACCGAACCTTTAAAGGTGAAGATTTACACCCGGCCGAGCCCGTTCCCATTAACACATTTACAGATTTACCAATTTTCAAATTACCCCCCTACCTTTGCCCCTCTTTCGCAACGTCTCCCGGCAGTACACGCCGGGATCTGAAGGCGGTCACTTTAAAATTTTTACAATGAACAAAGGACCCGTTTCACAATTCATCCAGCATCACTACCGGCACTTTAACGCCGCCGCCCTCATGGATGCAGCCAAAGGCTACGAAACTCATCTCGCTGAAGGCGGCAAGATGATGATCACCCTCGCCGGTGCCATGAGCACAGCCGAGCTGGGCATTTCACTGGCCGAAATGATCCGGCAGGACAAAGTACACATCATCAGCTGCACCGGCGCCAACCTCGAAGAAGATGTAATGAACCTCGTGGCTCACAGCCACTACAAGCGGGTGCCCAACTACCGCGACCTTACGCCGCAGGACGAATGGGATCTCCTCGAAAACCACTACAACCGCGTTACCGATACCTGCATCCCCGAAGAAGAGGCCTTCCGCCGTTTGCAGAAACACCTGCACCGCCAGTGGAAAGAGGCCGAAGCCAAAGGCGAGCGGTACTTCCCGCACGAGTTTCTGTACAAGACCGTGCTGAGCGGCGACCTGCAGCAGTACTACGAAATTGATCCCAAGGACAGCTGGATCGTGGCAGCCGCCGAAAAGAATATTCCCATCGTGGTGCCCGGCTGGGAAGACAGCACCACCGGCAACATCTTTGCCAGCTTTGTGATCAAGGGCGAACTGCAAGCCGGCACCGTTAAAAGCGGCATCGAATACATGGTGTGGCTGGCCGACTGGTACCGCCAGAACAGCGGCGGCAAGGGCGTGGGCTTCTTCCAGATAGGGGGCGGCATTGCGGGCGACTTCCCCATCTGCGTGGTGCCCATGATGTACCAGGACCTCGAATGGCACGATGTGCCCTTCTGGAGCTATTTCTGCCAGATCAGCGACAGCACCACGTCGTTCGGTTCCTACTCCGGCGCCGTGCCCAACGAAAAAATCACCTGGGGCAAGCTCGATATCCATACCCCCAAATTCATCGTGGAGAGCGATGCCACCATCGTGGCGCCGTTGATATTTGCGTGGATACTGGGGTGGTAGAGGATAATGAGTGAATGAGTGAATGAGTGAATGAGTGAATGAGAGAATGAGTGAATGAGAGAAGGATTGAAGGAAGGTGGTGCGGATTGCATCACCTTTTTATTACAACCTGAACAAATTGTACTCTTGAATTAAATTGGTTTTGAAAAATACAAGCTGTGAATCTCTGTGTTAAACTCCGGCAACTCTGTGGTTTGCTTTTTTACCGCAACAGTCAAAAAAATTGCACATAGGAAGGCACAGCGTTTAAAAAGCATTTTTCTTGCACACCACGTTACATGTTTAAAACAATTATATGGACCACATCAACAACATCCCCGTACAGGAACTGCGTCCCGGCTTTTTGGGCAGATTGATTCATGGCCAAAAAGCAACTATGAGTATGTGGGACATTAAGCAGGGCAGCCGCATGGATACGCACCAGCACGTACACGAACAGATCACCTACCTCCTGGAGGGCGAACTGGAAATGAACATCGGCGGGGTAGACTATGTACTCACCCCCGGCTGTTATCACGTGATTCCATCCAACGTACCGCACAGCGCCTTTGCCCGGACGGATGTGAAAGTGATGGACTTCTTCAGCCCGGCGCGGGATGATTACCGCTAAGGTGTTGTATCAATGACCGCAACTTACCGCCTGTCGCGCCCCCGGGTACCGGCACTTCGCAGCAGACAAACAACACGCCCGCCAAAAAATATTATACGGACGAACAGCTGTTTGTAAACAGCGGACCGGCTTGTAAAAAACGCAGCAGGATACTGCCCGGAACTGATTCCGGTTAGTTTTTTCATCAACGTCACCCGGTAATTTTGCCCTCTATGAAAGATTGGCTGTTTCACCTGTTTACCGACCAGAGCATTCCGCAAACCGTAATCGTGTATGGCCTCGTCATTGCCCTGGGCATGTGGCTGGGACGAATTAAGATTTTCGGCGTGGCGCTGGGCGTTACCTGGGTGCTGTTTATGGGACTGGCCTTATCGGCCCTGGGTATCCGGGTGAACGAAGGAACCGAACACTTTGTGAAGGAGTTCGGCCTCATTCTCTTTGTGTATGCCGTGGGATTGCAGGTGGGTCCCGGCTTTTTTTCCTCGCTCAAAAAAAACGCGGCCATCACCAACGGACTGGCAGCCGGCGTGGTGGGACTGGGGGTACTGGTAACTATTCTGCTCTACTTCCTGTTTCGTGAAAAAATAACCGTTCTCACCGGCATCATGAGCGGGGCCGTCACCAATACCCCGGGGTTGGGTGCAGCCCAGGCGGCGGCCCGCGACCTGCAGGTGCCAACCAACGATGTGTCGTTCATCACCCTGGCCTATGCCATCGTGTATCCCTTTGGTGTTTTTGGCATCATCAGTTCCCTGCTCATCCTCCGCCGCATCTTTGGCGTGAAGCTGGAACAGGAGCGGGAGCTGCACCGCAAACTACAGGTGCTGCAGAGCAACCGGCCGGTATCGGTACACCTGCAACTGGAAAACAAGCAACTCATTGGCCAGCCGCTGCGTACCTTATTTGACCTGCTCAAAGAACCCATCGTGGTATCGCGGATGTTTCACAACGGAGAAATCATCACGCCCAACCCGCACACCAAACTGGCGGAAGGCGATGTGCTGCTGGTGGTGGCCCGCAAGGAACAGGTGTCGATGCTTAAACTGATCATTGGTCAGGAGAGCAGCATGAACCTGAAGGAAGCGCCCCAGAGCGAACTGCTGAGCCGCGTTGTGGTGGTGACCCAGCCGCATGTAACGCACCGCCGCCTGGGCGATTATACGGAGCTGCACGGTGACGATTTCACCCTCACCCGCCTCAGCCGGGCCGGGGTGGAGATGGTGCCGCACGGCGACCTGGTGCTGCAGCTGGGCGATCATGTGAAAGTGGTGGGAACCGCCGAAGGCGTGAAGCGGGTGATCCAGATCCTGGGTAACGAAATGAAGCGGCTCGACGTGCCCGACATCGCCCCCATCTTCCTGGGCATCGTGCTGGGCGTGCTGCTGGGCAGCATTCCGTTCTACGTGTTCGATATGCCCATACCGGTGAAAATCGGGCTGGCCGGCGGTCCGCTCATCATCGCCCTGCTGCTGAGCCGCTACGGCAGTAAAATCTACCTCAACCAATACACCACCTACAGTGCCAACCTCATGCTGCGGGAACTGGGCATCGGCCTCTTCCTTGCCAGCGTGGGCCTCAGCAGCGGTCACTACCTGCCCGAGGCGTTTGCCGGGGGCGCCGCCTGGACCTGGATTGCCATGGGACTGGCCATCACCCTCATTCCCCTGCTCACCATCGGCATCATCGCTCACTACTACTTCCGCAAAACCTACTTCGAAGTGTGCGGCCTCCTCTCCGGCGCCAGCACCGACCCGCCGGCCCTCGCCTTCACCAACCAGATGGCGCAGAACGAAGTGGCAAACGTTACCTATGCCACGGTGTACCCGCTGACGATGATCTTACGCATCATCGCGGCACAGTTGCTGATACTGTTGTTTACGTAAAGGGAAATACCTGTTCGCATCGATTCAGGAAGATGTAAGGTTTAAAAGGTTCCAGAAGTTCAAGAAAACCAGATTAATCTGCTGAAAATGCTTTGGCGCAGAGAACAGAGAAGCAGAGGTTTGTGCAGAGGTGGCAGGAGTTTTTTTGTGTTGTAAGCCGTAAATGTATACTTCCGGTGTAAACAAAAAACCCCGTGCGTCCGGATTGCGGGACACACGGGGCCTTCCACTTTTTGCCTTACGCCTTACGCGTTCCACCCTACCGCTCCGGAACATTCAGCGGCAGATCGCGCTTCATCATGCCTGGACGGTTGGCTGCGTCCCAGGTAAGATAAAATACGAGGCGGGTGCGCTTTTCGTGCAGGTCGTAGTTGATTTTATCGGGGGTGTCGGACGGACGGTGATAGTCTTTATGTATCCCGTCGAAGAAGAAGACAATCGGTACTCCTTTGCGGGCGAAGTTGTAATGATCGCTGCGGAAGTACAGGCGGTTGGGATCTTTGGGATCGTTGTACTTGCGGTCAAGAATCAGTTTCGTATACAGGGTGTTGATGCTGTCCACAAACCGGGGCAGCTCGGTGCTCAGCTTGTCATCGCCAATGAGGTATACGTGGTTGTTGCTGTCTAATGAGCCCAGCTTATCGTCCTTGCGGCCAATCATGTCAATGTTAATATTGATAGACGTTTTCTCCAGCGGGTACACAGGGTTGTTGCTGTAGTACTCACTGCCCCACAATCCTTTCTCTTCACCACTCACCGCCATGAATAAAATACTGCGGCGGGGGCCCCTGCCTTCGGCCCTGGCTTTGGCAAAGGCTTCGGCCAGTTCCAGCAGTCCCACGGTACCACTGCCATCATCGTCGGCGCCGGGGTGAATTTGTCCGCGTATGATGCCTACGTGATCGTAATGGGCCGTCACCACCACCCACTCGTCTTTTTTATCGGTTCCCTCCACCACGGCCAGGATGTTGGAGACCTGCGTCGTGCGTACGTCTTTCACAAAATCAAGCGTCAGTTGCGTGGGATAGGTTTGGGTGGTCCAGCCCTGCTCTTTTGCCTTGGCATAATCACCCTTTACCAGGGCTTCTGCCATTTTTTCG
The DNA here is from genome assembly GCA_937862815.1 of uncultured Chitinophagaceae bacterium. Taxonomy (GTDB): domain Bacteria; phylum Bacteroidota; class Bacteroidia; order Chitinophagales; family Chitinophagaceae; genus Lacibacter. The sequence goes on along the minus strand of CALMED010000044.1, from coordinate 1,410 downwards.
GAGATGCGGATGTAGAGGGGCGTTTGCCGGGCGCGGAATACGTTTTTATAAAAATTGCCACTGCGCAGGCTGGGTTCTTTTTCAATGCCGCTTTGTGCCAACAGGATGGCGGCGGGCTGGCGCTGGCTAATTTTCTGGAGCTGGTTCATGGCCGGCTGGCGCCCGGCGAGCAGCACAATTTTCCCGGCAATTTCGGTGGTGGTATCGTTGCGGTCGAGCAGGACCACTTCGGCCGCGTAGAGCCGTGAAGTAGTGATGCTGTTGAGGGCTGCGGTGAAGTCTGTTCCAAACGAAAAGGCGGTACCGTTGATGGTGATGGCGGCCTGTACCAGGGTGTCGCGGTAGATGGGGTAAAACTGTTCATAGCTCCCGTTGTTGCCGGGCTGCACACCCATTTGCTGAAACTGGCCGATGAGATAATCGGCTGCTTTCCGCAAACCGGGCATGCCGGTTTCCCGTCCTTCCATGTCGGGCGCCGCCACGATGTAGAGATGGCGCTTCAGGTCACCGGCAGTGATGGTGGTGGCGTAGCGGGTGGCGTTCTTGTTGGGCCGCTGGGCCGTGCCGGTGAGGACCAGGACGACGCAGGTGAGCAGCAGGAAAAATTGCTTCATGCAAATAAGTTTAGATTCGAAAATAAGGGAATTCCGCCGCGGCGGGCAGGCGGATGGATGAATGGCGGGCAATGGTGGCCGAATGGGATCAGGAGCAGGTGATCTTGCCCACGCGACCTGCATGGCGTCCGCCTTCAAAGAGGGTGGTCATAAAGGTGTGTACCATCTTTTCGGCATCGCTTTCCCGCACAAAGCGGGCGGGGATGCAGAGGATGTTGGCATCGTTGTGCAGACGGGCCAGCTGGGCCAGCTCCACCCCCCAGCAGATGGCGGCACGTACGCCCTGGTGTTTGTTGGCGGTGATGGCCACCCCGTTGGCGCTGCCGCAGAGCAGGATGCCGAACGACGCTGTGCCGCTCTCTACGGCGCTGGCCACGGGATGGGCAAAGTCGGGGTAGTCTACGCTGTCGGCGGAATGGGTACCGAAATCGGTAAACGCGATGTTCTTTCCCTCCAGGAATGAGATGAGGTACTCTTTGTATTCAAAACCGGCATGATCGGCGCCGATGGCTACGGGCTTGGCAAGATCGAAGGGGAGCTGCATGGTAAGATGGATTGTAGGGTAAAGGTAGGAGGACAAATTGATAATGTGTTAATGTGAAAATGTGTAAATGGGTTAATGGCAACGCGTTCCCCCGCAAGCCGTTCCATACCCTTGTAGTGGGGAATCGTTAAAAAGGCAGGTTCAGCTCCGTAGCAAAAGGTCCTTCGCTTCGCACAGGATGACGTCCGGGGTTAAGCGCAGGTTTCAACCGGAGAACGGAGGAGAAGTTTCAGGCAAGAAAGAATATAAAAA
>CALMED010000043.1 GCA_937862815.1 uncultured Chitinophagaceae bacterium | reverse complement strand
CATAATATTACACTTGTTTTCTGTGTCCATTTGCCTACACGGTTACGCTTTTCCAATTATTCTTATATCCTTTGTTCCGTTGTCTGAACGTATAAGCAATGCAGGGATGCAACTTAAAGGATAAGACAACCGCCATCATTGCAGACCGGTGCGGTTGGATGCGGAGAGTTAGGTTTTTAGAAAGGGACTTGCAATAAAGTCCCTTTTTTTTTGGGTACTGCAAGATGGTTGTACATGAAAAAATCCAGTGGCACCGATTTTCTAACTCCTTAAATTCTCAGCTATGGAAACCCCCTATCCTTACAAAAAATTCACAGATAGCGAAATGAAAGAAATGGATGAAAAGTTTAGACGCCTTAATTCTCTGATCGCTAAAACTCAAAAAAAACTATCTGAAGGCCCTGGCCTTGGCTATTTGGAAGTTATTGACTTGATTAATGAAGTCAATATTTACCGAAAAAAGGCCCACCAATTGAACTCACTACAGCGCAAGAGTAGGGCCGTGCTTTAATTCTCTTTTGTGTTGTGGTGTCTCCTGGTAATATAAAAATCCTTGTGGCTTTTGAACATACTGGTTCAATCGCTTCTGAATTTCACAAGAAAGGTTTTAATGTTACGTCTTGCGACCTGAAACCGCAGAACTGTCCCTGGTATCATGTTGAAGGAAATGTTTTTGATCTATTGTCCCTCGATTTTGATTTCTTGTTTGCCTTCTATCCATGCACTTTCCTTGCAAAAGCTCAAACCGGGCTGGTTCTGAATTCCAAGAATAGATATTTGTCCATGCTTAATGCGGTGGCGGAGGTAAAAAGGATTTTCAATTCTTCGATACCTAGAATTGCCATGGAAAACCCTGTTGGATTGTTATCTAGAATGTACAGAAAACCGGACCAGATAGTTTACCCCTGGTATTTTGGTGATCCGTACAGAAAGGAAATTTGTCTATGGTTTAAAAATTGTCCGCCGGTCTTAGCCACCTGTTACAATCCGGTGAGAAAATCAATTTCGAATCATGTCAATTCAAGAATGAGTCAAGCCGAGAAATCAGAGATTCGAAGCTCTTGGAAATTTTATCCGCGAATGTCTGAGGCCCTTGTTCACCAATACAGTTCATGGTTACTGAAGGACATCAAATAATGTTTGGTATGTTATTTGCATCGCGCGCGCAATTATTGGTTTATCCTAAGTCTCATTGCTCTACCGTATCAATCTGCGACCCTGAGAAATGAACCCGGATTATTTTCCACAAATTCCGGTCATGCAGTTACGCCCAGGTTGCATTGTCTTATACGATCAGCATAGTAGACATTTCTCCCGGGACCGGGAGCCCGCAGTGATCGCAGATTGCAGCGACGACACCGGAAAGCTGTATACCGGAAAGCTGACAGACTTTGCTAAAAGGAATATAAAATTTGCGATTAATCTACTGGTGGCGCAAGCGAAATGGAAAGAGGTCATAAACCCGGCAACCGATACCCCTTACAAATTCAAAGTGAATTTTATCACTCTTACATTGAGCGCAAAGCAGGGAAGTTTATCTGATAAAACGATTAAAAATGAAATGCTCAGCCCCTGGATCAGGGTTATGCGTGACACGTTCAATTTACGTTCGTATGTGTGGAGGGCAGAGCGTCAGCAAAACGGCAATATTCACTTTCACTTTGTGACAGACACCTACATTCTGTATTCAGACATTCGGGATAACTGGAACCACCAGCAAGCCAAATTTCATTTTATTGATGATTTCAGAAATAAGAACAAATCAGAATTTCCGAATTCAACAGATGTTCACAGCGTTATTCACATCCGCAATCTGGCGGCTTATCTCGTGAAGTATATGAGCAAAAACGAAAGAGCACTGGACACGATAGAGGGCAAAATATGGGATTGCTCTTCGAACCTGAAAACTAAGGAACGGGCAGCGCTGGTAATGTCATCTTCAGATTTTAAGATGGTTGATGAATTGCATAAGAGCATGCCGGACCGATTCATAAAGCAAGACAACTGCACGATTATCCGAATGAGTGAAAATGAAATGTCACGATTTTTGCCGTCAGAGCACAGGAAGCTTTACAGGGAATGGCTTCAATCGGTTTATGACGCGGCTCCTGTCTCCAGGTATATTAATCATGAGGTTTCTTAATTATTTTTGAATTGATCTATTGAATGATTTTCGACAGAATAAAAACAGATCAGACAGGGAACAATTCCGAGCGAAATAAATCTAAATGAAAAATGAAATCGGGAGAAGGCGCAACAACGGCAAGAACTATCTAATTATTAAAAAGAGTAGAATAGTATAGTTTAATGTTATAATGATTTTAATTGAAACGAAAAATTACTTCCGAGCCTGAATTACTTTAAGCGGATGAAAACTTAAAATACCGTGGTGCTCTAATGATGACTTAAAAAAAATGGAACTTGAAATAATAGGATAATTAATAATTAAATGAAAGGAGGTGCTAAAATGACTGATTAGGACACAATGATTTATCACCGTATAATGAGTTAATCAATTCAATTAAAACATTTAAACAATTTAAAAGCATGAAACGAAAATTTAGTATTAAAGCAAGACAGGAAGAAAGCGACCAAGACAGAAAAATTGATAAATTCAGACTAATAATGTTTGTATCTACAATAGTACTTCTGTTTGTATCAGTCGCAACAGGTTACTTTGAAATAGCAGCAACATACATTTTTGAACTATTAATTAAACTTTTAACATTCTAGCAGCTATGGAAGTCCACGAAATTAAATGCATGCCCTCAGAATTCTCAAAATACCTTTTTAACATTGTTGATACGATTGAAGTTGAAATTTCAAATGACATCAAAGAAGGTGATGTAATACTACTAACTGAAATTAGGTACATAGACCGCAAAAACTCAGGGTGTCACCTGGTATATAAAGTACGACGGGTAAAAACAGCGGTAAGATTGTGCGATGATTTTATAATTGACAGGCTTTATATCGAAAGACAAGATGATTTGAATTTTGCCCAACTCATCAAAAAGGTAAAAGACTGACAACCCCGGAATGAACACCTAACCCGATCTAATAGGCAATTGAATAAAATATCAGTCGCTAACGTTAAACAAACTGGTATCAATTCCCCCAACCGGTTTATAGGTGTTCAGTCAAGCCGCAGCGCATATTTTGCGCCAATTTTCAGCCCACAGTCAACGCTCATAAATTGTCACAAAATATGCTTTGCCTTGCTGCCTTCCTTCACCCGCATTCCCGGCCCCAGCCCCAACACACCTACCACCCGCTGCTGGTGCCTCCATGCTCATAGTTTGGCGGGCCGGTCGCCCGCTGGCGGACCGTAGCGAATTGCCTTTTATCGGTACATATCCACGCCGGAAAGGCCCTGCGCCAAAACCAAAACTAATGAAATCCAACCGCACAATGCGCAGAGCCTACCGGCCCCACGGCGGCAGAGACCCCGCCGGCCCCTTCGCAAGCTCCGTGCCCGGACGTGGTCACAGCCGCCCAGGCTAACCCGCCTGATTTGTTCGCTACTCACAGCCGGTCGGGCTGACGCCCTTTCCCCGGACTGGCCACCAGCGGGACCCGCAAAACCGGCCCGGCCCGAACATTGTAAAAAAGAAATAAATACATTATATTTAAAATCCACACAGAGGCCACTCAGAAGCCACACAGTCAACGAACGGAGATCAGGCAGGATGGATCACCAGACAACTACCAATAATCGACTGTAGAGCCTTATTTAGTTGTTTACTTCATAATTTGTCGTTAATTTCCCGACATTGTCCACTATAAACCATATTTCAATGGCAAAATTCACCCCAGGTGCAATCGTATCGGAGATATCCGGTAAAATTGCAGCAACGATTTACACAAGAAACAAAGGCGGGAACGTGATCCGTAACCGCAGAACCCCGATTAACAGAAGGTCCGTTGGTCAGTCAACCGTCAGACAGAGACTTGGCAACTTGGCAGCAGGTTGGAGAGGTCTTTCAGCAGCAAACCGGGCATCATGGAACGCAGCTGCGCCAAATTTCCCGTATCAGAACACACTAGGCGAAACCAAGTATCTGAGTGGCGAACAGGTTTATGTTCAATTCAACTCAAACCTTTTGATCCTTGGAGCCGCCACAGTAGCCACCGCCCCAAGTCCCTTCAGTTTTGAGACTTACACCATTGCGTTAACCGCGAACACAACTCCCGTGTTATCACTGGCTTTCACCCCTACGCCCATGACCGCTTTTAACAACCTTGCGGTTTATGCAACGCCTCCGCTATCGGCAGGCATTGACAGCCCGAACAAATCAAAGTTCCGGTTAATTACCACGATTGCGGCGGCTGCCAGTTCACCGGCGAACATTTTGACGGCTTACCAAAATGTTTTTGGAACACCGCCACTGGGTCAAAAAGTTTTTGTTGAAGTTCGGCCTATTGCATCAACCGGCCAGGGTGGTACACCTTTGCGTGCTGTTGCAACTGTTACAGCTCCTTAGCAAAAATGGCCCGTCTTAAATTAGGTTCAATTGTTTCTGATATATCCGGGAAAGTCGGAACAGAAATCTATTCTCGTAATAAAGGCGGGCCATATGTTAAATCATTTGCTGTACCTTCAAATCCAGAATCATCTTTCAGGACACTAGCGGAAAGCTACATGGCCGCCGCAAATGGCGCCTGGCAATCTTTAAGTGATTCCGACTATGAAATCTGGTCATCTTTTACTCAGACATTTTTAAAATCATCATTTGGGTCTGGTTATAAAAATCGTGATCCCAGGGATTTTTATATTTCATGTTTTATAAATCGCAAGGTTGCCGGGCTGTCTGGTAGTCCTTCACCAGTGATGCCGCAACCGTCAGGATTTTTATCTCTTTCAATATCAATTCCGGCAGTAAATTCAATAATGTTTAATCTTTCCGGTGGTTCATCTTCAGCGGATTTCCGGACTGTTTACTATGGGAATGTTAGTTCTAACCTTGCCGTTAGGTCATTCAATACATTGCCAATGTATCGGCTTAACGCCTCCAATTATACTACTGGGTCCGATATTAATTTGAGCGCGAGTTATTTAAATAGACTTTCTATATCTTTTCCTTCAGCTATTAACCGGGTTTTTGGAATGGTCAGAATAATACATTCTCTATCCGGAATAGAAGTTGGGTCAGGTAGGAATACGGCATTGTTTACGTCAGCGCCAGAGCCATTTCAATATGGCCCCACATTTACCGGAGGTAGTAACGGCGTTTCAGATTCTAAGCGCGGTCTTTATTTTGCGCCTACTGGTAATGGTCAGATTGAAACATTTAACATTTTTACAATTGTTGGTTCCTCAATGGTTCGTTTCGCATTATATTCCGGAGACGACACAGGACCAGACTCCTTAATTTTTCAAACATCATCTATACCAGCCGCTGGTAGCAATGCATGGACTTCACATACACTGCCAACGCCTTATGAGTTTTCAGCAGGTGATACTTTCTGGTTATGCTACTCTTCAAATGTTTTTGAAAATTGGAAGAATGTCACCGGTTCTTTTCTTTCCTTCGCATCTTTTGATGACGGCATTGTTTTCAATTCTTTCATTGACTTTTTCTTCTTAGGTGATGAGAGCGCAGCTTTTTATATAGAAGGAACGTACTTCTAAAAATGGCTATCATCAAAGTATATGGTTCTGGTGAAACAAGATTCGGTAAATTCGGTGGTACTGTAATCACATGGAATAAATCCGGCTTGATCGCGATCAGGCGCAAAATGCCTATCTATAAACTGACTGAAAGAAATTCAGTAATCCGGTCAAATTTCAGGCATGTATCACAAAACTTTCGTTTGTTGTCTCCTGGTCAGCAGGCTACTTTTGCAGACAAAAAAGATCAATTCATTAAAATCAATTCCTCCGGTAAAGTTAAGGACCCTCCGGTTGATTCATTTTACAATGAAATGGCGCAGCCACTTTCATTAGCTGAATTTCCCCTACCAACAGAAGCGATTGACAAACTAACTTTCCCGGGTTACATATTTGATCTTTCGATTTTTACGCTTTCTCCATTCTCATTAAGATTATACCCTGACCCACTGTTGATACCCTCAGGATTTGCGGTCAAGATTTGGTCTACTGCAGTAAACTTTGGAACAGTTTCAAGTCATTTCCCGGATGATTATAAGTTAATCAGCACGGAACTTGTTGGTCCAGTTTCTTTTTTCAATGTGTCAAATAATTGGCTTTCAGCATTCGGTCCGGCACCAGCTTTTAACCCTGCATTGTCTGATTCAACATCAATAAACACGGTTTTTCAATTATTGCATATAGATTCAGGACAGCAGGAGGTTACCGATTCATTGACAACTTATGTCACACCATTTTAATTAATGCCGATGTTTGCCCGTCATTTTATGCCCTTGCTCGTGAGCGCCTCCAGCATCATGTATTGCAAAGTTGCGGCAACCTCACCTTCGGTTCGGAAGCCTTCAGCTTAAAAAAAGTGGTTTAAATGGTTGGTTGAAATTCGGTCAGCTGTCGTGGTCTGAATTAACGATGTCACCAGGTTAAGCTGTTTATGTATTCCCTAAGGTAATGA
>CALMED010000042.1 GCA_937862815.1 uncultured Chitinophagaceae bacterium | reverse complement strand
TAAGGTCTTAATTTTATATTGAATCTTCGGAGGAGTGCAGGAGTGGTTGAACTGGTCCCGGCTGAAGGCCGGGAGAAAGTGTGAAAAAAGATAAGGTCTTAATTTTATATTGAATCTTCGGAGGAGTGCAGGAGTGGTTGAACTGGCACGCCTGGAAAGTGTGTATATCCGAAAGGGTATCAAGGGTTCGAATCCCTTCTCCTCCGCAACCCGCGCCCTGCCTCCAAGCAGGGCGTTTTTATTGGCTTAACCATGGAACAGCAACCGCACCGCTTCTTTACCTATATCATTCAAAGTAAAAAGGACGGATCCTTTTACATCGGACAATGCAGCGATCTTGATGCCCGGCTTTCCAAGCACAACGAAGGTTTCTCCAGCTACACCGCTGCAAAAAAGCCCTGGCGACTTGTTTACTTCGAAGCCTTTCACTCCCGGTCAGAAGCTATCCGGCGGGAAAAATTGATCAAAAGACAAAAAAGCAAAACCTACCTCCTGCAACTTATACAGAATAAATTTAAGTAACAGTCCAATGCAGGAGTGGTTGAACTGGTCCCGGCTGAGGCCGGGAGAAAGTGTGTATACGGGAAACCGTATCATCCCGATGACTATCGGGACGAATCCCTTCTCCTCCGCAACCCGCGCCCTGCCTCCAAGCAGGGCGCATTCATTTTACGGGTCAAATAAGCACGCTCATCCCGATTCTCCATGCTCCATCCCCTCCCCGGCGTATACCTAACAGCAACACCCATGACCCCCGTCATTGTATCCCGGTGCAGCCTGTTGTACCTTACAAACATTGAAAGAGTAATCAAAAACTGAATTATATGGCAACACTTCAACACCATCAGTTCCATTTTCCCGGCGGTGAAAACATGAAGCAAGCCGCCATTGTTATTGCATTTTTCGCAACCGTAGTGCTGGTAACGCTCTCATTTTTTATGTGACAGCAAGCAGCGCTTAAGAACGGAAAAGCAGGGTTTTCAGCCCTGCTTTTTATTTTAAAAGGGATTAAAGTCACGTACGGTCAGGTTCCGATACCCAGTTTCTCCACGGCCACCTGTGCCGCTATCTGGCTGGCGTCTTTTTTATTGAATGCTTTCCCTTCAGCTACCAGTTCTCCGTTTACAACCGCCCCGATGGTAAACAACCGGCGACCATTTTCCAGCCGCTCGTCCAGGGTTTCAAACTCAAGGGTTTTCCCGTTGCGGTTCGCCCATCCATAGAGTTTGTTTTTGTGGTTGATCTCCAGTAATTCAAGGTCATCCATGTACAAGTGCGGCGTAATAATATTTTTATTCACCCAGCGTTTGGTTTTTTTATAGCCCAGGTCGAGGTAAATGGCGCCCAGCAGCGCTTCCAGGGTATTGCCGAAAATCTGGGAAATCTTCAGGGAGTTATCTCCTTTGTTATAGAGGGTGATCTTTTTCAAACCCATCTTGAGAGCGATATCGTTCAAGGTGGCACGGTTCACCATCTTGCTGCGCATTTCGGTGAGAAAGCCTTCCCCTTTGTACGGGTACTTTTTGAACAGATAATCGGCTACGATGGCGCTGAGAATGGCATCGCCCAGGAATTCGAGGCGCTCGTTGTTCTGGTCGCTACCTTCTTTCACGCTGCGGTGGCTCAATGCAGTCCTGTACAATTGCAGGTCGCCGGGCGTGTAACCGAGTACGTTGCGGAGGTTTTGTTCAAAACCGGTTTTGGAAGAGAATATTTTTCGGACCAGGTTGCGCATCATAAGAAATGGAAAGGACTGTGACAGGTTCAGCTGCAGAAGTCCCTGATGCACAAAGCTAAATGAAATCAGGAATATTTCTTAACGATGAGAGATGCATTGTGTCCGCCGAAGCCGAAGGTATTGCTCAACGCAGCCCGAACGGTACGTTGCTGGGCTTTGTTAAACGTGAAATTAAGGCGGGCATCCAGTTCCGGATCGTCGGTAAAATGATTGATGGTAGGGGGCACCACATCGTTCCTGACAGCCAGCACACAGGCGATGGCTTCGAGTGCACCGGCTGCCCCGAGGCAGTGTCCGGTCATCGATTTGGTGGAACTGATGTTCAGTTGGTAGGCGTGCTCACCAAAAACATTCAGGATGGCTTTCGTTTCCGCAATATCGCCCAGGGGGGTGGATGTTCCGTGCACATTGATGTAGTCAATATCCGACGGTTGCAAGCCGGCATCGGCCAGAGCAGCTTTCATCACATTGGTGGCACCCAGGCCTTCGGGATGAGGTGCTGTGATATGATGAGCATCTGCTGTGGCTCCGCCCCCTCCGATTTCGCAGTAAATACGGGCGCCGCGTGCCAGGGCATGTTCCAGTTCCTCCAGTATCAACATACCGGCTCCCTCTCCCATCACAAAGCCATCGCGGTCTTTGTCGAAGGGCCTGCTGGCGGTTGCGGGATCATCGTTGCGCTCGCTCAGTGCTTTCATTGCATTGAAGCCGCCTAAGCCGGCTGCACTGACCACAGCTTCACTTCCGCCGCTGAGAATGATGTCTGCCTTACCCAGGCGGATGTTATCGTATGCGTCAATGATGGCATTGGTGGAAGAGGCACAGGCTGAAACCACCGCAAAATTGGGCCCCCGCAAACCATGCCGCATGGAAATCTGTCCAGCGGCAATGTCGAGAATCATTTTCGGTATGAAGAAAGGATTGAACCGGGGTGTTCCGTCGCCGAGAGCAAAAGCGGACACTTCTTCCTGAAAGGTGATCAACCCCCCGATACCGCTGGCGAAAATCACGCCGGCCCGGTCGGCGTTGATGGTCGCTTTCGACAGGCCTGCATCCTGCATGGCCTGGTCGCTCACTACCAACGCAAACTGGGTAAACCGGTCAATTTTCCGGGCCTCTTTCCGATCGAGGTAATGGGTGGGATCGAAATCTTTTACTTCGCAGGCAAAGCGCGTTTTAAATTTGGAGCAGTCGAACTGGGTAATAAAATCAGCGCCCGAAACGCCATTGATCAATCCCTCCCAATATGCATCAGGAGTTTTGCCCAACGGGGTAAGGGCGCCGATACCGGTAACTACTACGCGTTTTAGTTGCATACGTTGCCTGGAAAATCAAATGTATTCTTCACTGCCGGGGCAGCGCAGACCGCTTACTTAGCGTGTTCTTCCAAATAGGTGATGGCCTGTCCTACAGTTGTAATGGTCTCGGCCTGCTCGTCGGGGATGGAAATGTTGAACTCCTTTTCGAATTCCATGATCAGTTCAACGGTGTCGAGGGAGTCAGCCCCCAGATCGTTGGTAAAGGAAGCTTCAGGATTCACTTCGGATTCTTCCACTCCCAGTTTGTCAACGATGATCTTTTTTACTCGTGCTGCGATGTCTGACATTGTCGTATAAGTTTGGTTACAGGTTGCAAAAATAGAGTTTTTAATCAATTAGCAAGGGTTCAACCAAAAAAGAGTAAAACCCGGAAGGATGCAATTCCGGCTTCAGATTGCAAAAACCTGTTAGTCAGCGCATTACTTACGGTTTAGCCCGGCAAAACCGGTGCCTGAATTTGTGCGGACCGCCGGCTTTTCTGTAAGAAAAAAGCACCTTATTCCCGGTAGTTGTTCCGGCACTTAAAACCACCTCAGGGCAGCAAGGGCAATTGTGCAATCAATCGCAAAATAATGTATCTTGTCAACCACCTTCTACGTCTATGGCTTTAAAAGAGATTCAACACGGAAGCAATGAATACCGGAAAATGGTTCAGCTACGCTTCGACATCCTGCGCAAACCGTTGGGGCTTTCCTTTACCGAAGAAGAACTGGCAAAAGAAAAAGAAGACATCCTGGTAGCCGCTTTTGAAGATGATGATATCCTGGGCTGCTGCATGCTCACCCGTGTGGATGGTGAAACGGTGCGGCTGAGGCAGATGGCTGTGCAAAACAACATCCAGGGCAAAGGTGTGGGCGCCTCCCTGATGAATTTTGCCGAAAACATCGCCCGCGACAGGGGCTTCCGCAAACTGGTGATGCACGCCCGTAAGGCTGCCATGGGCTTCTACGAAAAACAGGGGTACCAGGCCGAAGGGCCGGAATTCCTCGAAGTAACGATCCCTCATTACCGCATGTACAAAATGCTCAAATAAAAAGAAGCTGTCTCAAAAGGGTTCTTTCACACAAAGCGGCTAAGAAGACAAAGAAACAAAGATTGAATCCGAAACGCTTACTCAGCGAACATTGTTTTCTTTGCGAACGGTGCGTGAACCTCTTTTACTTTTTGAGACAGCCTCTCCATTTATCGTTGACTAAGCCTTATGCTTTGTATTGGGGCACCAGGCCTTTGGCCATTTCCACCATTTTCTTCAATCCTTCTTCAGGCAGGGCTCCTTTTTTGAACTCGCTCAGCAGGTCGGGCATCCGGGTTTCCATCTCCTGGAGGAAATGTTCTTCAAACTCCTTCACCCGCTTCACCGGAATTTCATTCAGCAGGCCATTGGTACCCAGGTAGATGATGGCTACCTGCTTTTCCACGCTGTAGGGCGTATACTGGGGCTGCTTCAGGATTTCCACGTTGCGGCTGCCCTTGTCAATTACCGCTTTGGTAGCTGCGTCCATGTCGCCGCCGAATTTGGAGAAGGCCTCCAGTTCGCGGTACAGGGCCTGGTCAAGTTTGAGTGTGCCTGCCACTTTCTTCATGGATTTGATCTGGGCGTTACCACCCACGCGGCTAACCGAGATACCCACGTTGATGGCGGGACGGATACCGGCGTTAAACAGGTTACCTTCCAGGAAGATTTGGCCATCGGTAATAGAAATTACGTTGGTGGGAATGTAGGCCGATACGTCGCCTGCCTGTGTTTCGATGATGGGAAGGGCCGTAAGCGATCCGCCCCCTTTCACCAGGTGTTTGATGCTGTCGGGCACATCGTTCATGTTCTTAGCCACATTATCATCGCCAATTACCTTGGCAGCGCGCTCCAGCAAACGGCTGTGCAGGTAGAATACGTCACCGGGATAGGCTTCCCGTCCGGGCGGACGGCGCAGCAACAGCGATACTTCGCGGTAAGCCACGGCCTGCTTGGAAAGATCATCGTAGATGATCAGGGCCGGGCGGCCGGTATCTCGGAAAAACTCCCCGATAGCAGCACCGGCATAAGGCGCAAAAAACTGCTGGGGAGCCGGGTCGGCTGCGGAAGCAGCCACGATGGTGGTGTACTGCATGGCGCCGTTGTCTTCCAGGGTTTTCATCACACCGGCAATGGTGGATGCTTTCTGGCCAATGGCAACATAAATGCAATACACCGGCTTGCCGGCTTCAAAAAACTCTTTCTGGTTGATGATGGTGTCAATGGCAATGGCGGTCTTGCCGGTCTGGCGGTCGCCGATGATCAGCTCCCGCTGGCCACGGCCAATGGGAATCATGGCGTCAATGGCCTTGATACCGGTCTGCAACGGTTCCTTCACCGGCTCACGGAAGATAACGCCCGGGGCTTTACGCTCCAGAGGCATCTCATAGAGTTCGCCTGTAATGGGACCCTTGCCATCAATGGGCTGACCCAGTACGTCAATCACGCGTCCCACCATGCCTTCGCCCACCCTGATGGATGCGATCTGGCTGGTACGGTGTACTTTGGAACCTTCCTTAATGTCGGTCCCCTCACCCATCAGTACCACACCCACGTTGTCCTCTTCCAGGTTCAACGCAATGGCGCGAACACCGTTTTCAAACTCCACCAGTTCACCATAGCGAACGTTGTTCAGTCCATATACACGGGCAATACCGTCACCCACCTGGAGCACGGTACCTACTTCTTCCAAATCAGCACCAACATTAAAATTGCTCAATTGCTGGCGAAGTATCGCTGAAATTTCATCTGGTTTAATTTCTGGCATAGCCGTTTATTTTACCCTTACCTGGCAGGCAAGGCTTGTTAAGAAAGATTTATCGGATATCTGGTATATACACATTGGTCTGAAACTGCTTCCGGATGTCACGCAGATCCCGGGCAATGCTTGCATCCACGAGATTACCATTGTATTCCAGCTGGTATCCGCCGATGAGCGCTTCATTCACTTCGTTTTCCAGCTCAATGGTACGAAGCGGGGTATCGGCCTTCACCTTATTCACGATAGCTGTTTTCAGCTCTTCGCTGGCAGGAAAAGCGGTTGTAAGCTTCACACGGTGGATGCCCATGATTTCATTGTACTGTTCAATGAAGGCCCGTGCAATTTCCGGCAGGTTGCTTTCGCGGCCTTTCTGGATCAGCAGGTGAATAAAGGCAGAGGTGAGTTTGCCCACGTGGCTGTTTATAACCTGTGCTACAATTGCCTCTTTTTTATCGCCCTTGATCACCGGACTGCGGAGTACGTTCGTGAATTCACGGCTCTGGCGGCATACCTCCGCCAGGTACTTCATATCCTGGTGCACGGCATCCAGCGCATGCTGCTCCTGTGCGAGCATCACCAGGGATTTGGCGTAGCGGCCTGCAAGACGGGGATTTTGCATATTGTATTACTTTTCCGGCGAACCGGTAGAATCTGTTTAATTCAGTTTCACTTCGGTGGCCAGCTGGCTGATGTAACGCTCCTGTTCAGCTTTGTCGGAAAGTTCCCGGCGCAGCACTTTTTCACTCACTTCAATCACAAGGTTGCCCACCTGGTTCTTCACTTCGGTAAGAGCCGCCATCTTCTGCTGGTTAATAGCCGCCTGCGCATCCAGAATGATCTTGTTGGCTTCGGCTTTTGCCTGCTCCTTGGCTTCGCTTACAATTTTGTCGCGGGTTTCACGGGCCTCCTTGAGCAGTTGGGCACGTTCTTCACGGGCCTTGGCCATCAGGGCTTCGTTTTCATTTTTCAGTTGGGCCATCTCACTCTTCACGCGGGCAGCCGTTTCAAGCGAGTCGGCAATTCCTTTCTCGCGCTCGTTCAGTGCGTTGAGAATGGGCTTCCAGGCAAACTTCTTCAGGATGTAGAGCACCACGAGGAAGGCAACAAGGTTCCATACAAACAAGCCCAGCTTCGGTAATAACAAATCCATAGTTATATTTTTATTCCGTTTGGTTCGAAGAATTCCTGCATCCGCCGCCCTGTGCTTTGGATGCAGGAATGTTTTTACGTGCGGGGCTGTTTACTTGAAGACAGCCAGCAGACCGGCCACAGCTGCCAGAAGGGCTACCCCTTCCACGAAGGCTGCAGTCAGGATCATGTTTGCACGAATGTCGTTGGAAGCTTCCGGCTGGCGGGCAATGGCCTCAACAGCACCTTTACCGATCTGACCAATACCGATACCGGCGCCAATGGCAGCCAGACCTGCACCAATCGCACCACCCATGTGGGAGAAACCGGTTTGTACTTCCAGTAAAATCGTCATCAGACTCATGTTACGTGGGTTTAAAAAATGAAAAATAAAAAAACGCTTAGTGGTGCGCCTCTTCGTGGTGCTCACCTTCAAACGCCTGGCCGATGAATACAGCCGTAAGGTTGGTGAAGATGAACGCCTGGATAAAAGCTACCAATATCTCAATCAGGTAAATGAACACGGCCAGGGCCACAAACAGCGGGGAGGCGCCGTAACCCAGTGCTTTGCTCATTTCACCAAAGATGAAAATCAAACAGATAAAGCTGAGGATGATGATGTGCCCGGCCGTCATGTTGGCAAACAAACGGATGATGAGGGCGAAAGGCTTGGTAAACACACCCAGCAACTCCACCGGCACCAGGATGGGCTTTACCCCGTGCGGCACGGGCGGCCAGAAAATGTGCTTCCAGAAATGACTGTTGGTGCTGAACAGGATCACGAGAAATGAAATGATGCCCAGCATGGCCGTGAAGGCGATGTTGCCCGTTACATTGGCAGAACCGGGTATCAAACCAAAGAGGTTGTTGATCAGGATAAAGAAAAATACGGTAAGCAGGTAGGGCAGGTATTTGCCCGATTTATGACCCAGGTTGGGTTTGGCCACTTCGTCGCGTACAAAAGTGATCACCGGCTCCAGGGCGTTCTGCAAACCGGTGGGGGCCGTACGGGTACCTTTGCCGCTTCTGTACTGGCGGGCAATGCCCGTCATGATCCACACCAGCAGCACCAGGGCAATGATCATCTGCACCACGTTACGGGTCAGTGAAAAATCATACACCTGTACTGCTTCGTCGGCTGAACCATCTTCCTGTACCGCATGAATCTTACCATGCTCCAGTTTGTACCCTTTATAGGCATCGTGCCCATGATGGAACCTGGATGACAGGAACACATCCAGGCCCCGTTGCGGTGAATACAGGATCACGGGAAGAGGGATGACCGCATGAAATTCACCGATGCTGAAAAAATGAAATTCGTGGCCATCAGAAATGTGTTCAATGATTACCTCGGCAGGATTGAGTTTCCCGCCTTCCCCCTCACCACCGCCCGCCTTGACAGGCTGTGAAAGAGTCAGACACAAACCACTGAAAACCAATACCATCAAGGATTTTATGCTTCTGAACGCCATCACTTCTTCGAAATTTGGCGCAAAGATAAGGAGGTGCGGGTGAAATAGCGGAGCAGGGGAAAGAAAAAAAGTTACCGGATCCCGTCGCAGGCCAGGCAGCAGGAAAAGTCTATTTACGGAACCGGGGCATTGGGTCATAGAATCCTGTGTAGCAGCCGGTCAGCTTTCCGATCCGGCAAACTGCAGATCGTGGAGCCTGGCATAGGCCCCGCCACGTTCTATTAATTCGTCGTGGGTACCGCTCTCAACGATTTCTCCCTTGTTCAGCACAACAATTTTATGCGCCTTGCGGATGGTGGAGAGCCGGTGGGCGATGATAATGGAAGTGCGCCCTTTGATAAGGGTATCAATGGCGTGCTGGATCAGCTGTTCCGATTCCGTATCCACCGCTGAAGTGGCTTCGTCCAGCACCAGGATGGCCGGATCGTAGAGGAGGGCCCGGATAAAACTGAGCAACTGGCGCTGCCCCTGCGACAGGGTGGCGCCGCGTTCCAGTACATTATAATGGTACCCCCCCGGCAGTCGTTGTATAAAATCATGCAAACCGATCAACCGCGCCGCCTCCTCCACCCGTTCCAGGGAAATGGCGGGATTGCGGAGGGTAACATTTTCATAGATGCTGCCGGAAAAGAGAAACACATCCTGCAAAACTATTCCGATGCGGCTCCGGAGCAGGTCGGGCGGAAAGGCATCCACCGGTATCCCGTCGATGGTAATACTTCCTTTCCGGATGCAGTACAGCCGGTTCAGGAGGCTGATGATGGAGGTTTTGCCGCTGCCGGTATGTCCCACCAGCGCTACCGTTTCACCGGGTTTCACCTCGAAGGAAAGGTCTTTCAGCACCCATTGTTCTTCTTTATAGGCAAACCATACCCGGTCGAAACGGATATACCCCTCCCCGATCCGGGCTTCCGGCAGGTAGCCACCGGGAGGCGGCTGCAGGGAATCGTTGTTGTCCAGCACTCCAAACACCCGCTCACTGGCCACCATGCCCATCTGCAGTACATTGAATTTATCGGCTATGAACCGCAGCGGGCGGAACAACATGTTGAGCAGCAGGATGAAGGCCATCACATCACCGGCCAGCTTCTTACCGGCTTCGGCGGAACCAGCCAGCGCCTGCCCGGCTCCGTACCACACCAGCAGGCCCAGGCATACCGCCAGGATGATTTCCACAAAAGGGAAGAACACCGAGTAAGCGAAAATGGCGCGGATGTTGGCATTGCGGTGCTCCTTGTTGATCTCCCGGAACCGGGCAAATTCCTTGTCCTCCGCCGCAAAGGCCTGCACCACCTGCATCCCCTGGATGTGCTCCTGCACAAAGGCATTGAGGGCCGCCACGGCATTGCGCACCCGCTGGAACGACTTATTCACGCTTTCTTTAAAGTAATAGGTGCCCAGTATCAGCAGCGGGAAAGGAATCAGGCACACCAGCGTAAGTTGCCAGTTGAGGTAAAACATGGTAAACAGCACGGCCACAATGGTCAGCAGGTCGGCCAAGATGGGGATGAACCCCTCTGCAAAGATGTCGCTGATGGTTTCAATATCGTTCACCGTGCGGGTAGTAAGGGTGCCGATGGGCGTTCGGTCGAACTGGCGCAGGTTGAGGTGCAGGATCTTGTCGAACACCTGTACCCGCAGGTCCCGCACCACCTGCTGGCCCAGCCAGGCGGTGTAGTAGGAAAAGAAAAAACGCAGGACCGTTTCCACTACAATGAATGCAATCTGGAAGAGGGTGATCCGCACCAGCATCTCCACCAGCTGGTGCTGGATGTAATCGTTCACCGTAATGTTGATAAGCCACGGTCGTACCGGTGCCATCACCGCGAGAAGGATGGACAAAAAGATGGACCCGTAATAGCGTTGCCGGTACGGTTGAGCGTAGGCCAGCACCCGCTTCAGTAAACCAACATTAAAGAATTGCTTTTTTTGCTGCACAAATCAGGATGGGTATAAAACCGGGTAAAGGTAATTCATCCGAACCGCTGCTCCATCAGCAGCCTGTAAGCGGATAGCAGCAGGGATAAACGGAGCCCCGGAAGGTTCAGAAGCGGTTGTCATTCGCTTTCCGGTACTTGTGCCGGAAATAAAAAAAGGAACAGGCCGTCAACAGTACGCCGGCCAGGCAGAGGTACTGTGCCAGTTCTGCGTAAAAGGGTACCCAACCTTGCGATACCCGCAGCCACTCTTTGCCCAACATGATGCTGATGCTGCCCAGGTAGCCCCAGGCGTCGGCGATGTAGATCAGGAAACCTACATTGCCGGCTATGCGGAAGGTGGCCAGCAGGCGTTCAAAATAAACGCTGTTGAATAAAACGTAGGAGAGGTAAAGACCCAGCCCGCTCAGCTGCATCCATACCATGCCCGGTACAAGACCCTGGCGAAACAGGAATGAACAGCCCCCGGCAAGCGCAAAGCCCAGCAGCAAGAGCAGGTGTATGAGCCGGAAAGCATGGATGTTGCTGCGCACCAGCACCAGGGTACCAATGAGCGCCAGCACCACCAGGCTGGTAATGGTTTCGGTGCGGGCAAACACAGCGCTTTGTGCACCGTAGCCCAGCTCCTTCCACATATTGGCCATGTAATTGTCCCGCAGGTCCCGCAGGATGGTGAGCAGCAGGTAAATGAGTACAAACGTGATAACGCCGCCGCCAAATTCGCGGAGGAAAGCCATTCGTTCCTGCCGGCGCATGGGTTGCCGGATGGTACGGGCGGCCCGGTCGGCCGCATCGGGCTCCGGCGTACGCTCAAGAAAGTAATAAAAGAGTAGCAACGGACCGGCAAACAGGGACGCCGTTGCGAATGGCATCCAGTATTCATTCACCCCGCCGTACTCCATTACCCATTTGCCCACCGAGCGGCTGAAGCCTCCGGCAAAGATGAAACTGACGGCCAGCACCACGCCCAGGAAATCGGTGGCCCTCCGGCCTTCCACATAACTGAACACGATGCCCCACATGAAACCGAGCACGAACCCGTTCAGCAACATGCACAGGGCACCCCAGGGAGCTGGCAGCAAGGCAAAGAGCAGGAGGCTGACCCAGGCGGTGAGGAGCAGGTACAGACTGGTACGCCAGCGGCCGATGCGTCCCAGTTCGGCGATGAAGCGGATTCCGTAAAACTTACTCAGCATATACCCCACCACCTGGCTTACGATGAGGAGGGTCTGGTACGACATGCCCCCAACACCGGAACCCTCAAACAAGGCAACGGTGAATGGTTTACGAAAAGCAAAGATGGAAGCATAGGTAAAGAAAGCCACCACAGCCAGTTGTACAATACCGGCCAGCCGGGCGGTGCTGCTCCTTCCTTTGCCGGATGGTGACGCTAGGTTCAAAGCAGCGGTAAGATAACGGAATTCCCGATACGGAGCGGCGCTCAGATCTCGCCGGCCGTGCGGCGGTAGGCCTTGATGAAGAGGGCCCCGAGGTTCTTATGCGGGGGCACATAGTCCTTGATAAGCTCATTGGCCTTCGGGTCGGTCTTCACGGCATTGGTGATCTGCTGCCACATCGGAATCCATTCGATGTTCCGTCCGCTGCGGATGGTTTCGTTGAGGGAGCGCAGGATGGGTTCGTTCACCGAGTAACTGCCCACCTGCTTGGTGGAGATGATGTGGGCATCGTCGTTGACGTTGAGAATTTTGGCCAGGTTCTGATAGCCGCCGCAGGAACCCAGCATCACAATGCGGGAGGAGGGCATCATCTGCCGGATGGTGTACTTGAGGTGATAACTGTGACCCCGGTGCACCACGATAGTGGGGTTGATGTTGTTGGCCGTAAGAAAGGCAATGAGATTTTCCTGTGCTTTCTGATCGAGGTCCTTCGTATAATCCAGCGGCAGGTTGGCATAAATTGTATAAGGCCGGCCCTGGGTGGAAGTGATGGTCACCCACTCCTTGCCCGTAACCACTTTCCACTCGGGCTTGTTGTTGAACAGGCCCATGAAGTTGCGGTACGAAATTACCCCGTCTTCATCGCCGTAAAAAAATACCTGCTGTACTACCTGTCCGTTTTCATCGGCGAGTGTGTTATAATCCACCCGGTACACAGGAGGAATGCCCAATACTGCAGACAGGTTGATCGTGGAGTCTTCGGACGAGCGGAACAGGGTATGAAGAATCTGGTAGATCACCTGGCCCCGGCGGTCGTTTTGTACCAGGCTGCGATCATAATTGCGTTCCACTTCTTCCTTCAGGAAGTTGCGCAACCCGGCATTCTGAATGCTGCCGTAACTGTCGGCCACATCCACGGCGTCTTCGAGGGAACCGGTTTTCTGAAGGCCATTCACAAAAGCGTACATCAGCTGGTTGCTGCGCAGCTGCGGCATAGCATTGAGGAAATCGTCAAGCCGGTTGTAATTAGCCGCCATTTTGATGAACTTCTTGAAGCGGTCGAGCTGTACGCCCATCAGCAGGGAGTCGCTCCGGCGGCCGGGTGTGCGCTCCATCATCCGTTTGTAGAGATTGGTGTAGGTGCTGGTGTAGATGATTTCTTCCGTGGTGACGATGAGGTAGTAAATCTCCTGCGGGGTGAGGGGCTCGGCAATCCGGAACCGGACGGCTTCGGGCGAGTCGTGCAGGTCATTCATCACGTTCACAAACACGTCGGCTGCCTTGCGCTGCAGCATATCGGCCAGGGCCGTTGCCAGCATCGGGGTATCGCCCCGCACCATCCGTTCGTGATAGCGGATCTGGGTCTTAACGAGCAGCCGGTAATAATTGAGATCGCTGGTAGTGATGGTGCGCACTTCTTCTATTGTCAGGCGTTTGCTTACCAGCTCATCCAGAAACGGGAGAAAAAGTGTGCCGTTGGGTATCTCACTCAGTTTAACAATCGTTTGCACACGCAGATCCCGCGAAGCACGGATCAGCTTGCCCTGCTCCGACTTCACCGCCTGTGCATAGGTATACACATCAAGCGGCAGTTTCGCGGCGGCAACAGAGATAAGGCTGTCCACAAAAGGCGATTCGGCAAAGGCAGGCAGCCCGGGTAAAATTGCCGCCGGCACTTCCCTTGTTTTTTTGAGGTAAACAATTCCGCGCAGTGTCTGTATGTCTTTGTTTTGTATAAAAAGCGGTGCCAGCACTTCGCCGGCCAGCCAGGGAAGGCGTTCAAAAACCGGGACAAGGCTTTCACCGGCGGCTATGCGCTCCATTCCCTGCTCATAGGCTTCCAGCAGCAGGGGAGCCAGGGGCACCACGGCTTTCTGGTTGCGCACCCGTTGGTTGTATTCCTGCAGCAGTTCCCGCAGCCCGCGCAGGTAACCGATTTTGAAATTGTTATCGCCGGGCATCCGCTCAATCTTCAACTGCAGTTCATCCACCCGCCGCAGCAATGCATCGGTCACCTGCAGGTTAAGGTCGTCGTTGGAGGTGAGGTGCAGGGAATTATCAATTTTTCCGTCGAGCTTATCGGTCCGCTTTTGCTCTTTGTCGAGGTTTTCATGCCACAATACCCGGCTCATGGGTATGACTACCCGCGTTGTGTCGAGAGGCAGGGAAGTCTGAGCCTGCAGGCGATACTGCGAGCCAAACAACAGCAGGAGTGCAAGGAGCCGGTGCTTCATACCTGCAAAAGTAGCGTCAATTTACTTAGCAGCATGGGGCCGGGAACAGCATACCAACCCCAAACGGGCTGTTTTCAACGGGAAACTCGTTAACAATTTTATAATATTGTTGCGGGCAGGTCATGCAGGCTGCCCTCTAATTTTGCAGCAATACCTTTCCGATGGAAGCCAAGAGCAAGAAAATTCTCATTGCCGACGACGAACCCGATATCCTCGAAATACTCGATTACAACCTCACGGCCGAAGGGTATACGGTAATCCGGGCAAAAGACGGCGATGAGGCCCTGGAAAAAGCCCGGAAAGAACAACCCGACCTCATCGTGCTGGACGTAATGATGCCCCGGAAAACCGGCATGGAAGTGTGCCAGATTCTCCGCAGGCAACCCGAATTTACTCAAACGCTTATCATCATCCTTACGGCGCTCAGCGATGAAACCAGCCATGTGAAGGGCCTGGAAATGGGAGCCGATGATTATGTAACCAAGCCCATCAGTCCCAAAGTGTTCCTGAGCCGGGTGAACGCATTGTTCCGGCGCACCTTCCGGGACGACGAGTCCGTGATTAAAGTAGGGGATATCCTGATAGACAAAGACCAGTATATCGTCCGATACAAGGACCAGGAAATCATTCTCGCCAAAAAAGAATTTGAGCTGCTGGCTCTGCTGGCATCCAAGCCCGGCCGGGTGTACCTGCGCCATGAAATTCTGAGCCAGGTGTGGGGGGCCGATGTAATCGTGGGCGACCGTACCATTGATGTGCACATCCGTAAGATCCGCCAGAAGCTGGATGTAGACTGCATCAAAACCGTTAAAGGGGTTGGGTATAAGTTTGAGTGGGGCAGTTAAATCTGCGTTCTATCTTCGTTCCGCCGCTGCGGAACCACGGCCTCGTCAGCAGATGCTCAACACACGCAACATCACACCCGTTCAGATTGCCGCCATCAATGCAGGCACTATTTCCCTGCTGGTTGGCGTTGCTATTTACTTCTTTGGCGAAAGCATTGCAACCGCCCTGATCAGCTTTGCAGTCCTCTTTCTCATCAGCTACCTGCTGATCCGCTATTTTACCGATCGGTTCATCTACCGGCGCATTAAACTGATCTATAAGTTTATCTCCCAGACAAAAGCCACCAAGCGGGAAGAAGTCTTTTACCAGTCGGTGCTCCCCGAAAAAAGCCTGGAGGAAGTGAGCCGCGAGGTGGAACAGTGGGCCGAACAGAAAAAGCAGGAAGTGGAACGCCTGCGACAAACCGAGCAATACCGGAAAGAGTTTCTGCAGAACCTCAGCCACGAACTCAAAACGCCTGTTTTTGCCATACAAGGCTACATCGACACCCTGCTCAGCGGAGCCATGCAACAGGAAGAACTGGCTAAAAAATTCCTGTCCAACGCCTCCCGCAACATCGAACGGCTGGCCAGCCTGATTGAGGACCTCGACGAGATCTCCCGGCTGGAAAGCGGCGAACAGCAGCTCTTCCGGGAAAACTTCATCATACAGGAGCTGATCCAGGAAGTTTTTGAGGCCCTCTCCCTGAAATGTGCAGACCGCTTTATCCGCACCTCCATAAAAAAAGGATGCGAAACGCCAGTGGTTGTTCATGCCGATAAAGAAAAAATACGGATGGTACTCTTCAACCTGGTGGACAATGCCATTAAATACGGCCGGCAGGGCGGACATATTATCTTCAGCTGCTACAAAACCGATGACAGACAGGTGCTGATTGAAATCAGCGACGACGGGCACGGCATCGCGGAAGAGCACCTCTCCCGCATTTTCGAGCGCTTTTACCGCACCGACCTGGCCCGCAGCCGGAAAGAAGGAGGCAGCGGCCTGGGGCTGTCTATCTGCAAACACATCATCGAAGCGCATGGCCACCGGATTCATGTACGCAGCCGGATTGATGTGGGCACTACCTTTGGTTTTACACTGGAACCGAAAAAGTAACTTTGCAGCCCCTTTGTACCATGCGTCTGATCATCATCCTCACATTGGTTTGCCTGCAATGGACAGTTGCTGCCCAGCAAGCGACGGTTCACTGGAAAAGAGGGTCCTGGTTTGACGGAAACAGATTCATCAACACCGATTTTTTTTCAGTTGATGGCATCCTTACCCGGCAGCCACCTGCCCGGATAGACACCGTGGTGGATCTTAACGGACGGTTTGTGATCCCACCTTTTGGAGAAGCACACAACCATTCACCGGACGTAGAACTGGACGCGGATGTTTTCATCGAACGGTATCTGGCTGATGGAATCTTTTACATCAAGAACCCCAACAGCATCCCTTTTACCACCAGCCGCCTGGCCGGAAAAATCAACCATCCCCGCAGCGTGGATGTTGTATACGCCAACGGAGGGCTAACGGCATCGGGCGGACACCCCGAAGGATTGTACAGGTACCTGCTGCAGACGATCTACCGGAAATCCATACCGGGGTGGACGGAACGGAGCCTGGAAGGCCATGCCTACTACATCATCAATACAGCTGCAGACCTGGAAAAAAAATGGCCGTTTATACTGGCCGGGAAGCCTGCTTTCATAAAAGCATACCTGCTGTACAGTGAGGAATTTATACTCCGGAAAAACGACACCCTGTTTAACGGAAAAAAAGGTCTGTCCCCTAAACTGCTGCCCGCCATAGTAAAAAAAGCACGTGCAGCCGGCCTGGATGTAAGCTGTCACGTTGAAACGCCGGCCGATCTCCGAAACGCCCTCAAGGCAGGTGTTTCCGAGATCAATCACCTGCCCGGTTACCAGGTACGCTGGAAGGAGGGCTACGATGCCGGTTACTACCTGATTCCGCATACGACACTGCGCCTGATGAAACGCAAAGGGGCACACGCCGATGCCACCTATTCCCTCAGCGAAACCGAACTGGTGGAAACAGACAGCAGCCGTTATGCCCAGCGAAGAAAAGTACAGATCCGGAACCTGCAACGCATGAAGCAGCACCACATTCCTGTTACGGTTGCCTGTGACAGCTACAATAAGACAGCCCGTACGGAAATGGAATACCTGTTTGGACTGGGCGTATACACCAACCTCGAACTGCTGAAAATGTGGAGTGTAACAACACCCCGTGTGATCTTCCCCCAGCGGAAAATAGGATACCTGCAGGAAGGCTATGAAGCCAGTTTCCTGGTGTTAAACAACAACCCGCTGCAGGATTTCTCCGCCTTGTTCCGCATTCATCTGCGGGTAAAACAAGGTGAACTGCTCTGGTAAAAAGAGATGCCCCCTGGGAACAGGAGGCAGTGATAAAGGATACTTGCTTAAGGAAAAGTTATTCAAATTTCAGGCAGCCACGTAAGCCGGTTGTTACGGACATATCAAGTTTTTGTTAAGAATACGTTCATTCCTCCACCTCTCCAGCACGTGGTTCCCGAGCCTGCTTTTTCAGCTGCAGCAGGAGTGTTTCCAGTTCAGCCGATACCGGCAGATAATAAAAGACCCCATCCTTGATAAAATACAAGTGATTACAGCTTCCGGGCCGGAGATTGAAATAAACCGTTTTGAGGATCTCCCCCTTTTGCAACAGGTAGATCTTTCCTTCGGAGCGACATTTTTTTTGCTCCATCCCCACAACGGCCGTATCCAGCGCCGCTTTGATGAGATCCAGTACCGCCGTTTCATTGGTTGGCAGATAGGTAAAGAACCGGTAGTAGCGGAGAGAATCCGTACCAAAGGGATTTTTATAAAACAACACCTGTACACTGTCGGTTTCCCGCAGGGCAGGGAATACACCCAGCCCGGTCTGTACCCTGATATCGGGTTGCGTTACCGGCGCTTCTTTCTGTTGCGGGGCATCGGCACAACCCACCAGCAAAACAATCAATAAAAAAGGCAAACTCCACTTCATAACCTTGATTTAAAAAACCTGTATTTGACCTGTCAAAAATAAGCAGTTCCGAAGCTGCTTAGCGGTAACAGATCCATTCATTAACAACCCGGAAGAAAACCTGAAAACAAATAGCGATATACAGGATACAACCATTCCGGTTAAAGCTCTCGACTTATTTACAAAAATGATTTTCAACAAAGTTGAACATGTCCGCTCATCCCCTCTTTTAAAAAGCTTCGGCTACGATTGTTACATAAAAAAGAGGTCACAGGAGCTGTGACCTCTTTTACGATAAAATTATACGTTAATATACGTTTGTCTGCGGCGTAAAGCTGGTCCAGTTGGCCAGCCAGTTATCGGCTGCGCTAACACCACCCCGGTAGGTAACTACCTGGAAGAAAGAAGGCAGGCCGGTGAAGCTGGCACCGCTCAATGCAGGCGAACCGGCTCTGGGAAGGTAGTTGGGTGCATCGAAATTAAACGGAGCCTCCAACTGTATATCTCCGGCGTTGGCATAGGTTGTGTTGTTACGTGCTTCAGCCCGGGTGCGGAGCGCTGCGCTGGAGATCACGTTTTGTGCTGCTGTATCCGAGGAACGGTAAGGATTCGCCACAGCATGAACCAGGTTATTTTCAAAAATCGAAGAGTCGGCCAGGTATGCTTCTGCACTGCGGCGGCTTTCGATCGAGAATCCAGCCTGCGGGAAGCCCATCATGATGGAGTTACGTACGACAAACTGGGAATTCCGGCGCCAGCGGTTGGCAAAGTTGATATTCGCCTCCGTGTTGGGAGCGCCATTGGGACCGATCCAGGTGATGTTGGACAGTACCGGACGGGTGCGGGGAGAAGCGAAGGTGCCAGAGCCATCGTTATCACTTTCTACACCATTACCGGCATCGGTATCGGCAATTTCGGGACGGCGCTGAACGATGGCAAACTGAATATTACCATTGTAGCCAAAGTCAAAATCGAGGTCATCATCCGAGGTGGCATAAGCTACAAGGTATTTGGCATTGTGATTGCCTCCAAAGAATTCGAAAGCATCATCATTGCCATAAGAAACCTGGATGTATTCCAGAACGGTACCGCGGCCAACACCACCGGTGGTAAGACCGTTGATCTCAGAACCGGGTTCGGCTGCAATACCGGCCCATTCGATGCGGCAATAGCGCATGGTACCGCTGTTGTCATCGGGGTTGGAACCACCATAGCGGCGGTCTACACCTCCTTCAATAAGGGGAGCCGGAGAAAGGGGACGGTTGGTGGGCGCATTACCCAGCAGGATGATACCACCCCAGTCGCCCCGCTTGCGGTTGCCGGGGGTATTACCGGACGTGAAAATGATGGGCCGGGTGGCAGAACCCAGGGCTTCGATTTTTGCTCCCCGTTCAATGATGATAGCTCCTTTCTGTGCAATATCACTTACAAGGATGGTACCTTCAGGAATACGGAGTGTGGTTCCTGCCTGAAAATAAACATAACCCTTCATGGTGTACTTTCCGCCATCGAGCGTTATGTTACGCTCGTAAGAACCCTGCAGCACACGGGTTACATTGGGATCGTCCTGGTTGGTACCGCCGCCGGATCCACCGGTGTTATCCTCAATGTTCACCTTGATGCAGGAACTGAGGAAGAGAACGGCGAGTGCAAAAAGCGAAAACTGCTTGATGGTATTCATATACTTTGTTTTGAATGGTCTTTTATGATTTATTTTTTACTGAGATTAAAATCGTAGGTGAAGCCGATGGTATAGGTTGATCCGGGGCGATAAGCATAGTTGATCCGGTCGCCCAACGCCGTATTGAATTTCTTATCGCTGGAAGGATTGTCGTAGAAAGCAAACCGGTTGTTGAAAATGTCGGAAGCAGTAAACTTGATTTCGCCGTTGCCCTTCAGTATTTTTTTCGCTACCTGGATGTCGAGCAGGTTCCGGGGATTTTCATAAATATCAAAGAAGCCGGCACCCTGCGGATCACCTACCAGGTAGAGACGGGGGCCAATGCGGTTGTACAAAATCGTGGCATTCCACTGCCCGTCGGTGGAGGCGTACTGGAAGCCGGCGTTGATGAGGTAGGGTGACTGTCCGTAGAGAGGACGGTTCTGCTCCGTTTTAATACCACCAGCCTGCTCCGTTGTGAGACCTACTTCAGAAAACAGGTAGGTGAAGTTGCCGATAAAAGTGAAATTCTTCAGACTCTCATGAAATAAATCGAGCCCCTTGCGCACTTCCACTTCTCCGCCATAAAGAAGGGCGTTATCAGCATTGGTGTATTTGAAGAGCCAGCGGTCGCCGTTGCTGCCGGGGTCCATCCGAAGTTCAATGGGATCATTGAAATTTTTCAGGAGGGCGCCAAACGAAATCACCTCGCCGCTCCTGGGATAATATTCGTAGCGCAGATCCAGATTGAGGATGGATGTCCGGCGCAGTTCGGGCGTACCACTGATGCCCCAGATGGCCTCATAATCAAAGAACTGGAAAGGCGCGATTTCGCGGAATTCGGGACGGGCCACTGTTTTGGCCACCGCGAAGCGCAGTTGCTGCTGGCTGCTGAGCGAATATGTGAGGTTAAGCGAAGGCAGGAGGTCCCATTTCTCCGAGTTAACGATTACTTTCTTCAGGGAGAGATCGCGTGTATACAGCACCTGCTGAAAAAGTTCGGTGCGGAGACCCCAAATGGCACGTAGCTTATTGGAGAACTTATTATCAAACATGACAAAGCCTCCATTGAGCACGGAAGTGCCAAAGTAAAAATCGGTGTTTTGTGTCTGCTCATCGAGGTACAAACCATCATTGAGCGTGAGGTTAGAACGGCGGAATATTTCGGTATAAGGTTTTTCGAGGTTGGTGGTTGTGGTAGTGGGACGGTACACAAAGTTGCGGGCACTGAATTCCCGGAAACGGATCAGTGTCGAGCCACCTACTTTTAACGTCTGCTTTTCATCGAATAAGTTAAACGGAATGGAAATGGACCCGTTTACACCGGCTGTGTAGTCCTGTAACCGGGAAAAGAAACGGCGGGTATCGTCGTCATCCATCTGAAACTGGCTGGTTTGTATGAGTGTAGACCGTACAAACTGAGCGGTACGAAAGTCGGGCTGCGTTTTATGATTGAGAGAGAAGTTACCGTTCAGGTTCAGCCTGGCACCGGATTTTGTGAGCTTCTGATCCAGCTCGAGCTGGTTGCTGAGGAGGGTCCGTTGATTGAGAAAGGAACTACGGAGAGCTACTTGCTGAAAGCGTCCGGTGTTGGTAACCAGGCGATTGAAATAAACATCTTCGTAGAGCTGGTTGATCAGGTTTTTGAAAGACACTTTAGTACTGCCCTTCACATAGGTGAAATTGGCCATGGCGCCGGATGTAACCGTATACCGGTTCTGTACTTCCGATCCGGTGAAGATGGGTGGACGGTTGATCGGGTTTTCATAACGCGCCCGCTCCACATCCTGGAAAGCTATCTGGCTTTGGCGGTGGTACAGCGATATAATTGTACCGAATTTCCCCTTGTTTTTCAACTCCTTCGTATTGGACCATGCCAGCGTAAAGGTGGTCACGGGAAGTGCGGTCCGGTTCTGTTCCAGGTACACATCATCGGGAAAAGTTTGTGAAAGACGTACTTTATCACCCAGGGGAAGTGCTCTGTAATCTACCGTACGTGGAAATCCGGCGGGCAGGCGGCGGTCGCCATTATCAAAACCAAACCAATCGGTATTGCTTCGTTTCTGTGTTACAAAGTCACGGAACGTTGACTGGGTATTAAAGCCCACTGAAAAACCAACCGATAACTGGTTGCGCACCGGTACATCCCGTGTGTTGACCTGCACCAGGCCGCCCGCAAACTCACCGGTAAGATCGGGCGTAGCGGTCTTGTTTATGATGATGTTGTCAATCATCACGGCCGGTATTACATCAAAGGAGAATGCTTTCTGGTCGGGCTCGGAACTGGGCATCAGCGCGTTGTTGAGATAAGCCTGGTTGTACCGGTCGCTCAATCCGCGTACAATAACGAACTTATTATCCTGGATACTGGTACCGCTCACCCGCTTCAGTACATCGCTGGTATTACGGTCGGGCGTCCGGCGAATGAAGTCGGCTGCAATTCCGCTGGAAAGTGAGATATTGTTTTTCTGGAAATTGAGCAGGCCGGAAGTGTTTTCCTTTCGGGCAGAACTGCGGATCACAATTTCACCCACTTCTTTGGCTGCCACTTCCATAATAATTGTAAGTACATTATCAGCCTGAACACCAACCGTTACATCTTCCACCTCTTTCGCCTGGTAACCTACGGCAGTCACGGTTATAGTATAGGTCTTGCCCGCTTCAAGGGTTACCACAAACCGGCCTTCCACATCTGCCGCAATAGAACGGGTAATACCCGACACTTTTACCGATGCGCCGGGAACGGGCTCATTTTTCTGATTGAGCACCCGACCGTTAAGCGGAATATTTTGTGCGAAAGCCGGAACAAGAAAGAGTAAGAAAGTAAGCGTTATTGCAAGTTTCCCGATGATCCTGTACATACACATTCAAATTGTGGTGCAAAGGAACCCGGGCAATGTTAATCCAGCGTAAAGGCTGTGTTATGGAAATATTACCAACCGGTAAGCAGCCCGCTAAAGCCGGATCCGGTGGTCTTTAGGGGATCGCTCCCGCACCGGCTTTCTCCGGAAGGTTTCTGCCAAAACTCCTATCTGTAAAAAGTCGCGGCCGGTTTCATCATTGATGCGGTAATCGAACTGATGCAGGTACCCCGCCAGCAAAACAAGTTGCGGCTGAACCTTCCAGGTTACAAAGACCGACATCCTGTTCCGTTCAAAATAGGGTTCCCGGTCGGTGAAAAACAACTCGTTATTGGCGTTCAGTGCAAAAATCCGCTGACCTTCCCGCTCTTTCCCAAAGGGATACGATAAACCCACCCTGTAACGGAACCGGTTGCGATAACCCTGGCTGGTAAACCGGAGTTCGGCCCGGTAGCGCTGCTCCACCAGGAAGCGGCCGATTGACTGTTGCAGGGCTAATTGGGGCCAGATCCGCAGTTCATCGTTGTTTTTGGGTACTACAAAATTTCCGCCTTCCCCATAGGTATCATAATCCCCCAGCCCAAGGGAAAGGGTTAATCCGGGGCGGGCCCGGTAATGAACGCCACCTTTGTACTCATAATAATGGAAATGAGTGTAAAACTTCAGGGAGCGGACCTGCGCTTCTCCAAATAAGCTCCATTTGGATGTAAGATGATGGCGCAGGTGCATAATGTTCCAGCTGCCCAGGTCAAATGGTTGGGCAAAAGATGAATGCCCCATATATGTAAAAACCACCACAAGCGCTGCAACATACCGCCGCGGATTGAAAAAGCCCGCCTGCATGGCCAATAAATGTCCGGGCTTTACGTGCTGTGTCTTCTTCCTTCTGTTTCCGGTTCGCTTCATAGCAGGACTCATTGGCGAAATTGGTTGCAAATAAATCAAAATCAGATGTTTATAAAAAAATATCAGGCAGCTTTTTCCAATGTTAAGAAATTATTAAGTAACCCGTAATGGCTTAGGGCAGCAGGCGAGCCTCTATTTTTGCAAAAACCAGGAAACGAATGAGTGCTTTCAATTCAATCATGAAACTGTTCCTTCCCAAGGACAGGGTCTTTTATTCCCTTTTTGAAGAAGTTTCGGTAACCGTTGTGGAAATGGGACAAATGCTGAAAAAGGTGGTGAATGAGCCCTCCTTTGAAATCCGGGAACAACTCATTTCGCAGATTGAAGACCTCGAACACAAAAACGACGATCTCACCCATAAGATATTCACGGAACTCAGCCGCAACTTCATCACCCCTTTTGACCGCGAAGACATTCACTACCTGGCCTCTTCGCTTGACGATATTGCCGACTACATTTTCGCTTCCGCCAAAAAGATCAATTTTTACCGGGTGGATCCCATGCAGGGGAATTTCCGGAAGATGGCGGAGTTGATTGCACTGGGCGCCGACAACATCAAAAATGCCATTTTTGAGCTGCGGAATATGAAAAACATGCGCCAGATCACCGATGCCCTGGTGCGCATCAACAGCATAGAAAACCAGGCGGATGATGAATTTGATTCGGCTATTCTGAACCTCTTTGCCACCGAAACGGATGCCCGGGAAATCATTAAAAAACGGGAGATTTTCACGGTGATGGAAATCGCCACCGATAAATGCGAAGACGCGGCCAATGTAATCGAGTCCATTATCGTAAAGTACGCCTGACCCTCACCGCCACAACCAACGCAGTATGAGTTTAGTCATCGTAATCATCATCATGGCCCTGGTGTTTGATTACATCAACGGGTTTCACGATGCCGCCAATTCTATTGCCACCATCGTGTCCACGAAAGTACTCACCCCCTTCCAGGCCGTGGTATGGGCCGCCTTCTTCAATTTTGTAGCCTACTTTATTTTCAGCGACCACGCCGTTGCCAACACCATTTCCAAAACAGTGCACCAGGAGTTTATCACACTGCCGGTGGTTCTTTGCGGGCTCATTGCCGCCATCAGCTGGAACCTGCTTACCTGGTGGTACGGCATCCCCTCTTCGTCCTCCCACACGCTGATCGGTGGGTTTGCCGGCGCCGCCATCGCCCATGCCGGGTTTAACAGTATTGACCAGAGCATGATCTACAAAACGCTCATCTTCATTGTGCTGGCCCCGCTCATCGGTATGCTCATTTCCATGTTTATCACCATCATCACCATCCAGAAAAAATTCTGGATCAAAATCGGCATCATTACAGGCCTGGTAACCCTTTGCGTGCTCTTCATTCCCTTTAAAAAGGATTTTGAACGCTGGGCGCTCCTCTTCATCGGGGTGGTGTTCGTGGCCTCTTATTTTTACAATTACTTCAAGGGGGAAACGGCGTACCGCACGGCCAATATGTACAAACAATTGCAGCTTGTTTCCTCCGCCGCCTTCAGCATCGGGCACGGGGGCAACGACGCTCAGAAAGTGATGGGCATTATAACGGCCGCTTTAATTGCAGGTGGACAAATTGAAACCTTCGACCAGATGCCCAACTGGGTACCCCTGGCCTGTTATACAGCCATTGGCCTCGGTACGATGAGCGGGGGCTGGAAAATCGTAAAGACCATGGGCACTAAAATCACCAAAGTGACCCCGTTGGAAGGTGTTTGTGCTGAAACAGCCGGCGCCATCACCCTTTTTACGGCTGCGAACCTGGGTGCCCCGGTAAGCACCACCCATACCATCACCGGCTCCATCATTGGCGTGGGTGCCACCAAGCGCCTCAGCGCCGTACGGTGGGGCGTGACCGTTAACCTGGTATGGGCCTGGATTCTCACCATCCCCGTGAGTGGCCTGCTGGCGGGTCTTTGCTACTATATCTACCACCTGATCTTCTGAACCTGCAGCAAGGGCTGGCATATGTAAGCAGAAATCCACATCTTTGTTACCGGTCTGCCAGTGGAAACAATCCTGCATACGGACACATGTGCTACCTCCGCAAAAGGAAAATCAATGTACCGGCAACCGTAAAAAACTGAAACCCATGAAAGGAATTATTCTTGCCGGCGGCAGCGGCACCCGGCTGCACCCCATCACTTTTGCCATCAGCAAGCAAATCATGCCCATTTACGACAAGCCCATGATTTACTACCCGCTGAGCATCCTCATGATGGCCGATATCCGGGAAATCCTGATTATTTCCACGCCCCACGATCTGCCCAACTTCAAGCGCCTGCTGGGAGATGGCAGGAGCCTGGGACTACGCTTTGCATATGCCGAACAAGCCGTTCCGAACGGCCTTGCACAGGCCTTCGTTATTGGGGAGGAGTTCATTGGAAACGACAGCGTGGCGCTGGTGCTGGGCGATAACATCTTTTACGGCACTGGCCTGGGGCGCATCCTGCGGGCCAATACGGAGCCCGACGGCGGCATTATCTATGCATACCATGTAAGCGATCCTGAACGATACGGGGTTGTGGAATTCGACAAAGAGATGAAAGTACTCAGCATTGAAGAAAAGCCGGCACACCCGAAAAGCAACTTCGCCGTTCCCGGACTCTATTTTTACGATAACAGCGTAGTGGACATTGCCAAAAAACTGCAACCCAGTCCGCGGGGCGAATATGAAATAACGGACGTGAACAAGGAATACCTCAAACAGGGCAAACTCAAAGTATCCATCCTGGACCGGGGGACAGCCTGGCTGGACACCGGCACTTTCGACAGCCTCATGCAGGCCTCCCAGTTTGTGCAGGTGATTGAACAACGGCAGGGTATAAAAATCGCCTGCATTGAAGAGATCGCCTGGCGGCGGGGCTTCATCAGCACCGCCCAGCTGGAAGAACTCGCAAAGCCCCTGCTTAAAAGCGGCTACGGGCAATACCTGGTGGAACTCCTGCAAACCGAAAGATAAAACCATATCAATATACCCGCTTATGAAAAAAATTCTTGTAACCGGCGGCTGCGGCTATATTGGATCCCACACCATGGTGGATCTTATGCAGAACGGGTACGATGTGGTAAACATTGATAACCAGTCACGCTCCACTCCCCGCATGCTGGAAGGGGTGGAAAAAATAACCGGCCGGCCCGTGCGCAACTACAAAGTAGACCTTTGTAACTACGACGAAACCTACGCGGTGTTCCAGGAAAATCCCGACATCGCCGGCATCATTCATTTTGCCGCCTATAAAGCCGTTGGCGAAAGCGTGGAAAAACCCCTCCTCTATTTCGAAAACAACCTGGTGTCGCTCATCAACCTCCTGAAGTGCATGGCCGATTTCCGGGTGCCCCATTTTGTGTTTTCGTCTTCCTGCACGGTCTATGGTAATCCCGACCAGATCCCGGTAACAGAAGTTACCCCGCCCAAACCCGCGGAAAGTCCCTATGGCTACACCAAACAGATGGGCGAACAGATCGTAAGCGAAACCATCAAAAGCCTGCTCACAACAGCCATTCTTCTGCGGTATTTCAACCCGGTGGGAGCTCACCCCAGCGGACTCATCGGCGAGCTGCCGGTGGGCAAACCGCAGAACCTTGTTCCAGCCATCACGCAGACGGCCATTGGCAAACTGCCGAAGATGACAGTGCACGGCAACGACTATCCCACCCGCGACGGTTCCTGCATACGGGACTACATTCACGTATGTGACCTGGCCCATGCGCACACCCTGGCACTCGACTACCTGCTGCAGCAGAAAAACTTCTCGGCCTGTGAAGTATTTAACCTGGGTACCGGCAACGGCTATACCGTACTGGAAACCATCCAGGCTTTTGAAGCCGTAAGCGGTGTGCCATTAAATTACGAAATCGGGCCAAGGCGACCGGGTGATGTAGTGGCCATCTATGCCAACAATGACAAAGCCCGCGCCTACCTGGGCTGGAACCCCGCCCACTCGCTGGAAGACATGATGCGTACCGCCTGGAACTGGGAGTTGCAACTGAAAAAAGACGCTGCCCTTTACAACAATCCGCAGGCGGGACTGAACTAAGGAAAAGGATCAGAAATACAGTCTTCTGCCTGTTAAATTTGATGGGTTACTGGCAACTTTGCCGTTTCTTTGCAGCACCAAAATTTACCTCATCAAATCTTTGTGCTCATGGCTTTACAAGACATACAGGTAACCGGACAAAAAGACACCCGCAGCGGTTTTGGCGACGGGATTGTGGAAGCAGCCCGCAGCAACCCCCATATCGTTGCCCTGACAGCCGATCTCGCCGGATCCCTGAAGCTCAACCAGTTCATGAAAGAGTTTCCGGACCGGTTTATTCAATGCGGTATTGCGGAAGCCAACATGATGGGCATTGCTGCCGGCCTCACCATAGGGGGTAAGATTCCTTATACCACCACTTTTGCCAACTTCAGTACCGGCCGCGTATACGACCAGATCCGCCAATCCATCGCCTACAGCGAGAAGAACGTAAAAATCTGTGCCAGTCACGCAGGGCTCACCCTGGGCGAAGACGGCGCCACCCACCAGATCCTGGAAGACATCGGTCTGATGAAAATGCTCCCCGGCATGACCGTGATCGTGCCCGCCGATTACAACCAGACCAAAGCCGCCACCAGGGCCATTGCCAACCACCAGGGCCCCGTGTACCTGCGCTTTGGCCGCCCGGTATGGCCCATTTTCACCCGGACGGAAGACTTTGTCATCGGTAAAGCCCAGCTGCTGAGCGAAGGCTCCGATGTTACTCTCTTTGCCTGCGGTCACCTCGTGTGGCAGGCGGTACAGGCCGGAATCACCCTGCAGCAAAGAGGCATCAGCGCGGAAGTGATCAACATCCATACCATTAAACCGCTCGATACGGAAGCTGTCATCGCCTCTCTGCGCAAGACCCGGTGCGCC
The DNA here is from genome assembly GCA_937862815.1 of uncultured Chitinophagaceae bacterium. Lineage (GTDB taxonomy): Bacteria > Bacteroidota > Bacteroidia > Chitinophagales > Chitinophagaceae > Lacibacter. Next base: position 11,286 of record CALMED010000042.1, on the reverse strand, counting down.
GTTACCTGCGAAGAACACAACGTACTGGGCGGGTTGGGCGACAGCATTGCCCAGGTAGCAGCCCGCCACCTCCCCACCCCCATCGAATACGTGGGCGTACAGGACTCATTTGGCGAAAGTGGTAAACCCGCCGAACTGCTGGAAAAATACGGCCTCAGCCCGGAGCATATCGTGGCAGCAGCTGAAAAAGTAATGGCCCGGAAATAACCGGTTAAACTTTTTGAAAGAAAACCCATCCATACGGTGGGTTTTTTAAATTTATACCCTGCTGTACCCGTAATACCTGTTCATGACCTCAACCGATGACAAAGAACTGCTGCTCCTGTTCCGGGAACCTGCTTCCCGGGAGCAGGCGTTTACCCGCATCATCCGCAAGTACCAGGAAAAACTGTACTGGCACATCCGGCGGCTGGTGGTGGAACACGAAGATGCCAACGATGTGCTGCAAAACCTTTTCATCAAAGTATGGAACAGCCTGGAGCAGTTCCGGGAAGACAGCCAGTTGTACACCTGGCTGTACCGCATTGCCACCAATGAAAGCCTCACGTTCCTGGAGCAGAAAAAGCGGCGGGCGGTGCAGTCCATGGAAAGCGTAGCAGCATCCCTCGGCAACAGCATCCGGGCCGACAAGCACTTTGACGCCTCGAAACTGGAATGGAAGCTTCAACTTGCAATTCAGCAACTACCTGAAAAACAAAGAATTGTGTTCAACCTGCGGTACTACGATGAGATGCCCTACCAGGAAATGAGCCGGGTGCTCGACACCAGCGAAGGGGCCTTAAAAGCGAGTTATCATCATGCCGTGAAAAAAATTGAAGATTACATCCTCAACCGTTAAACCCGGGAACCGAATTTTCATCTATAAATCGTAATGACCGAACGTGTAACAATAGTACAGGAGTTGAAAGAAGCGGGAGCAAGCCTGTTATTGCAACAGGTGCCGTTGCCGTACGGGGTAGAAGAACGCTATTTTGAACTCCTGCCCGGTGCCATCCTTTCGCAGGTGCGTGAGCAGGAAGAAAGAGCAGCAGCGTTGCTGTCTGTCCCGGCCCCCATTCCCCCGCTGGCAGTGCCCGATGGTTACTTTGAAAACCTGGACAGCCAGGTGCTGGCCGCCATCCGGAAGCAGAAAGTGGCCGCTGAAATCAGCTCCCTTTCCCCCCTGCTGGCGGAAGCGGGCAAGCGCCTGCCCTACAGCGTACCCGATGGCTATTTCAACCAGCTGCCCGAAAGATGGATGGATGAACTGCGATCGCCCCGGCAGGAAGCGCGGGTAGTGAACCTCTTCAGCCGGCGTACCTGGGTGCGCTTTGCCGCAGCCGCCTCGGTATTGCTGTTGCTGGCAACGGCCGCATTCTACCTGGGGCGCAACCCGGTAACAGATCAAAGTCCTGTAGCAATGGGTTTACAACTTATCAACAACGATGCATTTGACCAGGCGCTCGCCCAGGTGGAAACAACCGCTCTTGTGCATTATCTCCAATCTATCAGCATTACACCCGAAGAAGATGCTGAGCTGATGGCCGTCCTGCTGCAGGATGAAGAACTGCCGGCTGAAGCAGAATTACTGGACGAGGAATTCCTCAACTCCTACCTGGAAACGCTGGAACAACCTGAAACAGTTCATTAACCCTGTAAAGAAATTCTTATGAAACAGATCATCGTGTGGATGTTTTTGCTGCAGGCGGGCTTCGTACCGGCCGCCTGGTCACAGGAACAGAAGCCCGACACCCGGCAGGAAGAAAAGATACAGGCCCTTGAAATCGCCTTCATCAGCCGTAAACTGCAATTGACCACGGAGGAAGCGCAAAAGTTCTGGCCGGTGTACAATGAATACAAGCGCGATATGCACCAGGTGATGCAAAACAACCGGCCGGGACCGAACCGGAATGTGGTGGATACAGAACAAAAAATGGTGGATGTACGTAAGAAATACCGCGAGCGTTTCAGTGGTGTCATCGGACAACCGCGTATGAATCAGTTCTTCCAGGCCGAACGGGAATTCAGGGGTGTTTTATTAAATCGGTTAAAAAATCAACCGAACAGGCCAATGTTGCAACACCGGTCTAGAAATTAGTTGGAAAATAAAAATTTTATTCTATAAATTTGTGAATAGGTGTTTTTCATAGGTTAGCAACGGCCGACCCTTTTCAGGGTTGGCCTATTTTTTTATCCCTGCTCCACTCATATACAGACATCTGCTCCAGTCATTTGTCCCATGCATGCGGATAACGTAAAGACGCAACGTGGCCTGCAAAAAAGATTACAACGAAATCAGGCCCGCTTAAAGACGGGCGATTTCAAATCGTGGTAAAAGAGAAAGGTCCAGTTTTCTTCCTGACCCTGCTGCCACCATTGGGTTCGTAGCTGAGAGGCCAGCTTACCGTCAAAATCGTAGCGGGTAACAATGCGGGTCTTCATCTGGAACAATTGGGGAGCGACATCCCCCCCAAAGAAAATAGTTTCTCCCCTTTCACGGATCCAGAAAACCTGGTGCCAGGGACTGTGTCCCCCGGTCCACTTGTACTGAATGTACCCATCCAGTTCGCCTTCACTTTCAACCAGGTCCAACTGCCCGCTGCTGACCAGCGCTTCCACATCGGTGGCCGCATAGGACCGGGACAGCCCGCTTTGAGCAATTTCCAGCTCCTGCCGGTTCACCACGTAGGTAGCGTTAGGGAAACTGAGCCCGGAAACACCCTGTGCCGGATCCCGGAAGGCAATACCACCTGCATGATCGCGGTGCAGGTGAGTGAGCAACACCCGGGTCACCTGCTCCGGCCGGATACCCGCCCGTATGAGGTTGGCATGCAGTTGCGGGGTACCATCGGGTTCTGCAAAGCCCAGACCAGTGTCGAGCACGAGGATATCTTTTTCTGTAACTACTGCAAAAGGTTGAATATCTACGAGCAGGCTTCCGGCAGGCCGGCTTTTCAGGTCATCGGTGGCCGGATCAAAGGGAACGAATACCTTGGTGGCATCTACTGTAAATCTTCCTTCGGAGAGGGGTATGATTTTCATGGCGCAAATGTCCGAAACATTCAGTTTAAAACCATTTTGGGTGCGCCGATCATGGAATCAAAAATAAATAGTTCCTCGAGGTCGTATGCGATAAAACGCCGGATGGGAAAACGACCTACGATTGATTCGGCCGATGCCAGCGATTCAGCATTCAGCACCACCCACCCCTTGGACCGTTCCTGGTTAACCGAATAGGTGACAATTACCTCGTCCCGCATCAATTGGTTGATGTGGTGCCGGTGACGGGGGATCTTCTCCCAGAATTCATCGGCCAGCACTTCGGGTAAACGGAAACAGCACAGGAACTTTTTCATTTTGTAGATGTATTTGAGCGATTACCCTAACAGATATCAAACAAAAAAGTTCGGCCCTGTCAGCGCAACACCATTTGCCGGTCGGCATCGAGCCGTAACATGATAAAGATGAGAATGGTAAAAGTAACGAGGGAAGACCCTCCGTAGCTGAGTAAGGGAAGCGTGATACCGATTACAGGCATCAGGCCGATGGTCATGCAGATGTTGATAAAGACATGAAAGAACAGTATGGATGCCACGCTGTAAGCATACACCCTGGAAAACGTACTGCGCTGGCGTTCCGCTATGCGGATGATGCGCAAGAGCAACAGCAGGTAGAGCGCCAGCAGCAGCGTACTGCCCCAGAATCCGAAACTCTCTGCCACTGCCGTAAATATGAAATCGGTGTGTTGCTCCGGCACAAAATCACCCTGCGTGGTTACACCCTTCAAAAACCCTTTTCCCCAGAAACCGCCCGAGCCGATGGCGATCTTGGACTGCCGTACGTTGTATGTATAATCCCGCTTTTTACCGGCCGCTGCCTCCTTTTCAAATTGCTCAATGCGGTCCGGATCCTTGGGAACATAGCTCTTCCCGAACATATTCAGCACCCGCTCGGCCTGGTAGGGCTTCATGATTTTATCAAAGACAATAAAATCAACAAAGTATTTAAAGCCGATGCAGAGACCCGCCAGCACGATGATGAACCCCAGCAACACCAGGTTACGCCGGATTTTCCGCCAGAGCTGATACAGGGCTACCAACGCCGCCAGACCAATGAGGATGGCATAGCCGGTGAACGACATGACTATGGCCGTTACAAACAGAATCACGAGCGAAAAACCAGTAACCAGGTAGGTGGCCGGAAGGCCTTCGCGGTACAACACCAGGAAGAAAGAAAAATAAACCAGTGCCAGCCCGGTTTCCTTCTGTGCAATGGATAATACCGCCGGCCCCAGGGTAAGTGCAAATGCAATCAGTTGTGATTTAAAAAGGACGAATTCCGTTTCCTGCCGGCTCAGGTACTTGGCAAGGGCCAGGGATGTAAAGACCTTGCACAATTCGGCAGGTTGGAGGTTGAATCCAGCTCCCAGTGCAATCCAGGAGCGGGAGCCGCTTATGTCCTTGCCAATGACGAAAGTGAGCAACATGAGCAAAATACCAAAGAGGTAGAGCAGGTTTGCCGTGGCTGCAAAAAACTTACTGTCAACCAGCAGGATGAACACCGCAACAAGGGAACTAACGCCTACAAACAGTATCTGCCGGGAATAGTTTTTTTTCAGCTCCAGGATGGACTGCAGCACGTTCTCGTTAAACCGGTATTCCACTGAGAATATGGCGATCACTCCGGTGAGTACCAACAGGTAGTACAGCAACACCACGCTGCCATCCACGCCTTTACCGATTTTATCTGCCTGCTGGTTCATGAATACGTTGAGTTTAAATACGGGTTAAACAGGTGCCTGCCGGCCGGCAAGATGGCATAACGGGAGCTGATGGCAAAGCCATACGCCTGCAACGGTACCTGGCTGGAGGGAGTAACCATTTGCAGGTAGTGGCCTGTTTGGTTGCTCACGGATTGTTCCAGCTTGCGGATGCGTTGCAGGGAGTCGCGGACCCGGTTGATGGAATCACGGCGGCGCAACTCGTACTGTATGCGGGCGGGCGTGATGGTTACTTTTCGGATCCGTTCCACTTCTGCCTGGCGCCGGGGACCAGCGATGCTGTCGGTGAGGTATTTCTCCATCAGCAGGGAGGCGATGGGGGCTGCCCAGGTGGAGCCGTAGCCGGCGTTTTCCACCACCACACACACGGCAATTTGGGGATCTTCTTTTGGGGCGAACGCAACAAAAAAGGAATGGTTTTGCTGCTTTTTATTGCGAAAATAGTTCTCCACGGTTCCTGTTTTGGCACAAACCGTGTACCCTTCAATGCGGGCATTGCGGGCTGTACCATTGGTCACCACCATCTCCATCCCGTCAATAACGGCCTGGTACGCACTGTCGGGGATGTGCAGGGGTGTGATTTTCTGTCTGAACTTGTTCAGTATGGTATCTTGCGGCGTTTCATTGTCAACCGAACGCACAAAATGGGGGGTGTAATACCAGCCGCGGTTGGCGATGAGACACATGGCATTGGCCATCTGGAGTGGTGTGGCCTGGATTTCCCCCTGGCCAATGCCGAGCGATGCAATGGTGCAGGAATTCCACCCACCCTTCCGGAACACTCTGTTGTACCGGGCCGTATCCGGTATATAGCCGGCGTATTCGCCGGGCAGATCAATCCCCAGGCGGTGCCCCAGTCCAAAACCGCTCATGTACTCCTTCCATTTCATCAAACCCTGCTCCACGCCTCCGAGCGACCGGTTGTCAATGGCCATGCGGAATACATGGGCATAGTACGAGTTGCAGGAATTGGCAATGGACAATTTGAGATTGGCCGCATGACCCGCATTGCTGTGTGTGCAGGCAGGCCGGCCGCAAGGGGTGTACCGCCCGAAGCAGGAAAACCCGAATGAGGGCAGCATCAATCCTTCATCGAGGGCCACGAGTGCACCCAATGGTTTAAACGTGGACCCCGGCGGGTAAACCCCCTGCATGCCCCGGTTGAGCATGGGAGAAGCCGGGTCCAAAAAGAGCCGGCTGAAATTTCTTCGGGCGTCCGGTCCCGTTAGCTCATTGGGATCATAGCCGGGTGTGGATGCCATGGCAATGATGCCACCGGTTTTGGGTTCAATGGCCACAACGCTGCCTACTTTACCCTGCAACAGCTGTTCAGCCAATACCTGTACATCAATGTCAATGTAGGTATTGAGATGCCGGCCGGCTACGGAAGGCGTGTCGAAGGCGCCGCCTTCGTAGGGACCGATGGGACGATTGAAATTATCCCGCTGCAGGTACTGAATACCACGCTGGCCCATGAGAATGCGCTCATAATAACTTTCCAGTCCGCTGCGCCCGGCAAAGTCGCCCATCTGGTAGAAAAAGTTAGACCGGCGCAGCATAGCCGAATCCACTTCGCCCACATAGCCCATGATATGAGCGGCCGCCCGGTAGGGGTACGAGCGGACCGGCCGTTCCTGCAGGAAGAAAGCCGGCTGGAAACGGAAGAGGTTCTCATTGATCCGGGCATATTTATCCGGTGTGAGCAGCGATTCAAATACCGAAGGCCGGTTGCGGGAGTTTTTGATGATGGCGGTAAGAATGCGTTTCTTGAATTCAGCGGTGTCAATGTTCAGAATGCGGCAGAGCTGAAAGGTGTCCACGCCCCGCACCTGGGAGGGTGTTACCATCAGGTCATACATGGTGACGTTATCAAGGATCGCTTTTCCGTTGCGGTCGAAGATGATGCCCCGGCTGGGATAAACCACTTTGCGCAGGACCGCCTGCTCGTTGGCCAGCCGGGTATACTTGCTGGTAAACACCTGCAGTGTAAGCAGCCGCACCAGCATGATGGAAAAAACCGCGATAAAGATCAGCTGGATGGTGAACTGGCGTGATTGGTTAAAAACGGCCATGATGGAGGTACCGGCAGTTCCGGTTGCGGGGTTCAGGTATTGGTGATGAATTTCTGTTTTCGGGTGAAGATCAATTCCACAATGAATATGAGCAGCAGGCTTAACAGTGTGCTGCCTGCCGTTTTCAGCAGCAGGTAACCCGGGTTACCAAACTGAAAGACCTGGATGACAAACAATGCAGCATGATGCACCATCGTAAGCACCACCACATACGTGATGTAGGGTACCAGTCCCAGGCTGGTGACCGATGGTTCGCGGTAATTAAACTCCACACCCTGCTGGGGCAGCAGGATGTTGACAAGGAAGGGACGCAGGTAGCCAATGAGCACACAGGCGGCAGCGTGCATGCCGGGCGTTTTGGTGAAGAAATCCAGCAGAATACCCGTGATGAACGAAACCAGCAACAGGCTGCTGCGCCCGATGGTAAACGGCAGCCAGAGAATAAATACGAAATACAAGATGGGCGACAGGTAATAATGCAGCGGCGGCACCTGGTACAGTACAAATACCTGTAACAGGATCAGGAGGATCAATCGGAGAAAATATCGTACCGGGTTGCTCATTTTTTTTGCCGTGTTTTCTGTTCCAGTTCCAGTTGTTCGTTACGTTGCAGATTGGCAATAACAAAAGCATGCTGCAGGCGGCTGAAATCGGTGGAGGTACGCAGCTGGATCAGGAAATTGTTGGTGCTTTGTTCAGGTATCACTTCCTGAACGGTTCCAATAAGGATTCCCGGAGGAAAATCGGAGTACTGGCTGGTGTAAACCGTATCGCCCACCGCCACTTTTACACTTTGCGGGATATCGCGGAACTGCACCATCCGGGGGTCCTTGCCATCCCAGTCCACGCGCCCGGTTTCGCCCGTTTTCTTCAGCCGGCCGCTGATGCGGCTCTGGCGGCTGAGCATACTCATCACCGTGGAAAAGTTATCGGTCACATCCAGCACCAGGCCCACCACACCATTGGCCCCGATCACCACCATGCCGGGAGCTACGCCTTGTTTGCTACCCCGGTGGAGGGTGATGTAATTGTTGGGATGGATGATGCTGTTGTTCACCACCCGCGCTTCCTGGTAGATAAACTTACGGCTGTCGGGCCGCAGGGTGTCCCAGCGAACGGTATCGGTAACCACACGCACAGCCGTGTCGGGCAACTCGAAATTTTCAGGCAGGCGGTTTTGCAGTTCAGCAAGCCGGCGGCGGAGGTCTTCGTTTTCCTTCCGCAGGTAGAAATAGGATTCCATCCGGTTGTAGCGCCCCTGGAGGGAGCCGGTGATCTCACTGGCCACATCCATGTAAACAGCCTGGTGGTATTTGTTGTAGCGGAAAAGCAGGGTCATGCTGAGAACTTCCAACAGCAGGAAGAACAGGAGCACGGCGTAGCGGCGAATAAAGGCGAACAGGTTCCGCACAGAACGGTTATAAATTTACAGGTTACAGTACGGTTGTTATGGATGAGCTGGCGCCCGGCAGTCAGCAAGAAAGCTGCCGGCGCGTCAGTTGCGCATTACAAACGGATAGCGGTTGTAATTCTTCAATGCAATACCGGTACCCCGCACCACACTCTTCAACGGATCATCGGCAATATGGACCGGCAGCTTTATTTTTTGTGTGAGACGTTTGTCCAATCCCCTCAGCAGGGCGCCTCCACCGGTGATATATATACCCCGGCGGTAGATATCGGCCGCCAGTTCGGGCGGGGTCATCTCCAGCGCTTTGAGGATTGCTTCTTCAATTTTGAAAATACTTTTATCCAGTGCTTCCGCAATCTCCTGGTAACTCACCATGATCTGCTTGGGAATACCGGTTACCAGATCCCTCCCGTTTACCGGAATATCATCCGGCGGATTATCGAGGTCCTTCATGGCCGACCCAACCTGGATCTTTATCTGCTCAGCGGTACGTTCGCCAATCAGCAGGCTGTGGTAGCGGCGCAGGGCTTCCATGATGTCGGCCGTAAATTCGTCCCCGGCAATCCGGATGCTCTGGTCGCAAACAATGCCTGCCAGGGCAATCACCGTGATCCCGGTTGTACCACCGCCTATGTCCACAATCATATTCCCCACCGGTTCCTCCACATCAATGCCAATCCCCAGCGCGGCAGCCATGGGCTCATGGATGAGGTATACTTCCTGGGCACCTGCCTGCTCGGCACTGTCGCGAACCGCCCGTTTCTCCACTTCGGTGATGCTGCTGGGGATGCAGATCATCATCCGCCATTTCGGCGGAAAGAGCGGTTTCTTGGTGTACACCAGCTTGATCAACTCGCGGATCATCAGTTCCGCGGCATTGAAATCGGCTATCACCCCGTCTTTGAGCGGGCGCACGGTGCGGATGCTCTCGTGCGTCTTTTCGTGCATCATCAGGGCCTTCTTCCCCACCGCCAGTACATTCTTGGGGTTGTTGCGGTCGAGGGCCACAATGGAGGGTTCGTTGACTACAATTTCGTCGTTATGAATGATGAGGGTATTGGCTGTTCCGAGGTCTATGGCAATATCCTGTGTGAAGAAGTTAAAGAGTCCCATGTGTGAAAGGTGGAAAGGTATGAATTCCTAAGTGGCAAAATTGCGTGAAATATTGCAATAAACAAAGCGAAAACCTTGCCGGAACAGGATTTCCGGGGATTTTTTTCCACCGGTTTTGCAGACTGTTTACAGGGCTCCGGCAGGTCGGAACGAAACTTCGACTATTCCTTACCGTTAGTTTTCCGGAAATTCGTAGCCAATATCCCCCCGGTAGTACATGCCGCGAAAACGGATTTGTGTGAGCAGGCGGCGCGCTGCTTCCGCCGCGGCAGCCAGACGGTGGCTCCGGGAGGTTACAGCCAGCACCCGGCCCCCGTTGGTGAGCACCGCACCGCCCACCTCTCTTGTACCGGCATGAAAAACGGTGGTATCGGCCGGTTCCTGTTCCAATCCGGTAATGGGAAACCCTTTTTCATAAGCGCCGGGATAGCCGCCGCTCACGGCCACCACCGTAACGGCCGCCCGCAGATCAGCCGGGGCCACCCCCTGCTGCAGGGTGCCCAACAGCGCATCGCGGAGCAGCGGCACCAGGTCGGTGGCCAGCCGGGGCAGCACCACTTCCGTTTCCGGGTCGCCCATGCGGCAGTTGTATTCAATCACAAAAGGCTCTCCGTTGACACTGATGAGGCCGAAAAACACAAAACCCTTGTACACCAATCCCTCTGCCTCCAGACCCCGGATCGTGGGCCGGATGATCCGGTCGGTTACTTTTTGCAGAAACACCGCATCGGCAAAAGGGACGGGGCTCACTGCCCCCATTCCCCCTGTATTGAGACCGGTGTCGCCCTCGCCAATCCGCTTGTAATCCTTGGCTTCCGGCAGCAGCACATAGCTGCGCCCATCGGTGATCACAAACATGCTCAGTTCAATGCCGCTGAGAAATTCCTCCACCACCACTTTGGCACCCGCAGCGCCAAACTTGGCATGAGCCAACATGGCTTCCAGCTCGGCGATTGCTTCTTCCCGGCTGGTGCAGATGAGCACCCCCTTGCCAGCAGCCAGGCCATCGGCTTTCAAAACCACGGGCAGGCGGTGCTGCGCCAGATAAGCCTTCCCTTCTTCCAGGGTATCCGTTGTGAACTCGCGGTAGGCGGCGGTGGGAATGCCGTGCCGCTGCATAAACTGCTTGGCAAAGGCCTTGCTGCCTTCCAGCTGCGCAGCCTCACGGGAGGGGCCAAATACCCCCACCCAGCCTTCTGCAAAAGGTTCGCGGGCCGCGGCGGCTTCAAAATAATCGTACACCCCGTTCACCAGGGGATCTTCGGGTCCCACCACCACCAGGTGGATGGATTGTTCCCGGCAGAAACGCTCCAGGGCCGGGAAGTCTTTGTCCAGCGGCAGATCAACATTGGTACCACAGGAAGCCGTGCCGGCATTGCCGGGTGCAATGAATAGCTGGTTGCAAAGCGGGCTTTGGCGGATCTTCCAGGCCAGGGCGTGTTCGCGCCCGCCCGATCCTAGGATGAGGATGTTCATGCAATGCGGTTGAGGCCCCGAAATTAGGTGCTTCCGCCAAAAAGCAGGTTACAAACCGGCAAAATTGCGGCTGGTGGAGACAGACTTTGCCATTTGGGTTAATTTCTTACTTTCGGAACTGATCTTCACTCCTCACCAAAACCCAAATTATGAGCGATACTGCTGGCAGCCTCAGACATCCCAAAGGCCTTTTCGTCCTCTTTTTCACCGAAATGTGGGAGCGATTCAGTTACTACGGCATGCGGGCCATCTTTGCCCTGTACATGACCAAGGCCCTGTTCATTGACAAAGCCACTGCCTCCAATATTTACGGCAGCTATACCGGCCTGGTGTACCTCACCCCGCTGATCGGCGGGGATGTGGCCGGCCGTTACTGGGGGCAACCCCCTTCCCTCCTCTTTCGGGGGGCGGTGGTGGGCCCCGGGCCGGTTCTCATTTTTTTTTGCGCCCGCAAC
>CALMED010000041.1 GCA_937862815.1 uncultured Chitinophagaceae bacterium | reverse complement strand
TTCTGGGACTGGGTGGGCGGCCGCTACAGTTTGTGGAGTGCGATCGGTTTATCCATAGCACTCACCATTGGCTACGAAAATTTTGAACTGCTGCTGAAGGGCGCACATCATGCGGATGAGCATTTCCGTACGGAGCCCTTTGAACGCAATATCCCCCTGGTATTGGCGCTGCTGGGCATCTGGTACACCAATTTTTTTGACGCGAAGAGCGAAGCCATTCTGCCTTACGACCAGTACCTGCACCGCTTTGCGGCCTATTTCCAGCAAGGCAATATGGAGAGCAATGGAAAGTATGTAGACCGTAACGGCCAGCCGGTGCAGTATGCCACCGGGCCCATCATCTGGGGTGAGCCGGGCACTAACGGACAGCACTCGTTTTATCAGCTCATTCACCAGGGCACACACCTGATACCCTGCGATTTTATTGCCCCGGCTATCAGCCACAACCCCATGGGCGACCATCACGAAAAATTGCTGAGCAATTTCTTTGCACAAACTGAGGCGCTGATGAATGGAAAAACAGCAGCCGAACTGCGGGCTGAAGGGGTAAAGGAAGAACTGGTACCGTACAAAGTGTTTGAAGGCAACCGGCCTACCAATTCCATCCTTCTCAAAAGCTTCACGCCCTTTACCTTAGGCGAATTAATTGCCTTTTATGAGCACAAAATATTTGTGCAGGGTGTTATCTGGAATATATACAGCTTTGACCAATGGGGTGTTGAGCTGGGCAAGCAGCTGGCTACTAAAATTTTACCCGAGCTGAAGGGCGATGAAAAGGTGAGCAGCCACGATGCCAGTACCAATGCGTTGATTAATTTGTATAAGGAGATGCGGAAAGAACACATACAAGAGGCATAGCGTAGATACGACTCTTGGTCAATCTTGTTCTCCATACAAATATATCAGGCTTCATTTATTTCAAAACCCAAACACAAATATCAATCGCAGTTTGCAGGAAAGCTTCGCACCTATGCTTGGCGGTTTATTGTTTGATGAATTTTATACTGCTTTCAGCCTGATGTTCAGTCAATATAAGCAGACTATAAACGCCAGGCGGCAATTGCGCCAGGTGTATCAAAATACTGTTCGCTCCTTTTTGAACCAAAGGTTTGATTACAGAAACAATACGTCCACTGTAGTCACTGATCCGTATTTCGATTGTGCCTGAAACTTCAGCATCATATTGCAAGGTTGCATTGCTGTTTACTACAGGGTTGGGGAACAAAGCTGCTTTTCGCTTCCATTCAGAATCGAGCCGAATGATACCTGAATAAGTAAAACCACCGCCGATATCAATCATTTTCAGTCTGTATAAATGAGGTCCGGTAACAACATTTTGGTCTGTAAATGTATATTGCCGAACCTGCGAAGCATTTCCGGCTGCACGTACCGATCCGATTGCAACAAAGTTTTGTGCAGAACCAACCGAGCGTTCCACTTCAAATTTTTCTGTATTAGATTCGAAATCCGTTTTCCAGTACAAATGATGCCATCCGTTTTCACGCCGCCCGTTGAACGCTACCAGGTTCAATGGCAACGGCCCGGATGTTATACCAATACCATACTGGCTAAATGTGGTTAGATTATTGCGGCGTGCAAAACCCGAGGCTACGGTACGACCAGGAGCACCCGTTGCCGGCAAACTACTGGCGGTAGGCACCTGCCATTCGGCGGCATTGGAACTGGCGTCGGGTCTTCGTAATATAGCAAACCGGTTATCAGATAAACCCGTAAATCCGTTCAGATATAATAGTAAGTCGTAGCTGCCGCCGGTTCTTGTACCGGTTTCCGAAATATACCACACACCGGCATCGCTAACGCCGGTATAAGATGTGCCGCCTTCGCTTACATTGATGCCGGCGTTGGTTCCAGGACGGAAAGGAACAAAATTGCCCCGTATGCTGGTGATACCCGTTAGATTATTGTTTACAAAATGAAGACTGTTAGAATTGGCGGCACTTCCCACCGGAAAAATATAAGTTCCGGTGTTAGCTCCAATGGCACGTTGCAATGAACCTACTATGTAAGATTGTTGAAAGTTACTGTTACCGCTACCCGCCTCGATAGCATTAGGAGCAGCATTGGTTATACTCACCAAATCACCATTCACTCCAATTTTTCCCTGGGCAAGTACAAGACTGTTATTAATACTAAGAAAACTGCTGCCCAGCAATACCCCTCCGTTATCCACCTCTAACCGATAAAACTGAGTGGGGCCGGTAATAGTTTGCACAAACGGTGACTGGAACAATACCGTTCCTGTACCCGAAAGTATTCCCGAAAGGGAGGCATCCGTCCAGTTGGATTCGTTGGCAACTGTATTATTTCTGATAACAATCGTTCCGTTATTATTGATACTGCTTCCTGCTGTACCGTTTAGTCCACCCTGCAGGGTAATGGTCAGGCCGCTTTGTATAGTAAGTTCAGTTCCGTTACGTAGAAAAAGAATTTCCTGTGCGGAACAAAAGAAACACAGTGTTATCAATGTAAATATTGAAATTAGATGACGCATAACGGTTTATTTTATTCTATCTTTTCAGATTAATTTTTTATGAAAAGAAACAACTTGGTCCGCAGCTCACTTATATTAATGTTAAAACCGGAACTTCTGAAATATCTACTGCCATCATTTATAGGGTTCGGTTGAAAACCATTGAATCCAATTATTCCATTTAAAATAAGCATCAATGTACCATTCCAGCAGGCGCCATGATATATTCTTCCAAAAGGCATTTCATTTTGATTAAGAATGGACCAAATATTAGTAGCAGGATTAAAAACAACACCTTCATTATGAACGTCTCCTTGACCGCCAGAGATGGGCGTATAACTCAAATCCCGACCTCCCCAAAAAATAATTTCATTACTGGTCCACACCGCTGATGACCCCAGCAGATTATGCATGAATGAAGGCAGTGAAATAGAAGTCCAGGAATTTGTAGCAGGATTGTATCTTGCGGCATCAGCATATGTTTCTGTTGGAAAAATAAGATCATTCCCTCCCCCGGTAATTATGAGTTCAGATCCGGCCCAAATATATGTGAACCCAACTCGCGGACTCAAAGGCGATGCTGCCATAGGTGCCCAAGTATTAGTTATAGGATTATATCGTGCCCCGCTATTGAGTAAACTAGAACTGCCCGGCTCCACACCACCCCATATCAGCATTTCTGTTCCGGTCCAGACAGCAGCATGATTTATCCGCTGTTGTGGTGCATTAACAGTGGATAACTGAGACCAAGTGTTTGTTGCAGCATTATATTTGGCACCCTGTTGATTTCCACCAAATACAATCATTTCAATACCCGTCCAAACAGCAGTATTCCCTTGATTATAATCAGGCACACCGGCTGAGGATATAATTGTCCATACATCAGCTATCGGGTCATATTTTGCAGGAAGGTTACCTGACTGTGGGTTCCCTATCGTAATTAATTCAGATCCCGTAAAAACACTTGTTCCTATAAATGAAGGATTGTCATTCGTGCTCGTGGTTTTCCAGACATCATTTACAGGATCGTATTTTCTGAGATTAATTGCAGTTACAAGAAATTCACTCCCCGTCCAGAAAATTTGTTGCATGAGATCTGATTCAGGAACACCTTCATATTTGTTAACCGGATACCAGGTTTCGCTATTCGTTATGGCTTCTAATGTCTCAGTAAAAGTATAATTAAACTCACCAAAAAAATTATACCCTGCGTTCGAAAGATTGGGATTTGGATTTTTTTTACTGAAGATAATACTTCCTTTAGGCAACCCTTCAAAACTATTCCAGATACTACCATCCCCGCCTTCAAACCGCCCATCGTTATAGCGGATGCTGCCGGGTACATTTGAACTGGTGTTGCCTATCCTAAGAGCGCCATTCACATC
>CALMED010000040.1 GCA_937862815.1 uncultured Chitinophagaceae bacterium | reverse complement strand
ACCTGAACAATGTATATCACTATATAAAAAGTGAACCGGAACAGAAAGATAAAATTCTGGAAGTTAAGATATTGCATGATAATAATGAGGAAGTGCGTGCATTTGGTTTCGACGCGCCTGTTCCTGTTGAGATAAAAGTGGATCATTCGTCCTTTGTTCCGGGAACATATGTGGGACTGGCAGTTTTGAACAAATGGCAGCAGAAAGTTTTTACAGATACATGCCGGATTGAACAATCGGAAGATTCGAATGGAATAATGAAGTATCACGTTCAGATACCTTCTCATACACTCCTGACCGGAATATATTATCTGGATGTGGCGTTATTTGTTCCCCGGATGAATGTTTTTGACTATGTTGCTGAAGCCTGTTCTTTTGAGATTGAGGATTATCAATCTGAGCTCTCCATATACAGTGGTATGGATGTGGGAAATGTATATGTCGCTTGTAAATGGGAGGAAGCCTGATGTTAAAAGGTCTTTCATACAGATTCAGGCAGTTGTGTAAAAAAATGATGTATAGCCGCATGAAGAATGCGCTGCTTTCAAGGCGTGTTATTATCGGAGAAAATAACACAATTGGTAGGAGTGTGGAGTTTGATACAACACTTGGCGGAGATATTATCATTGGTGACAATAATGAGATTTTAACGGGTTGCCTCATTATGACCTATGGTGGAACAGTGAGGATTGGCTCGCAGTGCAGCATTAATCCGTATACCATCGTATATGGACATGGAGCCGGGACTGTAATCGGGAATAATGTTTTGATTGCCGGGCATTGTATGATTATACCGGCCAATCATGTGATTTCCCGGACGGATATTCCCATACGACAGCAGGGAGTGAGTTCAAAAGGTATCATTATTGAAGATGATGTCTGGATTGGAAGCGGGTGTCGTATACTGGATGGTGTTACAATAGGCCGGGGGGCTGTTGTTGCGGCCGGAAGTGTGGTTAATAAATCTGTTGAACCTTACAGTATTGTGGCCGGGGTTCCGGCAAAACTTATTAAGAAAAGAGTAGAATGAAAACCTCTTTGCGTAAATCGCTTCTCTTGTTTTCTCTTCGCGAGCAGGGATCATTGATTATTGCTATTATAAAAAATAAGTATGGGTGGCGTCTCACAGAGAAACAATTCAGGTTGTTTTTGGAAATGGCTGAATATACCAGGTTGATTGAGAGTGGCGTTCATCTTGTAAAATACAGTTCGCATGAAATTTTAACGGAACTTGAACTCAATGGCAAGTCTCTTCGAATGATAGTTCGTCGCCATACCAGTGATCTGGAGGTTTTCAAGACGGTTATATTGGCAGAAGAATATAAACAGGCGGCTCAATGTCTTACGGAAAATGATGATAAACAATCGTATATTTTTGATGCCGGTGCCAATATTGGAGCTGCAACTCTCTATTTTTTGGCATTTTCACCTTGCGCCCGGGTAATTGCTGTTGAGCCGGATAAAGAGAATTATGAATGTCTCCTGCGAAACATTCAAATTAACGGTTATGAAAAGCAGGTTGTGCCCGTTAATGGGGCTTTGTGGACCCGGGATACCGGCCTGAAAATAGTCAATACATTTCGTGATGGGCATGCCTGGTCGCTTACTGTTGAAGAAGTATCGCAAGTTGAACAGGCTGAGTTTTATGGCTATACATTAGAGAAATTGATGGCCTCACATAACGTTCCCTATCTTACATTGTTAAAAATTGACATTGAGGGAGGAGAGCGCTTTTTATTCATCGAACAGCGCTTTCTCTCAACTATTAAAGCGCGGGTGAATGCATTGGTCCTGGAAATTCACGATGAGTTTAATATTGGAAACCGGATTTGTGAATCAATGGAGATGCTTGGCTTTAAGCAGACTTATGATGGACTCGTGTCCCTTTTTGTTAGAAGTCAGAATGAGAATGTATCTGTTTTATGAATCACTTTTATCAACAACTGGTTGTGATGAGGGAACTTGACAGTAACGGGTCTCGTTTTTCGTTTTGTAAGGTTGCAGATAATTTTATGACTCACTGAATTTATGAAGGGCTTTTCGGTAATTATCTGTTCGTATAATCCAAGTGAGTACTTGATTGATCAGCTTTTAAAGGCCGTATTATCCTTTGGTTTCGAATCACCTCCATTCGAAGTGATTATTGTCGACAACAATTCGAAGCGTCCATTAGCAGAGTACGCTTGCGTCAGTTCATTATTGAGCCAGCATAATAATTCGGTTCTTCTTGTTGAGCCAATGCCTGGCTTGACGGCAGCAAGACTGAGAGGCATCAGTGCAGCACGGTATGATTGGTTGATTTTTTTCGATGACGATAATGTGCCATCTCCGGATTACCTCCATAAGGCACGTTCGTTCATTGAGGAAAATCCACAAACCGGAGTTTTTGGCCCGGGGACTGTTACCGTTGATTATACAACTGATGTCAAGCCATGGCTTAACAATTTTAAACCATTGTTTCAGGAGAGGAAGGAGCCCGTTACGGTGATCAGTAAGTCACGTATTTGGGAGAAATGTTACCCTTATGGTACCGGCATGGTTGTGTTAAAAAAGATCGCTGAGGTATATAAGGAAAGAGTAGATAATGGACGATATACACTTAGCGATCGGAAGGGAAGATCATTATCGAGTGGTGGGGATGTTCAAATGGTGTTAACCGCAGTACATGAGGGTTTTTTTGCAGGAGTAGTTGCCGGGTTAAGTCTTGTTCATGTAATTGACACTGAAAAGTTAACAGTCAATTACCTGGAGAGACAGCAATACGGTACTGCTGCCGCTTATGTTAAAGCATATAACCAGGTGTTTCAGGAATCGAAACTGGCGATAAGTGAAGTTTCCAATTGGCGAATATTTCTTCTCATATATTCCCTTTTTAAACTATACTGGACCAAAACATCAATCGAGTCTTTCAGGGTATTGCTTGCAAAAAAAATGGGAGAGTGTAAGTCTGCAGTTTACGCTTATGATGGAAGCCTTCCTTTTTTACTTAAATTGTATGAAAGGTTGATCAATGCTTAAAGCGCCTGTTCTGTTAATCATTTTCAACCGGCCCGAGACCACAAAAAGGGTCTTTGAGGCAATTAAAAGCGTACGACCCTCAAAACTATATATTGCCGCAGATGCACCAAGAGAAGGGAACCCGGATGATTACATTCGATGCAAAGTGGCTCGGCAGTTGACAGAGGAGATTGAATGGCCTTGTGAGGTACATCGGCTTTACCAGGATCGAAATCTTGGGTGCAGTATGGGGCCCCGTACTGCATTTCAGTGGTTTTTTTCGCAAGAGGATGAGGGGATTATTCTAGAGGACGATTGTCTTCCCCATGAAGATTTTTTCGCCTTCGCCGAAGAGATGCTTCATCGTTTCAGACATGAAAAACGCATTCTTTCCATCAATGGATCAAATCTTGGATATTTAGTAAAATCCGGCGAAAGTTACACGTTCAGCCGGTTTATGAACATGTGGGGCTGGGCTACATGGGCGGACAGGGCCCACTCAATAGACTACAGTTTGTCATCATGGAAGAAGGTTAAATCACCTGTTTGGTGGCTGTACAGGCGTCTGCGTCAGAATATTTTTGATACAGATATCTACTGGTATCGTTACTGGCAAGATAAATTTGACCGGACTGTTAATGGTAAAATGATAACATGGTGGGATTGGCAATGGATTTTTCACCAGATAGAACATAGAAGGTTATCGGTTGTGCCAGCTCAAAATCTCGTAACAAATATAGGTTTTACACAGGATGCCACTCATACAAGAGCAGCGGATAATCCGGCAGCTGAGCTGCCTTCATCATCTCTTTCAAGACCATACAGGCATCCGCGATTAATTGCAGGTAATATATCCTATGAGGAAAATTTAAAATGGGTGTGGTGTTATCATAAAAGACCCTCTTTTATGGTTTCGCTGAAAGGTTGTATAAAACATATTTTAAAGCAAGCAGAATGAGAAAGCATTTACTTATTATCTTCTTGTTTATACAGGTCTCGTTTTCATGTAATAAACGGCCGTCCGCAGGGTTTACCGGGTATGATATCTTCCTGATTGGCGGGCAGTCAAATGCATTTTATGGAAAGCAGTCGGGTCGTATTGAAAATTCTTTTGACTTACGCATATTGCAGCTGGGAAGACACAATACATATAATTACCGCCTCCTGCTTGCAATTGATCCTTTGCATCATCATCAGATTGTTGATTCTGCTATAGGCTTCGCATGGACATTTGCAAGTCTTTATGCCGACGAATACCTCGAAAAGAGTCGAAAGGTATTGCTGATTCCATGTGCATCTTCCGCGTCAGGATTTCTAAATAACCAATGGAACAGGGGTAATCCGTTGTTTACTGATGCAATTGACAGGGTCAATTATTGTCTGAAGACTTATCCGGGCAGCCGGATTAAGGGAATTTTATGGCACCAGGGAGAGTCAGATGTGTCTTTTGGTGATGCATATAGGCGAGCGCTCGATGCAATGGTAATTAATTTGCGAACGGCCATAGATGCTGATGATAATCAAACTATTCCTTTTGTGGCCGGAGGTTTGGTCCCTTATTGGACAGAAAGAAATCCTTCCTTCAGAATCATTGACTCAATCATCAGGGATCTTCCTCTTCGTGTTCAGAAAACTGCTTTCGCCGATCCTTTAAAACCCTCCGTTATCAGGAAACCAGATGATACGGTTGATGCTATTCATTTTAATGCAGACGGACAAAGGGAGATGGGGCTCAGGTATTTTAACAGTTACAAAACGTTGATTCCCTGAATATCCGTACTATAGGTAAGCACATCCTCAGACGAATATTAAGAGTACCATCTCTTTATATTGATAGAATTATTAATGTTTATAAATCAGTAAACCTTATCGAAGTAGCAAGGGGTTTTCAGCTGATTCATGAGGAGAAAACCTTTATTCGGAATATACCTTCTACTACAGGTCTTTCAAGTAGCGCATTTTTTTCAGGGGCGAAGGGAATAGCAGCAAGGTCGTTAGAAACCTATTTAGCTGAGTTAGATAATATTTATATTATTTCTGGAGCAGTTTTATTTGATCAAAATACCTTAATACGAGATGTATCGCATGAGATCGGCAATTCAGCCAGGCATTCTCTTGAAGGAAACCTTTTTTTCAGAAAACCTAAGTTCATAAAGGGGAAATCCTTTCTTGCTATTGGACCGGGTGCAGATGCGAATTATTTTCATTGGATGACCGATGCACTGCCCAAAATTGAAATTGCCCGCATGGCGGGTAATTCCCCTGAAATGTTTGATAATATTATTGTCAGCGGTTTAAGCCATCCGTTTCAAAGAGAAACACTTGATCTGATCGGGATTGAGTTGAGTAAGGTGGTTTCGATACAAAATTATCCATATGTAAAAATTGAAAATGCTTTAGTTACTTCCAAAACATGTCTTCCGGGGAATGTCCCTGAATGGGTCATTGGCTTTTGGCGTAGGGTAGCATCACACTACATGAAGGCGGATGAAAAATTACCCGATAGAATATATATCAGCAGAAAATATGCCAGAATTCGCCGTGAGATAAATGAAGATGAAGTGCTGGAACTGCTTGTACAATCAGGCTTTACTTGTGTTTTTATGGAGAGTTTAAGTTTTATAGATCAAATTAAGATTTTTCACAATGCCAGAATTGTTGTAGCTCCCCATGGAGCCTCCTTAACAAATTTAATGTTCTCTTCAGGAGGGGCAAGGGTCATTGAGTTGTTTCCGGATACATATGTTAATCAGTGCTACTGGACTATCGCCTCCACGGCTGGTCTTGATTATTCTTATTTGATTGGCAATGCAGTTCACCAAAGTAAAGCAAGTGCACCATGGATGAGCGATGCTGATTTTCTGGTGGATATTAATCAATTAAAATCTTTGATCCATGACTCTTCAACCTTTAAAGTCTTTAATTAGAAAGTTCAAATTACCCCAGCCCCTGCATAAAAAATCATTTTCACAGTGTGGGGAGGATATGATTGCAGGCTTTTATTTAAAGGGCAAAAAGGGATTCTATATTGATGTGGGCGCTTTTCATCCTAAACGGATTTCTAATACATACTATTTTTATCAAAAGGGGTGGTGCGGTATTAATATAGATGGAAGTAATAAATCAATTGATTTATTCAGGAAGTATCGTCCGAAGGATATTAATATTCATGCATGTGTTGGAATGTGTGAAATTGATACCGAAGTGAACTTTTATCTATTCAATACGCCTGAGTTGAATACTTTCGACAAAGCCAGCCTGGGTAGAATTGAAATGTACCATAACCAAAAGCCAATTGGAATAGCAAAGGTGCCTTTGAGAAGTTTGAAATCTTTGCTGAATGAATTTCTTCCCAAGGGTCAGGAAATTGATTTGTTAACCGTTGATGCAGAAGGCGCAGATGAAGATGTATTACGATCAAATGACTGGCAAAAGTACCGGCCTTCCGTTGTAATTGTGGAAAACCATTGTTCTGTGGGCGATTTTCTGCAATCCGGCATGTATAAATATTTATCAGAAATGAATTATGTAATAGGCGGGCACTCAAGGCATTCGTATGTATTCTGCGACGTTTTAAAATTCGGATATTGAAGATTGAGGATATGAACTACAAAAGAGTATCAATTGTTACACCAACCTTTAACCAGGGTGATTTTATTGAAGAGACTATTGAGTCTGTGTTGTCGCAGAATTATCCAGATTTAGAGTATTTTATAGTTGATGGTGGCAGCACTGACCAGACAGTCAGTATCATAAAGAAGTATGAAAAATATTTAACAGGGTGGATAAGTGAACGGGACCGTGGGCAAGCCCATGCAATTAATAAAGGTCTCGTACGCTGTACGGGTGAAATATTTAACTGGCTCAACAGCGATGATTACCTCGAGCCGGGCTCGTTGAATGAAATAGCCAGGCTTTTTAATGAGGATGGTGTACATCTCGTTGCGGGAAAAGTTCGGCTGATAGGTGGCGATTCAGACCAGTTGATAGATGAAAATAAATTGCTTTCAGCGGAAGGTTTGATGCTGTGGAAGCCGGGTGTTAAATTTATACAACCTGGCGTCTGGATGCGTCGCACACTCCTTGAGAATTGCGGTGGCATAGATGAAAAATACCATTACTGTTTCGATAAGGATATGCTTCTCCGTTACCTTTATTATTATCCTCATGTGGCGTATTCTGATAATGTACTTGTTAACTTCCGGTTTCATGAAGCGTCTAAAACTGTATCATTCCGAAGCAGGTTTTCGGAGGAAACGCGTGAAATAATAAGGTCAGTGTCAAATGATTCACGCCTTCCAGGCCTGCATAAAGGGGCAAAGTGGCGTACCCGGCAGGGAGACTGGTTGCGTTTTCTGCGCGCCACAGCAGCTCAGAAGGATGAAAGTAAATTGAAAAGGATTTTAAAAATTTTGGCCTGTATACATATGCAGCCAATGGATTCGGGAGGTTTCAGAATGACAGCCGGGGGTATCCGCAGAATCCTGCAGGGAGAAACCATTCCTGAGTGAAAACGACTGCTAAAATATTTTCACCTATAATTTGGGTTTCACATGAAATCAATTTAAGTGGCGCCAATTATTCACTTCTGGAGTTCATGCAGGAGATGAAGGAGGCCGGTGCGAAGCAGCTGCTTGTTGTACATATGCCGGGTACAATGTCCGAGCGGGCAATAATGCTTGGTTTTGATGTGGTGTTTATTAAATCTTATGGATGGGTTCGCCACCGGGGTGAGCCGTTTTTCAATAATGGTTTTTTTAAGCGTCTGGTGCGTAATCAAGTTGCATTCTTTAAATTCCTGTTGATATTCATGCAGCACAGGCCGAAGCTTGTTGTAAGTTTCACGAGTACTACTTACATAGCGGCATTAGCATCCTCCATGGCCGGGATACGACATTACTACAGAATAAGTGAGTTTGGAGAGAAGGATTTCGGTTTCCGTCTGGCTTGGGGGAAATGGGCCTATGCTTTTATGAATGCTGTTTCGGATAAAATATTAGTTAATTCGAAAGCCGTTTTTGAGCAGTACGTGCAGTTTATAAAGCCGGATAAAATTGCTGTTGTTTATAATTCTGTTCATTTAAATCGCCCCATAGAACGTAAACAGGCGTCTGATCGGGGGAAAGCCTCCCGGCTTTTGTTGATGGGTCAGATTATTCCGTCCAAAGGACATCTGGACGCCCTTGAAGCACTTGTATACCTCCGTGAAAAAGGTCTGTTTCCGGTACTTACTATAGCAGGCAAACAAATTATGCCCGAATATGTAAGTGAACTTGATTCGTTTATTGAAATGAACAATTTATGCGATCAGGTTAAGTTTGTGAATTTTACACCTGACAAAGAACTGTTATTGGAGGAATGTGATATACTATTAATGTGTTCTGTTAGTGAAGCGTTTGGAAGGGTTACTGCTGAAGCTATGAAGGCTATGGAGCCGGTTATAGGAGCTGACGCAGGAGGAACAAAAGAGTTAATCATTCATGGAGTAACCGGATTGTTATACCAACCGGGTAATGCCCGGGAACTGGCCGCCAGAATTGAGGCTATTGAAATGGGGATTGCAGATGCTGTCAGTTTAGCTGAGAATGCATTTAGGCATATCAATGATTTAACATCTGCAGCAAATCGATTGAAATACTTTTGTTTGACAGATTAAGTTAAATGGAAGGGTTGGTTTTTATTCAGAAATAATGTATTCATATTTTGTTTTATGGAGCAACCATTATTTACGATCATCACAGTCACGTATAATTCATCAAAATGGGTGGGTCAGGCAATTGAAAGTGTATTGGCCTCCAGCTATACTGATTTTGAATATATTATAGCGGATGATTGTTCATCTGATGAAACATGGAGTATCATTCAGGAGTATAATGACCCCCGGATTCGTGCATGGCGGAACAATAGTAATATGGGGGAGTATCCCAACAGAAATGCAGCACTTAGGGAGGCGAAGGGGCGTTACATTTATTTTATTGATGGAGATGATGTAATAAATAAGCATGCTCTCCGGAATCTGCGTGAATACATATATTTTTTCCCCGATGCTATAATGATTTGGGGTGTTCCCCCCGCAGCCATTGATTTTGCGGTTCTTCCCTACCAGTTTGAGCCACCCACTACCATGCGCCTGATTTATGAGTCATCTGCTCCTATGGCCATGATAGGGTTTACTGAAACAGTATTCAGGCGGGATGCATTAAAGCGGGTTGGTTTTCTGTCGGAAGAGTATGCAATTGGTGATACCTATATTAAGAAGCGGCTGGCCCTCGAAGGTCCCGTATTGCTTGTGGCAATGGGTTTTGCCTTTTGGAGGCGCTCAGATACACAGGCTTCGCGAAAGGCAAGTTTAAATTACAGCGTGTTCCTGGAGGCTCATAACATTGATTTAAAAGTAGTATCAATGAGTGGTTTATTGAATAAGGAAAAATTGATCTGCAGGATTAAAGGGTCGTTTATAAGGCGGTTATTCAGACACACATTACTTAAAGGTCGAATATTGCTTTTTTTTCAGCTTTATCGGAAATCTGGTTTGAGTCTGGCCGATTTTCGGAATATTTTTGAGCGTTTCGGTCCTGCATACAGTCCGGCGCCAGGTTTGTCGCACCCACTTATCAACCGCTTTCATTTTACGAAGTAGGTAGAACTGAAGGAATTAGATTTACCTAATTGACCGGTCATATTTTATCGTGTCTTTTTTTGTTTCAGATCTTTATTGCTTCTTATGTGTCAATTTTAAAAAGGCTACTGGTTTATTCAGAAACAGTATACAATGTGTTTGGAAGCCTCTCAATTCTGAATAGTGCTTTTATACAACTCGGTCGTTCGCGAATAGGTAAATAAAGCGTACAGCATCCTCAAACGATATTTTTTGTAAGTCGGTAAGGTCTTGAAAATCGTTCATTTGCTAAATCACTTTTTCCCGTATCAAACTGCGGGTACAGAAGTCTACGTATGGGCTCTGTCAAAGCAGTTAATCGATATGGGCATTGACTCTTTGGTAATTACTCCTAATTACGGGAGCAATCAATTTGAAACTTATTATTATGACTCCATCAGGGTGGTGCGTTATCCAGAAACATCAATACTGGACAGAGATTTAATCATGGGTAAACGAAAGACAGAGGGATTGGCAGCATTTAATCAGGTTTTGGAAGATGAGCGACCGGATGTTATTCATTTTCATGAAATTGCAGCTGGTAATGGCATTACTCATCATCATGTTAAGATTGCGAAAAGTTGTCAATCGCGGATTGTTGTTACTTTTCATTTGTCTGGTAACAGCTGTCGTACCGGCACCATGATGTACAAGGGAAGAACCCCATGTAACGGCAAAATTAATGAGCTTAA
>CALMED010000039.1 GCA_937862815.1 uncultured Chitinophagaceae bacterium | reverse complement strand
TACGTGGAAGGCATCCGGTTTTTCTTCCTTGCAAGGTGCACCTGCATTATATTTCAGTCAAATCAAAGCTGCTGACCGGGAACTTCCTTTGGGCCCGGCAGTGCTGAATTTGCCCCATGATCAAAACGATGTACAGTTTTATTTTGGCGCCATTGCCCCTGTCATCAACAAGCGGCTCCGTTTTTTTTACCGGTTGCTTCCAGGCCAGCAGGAGTGGATACAGGTAGATACTCGCAATATATTGCTGGCTGGTTTGTCGCCCGGCACGTATACGCTTCAGTTGAAAGCACTGGGCCCCGATGAGGTTGTCAGCAAAGTGCTGGAACAGCAGATACGCATCCGGTATCCCTTCTGGTGGCAGGCCTGGTTCCTGGTGCTGGTGGCAGCGGGCCTGGTACTGGCAGTTTACGGCCTGTACCGATACCGCATCCGGCAGTTAGTGCGAGTGCAGGAATTACGTAACAGCATATCAAGGGATTTGCATGATGAGATTGGCTCTGCTGTAAGTAGTGTAAACATGCTTACGGAGGTGGTGCGTCGCAAACTGGGTGCTGAACATGAGGCGTTGCCCGTGCTGGAGCAGATCAGTGTATCTGCCCAGGAGGCCGGCGAAAGTATTGATGAAATTGTATGGAGCGTGAATCCGGTTCATGATGCAGCGGAAGATGTGTTTATACGCATCCGTAAGTTTGTTGCGGAGCGCCTCGAAGCCCAGCAGATCGGATACCACATTCTCATACCGGACCCGCCGGCCGGACTCCGGCTTCCAATGCAGTTACGACGTGATTTGTGGCTGGTGTGCAAAGAGGCGGTTAATAATATCTGTAAACATGCACACCCCGCCATGGTAGAAGTGGAATTCCGGGTCGTGCATAGGCGGTTACTGGTACGCATTGAAGATGATGGCCGGGGCTTTGATGCGGGTGGGATAGATCAGAAAAAACGGAATGGCATCCGGAGTATGCGGGATCGTATGGGTAAGTACAAGGGTGGTGAGTTTGAGCTGGATTCAAGACCCGGGAAAGGGACGCGTCTTACCATCACATTTCCCCTCAGGCCATAACACAAAGATGTTATTGCCGGGCCGGGCGATTCCGGTTAAATTGTGTTCTGGAATGATACGTTTAGTCATTTACGAAGACAACGACCAACTGCGGAAATCCATGCAGATGTTGCTCACATCGCAACCTCAATTTGAAGTGGCGGGCGCTTTTGCCGATGCGAATAATATTGAGGCAGAAATGAAAGTACTGGAGCCCGACCTGGCGGTTTTAGACATTGATATGCCTGGCCGCAAAGGAACGGATGCTGTAGCGTTGGTGAAAACCAGCCTTCCTTCCTGTAAAGTTGTTATGCATACCGTTTTTGAAGACGATGAAAAACTCTTTGCTTCACTATGTGCAGGAGCCGATGGGTATCTTTTAAAGAAAACACCTCCCGAACGGTTTATACTCTATTTAAC
>CALMED010000038.1 GCA_937862815.1 uncultured Chitinophagaceae bacterium | reverse complement strand
GGCGGAACGCGTCAAAAAATCCGAAATCCCAAATCAAAAATCTGAAATCTTAAATTCCCCTGTTCCTTCCGGCCGGAAGAGACCCCCATTTACACATTTTCAAATTTTGAAATTCCCTCCCCGCATTGATTTATTTCGAATCTTTACACCATGTGCGGTATCAGTGGCGTCCTTTCCCCCAACCCTTCGCTGGTGACCCCGGACCGGCTGGGGCAGATGACCAATGCCCTGGCCCACCGCGGTCCTGATGGCGAAGGACACTGGATCAACACCGGTGGCACCACCGGGCTGGGACACCGCCGGCTATCGGTGGTGGACCTCTCGCCGGAAGCGGGCCAACCTTTCCACTACCTCGGCCGCTACACCCTTGTGTACAACGGCGAACTTTACAACCACCCCGAGTTGCGGGAAGAACTGCAGCAGCAAGGCTTTTCCTTCCGCACCCGCAGCGATACCGAAGTACTGGCCGCCGCCTATGCCTGCTGGGGAGCCGACTGCCTGCAGCGGTTCGACGGCATGTTCGCCTTCGCCCTCTGGGATGAACAGGAGCAACTGCTCTTCGCGGCACGCGACCGTTTTGGCGAAAAGCCGTTTTACTATTTCTACGACGGCGAACAACTCCTCTTCGCCAGCGAATGCAAGGCTCTCTGGGCCGCCGGCGTACTCAAAAGCTGGAATCACCTGCTCCTGCTCAGCTACCTGGCCAACGGACATACCCAGAACGCGGTGGACGCAAGTCTCACCTTCTACAAAGACGTCTACGCCATCCCCCCCGGCCACTATGCCAGCTTCCACCTGCCGCGGCGGGAGCTGCTGGTGAACCTGTACTGGGACCTCGACAAGCAACAACAGCAAGCCATCCCCGAACAGGAAGCGGTGGAACAGTTCCGCCACCTCTTCCGCACCAGCGTGCAGCGGCGCCTGCGCAGTGATGTGCCCGTAGGTACTTCCCTCAGCGGCGGACTCGACAGCTCCTCCATCGTGGCCACCATCTGCGAGCAACTGCAGGCAGCCTCCGGCAGCTGGAAAGCAACGGCCTTTACCGCCACCTTCCCCGGCTTCGAAAAGGACGAAAGCAGTTATGCCGCCGAAGTGGCTGCACAACTGCAACTGCAACACCACACCGTTACACCCAGCCTGGAGGGCTTCTTTGCCGATTTTGAACGCCTCTGTCACCACCAGGAACAACCCTTCGGCTCGGCCAGCGTGTACGCCCAGTACAAAGTGATGGAGCTGGCAAAAGAAAATGGGGTGACGGTGCTGCTCGACGGGCAGGGCGCCGATGAAACCCTGGCCGGTTACACCCGCTACGTACACTGGTACCTGCAAGAGCTGGTGGGTCGCTTCCGCTACGGCTTTGCCATGCAGGAACGCATCCGCCTGCAGCAAAACAGCATTCCCTTTGAATGGGGACTCCCCAATTACCTGGCCGCCCTCTTTCCCGTGGTGGCCAACGCCCACCTGGAAGAAGTGGAGCGGAAAAAAATCCTGGTGCACCCCCACCTGCGGCACGACTACGCCGCAGAGCACTACGATAAGTTCTACTCCATCTACAAACCGCCCGTGAGCCGGCTCAACGATATCCTGTACTTCACCACCATGCAGCAGGGGCTGGGTGAGTTGCTGCATTACGCCGACCGCAACAGCATGGCCCATGGCCGCGAACTGCGGCTCCCTTTCCTCAGTCACGAACTGGTGGAATTTGTATTTTCCCTGCCCGCCTGGTACAAAATCCGCGACGGGTTTCCCAAGTGGCTGCTGCGGCAGGCGATGGACGGGAAACTGAGCGACCGCATCGTGTGGCGCACCGACAAAGTAGGTTACGAACCCCCGCAACGGCAATGGATGGAGCACCCCGCCCTGCGGGAACGCATCCACGAAAGCCGCAAGCGGCTGGTGGACGCACAGATCCTGGATGCCTCCGTGCTGGAACGCCCCATCCGGGCCCGGGGGTCTTATGAAGCCGACAATTATGACTGGCGGTACCTCTGCGTGGCGCAGATGATGTAAAACGCACCATCTTTGCAGCACCCTCCCGCCCCCTCACAGCGGGAAAACCAATTTTTTCACGTACAAACAGCACGTAGTTGATATGAAACCAGCCACCCGCTTTGTCCACGCCGGCATGGAGCCCGATCCCTCCACCGGCGCCATTATGACGCCCATTTATCAAACCAGTACCTATGTGCAGGCAGCACCCGGTGAGCACAAAGGCTTCGAATACGCCCGCAGCCAGAACCCCACCCGCCAGGCACTGGAAGAGGCGGTGGCACAGATTGAGAACGGGAAATACGGCCTCGTGTTCAGCAGCGGGGTGGCCGCCACCGACGCAGTGATCAAACTGCTGCAGCCCGGCGACGAAGTGATCTGCGCCAACGATATGTACGGCGGCACCTACCGCCTGTTTACCAAAGTGTTTGAAAAATTCGGCATCCGGTTTCAGTATGTGGATACCAGCAATCCCCAAAACGTAAAGGCGGCCGTTACCGCCAATACCCGGTTGATCTGGCTGGAAACGCCCACCAACCCGCTCATGAACATCAGCGATATTGCCGCCATCAGTAGTATTGCCAAAGAGGCGGGCGCCCTGCTGTGCGTGGACAATACCTTTGCCTCGCCGGCCCTGCAGAACCCGCTCGACCTGGGTGCCGACATTGTGATGCACAGCGCCACCAAGTACCTGGGTGGCCACAGCGATGTGATCCAGGGCTGCCTGGTGATGAACGATGGGGAACTGCGGGATAAACTGTATTTCATTCAGAAAAGCTGCGGCGCGGTGCCGGGCCCCATGGATTGCTTTCTGGTACTCCGCGGCATCAAAACCCTGGGTCTGCGCATGAAAGCCCACTGCGAAAACGGGGCGGCCATCGCCCGTTGGCTCCGCCAACACCCCCGCGTTAAAAAAGTGTACTGGCCCGGTTTTGAAGATCACCCGGGTTATGCGGTGGCCAAAGCGCAGATGAAAGGTTTTGGCGGCATGATCAGCTTTGAACTGGTGAACGATAGTGTGGAAGAAGCCCGCCGCGTGCTTTCCTCCACCCACCTGTTTTCGCTGGCCGAAAGCCTGGGCGGCGTGGAAAGTCTCATCAATCACCCAGCCAGCATGACCCATGCTTCCATTCCGCGGGAAGAGCGCATTAAAAACGGGCTCAGCGATTCCCTGATCCGCCTGAGTGCGGGCATTGAAGATGCGGACGACCTGATAGCGGACCTGCAGCAGGCGATTGGCTGAACTACACCGGAAATTTTGTAATTTGTAGCAAATCATCCGCCATGCCATACAACGAGGAAGAACTGCTGAAACTGCCCCTGGAGGAAAAGATACGGTTGGCTGAAGCCATCTGGGAGAGTATTGATGAAGACGAGCTTCCCGCAGCCGAGCACGAAATTCAGATTGCAAGGGAGCGCTACGAAATGTACCTCAAAAATCCGGAAGCAGGCATTCCCTGGGAAGAAGTAAAAAAACAGCTTTTTGCAAAATATGGGCTTTGAGGTTGTTTTTCACCCGGAGGCAACAATTGATCTGGCTGAGGCCCTCATTTGGTATGAATCAAAAAGTACCGGTTTAGGACAACGAT
Organism: uncultured Chitinophagaceae bacterium; assembly: GCA_937862815.1. Classification (GTDB taxonomy): domain Bacteria; phylum Bacteroidota; class Bacteroidia; order Chitinophagales; family Chitinophagaceae; genus Lacibacter. The sequence goes on along the minus strand of CALMED010000038.1, from coordinate 150,576 downwards.
TCCTGCTGAACTTTGATGAGGCTATCCGGAAAATTAATACGCATCCTGACCGCTATGGATTTATCATCGCAAAGCTGGTGCGACGCTGTGTACTGAAAAAATTTCCGTACGCTGTACATTACCTGCGAAAAGAGAACTGCATTCATATACTGGGCGTGTATCATATTAAAAGAAGTAATGCATTCAAGCGAAAACGACTCCGGTAAAAGGCAGCTGAAAGCGTTTTTAAACAAGAAAGCCCGCTTTTACGAACAACCTTCCTTTATTCCCGCCGACCCCATTTGCATTCCGCACCTCTTTCAGAAAAAGCAGGACATTGAAATTGCCGGCCTGTTTGCCGCCATTTTTGCCTGGGGTAACCGCACCACCATCATTAACAAGTCGAAGGAGCTGATGCAGTTGATGGAGATGCAGCCGCATGCTTTCTGCCTGCAGGCAGGACCGGCAGAACTGAAACGGCTGGCCCACTTTAAACACCGTACGTTCAACGCGGATGATCTCTACTATTTCATTGAATTTTTCCGCGACCATTACCGCCGGCACGCATCGCTGGAAACGGCTTTCTTTCCCGGAAAGGGCATGAGCGTGGAAGCAGGACTGAACCATTTCCGGACATATTTTTTCCGGCACGAGCACCTGAAACGCACGGAAAAACACATCGCCTCGCCGGCGCAGCATTCCAGCTGCAAACGGCTCAATATGTATCTGCGCTGGATGGTGCGAAAGAACGATAGAGGTGTTGATTTTGGCTGCTGGAAACGCATCTCGCCGGCCGACCTCATTTGCCCGCTCGACGTGCACGTGGCCCGCGTGGCCCGGCAGCTGGGCCTGCTGCAGCGGAAGCAGAGCGACTGGCAGGCAGCATTGGAACTCACCGAACGGCTTCGTATATTTGATGCACACGACCCGGTCAAATACGACTTCGCCTTGTTTGGTATGGGCGTTATGGAAAAAGCAGGCATATGATTAAAAAATACCTACGCTGGAAAGAACGACTCAGCGCTGGCAAACAATGGCTGGTCTGCTTTATCGAAAACCTCTTGTTCTGGAGCACAGGCTTTTTTGTGCTGGAACATTTTAATGTATTTGGCCTGGGGAAGCCCTGGGGCACCGGCCGCTTTCTGTTCCAGGTGACGTTCATGGCCCTGTTCTGGACGCTTTCCAGCAACTGGAAGCAAACCCGCGACCTCGTACGCACCCGCAGGAACTGAACCCTGGCTGCGTACAATGCGTGGCCAGTATAAAAAATGATCACATGGACCGGAAACGGATTGAAAACTTTCTCCTCCTGCTGCTGATCAACAGTACCATTGCCATTGCTGTGTTTTATGTGATGGATCAGTTCATCTGGAAAAATCCGGACCGCGCTCTGGGTTCCACCCTGTTACGGGCTTTTGTGGTAGCGCTGGTGCTCACCCTGTTTCAATCGCGTAAGAAAACCAACAGATAACCGATGGACCCCCTGTTGCTCCGCAACCTGCAGGAAAGCCTGTCACTGGCCGTACCGGACAGCGTCAGCGAAGCGGAGTTGCTCGATGTTCTAACGCATCGCATCAACCACCTGCTGGTGCACGACTTTCAGCACCTGGTGCAACTCCTGTACCGGATGGATGTGCCGGAGCAGAAACTGAAACAACTGCTGCGTCAGCATCCCGATACCGATGCCGCCCGTATCATCGCCACCCTGGTGGTGGAACGGCAGCAACAGAAACTGGAAACACGGAAGCAATTCCGGCAGAAAAATGAAGAAGGTACGGAGGAAGAGCGGTGGTGATGAATGATGAGGCAAACCTGGAGAGAAGCATGTTATGGCGGCCGGCTCCGCCGGCCGCCATAACAACAGTTGATGCTTAACCCCATCGCCGACGGGCTGCCCGATTGAAGTGAAAAGCCCGCAGCCCCCGGATGCCTCCGGGGGCGAGGACTTGGAACGGAAAGCGGGTGCCTCAGCTGATGCAGGCACAGCAGCCAACAGCCCCTGATTAACCGGAAGTGATATTTCGCAAAGGAGATCCCGTTAGCGGAACATCAACTCCTTCACCTTCTCCTTGTCTTCCTTCTCTTTTTTGAGATCAAACATGGTTCCGAACACCAGGTCCCACAAGGTGGAACTCACCCCAAACCCTTTCTGCTCGTCTTTGTAATGGTGCAGGTGATGATTCCGCCACAAGGGCTTCATCCACTTAAAGGGCGGGTTCCAGGCATGGATGGCATAATGCATGGATCCGTACAGCAGATAGCCCAGCAGTACGCCGGGAAAAACCAGCCACGCATAATTCGCCAGCAGGAGATACAGCAGCGTGAAAATAGTGGTGGCTGCCAGCAGGCTGGGTACGGGTGGCATGAACAGCCGTTCGCGGTCGCGGGGGTATTCGTGGTGGTTGCCGTGTATCACATAGATGATGCGGCGCGCCCGTTCGCTTTCCGCTATATGATGAAAAGCGAAACGATGAAGTACGTATTCCAGCAGCGTCCACAAGAAAACGCCGGCAGCAAAACAACCGGCAGCAACCGGGAAGGTAAACGACAAATAACGTATTCCGTACAACGGAAAACCGACGACAACGGGCAGGTACATGCCCCAGATGACGAGGGGGTGGGTCTTGGTTAGCATCTCCAGGTAAGGATTCCGGAAGAGCTGTGCCTGACCCTTGTTGTGAATTTTTTCAAATTTCATCAGCCAGACTTCTTTGCTGCAAAGTTAAACGCTGCTGCATACGTTCGTAAACCGGAATGTTAAAATTAACATGGCAACCCGGCTGATTTCCGTCATAGATAAATGAAACGTGGTTGCTGATAAATGGGATCCTGTGGATCAGATAAGCGGATCTGCAGCGGAATGAAGAGCCGGATCATGACTCCTCCAGACTTACAGCTGCTCCCACACCTGCCGGGCAAACTGCTCGAGGGAGGGGTCCCGGGCGCCCATGAGGAGGAGCACCGCGCCGGGGGTGAGGTGGGGCCGCACTGCTGCCACCAGCTGGTTGCGGTTGGCTACAAAATGCGCCTGTTTGCCCAGCGCCGCAATACCCTGTACCAGGTCGGCCGCGGAAATATCTTTGGACGTTGTGCCGCCCGCGTAAAAAATTTCGCTCATCCAGATTTCATCCTGCGGGCGCAGCGCGGCGGCAATGTCGCGGATAAAATCATCTTTCAGGAACCGGGTGGGGGCAAAACCATGCGGCTGGAACCAGGCCACCACCTTGGGCGCCAGGGGCTGGCAGGCCGCTATGGAAGCCGCACACTTGGCGGGGTTGTGGGCGTAGTCGTCAATCAGCCACACACCACCGCGTTGGCCCCATACCTGGTGACGGCGGTAGATGCCCTCGTAGTGCTGCAGGGCGGCGGCGGAGGTCTCCAGCGGGATGCCGATGAGGTGGGCCACCGTGGCAGCGGCCAGCGCGTTTTCCATGTTGTGCCGGCCCAGCTGCTGTAACCAAAAGGGGATCCCGTTAACGCGGAAGCGGATGAGGAGACCTTCCTGTTCAAAATCCGTGGCGTGATAGCCGGCGCCATCACCAGCGGTGATCGAAAAATCATGGGCCGGGTTCACCGACAGCGGGGCCGCCAGCGGATGGGAGCGGTTCACCACAAATAACGACCGGGTATTGCTGCGGAACTGCCGGAACACATCCAGCAGCACCTCCACTTCCTTGTGGTCTTTGTCGATATTGAGCAGCAGCCCCACTTCGGGTGTGTACTGCACAATGGAGCCATCGCTTTCGTCGGCTTCAATCACCAGCCATTCGCCCGTGCCCACAGCGGCGTTGCCGATCCGGCCTTCACGAATGAGGCGCGTAAGGCCGGCACCGCTGATGATACCAGGACCATAGCCCGCGTGGTGCAGGATCTCATAGAGCATGGCACTGGTGGTGCTCTTGCCGCTGGTGCCGCCCACGGCAATGGTCTTGCGGCTGCGGGCGATGAGGGCCAGCAGTTCGGACCGCTTGATGAGGGGGATGTTGAGTGCTTTAGCTTTCACCACTTCTTCCACGGTATCTTCAACAGCCGTGGACACCACCACCAGGTCGGTTTCCGGGGTGATGCCCTCGCCGTTCTGCAGAAAACAGTGTATGCCTTCCGCCTCCAGCTTGTCGCGGGTTTCATTGGGTGTGCCGGGGGTAAAATAGCGGTCGCTGCCGCTCACCTGCTTGCCTACGCCCTGCAGGTACTGGGCGAGGGCGCTCATGCCGGTGCCGGCGATGCCGATGAAGAAGGGGCGTTGAAAACCGGAAAGGGAGGAAATGTGCATGCACAAATGTACGTGGTTTGCAGCGGGGCATCCGGGTTGCACGACTTAGAAAAGCCGGTATCCCAGGGTGGTGGTAAGATGACCGGCGCTTAATTGTATTGGCGCCGTTTTCTGCATAAGCTGTGCCGGGGGATACCAGGTTGTCTCCCACCGGAAACGCTGGTATTGCAAAGCGGCCCCCAGTTGCAGTTGCGCCCAGATGTAGCGGGATGCTACCTGGAAATAATCGCCCACCTGCTGGATGACGGCTCCGTTATCGTACCGCAGCGTCGTCCGCACACCTGCAGCACCCAGGCTGGAGTTGTTGACACTCAGCGCCAGACTGCCACCGGGCTTCAGGAGATATTGCACTTTTCCTCCCGGATTGAGGACAAGCGCAGGTGCCAGGTTTAAAAAAATCAGTTGGTTTTTCATGTAATACCGCTCGCTTCGTAACGAATAGGTGGCCGCATCAATCCGCGCCGTATCGGCTTGTTGCTGGTCCGCTATCACCCGGGTCGCTACGGCCTGCAATTCGAGCGCCAGGCGGTTGCGGGTTCCCGGTACAAAATACTGAAACTGCACCCCCGCAACCCATTGCAGCCGGGAGGGAAACAGGAAGAAAAAGGGTGGATCGAATACCCCACCGCGGAAGGTATCGGGCAACCACACCCGGTTCATTCCCAACAGCAGCCCCCCGCTGATCTGCCTTTTTCTGACCCGGGAATAGGACGAAGTTGCCGGTTGCCGGTTGATTCGACGGAAGTGAGACGCCAGGGCATAATCATCGTAGGTGAGTTGTTGCTGTTCACGAGCCGACGGCAGCTGCAAACCGTATTTCGCCAGCAACCCGTTCAGCTGGGTTTTGTAGGTTCCGTCTTCCACCGTTTCGGCCATGGTAGTACGAACCCGGTACAGTAATTCAACCGGGTTCGTGCCCTTTTCTTCATAAAAATAATAGTGCCGCTCGGGAAGTATCAGTTCGTACAAGGCCACACCCCCGTCTTCCACCAGCTGGAGGAAAAAGTTACCGCTGTTCACTTCCTCGCTGAATACAGCGGGAGCCCGGTTGTATTCGATGGGGTTGGTATGATAACGGACCGAACGGGACCGGTAATGCAGATCGGGGAAGATGCCAAATCCTGCAATGTCGGCCGGCGTCAGTTGTTCCGTAACGCCGTTTACAGTGGCAAGGATGGCGTCGGGTTTTAAGCCTGACTTTTTATAACGGAGGAAGGCAGGAACCGTATCGGCCGGAAGCCGTACGATGTATCCATTGGGTGATTGAGCCGCCGCCGCACCGCATAAAGTGCAGAGCAGGAGGAGGGTGAACGCTGTGTTTCTCATGCAGTCATTTTTCCAGTACGAGTCACAGCAAGTTACCGACAGGTTGATATTACAGGTTACTGTGTGGAAGCGGAAAGTAATAATTGTTCAACAGTGAGCAACTGATACCCCTTCTCCTGCAGGAAGAGCAGCAAACGGGGTAAAGCGGCCTTGTAAAACGGATCCGGCCGCCGGGGATCCACCCCGGCATGCAGCAGCAGAATGAACCCGTTGAGGCCGGCCGGCCGGCTGCGTTCGTACTGCAGGATGGACGCGAGGATGCTGTCGCTGCTCACATAATTGGACAGGCCCGGATAGGTATAGTCGGCGTGGCTGCGGGTGCCCGGCGTAAAGTTGATGAGCTGAAATCCCAGGTTGATCGTCCAGGCGGCAATGCTGTCGTTGTACCATTCGTAAGGAGGAAGGAAATAAGGTGCATCTTTCGCAGCAAGGCCAAAGCGTTGCCTCATTACACGGTAGTTGCTGCGCAGATCGGCTTCAAACTGCCGGCGGGTTACCAGCAGGGAGTCGCGGTTGCTCCAGTCGCAGTACAACAGGTGCTTATCAGAATGAGCGCCCAGGTAATGCCCCTCCCGTTTCAGTTGGCGGATAAAAGGCGTAAAGGCAGGGTTGCGGTAGAAATCGCCGGTGAAGAAAAACGAGGCCTTGGTGTTGTGTGCCCGCAAGGTGCGGAGGATGGGTTCCAACCCGTCGCCAAACTCATGACCGGTGAACACCAGGGCCAGCTCCCGCCGGGTGGTATCGCCGCGGATGAAGGCGCCTTTGTGGGTGGTGATGCCTCCCGGCGGGGAGGCGGTTACTTTTTTGGCGGCTGCCGCGCCTCCATCGCAGCCAGCAGGTAGATGAGGGAGGCGGTACCATCCATGGTAGGCTCGTTGGTGCTGTAATCGCCGTAATCATCGTGGTACACCGCCAGGTCGCTTTGAAATGCAGCGTAGGCATCGGGCCGGTAAAGCTTCAGCCCGATGAGGCTGTTGAAGATGGAGGTGTACACCGGACCATCCACCAGGCCGCCGTCAATCGGAAATTTTTTAATGTACGTGAAGGCGCTGTGCGGATCCACCGGTGTGTCGCCCCAGGCCGGCAAGCCGTACACCATGCTGGTACCCCAGGGGTTGCAGCCGAAGAGCCAGTCGAGGTTGGCCTGTTCCAGTTCCTCGTACTGCGCATCACCGCTGAGCTGGCGGTACCAGAGGCATTGGATGGCGAAGCTCACCGTGAGGTTGTTGCTGCACCAGATGAAGGGCACCCCGCGGAAGAAGGCGTTCCGGCGGGCTTTGCTCCATACCCGTTCTATGCCGTCGCGGTAATACTGCAGGAGGGTGTCCCGCGGTCCCTCGGGCAGCTGCAGGGCCAGTTCGCGGTGTCCCAGGTTGATGAACGGGTACCATTGGTAGTGGTGGGCGGTATCGGCCCCCAGCCAGGGGGTCGCCGCCTCGCGGCGGGCAAGTCCGAGCGCTTAGCGGGGCAGCTGGCGGTGGGGCAGAAACAAGGCCGGCCGGGGGTTGGCGGCCGGGGGGCGGGCGCCTTCCAGCCGGTAGAGCAGGGCGGTGGCGAGTTCGAGGTCGTCGGTCCAGTTGTCTTCGGCGTAGATGTACGGCGCCTTCACCGATGCGGTTTGCGTTGCTCCCAGCCTGCGGTGAGCAAAGGCATAGGCACTGTTCGTCTTTTGATAGAGCAGGGCGCTGTAGGCGGTATCGGTATTCCGGTACAACAGCGATCCCAGGGCGAAGGCGCTGGCAAACTTGGCAGCGGTGGAGGTGGTGCCGGTGGTGTTGTTAAGGAATTTCCCGCGCTGCTGCGGCTGGCCGTTTACGAAGTAGACCGGCCGTTCGTGGCCCCGTCCGTACTGGCTGTCGAGCCCCGGCATACGCATGCTGATATGGTCACGGTCGTCGGCAATCTGGTTGAACATCCACCCGGCCCGCGGGTGCATCTTCAGCAGCCAGTCGAGACCCCAGCGGGCTTCATCCAGCACATCGGCCACCCCGTTGGCGCCGGGCAGACCGTTGGCGCTTTTTTCATCGGCAAACACCTGGGGGAAGTCGCGCCAGGCCAGCAGCAGGTGCGCCGTGGCATTGGCGCTGGTGGTGCTGTACTGCAGGTAGTCGCTGGCGTCGTGCCAGCCGCCCACCACGTCCACGTACGTGCTGTCGGGCAGTCCGTCTTCCGATCCATAAAGGGTGTACCCGTCGCGGGTATGGCAGCTGTCGTTGAGGAAGGGGTTGAAGCCGGTGCGTTGCTGGCGCATGTACCGCAGGCAGAAATCGGCCGTACCGCGGTACACATCGTCGCCGATGCGGAAGGCCGGCGACACTGCACCACCTGCCCGCAGCACATAGCTGCCCGGCCGGGTGCAACGGCTGAAGTTGAGGCGATAGGTCTGTGCAAAAGGTCCGTAGGCACCGAATGCCTTTCCGGCGGGACCGCGTTCCACCACCTCCCCGCTAGCCACGTTCACCAGCTCCCAGCTGGCAACGGTGCCCGTTCCTTTGCTGCACCACACTGCCACCTTGCTGCCCTGTGGCAGGTAGCCCAGCTGGTTGATGCGGATCCAGGCGGTGGCAGGCGCCTGCGGGCGGTTGCCCGAGAGCAACAGCAGGAGGAACAACGCGGTGAGCAGCGGTTTCATCGCCTTAAGTTACCGTTTTTTTTGGGCTACCTTTGGAGCCAACGAAAAAACTGCCACATGAAACTGGTGACCTACCTCAACGACGGACAGGAACAACTGGCCGCACTCCACAACGGGCTGCTCTACCACACAGACCAGCTCCACCCCGACCTACCCAACAGCATGAACCTGTTTCTCAACTACTGGGACGATTACCTGCCGGCTGCCCGGGCGGGTCTGCATGGGATTGAAACGGGACGCCTCCTGCCGGGGCGGGCCGTGCCGGCCGATGCGGTTCCTTATCTGGCGCCGGTGCCCTTCCCGGCTTCCTGCCGCGATGGCTATGCTTTCCGCCAGCATGTGGAAGCAGCAAGGCGGAATCGTGGTGCGGACATGATTCCCGAATTTGACCAGTATCCCATCTTCTATTTCACCAACCACCACGGGATCGTGGGTCCCGGGCCCGTGCGCTGCATGCCCGATCATTTTGAAAAACTCGACTTTGAACTGGAAGTGGCCATCGTTATCTGCCGGCACGGCCGCAACATCCGCGCCGAAGAGGCGGATGCGTACATCGGCGGCCTGCTCATCATGAACGATCTCAGCGCCCGCCGCCTGCAGATGGAAGAGATGCTGCTCAACCTGGGCCCCGCCAAGGGCAAGGATTTTGCCACCGCCATCGGTCCCTGGCTGGTGACGCTGGATGAACTGGAGCCCTTTGAAATACCGGCCAAAGAAGGCCACGTGGGCAAGAACTGGAACCTGCGGATGCAATGCCGGGTCAACGGCGTGCAGGTGAGCGACGGCAACGTGGGCGATATGGACTGGACCTTTGCCGAAATCATCGAGCGGGCCAGCTACGGCGTGGACCTCTACCCCGGCGACGTGATCGGCAGCGGCACGGTGGGCACCGGGTGCTTCCTCGAACTCAACGGCACCGGTAAACGCACCAACCCCGATTACCAGGAGCAGTGGCTGCAAGAAGGCGATGTGGTGGAACTGGAGGTGGAGGGGTTGGGGATTTTAAGGAATGAAATTGTGAAGGAGGAGGATGATTTTTCGATTTTAGGAAGGAAGAAGTTATGAGTTATGAGTTACGGGTTATGGGTTACGGGTGAAATTACATTGGGCTTCCCCCATTAGCTAACCATTTAAAACAAAAACACTATGAATACGAAAATCACCAATTTCGAAGATTTGCACATTTGGCAAAATGCCCAGCAATTAGCGCAGAAAATCTACTTGCTCGCAGATAAAAACAGCAGTATTAGCAAAGACTTTTCATTGAAAGATCAACTTAAAAGTGCAGCGATTTCAATTTCAGATAATATTGCAGAGGGCTTTGAATACAACAACAATCCGGATTTTTACCGCTTTCTCCGAATTGCCAAAGGCTCATGTGGAGAAATAAGGAACAAGCTCCATTTTATAAAGCGCATGAATTTTGAAGAAGAAGCAGTGATTCTCGAACTTTGCAGTGAAGCAAAAAATCTAGGTAATCAAATTGGGAAGTTAATGGAGAAGGTGAAAGTAAAAATACAGGAACAAAGAACAAAAATTAAGCCGGCGGCCAACAACGTAACCCATAACACATAACCCGTAACATGCTTCTTGATATACAGTCATTAAACCCAGTACAACGACAAACCTGGCTGCAGCACGCCGTTGCGCCCCGCCCGATTGCTTTTGCCTCCACCATCGACAAAGCCGGGAACCTGAACCTGAGTCCCTTTAGTTTTTTTAATCTGTTCTCCTCCAACCCGCCCGTGGTGGTGTTTTCACCTTCCCGGCGGGTGAGGGATAATACCACCAAGCACACACTGGAAAACGTGCAGGAAGTGCCGGAGGTGGTAATCAGCATCGTGGATTATGAAATGGTGCAGCAGATGAGCCTTGCCAGCTGCGAATATCCCAAAGGCGTGAACGAATTTGAAAAAGCCGGCTTCACAGCCGTTCCGGCTACGCAGGTGCGGCCGCCACTCGTGAAAGAAAGTAAAATCAACCTCGAGTGCAGGGTGCTGGAAGTAAAACCCCTGGGTCCCGAAGGCGGCGCCGGCAATCTTGTCATCTGCGAAGTACTGTGTATGCACGTAAATGATAATATCCTCAACGCAGAAGGCACGATGATTGATCAACGTAAACTCCACCACGTGGCGCGGCTGGGGGGCGACTGGTACTGCCGGGTGGACGAAAGCAATCTCTTTTCCGTGGAGAAGCCCAACGTGCAGCTGGGCATTGGCATGGATGCCCTGCCGGAGCAGATCCGCCGCAGCCCCATCCTCACCGGTAATCAACTGGGCCAGCTGGCCAATGTGCACCAGCTGCCGGTACCGGATCCGGCTTTTACCGATGAACGTCTGCGCTCCATCGTGCAGTACTTTTCCGTCAACCCCCAAGAAATGGACCGGGAACTGCACCGCTATGCGGCCACTTTGCTGGATGCCGGCAAGGTGCAGGAAGCCTGGCAGGTGTTGCTCTTCGATGAAGAAGCGGGGTAAGCCTGAGGGATTACAGAAAAAATCTGATTAAAAACAAGCGGAAATAAGAACACGGAGGAGAGGAGACACGGGAATACAAAGCGTAAACTCTTCTCTGTGTTCCTCTCCTGCTCCGTGCCACTGTGTTGAAAAAAAAGGAAACACAATCACGCTCAATTCCACTTCGCCCCGAAAACCTTTTGCAACAGGTCGGTGGTGCGCTTCACCGGGTTGGCGCGGATTTCCATTTCTTCTTTGGTAATCTGGTCGAACAGGGCATCCACGGCTTTCCCCACTACATACGTTGTAAGATCGGGGTTGAGCTTGTTGCGGGTGGTGGGAAATTTATTGTAGCTGTTAACGAGGTCGCCGTAATAACGGGTGGCCTCCACTTTGTCGAGCGAATTCTTCACCGGAGGTGTAAAGGCCTCCAGCAGGCGGGCGGTCGTCTTTTCCTTGAAATAGTTGGTAGCGGCATTGTTGGGGCCGCGGATGATGTTGATGGCGTCGGTGATGGTCATCTGTTTGATGGCGTCGGTGAAGATGGGCGTGGCAAAGCCCACGGCATCCTCCGCGCCGCGGTTGATCTGCAGGATGGCCCGGTCTACCTGGGCGCCCAATCCCAGTTGCCGCATGGTACGTTCCACCCGCTGGGCGTCGGGCGGCAGCAACAGTTTATACAACTGGTTGCCGAAGAAGCCATCGGTCTTGTTGAGGTTGAGCACCGCACGGGCCAGGCCCTGTCCCAGTGCTTCTTTAATGCCTGCGCCGGCCTCCGCTTCGGTCACGCCGCTACCCCCGGTTTTGGGCAACTGGCTCATTACTTCACAGGAACTGAACAGGAAGGTCAGCAGTAAAAGGGCAAACATTCGCTTCATACACAGATTTTAATGTAAATAACGCAGAAACACGGCGATCCGTTGCACCAAACCGTGTCAAAAACACCTTATTGGCTCAAAACTAAGCATCCAGTACCTTTGCAGCCGTTAAAAGGAACCCAAAACTATGAGTCAGCATTTGTCGGAACAGGAAATCATCCGCCGGGAGAAATTGGCCGAGCTGGAAAAGCTGGGCATCAATGCCTACCCCGCTCCCCTCTACCCCGTTACCCATCATTCCACCGCCATCAGGGCCGGTTACAACGGCAGCAACGGGGAGGAATACAAAGATGTATCGCTGGCCGGTCGCGTTATGAGCGTCCGCGACATGGGCAAGGCCTGCTTTGCCGTGCTGCAGGACAGCCATGGCCGCCTGCAGATTTATGTACGCCGCGATGATATCTGCCCCGGCGAAGACAAGAGCCTCTACGACGTGGTATTCAAAAAGCTGCTCGATATGGGCGACATTATCGGGGTGAAAGGGTTTGTATTCACCACCAAAACCGGCGAGACATCGCTGCATGTGCAGGAGCTGACCCTGCTGACCAAGTCGCTCAAGCCCCTGCCCGTGGTTAAAGAGGCGGATGGACAAACCTTCGACGCCGTTACCGATCCCGAATTCAAATACCGCCAGCGCTATGCCGACCTCATCATCAACCCACAGGTGAAGGAGGTGTTTGTAAAGCGTACGATGCTCATCAACACCATCCGCGAGTACCTCAACGAGCACGGTGCGCTGGAGGTGGACACCCCGGTGCTGCAGACCATTCCCGGCGGCGCCACGGCCCGTCCCTTCGTCACCCACCACAATGCGCTGGATGTACCCATGTACATGCGCATTGCCAATGAACTCTATCTCAAGCGCCTCATTGTGGGGGGGTTCGACTGGGTGTATGAATTCAGCCGCAACTTCCGCAACGAAGGAATGGACCGCACCCACAACCCCGAGTTCACCATCCTGGAGTGGTACACGGCTTATAAGGATTATTTCTGGATGATGAACGTGACGGAAAACCTGCTGGAGCGGGTAGCCATCGCGCTGCACCACAGCACCGATGTGCCGGTGGGCGACCAGGTGATCAGTTTCAAAACCCCGTTCAAGCGGATCAGCATCTATGATGCCATCCGGGAAAACACCGGCGTGGATGTGAGCGGTATGGACGAAGACCAGCTCCGCGCCACCTGCCGCCGCTTTGGCATTGAAGCAGACGCCACCATGGGCAAGGGCCGGCTGATTGATGAGCTGTTCAGCGCCACCTCCGAGTCGAAATACATTCAACCCACCTTTATCATTGACTACCCCGTGGAGATGAGTCCGCTTACCAAGAAGCACCGCAGCAAACCCGGACTCGTGGAGCGCTTTGAACTGATGATCAACGGCAAGGAGATCGCCAATGCGTATAGCGAACTCAACGATCCGCTCGACCAGCGGGAACGCTTCGAAGAGCAGGTGCGCCTCAAGGAACGCGGCGACGAAGAAGCCATGTTCATCGACCACGATTTCCTGCGGGCCCTCGAATACGGCATGCCTCCCACCGCGGGCATCGGCATCGGCATTGACCGGCTCTGCATGCTGCTTACCAACCAGCCCAGCATCCAGGACGTACTGCTGTTTCCGATGATGCGGCCGGAACGGACAGAAGACTAAAGCCTGTCTGAATAAAAGAATAAAGCCGCATGCAGAACGGTGCGGCTTTTTCTTTGCAGCTTTGTGTACAATTACGGAATGTGGCTGCCGGTAAAACATCCGTCAACCGATTCCATTTCCGCCTGCCCCGAACAAACGCATTTTAACACGCCCGCTCATCCCATCCCCCACAACCCTTTTTGCAAAACCGTTATCTTCATGCCCTCAAAAAACGTAGTATGAAAATCAGATTGCTGATTGCTTTGCTTGTAACATCCGCGGTTGCAGCAGCCCAGACAAAAGATCTTACCCCGGCACAATTGCTGAGGGGCGCCCCGCACAACATTACCCAACCCCTCCCCCGCTTTGTGAAGTGGATGGGCGACAAGGGGTTTGTCCTGGCCCGCAATGGCAAAACCTTCCTGGTGGACTGTAAAACCGGCAAAGAAACAGAATACACCGAAGTGAAAACCCTGGAAGCAAAACTGATCAATGAAATCGTGGTGCGGAAAAACGATCTCTATCACAAAACTGATTCCGGCGAAACCCGCCTCACCCACAGCCCCGATACCCCCGAACAGAATCCCACCCTCTCGCCCGACGGTAAGTGGGTGGCCTTCACCCGCAACAACAACCTGTTCAGCATCGAACTCGGCAGCGGCAAAGAAGTGCAGCTCAGCACCGACGGCAGCAGCACCGTTCTCAACGGTTATGCCAGCTGGGTGTACTATGAGGAAATCCTCGGCCGCCGCAGCCGCTATAAATCGTTCTGGTGGAGCCCGGACAGCAAACACATTGCCTACATGCGCATGGACGAAAGCAAAGTACCCATGTTTCCCATCTACAGCGAAGAGGGACAGTACGGTTTTATTGAAGAAACCCGTTACCCCAAAGCAGGCGACAAAAACCCCGAAGTACGGGTGGGGGTAGTACCGGCAACCGGTGGTGCCACGGTGTGGGCCGATTTTAATGAAAAAGATGACCAGTACTTTGGCCTCCCCTACTGGCGACCCGATGGCCAGGCGCTGTGGATCCAGTGGATGCCCCGCAGCCAGGACCAGCTGGTGGTGTATGAAATGACCCTGTCCGGCGGCGCCAAAAAAGAAATCTATACCGAAACCCAGAAGACCTGGATCAACCTCGACGATGAAGGCAGCCGCATCACCTTCCTGCAAAACGGAAAGCAGTTCATTCTCGAAAGCGATGCCAGCGGCTGGAACCACCTTTACCTTCACGATATCACCGGCCGCCGCATCAACGCCATCACCAGCGGCAGCTACACCGTTACCGAAGTACTGAACATCGACGAAAAACAGCAACAGGTGTATTTCACCTGCCGCAAAGACAACAGCGCCCGCTACGATGTGTACCGGGTGAAATTCAACGGCACCGGACTGCAGCGGCTCACCTTCGGCGACTTCATGCACCGCAATGTGCAGATCTCACCCTCCGGCCTTTATGTCATCACCACCGCCGGCAATACCAGCACCCCCGACCGGCTGGTGCTGCTCAACAACAAAGGCCAGGTGCTCCGCGAACTGGGATCGGCCAAAGGTCCGGCCTTCGACAACACCCTGCTGGCCCGCACCGAACTGCTGCGGGTTACCAGTGAAGACGGCAAATACGAACTGCCCCTGCGCATCGTGTGGCCGGTGAACTTCGACAAGAACAAAAAATACCCCCTGCTCATTAACATCTACGGCGGGCCGAACGCCGGCACCGTGTACGACGGCTGGCAGCTGAATATGCAGCAGCAGTGGTACGCCCGGGAAGGAATGATTCAGGTGGCCATGGACCACCGCGGCAGCGGCCACTTTGGCAAAGAAGGGATGAACTACCTGCACCGCAACCTCGGCTACTGGGAAATGAAAGACTGGATTACCATCGTAAAATGGCTGCTCGAAAATGCTTCGGTGGATCCCAAAAAAGTGGCCATCAGCGGCTTCAGCTACGGCGGCTACATGAGCGCCTATGCCCTTACCTACGGCGCCGACTACTTCACCCACGGACTGGCCGGCGGCAGTGTGACCGACTGGCACCTGTACGACACGCACTACACCGAACGCTACATGGACACCCCGGCCGAAAACCCCGAAGGATATAAGTCGTCCTCGGTGTATACGCACATCGACAAATACAAAGGCATGCTGCGGATTTTCCATGGCACCATGGACGATAACGTACACGTACAAAACAGCCTGCAACTGGTAAGAAAACTGCAGGAAAAGAAAAAGCAGTTTGAGTTTATGCTGTACCCCGGCGGCCGCCACGGCTGGCGCAACCTGCCCAACCAGGATGCACACAGCGCCAACGAAATCACCCGCTTCATCTACAACTACCTGTTGGAAAAAGAAGTGCCGAAAGAAGTGTTGCGGTAACCACCTGCGGTACAGAAATAAAAAAGGATGCAACGGTAATGGTTGCATCCTTTTTTATAGCGCGCTGCGCTTTTTTATCTGAAATTCTTTCCACTCTGTAGTACCATCCCGCTCCCGGGTAAACACCAGTTCTTTTGACTCACCGATTACGATTTCGGCCGTTGTATAAATGAGATTACCATCGAGCAGGTGACCACCAATGGTGCGGCCGGTGCTGTCGCTTACACTTATGTGTAAATGACTGCCGTAAACGCTGAGCGTTCCCGTTAAACTTACTATTTCAAAGTGTCCGTTGACTTTAGAACCTGCCGGTTGGTTGGCAAATCGCAGGTGGTATTGCGTAAGACTACCCACACAGGTAATCATCCAACCCGCCTGTATCTGCTTCTCCGCAACAAAGGCCTCGAGCTGTTGCTTCAGGTCTTCGCCTGGCTTTAACCGAAGGGCGTAGGTAATTACCGGTTCTTGTTGCATGATGGTTTTTGTTTGACAGTTGGCAAACAACAGCAATATCAAAAAGTATTTCATCTTCCAGTTCCTGCCACTTCGAAATCAATAAACGGTACAGATCAAAGGACTTCAGACCGTTAGATTCAAATCGTGAAGAACCACCCAGACACGGAGTTACGAATGAATACAAAGCATCTGAATTATTAAGATAGCTCTTGCTATCAGCTAACAACTTCGTGTAGCTTCATGTCGTTAATCCTTCGTGGTTCACCCCTAATCCACAAACAAATCCGTAAACAACTGTCCGCCCGGCACCACACTGTACCCGCTTAAATCGGTAATCCCCTCCGCGGCCAGCACCTGCTCGTCCACAAACAGGTTGCCGGTGCAGGAAGCGGCCGGTTTGCTGAGGATAAAGTACGCCGCATCGGCCAGCACTTCGGGTGTACGGCTCATCTTTGCCAGCGCCTCACCCCCCAGCAGGTTGCGTACGGCAGCGGTATCAATGGTGGTACGGGGCCACAACGCGTTGGCCGCGATGCCGTCTTTCTTCAACTCCTCCGCCCAGCCCAGCGTCATCATGCTCATGTTGTACTTGGTGAGGGTATAGGCAATATGACCGGCCAGCCATTTGGGCTTTAAGTTCACCGGGGGAGACAAGGTGAGGATGTGCGGATTCTTTCCCTTGCGCAGGTAGGGAATGCAGGCACGGGTCATAAAGAACGTACCCCGCACGTTGATGTCGTGCATCAGGTCGAACCGCTTGGGCTCAGTTTGCTCGGTAGGCGTGAGGTTGATAGCCGATGCGTTATTGATAAGGATATCAATCCCGCCAAAGGTTTCCACCGTTTTCTCTACGGCCGCCTGGATCTGATCTTCAAAGCGGATGTCGAGCTGGATGGCCAGCCCCTTCCCCCCGGCCGCATCCATTTCGGCCGCCGCGGAAAAAATGGTGCCTCCCAGTCTGGGATTTTCTTCCACACTCTTGGCCGCCACCACCACGTTGGCACCGGCCCGGGCCAGCTTGAGACCCATTGCCTTACCTATCCCCCGGGACGCCCCGGTAATAAAAACGGTTTTACCCTGAAATGACATAGCAATAATTTTAAACAGGAAGGTAACACATCGCTTTGAATCACCGCCCGGGAATCCGATCTTTAATCCATAATTTCATTCATGCAACAATTGCATCAGCCCCTGTTCTGCCTCCTGCTCCTCTTTACCGGCAGCCTGCAGGCACAGGAAAGCGCCGTGAAGGACATGCAGCGGCAGTTCATCCTGGCAGCCGACCACAGCACCATCGAGCTGCCCGAAGGCCGCTTCATACTGCCGGCCTCGCTCTGGCTGGAGGGAAAAAACCACGTCATCATCAAAGGGAAAGGGATGGACAAGACCATCCTCAGCTTTGCCGGACAGGTGGCGGGCGCCGAAGGCATCAAGATTATCAACTGTACCCGCATCACTCTGCAGGATCTTACCGTGCAGGATACAAAGGGCGATGCCATCAAAACCCAGGACGTGCGGGGCATGGTGTTCCGTAATGTAAAAGCCGAGTGGACCCGGGGCGCCCACCGCACCAACGGTGGTTATGGTATCTACCCCGTACAGTGCAGCAACATCCTCATCGAAGGGTGCGAAGCCCGGGGCGCCAGCGATGCAGGCATCTATGTGGGTCAAAGCCAACACATCATTGTCCGGAACTGCCGTGCTTACGAAAACGTGGCCGGCATCGAAATCGAAAACTCGATGTATGCCGATGTGTACGACAACGAGGTCACCAATAACACCGGCGGCATTCTTGTTTTCGATCTGCCCGACCTGCCCGTAAAAAAAGGCGGCTCGGTACGGGTGTTCCGCAATTACATCCATCACAACAACCATAAAAATTTTGCACCCAAAGGCAATATCGTGGCCAAGGTACCACCCGGCAGCGGCATCATGCTGCTGGCCGCCACCCGGGTGGATGTATTTGAAAACAAAATCATCAACAACCGCACCACGGGCACCGCCCTTGTGAGTTATTACATCACCGAGAACCCCATCAAAGACAGCTCCTATGATCCGTATCCCGACTCCATCGCCATCTTCAGCAACGAGTACAGTCGTGAGCCGGTACGGGCTACCGGGCAGGGAAGAATGGGTAAACTGTTCCGCCTGAAACTTCGTTTCGGTACAGAGGTCCCGCACATCCTCTTTGACGGCATCACCAACGGCCCCAAACCGGTACATCTCTGTATCCATGGAAACAAAGAACAAACCTTTGCCAATATTGATGCGGGCAACCGCTTTTTATTAATCAGCCGCGATGCCCGCCTGCATACCTGCTCCCTTCCACCAGTACCGCCGGTTCTGCTGCCGGTACAGTAACTTTATGCCCATGCGAGTACTGGCCACTGCCCTGTTTATTGGTTGCTTTCTGCTGCTGGTTTCCGCTTTCCGGCAGCCGGAAAACAACGACCCCCTGTTTACGTTTTATGAAAACCTGAGCGGTTATGGCTTCTTCACCGGAGCGCTCAACAACCTGCAGCCGGCCGCGGATGTGCTACCTTACGACCTCAACACCCCGCTCTTCAGCAACTATGCCGAGAAAGCCCGTTTTATCCGCCTGCCGTCCGGTAAAAAAGCGGTGTACCACGAAACAGGTCTCTTTCAACTGCCTGTGGGTACCGTGCTGATTAAAAACTTCTATTACCCGCTCGACTTCCGCCAGCCGGAAAAAGGACGGCGTATCCTGGAGACCCGCCTGCTGGCCCACCGCGAAAGCGGCTGGGCTACCTACCAGTACATCTGGAACGCGGAACAAACCGACGCCGTGTTTGAACCGGTGGGTGACATCGTTTCCGTTTTGTTTACAGATGCCCACGGAAAAAATGTTCAGTTCCGCTACGTGATCCCCTCACAGGCGCAATGCCTGGGCTGTCATAAAACCAGCAACCGCATCCAGCCCATCGGGATGGCGGCCCGGCACCTCAACGGCGACTATGCTTATGCAACGGGAACAAAAAACCAGCTGCAGTACTGGAAAGAGCAGGGATGGATTGATCTGCCGGAAGGACCGCATCCATCCAACGCAGCATGGGATCGGGAAGCAAGTGGCACGGTGGAACAACGGGCACGGGCGTATCTCGACATCAACTGCGGGCACTGTCACAGCAAAGAGGGGCCGGCCCGCACCTCCGGTCTGTTTCTCGACATCCACGAAACCAATCCAACCGCCCTGGGTATTTTAAAAACACCGGTGGCCGCCGGAAGAGGCAGCGGCAACCGTAGCTACGACATTGAACCGGGTAAGCCCGAACGCTCTATCCTGGTCTACCGCATGCACACCAACGACCCTGGCATTGCGATGCCCGAGATCGGGCGGGAACTGGTGCACAAAGAAGGGGTGGCGCTGATCAGCCGCTGGATTAAGGAAATGCACATGCAGCCATAAAAAAAGGGCGAACCCGCAGGTGCGCCCTTCGTGCTTGTTGCAAACGTGGAAATTACCACTCCGGCAGGCGGGGTTTGGTGCCAAACAGATCATCAATCCGCTGCATCACTTCATCGGTGAGCAAGGGCAACACATCCAGTGCCTTGAAGTTTTCCAGCAGCTGCTCCTTGCGGGTGGCGCCCAGGATGGCCGTGCTCACATGGGGATTGCGGATGCACCAGGCAATGGATAGCGCCGCCATGCCGCAGCCCAGTTCTGCCGCCAGTTGTTCGTACTGCCGCACTTTCTGCAGCTTTTCCTCCACCATGGCCCGGTCTTTGAGCCACTCAAAACCGGGGATCGACAGGCGGGCGCCTTCGGGTATGCCGTTGTTGTATTTGCCGGTGAGCAAACCACTGGCCAGCGGGCTCCAGATGGTGGTGCCCAGGCCTACGTTTTTGAACACCTCCAGGTATTCGTTTTCGAGCTTGTGCCGGTTGAAAAGATTGTACTCGGGTTGCTCCATGGCAGGACCGATGAGGCGGTACGCCTGGGCCACCCGGTGCGCTTCCATGATTTCCACGCCGCTCCATTCGCTGGTACCCCAGTAAAGGATTTTGCCCTGCTGGATGAGGGTGTTCATGGTCCATACCACTTCCTCGATGGGAACACTTTTATCGGGCCGGTGGCAAAAGTAGAGATCGAGGTAGTCTACCTGCAGGCGCTGCAGCGCTTCGTGACAAGCCTCCACGAGGTGTTTACGGCTGAGTCCGGTCTGGTTGGGCTTGTTTTCCTTGCCCCGCCAGCCGAAATAGGCCTTGGACGACACCACATAGGAGGTGCGGTCCCACTGCTTCTTCTTCAGCACACGCCCCATCATCTCCTCGCTTTTGCCCAGCGCATACACTTCTGCGTTATCAAAAAAGTTGACCCCCTGATCGTAGGCAATGCCCATCAGTTCATCGGCCACGCTGTCGTCAATTTGCTTGTGAAAACTTACCCAGCTGCCAAAAGAGAGCACGCTGAGCTGTAATCCGGACCGTCCGAGTTTTCTGTATTCCATGTTTTAATTTGTTATTAAATGTTATGCGCTACAGCCACTCAATTCATAACCCCTTGAACCTCCGGAAACTCTTCAAACTTATCCCCCTCCTCAATTCCCCCCAAAGCGCGATTCCTCCACCAGCAGCACCCCCTTCACCGTATCAATCCGGAAGTTCTTGAGTTGTTCGTCACTTTCAAAGCCTTTACCGAAGATGGTCTTGGTTTTCTGGCGTATTTCAACATCGGAATTGGTAAAAAGTTTGTGCAGGTTCTGTTCCCAGAAGAGTTCTTTTGTTTTAAGCGTATCGCCGTTGATGCGGATCACCACCACGCTGTCGGTCAGGATCACCCGGCTTTGCTGTTCATAGTAATACCCTGTTTTAGCATCAAGATAGCTTTCGATCTGCAGGCTGTCGTTGTAAAAATCCACATGCAGTGTGTTGGGGAATTCCACCCGCGGTACGCTGTCGAAGTACCGCAGCATGTAGGGTGCAGTAAGTTTGGCCTTTACCCGGCCCGCCTGGCTGAGGTAGCTTTCCACGCCGGTCACCTCATCCACGCTCAGCTTGCTTTTCTGCAGATCGCGGATGGTGCCCAGATCATTTTCGCAGCTGTATAAAAAAAAGCATCCGGTGATCCATGCTGCTGTGCGGGCGCGTGCCAGAAAGCGGTATAGCACCCCGTTAATCATATTTGCGTTTGATGAACCAGATATCGGAAAACGAGAAGCTCACTGCCAGGCGGAAATAATTTTCCCGCAGCAGGCTGTTGCGGTTGCTGCGCTGTCCAAATTCCATGGCGAGGTTGACGATGTTGCTCTTGTTTACCTCGGCGTAGGAATATTTACGCACCGGCAGCCCTGCGCCAAAAGTAAAGCCCACGCTGTTCATATTGCCGTCTACCGTAAAGGGTTCCCGCACCAGCAAGAGCCCGGCCCGGTACAGCACATTGCTCCAGAAATTGGTGGAAGTGCCGGTGGCATCGGGCAGGTACTGGGCGCCCAGCTTTATCTGCCGGGAATCCCGCATAAAATCGGGCGCATCGAAGTAACGATAGTTACTCCACTGGTGAATCACATAGTCGGCGGCCACATTGAGCCGTCCCTTGCCCTGGAAGTCGTACAGCAAGCCTACTCCGTAGTAAGCCGGGTACTGAATGGCGCCTTTTACATTGCGCTGTTCCGATACCGAATCAATACGGGTGGGGATACCGGCCTCTCCGGCCAGGAAGAAGGATTCAAATTTTTCATTGCGGGTTACCCTGAGCGGCGCCTGCAGGCTGCCATAGGCTCCGAACTGCAGGTTGCTCTTCTTGTTAAGTGCAAGCTGGTACTGCAGGCCCAGCTCTGCAAATGCGCCGCCAAAATTGTTGCGCACTTCTTTGAGGCCGGGGGTGTACCGGGAGGGGCTGGTATCGTTGAGCAGAAACACCCGCGTGGAATAATCCTTGGACCCGAAGCGGTAGCCCGTGTTGATGCCGATGCTGAAATTCTTGCGACCCAGGGCCGTTCCCACAAAAGCCTGGTAGGTTCCGCCGTTGCCTTCGTAGTTGTACACGGCGCTGTCACCGGCCGGGATGCGCTGGCCCGCGTTTATGTTATAACTCACCTTAGTGAGAGGGCGGAGACCGAAAGCCAGTCCCCAGTCGGTTTTCGATTTCTCTTTCTTGATCTGGAAGCCGGCGCCCAGGTAGGGAATGTAGGCGTTGGAAGAGGTATAGCTGTCGCCCCGGTTGTTGCTAAGGGTGCGGCTGTTGATGTCGAGCCCCACATCCAGGATGGCCCGTTGCATGCCAAACTTGCTGTAGGAGGCGGGATTAACGAAGTTGATGGTCTGAAAATCGGCGTAGGCGGCAGCGGTATGCCCCATGCCGCGGTTTACAATGTTGGTGGAGGGTACGATATCCCCCAATCCATAGCGGCTCCACGGCGAGTTATCCTGTGAAAAGACCGATGAAATTCCCGAAAGCAGCAGTAGTGATACCAGACCCAGAACACGCCTACCGGTTGTGCACGCTGATTGCATAAAGACCTTTAAAGATTAGATGAGGGTCTGCAAATATCTGCTTTTTGAGCAGAGGACCAAAATGGAGGGTATCACCCCCGGTTAACAGCACGTTAAAGTTCCCGTACTTTTCTTCGTACGCTTCGATGATGCCGTCAATCTCTTTGGCCATGCCCCAGGCCACCCCGCTCAGGAGGTTGGTTTTGGTGTCGTAGCCGATGAGCGGGAAGTTCCAGTCCATCTGCACCAACGGCAGTTTGGCTGTGAGAGCGTGCATGCTTTTGAACCGCATTTCGAGACCGGGTGAAATGCTGCCGCCCAGGAATTGGTGCTGCTGGTTGATGAAGTTGTAGGTGATGCAGGTGCCCAGCCCGATGGCGAGGTTGTTCCTGCCGGGAAAGAGGTGTACCGCCGCGGCACAGAGCGCCAGCCGGTCGGCCCCGATGGTTTCGGGCTTGCCCACAGGGGTGGAAAAGGGCAGGCGGGTGGTATACGAGAGTTTGTGAAAGTGACTGTGGTCCCCCAGCAGAGCTTCCACATGTCCGGCATGGTGAATGACTGACGACAGGATGGTGAATGCCGGGTTTGTCTGCTGCAGCAGACCGGTGATTGTATCGCGGTTGTCATCGGGCAGCACCCGGATCTCCTGCAGCTGGTCGCCGGCAAAGACGGCCGCTTTGAGGCGGGTGTTTCCAAAATCGAGACAAAGGGTTGTGCTCATGCAGTTGTTTTTTGGACGGTGTTAGACGAAGGCCGGTTCCTCAGAACTCAAATTTAAACGTGTCCAGGTTTTTGAAATGCCCGTTCAGGCGGATGCGTTCTTTCAGCTGTTCCATTTCCGCCAGGAAAGGCACTGCTTTGTGCAGATGCCGCCGCAGGTATTCCTGCCGCTGCGCTTCCCGGAAGAGGCCCAGCAGCTCGTATTCTTCTTCGAGGTTCAGTCCCAGGTGGTGCGCCACGTCGTAGGCGCCCAGTTCCCCTTCGGCCTTTGTAAACGCTTTGCTCACCTGCAACAGGCGGTGCAGATCTTTCATACCGGCAAGCACCTGTTGCATGAGCCGGGAGTTGCCATCGAATACTTCATCGGGATACGATACAATGGCACCGCTGTACAGTTTATCGGGCAACTCTTTTATGAGTTCCAGCATACGAAACACACGGAGGCCCCGGGTGGACACATCCATCTTGTCATCGTCGTACACCTTTCGGATGGCCGTCACCTCCACCAGGGTGCCCAATTCCTTCAGCTCGTTGTGCACCACAGCCGGGATGCCAAAAGGCTTCTGCTGATCGAAGCACTCCCGGATGAGCTGCCGGTAACGGGGTTCAAAAATATGCAGGTTGAGCTCTTCGCCGGGATAAACCACCAATGCCAGGGGAAAGATGGGAATAAAGTTCGTCATGTCAGCGGCAAAGATCGGAATTTGCACCAATCAGGTCAGGAGCCTTGGGTACCGGCAGACTCCGCTGCCTGGTATTGCTCCCACAGCACCAGGTTTTTGAGGTACGCATAATAAGCGGTGGTGCGGGCGATATGAAACCCCGCAAGTCCGTCAAGAAAGCCAAGCCGGAACAGGTACCCCTTCAAAAAGATCCAAACGGGCGAGAGAACCATTTTCAACATCCGGGGGCGCTTTCCCTTTTTTTGCATATGGTTTCCCATGAGCCACGCGTAATGGATGTGCTTTTCGGTGAGGTTAAACAGGTTGTTGAACGAATAATGATGCAGGCGGCCGCTGAGCTTTGATTGAACCAGGGGAACAGCGGCAACCAGGTCTTCGTGCGCCTCCGCATCATTCCAGTTAACGGTTTTACGGTGAAACAACCTGTTTTTCCAGTCGTTGCTCCACAATCCGTACCGGATGGGCCGGCCGCCAACAAAGTTGAGCCAATGCAGCTGGTAGACCTGGTTGGGAGCGCCCGGCTTCCAGTTCCGGAGGGAAGACCGGAGTTCTTCTGTCACTTCCTCGTCGGCATCGAGCGACAATACCCAATCGTTACGGGCCAGCAGGGCCGCTTTCTGCTTGGTGCGTCCATACCCCTCCCAGGGAGCCGTGTGCACCTGGTCGGTAAACATAAGCGCCAGTTCCCGGGTGGCATCGGTGCTGCCGGTGTCCACCACTACCACATCATTGCTCAGGCCATCAAGGCTGCGCAGGAGGCGTGGCAACGTGGCCGCTGCGTTTTTCACCACAATGACAATTGAAAAAGATGACATTTTTTCGTCCATTTATTCAAGGTATAACATATCAGGCACTCATCCTTCCATGGCCGGCGGTTCCTGCAGGAGCCGGTACCACCACATAATGGCAAAGGGATATAGAAAAGCGCCCAGCTGGATGCTGAGTGTGTTTTCGTACAGAAAGGTAAACAGGAAAAACAACAGCATGGCCACCGCATGCAGGGAACGGCGCCAGGGGGTGGCAACAAACAAGGCCAGTACGGCAAAGGTGAACAGCAGGAAACCCGCTATTCCTGCGCCGCAGGCCATCATGAGCCATTCGTTGCCGAGAAAGACCTCGCTGTTCTCAACCAGGGTGTTGTGATTGCGGTGCCAGGCGGCCAGAGCGGGCATAATGTCGCCAAAACCAGCGCCTGTTAACCAGTTGTCGCGGAACACCTGCCAGCCGGCTTTCCAGCTGAGTACCCGGTTGCCATCGCTCAGTCCTTTCACAAATACATTCTGTGAGTAGAGGTTAAAGTCGTAGCGGATGTACCCGATGCGGTTGTGGATGGTGGGAACATAGCGATACCCCAGCCAGGGTGTCAGCAGCACAACGGCCATCAGCGCGGCCGCTGCCGTTCGTTGCTTCCGGCGCCAGAGCATGTACAGGGCCACCGGAAACACCACCCCATACATCCCCAGCCAGCCGGTTTTGGACCCCAGCAGGTGCAGGTATACCACGAAGACGGCTGCGAGGAGCCGCATCCACCAACGGGCCCGGTCCGGCAGCCAGCCTCTCCACTCCACATGGAGCCATAACAGAAGGGCCAGAACAAGGGCCATGCTGAAGCGGATGTAATCTGCATGAGCCGGTGTGGGCATCACCTTGGCTACCTGGTAGGCCTGGTTGAAGACAGCAGGGTTTTGCAGGTACTGCAGAAGGCTCCACAGCACCCCGCTCAGGAGCAACAGCATCCAGCACCAGCTGAGCAGCAGCAGATGGCGACGGGCGAATCCTTCCTGGCGGATCATAGCGATGGGCAGTACCAACAGCGGAATGCGGATCTGCGTGGCGTGCCACCAGTCATCCGTATTCTCCGACCAGGCCCCCGACAGCAGCGGCAGCAGAAAGGCGGTTGCCAGCAATACCAACGCCCGGTTGTTCCACCAGAGGCGCAGCCGCTCTCCCAGGCCGGGCTGCGAAAAAGCGTTGAGCACCAGGCCAATCATCCCGATGCTCAGCAAATTGCGGCTGTAGAGAAAGCCGGTGAGGGCCGCTGCCACGCTCAGCATGAAAATGTACAAATGAACGATTGCCCGGTATTGCATCATGGGCGTCAAACCTACTGGATTCCCCCGTTCCGGAAAACTTTTTCTCATCCTTTTCCAGTAGGTTTGTCCCATGTGGCAACCCCTGCTCCAAGGATTACTGGATGGCGATACCAAAAGCCTGGCCCGTTGTATTTCACTGGTGGAAAACGAAGTGCCGGGCACCGAAGCCTTCCTGCAGCAGCTGCCCGCTTCCAGCGTACCGGTGATTGGCCTCACCGGTCCGCCCGGCGCCGGTAAGAGCACCCTGGTGGATGCCCTGCTGAAACAGCTGGTGACCGATGGCAAAAAAGCCGCCGTGCTGTGCGTGGACCCCTCCTCACCCTTCAACCTCGGGGCGGTGTTGGGCGACCGCATCCGGATGAGCGACTGGTACAACCACCCCAACGTGTTCATCCGCTCGCTGGCCACCCGCGGATCACTGGGCGGCCTCCACCCCAAAATCCTGGAGATCACCGATGTGTGCAAGGCCGCCGGCTTTGATTACGTGATCGTGGAAACCGTAGGTGTGGGACAGAGCGAAATCGAAATCACCGGGCTGGCCGATGTAACCGTTGTGGTGCTGGTACCGGAAGCGGGCGACGAGATACAGACCATGAAAGCCGGACTGATGGAGATCGCCGACCTGTTCGTCATCAACAAAGCCGACCGCCCCGATGCCGACCGCTTTGTGCACAACCTGCGGCTGATGATGCCACCCGCCCGCCAGCAGGAACGGGGGCCTGTGCCGATTGTGAAGACGGTAGCCCTCCGCCATGAAGGCACCGCCGAACTATGGAACGAGATCCGCCAATACCTGGCCTTGGGCCGCTACAACGAACGACGACCCTGGCTGCTGGCCGAAAAGGCCTTCCAGCTCATCCAGCACCGGCGCATGAAAGACGTGAACAAAGCCGAGCTGAAAGACCGTATTGCCACCCAACTGCAGGAACCCGGCTTCAACCTCTACCGCTTTGTGGCCGGCTTTGCCTCCCCGGCCGGCACATGAACAGAACCTGTATTTTCGCAGCTATACATCTACATCAAAACAACTATTCATGGACAGCAATCACAGTTTACCCATCGTGGCCCAATGTTATCCGGCGGAAGTGGAATTGCAGGCAGGTAAAACCTACGCCTGGTGCACCTGCGGCCTCAGCAGCAAGCAACCCTTCTGCGACGGACAGCACAAGCAGCTCTGGTACGAAGAAAACGGGGAAACCGTTATGACCTACAAAAGCCTCAAATACACGCCCGAAAAAGACGAAACCGTGTGGCTCTGCCAGTGCAAGCACACGAAGAATCCGCCGTTCTGCGACGGATCGCACAAGCAGCCCGAGGTGGTGGCCAAGTTTGAACAGCAGGGGGAAGAATGAGGGTGAGGCGTGAGGTGGAACGGCGTGAGGTTGGAACCCGATGGGAACTGCAAGGCGCTGTCGGCTGTTGTGCAACGATCAGCGGCGGTTCCGGGGATTTTGGATTGAAGATTGCTGATTTATGATTCCAGATTTGTGATTACAGAACACGTAACCCATAACACATAACACATAACCCGTAACCCAGTAGATTGAACCAGCAACCCGCAACCCTTTACACTTCCTCTTCCTGCTGCTGCCCCTTCCACCAGCGCCAGCCAACAAAACCGATGATGAGGAGCGGGGTGGCCATAAGGTAAATGATAGCGCTGTTGAGCGCAGCGGCCGGCTTTTCGCCCAGCTGGGAAGCCGTTTTGGTGCAAATGGAGCACTGGGCCTCCGCAACGGATGCCACGAGTGCAAGTACAACTGTAAGAGAGAAAGCAATCATCCACCGCTTCATAAACTGCAATTTTTACAAAGTTAGGCAGTTGTACCGGTTCCGGCGGTAAATTGCCGCACATTCGGTCACCCGTGCGCTGGTACAGCCTCGCGGCCACTCATCCAGAACCGGTCAACCATCCGCCTGTCCGGACGTTTATCTGCGTCTAACTCCCATAAAACAAATAATTCATGCGTTCTGTTCTGTCGCTGCTCCTGGTTGTACTGCTCGCCACCGCTTCCCGGGCCCAGCAGGTGAAAGGCACCCTTTACGACACCACCGAAAAGAAAGCTCTCTCCGGCGCCACGGTAGAAATCAGCCGCGTGGGCGGCACCCCTCTGCAACGTTCGGTTACCAGCAATGCCCAGGGCCGCTTTGAGTTTAGCGGTCTGCCGGCCGACAGCTTCCTGCTCCGCATCAGTTACATCAATTTCGCACCCGCAATTATCCGTTTCCGCCTGGAACGGGGCGTACCGGTGGATTTGGGCACCATTAACATGACCAACGCCGCCACCCAGCTGGGCGAGGTGGTGATCGTATACCAGCCTCCCGTACGCCAGAAAGGCGATACGGCCGAGTACAGCGCCAGCCAATACAAAGTAAATCCCGATGCTTCGGGTGAAGACATCGTGAAAAAAATGCCCGGCATCACCGTTGACCGCCAGGGGAACGTTACCGCCCAGGGCGAAACCGTGCAGCGGGTGACCATTGACGGACGGGAATTCTTTGGCGACGACGCCACGGCCGCTCTCCGCAACCTGCCCGCCGAAGTGATTGATAAAATACAGGTATTCGACCGCCTGAGCGACCAGGCCCAGGTGACCGGGGTGGACGATGGCAACACCGTCAAAGCCATCAATATTGTCACCAAGGCCGATATGCGCAACGGCCAGTACGGCCGGGTATTTGCCGGCTACGGCACCGACGACCGGTACAGCGCCGGGGGTAACATGACTTTCCTGAAAGAAAACAGGCGCATCTCGGTGGTGGGGCTAACCAACAACATCAACCAGCAGAACTTTGCCGCCCAGGACCTGCTGGGTGTTACCAGCAACACCAACAACCGCGGCGGTGGTGGGCGCCCCGGCGGAGGCATGTGGGGCGGCGGCAACAACAACTTCACCATCGGCCAGCAGGCCGGCATCAGCCGCACCAATGCCTTTGGCGTGAACTACACCGATAAATGGGGCAAAAAAATCACCGCCACCGGCAGCTACTTTTTCAACAACAGCAACAATGTAAACGATCAGTTTCTCAACCGGCAGCAGTTTCTCAGCGGCGGCCGCACCCAGTTTTACGACGAAGCCAGCCTCATCCGCAGCAACAACTGGAGCCACCGCATCAACGCCCGCCTGGAATACAACATCGACAGCTTCAACAGCATCATCATCACGCCCAACCTGTCGCTTCAGAAAAATAATTCCATCCGCGATGTACGGGGCGACAACTTTTTCAGCCCCACCCAGCCCATCAACAAAACCACCAACATCCGCGACCTGATCAGCAACGGGTACAACCTCAACAACAACATCCTGTACCGCCACAGTTTCCGCAAGCGCGGCCGTTCCGTTTCGGTGAACTTCAACACAGCCCTCAACAACCGCAGCAGCGACAACTTCACCGACGCGGAAAATATTTTCTTCACCACCGGCACACCCTTTACCGACAGCCTGCGGCAGTTCAACGACAACCTCACCAGCGGCACCACCCTCTCCACCAACGTTACTTACACAGAGCCCGTTGGCAAGCAGGGACAACTGCAGTTCAGCTATGCGCCTTCGTTCACGTTTAACAAGGCCGACCAGCAAACCCTGCAGTTTGAAAGCAGCACCGGCAAGTATACCCGCTTTGATACCGTACTGTCCAACAAATTCGACAACACCTACCATACCCACCGCCCCGGCATCACCTACCGCAAGGGCGACCGCGACAACCAGTTTGCCATCGGTCTCAATTACCAGTATGCCACCCTCGGCAGCGACCAGGTGTTTCCCGTAAATGCCCGCTTCGAGCGCAGCTTCAGCAACCTGCTGCCCAATCTGCAGTGGCGCAAAAAACTGTCGGCCAAGGCCAACCTCCGGGTGTTTTACCGCACCAACGCCAATGCCCCCTCCGTTAACCAGTTGCAGAATGTAATTAACAACAGCAACCCCCTGTTCCTCAGCACCGGCAACCCCGAACTCAACCAGTCGTTCAGCCACACCCTGGTGACCCGCTATATTTTCACCAATACCGGCAAGGGCCGCAGCTTTTTTGTCAACCTGTTCGCCACAGCCACACAGGACTTCGTAGCCAATGCCACCTATGTGGCAGCCGCCGACTCGGTGCTGGCGCCCGGTGTTACCCTCTTCCGTGGTTCCCAGCTCAGCAAGCCCATCAACCTGCAGGGCTACCGCAACCTGCGCAGTTTTGTTACCTACGGCATGCCGCTTAAATTCATCAAATCGAGCATCAACTTCAATGCCGGTTTCGGCTACACCCGCGCCCCGGGCCTGATCAACAAAGTGGAAAACACGGCCAACACCTACAACTACAACGGCGGATGGGTGGTGGCGAGCAATATCAGTGAATTTGTAGACTTCAATGTGTCCTACACGGTCAATTACAACGTAGTGCGCAACAGCATTCAGCCGCAGCTGAACAACAATTTCTTTACCCAACTCGCCAACCTGCAGTTCAACCTGCTGTCGAAAAAGGGATGGTTCTTCCAGAACGATATTGCCAACCAGAGTTTCAGCGGACTTGCCGATGGATTCAACCAGAGTTTCTGGCTGTGGAACATGTCGGCAGGTAAGAAGTTTCTGAAAAATCAGACCGGCGAACTCAAGCTCTCTGTGTTTGACCTGCTCAAACAAAACCAGAGCATCGCCCGTACCACCACCGAAACCTTTGTGCAGGACGTGCAGAACGTGGTACTGCAGCAATACTTTATGCTCACCTTCACCTACCGGCTGAGAAATTTTGGCAAACCGGCGCAAAACCGGCCGGGAATGAATAATTTCAGGAGAAACTGAGAAGACAAAAGTTGTAAGTGATAAGTGGTAAGTTGTAAGTGCGGACCCGGCAGCAGCGCTGCTTAGATCTTAAAGCTTACATTATGAAACTTACATACTCCGCTTCTTAACTTCCTGAAACGGTGAACGATAACGAACAAGCCTGGATACACGAACTGCTAAACGGCAACGAAGCCGCTTTCCGCCGGCTGGTGGAGGAATACCAGCACCTGGTGTACAACACCGTCTTGTCCATTGTGCAGAACGAAGCCGATGCCGAAGAGTTGACGCAGGATGTGTTTGTGCAGGCACACCGCTCCATTGGTGGGTTTAAGGGCGATGCCAAACTGAGTACCTGGCTCTACCGCATTGCGGGGAGCAAGGCGCTCGACCACCTGCGGCGTAAGAAAGCGAAAAAGCGACTGGCCTGGCTGTACCGCGAGCCCATTGACCCTGAAGCCGCCACCGAGATACCGGTGTTTTATCACCCGGGTGTGGCGCTGGAGCAGAAAGAACAGGCCGCCCTCTTGTTCCGCCTCATCCGGCAGTTGCCCGATAAGCAGCGGCTGGCGTTTACGCTCAACCAGGCGGAGGGCTTATCGGCACAGGAAATTGCGCCGGTACTGGGCATCAGCGCAGGCGCGGCCGAATCGCTCCTGTTCCGGGCCCGCAGCCGGTTGCGGGAGTTGCTGCAGGAAGCGGAAAAAAAATAAAAGAGTTGATGCCGAAAGTTTGAAGCCGGCTTCACGTCCAATAAAGCAGAAACGTATGAAAGCAGAGCACAAGTTTCACCCGGATGACCTTCTCAATTCACTGCAGGGCCTGCGCCGTGCCGAAGCCCCGCCGTTTCTGCACACCCGCATACTGGCCCGCCTGGAGCGTGAGCAGTCATCCAATCCCTGGCACCTGTTGCTGGGCTGGTTGGCCCGACCCGCTGTAGCATTCAGCCTGTTATTCGTGTTTCTGCTGGCCGAAGGCTGGGCCGTTTGGCAGGCCGTGCCGGTCAACGGAACGGCTGCTGCCAATACCGAGCAACTCCCCGAAGAGTGGAGCACCCTCAATGTTTCCACCTTATACGATTACGAAACACCCGCCCCATGAACCGCCTACATCCCAAAATACTGCTACTCCTCATAGCCTTCCTGCTGGTGTCGAACCTCATCCTGCTGGTACTGGTGATGAAACGTCCCGAACCGCCCCGCCGGACCGACCGGAGTAAGATGATGCAGGAGTTCCTGGAAAAAGAGATCGGTTTTTCAGCCATACAGTTGGCACAGTACGACAGCCTGCGCAATGCCCACATGCAACGCAACAAGCCGCGGTTCGACAGCATGAGCCGGCTCAAGACCACTTACTTCGATCGCATCCGCCTGGATGCCGACAGCATGGAGGAAGTGCGCTTACAGCAGCAGATGACCGAACTGCAGGCCGCCATGGACCAGCAACTGCTCACCCACCTCCGCGAGGTACGCACCCTCTGCACCCCGCAGCAACAACCGGTCTTCGACTCCCTGCTCTACAAAGTAACCCGCCGCATAGCCGGCCCCTGGAACCGGGGAAGGGATAGCAGTGGGAGATAGTAATACGTGTACCTCGCAGAAAAACGGCTTTGGCTTTCGGTACGGCGTTATGATTGTAACAGGCTTTTTAAAGCAGGTCCGCAGCGGATCAATTGCGTACATTCGGTTTTGAAACCACTCACCAAATGACATTCGAGGAAATTGTCCGGTACCGCCGTTCGGTGCGCCATTACAAAGAAACACCCATTGATAGCGAAAAAGTGCAGCAATGCCTGGAGTTGGCCACCTTAGCACCCAACAGCTCCAACATGCAGTTATGGGCATTTTATCATGTAACCAATCCCGACCTGCTTGAGCAACTCGCTGTTGCCTGCCTCAACCAGAAAACGGCCACCACAGCCCGGCAAATGGTGGTGTTTGTTACCCGGCAGGACCTGTACCGCAAACGGGCGCGCCAGATGCTGGCACTTGAAACAGAAAATGTGCAACGCAACAGTGCGGAAGAAAAGCAGGCCGCACGTGTCAAGCGGTGGAAGATGTATTACGGCACCGTTATCCCTTTTCTCTATTCCCGCTTTTTCGGCCTTTGGGGCTTGTTCCGGAAGATTATGGTGCATGTGGCTGGACTCTTCCGGCCCATGCCTTACCAGGTTTCGGAATGTGATCTGCGGGTGGTGGTGCACAAGACCTGTGCGCTGGCTGCTCAAACCTTCATGCTGGCCATGGCCAACGAAGGGTACGATACCTGCCCCATGGAAGGCTTCGACAGCAAACGGGTGAAACGTATATTGAATTTACCCCGCGGCGCGGAGATCACCATGGTGGTTTCCTGCGGCATCCGGGAGCCGGGCGGTGTGTGGGGCGAGCGGATGCGGGTGCCGTTTGAGAAAGTGTACAAACGAATCTGAACCAACCCCCGGTTTCCTTTAAAAGCCAGGTTTACTGCCACCCACCACCCAACGACCGGTACAGGTTTACACCGGAGGCGAGTATCCGCTTTTTGATTTCCACCAACTCCATCTTTGCCTTGAGGGTATGCTGCTGGGCATACAGTACTTCCAGGTACGTGGCACGGCCCGTCCGGAACAGCTCTTCGGCAATCTCCACCGACTGCGAAAGTAACCGCGTTTCCGACGCCTTGAACTGGTACATTTCCGTTAGGTTACTGGTACGCTGCAACTCTGTGTACACTTCATGGTATGCCTGCACCACCGTTTTATAGTACACATACATCGCTTCCAACTGGCCGGCGTTGGCGTTGGAATAAGCAGCCTTGAGTGCGGAACGGTTCACCAGGGGCGTTACCAGCCCGCCCACCAACGTATAGGCTATGGACTGGGGCGTATTGAACAGCAGATCGGGACGAAACGCCTGGTACCCCAAACTGGCGGTAATGTTAAACGAGGGGTTGAAAGCGGCCCTTGCAGCGGCCACATCGGCCCGTGAGGCCGACACTTCCAGGGCTGCCTGGCGGATATCGGGGCGGTTTTCCAGTAAACCGGCGGGCACGCCGGCCCCGATTTGCTGCACCAGCTGGTTGTAGGCAAATACCGTATCCCGCTTTACAGGTTGGGGGAAACGCCCCACCAGGAAATTGATTCTGTTTTCCGTAACCTGTATGGATTGCTGCAGCTCTTTCTGCAAGGCGAGCAGGTTAGCCAGCTGGGCTTCAAACTGTTTTACCGCCAGCTCGTTCAGCACGGCTGCTTCTTTTTTTGCCTTTACAATATCAAAGGCACGTTGCTGAATAGCAATGGTTTCGTCAATGATACGCAACAACTGATCGGTCGCTTTCAATTCATAATAGCCGTCGGCAATTTCACTCACCAGCCGGGTGAGCAGCAGGTTGCGGCCTTCCCTGCCGGCAAGGTAGCGGGCAACAGCGGCCTTTTTTCGGTTTTTGAGTTTGCCCCAGAGATCAATTTCCCAGGCCGACTGAAAACCGATAAAATAATCGGGCAGATCGGCCGGCACAATTTTACCGGGCAGCATAAACGTGCTGCTGTTGCCTGCACCATCCATGGTATAGAGCCCGTAGCGACGGATGGCACTGCCCACAACGGCATCTACCCGCGGCCGGCGGGCACCGGTGGTTTGCAGCACATCGGCATTGAACTTTTCAATGCGCTGCAGAGCGATCTGCAGATCCCAGTTGTTGACCAGGGCTGTATCCAGCAATTGCAGTAAAAGGGGATCCTTAAAAAATGATTTATAAGGAAGGGGGATCAATGCTGTATCGCTGCCTTGTCCGTAAGTTGCCGGAAGTACAGGACCCTGTGGCTCCTGAGGAGTGTGGCGGGGCGCACAAGCTGCCAGGAGTACAACAATGAATATGAGCAGGAAGGTTGGAATGCGTTTCATCTTTACAGGGTTTCTGTGTATGGTTTTTCTTCTTTTCGGCCCTTCTGGTTGAATTTTTCTGCCAGCGTTGCAAAAACAACGTACAGCCCGGGAATCACAATTACGCCGAACACCGTACCAAAGAACATGCCGCCGGCTGCTGCCGACCCGATGGTATTGTTGCCGATGCGACCCGCTCCGGTGGCAATCATCAGGGGTATCAACCCGGCGATGAAAGCGAAAGAGGTCATTAATATAGGACGTAACCGCTGTGTTGCCGCTTCTGTGGCCGCTGCAAAAGGCTTCATGCCCTCGCGGTGTTTTAAGGCAGCAAATTCAATGATCAGGATGGCGTTCTTGCCCAAAATACCGATGAGCATAATCATGGCGATCTGTGCATAGATGTTGTTCTCCAGGCCCATCAGCCAGAGCAGAAATAATGCGCCAAATACACCAATGGGTAACGACAGGATAACCGGGAAGGGCAATAGAAAACTTTCGTACTGTGCCGACAGCAACAGGTACACAAACAACAGGCTGACAATAAAAATGATTATGGCCTGGTTGCCCTGGTTGGCCTGGTCGCGGGAAGAACCTGCCCAGTCGTACCCGAAACCCTTCGGCAGTTTGGCTGCGGCCACTTCTTTTACAGCAGCAATAGCCTGTCCGCTGCTGTAACCGGCAGCCGGCTGTCCGTTAATCATGGCCGAAGTGTACATATTATACCGCGTTACCTGTTCGGGACCGTACACTTTTTCGATGCGCAGGAAGGAAGAGAAAGGCACCATTTCACCCGCATCATTTTTGATGTACAACTTCAGCAGGTCATCCGGCGCTGCCCGGTATTGCGGTAATGCCTGTACCATTACCCGGTACAGCTGACCAAAGCGGATGAAGTTGGTGGCATACTCGCTGCCGATGAGTGTTTGCAGGGTGCTCATGGCATTGTCGGCGGTAACACCTTTCTGTGCGGCCTTATCGCCATCAATATGCAGCAGGTATTGCGGAAAGCTGGCGTTGAAGGTGGTAAAGCTGCCGGTAATTTCGGGGCGTTTGTTCAGTTCCTCCACAAAATCACGTGTTACGCGCTGCAGCTGCTGCAGATCGCCGCTGCCGGTTCGGTCGAGCAGTCGTAACTCAAAGCCACTGGAGTTGCCATAGCCCGGCACGGGAGGTGGCGTAAAGAATTCGATACCCGCATCTTTGATATGGCTGGTTTTTTCTTCCAGCTCCCGTATGATTTCGGCATCCGTTTGTTCACGGTTCTTCCAGTTCTTCAGGCTGATGAGGTTCATTCCGTAAACAGCGCCCACACTTTCGGAAAGAACACTGTAACCGGAAAGACTGGAAACCGCATCCACACCCGGCAATTGCTGTGCAATGCGTTGTACTTCATCCACCACCTTGTCGGTACGTTCCAGCGTGGCCCCTACCGGTGTGGTGATATTGGCGTAGATGGCCCCCTGGTCTTCATTGGGAATAAATCCACCCGGCACCAGCCAGCCAAACAGTCCGGCACCCGCACTGAAGAGCAGTAAAATACCAAAAGTTACTATTCGCCGGTTGGCAATCAGTTGCAGGAGACGGCGATAGCGATGCGACAACCCGTTATACCAACGGTTAAAGCCATCAAAGAAACGATCGAACCGGGATTTACTTTTCGGCTTTACATGGGGTGCATGTGTGTTACGCAACAGCATCATACACAAAGCGGGTGTAAGGGTAAGGGCCGTAACACCCGACAATACAATGGATACCGCCATGGTAAGCGAAAACTGGCGGTAGAAAATTCCGGTGGGGCCTTCCAGAAAAGCAACCGGGAGAAATACGGCTGACATTACGAGCGTAATGGCAATGATGGCGCCGCTGATTTCCCGCATGGCCTGCTCGGTGGCTTTGCGGGGCCCCATGTTGGAATGCTCCATTTTGGCATGCACGGCCTCCACCACCACAATGGCATTGTCCACCACAATACCAATAGCCAGTACCATCGCAAACAAGGTGATGAGATTAAGCGAAAAACCCATCAGCTGCATAAAGAAAAAAGTACCGATAAGCGATACGGGAACAGCCAGAATGGGAATGATGGTGGAACGGGTGTCCTGCAGGAAGATGAACACCACCAGGGCTACCAGCAGAAATGCTTCGATCAGTGTTTTGATTACCTCGCTGATGGATGCATCGAGGAACGAGGACACATCGTAGCTGATGGTATAGTCCATGCCCGGCGCAAAGGAGGCGGATTTGATTTCTGCCATGCGTGCTTTAATAGCAGCAATTACATCGCTGGCGTTGGTGCCGGGACGCTGCTTGAGCATGATAGCAGCGGAGGGTTTTCCGTTTTCTTTCGAAAGCACATCGTACTCCTGTGAATCAAACTCCACATCGGCAATGTCGCGTAAGCGCAGCAGTTCGCCATTGGCATCGCTGCGCAATACCACATTTTCGTAGGCTTCTTTCGTATTGTACTTACCGGTATATTTTAATACATATTGCAGTGATTGCGCCAGTTTTCCCGAGCTTTCACCGATTTTACCCGGTGCCGCTTCCACATTCTGCGCCTTGAGCATACTGATCACCTCGGGTGCCGAGAGGTTGTACATGACCATCTTGTCGGGCTTCAGCCAGATGCGCATGGCGTATTCCCGCATGCCCATGATATCGGCAAAACCAACGCCTTCAATGCGCTTCAGCTCCGGCAGGATATTGATGTCGGTGAAATTGTAGAGAAACTTTTCATCCAGTGCCGTGTCTTTACTCAGGATGTTCAGGTACATCAGCATGCTGTTCTGCACCTTTTCCACAATAACACCGGCTTTAATCACCTCTTCCGGTAATTCATCGAGCGTGGAGGATACACGGTTCTGTACATTTACAGCCGCCACATCGGGATCGGTACCTGCTTTGAACACAATCTGAATCACACTGGTACCATCATTACCGGACACGGATGACATATACGCCATGCCCGGCACACCGTTGATGGCCCGTTCCAGCGGCGTCACCACCGCTTTTACGCAGGCTTCCGCGTTGGCACCGGTATATTTGGTGGTAACCGTTACTTCGGGCGGAGCAATTTCAGGAAACTGGGTAACGGGTAACTGTGTAAGCGACAGCAAACCCAAAAAGGTTATGATGACCGATATTACGATGGATAATACCGGCCGGTGAATGAATCGGGATGTCATGTGCCGCTATTGTTATTGTTCGTCCTCTTTGTTCAGCAGATTTGCAGAGCTGACCTCCTGCGGGGTGATTTGCTGTCCGTTTTTCAGATTCTCCACTCCTTCCAGTATGATTTTATCACCGGGACGGATTCCGCTTTCCACCACATAAAAATGAGGCAGCCGCTTGCCGGTAGTGATGGCCTTCTGTTTTACGATATTTTGGTCGTTCACTACATACACAAACACCTTGTCCTGAATTTCAAAAGTGGAACGCTGCGGTACCAGCACGGCGTTGCGTAGGGGTTTGGTAATAATAATTTTTCCATTCCCCCCGTGCTTCAGCAATCCGTCGGGGTTGGGAAAACGGGCGCGGAATGCGATGTTACCCGAAGCTGCGTCGAATTCACTTTCCGAAA
The DNA here is from genome assembly GCA_937862815.1 of uncultured Chitinophagaceae bacterium. Taxonomy (GTDB): domain Bacteria; phylum Bacteroidota; class Bacteroidia; order Chitinophagales; family Chitinophagaceae; genus Lacibacter. The sequence goes on along the minus strand of CALMED010000038.1, from coordinate 112,413 downwards.
CTTCAATCCGCCCTTTGTACCCATACAGCTGCAGGTTGGCCAACTTCAGTTCCACCGTTGAAAACTGATCCATTTCGCCGGATGTTATGTAATTGAGATAGTCACTTTCAGAGAAATTGAAATACGCGAATACTTCCTGGTTATTCGACAGTGTGGTGAGCAACGTACCCTCATCCACCAGACTTCCCCGCTTGTTGGGGATCCGGTTGATAACGCCGCTGAAAGGCGCACGGATCCCGGTGTAGGAAAGATTGAGTTTTGCCAGGGCAATCGCGGAATTCGCTTCCTCAATCCGGGCCTGTACAGCTTCCCGCTTTGCCAGCATCATTTCCAGCTCCGATTTGGAAACAATCCCTTTTTCCACCAGCAGTTTTGTATTGTTCAGTTCCACCTCTACTGCTTTCAGTTCCGCCGTGGTGCTTTTCAGCTGGGCATTGGCCCTGAGCAGATCTTCGCGGAAAGTGCGGCTGCTGAGCGTGAAAAGTAATTGCCCGGCAGCAGCATTCCGCCCTTCATCGATATGTATCTGTTCAATAAACCCTTTTACCCGGGTGCGGATTTCAACGTTCTGAAGCGAGTGAATCTCAGCCACGTACTCTTCCTGAAAGGTAGTGTCTACAACAAGGGGGTTGGTAACGCGGTAGGTTTCCGGCTTATCGGTTGCTTTGCCTTTGGTTTGATTGCAGGAGGTAAAACCTGCTGCAAGCAATAATAAAAAAACAGCCACTACGCCTGAATAGGTATAACGATGTTGCATAAGATGTAAATGATTAGGTGCGCTGCAGCAGTACAGCACTGAGCGCCATTAGAAAAAAATAGTTACGCACCTGCAGCTGATTCGTGCAGGAACAAACGAATAACGAATCGCTATTCAGACTTCCGGAGGAGGGGACGTTACATCGTATATAAGGAAGGGGAAGCCGGAAGGTACACAGTCGGGATAATGCCCGTTATAGTTTCCGGGAAACAGCATGCAGTTATAATCATGCTTTAACTGATACTGCTGTGGAGGCTCTTCGTCCACCACTTCAACAGCAGCACGTTGGGAGTGATCGGGGTCTGGTGGAACAGGGTTTGAACGTCCGGACAGCTCTATGTGGCGAAAAAACAAGGTGTGATCGCACAGTAACAACTGGTTGATACTTGTCTGAAGGGGCACAACCGCGGGTTTTGCAGGCAACCAGGCCGGCAACATAACCACACTAAATGCGAACAATGTGAGAACCTTCTTCATGCGGGTGCAAAAGTAACATATAAGGACAATTATTGTTTTACACCGGATCAATGGGGGACCTGTTACAGCTTCAGGAATGCATAATTACGGACTGTAAAACACCTTTCAGCGGCAGAAAGCAGGGAATGCGCAGCAATCTTTAACAAAACATTAAAAAGGTCATCCGGTAAAACATTGGGCCTCAGGTCCGCTTCTGGTAGTTCCATACCGCCCAGCTGTTCACCAACACCGCCATGCCCAGCATGATGAAGAGATGGCGGCTGATATCGGCCAGGGTACTGCCCTTCATCACCACCATGCGCATCACCTCAATGAAATAAGTGACCGGATTGATGCGGGCAATGAACTGCGCCCAGGCAGGCATGCTTTCAATGGAAGTGTACAATCCGCTTAGCAGAATGAAGACCATCATCATAAAAAACGCGATGAGCATGGCCTGCTGCTGCGTTTGCACGTAGGTGGAAATGAGCAGTCCCAGCCCCATCAGCACCAGCATGTACACGGCATTAAACAGGAAGATGAGCCCGATATTACCGATAGGTATCACGCCGTACACCACACGGGCAATGACTAAACCAAAGGCCAGCACGAACTGCGCCAGCAGCCAGAAAGGGATGAGCTTGCCCAAAATAAAATGATACTTGCGGATGGGGGTAACGTTGATCTGCTCAATGGTACCGATTTCCTTCTCCCGCACAATATTGAGGGAAGCCAGAAAGGCGCCCACCATGGTTACAAGAATCACCAGGATGCCCGGCACCATAAACTGCCGGTAGTTCATGTGTACGTTGAACCAGTTGCTGCCGGTGATTTCGATACGGGGCTCCGGGTTGAAACGGTGAAACTGCAACCACCGGAGGCGGAAATCCTGGTTGAAATTGCGGATGATGGTGCTTGCATATGAGGCCCCGAGAGCTGTACTCCTTCGGCCCAGGCCTGCCCCAGCGTAAGCACAGGCACTTCCTGCGCCGGCAGGTGAAGCGGCAGCAGCAGCCAGAGGAACCAGGTTAAACGCATGCGCATATATTATCGTTTCGGTTGTTTGATCTGAATGGCGTGGATAACAAAATCGGCCACTTCCGTTTGTCGCTGCTCCAGCAACGTATCATACCGCTTGCCGGACACCTGCATCACCCGCTGAAACATAGGCCGGGCGATAAAGGGAAAAAGAGCAAGCGACAGTATGTTGAATAAGAGCTGTACCGGCTCCATGGTACGGATCTCTCCTCCTTTCATGGCCTCTTCGGTGGCGGCGATGGCCTTTTTAAAAGGAAGGTCTTTGTGGTTGGGGAACACCGTTGCCAGAAAAACATCGGGGTTGCTGTGCATTTCGTTGAGGACAAACAGCGGCAGATACGGGTTTTCCATGGCCATGCCTGTGTAAGCATGAACAAATGCACGGATTTTTTCGAAAAAATCAAGCTCCGCGTGATCAAAGATTTCATGAATACGGGGCATAAGCCGGGTGATGGCTTCCCGGAAAATGACTTCAAACAGTTTTTCCTTGCTGCGGAAATAATAATGCAGGAGGGCCTTGTTGATACCGGCCGCATCGGCAATATCCTGCATGCGGGCTCCCGCCGATCCTTTCTGCAGGAAGACCTGCCGGGCAGCTGCCAGTATCTTTTCTTCGGTGGAAGGGTCCTGTACCGTTTTTACCATTTGATTTAACCATTTGGTTAAAGCAAAGGAACCAACGGCTGTACATCCAAACAATGACGTTCGTCACCTATGTGAAAAAGGAGAAATAAAATGGAAAGCATCACCCCATTGCATGGTACAGGCGCTCCGCGTCCTCCCGGTTGAAGAGCTGGGTGCCCTGGTTCATGGTGGCGGCGCTGCCACAGGCCACACCAAAGCGGATGGTTTCCTGCAGCGAAGCCCCTTTCTGCAGCATGTAGGTCATCCCGGCCACCATGCTGTCGCCCGCCCCAACGGTACTGCGCTTTTCCACCGGGGGTGCAGCGGCAAAATGCTTCTCGTCTTTGGTTACCAGCCAGGCACCATCGGGTCCCATACTCACGGCCATCATCTCGGCATACCCGTCGCGGATGGCCTGCTGGGCAGCGGCAGGCACTTCGCTCTTTTCCAGGTAGACCAGGTCGAGCATCTTACACAGCTCGCCAATATTGGGCTTGATCAGAAACGCCTTCTTGCCTTTAAGTGCCTGCAGGGGGGCGCCGCTGGTATCTACAATGCAGCGGGCACCAACGGCTGCGGCATTTTTAACGATCAGCCCGTAAAAATAATCGGGCAGACCGGGCGGCAGGCTGCCGCTGGCCACTACAAAGGAGGGAGAAAACGTACGGATATGATCAACGAGTGTGATGATGGTCTCTTCCTCCACGGCGCGGCCCGGGAACGTAAACCGGTACTGGTTGTTTTTAGAGGTTTCGAGCACAATCCAGTTTTCGCGGGTCTCCACCTTGGTATCCACCGCATGGTAGGTGATACCTTCGGCATCCAGCATGTAACAGAGCATGTTGCCGTTATTGCCACCGGCAGGGAACAAGGCTACGGTGGGGACATCCAGCTTTTTCAATGCTTTGGTTACATTGATACCGCCGCCACCGGGTTCATTCACCACCTCGGTACAGCGCAGCTTGCTTTCGGGTTTCAGGTGCTCCAGGGTAGAGCTTTTATCAATGCAGGGATTGAGTGTTACCGTGAGTATCATACATATTAATTATTGGTGCATTTTCAACTGCAAGGGAAAACAACGGTTAAGCCTTGCTGTTAAATGATTGTTTCAGTTGCGTTGATGTTGCGCAGTCTGTGTCAATACAAGGTCCAGCCGCTTCTTCAGCGTTTCGTAATCGGTATACCCCCGGGCCAGCAGGTGAAAGCGGCTGTCGGTTTCCTGCAGCAGCACCTGCGGAAAACCGGTTACCTGGAGCTGTTTGCAGAGCTGGAACTCATAATACGCCTTCTCTTTATACTCATCACTGCTGATTTTCCGGTAAAAATCTTCCGCATCCACACCGTATTGCTGCAGCAAATGGCGATAGGCTTCTTTGTCGGTAAGGTCGCGCCCTTCATGATGCAGCGCATACTGCAGATCAGAAGCGATGGCTGCCTGCTTATCGGGCAGCATTTCTTTCAGGATGCACAGCGCGATGGCCGGCAGTTCGGAAGAGGGAAACCAGTCGCTCTGCTCCGGGTTGTGAATGTGCCACAGGTAATCGGCCCCGAAGCGGATGCCGGTCATTTCTTCCACGGTCTTATACGCATCGCGTATATAGCTGGCTGTTGCGCTGATAGGAACCGGGCTTTCCGGTAACACCATCCCCCCGCTCAGCACTTCTGTATGCAGCTGACCGGCGTATTCGGCTGCCATGCGTTTAATCACCGGGCTGAAGCCATAACACCAGCCGCAGTATGCATCGTAGCAGTAAATTAATACAGGTTGCATGGGCGCAAAGGTAGCGGTTAACCGGCGGTGAGGCGTTCTTTGTACAACTGAATAAAATCAGCTTTCTGCCTGAGTTTGTACTGCATAATAAACCGGGGGTGCGGCAGGGGAACAACGGATTGGAAAAAACCGTGACGTTGGTTGAGTTGGTGGAGAAAGCGGAGATTATCGCCCTCACCGATGCAAAAACATACTTCGGTATGCAGACCAAAGTCCAGCTGCCGGCGCAGGCATTCCACCGCGAAGGGTTCAATGCGTTTCAGCAGCAAGGGGTCGTCGTAGTAGTTGAGGTTTTTCGCTTCCTTCACAAACCCCAGCGGACTGATGGCGGAGATGTAAAACCGGTTGTAAAACAACTCCGGTCCGCCCATGGCAGCTATTACCTCCCACACAAAACGGGCGGAAAGTTCTTCCTGCCGCTTCCAGGGCGTGGCCATGCCGCAATAGCGCTCCAGCTGGACCGGGTCGGTAAACGGGATGCCGGTGATGCCGCCGCCATACCGGCCCGGATTAATGCCCAGCAGTAATGTGCGGGGACTGTCATCCGAATAAAAGCGCTCATAAAATTGCGTGCATACCTCCTGCGCCGTTGCATCGGCATAGGGGTTCAGCACCTGGACGCCCCGGGGCAGGCGAACTGTAAACGGCAGCTGAAACAGGAATGAAAGGATTTGATGGGCCAGCATCTGCTGCAAGTTGCGGGAAAGCAGGCAAAAAAAGAGTTGCCGTGACAGTTCAGCCGCTAAAATTGGACGGAAGAGCCATTTAATATCGGTATTTGGTTTAAATTTATTTTCCGATATTAAGATGAACAATTGGAAAACCATAGCAGCCAACCTGGTGCAGCTGGAGCTGCCCCTGGCCCGTTTAGATGCCAAGCAGCAGCAGCAGCTGGCATCGCTGCGTCCCCTTCCCGCATTTGCCGTGGCCAAACTGCGGGAAGCACTGGCGCTGGAATGGACCTACAACAGTAATGCCATTGAAGGCAATACCCTTACCCTTCCCGAAACCCGGGCAGTCATTGAAGATGGCATCACCATCGGGGGTAAAAGCCTCCGCGAACACCTCGAGGCCATCAACCACCACGAGGCCATTGAGCTGGTTACTGAAATGGCAGTGCCGGGTGCACAATTGACCGAACGCATGGTATTGGACCTGCATGCCCTGGTACAACAGAAAATCGAAAAAGAATGGGCAGGCCGGTACCGCACCATGGGTGTGCGCATTGCGGGGGCTCCCTTTACCCCACCCGATCCCCTGAAGGTTCCGGAACTGATGCAGGAACTCCTTACGTGGCTGTACAATCCGGCACCGGCCTTGCATCCCCTGCTGCTGGCTGCCGCCTTTCACCACCGTTTTGTATGGATTCATCCCTTCATGGATGGCAACGGGCGCACCGTGCGGCTGGCAGGCAACCTGCTGCTGATGGCACAGGGATATCCGCCGGCCATCGTCCTGAAACAAGACCGGCGTAAATATTACAACGCGCTGAACGAGGCCGATGCCGGCAACATGTATCCCTTATGCCTGTTGCTGTTGCAGGCCTGTGAACGCAGCATTGATATCTATCTCAGCAACCTGCGGGGGAATGCCGGCGATTACAAACCCATCGGCAACCTGGTGGAGGAAGAAACCTTGCCTTATGGCGAAGAATACATCAGCCTGCTGGCCCGCCGGGGAAAGATTGATGCTTACAAGGAGGGGAAAACCTGGTACACCACCAAAGAAGCAATAGAAGCCTACCGGGCGGGTCGGAAGCGGATGCGCTGAGCAGCGGACAACCGCAGCTATCCCGCACCTTGCTTGCATTATCCGTTGAATAGCTTAGTTTTCATGCCGGGAACGGCACAAAAAGAGAGAGGGAACCACGGAAATGTGACACCCCGGTACAACACATACTTACCTGATTGATTCACCGCAACCCGACAGCACAGCATGCGTAAAAACGGACATCATCTGTACAAATGGGCCTGGCTGGGACTCCTCCCCCTGCTGGGTGTGCCTGCCGGGTTGACGCTTGTTTTTGCCGGCATTTTCAGGTACAAAAACCACCGGCTGGCACTTGCGGGACTGGCCGCAACATTGGTATCATTTCTACTTTCCGCTGCGCTGTTTTTCCGGACTGGCAGTTTCCCGGACGAACTCCCGTCCGACGCCATGACGGAAGAAACAAGTGATTCAGCTTCAAGAAACCCCGATTTTACTGAAGAAGAACCGGAAGCAGATACCGATGCAGCGACGGCAATCCTTCCGGTCAACCCGTTTGCTGATATTTTTGAACCTCTTCTATCCGTCCGAACAGATTCGGGCGAAACCAGGTTCCGGCTGAACAATGCACCGGGTAGAAAAATGATGCTCAACGAAGACCGTTCCGGTAAGGCCAAACAGGACATGAGTCCGGCTTCCCCCGGTCAGTTGAAAAACAATGCACGCATCCGGTGAAGACTGAATGAGATCAATAACCAGCAACAGGCTGATGTGAGCTTATGGAACGAGGGCGATGATGCAAGTATTTACCGCAAGTACCACGAATCAATCTGTTGTTGAAGGATTGACAGGTTAGCAAGTTGAAAAGTTGATAGGGTACAAGCGGCGATCCCCCCACGCCTTCCGCCCTATGCCTTACGCCTCCCAGCTCAATGCGCCTCCAGCCAGTTCAACCCGGTACCGGCTTCGGCCACCACGGGCACGTCGTTGGGTAACTGCATGGCCGATTGCATGCTGTCCACCACCAACTGCTTCATGGCGTCTTCTTCGCCCTGTACCACATCAAACAGCAATTCGTCGTGTACCTGTAAAATCATGCGGCTCTGCAGGCCCGATTGCTGCAGCGCGGCATGCACTTTAATCATCGCCAGCTTGATCATGTCGGCAGCGGTACCCTGGATGGGCGAGTTGATGGCGTTGCGCTCGGCAAAGCCCCGCACGGTGAAGTTCGACGAGTTGATATCCCGCAGCCAGCGCTTGCGGCCCATCAGCGTTTGTACATACCCGTTAGCACGGGCAAAGTTGACGGTATCCTCCATATACTGCTGGATGCCGGCAAACTCCTTCTTATAATTGTCAATGATTTCTTTGGCTTCGGTGCGGCTGATCCCCAGGTTATCGGCCAGTCCGAAAGCGCCCTGTCCGTACACAATACCAAAATTCACGCTCTTGGCTTTGTAGCGCATTTCCTTCGTCACATCTTTTTCGTCTACCTTGTACACTTTGGCAGCGGTGGCGGTGTGAATGTCTTTGCCCTGGATGAAGGCTTCGCACATAGCCGGGTCGCCGCTGATAGCGGCCACGATGCGCAGTTCAATTTGTGAGTAGTCGGCACTCAGCAACACATGATTGCCATCCCTTGGAACAAAGGCTTTGCGGATCTCCCGCCCCCGCTCCGTACGCACGGGTATATTCTGCAGGTTGGGATTGTTGCTGGCCAGCCGCCCGGTTACCGCCACGGCCTGTCCGAAATTGGTATGTACCCGTCCGGTTTTCCGGTTGATCAGCTGCGGCAGGGCGTCCACGTACGTCGACTTCAACTTGGTCAGTTCCCGGAAGGCCAGGATATCGGCCACGATGGTGCTGGTATGCGACAGTTTCTGCAACACATCTTCCCCGGTGGCGTACTGCCCGGTCTTGGTTTTTTTGGCTTTGGGATCCAGCTTCAGGTGTTCAAACAGCACTTCGCCCAGCTGTTTGGGTGAAGCGAGGTTAAACTTCAAGCCGGCCGCGTTGTACACCCGGGCTTCGGCTTCCCGGGCTTCGGCCTCCAGCTGTTTGGAGTACACATTCAAGAAATCCACATCCACCTTCACGCCTTCAAACTCAATGGCGGCCAGCACGGGTACCAGCGGATTTTCCACTTCGTAAAACACCCGCTCCACCTCCTTTTCCTGCAGCAGCGGCAGGAGGGCCTTTTTCAACTGCAGGGTGATATCGGCATCTTCCGCGGCGTATTCCTTGATCTGCTCCAGTTCCACATCCCGCATGTTGCCCTGGTTTTTGCCTTTCTTGCCAATCAGTTCGGTGATCGGTACCGGTTCATACCCCAGGTACTGGGCGCTCAGCTGGTCCATGCTGCGTTTGCCATCCGGCTCCACCACATAGTGGGCCAGCATGGTATCAAAGAGTTGTCCTTTCAGTTCCACCCCGTACCATTTCAGCACCACGAGGTCGTATTTGATGTTCTGCCCGATCCAGGTAATGCGTGCATCGGCAAAGAGGGGAGAAAAAAGAGCAAGGATCGCCTGTGTCTCACTCCGGTCGGGCGGACAAGGCACATAATACCCTTCGTGGGGAGTAACGGCAAAACTCATCCCCACCAGTTCGCAGTCGTTGGCGTCTATGCCGGTGGTTTCGGTGTCAAAACATATTTCAGTATGCTGTTGCAGTTGGGCAACCAGCGCTTTCATGGCATCCGGGGTGGTCACTGCTTCGTAGCGGTGCGGTGTATCGTGAATGTTCCGCAAGGCAAAAGGAGCTGGCGGAACCGTTTCGTCCGGCTTGCCGGCAGTGGCTTCGGCAGGGCTTTCCGCAACGGGAGCAGGTTTTACCGGTTGCTCGCGGCCCGCCCGTTGCGGCACCACATTGCCAAACAGATCGGTCTGTACACCCGCAGGCGCGGCCGTTCCTGCCTGGAAGCTCTCGCCCAGCAGGCGCCGGCCAATGGTGCGGAACTCAAGAGCACCAAACACGTCGGTGAGCAGTTCTTTGTTCCATTCCTTGAGCCGGAAATCCTCTTCGTGAAACTCCACCGGCACATCGGTGATGATGGTGGCCAGCTTTTTACTCATGAGGGCCAGTTCGCGGCCGTTGCGTACTTTCTCGCCCATGGCGCCCTTGATCTGATCGGCATTCGCCAGTACATTTTCCAGCGAACCATATTCGGCCAGCAGTTTGGCCGCGGTTTTTTCACCCACGCCGGGGATGCCGGGGATGTTGTCTACCGCGTCGCCCATCATACCCAGGATATCAATCACCTGGCTTACTTCTTTGATGTTCCATTTGGCGCATACTTCTTCCGGCCCCATGATTTCGACGTCGCCTCCCTGGTAACCGGGCTTGTAAATTTTCACGCGTTCGTTCACAAGTTGCCCGTAGTCTTTGTCGGGTGTCACCATGTACACTTCATACCCCGCGGCGGCGGCCTGTTTGCTGAGGGTGCCAATGAGGTCGTCGGCTTCAAAACCGTCTCTTTCCAGCACGGGTATGTTGAATCCGCGGATGATCTGTTTGATATCGGGTAGGGCGGCGAGCAGGTCTTCGGGGGCTTCTTGGCGGTTGGCTTTGTAGTCGGCAAAATCGGTGTGGCGCTCCGTAGGGGCATGGGTATCGAAGCAAACAGCCATGTGGGTGGGCCGCTGGTTCTGGATCAGGTCCACCAGCGTATTGGTAAACCCAAACTGGGCATTGGTGTTCTTACCGGTGGTGGTGATGCGGGGGTTGCGGATAAGGGCATAGTAGGCCCGGAACACCAGGGCCATCGCGTCGAGGAGAAACAGTTTCTTTTCGGCCATGCCGCTAAGGTAAGCCGCCGGTCAGGCTCCACCAACATCCACGCTGGCACAGGTACAAAGAAGTATTGGAGGCAGTAGAAACTGCCTCCTCAAAACTTACATTATGAGAATAACAGGTTGTGACCGGCACAGCATTAATAGGGTACGGACCTGCCGGCACTACCAGGGGTAAACGAAACGATATGTACGTGCGTATTACTTGCCGCTCACTTCGGCCAGTTCTTCAGCAGGCTTAACCACCGCAGGGGCGGAAGCGGTCTGCTCTTTTACAACTGCATTTTTACCGGAAGCGATGCGTGCCAGGAAAGAATCTTCCTTGTAGAATACATTCAGATAAATGGCAAAAAGGAAAAATACGAACGAGAAGAAACGCAATGGTTTTTTCATGACGCTTGGATTTAGTTTTTCGGATAAATATTGGACAGTTCAAATGTAGAAACCTTTCCCGAAATAACAAAACACGAAATTCATTTTTTTGAAAATTCCGCATTTGTACTTTCCGGACCGTAATTCTACGGAACCCGCTGCCGGCGCGGGTTACAGCACGCCTTCCTTGATTTCTTCCCACAGATCGCGGTAGCATTGCGCCGCGTAACTGCTGCGGGCGTACTCTTCCAGTGGCGCCTGGTGCACGCCCATTTTTTCCACGTCGCTGAGATAGGGAATGTAGTTATCGAAGAAGCGTTTGTCGCGGTACAATTCTTCCATCACTTCGTTGTGCATGTTTCTTCGCAAATCCACCATCGTGAAAAAGCAGGTCATCTTTTTCAGGTCAATATCTTTCTCCTTAAAAAAATCTTTCACCATGTTGTAGGTGCGTACCGACAGTGTGGTGGGGATCACCGGCATGAGAACGATGTCGGATCCATGAAAGATATTTTCAGCAAGTGCCGAAAGACCGGGCGGACAATCAACGAACACAAAATCGTATTCCTGCTTCAACTGCCGCAACAGGTGAGCAATGCGCTTTTTGGACGTCTTCATTTCTTCCAGCAGTATATCCAGCGCCTTGCCTGTGCTGTCGGCCGGGATGATGTCGAGGTTTTCGTATTCCGTTCCCCGGATGAAATCGGCCAGCCCGGCAGCATCTTTGCCCACTACCTCACGGATCGCCACCCGCTGTTTGGGCTTTACGTTGTAATAAAAGGAGGTCGCCCCCTGCGGGTCTATGTCCCATAGCAGGGTTTTATACCCGTCGCGGGCAGCCAGGTAGGCAAAATTGACGCAGGAGGCGGTTTTACCGACCCCGCCTTTGAGATTGAACAGGGCAAAGGTGAACATGGTCTGTTTTTTTGGAGACTTTGAAGATAAGCAATACCGGACTATTGTAAAATGAAAATGATGAATTACCTTTAAGGGGGATACCTGCCATGACTGCCACCTTGCCTGCTTTTACCGGAGAACCCTTTTATTCACCAATAATCTGTTTGTCATGATCAAAAAATTAGAAGGGGAACGCTGGAAAGACGCGCCATTTCCCAAATCCCTGAAGAAAAACTACGCCGTCAGCAACATGGGCCGCGTGGCCAGTTACACCAACAAGCTCCTGGAAGACGGCACCCTGCTCAAGGGAAGCCTGCAGGAAGGTTACCGCATCATGCGCTACAACGTATACACCAAGAAAGGTAAACGGTACGAGTTTGTATTCTTCCACACCCTGGTGGCCCAGGCTTTCTGCAAGCAGAAATCGCCCAAACACAGCAAAGTGATCTTTAAGGATTTCAACCGCAAGAACCTCACGGCCGATAATCTCAAATGGGTGACCGTGGAGGAACAATACGCCCACAGCATCCAGAGCCCGCAGTACCTCAAAGCCAGCAAACGTCTGCGGCAGCCGGTGAAAGGACCGCAGCTGGATGTGGAGAAAGTAAAGAAGATCAAACAGGCCCTCAAAGCGGGTAAAACCCTCAAATCCCTTGCCACCAAATACAAGGTGAGCGACATGCAGATTCACCGGATCAAGACCGGGGAAAACTGGAGTCATGTCAAAGCCTGAGCCGTAATCCGGCTTGTTGTATGAAAAGAGAAAAGCCATCTGCCCGGATGGCTTTTTTTATTGGGCGACTTTGCTTCGTGAAGTAGGCAGAACACGTAGGCCGTGAGTGCGGGAGTCACGGAGTTGCTGCTGATTGCTCCGTGTAACTTATCACGCTCACCTGCGCCGGGTTCCGCCCGCCGGCGCATGCTTATTGCTTCACGGGTGTTGTAACCTTCGGCGCCTCCTTGGTCCAGGTTCCCACGTCCAGCTTACGTGGGGTGGGATAGATCTCGTCCAGTGTGTTGCCGTCGTAAAGCCGCCCGTTCTTGATCACGTAGCGGATGGTGTTGGTCTGCCGGATCTGCTGCAGCGGATTGCCGTCGAGGATCAGGATATCCGCCAGCTTACCCGGCTCCAGGCTGCCCAGTTCTTTATCGAGCCCCAGTGCTTCCGCCCCCAGGATGGTAGCCGTTTGCAGGGCCTGGTGCGGCGTCATGCCCCCGCTGGCCATGCTCCACAGTTCCCAGTGATAACCCAGCCCCTGCAGTTGCCCGTGGCTGCCCACGCCGGCGATACCGCCTTTTTCCACCAGGCTTTTGATGCCCTGGGCATGCTTCTGAAACACATGATCTTCCGGGGTGAACCAGCCCCCCAGTCCGCCTACCCGGCGGCGGGCCTTGCTGCTGAGCTCCTCGTACGGGGTAAAGCGGTTGAGTTTGGGATCTTTGAGCGGACTTTCCGTCGTATAAAAATAATTCTCCGCCCAGGGGCCGCCATATGCCACCAGCAAGGTGGGCGTAACGGCCATCCTGCTTTCGGCAATGGAGCGGGTAACATCGCCATACAGGGGGAAGATGGGCAGCGAATGCTCGTGCCCGGGGTACCCGTCAAACAACTGGGTGATGTTGAGTTTGTAATCCAGCCCGCCCTCCGTGGTGGGCATCAGCTGCTGTTCCTTCGCCGCCATGATCACCCACTGGCGGTGCTGGCGGTTGCCTACGAGGTACATCTTGATGTACTGGGTGTTGTAATATTTGCTGTATTGCTGCAGCACGTTGCGGGTCTGCTCCAGGTCTTTGAGGTTGTACATCCAGAAGCCCACACCGGGACCCGTGCTGTACACCCGCGGGCCGGGCATCATGCCGGCTTCCACCAGATCACCATAGGTGAGCACGTCGGTGGTGGCCGTTTGCGGATCGCGGGTGGTGGTAACGCCGTAAGCCAGGTTGGCGGCATAGAGCCAGACGGTATTCTTATGCAAGCCCCAGAAAGGCCACATGTGGGCATGGGTATCCACAAAGCCGGGCGTAATGGTCTTGCCCGTACAATCCACCTCCTTCGTGCCCGGCGGCACTTCCAACGTACCCCGCTTGCCGATGGCGCGGATGCGGTTGTTCACAATGAGGAGGTCGGCGTTTTCGAGCACCTCGTCGCCCTTCATGGTCACAATGCGGGCATTGGTGAGCAGGATGCTCCCGGCGGGTTGGTCTTTGGGGAAGAAGACTTTCACCTGGGTTTCTTCCGGCCAGTATTTCTCGGCCCGCTTCCGGGCTTCGGCTTCCAGCTTTTCGCGGCTGGCCCGGGCGGTGTCGGCTTTCAGGATGGCGGCAATGGAATCGGCGCGGAACTTTGCCAGCGAGTCGGCTATCTTCCTGGCTTCGGGACCCAGTTGGAGGAGCGCCGTCACGCTGTCGGCTTTACGTTTAGCTTCCAGCTTTTTGGCCTCCTTCACCGAGTCTTCCACAAAGCGGGCCCGCTCGGTATCATATACCCAGTGGCCGTTGCCCAGGCTCCAGTGCGCCTTTTTACCGTTGGCCTCCCAGGCGGGAAACTCCCCGCCGATGGTGGTGAGCTGGCGGCTGGGAAAGCTGCTGGCTGTTGGCTCTCCCACGTTGATGGAAGGCACTTTGCCCGTTTCGGGGATGGTGACGATGTATACGTTGTTGTTTACCTGTGCCAGGGCCTGGTTGCCCACCGGCGCCATGAGGATGGTGCTGGCCGACGTGGGCATGTTCTGCGGCTCGCGGCCACTGGCGCCTTCGGGCAGCATGCAGAAGTTAACCGGATCAGCCGCCATAACGGGACGCCCCATCACATAGTTGACGGGAGTGGAAACGGTCTGGTCTTGACTGCCATGACTGTGATCATGCGCATCGGCCACCGACCCATAGGTGGTGATACCGCTGATGCGTACATGCGTTTTGGAGTCGGTGCCATCCCACCGGATGGAAATGAGCTGCCCGCCCGGCGCATTCAGGAATACCCGGGTGGTATCGCGGGTGAAATGCACATTGCCGCGGTTGTTGGCATTATCAATTTTCGTGATGGCCCCGCCGTTGGGACCCGTCCACACCAGTTCGCCTTCAGCGCCGCTGTAAAAAGGATCTTCGGCATCTTTAAAGAGGCGTTTGGGTCCGCGGAAAAAGGCGATGCGGTTGTTGTAACTCCAGGCCGGCTGCATGTAAAAAGCGGGCTCCCGGGTGAGACGTGTTACGGCTGTGGTCTTGCCAAAAGCGGCTTTCCAGAGATGACCGCCCTCCTGCTCGTCCCAGGTGACAAACACCAGGTTTTTTCCATCGGGGCTCCAGGCCGGCATGGCTTCAGTGAAAGTATGATTGGTTACGCGGCGGGGGGTGCCGTTGGGATAGTCCATCACGTACAGGCGGTTGAGCACGGTGAAGGCGAGCTGCTTTCCGTCGGGGCTGGGCGTGGCATCGCGTACCTGGGTGGCCAGCTTGTGACTGGTATCTTTAATCGCGTAGTTGAAGTAGAGGCGCGGGCCCATCTCCAGCTGCAGGTCGGCTTCGAAGGGGATCTCCACTGCCGGACTGCCATCCACCGGCAGCTTCCAGATTTTACCGCCATAGCTGGCCACTAAAAATTTACTGTCGGGCGTAAAGGCCATACCAGGCAATACACCCTGCGGGGCAATGCTCTCCTGCTCATCGCGCTGCACGGGGTAGGCCAGCCAGCGCTCGTCGCCGGTCTTCATGTTGCGGAGTACGAGGCCGGTCTTGTCTTCATACCGGCTGCCGTACACCATCCACTGGCCGTCTTTGCTGAGGGTGGGCGTAAAGGCGCTTCCGTAGCGGGTGGTGAGCGTACTCAGAATGCCCTTTTCACGATCGTAGCTGCCCACCTGGTATTGCGGTAACAACGCGTTGTAGTTCCAGGATCCGCTGCGCTGGCTGAAGTAGATGGTGCGCCCGTCGGGACTTACAAAGGGGTCAATGGTTTTTATGCCGGCCGGGTCGGTGTTGAGCTGGATGCCCCCGCCCCCGTCTTTGTGGTAGAGCCACAGCTTGGGAATGCGGCGGCCTTTGGAGGCAATGATGTAGTTGCCGTCGGGGGCCCATACGGCCGAAGGGAAATCATCGGTGCGGTCTTTGGTGAGCTGGATGGTATCCTTCTTTTCCAGGTCCATGTACCAGATATTGTCGCTGCCGCTGCGGTCGCTGGTAAAGAGAATTTTCTTTCCGTCGGGACTGAAACGCGGGTGGGTTTCGTACGCCATGCCTTTGGTAACGGGGGTGGCTTTGCCACCGGTGAGGGGTACGGTGTAGATATCGCCCAGCAGGTCGAAGGCGATGGTGGAGCCGTCCGGACTCACATCCACGCTCATCCAGGTACCTTCCGTGGTGGTGAAGCGGATCTGCCGTTCGGGTTTAAGCGGCAGGCTCGCAAATTTGGTATGGGGAACCGTATCCTTCTTTGTGGAATCGGGTTTGGACTGTGCCAGTGACGTAAAGGCCACGAGCAGGCAAAAGGAGGAAAAGCACAATTTCATGAAAAGCAATTGAGGAGAAAAGGTACGGCAGTTTTCAAAATCACCCACAAAATATTGAAATGAGATTGCGCCGGAGAACCGGTGCCGGGGTCACAGCAGGCCCGGGTGTGCCGGTTTGCTTACGCATGTGCAGGTGATTGTGCACCTGCATGCCGGTAATTCCCCGAGGCAGGTTGGATGCCCGGTTTCCAGGTCCTACATTTACAGGATGGAACTGGAATATGTCATCATTTCACTGGCCGCTTTTGCCACGGCCGTGCTCACCTTCTTCTCCGGTTTTGGGCTGGGCACCCTGCTCACGCCCGTGATGATGCTGTATTTCCCCGCCGAGCTGGCCATTGCGCTGACCGGCGTGGTGCATTTTTTCAACAACCTCTTTAAGCTGACCCTGGTAGGGCGGCAGGCCAACGGCGGGGTCTTGCTGCGATTTGGTATTCCCGCCGTGGTGTTTGCCCTGCCGGGGGCGTGGCTGTTGCTGCGACTCAGCAGCATGGCTCCGCTATTTTCGTACACCGCTTTTGGACGTACCATCGCCGTGTACCCGGTGAAGTTTACCGTAGCCCTGCTGCTGATCTTTTTTGCCCTGATGGACCTGGTGCCGGCCCTGCGCAACCTGCAGTTTGGAGCCGGCAAGCTGCCGCTCGGCGGTGCGCTGAGTGGCTTTTTCGGCGGGCTCTCGGGCAACCAGGGCGCCCTCCGCAGCGCCTTCCTGATCCGGGCCGGTCTTTCCAAAGAGGCGTTCATCGGCACAGCGGTGGTGGTGTCGGCTTTTGTGGACTTCACCCGGCTGGGGGTGTATGCCACCCGGCTGAAGGCGGTGCCGCTGCAGGACAACCTGATACTGGTTCTCTGCGCCACCGGGGCTGCCATTGCCGGCGCCCTGCTGGGCAACCGGCTGCTCAAAAAAGTAACGCTGCACTTTGTACAGGTGGTGGTGGCGGTGCTGCTGATAGTGGTATCGCTGGCACTGGGGGCGGGATGGCTGTAAAGGGGCATGACGCAAACAGCCGCCACTGAGAAGATGGTGCTGCCGGCGACGGGTATTGCCGGGGTTTATCCCAGCTCCACCGCCGGATCCCAGAACCGCTGTGCAAAATCCACCACGGTATCATTTTTCACTTCCACCCCATCTGCCCGCAACAATTCTTCCATCTGTGTGGGTGTTTCAAAATGATGTTTGCCCGTGAGCATACCGTTGCGGTTCACCACCCGCTGGGCGGGTACCGGTGGCAGGATGCGGTGAGAGCCGTTCATGGCCCAGCCCACCATGCGGGCGGAGAGTTTGGTACCCAGGTAAGCGGCAATGGCGCCATAGCTGGTTACACGACCCCGGGGCACCTGGCGTACGACATCGTACACGTCTTCAAAAAAAGAATAATCGCGGGCAGCGCCGGCGAGGGGCAGTTTACTTTTTTGGGGAAGTGGTTGGCTCATTTTGGGCATGCTGCCGTTCTTGCAGCAGCAAGGTACGACGCGTGGGGGAAACATTTTCGTAGTCAAAGGGACAGTGCCGGCAACCGTGCCCGCAGCAATACCCTTTCTCCAGATGGTAATGCTCGGTGAGCACGATGTTTCCACAGGGATCGTAGTAATAATCGGTTCCTTCTGCCAGTTTTTTCATGTTTTCGCTGTTCAGGCCGCGAATTAAAGGTAATAACTCCGGCGAGGTTGTTTTTGTTTAAACCGTTGGTTGTTTTTCCGGGCTGTCCGACTCATTTTCAAACACCCACTCTTTCAACAAGCGGTCCTTTTCCAGGTCGCTGAGCCTGTCGGAGAGGCCAAAGCAGAGGTAATGCACACGGTTGCTGCCGGCAATATCGAGTGCCTCGTAATGTGTTTTGATGCAAAGCTCTGGGGCGGGGTTGGACACGGCGTACACATCGTCAAAATCGGTGTGCAGCGGAAGATCGAACATGCGGATCACCTCCCGGGTAAAGCGGTAGAGCACGGGCGAATCGGTCTTGAGGTGGATGCGGGCGCCGGGCTGGAGGAAGGACCGGTAAAGCCGCAGGTACTTGGGATGAGTGAGGCGTTTTTTGTGTTTGGAGCAGCGCAGCTGCGGATCGGGGAACGTGAGCCAGATTTCCGCCACTTCACCGGGAGCGAAATACTGATCAATCCGGTCCATCTGCGTGCGCAGAAACGCCACGTTGTGCAATCCGTCCCGCAGGGCGGTGCGGGCGCCTACCCAGATGCGGTTGCCTTTCTGATCCACCCCCAGGAAGTTGCGCTGCGGGTACATCCGTCCCAGCCCCACGGCGTATTCCCCTTTGCCACAGGCCAGCTCGAGGGTGAGGGGATGGTCGTTGTTGAAAAAAGCCGGCCATTGTCCCTGCATACCGTTGGGATACTGCAGCACATTGGGAAAGGTTTCCAGTTCGGCAAAGCGGATGAGTTTTTTCTGGCCCATGGGCCGCAAAGGTAGGAACCGGGCGGCGACCACGCATGCGTACACGCGTTCTCATTTTGCCGGCGTAACGGGGAGCACCAGCAGCGGGTGCTGCCGCGGGGCTTCCACGGCCGACAGCACGCGGAAGCGCAGCTCAAGCGACGAAAGGCGCGTAAGCGTTTTTACCTCCACGGTGCGGGTGGCACCGGGCGGCAGGATCAGCAGGTCGCCGTCGGTATGAAAGCGGAAGGACGATTCATTGCGAAGCACCAGTTCCACGCTGGATTTGTTTTCCAGCGTTACGGCGAGTACATCTGCCCGGGCGGGGTATTGTGCTTTTACAACGGTGATGCATTGCTGCAGCAGGGGCAGCAGTTCCCGGCTGCGGCCGATGAGCATGTTTTTAAAAAACACTACGGTGCGGCGTTCAATGAGCGCTTCTTTGAGGGATGCTTCGGTGCGTTCGTTGGCAAATACCAGGGTGATGGGGCGGTGACCGCCTTTGGGCACGTCAAATTCCCAGTCAATGAGCCGGTGGATGTCGCTGGTACCCATGATGGTGAGGTTGTGGTCGAGGGCCAACTGCAGGGCTTCTTCGGAATAGGTGTGTTCGTTCACCACTTCAATGCCGTGCAGCAGTCCTTCGCGGATGAGCAGCCGGTGAAAGGGCGTGAGGGTGGCTACGCCATCGCGGCGTTGGGCCGTCCAGTGCGGGTGATTCCAGAACACGAAGGCGCCCTGTTCCTTTGCCTTGCGGAAGACCTCCAGCGAATCGCCTATCAGCAGCTGGTTGGCATCGCTCAGGAAGATGGCGTTGCAGTGGCCGGGCGGCATGCGGCGGGTGATTTCCGAGCCGTTGACGATGAGCAGCCGGTGGTCTTTGGCTTCGGCCAGAGCCAGCTGGTAGGAGCGGTTACGGTCGGGGTGCGGCAGGTCGGCTTTGTGGGGCTGGTATTCCAGGTGCTCGGTGAGGGAGATGGCATCCAGGCCGTCCATCAGGGCCTCCATCACCCGGATATCGGGCCACACGCTGCCATCGGAAAAGACGGTGTGCTGGTGCAGATCGGTTGTTAAGGTAACAAAGCCCGGCACATCGGGAAATCGGAGGGCGCGGCCCAGGGCATGGCTGTGTCCCTGGGCGGCGGCCTGTGTGGCGTAGCTGAAGGCAAAAAGAAACAAGTATTTCACGACCGTACAGTTGAGATGGAAAAGGTAGACCAAATCGGGCAGCGGGGAAAATGAAAAAATTGTAAGTAGAACGGCTCCCGCCGGCAGAATGTCCTATCTTCCACCTGCAAGCATTCAGCTTATGGACGATAAAATTCAAAGCTACCGGCAGCCCATGGTCACCGCAACCGGCATCCTGCTGGGTTTCATCCTCAACTTCGCCATTTCCTGGGTACCCTACCCCTCCAGCATCACCCGCCTGCGGGATGTGGTGTCGCTGTTCAGTCTCACCGGCAGCGTGGTACTGCTGCTGATCGTACTGTACCGCATCCTCAACATGCGGTACCCCCGCGAAAAAACGGAAATCTATTACCAGAAAACCCTCTGGCTGTTCATTGCCGGGCTGGCGTGTGTGTTCCTGGGAATTTTTATTGTGATGATCTATAGTTTCCTGTAATCCAGGTTCAGCCATGCGGGGGAGATGTACCGGTGCCCGTTCCGGCGGGGCGGCACATAAAAAAAGCCGGCAGATAGACATCTGCCGGCCAAGCATGAGAAAAACAATTGAGAAAAGCTGTAGGGGGAGGAGTCGAACCTCCACGGGGCAGTTAGCTGCAGTACAAAGTTTAGTGGTCAACCCTGGTCGGCTTACCCCCGGTTTGCACCGGGATACGTCGGCTCTATGCTGCGTTTATCCTGTGATCCCCACCCCCGAGACGAGAGGGCATGTCTGCCAAAAATTTCATCACCCCACAGTATGTTGTTCAAAGAACGTTGACAGTGCAATGTTACAACACATTCACGATTCCTTGCAAATTTTTCAAGTAAAATTTTGAAAGTTTCGAATTTATTCAAATATTTGATCCATGATCTATTATTCATTCAAAAAGAATCCTGCAAATGCCCCTCAAATTGAATCTTGACAAACTGGACTACCAGATCATGTCGGAAATGATGGCCAATGCCGAGATCTCCTATGCCGATCTCGGCAAAAAACTCTTTGTATCGGGCGGCACCATCCACGTACGCATGAAGAAACTGCAGGAACTGGGCATTGTGCGGGGTACGCGGCTGCACGTTGACGTAAAAGCGCTGGGCTACGACATCACGGCCTTTGTGGGCATCTTCCTCGAAAAAAGTTCTCTGTACGACAACGTGGCCAAAGAGCTGCGCAAGATTCCCGAGATCATCCGGCTCAACTACACCACCGGCAATTACAGCATGTTCATCGAAATTGCCTGCAAAGACATCAACCAGCTGCGCTACGTACTGCACGACGCCCTGCAGAAAATCAAGGGCATCGAACGCACCGAGACCTTCATTTCGCTGGAAGAAAGTTTTAACCGGAACGTGCAGGTGGCACCTTCCGCATCCTGAACCTATTAACGTAAACCCTTGGTCAGTTATCTGTTCCGATCGGTACTGGTGCTTGTGGCGCTCAACCTCCTGGTGAAGCCGCTGTGGATATTCGGCGTTGACCGCAAGGTGCAGGTGCTGGCGGGCTACGAAGCCTATGGCCATTATTTCGCCTACCTCAGCTTCACCCTCATCTTCAACATCCTGGCCGACGCCGGCATCACCCTCTTCGTGCAACAGCAGCTGGCGGTTCGCCGTGCCGAACACCGCGACTGGCTGCGGCAGGCCGTGCTGTACAAACTGCTGCTGAGCGGGTTCTACGCCGCAGTGGTGCTGGGGCTGGGCACCCTGCTGGGGCTGAGCGACACCCGGCTGCTGGCCGGACTGACCCTCCTGCAACTCCTGCTCAGCTGGATCAGCTTCCTGCGGGCGGTGCTCTCCTCGCGGCAGCAGTTCGGCTACAGCTCGCTGCTGAGCGTGCTGGACAAACTCCTGCTGCTGGCGCCCGCACTGGGCCTGTTTTATCTGCTGCAGCCGGGCGCCCCCTTCACCATCTACCAATTTACCCACTGGCAGGTGCTGGCGGCCACCGCAGCCGTGGTGGCCGGCACCGGCCTGTTGATCTACCTGAAGCCGGCTGCAAGAGGCGATACCCCGCCTTCCTCCATCGGGCAAATCATCAGCGGCAGTCTGCCCTTTGCCGCCGTCATCTTCATGATGTTCCTCCACAGCCGGGCCGATGGTGTGCTGCTGAACCTGCTGCCGGGCCACCCCACCCAGGCAGGGCAGTACGCCGCCATGTACCGCTTCGTGGACGCGGCCACCGTGCTCTCCTACCTGGCCGCGGGCTTCCTCCTCTCCTTCTGGAGCCGCCACCTGCAGCAACCCGAGGTGATCCGCGAAACGGTGGACAAAATCTTCCGCATGATGCTGGCCGCAGCCGTGCTGGTGGGGGTGGTGTTCTTTTTCCACAGTTCATTTTTACAGGAACTGCTCTACCACCGGCAGGACCCCGCCGCCGCCCGCGTGCTGCAATGGGGCATGCTGGTGCTGGTGCCCGCCTTCCTCATTGACATCTTCGGCACCCTGCTCACCGCCAACCGCCGCCTGCGCACCTACCTGTGGATCGCCGCGGCCGCCGTGGTGCTCAACCTGAGCCTCAACCTCGTTTTCATCCCCCGCTACCACGCGCTGGGCGCCGCCGTAGTGGCCCTGTTCACCCAGTCGTTCATGGCCACCGCCCTGCTGCTGGTGTGCATCCGCCGCTGGCAGCTCCAGCCCCGGAGGGCGTCGGTCGTCCGCCTGCTGCTCCTCACCGGGGTGCTGATAACCACAGGCGGACTGTTACAGCTGAGCAACCTGCACAGCTGGTGGCAGCTGGTGCTGCTGGGGGTGGTGTGGTGCCTGGCGTTGCCCCTGCTGGGCCTGTTTTCACCAGCCTGGTTTGTCCGCTGGCAAGAACAAAATTGATGTACTTTTAGGCCGTATGGACTATCAATTTAATCTCGCTTATCTCCTCGGAATTGTACGCAACCGCTGGAAGCAGACCGCCCTGCTGGTGGTACTGGGCACCGGCATCACAGGCGGCATCCTGCTGCTGATGAAACCCGTCTTCCGCAGCTCGGCCATCTTCACCGCCGCCAACCCCAACCTGGGCGATCGCGCCAACATCTACCGCACCCAGTTCTGGGACCAGTACTTCTACTTCGGTGGCGAATTCGACAACGACCGCCTCATGGCCCTGGCACGCTCGGAGGAGATGTTCCGCTTCCTGGCCGACAGCTTTCAGCTGAAAAAACACTACAAAATCAAAGCCGCGGGCGAACGGGGGCAGTACCTCACCGACAAAGAGTTCAAAGAGAACGTGCGCATCCATAAAAACGACTACGGGCATGTGAAGGTGAACGTGTGGGACAAAGACAAGCAGCTGGCCACCCGCATCGCCAACGCGTTTATGTGGCGCACCAACCAAAAGGCGGTGGGCAGCATCAACCAGATGAAAGAGGAGATCCTCCGCAAACTGCAGGCCGACTACCAGGTGCAGAAAGACTCGCTGGCGCTGACGGAGCGGGAACTGCAGGCCGGCACCGATGACTTTCTCCGTGCCCGCAAACAGAGCCTCATCAACGAACTCAACGAAAAAGAAAAGCTGATCCAGCAGTTCCAGACCAGCATCAACCAGGTGGGCGCCATCTTCGTGATTGAAGAAGCCGTGCCCGCCTTCCGCAAGGAGAAACCGCTGGTGGGCAGCGGTATGATCACCGCCGCCCTGCTGTCCTTCGTCTTTGCCGTGCTGCTCATCTTCCTGCAGGAGTGGCAGGCGGCCCGTAAGTCGTAACCATGCCGGCTTCCGCTGCCCATACCAACCTTCGCCGCTGGTGGCTGCCCGGCCTTGGCGCCATCGCCGCTTTTGCGGCGGGCATTGCCCTGGAACTGCCGGCGCTCTTTGCCCTGCCCTTTGTGGCGGTGGTGGTGCCCCGCATCGTACAGGTGGAGGTAAAGCACCTCTTTTTCTTACTGCTCTTCTTCATCCCCCTCTCGACTGAACTGGAAGTGGGCGGCAGCCTGTCCACCGACGTGCCCGACGAGCCCGTGATGCTGCTGCTCACCGGGGCCCTGCTGGGCTACTTCCTGCTGCACCCCCGGCGCTTTCCCGCAGCCGCGGCCCGCAGCAGCGTGGTGGCCCTCCTCGTGCTGCAGCTGGCCTGGATCTTCCTCACGGTCATTTTTTCCCACAACACCGTTGTGAGTTTGAAGTACCTGCTGGCGAAAACCTGGTACCTGGTTCCCTTTATCCTGGGTACGCTGGTGTTCCTGCAACGGCGGGAGGATTTTATCAAAGCAGGGCTGCTGCTGGTGGCAGGGCTCAGCATTCCGGTGGTGGCCAGCCTGGTGCAGCACGCGCCGCACGGCTTCAGCTTCGAAAGCGTGAACGACACCCTGCATCCCTTTTTCCGGAACCATGTGAGCTATTCGGCCATGATCGCCTTCCTGCTGCCCATCCTCTTTGCCGGGCAGCACCTGAGCACGGGCCGCACCCGCAAACTGTTCATCCTGCTGATCATCCTCTTCACCGCCGCGCTGTTCTTCGCTTATTCCCGCGGGGCCTGGCTGGCGGTAATCGCCGGCGTTTTCACCTGGTGGGCCGTGCGGCGCAGGCAGCTGCTCAACCTGCTGGCGCTGAGCGTAATCCTGGCGGTGATCGGCGTAACGTGGCTGATCCGCGATGACAACTTCATGCGTTTTGCGCCCGACTTCAACAAGACCTATTTCCGCACCGACTTCAGCGAGCACATGGCCGCCACCTACGAACTCAAAGACATCTCCACCATGGAGCGCTTCTACCGCTGGGTGGCCGGCGTGCGCATGGTAAAGGAAGAGCCCGTCACCGGCTTCGGACCCAACACCTTTTACTACCATTACAAACACTACGCCGTTGCGGCCTTCAAAACCTGGGTCAGCGAAAACAAGGAACGCTCCACCGTGCACAACTACTTCCTGCTGCTGGCCATTGAACAGGGCTTCCCCGGGCTGGTGCTCTTTGTGGCACTGCTGTTCCTCCTCTTCCGGCTGGCCCTGCGGGCCTACCACCGGCTGACGGATCCCTTCGACCAGGCGCTGGCCATGCTCTGCGCCGTGATCCTGAGCATGATTGTGGTACTGAACCTGCTGAGCGACCTCATTGAAACCGACAAAGTGGGCGGACTGTTCTTCCTCGTGACCGGCGTGCTGGTGTATTTGGAAAACAGGATGCGGGAGAAGCAAGGATTGAAGGAATGAAGGACTGAAGGATTGAAGGAACTTTCGTTCTCCCTTTGCGCTGCGGCCATTGCGGGAAATACTTTGGCGCAGAGAAAAAAGGAGGGAAGGGATTGGGAATTGTAAATCAGGAATTGGGGGGCGAACCATCCATAAAGGTCCTGCAAGTTCTATTGCCACGAATGCACGAATGAAACATCTAAATGAAAGCTCCCCCACAGGAAAGAACCCGTAACAAAAATGCTGCTCCGCCGCGGGAAAGCAAGGACTGAAGGAGTGAAGGATTGAAGGGGGTGTGCGAACAAGCCCCTCCCCGGTGGACAGGGGGATTGATTTCGTTCGGGTTAGAAAACGTACCCTTAAAATCAATACCGCCTCCCCCGGGGTCTCCTGCAAGGGACCCCGGGGTTTAAAGATTGAAGAATTGAATGGGGAGCGTCTCCAGCTGCTTTTGTTGCTGCGAGCAACCCTTCGCGCCTCCGCGTCCTTGCGGTGAAACCCTTTGCCCCGTTGCCTCCTTTGTTCCTTTGTGTGAAACCCTTCGCGCCTCCGCGTCTTTGCGGTGAATCCCTTTGCGCCGTTGCCTCCTTAGTTCCTTTGTGTGCACCCCCCCCGCAGGAACCTCAGCTTCCATGCCCATAACTTCCTACCTTAGCCTGTACCAAAACTGCCGTATGCATTTCTTTTCCCGCATGGCCCTCGGTGCCGGCCTGCTCTTGCTGGTAACCACCTGCTCCCGCAAAAGCAATTACCAGGCTTTTACCCACGATCCCCTGCTCTATGCCCGTACCGTAAAGCAGCTGAACAACGTGGTACTCGAAAATAATTTTCCACCGATGGTGGCGGCCCGCAACTACGCCTATGCCAGCATTGCCGGCTACGAGTGCATGGCCGCCGGCGATCCGCGGTTCCGGAGCCTCAGCGGGCAGATCCGCCACCTGCCGCCCCTGCCCGTACCCGACACGTCGGAAGGACCCATAGATTTCCCCCTGGCTGCCCTGCTCGCCTTCACCAAAGTGGGCAACGCCGTCACTTTCCCCGAAGGCAGCCTGATGGAGTACCATGCACAGCTGCTTCGACAGGCCGACTCCGTTGGCATGCCCCGGGCGGTACGTAAACGCACGGAAATTTTTTCCGACAGCATCGCCGCCGCCATCCTGCGCTGGAGCAGGGGCGACCGCTACGCCGAAACACGGGGCGCCGAAAAATACAACGTGCTGCACGAGCCCGGCCGCTGGGTGCCCACCCCGCCCACCTACGCCTCGGCCATTGAACCGCATTGGGGCAGGATCCGGCCCCTGGTGCTCGACAGCGCCAGCCAGTTCGAAATTCCGCGTCCGCCCACCGTGGACCTGCGCAACCCCAACAGCGTGTTTTACAAAGCCCTGCTCGAAGTGAAAGTGACCGGCGACAGCCTCACCGACGAACAGCAGCAGATCGCGGCGTTCTGGGACGATAACCCCTTTATGATGCACGTAAAGGGACACCTTATGTTTGCCATCAAAAAATTCTCCCCGCCCGGTCACTGGCTCAACATCGTGGGCATTGCCGCCCAAACCGCCGGTGCGGATGTGGGCACCACCGCGGCCGCCTATGCGCATACCTCCATCGCCTTCTTTGATGCCTTTATCCGCGGCTGGGAGGAAAAATACCGCAGCAACTACGTAAGGCCCGAGACCGTTATCAACCAGCACCTCGACGAAAGCTGGCGGCCCTTTATCCAGACGCCCCCCTTCCCCTCCTACGTGAGCGGGCACGCCACCAACTCGGCAGCTGCGGCCGAAGTGATGACGCACTGGTTTGGCGATAATCTTTCCATCACCGATACCTCCCTGGTGGAGTTTGGCATCCCCGCACGAATACTGCCCTCCTTCCGCCGGGCGGCGGAGGAAGCGGCCCTTTCGCGCCTCTACGGCGGCATTCACTTCCGGTTCGACAACGACGAAGGCTTGAAGGTGGGTAAGCAGGTGGGGGCGCTGGTGGTGGAGCGGTTGCAATTAAAAAAATGAATATGAAAAATCTGCTTCTGGTAGTGCTGACAGCCGGCGCATTTTACGGAACACTGCAGGCCCAGCAGACAGCACCGCGGGCCACACTCACCGGTATGGTGGCTGCCGCTACCGACGGGCGGGCGGCTTACCTCACCTTTGGAGGTCCCGGAATCAAGTGGAGCCGGTCGGGTACCGATGTGGGCCTGTACATGTTACCCAGCCTGCGCATGTACGCCGACCGGCCCCGTCCTTTTGTGACACCGGCATTGGGAGCGGGATTGTTTGTACGCCGCAAAAAAATGGTGGCCGGCATTCCGGCGTACTACGTGGCAGCGCAGCAACGCTGGTACGTTGCGGGTGCGCTGGGAATTGCGCTGGGGAAATAAACCCGCTGCCCTCAGAGACCGTAGCAGAATCAAGGCAGGCCGTTCTTGCCAACAAACAGCCCCCGCGCCGCTTATCCAGTTCCTCGAATTTTGTTAAAAAAAATATAAAATACGCCTGAATTCAGGCACCCACGGGCTGGAAAGTACTGGGATTTACTATATATATTTTAATAAAATGAAGAACCTTTATGGGGTGGACTGATCCGCTATGTTTCAAGCCTTACCTGCCGGAAGCACCTTCTTGACAGAAAAAAAATTCTGCTTTAATCTTGCAGAAAACCTAACCAAAATGAAACACACACCAAACCTTAACAGCAGGATCGCTGTTCGCTTACTGCTGGCAGGCAGTATCTTCCTCTTCAGTTGCAACAAAGAGTCGAAGACCCCCGCCCCCCCCCGCACGGAAACCCAATACGTGACGCGGTATTTTGAATCCCAGAAGCAATTGCTGCCCAGTCGCAAACAGCAACTGGAAGAACTTGAAAGCAAACTGGTGCTCTCCAATGCCCGGTGGCAGAACCTGGGCGGCGCCGTCTACCTCCTGTGCCCCCTGAGCAGCAGTTACCAGACGGTGAACAACCAGCAGGTGCCGGTGCGCAGTTTCCTGCTGCTGGAACAGCAGACGCAACCGCAGAAAGCAAAGGCCTACGTGGTACAGTACCACCGCAACGGCGCGGCGGTGGACAACAGCAACCCGGTGCCGGTACTGGAAGCGCTCTATGCAGGCAAACACTCGCCGCAGGAAGGAAACCTCACGTTTCTCAACCTGTTCGACGCCTACCAGTTTGAATACGGTTTCACCAAAGACAACCAGTTGCAGTACCGGCAACTGCAACGAAAAGCCGCGGCATCAACTGGCCGGTCGGGCAACCCTGAAAGCGTTTGCATGGACTGGTTCCTGGTAACCACCATTTATTATGCCGACGGGCACAAGGAAACCTTTGAAGAATTCCTCGGTACCGTTTGCGGCAACTGCATCAAAACAACGGCAACAACCGAGATTACTGCAGACTGCGACGCAAACAGCGGTAACGGTGGCGCCACTTCGGGGGCGGCCCTGGCGGAAGCAGCGCTGAATGATTTAATGCCGCGGGGCATCCTCCGGAAAACCCGTGACCTGAGCTCCGATGCCTTGCGTCGGGAACGGCTCTATGAATGGATATTCCTGGAATCGAAGACCGGAACGCTGCGCTTTATCAGCCGCGAAAGGGGCGTGCACGTAAAAAACAGCGCCAACCAATGGACCTGGGAATCTCTTACCCACACCGGAATCTCCCGGGAGGGAATTGTCATCGGCGGGTCGGTGGATGTACGGCTGAACAGCTGGAATATTGTGCTCGGTACTTTTAATGCCGTAGTAATCCTTGATGCAAACGTAACCTGGTCAGTCATTTATAACGGATCCCCCTTCTCGGCCAGCAGGGATTTTGTTTGCAACCTTTATCTTAATGTAAATGACACGAAATCATGAAAAACCTGCACTTGTTTTTCCTGTTACCGCTCATTGCGGTCATGGCCTGTACGGCAACCCAACGGACCGGCAAAGACACCATCCCCGCAGTTGAACTACGGACCGAATTTGACAAAACCTGGATTGATGATGGACATACAGAAAGAATTAAAACGGCAATGTATATCTACCAAACCGGCGACTTTATGATTTACAAGGAGGTGGTCGCATTGGAAGAATACGAGGGAACGCTTGACCCGGATCCGGAGTCGGATAAAATCTACTTTACCTTAACCAGGGACTCCTCGGTTTACCGTTTCTGGGTGTACAACATGGCGGAACAAAAGGGGATTGTATTCGGGCATTTCGATACGATTCCGCCCCGCCCCTTTGCGCTGGATACATTTCTGCAAAAGAAGGGGCTTATATTTCCACGGCTGATCAACCCGGAGAACGACAGTCTGCTGGAGCGCACGGCTTACAAGGACGGACGGGTGATCCGGCGGCATACGCCCCGGGTGAAATACGACAACAGCTACAATGCCACGCTGACCTTGTATTATGAGCGACCGCAAGGGCTATATCCATTCAGCTTTTCCCCGGAGCAGGATACCCTGCGAAACAGAAAGCTGGTGAAGTTTGAAATTCTTTTCCATGCCTACCGCGATACGTTGTACGGACTAGACGTGCCGGAGCGGCATTTCGCCAGCCAGTTGATCCCCATTAAAAACCCGGATACAGCTGAAATCAACCGGATGACCGCCGCCTTCCGGGCCAACCGGCATTTGCTGTAACCGCTTTCGGAAAGAGGAAAGCAGACGCAACTGTATTTGTTTCACACAAAGCCCGCAAAGCGTACAAAGCGGCAAAGGGGGAAGTTCATCCCCGATCTTTGTTCGCTGCGTATTCGATGGCGGACTTTGTGTGAAACTTTTTTATCCCGCCGTGGTGCGTGTGCCCATGCACCACAATCCTGTGTATGCTGTTTAGCCGGAACAACCAGACAAACAACCGGTTACTTACCTGGCAGAACACCCGGTTGCCTGCTATTGCAGTACACGCTGTTTACGTGCAGAGGCCGGAACCGCGTGATACAATCAATTATTCCGGGTTACTATTTACTGCTTCATGACTTTCTGATGGATCACTTCGCCATTAACGTGGTATTGCAACAGGTACATTCCTTTGGGCAGCCGGCCCAGGTCCATTGTTGTTGTATGTGCAGTAACAAGTTGCCTTTTTATGATTTTTCCCTCCATGCTCAACAGCCTGAGATCTCCCGCTTTACCCAATCCGCTGATAACAAGCACATCGGTTACAGGATTGGGATAAACAGAGAAGGAAACGGTCCGTTCACTGGTTAACCGGATTACATTGCTGTAATAATACGTATCATCCGTATCGATGCTTTTTAAGCGGTAATATACGGTGCTGCCGGCGGTGAAAGGATTGATATCCGTTACCGAATAGTCATGAACAGCCGCTGTGTTTGTGGCTGGCACAGATGCAACCCGTTCAAACACAGAACCGTTTACACTCCGCTCAACTTCAAAACGATCCACATTGGTTTCGTTAACGGTTTTCCATTGCAGTTTTACGTTGCTGCTGGTTACCTGGCCCGAAAATGAAACCAGTGTAAGCGGAAGTGCAGAAAGCGTGCTACCGATATTTGTTCCGGTCAGAATATAAGCGGAGCCTGCCGGAGGCGTTGTGGAACTTATGCTTGCGATCCGCACAAAATAGATATTTCCGACGGTAAGATTGTTCAGCGAAACGGAGTTAACCGTGCTGCAGGATCCGGCATCATCCCCCGCCAGGCAAAGCTGGTTGTTGCAGGTACCGGAAAGCACCTCAATACTTGGATCCCAGCATGACGAACCAACCGGGGTTACCGTTACCGAAGCCGTAGGAGCAATGGCCCGGAATTTGTACCAGAGGTCGGGCCTGTTGCTGTTGAAGCAGTAAAAGAACAGATTCACCTCGAACCTGGCTCCTTCAGGCGTGAGAGAAGTGTTTAAAACACTGAGCAAATCCTGCGCACTCAAACACACATCATTGGGCACGCCGCCGGCAGCATTTACCGTAAAACTGGTTACGTTGGTTTGGCAGTCCACCGCCTGTCCGCAACTGTTTTTAGGAACCACATACCAATAATAGGTGCCGTTTGCCAGCGGTATATTGAACGAAGTTGTATTGCCGACATTCCGCAGGGGGGTGAGTGGCGGATTGTTTGCGGCAATATACAGGTCATAGCTCGTGGCATTTGCCGCGGATGCCCACGACAACGTAACGCCGGCGGCGGTGAGTGTGCTTCCGTTTGCCGGTGCGGTGTTGGAAGTACAGCTGATGGCCGGGCATACAACATTAAAGCTGCGGATGTTACTCTCACAATCCGTAGCAATGGAACAAGCGTTCTTCGGAACCACATACCAGTAATAGGTACCCAGGGGAAGCGTAAGGCTGGTGGAAGTGGTGGTGTAGGTTCCCTGCAGGGAAGGCGGATTGGTACCCGAAAGATACAGGTCGTAGGCAGTGGCGTTGGGAGCAGCCGTCCAGCTGATCGTAACCGGAGATACCCCACTTACATTACTGCCATTCGCAGGTGCCGTACTGCTGTTGCAGGTCAGGGCCGGGCAACCTGAATTAAAAGAAGTGATAGTGGCCTCACAGCCGCTCACCGAACAATTAAATCCGCCGGGCGAAACATACCAGTAATAGGTGGTATTTGCAGCAAGACCGGAAATGGTGGCGGTTGTAGTACTGTACACACCTTGCAGGTTCAGGGGCAGGGTGGTACCGATATAAAGATTGTAGAATACATTTCCCGGTACAGGTGTCCACGACAGGGTTACGGAACTGCTGTTGATCGTGGCTCCACCGGCAGGGGAAAGGTTGGTGGTGCAGGTAAGGGAGGTGCAATCGATTGGTGTCCAGGAAAACGTAAGGCCCGTACCGGGGATGGTGGCGGGGATGGCACTGCTGATCCGGCAACGGCTGTTGTTTGCGGTGCCTTGCCCGGAAGTGGACCAGTCGTTGGTTGGTGAATCGGTATTCACCAGGCGGTTATACACGCTGATGGGAAACGAGTTGTTGCTGGTACGGATGCCCACTTCCGGCCAATTGCTGGTGCTGGTGGTGATGTTCTGAAAAGCGCCGTATACAAATTTTATTTCGCCGGTTACTGTATGCAGGGAGGCCTGGAAACTGAAGCTTTCTGTGTTGGCGGTCGCCGTGAACCGCTTCACGTCCTGCCATTGGAAAATGATTTCAGCCCCCACCTGCTGCCACCGGATCCCGGGGCTGCCCGAGGAGGCATTCTGCAGGTCGCATCCGAAGGGCGAGATGATTCCGGGAGAAGTGACCGTGCTGCTGATGGGAAAGTAAAGGGAACTACTCAGGCTCCCTGTGCCCATTGAAACCCACCCATTGGTGCTGACCTGCACATCGCTGTAGTTCACCCCTCTGAATGGAAAGGGTTGGGGCAGTGTAATGGAAAAAACCGCATCGTCAAATGAACCGCTTGTGATAACGGTCCCGCCCGTGATAGGGGTGTAGGTGCCGGCACTCTGTGTAAAGTTCATGCCCGGACCCTGTGCCTGTACGGCAAAAGAGGCACAGACAGCAAACAGAAAAGTTATACAGGCGGAAATGCCGGGCGGATGCAAAAAAAGAGGCCTTCTGTACGTTTCCACCCATTGGTTTTTATACTTCATCACAATGAAAGTTTATAACAAAGAATCAGATCGGTTATGGTGGGCCGTATTGCCAACCATTATTAAAGAGCCGTCAAAAAAAGGAAAAAGCTCCTGTGCTGTCATCAGATGCCCTGTGATGCGGGAACGGAACAACCCGGACGATACCACCTATTGCGACCCGATTTCCCATAGCCAAAAGTTTTGGATAAAGTTCACGTTCCCGCCCCTGAAGAACGATACCTGAAACGCGGTGTTTTGCCCTGCAAAAAATACCTGAATGGAGGTAGGGCAAATCTCCGCTGTGGTGCATGTCTCCACGCACTCCCGCCGTGGTGCGTGTCTCCACGCACCTCTATTCTCCCATAAGTTTGAAATAAAAAAATTTGCATCCGGTCGGTTGTGCAAACCCTCCCTTATCCCCTCACATCCAGCGCGTCCCGCAGGCCGTTGCCCAGGAGGTTGAAGGCCAGCACGAGCAGCATGATGGCGAGGCCGGGCGCCAGCGCCAGCACGGGGTTGTTTGTGATGATGAAGTTGTAGTGTTCCTTCATCATGAGGCCCCAGCTGGGCTGGGGAGGTTGCACACCCAGACCCAGGAAGCTGAGGCCCGCTTCAATGACGATGGCCGTGGCGAAGTTGCCGGCGGCGATCACCAGCACGGGCCCCAGGATGTTGGGCAGGATGTGCCGGATGATGATGCGGGCCTGTGAGAAGCCCATGGCCCGGGCGGCCTCCACGTAGCTAAGTTCGCGGAGAGCGAGTACCTGTCCGCGTACGAGACGGGCCACGTTCACCCAGAGGGTAAGCCCCACCGCAAAGAACACCTGCCAGTAGCCCTTGCCCAGGGCCAGGGTAATGCCAAACACCAGCAGCAGGGTGGGCATACTCCATACCACATTCACCAGCCACATAACAAGGGCGTCGGTGCGGCCGCGGTAATAGCCGGCGAGGGCGCCCAGGAAGATGCCAATGGTCAGCGACAGCAGCACGGCCACCGCTCCCACACCCAGGCTCACGCGGGTGCCGATGAGGAGGCGGCTGAGGATGTCGCGGCCAAACTTATCGGTGCCCAGCCAGAACGTTTTGTGGGTAAGCAGGGCGGCCGGTTCCTGTCCGTGCAGGGGTACCAGCAGGGACTCGGTCACGCCTTCATCTACGTAGCGTTGCAGCAGCAGGTTGTCGCCTTGCCGTGCCCAGCTTTGTACGGGAATGTAAGTAACGGCATCCCTGCGGCCCTGCAGCCAGTTGCCGGCCGGGGTTGTACCGGGTTTGGGCTGGAGGTAAAACTGTTGCCGGAAGCCGGGTTTGCGGGCGGCCAGTTCCACAAGTATGCGGTTGGCATCGGGCGTATGATCGGGGGCCAGGGCGTATGCAAAAAGGGCGCTGAGGAAGGCGGCGGCAATCACCACCATGCCAAAGCCCGCGCCCCGGTTGCGGAGGAGGCGGCGCAGGAAGGCGGACCTGTTATGGGTGGTGGTGGGTTGCACCGGATAAAAATAGGACGAAAGCGGCAGACAGGCGAGGGATGGATGCAGAGCGGGCCCGGAAGCCTTAAAACCGGTCTTCACGGAGCTGTTATTCAACGAACCCGGGAAGATCGGTGGGTGGTCAATGATGAAAAAACTCTACTTTTAAACTGTACAAAAAAGGGGAGCCTTCAGTTTTACTGCTCATTAAACTTTTAGATAATTTATGGACAATCTGAAAAAAATCTGGCACTCGATTTCCGCTGAACAGGTAGTTGGGTTTTTGGATGCAGATATTAATAATGGGCTGTCGGATAAACAGGTAGAAGAACGCTTGCAACAGTGGGGTAAAAACCTTATTACCTCCAAAAAGCAGCAAAGCAGCCTGGTGAGGTTCCTGCTCCAGTTTCACCAACCCCTGATTTACATCTTGCTGGCAGCTACCCTTATTACTTTGTTGCTGCAGGAGTACACGGATGCTATTGTGATTTTTGCCGTAGTTCTTACCAATTCCGTCATTGGCTATGTTCAGGAAACAAAAGCACTCAAAGCAATTGATGCGCTTGCAAAAAGCATGAGTACTTCTGCCACCGTCATACGGAATGGAAAACAAAGCCAGATAAACAGTGAGGAACTGGTGCCGGGTGATCTGGTAGTGCTGCAGGCCGGAGATAAAATACCGGCTGACCTTCGACTATTCCGCGTCCGCGACCTTCAGGTGGATGAGTCGGCACTAACGGGAGAGTCGGTAGCTACCGAAAAGAACACAGACCTTGCTGATGAAGCAGCCATGGTTGGCGACCGCCATAATATGGGTTTTGCCGCAACCGTGGTAACGTATGGCTCAGCAAGAGGGATAGTGACAACCACAGGAGACCAAACCGAAGTAGGTAAAATAAATACCTCTATCTCCACAGCCGAAGAGCTCGACACACCTCTTACCCTGAAGATCAAAAAGTTCAGTCAAACCCTGTTATGGGTAATTTTGATATTCGCATTTTTAATTTTGGGAGTAGCCTACCTCAGGGGCGATAGCCTTGGTGATGCTTTTATGGTGGCAGTAGCCCTGATGGTGGGGGCCATTCCTGAAGGATTGCCTGCTGCTGTTACCATTATGCTGGCTATAGGTGTGGCAAAAATGGCAAAAAGAAGAGCCATCATTCGCAAACTTGTGGCCGTTGAAACGCTGGGAAGTACCAATGTAATCTGCTCCGACAAAACCGGTACGCTCACCGAAAACCAAATGACGGTAATAAGAATCATGGCCGGTGGTGAGTGGTTTGACGTAACCGGCATTGGCTATAAGCCTGAAGGGAATGTGTTGTTCAGGGCCGGTAATGTATCATTAAATGAAAAGCCGGCCCTTCATTTACTCCTTCGCGGAGGCGTACTTTGCAACAATAGCCGGATAGTGGAATCAGAAGGCAGATGGGCGGTCGAAGGCGATCCAACGGAAGCAGCCTTGATCAGCGTAGCAGAAAAAGCCGGCATCCGCGATCATTATATCGAACAATATTTCCCCCGGCTTGATGAAATTCCTTTCCAGTCGGAATACCAGTACATGGCTACCCTTCACAAGGCAGAAAAAAATATTGTTTTCCTGAAAGGTTCGCTGGAAGCTGTACTTGCTTCTTCCGGTTTTATGATGAACGACCAAGGCGAAGTCCTTCCCATTGATAAATCCACTATCCTGAAATGTGCCGAAGAAATGGCGGCTGAAGGCCTCCGCGTATTGGCCTTTGCAATTAAAGAATTTGATGCTTCCGGGAATGAATTGAAGCATGAAGACGTGGCCGGAGAAATGATTTTCACAGGGCTTCAGGGGATGATTGATCCTCCGCGTGAAGAAGCCATCAAAGCGGTGAAGTTGTGCCAGCAGGCCGGTATTCAGGTGAAGATGATAACAGGTGACCATGCACTCACGGCTGCTACCATCGCCAATCAACTGGGGATAACAGGAAGGAGGGAGAACGGGAAACTAAAAGCGCTTACCGGGCTGCAACTGCAGAAATTTTCCGATGACGAATTTCTTAAAGTTGCTGAAGAAGTTTCGGTGTTTGCCCGGGTAAGCCCGGATCAGAAACTCCGCCTGGTAAAAGCCCTGCAATCTGCAGGAAAGGTGGTAGCCATGACCGGAGATGGCGTAAATGACGGCCCGGCCCTGAAACAAGCAAATATCGGGGTGGCCATGGGCATTACAGGAACCGAAGTAGCCAAAGATGCATCAGACATGGTACTGACTGACGACAATTTTGCCTCGATAGAAGCAGCAGTGGAAGAAGGACGGGGGGTATTGGACAACCTTACCAAGTTCATCGTATGGACACTTCCTACCAACCTTGGAGAAGGGCTTATCATTCTTGCCAGTATTGCCTTGAGCACACAGTTACCTTTGTCACCTGTGCAGATTTTATGGGTCAATATGACCACCGCAATATGCCTCGGCTTGATGCTGACCTTTGAACCAAAAGAGCCGGGCATTATGGACAGGCCACCTACCCCATCCGGTAAACCCATACTTTCCTTTCCATTGATCATGCGTACTTTTCTGGTAGGTACTTTAATCATGTTGGCCGCATTCTCTTTGTTCCAATACGAATTAGCCCAGGGAGCCAAACTGCCGGAAGCCCAAACAGTAGCTACGACCGTCTTTATCGTTTTAGAAGGTTTTTACCTGTTCAACTGTCGCTCTTTAAGAAGGTCAGTCAGGGAAATCGGATGGTTTTCAAATAAATGGGTATACTATGGAGTATTCACAATGCTGGCACTTCAACTTCTGTTTATCCATGCACCGTTCATGAACGACCTTTTTAATTCGGCACCTATAAGCATGCAGTCGTGGGTGAGAATCGTAATAGCAGGCTTTGCACTTTATTTTATCGTCTACTTCGAGAAAATGATAC
This sequence comes from uncultured Chitinophagaceae bacterium, assembly GCA_937862815.1. Taxonomy (GTDB): domain Bacteria; phylum Bacteroidota; class Bacteroidia; order Chitinophagales; family Chitinophagaceae; genus Lacibacter. The sequence goes on along the minus strand of CALMED010000038.1, from coordinate 75,936 downwards.
GCAGGAATTTGACAGGTTCAGAGGAATATTGACTGAGGCGATGTTCAACACGAGCGCACAACTGAGTAAAGCGGGGAACTCCTGCGTGTCGTTATAAAATGGCCTGAATGGCTGGCATCATTTCATTTCACCCACAGCCCCGCAGAACCTACCCCCTTCCATGGCAGGGATCTTCAACCCGACAACCCCGGTCCATACAGCTCTTCAGCGGTAACGGCCGTCTTGTTCGGGACGCAGGCCTGTGATGGCCGGAGTTGGTTCATCATTAAAAGGGAACGTTGCAGGATTGGTTTTCCGGCACCGGAATCCGCCCCGAAACACAGCGAGTTGGTTTGCCTCCGATGCCCTTCAGCGTGGGTGAAGGGCCTTGTTTTCTCTCACCATTGGCGTATCTTGGCAGGGCACACACGGCGGTTTTGCGTCATGCGGTGTGACGGTGATAAACCTGCCCTTCCGGCAGGCGGATTCACATGCGGTTTTTCCATACAACTTTAGTGCGGGGTTGACGGTATAGACCCTGCCAGTGGGCAGACAGGCTCAAAATCCCGCCTGAACGCAAAGGCGTAAATTATTGGCAGTGATGCAGAGAGTAACAATGACACTTCAACTAAACACAAAAGGATAGAAAAGAGAAATGCTTTTTAATTCAATCGACTTTGCAATTTTCTTACCGATAGTTTTTATTCTCTATTGGTTTGTTACAAACATAAACCTGAAGCTGCAAAACGCGCTTATAGTTATAACAAGCTATATATTTTACGGCTGGTGGGATTGGAAGTTTTTATCGCTTATTTTATTCAGCACCCTTGTAGACTATGTGGTGGGAGCGGGGCTTCAAAAGCAGGAAAATCAGACAATAAGGAAGATGTTACTCTGGACAAGCATTGTGGTGAATCTTGGATTCCTTGGCTTTTTCAAATACTATAACTTTTTTCTTGAAAACTTTATCACCGCCTTTACATTTTTTGGAACAGAAATACAGGCGAATACTTTAAACATCATTTTACCCGTTGGCATCAGCTTTTATACGTTCCAGACATTGAGTTACAGCGTTGACGTTTATAAACGAAAACTTGTACCCACAACAGACTTTATAGCATTTGCAGCATTTGTAAGCTTTTTTCCTCAATTGGTTGCCGGACCTATCGAAAGAGCAGCACACTTACTCCCGCAATTTTACAAAAAAAGATCTTTTAATTATTTACTGGCAGTTGATGGAATGAGACAGATTCTTTGGGGTCTGTTTAAAAAGATTGTAATTGCTGACAGCTGTGCCGAATATGCAAACCTGATTTTCAATAATTCGGCAGATTATTCCGGAAGCACATTGGCTCTTGGTGCATTATTCTTTGCGTTTCAGATTTACGGAGACTTTTCAGGCTATTCGGATATTGCAATTGGGTCTTCCAGACTATTTGGGTTTGACCTGATGCGAAACTTCAACTTTCCCTATTTTTCAAGAGATATTGCAGAATTCTGGCGACGATGGCACATTTCTCTCTCAACCTGGTTCAGAGATTACCTCTATATACCATTGGGCGGAAGCCGGGGAGGAACCGGGATGAAGGTCAGAAACACTTTTATTATTTTTATTGTCAGCGGCTTTTGGCACGGTGCAAATTGGACATTTATAGCCTGGGGTGCGCTAAATGCCATTTATTTTCTGCCATTGCTATTGACAAACAACAATCGTAATAATTTAGAAACTGTGGCATTAGGGAAGCTTGTGCCAAACTTCAGAGAGTTGTCGTCAATTATAGTTACGTTCTTATTAACGGTTTTTGCCTGGATATTTTTTAGAGCGGAAAATATTGGTCATGCCTGGCATTTCATACGAGATATGATTGGAGGCCTGGGAACTAAAAACGGTTACGTTCAGACAATTCATTTGGTTAATTCCAAAATAGGATTAGCACTACCGGCCCTGTTATTATTCTTCATAATAGTTGAATGGATTGGAAGAGAAGGAGAATATGCCCTCGCACATATTGGAGAAAATTGGTATCGCCCAATAAGATGGTCGTTTTATTTTATAATAATTTTTTTAATAGGCATGTTCATGCCATCAGCCGAATCCCCATTTATTTATTTTCAATTTTAGGTTTTCTGTGAAAAATTTTATTCTCAAAGTAATAATATTTCTGCTCTTCTCTTCAATATTTCATATTGTTGCTGTAAGCATCTGGGGACGTTATGCACCCATATCGTTTAAACCAAATATCAGTTACAGGATTGGTTCATACGGACATTTGTTTACAAGATTATCTGAATTAAAAAAATACGGTGAAGTCGATATATTATTCTTAGGTTCATCGCACGCCTACCGGGGTTTTGACACCAGAATTTTTGCAGAAAAAGGATACAAAACTTTTAATTTGGGCTCCAGTGCCCAAACACCGGTTCAAACAAAGGTGTTGCTAGACAGATATTTAGACAAACTAAATCCCAGGCTGGTAATATATGAAGTTTATCCGGCAACATTTTTTATAGACGGCGTTGAATCATCTCTTGACTTGATTGCTAACGACAAAAATGATTTTAATTCATTAAAAATGGCTTTGAAAATCAATAATATCAAGACATACAACACCTTACTTTATGGCTTTACACGTGATTTACTTGGGCTAAATGCGAATTACAAGGAACCCATAATAAAAGACAATGACAAATACATCCCCGGCGGGTTTGTCGAAAAAGAGATTAATTATTATCAGCCTGAAGATTTTGAAAAAAAAGAGGTTTATTTGAGAGATTACCAGATCAGATCCTTTTCTGAAATAATTCAAATGCTTACTGAAAAAGGAATAAAAATAGTTTTGGTTTATGCCCCTATTCCAAAAGCGAATTACGAAAGTTATATTAACATGAGCTATTTTGACAGCGTAATGCAGGAATATTCAACTTATTATAACTTCAATAAAATAATCGCTTTGAATGATTCTTTACATTTTTACGATTCTCATCATTTAAATCAAAATGGTATCCGGATTTTTAATAAGGCCCTGATTGAATTAATGGAAAAAAACAGACACGTACGTACAACCGAGTAAAGCGGGGAACTCCTGCGTGTCGTTATAAAATGGCCTGAATGGCTGGCTTCATTTCATTTCACCCACAGCCCCGCAGAACCTCCCCCCCTCCATGGCAGGGATCTTTAACCCGACACCCCCGGTCCATACGGCTCTTCAGCGGTAACGGCCGCCTTTTTCGGGACGCAGGCCTGTGATGGCCGGAGTTGATTCATTTTTAAAAAGGAACGCTGCAGGATTGGTTTTCCGGCGCCGTAATACCCCGGCTGCACCAGGCTCTCCCGTCGGCCAGCCGCATTTTGCTTGTCTCATTTTATCACATCACCGCCCGCATTTTGCAGCTTACCACATTCTCCTTCAGCCCGCATATGGAAAAATTCAGGGAAGGAGTGACAGGCCCCATGGAAAGCCTCCTGCTACAACTACAGGTTATACATTGCGCAAAAACCGTGTCCCTGCATGCATCCCCCCTGCAACACATGTGCACGAAACAGATTGGGACGGAGAAATCCTAACCAAAAAAACCTGTCCGGCTGACGCCAATCATCCCCATCGGCTTCGCAATGCTCAACGCCTGCAATACCTTTATGCCTTCCAATAGCCGGCCAAACAACGGCCAGCATTGACGCTGCAATAATTGGCTACACCGCTTCACAACGGCACCCCGTTTGCAGCAAACGCTACCACCTTTGCCTGCCACGCAAACAACGATCACAACAGTAACAAAACCAATATGAACAAGCTATTTGACGTGCTGGACAACAGCAAAGTAACCTTGCCCGAAGATGCCCGGGCCATTCTTGACATCTGCAAATCGTTCCGCGTATTTGATACCGTGGAACAACTGGCCGAAGCTGCCGTGGGCGGTCCCGGCAGTCTGCAATACGAAGTGCAATACACCTTGCCCGATAACAAAGTAGTGACCGAAGCAATTGTGCACAAGGTAACCAACGGCGTATCGGCCAACTACACCGACCCCTACATGCGGCGCCGCGACCCCGACACCATGCTCATTGGCGACGACGAGCCCACCGATAAAATGCGGTTCCGCGAACAGTGCGGTTATGAATTTGACGATCTGCGCAAGGAAACCCTTACCTGGCTGGAGTCGCAGGACCTGGCGGTGTTCTTCTACTTTGCCGGAAGAGATCACATCGGCTCCGGCGGCATTGCCATTGCCCCGGCCAACGCGGGCTTTTTTGCCATGGGCCTGGCCATGCTGCAACAAATCATACCGCACAACGAACTGCCCGATGATTTTGTAATTGAATCGGCTATCTACGTGGCGCCCACCTTCCGGCACACGCATTTCAACGGCAAGCAGATTGTGGTGCACAAGCGGGGTAACAATTTGCATGAAATCTTTTCGTACAACCTCTATCCCGGCCCCAGCGCCAAGAAAGGTCTCTATGGCGCCCTGCTTACCAAGGGCGAAAAAGAAGGCTGGGTGACGGCACACTGTTCCACGGTGCAGGTGGCCAGTCCGTATGACAACATCACCACCTTTATGCACGAAGGCGCCAGCGGCGGCGGCAAGAGCGAAATGCTGCAGGGCATTGTGCGGGAGAAGAACGGCGAGATCCTGGTGGGCACCAATTCGGTGAACGGCGATAAGCGGGTAATCCATCTAGCGCTGTTCTGCTCGTTTTACCCGGTAACGGATGATATGGCGCTGTGCCATCCCTCCCTGCAGAACACCCCGGGAAAACTGACGGTACTGGATGCGGAGAACGCCTGGTTTATACGGGTGGACAGCATTACCGATTACGGCGACGACCCCAACCTGGAAAAACTTACCATCAAACCCAAACAACCCCTGCTGTTTTTAAACATCCAGTCGAACCCCGGCTCCACTGCACTCATCTGGAACCATACCGAGGACAGTCCGGGCAAACCTTGCCCCAACCCCCGTGTCATTGTGCCGCGGGCCATCGTACCCAACGTGATTGATGGTACGGTAAATATTGATGTACGCAGTTTCGGCGTACGCACGCCGCCCTGTACAAAAGAAAATCCCACTTACGGGATCCTTGGCCTGTTTCATGTGCTGCCCCCGGCGCTGGCCTGGCTGTGGCGGCTGGTGGCGCCCCGCGGGCATGCCAATCCCAGCATTGTGGACGGCGGCGGCATGGGCAGCGAAGGCGTGGGCTCGTACTGGCCCTTTGCCACGGGCAAGCGCATCCAGCATGCCAATATTTTACTGGAGCAGATCATGCAAACACCCCGCACCCGCTACACCCTGGTGCCCAACCAGTACATCGGCGCCTGGAAAGTGGGCTTTAAACCCCAGCTGCTGATGCGGGAATACCTCACCCGCCGGGGCAATGCCAAGTTGCGGCCCGAGCAGTACCAGGTGGCCCGTTGCCCGCTCCTGGGCTACGAGTTCAATTATATTACCATTGAAGGGGAAAAGATCCCCACCCGGTTGCTGAAAGTGTACAGGCAGACCGAAGTGGGTACCGAAGGCTATGATGCCGGTGCGGATATTTTATATAATTTTTTCCGTCGGGAGCTGCAACAGTATCTCACGTCTGACCTGAACCCTACCGGCCGTCGGATCATTGAAACCTGCTTAAACGGGGGCAGTGTAGAGGATTACCGCGAGTTGGTTCACATGGCGTATTGATGTGCAGGCAGCAGCTTCCCGGGACATTCTTTTGCTGCGAAACCTTTCTCAGCACCGTCACCCGAAGGGGATGGTGCGTATGAAGGAAACTGTATTCAGCTTACGCTACGACCCAGCCCTTGCACAAGCCAACTGTTGAGCCGTTGCTGAGAAAAAGCAGGTTGTTGTGTTATTCGGCCATCCACACAAACCGCACGGGAAGCGTGTAACGAACTTTTACCTTGAGCCCCCCCTGCTCGCCGGGCACCCAATTGGGCATGCGCCGCACCACCCGCAGGGCTTCGCGGCCACATCCCCCGCCGATATCCTTTATGATTTTAACTTCCGAGATACCCCCATCCGTATCAACGATGAATTCGATGTATACGATGCCGCTGATGCCATCCTCCAGTGCCTCCTGCGGATACCGGAGGTTATTCGACAAATAACGGCTTAACGCGTCGGCCCCTCCGGGAAATTCGGGGTACTTTTCAACATTTGTAAAAATTTCCGCTTTGGCCGGGGGAACGGGCGTCTTTTTGGGAGGCGGAGCGGGTTGCGAAGGAGCAGGCGGATCCTTAACAACAACGGGGTCGTAGCGGGCATGGATATCATCGCTTCCCTCACGGGTTTCCGTACCCGGGTTGGCGTGTTTCAGTTCCTCTGCCGTGGGTATTAACTCCTCCTTTTTCACCTGCGCATCGGGTTTCAGCTCCAGTTGCACAAATTTTTTGGTGGCCACCTGCGGCGGCTCCTTCGCAGGTGGAGGCGGTGTACTTTCCGGGGGTATGGGGGGCGGTGGTTCCAGCTCCGAAAAAGGTGTAATTTGTACCGCCACCTGCTTTACCGCCTGTTCGTCTGCCTGATCATCCACTTTGCTTTTCAATGCCGGATACAGGTACGCAACGGGCCCCAGCAATAAACTCAGCAGCAATCCCCAAAGCGTATATTGTTTTTCGCGCCTGCGTAAGCGGTAGGCGCCATAGTCCCTGTTTTTGCCGTCGAATAAAATCTCGGCAAGGCCCTTTGGCTGCGATATGTATTGCTGCTCTTTCATGGTACGCGAACACCCGACTGCTCCAGGATTTTTTTATCGCGGTCGTCAAAGGTTTCAATGGTATAACGGGTAACCCCCGACAGGGCCAATTCATCCAACAGATCTACAAGATTTTCAAAAACACTATCGGGATGCGATTTGAGTAATACAACCGGCTCCTCAACAGCGGCAACAAAATTCTTCAGTACCGAACGCACACCCTCTTTGCCGTATGTGGTTACAATAGCCTTTGCCTGACTAAAACCTCGGTAAAAAACGAGTTGATTTCCAGGCAGAGCAATGACAGTGAGCGCCCTTGATTCCCGGATTTCCTGTGTAAGGGGCTGTTGTGCTTCTTTTTGCTGAGCAGGCATCACCATTTCAATGGCTTTGGGCTTTACCATGGTGGTGGTTAGCATGAAAAAGGTGAGCAGCAGAAAAGCGATGTCCACCATGGCATTCATATCCATCGGAATACCTTTGGCCCTGGCGCGGACTTTACCCTGCCGTGCCCGTTTCAGCGGATTATCAATGCGGTCAAATTCCATCAGCTCTTCGTATTTCAGTAATTAAATGAAAGCGCAACACGTTATTTTTTATGAGTGTTTTGATGATCGCGTCCACATGTTTGTAGGGCGTTTCCCGGTCGGCTTTTATGGCTACACGGGCACGGGGCTGCAGGGTGCGGGCCAGGATAATCCAGTCTTCCAGTTCATTACCCCCCTCGCTTCGGGGTATGCCGGGCTGCCGGCGGTGTTGCCTTTCTTCGGGCGTCAGACGCAGAAAACCCAGCAGTTCGGCAGCGGGAACGCCAATGCCGGGCAGGAGTGAAAAAATGTGCTTGTCAGCCGCTGTCAGCTCCACTCCGTAAGCGTCAGCAAAACGCTCGAGCAGTGCAGTCCGTGAACCCTGGTTCTCAAGCCCGAAAAACACATCTCCGTTTCGGTTCATGGTAATCTGAATCACTTCCTTATCGGGGAGCTCGGTTTTGCTGATGGAGCGGGGCAGAATAATACGGGTAGGCTCAAGGTTCTTGAACGAGGTGGCCAGTAAAAAAAAGGTCACCAGCAAAAACGCCATATCCACCATAGGATTCATGTCGAGCTGCGGGGGACCGGGCCGGTTGAATTTATTGGTTGCCATCCTGCAGGTTGAGTTTGGTTTTTAAAGCATGCACAATGCTGAAGCTGGCTTCATCGATGGTATAAACAATCCGTTCGATTTTGTTGGAGAAATAATTGTAAAACACAATGGTGATGGCGGCCGTGGTAATACCCAGGGCGGTGGTAACCAGTGCCTGTGAAATACCCGATGCCAGTCCCACCGCATCGGGCTCGCCAATATGAGCAAGCGCCGCAAAAGCGCGGATCATGCCGGTAACGGTTCCCAGCAAACCCACCAGGGTTGCAATTTGTGCGATGGTGGAAAGTATGAACATATTACGATTGAGCAAAGGCAGCTCCAGCTGCGTGGCTTCCTCCAGCTCTTTCTGTACTTCATAAATCTTTTGAGGCGCATTATCGGCGGCATAGGATGATTGCAGATAGGTGGTAATGCCGGTTTTAACCACACTGCCGGCAGCGCCCTGCTGTTCGTCGCAGGCCTTTACAATGCCCTTGTAATCCTGTGCCTGCAACAGCCGGCGTATCTGAAGAATAAAATCGTTGAGATTGCCTTTACCTAAACTGTAGCGGAGCGACAGAAACCGCTCCACCACATAGGCAATCATAATCAGTTGAAAACTGATGAGCAGCACTACCAGCAAGCCCCCTTTATGAATCGTTCCGAGATAATTACCGGTGATGGGATCGCCGGCCGGGTCGCCGGCTACAAAATTCGCCGGATTTCCCAGGATGAACCTGTAGATGAGCCATGCGCAGAAAACGCTTACGGGTATGACCACCATGGCCATATCAAACCTGAATTGTTTCATGATGAGAACGTTTATAAAAAAGTCATTATGCAAAGCGGGCAGCGCCCGGAAATCTGAACCGGCAAGCAACAAGCATCTGAACCTGCGTGTACTCATCGCAGCCGATGCGCTCGGCAGGTCGCGCTTTATAAGAAATACAACCCAGCAGGCTGTATTGTGGTTTCATTTCCGTTCCCGGCACCCGATCATGACTTCCGTAAGCGCCATGCAGGAAGAACAAACCAGGCAGGCGGAACCACTCATACAATTTACGGAATGTTTATTGCACTGCAATTATATGACTAAGCCGAACAGCGGGAAACCTCAACATGAAACAGAGAAAACAAAGCATACCGGTTCCCGGCAAAACAATGCATCCTCCCGCTGCAGCAGCGTCGGCCGCCGGGGCTTGAGTACGGAGTATGCTTCCTTACCGGTACCGCTTCCCGCGGGGGATAGTGCGTAAACCGGAATGAGCATTGCCAGACCCCGCCTGTCATACAGGATTTGCACTGAATAGATTTGTTATCCGCTGCGTTTTGAAGAGAATGAATCTTCCGCTCTCTGCGCTGTCTACTTCGGGAAACGATCTGTGAAATGATTTTTCAAAAGACAGAACCAACAGTCGCAATACCCCCTGCCTATCAGCAAAAATGTTGCTTCTTTCGTTACACCGTCTTCCGAAGGAAACGGCGCGTACTATGTACGTTTAAATACTGTATTCCACAGACGCAACGCCCCGGCCCCCGCACAAACGCATTGTGTTGAAGTTGGTGAGAAAAAAACCGGCCTCACAGCCGGTTTTTAACAGTATTGCAGAACAACTACTGATCCCACCACAAGCGATCCGTTAAGGCGCCCACGACGGGAGGGTTACCGCTGTTTAGTGATTGCTCGGTACCGGGATAGTCCAGGCGGCGGATGGGTTGTGTAAGCAAGGCATTAAGAGGCAATTGAAAACCCGGCAAATTGTAGTTGAACCGACGGGCATCGTCCCACGCCACCGGCTGCAGGAACGTAGCAAAATACTTTTCACGGGCAATCACGCTGAGCGTGAGGTTGGAAGCACCAACGCCCACCTGTGGACGGGCCAGGTAAGCATCGCGATCCGCTGCGGCAACCCCCAGCTTATTCATATGGGCGGTAATGCCTGCGAGGTAAGCGGTATAAGCCCGTGTAGGCTGATTGGCACGTAAGGCAGCTTCCGCTTCAATGAACTTCATTTCTTCGAAGGTGGCCACATACAATGGTGCCGCATCAGCGCTGTAATGGCCCGCCAGCACCAGGTAGCATTCATCGTTTGTGGTACCGGTGCCTACACGTCCGGCTCCGTTACGGGTACCCCGGTAATCGCCAAAACGGGTAAGGTTGGTCAGGCGGGGCAGACGCGGATCGGGATATCCCAGCCGTGTGCCGTTCATTAAATCCACCACATTGGAACTGAGCCATCCATCCAGCACCAATGCTGCATTGTTACGGGCCACGGTTGCCCAGGGGTTGCGTAAAGGAAATACGGTAACACGTGCCTCCTGTGCCATACCTGTATACGCGCTGTCCACCGCACTCAAAACAGCGGCTGCATTGTAGGATGGCAGTTTGCTTACCTGGTTCAGCAACCGGGCCCGTAGTGCGTAGGCGGTACGTATCCAGTTAACCCGTGCGGTTGAATTCCACAAGGTGGCATTGGCCAGAGTGGGGCCGTGAAAGAAATCAGCAGCGGGCACCATTGTAACAGTAGGAGCTTTCCGGAGTTCACTGATACCTTCATCCAGCAGGGTAAGGCAGCGGCTATACAACTGTTGAGCATTGTCGTAGCCAGGCTTCAGGTTGGTGCCGGTAAGGGCCTCTGAAAACGGAACATCGCCCCACATATTGGTAAGCATACTGAGGTTGACCGCCATCAGGATTTTGCTGATCCCCAGGTGGGCCGTACTGTTTAGTTTGATTGCCTGCTGCTCCAGGTCGTACACATCGGCCATCACATCATACATCAAACGCCAGGTAGCCGAAAAATCCACCCGGTCATAGATATCGGTGGGGGATGATGCGTTGGGAGAAGCGAGGTACTGTACATAGTAGCCGGTTATATTGGCGGCCCGAAACACGTTTAAGCCGGTATTCTGCGTAACCGTAGCCAGCAATCCATTAATGGAAGGCTCAGTAGGCCGGTTGGGATCGGTGTTGATATCGAGATATTTTTTACAGCCGGCTCCTGCAGAAAGCAGCAGCAAAACGCAAGCGGTTGCTGCAATCTTCCGGAGTGAGAAATATGTTGCATGTTTCATATTCATAATTTTCGCTGTGAGTTAATAGGACTTAGAAATTCAGGTTGAGCGACATAAAGAAACTGCGCACGCCGGGATAGCTGAATCCCGCGAAGCCATCCGCGTTACTGTCGGCATTAAAGGAACTGTTCTCGGGATCAAAGCCGGAAAACTTCGTGCGCAACCAGAGGTTGTTTCCTGTTACCGTAAACACGGCACCTTTTACAATTTTGGTACGCTTCAGTGCGGAGGCGGGCAATGTGTAGGAGAGACTGAGTGTGCGCAGACGGGTCCACCCTGCATCTTCCACAAAGTTTTCACTCACACCGCGGTGGATATTCCGGTAAAAACCATCGCCATAATTCCGTCCGTCCGGGCCCACCTGCTGTCCCAGCCACACCTGCTGGGTATTGGCTTGTCCATTGGCGGTAACACCATCAAACACAATCACATCGTTGCGGTTTTCGGTGAACTTCGCAATTCCAAAGGCGCTCATAAAATTGGCCAGCTGGTTGTAGCGTTGGAACCCGTAACGCATATCAAACAAAACAGATAAGGAAAACTGCTTGTAATTGAAAGTGTTGTTTACCCCCCAAATGCTGCGCGGGAGTGCGTTACCCAGGAGGCGCTGATTCAAATCGCGTATGGGAAAACCCGCTCCGCTTCCGGTAGTGGCAATCAGTAAAGGCAGGTCGCGTGCCAGTGTAGCACGATCATCGGTTTGGGATCCATAGTAACGTGCGTATGAGAATCCATACAACCCCCCAACCGGGTTACCCACCACCCACTTCTGGGTTACACCACTGTTTAGGTACCCAAACTGGTTGGCAATGACAATTTCATCCAGGCCCGGCGCAAGGCTGACAACCCGGTTGCGGTTACTGGTGAAGTTCAAACTGGCCTCCCAGCTGAAATTCTTGTTACGAACCGGTGTGCCGTTCAGCACCAGCTCAACACCCTTGTTTTCAATTTCGCCCGAGTTGAGAATATACGACGTAAACCCTGTGGAAGTTGGAACCAAAACAGGGTTGACCACATCTTTACTGTTGATCTGGTAATAAGAAAAATCAAAGCCGGCCCGGTTATCAAAGAACTGCATTTCCAGGCCCAACTCCCAGTTATCTGTAAACTCGGGGCGAAGCGTTTCGGCTCCCCGGCGGTCGTCGCGGGTCCATGCTGTAACTCCGTTCAGCGGCTGTCCGAAAGCATTGTTATAATAAGTGCTGGTGAGATAAGGTGTTACTGGTGCAATACCAATTTTGGCAAAAGAGCCCCTCAGTTTTCCGTAACTGATAAATGAAGGCAGCTTCAGCTGCTGGCTGAACACATAGGCCAGGCTTGCACTCGGGTAGAAGAAACTCTGGTTGCCGCTGGCCACAGAACTGGCCCAGTCGTTGCGCCCGGTAAGTGTCAGAAACAGGAAGTTGTCGTACCCTACCGTTGCATCACCAAACACACCAATCGTACGTAACTGGGTACGGCGGCTGTTTTGTGTGATATTGCGTGCGTTGTTCAGGCTCAGCAGTGTGGGAATGTCCAGTTCGCGGCCCTCCACCTGTTGAAAATTGTATTTCTGATCCACCACGTCGTGACCGGCCCGGATGGTAAAATCAAATTTTTTCACCTTGAAGCGTCCCGTCGCCAGCAGGTTGCTGTTCAACACCTGGTTCAGAATGCGGTATTCGCCTACAAAACCAAGCGCGTTATCGGCAAAATTTATAACACCGGCACGGGGCACCTGTGCGGGAGCCGTGGCTCTGCGGTTATCGGCTGTATAGTCCACCCCGAGACGATAATTGATGTCGAGCCAGGTGGCAGGCTTATACTGGAAGGCCAGGTTGGTAATAGTACGGTTCACTTCATCACGAAACAGGTTGTAAAAGGCGCCGAATATGGGATTGTTATTCCCATACGTTTTATGGGTGCCGTCTTCATTCTTGTAATCTCTAACATCCCATCGGGGACTCCAGTACGTAAGGCTCTCATTAAACCGGTCGGCATTGTAACGGAGGCCGCCGCTGTTAATGAAGTTAAATGAAGGGCTTACACTCAGCTTGTCGCTTATTTTCAACTCGGCATTCACCCGTGCGTTGAGGTTCTGAAAATCAGTATTGGGCAGCACCCCCACATGTTTAAAATAGCCAAATGAACTGTTGATGACGGCCTTTTCATTTCCCCCGCTTACATTCAACGTATTCCGGAATTGCGAGCCCTGGTTGTAAGCACGGGCATAATGATGGAACAGCTGGTCGGGGTGCGTGGGATCCAGGTTTTTAGCCGCTGCAACGGTTGGGCCAAATGAGGGGAAGAAATCATTGCGGTTGTAATTATTATTGTATCCCTGCGTGTACGTCGTTTGCACATCGGGAAATTTATTTACCGCCTCAATGCCGTAGGAAGTGTTGTAGGACACCCGCATACGGCCGGCCCTTGCGCTTTTGGTGGTTATTACAATAACACCATTACTGCCTCGGAAACCGTACAAAGCTGTTGCTGCGCCGCCCCGCAGTACACTCATGCTCTCAATATCGTCGGGGTTGATATCAGCAATACGGTTGGTCATGCCCCGCAGATTGGCCTGCCCGCCCTCTACAACTGTACTGTTGTCGACAATTACCCCATCAACCACAAACAACGGCTGGTTGCTGCCGAGCGCACTTTTGGGACCACGGATAACAATACGGGCGCCCTGACCAGGCCCCCCGCCTGTTCCATTCACTTGTACGCCTGCCACGCGTCCCTGCAATGCATTAATGAGGTTGGGCTGCCGGCTTTCCATCAACTGCTTGTTATTGATTTCAGTGGTGGCAAAACCCAGCGAACGCTTCTGCTGCCGCACGCCAAAGGCAGTAACCACCACTTCACTTAATGCAGAGCCTGTCCCCAGGGTAATCTCCATCGGACGTTGTACAGCCTCTATCTCCTTTGTATCAAATCCACTGGCAGAAATAACCAGTATTGTTTTCTTTCCGGTGGGCACTTCAATTTTAAATGCCCCGGCGGCATCAGCCGACACTCCATTTGCCGTACCCTTGATTAAGACAGAAGCAAAGGGAACAGGCTCGCCCTCAGCATCCCGGATTGTTCCGGTAACTGTTACTGTTTGCGAAGCCGCCAGCTGATACAACAACAGAGCGGGCATGAGCAGGAGAAAGCGCAGGCATTTTCTCATAATCATATAGTTTTGGTTAATGTATAGCCGAATATACAAAATCCGGATGTAAGCCTGCAGCTGTTGTTGGTTGTACGGGTTAACCAACTTTACACAAATTTTCAACGTTCGTATTTTTACCGGCGGAGCCCACCCTGGGCAAGTGATGCGCTGTTTCTCCACGTTAACGGGGCAACGGCATAGATGCATCTGGTCAAACAAAACCACTCTGCTTTGGGCCAATACGGATGGCGCCCCCCCGGACCGGCAGACGCCCTCTTTCCCGCACCGTCTTCCGCAGGGAAAGGTGCGGGCGTTGTAAACTTAAATAATGTATTGCGCAGACGCAACCTTGCTGATTCGTAGTGCCACTGCCGACGGGCTGCTCCGGCTCAGCTCCGGAAGACCGGAGTCTGTGACCGGATTGCAGTGGAAAGCCCGCACTGCAGCGCATGCGGACTTGCACGAAAAGCCAAAACCGTTGCCAATGACAGCACCCCTGCGCACAGCCCATTAAACCTTTACCTGCAGGCGCTACGGATTTACTGTACCTCCCTCCCTTTCCACTCGTAGCGTCCCCACTGCCCCAGCCAGCCGGCCAGCACGGTGTAAAGGATGTGATGCGGCTGCAGCAACGGAAACCAAGGGAGCAGGTGCCGCTTGCCGAAAAAAGCGGCCACGGGCAGCAGGAACCACAGCTCGGCCAGGGTCTTGAACAGCAAGGCTCCCGCCAGCACCACCCAGGCCCAGGGTTGGAACAGGCCGGCCGGCAGTAATACCAGCAGCCACAGGTTGACGAGGTACACCAGCAACAACACCCAAAAGATGCGCCGGTCGTGGTACCGTTGCGCCTTGCTGGCCCAGCGGATGCGTTGCAGAAAGAAAGCCCGCACGTCGTCCACCGGCCGCGTATGCACGATGCAACCCGGCGCCTTGCAGTAGCGCACCTGCTCCGGGTATTTTTGATAGAGCTTGTGAAGCAGCAGCATGTCGTCGCCGCTGGCCAGGTCGTCAATGTCTTTAAATCCCCCCACTTCGTAGAAAGCGGCCCGGCTGTAGCAGAGGTTGGCGCCGTTGCTCATGCTGTGAAAGCCCGCGCCCACCGAAGCGCCGGTGATGCCCTGCAGGCTGAGGAAGTCGAGCGACTGGAAGAGGCGGATGAAACGATCCTCGCGGTCCATGGCCACCGGGGCGGCAATAAACACGGTGGGCGCCTGCTCAATGATCCACGCGAAATACCGGAGCCAGCCCGGCGGAACGGTGCAGTCGGCATCGGTTGTAACAATGTAATCGCCGGCGGCGGTGGCCACGCCCGTTTCAATGGCTTTTTTCTTGTACGAGTTGATGGGGCCCTCCAGCAGTTCGCCCAGGCGGATGACCCGCACCCCTGGGAAGGAGGCCGCGATGGCGGCGGTGGTGTCGTCGCTGTAATCGTCCACCAACACCACTTCCAGCAGATGCGCCGGGTACTGCAGTCGCCCGACGGAAGCCAGGCACAGCGGCAGGTTCTCCGCCTCGTTGCGGGCGGGGATGATGACGGTAAAACGGGTGGAAGGTTCAAAAGAGGCGGGCACCCTTGTTGCAGGCACGGCCTTCCACCAGCGGCGGTAGAGCAGCAGGAGGAGGCTGTAGGGCAGCAGCAACAGCAGGGTGACGAGGAGCCAGAGCATGCTGCAAAATAGTCATTCCTGCAGCAGCAGGGAAACCCAGCGCGCTGCGTGTTTGGGTTGCAGGAGATGATGGCCTGCTTCCAGCTCGTGCACCTGCACCCAAGGCTGCCCGGGCGGGAGGCGGCTGAGCAGGCGATGGGCATTGCGGGTGTGGATGATGCGGTCGTAGCGGCCAAAGACGAGGTCTATCCGGATTCTGTGCGCCGGCACCAGCTCGCTGATGCGCTCCATCCGCGGCCGGAACTTGCGGTGGGTGGTCCAGATGCGGTAGAGATCTTCCCGCACCTGCGGATCGTCAATGTAGCGGTGCGCAAACTTGCGTACGCCGGGGTTGACCCATCCGCGGCGGCCGGCTTTATCCACCAGCCCCCGGAACCACTGCGGGTGTCGCATGGTAAAGCGGAAGAGGCGGTTGCCCGGCTGCGTCTGCGTAGCCAGCCAGTACCAGGGGTTGACCCGCAGTCCGTCGGGTGCCAGCAGAACGGTCTGCTCAAAGCGGTGGGGCAGCCGTTCCAGCAGGCTCAGCGCCACCCGTCCGCCCATGCTGTAGGCGAGCAGGGTATGGCGGCCGGTGTCGAAGCCGGGCACCAGCTGCCGCAGGAGGTCGGCCAGCCCACCCACAGGAAAGGTGAGCCCCCGCTCCCAACGGGTTTGCCCGTGCCAGGGCAGGTCCAATGCATAAAGGGTGTACCGTTGCCCCAGCAGCGGCTCCAGGAAGGCGAAGCTTTCAGCCGACTCGCCATACCCGTGGAGGCAGATGAGTGTACGCGGACCGTGCCCGCCCCGGAGGTAGGAAAAAGAGGCCTGCTGCAAGCGGAGGGTGCAACGTTCCATAACGAGGGGTGTTATTGAAATCCGGGTTTGTGGCGGATTGGTTTCAAAGATAGTTTTGTGTTCCGGCATGGCAAGATCCCGCAAACGAAAACAGGCAGTCCGCCTCCGGTGGCTGGCAGGCGCGGTGGCGCTTTCAGCGCTGCTGTTGTTTGGGTACCTCTGGTATGCCAACCGAGAAGCGGAGCGCATGCGGTACGCAGCCTTTGGTATCAGCCTGCCCGCCCGCTATGGGTTGCACGGCATTGACGTGAGTCATCACCAGGGACGCATCCACTGGAAAGAAGTGAAAGCCATGCGCAGCGGGGGCATCGGCCTTGACTTTGTCTTCATCAAAGCCACGGAAGGCACGGCGCATACCGACCGGCAGTTCCGCTACAACTGGAAGCAGTCGCGGCGGGTGGAGCTGACCCGCGGGGCCTATCATTATTTCATCCCCAGCCGCGACGGGCGGGAGCAGGCGGCGCATTTTCTGCGGCAGGTGGAATTGCTGCCCGGCGACCTGCCGCCGGTGTTGGATGTGGAGCAGACCAACGGTGTGCCCCGGGAGTTGCTCCGCCGGCGGGTGCGTGACTGGCTAACACAGGTGGAAACGGCGGTGGGCGTACGCCCTATCCTCTACACCAACGCCAGCTTTTACGAGAACTGGCTGGGCAGCGGATTCGATGAATATCCGTTGTGGATAGCGCATTATCTGCAGCCCAAAAGCCCCCGCACCCGGCGCAGCTGGCTGTTCTGGCAGCACAGCGAGACCGGGCGGGTGAATGGCATCCGCCTGCCGGTGGACTTCAACGTGTTCAATGGTGATTCCACGGCATTCCGGAGCCTGCTGTTGGTGGGGCCTTGATCTCGCATGAGGGGACGCTTCGGGGGAAATGAAGTACTTTTGCCGCAACACAGAACCGCTGCCCGCGACGGGCAGAAGATCACAAAAATTACGGACATGAAAAAGCAACTCTTTACCGGCCTGCTGGCCCTGTTTATTTCTATGGCAGCAGCCGCACAGAACGGAAGCGCCAGTTCCTCCAACTATAAGACCGCCATCGGGGTAAAGCTCTGGGATGGAGGCGGCATCAACCTCAAGACCTTTCTCACCGATAATACCGCACTCGAGTTCATTGGGTTCTTTTACCGGGGCGGCACCCGCATCACGGGTTTGTACGAACTCCACGGCGACCTCAACACGGAAGGCAATCTCAAGTGGTACGTTGGCTTTGGTGCCCATGTGAACCTGCTGAAGAATGCCACCGGCGGGGGCCTGGACGGAGTGATCGGGATGGATTACAAGTTTCCCAACCTGCCGCTGAACATCGCGGCCGATTGGCAGCCGGGTGTGCAGCTGGGAGTAGGCAACCGTAACGGGTTTGACGCTTCCCGCGGCGGGGTAGCCTTCCGTTTTACGCTGTAAGTACAACCATTCACCTGCCCGGTTGTTGTAGACCGGTACATTTTCTTTTATTACCCCAACCGGTTACCATGAGCGGCATTGAGCCTGAAGTAAGGGATTTTCTGAAACGTGTTCTGCAGACCGTTTCCATGGGCATGGTGTTCCTGCTGCTGCACATGACATTCGGTCTTTATTTCAACTGGGCCTTTTTTGAAGGCAGCATCCGCACCGGCAATGTTGTGTACTACGTTATCTTCCTGGCAAGCCTGGCTGGTTTAATCTATTACTATTACCGGTTGTGGAAGGGAAGGTTGTAGGGGATTAGGAATTAGGGATTGAGGATTGGGGCGCACCCCCGGCGGCGGTTGCCGACCCCGCAGGCGGGGGGGGTACGTTAAACGTCTTCCGCGCTATCTGCGACCCTGATCTGCGCTATCTGCGGGAAAATCCCCCGGAGGAGGTTCCAGGTTACTTGTTACGGGTTGGAACGCGTTCCTTACGACGTGAAATTTACCACATACAACTTTTCTGGTTTCACACAAAGAAGCAAAGCAGTAAACGGCACAACGGGTTGCCCGCAGCGGGTGCAGAGGTGCAGCGAACGCAACCCCATTCTATCCTTAAGTCCTTCAGTCCTTGATTCCTTCGAGCTAACCGGAACGGGCACTTCAGGTGGATTCGCCCCCTATTCACTCATCCATTCATTCACTCATTCATTCATTACTTCTCGTTCGGATTCAGGATCACCGGTGTATTCCCCCGGCCCATGATGATGATCTTGGCGTTTTGTGATTTGGACAGCTCCAGCTGCGCCTTGATGCTTTCGTACTGCAGCTGCCGCTCGGTGAGGCTTTCGCTGATGATGCGCTGGTAATCGGAAATACCCTGGGCCTCCACGCGCTTGCGCTCGGCTTCCTGCTTTTCCTTCTGCAGCACAAACTGCATCTTCTGGGCTTCCTGTTCGGCGTTGATCTTCTGTTCAATGGTGGAGCGTACGCTCTGCGGCAGGGTGATGTTGCGCACGAGCAGGTTTTCGAGGAAAAGTCCCCGCTTTTTGAAATCCTCTTCAATGGTTTTGAAGATCCGGTTCTGGAACTCATCGCGTTTGGTGCTGTAAAGACTTACGGCTTCGTAGTAAACGGCATTGTCGCGGATGCGGGTGCGGGTGATGGGACGCACGATTTTATCTACATAATCGGATCCGGTTTCCACCAGCAGCCGCGGCGCTTCAGAAGGCAGTAGGCGGTACAAGACGGAGAGGTCAATCACTACCTCCAGTCCGTCGGCCGTGAGTACCCGTATGGCATCATCGCCGATGCGCTGGCTCTCATCGCTGATACCGGTCATGGTGTAGGTCTGCGTTTTAATGTCGAGTTTGATCACTTCCACCAGGGGGTTCACCACATTCAGACCACTGGTGAGTGTACGCTTTTGAATTTTTCCGAAGAGTTTCTGCACGCCCACCTGGCCGGCATCAATCTGCACCACGCAAGAACCAAGCAGCCCGATGACAATGAGCACAAAGCCGAGGGTGCGGATGACTTTGGACATACCCTGAAAGGGTCCGGGTTGTTTGGCTACGCCAAAACCTACAGCAATGGCAATGATACCGAGGATAACGAGGAACATGGTGGGATGTGTTTAGGTGAATGCTTGAATGAAAAATTTGTTGCTGGTTGTGTCAGCTGCTGTGATCGGCCACGATGACCCACTGCCCTTTGATCTTCCGGAACAGGAGAGTAAAATGTCCGCTGAGATCGCCCTTTGCATCACGCTTCAGGTGCCATTTGCCCAATACAAAAGCGGCATCGGCCGCCAGGAAATCCACTTTTTTGATGTCGAAGGTCAGCTCGCCCATGTCGTCCATGTCGGGGTAATTCTTGCGGTAGTTGGCCAGGGTTTGTGCATAACCATAGGTAATACCACTCTTTCCCACAAACAAGAGCGAGTCGCTTTCCCAGTAGCCCTTCATAAACCCTTTGAGGTCGCCGCAATTCCACGACTGCGCCTGTTTTTGCAGGAGACCCGTGATGGCGGCTTCGTCGGCCGGCTGGGCAAAGCTCCCGGCGGAAACCGTCAGCAGGAACAGAAAAAGAAAATGCTTCATTGTGTGAAATTAACGGGAAAAGGCGATACGGGGAAGGGAAAGAACTATAAGGTTTGCTGCGCCGCTGCTGCAACCCGGCAAACCTTACAGGTCTACAATGATATTGCTCTTCACCTCACCCTGCAGCAGTGCCACGCTCCGGTTGATGAAAGACGTGAGCTGCTCGCCTTTGAGGAGTCCCTGTGAAAGCAGGGCCAGATCGGCCAGGTTGCGCACCATCTCCTTCGCCTGTTCCTGGTTGCTTTCGCCCAGAATCCTGCGGTACACCGGATGGTTGCCGTTGACGGTCAGTTCCACCTCGTCGGGCATATTGGCATAAAAACTGCCCATGGGGCCGCTCACATGCGCCATCTCTTTCATGCGGCGCATAAACTCGGGACGGGTGGCTACCACCGGCGGGGTATCGGTGCTCAGGCCCTTCACCTCCACGTTGAGGTGCAGGTCGGTGAGCTGGATGTTGAACCATTCCTTCAACTGTTTGGCCTCGTCTTCGCTCAGTACACTCTTCAGTTCTTCCTGCTTGTCGATGAGGTTGTCGGTGATGTCGGCATCCACGCGGCGGAACACTACGTTCTCCCACTTCATTTCCATCTGGTTGAGGAAGGCGGAGTCTACGATGGTATCGAGCTGTACCACTTTGTACCCCCGGTCTTCGGCCGCCCGGATGTAGCTGTTCTGTTCGGTGGCGTTGCTGGTGTAGAGCAGCACCAGTTTGCCGTCTTTGTTTTTCTGAATAGCTTCGGTAGCGGCGCGGTATTCGTCGAGCGTGAAGAATTTATTTTCACCCGCCGATTTGAAGACATGAAACTTATTGGCCTTTTCGAGAAACTTGTCGTCGGTCATCATGCCGTACTTCACAAACAGGCCCAGGCTCTCCCATTTTTCTTCAAACTCATTCCGGTCGTTTTTAAAGATCTCTTCCAGCTTGTCTGCCACCTTCTTGGTGATGTGGTTGTTGATCTTCTTCACATTGGGATCGCCCTGCAGGTAGCTGCGGCTCACGTTGAGGGGGATATCCGGACTGTCAATCACCCCATGCAGCAGCATCAGAAACTCGGGTACAATATCCTTCACTTCATCAGTCACAAAAACCTGGTTGCAATACAGCTGAATCTTGTCTTTCTGGATTTCGTAGCTCTGTTTGATTTTGGGGAAATAAAGTACGCCGGTTAAGTTGAAGGGATAGTCCACGTTGAGGTGAATCCAGAACAGCGGGGCCTCGCTGAAGGGATAGAGCTCCTTGTAAAAATCCTGGTAGTCCTGGCTGGTGAGCTCCGTGGGCTTTTTCACCCACAACGGTTGGGTATTGTTGATCTGCTCCTCGCCGAAGTAGATGGCCACTGGCAGGAAGCGGCAGAAACGTGTGAGGATGCCTTTGAGACGGTCTTCATCGAGGAACTCCTTGCTGTCGTCATCCACGTGCAGCACCACGTCGGTGCCCCGTTCGGTACGTTGCGTAGTTTCTTCCAGCTGGTAGGCGGGGCTGCCGTCGCACTCCCACCGAACGGCCGGGCTGTCTTTGAAGCTTTTGGTAATGAGTTCCACCTGGCTGCTCACCATGAAGGCGGAATAGAAGCCGAGACCGAACTTGCCGATGATGGCGTTTTCGTTCTGGCCCTTGTATTTCTGCACAAACTCTTCAGCGCCGGAAAACGCCACCTGGTTGATGTATTTCTCCACTTCGTCGGCGGTCATGCCCACGCCGTTATCGGAAATGGTGATGGTGCCGGCCTCCTTGTTGAGGGTGACGCTCACTTTCAGCTCACCCAGCTCGCCGGTGGCTTCGCCCAGGGAGGCCAGGGTTTTAATTTTCTGGGTGGCGTCCACAGCATTGCTCACGAGTTCGCGGAGGAAGATCTCGTGGTCGCTGTAGAGGAACTTCTTGATAATCGGGAAAATGTTTTCCGTTTGAACACGAATGCTGCCGGTTTGCATAAACAGTTTTTTTGCCGATGGAGAGCAAAAAAAATACCAGCCGGGCGGGCGGTGACAGATTGACAAACTCAACCGTTAACAAACTGAAAATCTATGTCTTTTCGCACCGTTATCCCCGCCGGGAATGGTAGTTTTGCAGTCAGAACTTCTCCCGCGTATGAAACAGATTGCCTTCCTTTCATTGACTGCATGGCTGCTCGCCGCCTGTGGCAGTAACCCCACCCCCGCACCTGTTGCCGACACCCCGGCCCAAACTCCCCGCAGCGAGGCCTACCAGGCGGGCCTGGCACTGGTGGTGAAAAACGACTGCCTGACCTGTCACCTGGTGGAGGAAAAGAATGTGGGACCGGCCTACCGCGATATTGCCGCCAAATACGAGCCCACTGCGGAGAACATCACCCGGCTGGCCGGAAAGATCCGCAAGGGCGGCAGCGGCGTATGGGGAGAAGTGCCTATGACACCTCACCCGCAGGTAAGCCAGGAAGATGCGGAGACGATGGTGAAGTACATTTTTGAGTTGAGGAAATAAGTTGAGGCCAGACCTATAAGGTCTGCCGGGCCGCTTTTGCCGCGCTGCAAACCTAACCGGTCTGTTTTTGCCCTACCTTTGCGGCCTCAAAAAACACACATGTTAAGCGCACGCAATATCACCCTGGCCTACGGCAAGCGGGTTCTCTTCGATGAGGTGAACATCAACTTCACCAAGGGCAACTGCTACGGTGTCATCGGTGCCAACGGGGCCGGCAAGAGTACCTTCCTCAAGATCCTGAGCGGCGAAATAGAGCCCAACAAGGGTACCGTGGACATTTCGCCCGGCGAACGCATTGCGGTGCTGAAACAAAACCAGTTTGAATTTGATGAGCACACGGTACTGAACACCGTGCTGATGGGCCACAAAAAAATGTGGGACATCCTGCACGAGAAAGACGCCATCTACCTCGACCCCAACGCCACCGAAGCTGATTACCTGCGGGCCGGCGAGCTGGAAGCCGAGTTTGGCGAAATGGGCGGCTACACCGCCGAAAGCGACGCCGCCACCCTGCTGAGCAGTCTGGGAATTAAAGATGAATACCACCAGAGCCTGATGAAGGACATTCCCGGCAACCTCAAAGTACGGGTGCTGCTGGCGCAGGCGCTGTTTGGTAATCCCGATATCCTGCTGCTGGACGAACCGACCAACGGCCTCGACATTGAAACCATCGGCTGGCTGGAAAACTTCCTGGCCGATTATGAAAACATCGTACTGGTGGTAAGCCACGACCGGCACTTTCTCGATTCCGTTTGCACGCATGTGGCGGATGTGGACCGTTCGAAAATCAAAACCTTCACCGGAAACTATACATTCTGGTATGAGTCGAGCCAGCTCATGGCCCGCCAGTTATCCGATAAGAACAAGAAGATCGAAGACAAGCGCCAGGCCCTGCTCGACTTCATTGCCCGCTTCAGCGCCAATGCCTCCAAGAGCCGGCAGGCCACGGCCCGGAAAAAAGCCCTGGAAAAACTGACCATTGAAGAAATTGAACCCAGCAACCGCAAATACCCCGGCATCATCTTCCAGCCGCTGCGGGAAGTGGGCAACCAGATCCTCAACGTGGAAAAGCTGAAGAAGACGGTGGACGGCCGGGTGCTGTTCGACAAGGTGAGCTTTACCGTGAACAAGGGCGACAAGATCGCGTTCGTAAGCAAGGACCCGCTGGCGGTAACACACTTCTTCGACATCATTAACGGCGAAGAAAAAGCCGATGCCGGCATCTTTGAATGGGGCACCACCATCACCAAAGCCTACCTGCCGGTGGAAAACAACGCCTTCTTCCGCGAGCCCCTCAACCTGATGGAATGGCTGCGCCAGTATGTGCCGCCGCATGTTACGGACGCCGACGAACCCTTCCTGCGGGGCTTCCTGGGGAAGATGCTCTTCAGCGGCGATGAAATCATGAAGAAGGTGAACGTGCTGAGCGGGGGCGAGAAAGTGCGGTGCATGATCAGCAAGATGATGATGCAGAACCCCAACTGCATCATCCTGGATCAGCCCACCAACCACCTCGACCTGGAAAGCATCCAGAGCTTCAACGAACAATGTATTGCCTATAACGGAGTGGTATTGCTGACTTCCCACGACCACACCTTCATGCACACCACCGCCAACCGGGTGATTGAGCTCACGCCCAACGGCATCATTGACCGGCTCACCAGCTTCGACGAGTACCTCGAAGATGAGCGGGTGCACCAGTTGCAGGCGGAGTTGTATGCCTGATCAATAAGCTTCTCTTGCGGGAGGGCTTTAAACACGTTGGCACCGAGAAGAGGAGTAACACGGAGTTTTTTTTATTCATTACTCCGCATTCCACCGTGCCCTCCGATCCTCCGTGTTGAGCCCCCCTTACTGCTTCTGCACTTTCGTCACCTGCCGCTGCCGTTGCCCGTCGTGTACCTCCAGCAGGTAGGTGCCGGCCGGCAGTTCCCCCACCGGCAGCGAAAGCAGCGTGGCGCCGGGCAGTGCCTGCCAGTTCTTTACAACCCGTCCCTGGATATCCAGCAGCCGCAACTGCAGGGGTTTACCACTCACGGTGCCGCTCATCCGCACCTGGAGGGTGCTTTGCACCGGGTTGGGATATACCTGCAGGCCGGGGATGGTGGTGGCAGGGAGGTTGCGCAGGGAGGTGATCACATCCGTTCTGGTTTGAAGAATAAAACCAGCCGCCCCGCCCGTACTGAATGTCACTTCCCAGAGATTGGAGGTACCGATCCATCTCACGGACGGAACTACAACAGAGGATATTCCCGTATAACTTTCCGGCAAGCCGGTTCCGTTGGAGGATCCTCCACCAAAGCGACCAATGCGCATGTTGGCAACGCCTGCCAGATCATTGGGGTCGGACGGAAGATTCAGCGTGCTGCCCGGATGGTTATTGAACGCATCAAACTCAGCCTGCGTGAAATACAGCGAGAGGGCGTAGGAGGCTGCAGTCGGGTCTATCGCCGGTGTAATTTCATAATGCCGGGCCACATAGGGGTTGCCGTTCGAAACAGGGACACTGTTTTCCACCCAGACTTTGCCTCTCACCTCACCATTGAGGGAAGTTGGTTGCACGGTAGCCAGCAGGCCGCAGTCGCTGGAAATAATCCGGGTGAACGCACGGGGAAAAGCAGATGCTTCGCGGAAAGAAGTGGGGACCTGCGGTACACAATCGGTGTACCGGGCAAAAAATGCATCCACATTATTGGAAGGCTGCAAGAAGTTGGTGCCGTTGTGTATATCAAACGACGTGGTGCCGCTGAATACGCCGCAGAAGTACACCTGTCCGCCCGGACCGGTGGCAACACCATAGCCAATGTCGGCATTGCCCCCTCCCAGGCTGTAAGCAAACTCCAGCTGCATCTCATTCGAATACTTTGCCACAAATGCGTCACGGGTACTCATTACACTGGAGATGTTGTAGGGCTGAACATTTTGGGAAAAATTGGCCAGGCCTGTAAATTCCCCGGTGATCAGTACATTGCCGGCCGCATCAAGGGCCAGATCGTTAGCAACATCGTATGCCGTCTGGCCTATATTAACCCCAGCCAACCCGTCACCGGTTGGCCCAAACTTCCGCAGGTAAATATTAGAAGATACCACACCACAAACAAACGAATTGCCGCTTGCGTCTACTACTACCCGGTAGCCGATATCGCCCGAACTGTTCCCGTCTTTTACGGCAAAGATGTAGTTGCCGTTCGGATCATACTTAGCGAGAAAGATATCTTCAATACCTGGAATAAAAGCGGTAACAATAGCGGTACCCGGTCCCGGATCGAAATCGGTTTCACCCAGGAAACAGCCGGTGATATAAATATTGCCGGCGGCATCCACCGTTATACCATACGCCGCTTCATTGAGAACACCGCTTGCGGTACTTCCCACATGCTTGGCAAAGATCAGGTTGGCAGAGGGGTTGAATTTGGCAAAAAAGATGTCGGAGGGGCCGGCGGCCGTTAACGAAATAGTACCCGGCCCCGGATCAAAGTCCACGGTTTGGCTGAAAAATCCCGACAGGTGAATATTACCGGCCGCATCCAGCGCCAGGCCAAGGCATTGGTCATTACCCGCACCCCCCATCCCACGGGCAAAAACAAGGTTACCGCTGCCATCGTATTTCGCAAAAAACAGATCGTCACCGCCCGCATTGGTAAGATTGCTGGTGCCCGTACCCGGGTCAAAGTCCACCGTTTCCTTGTAATAACCAACCAGGTAAATATTTCCCGCCGCGTCCACCTGCATGTCGGTTACATCCTCATTCGTTGCCGCCCCTATACTCCTGGCAAACAGCAAGGCGCCGGCAGGGCTGTACTTGGCAAAGAAGATATCGTTACCGCCGTTGCTGGTGAGCAGGCTGGTACCGGGTCCGGGATCGAAGTCCACTTCACCCTGGAAGATGCCGCAGAGGTACACATTGCCGGCCGCATCGGCCCGGATACGCCGGGGTGTTTCGGCGAATACAGATGAATTGGTTGGGAGTCCTCCCTGCAGGGCAGCCATGGTAAAGTCGCCGTTGGCAGCATAACCGGCTACGAAGGAGTTGGTCGTGCTGGCGGAAGGAGCGGTAAGGATCGTTGTGCCAGGGCCCGGATCAAAGTCCACCGACCCCAGAAAGAACCCGGTTATATAAGCAATGCCGGTACCTGATACAGCCACGGCCCTGTTTTCGTCGGATCCTGTGGACCCCATCGGGTGGGCATAGACCAGCGTGCCGGCATCGGTGTACCGTGCCACAAAGCCATCGTTACTGTTACCGGCAGAAACAAGATTGACGACCCCGTCGCCCGGCTGAAAATCGACCGTGCGGCTGAACATACCGCAGACTATCACATCGGTGCCGCTCAGAACAAGGCCATACCCTCTTTCGAAGCCAGTACTGCCTATTGGCCGCACATATTGGTACTCGCCGGTGGGGGAATATTTACCGAAAAAAATGTCCGAGCCGCCGGCTGCGGTGAACCGGTGGTTGGCCGGGTCGGGTCCGAAATCGGCTGTATTTTGAAATTCACCGGCCACGTATGCATTCCCCGCAGCATCCACCGCCAGGGCATTGGCAAGATCAGCTCCCGTGCCTCCCATTTTCAGGGCAAATATATTAAGGCCACTGGGGTCGTATTTGGCCAGAAAGGCATCCTGGTTGCCCGCAGAAGTCAGGTTTACAGCCGGGCTGATGTTGAAGGAAGACGTTCCCTGGAAAACGCCGGCCACGTAGATATTACCCGCTGCATCCAGCGCAATAGCCTGCGCCTGGTCGGCAGAGGTACCCCCTATGCGGCGGGCAAACGCCAATGTTCCGTTGGCATTGTAACGGGCAAAAAAGCCATCGGTATTACTGGCGGAAAGGGATACGCCCGTTCCGAACGTAACCACTCCGTTAAATAGTCCGGCCAGGTAAACGTCGCCGGTTGCGGGATTCACAGCCATGGCAAGGGCCCGGTCATTCCCCGACCCCCCTGCACTGATGACCCGGATCAGGTTGCCTTCGGGTGTGTATACGGCACAAAAGAAGTCCGACGCCCCAAGAACTCCCCGGGTCACTACACCTGGACCGGGGTCAAAATCGCATTGACCTGCAAAAAAACCGGCCACGTATATATTACCGGCGGCATCCAAGGCAATGGCATTGGCGTCATCCGTATTGACACTTCCGAAGGAGCGGACAAACACCAGGGCGCCGCTTGCGGTGTACTTGGCAAAGAAAACATCTTCCTGTCCGTTGCTGGTGAGCTGCAGGTACCCGGGTCCGGGATCAAAATCGTTGCGGTCGCGGAACCGACCGGCTACATACACATTACCGGCCGCATCGGTGGTAACGGCCCTCCCTTCCACAAGTCCGCCCGGGATGGCCGTATTGGACAGGCTTCTGCTCCAGACGTGGGACAGGCTGCCCTGCGGAAATGCTGAGGTGCTGGATAACAGAAGCAACAGGAAGAGTTGTACAGTTTGTTTCATGACAGACCGGGATTTTGTATGTAGAATAGTACCGGAAAATTACCGGATACGCCCATGGGCAACAATCCCTAATTGTAGGTAGAAAAAAGGCGCTGCAAAGAATTGCGGCGCCGTCTTGCATCTTACTGTATCCTGTATTTATCAGGTCGGTATGGAAAATGACAGCCGGATGCGTTGCTGACTGTATCCTGGTTGCCGGGTCCTGTAATGTTGATTTGTTGTAAAGCTAATGGATCAACAGGCGGTTGGCAATCCCTAGATTCAGGGAGAGCCAAAGAAGGGAACAGCGATTTTTTTCAACGCAGAGGCGCTGAGCAGAGAAGGAACACGGAGGAAAATCCTCTGTGTAACTCCACCACTCCGCGCCTCTTTATTATTACCAGGCGTATCCTTTCTACTGCTTCCGCAGCATCTCTACGTGTTGCTGCTGTCCGCTGCGCAGCTCCAGCAGGTAGGTGCCGGCCGGCAGTCCTTCCACACCCAGTTGCAGGAGGCCGGCAGGTTGGAAGAAATTCCACCGCTTCAGTTCACGTCCCTGCAGGTCTAGCAGGCGGACCGCCAGTTGCCGGTATTGCTGCGGCTGCTGCAGTTGCAGGTTCAGCACCTCCGGAACAGGGTTGGGATACACCTGTACGCCGGGGAATGGCTGGTTGTTGAAGGAGCGTACCGAGGTCAGCAGGCCGTTTCCTCCACCTGTTTTGTTGGCGAGCACAAAATCGCCGAACCCGCTGAAGGCAGCACTCTGGATGGTGCCGGGGGCCGGGCCGCTGGCGGTACCGGTAATATCCTCCCAGGCGCCTGCTCCCTCGCCCCGGGCGATGGTGAGATTGACAGGATCGGTTACCCCGTCATCGGTGCCGTACGGCAGAACCACCCGGTAGCTGGTACCGTTGTTACCTGTGCGCAGGAAGCGGTAATGGCGTACCTGCGATACCGCGTTGATGCCGGACGGGAAACTGCGGGAAGGTGGCGGTCCTGGTACAATTTCGGCTGTAATGCTTTCAAACTGATCCGAACTGTTGGCTGCCAGGCAAAAATGCCGGACGGGGCGATACACGCCACCTCTTCCGATGGGATAGAACCGTTGTCCGTCACCAAAGAAGCCTACACGGGCAGGTCCGTTGATGTGCGACGCAGTCCCGGCTCCCACCACAAAATCATCACCCTTTTGGGTAAACTGGATCATGGCCGCACTGCTGGTATTAATTAGTCCCTGGTCAAAGGTTATACCAATCAGTTCCTGGTCGCCGGCCACAGTGAGACCAGCGGGGTTGCTGATGCGGATATAGCGCATTTTTCCGGTACTGCCGGCTACGCCTACTGTTTGGGGCTGGGTGCCGGTGAAATAAACCGAATCCAGGTCAATCTGGCCGGCATTGGCAAAAGTACCCTTCACTTCGATGAAGCC
The DNA here is from genome assembly GCA_937862815.1 of uncultured Chitinophagaceae bacterium. GTDB lineage: Bacteria > Bacteroidota > Bacteroidia > Chitinophagales > Chitinophagaceae > Lacibacter. Next base: position 46,630 of record CALMED010000038.1, on the reverse strand, counting down.
ATTGGAGCCAAACAACTGGGCAAAGGCATTGGTGGTGAGGGTGCCCCGCACCAGGAACTCAGGCTGGGGGGTTGTTTTGTAGGCTGCCACGGAGATGAAGTTGGAAGTGGGACTCTCAATGCGGAGATGGCCGCTTTCTTCCACCACCACCTGGTCGGATGCAATGCTGGTATTCACCAGTACGTTGTGCCGCACGTAAACGGTATCGTCACCTTTTAAAGGCGGTCGTGTGGCAGGCTGGAAATTGCCATTTGGCGCTTTTCGTTCCCAGGTTGCAGCATTGATCCAAAAACCATTAGACACCGTTCGGTAAACTTCCGGTACATGCGTTGTGAGCCCGCCCCACCATCCCTGCGACGCAAAAGAACCGGGAACAAAACGAACGGTGAGGGCACCGGATTCGTTGGAGGCGATAAACTCCCGGGTGGTGTTACCGTTTAAGGTATTGTCGAGGAACTGAATACGGGGAGATGATGTGGTGGGCCCGTCGTAGAGTTCCAACCTGGCAAAGGGTGCGAGGTCCAACCGGTACAGCACCAAACGCATACGTGTACCGGGTATGGCAGGCGTAAATGTACGGGTGAAACTGTTACCGGTATTGCCAACCGGACCACCGGAATCATAGAATGATGAATCGGATACGGCTAACGCACCTGTATTGTCGAGCAGCACACCGGTACCGTATGAATAGGTAATGGTATCGGACAGATTGCTGCAGCCATCGGCTGTTCGGGTGTAAGCAGCTGCCACCTTTGCACCATTCATCCCTGCAACCTGGTTCAACAGATAGGAGGTGTCGGTATTCGCTGTACCAAAACCACCCAGCCACTGTACCGTATGGCCCGGCAGGCTGTTTACGCGTACGGTATCACGGAAACCATTGCGGTGGTTGAGTACATGGCTGCCGAATTGCAGCACAGGCCGGGGCGGCAAGCCATCGCCCGTTACTTCAACAATTGCGCTGTCCAGCAGGGTGCAACCGCGGTAGTCCTGCCCGCTGAGGTACACCACCGTATTGGCAACCGGGCGGAGCACCAGGGTATCCACCGACGACAGCACCCCGTTAACATTCCACTGCATGCTGCCCAGGAAAGTGGGACGTACCAGCCGTACTTCGGACAGCGGGCACACCGGTGTGTTGGGAATTTTGGTGATGGCGATGCTGTTATTGAGTGAAAAGCGGAGACTGTCGTTGCCCGGTTCGGTATCACCGGCCAGGTTGGTGCGGGCGTTGAAGATGTGGAAGCCCCGCGCCGCGTAGTTGTAGTTCTGCAGCACCGTCACCGTTTCCGCAGCGCCGGCTGCCAGGGTGCCGCTGTTCTTATTAAACGTAAAGGGGACATCGTTGCCCGCGGGCGTACGCACAAAACCGGTGATGGTGGCGGGGGTGGCGGAAAAGTCGATGGCAGCAGCGGAAAAATTGCGGAGCGACACCTGTACATCGGCCGAGGTACTGTAGTTACATCCGGGAGCCACCAGCCGGTCGATGCCCACATCCGGACCGGCACTCTCCTCATACACCTCCACCAGATACTGCCAGGGAGTGGTTGCCCCTTCTGCAGTCCAGCTGGTACCGGTGGTGCTGTTGTATAAGCGGCCCGGCCGACTGGGATTGTTAATCGTAACCCTCCAGCCCATGTTGACCGTTGTGGTCTGGTGCACCACAACATAATAGTCCCCATCCACCGTTAATGCCGGCTGAAAGGACAGGATAATATCATTTTCGTTCGTGGTGAAGAAGTTGGACGATGTAATAAGGGCGGAGGAGGAAGGAGCGCCACCCACACCGCCGTCTTCATAAATCAGGAGCCGTACTATGTTGCGGTAGCTGTTAAACGGCAGGCGGATCTGTGAAATCTTCCGTACACCATGTCCCCGCACTTTTACTGCAGAGTAATTGGCTGAACCGGTGAATCCCACCCCCACACCGGTGTTGGAATAGTCATAGATCTGCATATGGGAACGCGATACCACCTGGCGGGCGGTGAAACTATTGTTGACGCTCCGCTCATCGCCGGTAACCGATGCCGTAATCTGCAGATCCTGCACTCCGGTATTGGGCAGGGCAAAAGCGGGAAAGCTCACAAAGGCGGAATCGTTAGCCCCCAGGGTGGGCAAAGTAACCTGGGCATTGTGGGTATTGGCGCCGCTGACAGTGAGCGTAACCGTTACATTGCTCACCGCACTGGTACCGTCGTTTTTGATAAGGGCTTCAATCTGCCCGGGCGACTGGGTGCCGGCCACGATGATGCTGTCGTAAAACAGTTTTGCCACGCTCACATCGGTGGCCACCCGGCCAAAGAAGCGGGTGGAAAAGCCGGCGGGGGGCGTCTGCAGGCGGGTGAAACGCCACTGGGCGTTAATGCGGGCATGCGTGGCCGTGCTGAGCAGGGCGGATTTTTCCCAGGGCAGCAGGGAGCTTACGCGGTACAGACCAAAGAAGGAAGTGGCGCTGGCCTTGATGCCACAGGAAGCAAAGCGGGCGAAGGCCGTGGTGGCGGAAGGGGTAAATGTTCCGTACACAAACTCGATGTCGTTGGTGGTTTCGTAGAGCTTCACCTGGAATTCGAGGTTGGAAAACTGGTGCTGGGTACCGCCACTGGCGTTATCGGCGTCGCGGAGGTTCTTCCATTGCACGGTACACACCCGGTTGGGAGCGGTGCCGGTGGTCTGCACATGGAACTGGGGTTCCGCGGCGCCCTGTACCAGGTTGGTGAAAAAGGGCATGAGGATGTTCTGAAACCGGCTGTCGGTGGTTCCAAATACGACGGCATGGCTGTTGGCGGGACTCACGCTCACCAGGGTGGCGGCGCCGGGCACATCGGTACCCAGCCGCAGGATGCCGTCGGCATGAATGGTAAACTGCGTAAAGGATACCCCGTTGTACAGAAAGCTGAACCCGATTTCCTGGGGAGTGGTGCTGGTGCCGGCCTGTTTATCCGTCATCGGAATTTCCGTGCCGGTGGCGCTGATATCGGCGTAGGTGGTTTGTCCGTACCGGAAGTTGGTATGGTTGTAATTGCTCTGGGCCACCACGCCCTGTGCAGCAAGAAGTAACAAAAAGAGGGGTACAATTGTCCGCATGCGTTTGGTATTAGATGAATAATTGATAAGCTGCCGGTTGGTTTTCGGAGCGACGAACGTAGAAAAGGGCCGTTACTACATCAGGTCAGCCGGGTGCGGAATGGGTGGGGCGCGCTTTCGCACGGTGGTACAAAGTAGAAAAAAGATACCGCTCCCGCAATACCTAAATTCAGGTAGAAGGGATACCGGCATGGAGGGGTTTAGGAAACGGGCACACGAGCGGCACCGGACACCCGCCTCTGCAGATCTGCTTCCGGGATGCTGCCACAATTCCCCGGCCCTGCACTGAGCTTACTCCCCAACCCGTAATTTTGACTATTCAATCACACACATGCCCTTCCGCCTACACGCCCCCTACCAGCCCGCCGGCGACCAGCCGGAAGCCATCCGCCAGCTGACGGAAGGCATCCTGCAAGGCGAACAATTCCAGACCCTGCTGGGGGTGACCGGCAGCGGGAAGACCTTCACCATGGCCAACGTGATCCGGAACGTGCAGCGGCCCACCCTCGTGCTCACCCACAACAAAACGCTGGTGGCCCAGCTCTACGGTGAGTTCAAGCAGTTTTTCCCCGAAAACGCCGTGGGCTATTTTGTGAGTTACTACGACTACTACCAGCCGGAAGCCTACCTGCCGGTAAGCGATACCTACATTGAGAAAGACCTCAACATCAACGAAGAACTCGACAAACTGCGCCTGCAGGCCACCAGCGAACTGCTCAGCGGGCGCCGCGATATCATCGTGGTGGCCAGTGTGAGCTGCATCTACGGCATGGGCAACCCCACCGAGTTTGAGAACGGCATCATCCGTATTGCACGCGGACAAACCATCTCCCGCCAGGGCTTCCTGCACAGCCTCGTCAACAGCCTCTACACCCGCAGCCAGGGTGAGTTCGGAAGGGGCAGCTTCCGTGTCAAAGGCGATACCGTTGACATCAACCTGCCCTACGTGGACTTCGGCTACCGCATCACGTTCTTTGGCGACGAGATCGAAGAACTGGAAACCATCGAAATCAAAACCGGCAAACGCATCGGCACCGTGGATAACGCAGCCATCTTCCCCGCCAACCTCTACCTGGCACCCAAAGACATGATGCAGCAGATCATCTGTGAAATTCAGGATGAGGCGGCGGCCCAGGCCGGGTATTTCAAAAACGTAGGTAAATACATTGAAGCCCAGCGCATCACCGAGCGGGTGAACTACGACCTGGAGATGATACGCGAACTGGGCTACTGCAACGGCATCGAAAACTACTCCCGCTTCTTCGACCGCCGGCAGCCGGGTACCCGCCCCTTCTGCCTGCTCGACTATTTTCCGAAAGACTTTCTGATGATCATTGACGAAAGTCACCAGACCATCCCGCAGGTGAGCGGCATGTACGGCGGCGACCGCAGCCGCAAGATGAACCTTGTTGATTACGGCTTCCGCCTGCCCAGCGCCCTCGATAACCGGCCGCTCAATTTCCACGAATTTGAAAGCATGCTCAACCAGGTGCTGTTTGTGAGCGCCACCCCCGATGACTATGAACTTGAAAAAACGGGGGGTATTGTTGTGGAACAGGTGGTGCGGCCCACCGGCCTGCTTGACCCACCCATCGAAGTACGGCCCAGCACCAACCAGATTGACGACCTGCTGCACGAAATTGACAAGCGGGTACGTAAAGGCGACCGCGTGCTGGTGACCACCCTCACCAAACGCATGGCAGAGGAGATGGATAAATACCTGCAGCGGATTGACATCAAATCCAAATACATCCACAGCGAAGTGCACACGCTCGACCGCGTGGAGATCCTGCGCCAGCTGCGCCTCGGCGAAATTGATGTGCTGGTGGGCGTGAACCTGCTGCGGGAAGGGCTCGACCTCCCCGAAGTGAGCCTGGTGGCCATCCTGGACGCCGATAAGGAAGGATTCCTGCGCAACGAAAAAAGCTTAACGCAGACAGCCGGACGCGCCGCCCGCAACGTGGATGGCCTGGTGATTTTCTACGGCGATAAAATGACGGAGAGCATGCGCCGCACCATCGAAGAGACCAACCGCCGCCGCGAAAAACAGATCGCCTACAACATCGAACACGGCATTACACCCAAAACGGTGAAAAAATCAGTGGAACAGGTGCTGCAGCAAACCTCCGTGCTCGACATCAAAGGCTACGATACCAATAAACCGTACGCTGTTGCCCCCGATGGCGAACTGGTGCAGAGCGCCGCCGAAGAACAGGAACAGTACCAGACCATTCCGCAGCTGGAAAAAGCCATTGTCAAAACCAGGAAGGCCATGGAAAAAGCGGCCCGCGACCTCGACTTTATGGAAGCCGCCCGTCTGCGGGATGAGATGTTCCGTATGCAGCAGGAGCTGGAGGGAATGAAAGCGCAGAAATAAGAGGATTTACAGTAAACGAAATTTTAAATTTCGTCAAACCCCGTTCGTACCACTTGGCGCTTCCGGTACTTTGTGGTTCAAAATAACATATGTGTACCGGCGCGTGCTACTGCATGTACTGCCTGCTTGCAGCATAGCCGCATTGGCAATAGAATGGTGGTACGGCTGGCATGTCCTGTGGGTAGTATTGCCATTCACATACCGCATCGTGCACCTGTGGGTACGGCAACGAAAAATCCGTTTGTTGGCAAAGGAACAAGCCGTTGAAATGAGGCACGGGGTTTGGGGTGAACAGCAAATATTGGTGCGCACCGAATGTATTGTATCGGTGAGACAGCACAGCAGTCCCTGGCAACGCCGCAACGGGTATGCCAACCTGGTGGTACACCTGCCGGGCGAAAAATGGACGGCACCATTTTTACAGCGGGAAGAAGCAGAAGTGCTGCTGAATTACCTGGTAGCCTGTATCGAAACAAAAGGCAGATGAACCGGAGAGGAGAGAACAGATTGAGTACACCTTGTAATTCCCGTCAAAAAAGCCGTATTTTGAATCATGCCGCAACAACCGCCCGCATCCAACAGAAAGATGTACAAGGCTTATAAAATGGAAAAGCACGGAAATATTGATTTTCAGTACTGGCACCACCGCACCCCGGAAGAGCGGATGGCCGCTGCGGCCGTCATGACAGAAGTGGCATACCGGGTTTCTGATTTTTTAAAGGGCAAAGTGGACCGTTCCGTGTACAAAAGCAGAAAACATCCCTACTAACATGTTTCTGAATGATGATTTCAGGGATTTTATTCATGCGCTCAACCAAGGCGGCGTATCCTATATCCTGGTTGGCGGTTATGCGGTTATCCTACGCGGTTACAGCCGGTCAACCGGCGACCTGGATATATGGGTTGAGAAAACACCGGAAAACTACAAAAAGCTGCTGCGGGCGTTTCAGTTGTTTGGCGCTCCGGCCGGGGCGGTTCCCGCAGATCAGTTTTTTTCGGATGCCTATGACGTATTTGCATTAGGTGTTCCGCCCTATGCCATTGAAATAATGACGCAGGTGAAGGGTCTGGATTTCCGTGAAACGTACAGAAAAGCAACTATGGAAACGATGGATGAAACGCCTGTTCGTGTCATCCACCTGCATCATTTACTGCAGGCAAAGAAAGCAGCCGGCCGTTATAAAGACTTAAACGATATAGAAAACCTTCCCCGGGAAGAGGAAGATCAGGTATAATACGGACTGATCATCAGGTACACCACCACGCCCGTTATAGCTATGTACAACCACAGGGGCCAGGTGATGCGGGCCAGTTTGCGGTGCTTGTCGTACTCACCCGTTAATGCCCGGTAAGCCGTAAACAAAATGAAGGGCAGCATAACGCCCGCCAGAAAAATGTGGGTGATAAGAATAAAATAGTACACCAGTTTTACAAGTCCCGATCCGCCATAGGTAGTTGATTCCGACAGGAGGTGATGGGCGATGTAGGAAACAAGAAACAATACCGACAACCCGATGGCCCACAGCATCAGTTTTTTGTGGGTTTCGTATCGTTTGTCTTTGGCAGCCCAGAGTGCGCCCAGCAGCAATAAGGCCACAAAGGTGTTAATAAGTGCATTGATGCGGGCAAAAATGTGCTTATCAAACCCCAGGTTCACATCCAGCTTCACCTGTCCCAGAAGCACGACGGCTGCAAATACCACAACAGAAACAATACCAATAAGTACATAGGCCAGCCGGTCGTTCTTTTTAAGCGCGGGTTTCAGTACAATGCCGCGGGAGTGCCGGTGGCGGCGATGATGGGAGCTGTGATGTTCGGACATGCGCTGGAATTTATTTTCGGAACAGGTTGCGTTTTTTCTTCTTGTCTTTTTCGAGAATCAGCAGACTGATGTCGCGGGCCATTTTACGCAGGGAGGCTGTATCGGTGCCGTCGTACCAACCCCGGATCACCCGCTCTTTGTCGAGCAGGTAGAATTTGCTGGTATGAATGAAGGCTGTATCTACGTTACCTCCATCCACCACGGCCGCTTTAAATTCATTGAAGGCCAGGTCATAAATATCTTTTTTCTCCCCGGTGAGCATCCACCAGTTGTTGTGGCGCACGCCAAAGCGATCGGCATAGGCCTTGAGCACCGGCACGCTGTCGCGGGATGGATCCACCGAAAACGAAATAAAATGAATGAGCGTGTCGGTTTTGAGGTAGGAATCCTGCATCCGCTTCATGTTGCGGGTGAGCGTGGGACAGGGATTGGGACAGCGGGTGAAGAAGAAATCCACCACAAGGATCTTTCCCTTTACCTCATCAGCGGAAACCGTCTGCCCCAGCTGGTTGGTGAAGGTGAAATTGGCCACAGAGTGCCACACTGTATCCTTGTACAGCTTGCCGTCTTTTGTTTTCTCCACCACCGAATCGTGAAAATAACGCCTTGGCATTACGACGGCCTCTTCGCTGAAATATTTCACCAGGAAATACGCGGTGAGGGGAACACCCAGTACCAGTAGCAATGCCCAGATAGCTTTTTTACTCATACACGTTGAATACTTTCACCACATAACCGCTAAGCCCGGTGGTTGGCGGATAAAAAATCGCCCCGGTTGCCTGCAGGAGGTGAACCGGGACGATTGCTTTTGAAGAAAATTACAATCAGTTCAATCCTCCTTCCTTCACAGGTTCCGTTACCTGCTGCTCGAACTTTACGGGATCCTTGGGCGCATAATCATTGCGCAGGTTTTTCCAGGAATTACCATCCCACAGGAAGGCGATGATAAACCATACAAAGAGCAACAGCGGCACCACAATGGTCATGATGAGGTTGCGGATCTCATCGCCCAGGTGCATGAACACCGACACGATGTAAAAGGCCTTGGCAAAGGAGAGGATGATCACAGCCCCCTTGAACATCAGGTCCACGGTATCACCAAAGCTGGTGAGGTACAGCAGGTAGCCGATTCCCAGCTCAATGATGGTGATGATGGAGAGAAGGATCGTGGTGCGGATGATCCGTTTTACGTTATCGGGTGCGGGTTCGTGATGTACCGTTACTTCGCCGCCAAAAGTTTGATGTTCCATATCAGAAGAAGTTCAGTTGTTTGCAATGAGGGTTAAACAAGATAGAAGAAAAGGAATACGAATACCCATACCAGGTCTACAAAGTGCCAGTAGAGCCCCACTTTCTCAATCATGAGGTAGTGGCCGCGGCGTTCAAATACGCCTTTCCAGGCCATGATGGTGACAATGATGTTGATCACCACGCCGGAGAACACGTGAAAGCCGTGGAACCCGGTGATGGTAAAGAAGAAGTTGGAGAAGTTGGAGGAAGCCACCGTGCCATCCGCATTGGGGAAGGGGTTGCTGCCCCACCAGGCGCCCTGGTGATAGAGGTGGGTCCACTCCCAGGCCTGGCAGCCGAGGAAGGCAAAGCCGCCCAGGATGGTCCAGAGCATCCACTTGATAACGCCCTTCTTGTTACCGTGATGGCCTTCGTGTACGGCCAGCACCATGGTTACCGAGCTAACAATCAGGATGAACGTCATCAGGCTCACAAATACCAGCGGCAGGTTGGCGTGCCCGGCAAGGGGAAACGAGTTGAACACGTAGTTGGGGTCGGGCCAGGAGTTGCTGGAAAAGCGGACGGTGCCGTACGAGATGAGCAGGGCGCCAAAGGTGAAGGCGTCACTCATCAGGAAATACCACATCATTAATTTCCCATACTCCACGTTGAAGGGACTCTTCCCCCCGTTCCACCATTTTGTGTTAGCCGGTACTGCGTGTTCCATTTACAAATGTTTAAAGTTCAGAATTGTTTTAAGGTTCTATTTTCAGGATACCATCAGGAAAAACACGAACAGATAGATCCATAAAATATCTACAAAATGCCAGTACACAGCTGCCACTTCAATGGGGGTGGAACTGTAGTACCGGGTTTGGGCGCTGTACGCCCGGGCAAAGATCACCAGCAGGGCCACCACTCCACCCAATACGTGGAGACCGTGCACCCCCGTGATGATGTAAAAGAATGCGCCGGCCACACTGTCCTTCAGGGTCACCTTCTGTTCCCACAGTTGGGAAAAGCCGATGAACTGCGTTACGAGGAAGGCCAGGCCCAGCACCGCGGTAACGGTGATGAGCAACCGGTAACGGGCCATGAGCCGCTGGCGGAAGGCCTGCTGCGCCAGGTAAATGGTGGCACTGCTGCCCAGGATGAGCACGGTGGATAAATAAAAGATCTGCGGCATCTGCACCGGCACCCATCCGGCCATGTTGCTCTTTACAATGTACGCACTCGTAAAGCCGGCAAACATCATGGTGATGCTGCCGATGGCCACCCACAGTGTAAACTTGTGGGGATGCATTTTTTGTTTCCTTTCACTCATAACCTGCGCCATATTCCTTCTCGTTCCTTCTCCGCCAGGAGCGGTCTTAATTTTATGTTTACGACATCCGTTGTGTCGCTTTTATTTATTTCTGCCCGTTTTCAGGCCGGCGGCAGTTTGTCGGCCAGCAGCGCCAGGAGCACCACCGGCAAATACAGGTAGCTGCTGAACATCACCCGCCTGGCGCTCTTCACATCCATGGCGATGTACAGTCGTATGCACTGGGCCACCATAAACAGGTTGGCTGCCAGTACGATCCAGAGGCTGACCATTCCGCTCATGCCCATGATATAGGGAAGAATCCCTACCGGGATCATCAGGAGCGAGTAGATGATCGTCTGCACCGCCGTGAACTTCGTGGGCCCCTGCTGCGAAGGGAGCAGCTTGAAGCCCGCCTTGCTGTAGTCGCCGTGCGCCACCCAGGCAATGGCCCAGAAATGGGGGAACTGCCAGAGAAACTGCATGGCGAAGAGGATCCATCCGCCGGTCCACGAAAAGTCGTCCCCGTTGTACGCAGCCGCCCAGCCGATGAGGCAGGGCAAAGCGCCGGGGATGGCACCCACCAGCACGGCCGTGGAGTTCACCTTCTTCAACGGGGTGTAGATAAACCCGTAGATGAAGAGACTCAACAGGCTGATGGCCGCGGCCTGCCAGCTGAAATACCAGGCCAGTATCAAAGAGCCGAGGAGGCTGCCCACCACCGCAAACGCGGTAGCTTCCTGCACCGACATGCGGCCCGAAGCTACCGGCCGTTTGGCCGTGCGCTGCATCACCGCGTCGGTTTCCTTTTCCGCAATCTGGTTGATGGCATTGGCACTGCCCGTCACCAGCATACCTCCAAGAAATAAAAGAACGATGCTTACAAAGTCATACGCCACCACGTTGGGAGCCAGCATGTAGGCGATCACGCTGCTGAAGACCACCATGAAGCTGAGGGTAAACTTGATCAGCTGCCCGTAATCTTTCAGTTTGGTCCGCCATTGCAAAGAACTCCCGCTCTCTCCCCGATCCGATCCTGCCTCTGTGTGTTGCGTCATGTTATGCTGCCTTCCGCTTGCAACAATCCCTCCGGGGGGAGGGGTTGCTGCGGAAATGGTTTAGTGTTTGCTTTCGTCTGCGCTTACCGGCACGGTTTGCGGAATGTATTCTTTCCCGTCTTTACCGTAATCGTAGGCCCAGCGGTGTACCTCGGGAATCTCGCCTTCCCAGTTGCCGTGTCCCGGGTTAACGGGGGTGGTCCATTCGAGCGTGTTGGCGCCCCAGGGGTTCTGGGTCTTCACCTGCCGTCCCTTCCAGATGCTGTAGAAGAAGTTGAAAAGGAACAGGAACTGGGCCAGGAACACCAGGATGGCTACGATGCTGATGAACTGGTTGAGGGTACCAAACTGCTTGAAAGATTCCCAGATATCATAGCTGTAATAGCGGCGGGGCATACCGGCCAGGCCGGTATAGTGCATGGGCCAGAAGATGAGGTAGGCTCCCACCATCGTTACCCAGAAGTGCGCATATCCCAGCGTGTTGTTAAGGTAGCGGCCGTACATCTTGGGGTACCAGTGGTAGATACCGGCAAACATGCCAAACATGGACGCCACGCCCATTACAATATGGAAGTGGGCGATTACGAAGTAGGTATCGTGCAGGTGGATGTCGAGTGCCGAGTTACCGAGGAAGATACCGGTCAGACCTCCCGAGATAAACAGGCTCACGAAGCCAAGGGCGAACATCATGGCGGGGGTAAAGCGCAGGTTGCCTTTCCAGATGGTGGTGAGCCAGTTGAATACCTTGATGGCCGACGGTACCGCGATCAGCAGGGTGAGCAGTACGAAGAAGGCGCCCAGGAAGGGATTCAGACCGGTTACGAACATGTGGTGCGCCCACACCAGGAAGGCGAGGATGGCGATGGCGAACAGGGAGCCAACCATGGCCATGTAGCCGAAAATGGGCTTGCGGCTGTTCACCGAGAGGATTTCGCTCACCATGCCCATGGCGGGGAGCAGGATGATGTACACTTCCGGGTGACCCAGGAACCAGAACAGGTGCTGGTAGAGGATGGCACTGCCTCCTTCGTTGGGTAAGGCCTGTCCGTTGATGTAAATATCGCTCAGGTAGAAGCTGGTGCCGAAGTGACGGTCGAAGATGAGCAGGATAAAGCCCGAGAACAGTACGGGGAATGACAATACACCCAGTACCGCCGTAAAGAAGAAGGCCCAGATGGTGAGGGGCAATCGAGTCATGCTCATGCCCTTGGTGCGCATGTTGAGTACGGTGGCGATGTAGTTAAGCCCGCCCAGCAGCGAAGACACCACGAACAAGGCCATGGATACCAGCCAGAGGTCCATCCCCACTTTTGAGCCGGGTGAGGCTTCACCCAGGGCGCTGAGAGGCGGGTAAGCTGTCCAGCCGCCGCTGAAAGGACCGGTTTGTACGAAAATGGACGAAAGCATCACGATGCTGGCACTGAAGAAGAACCAGTAGCTCAGCATGTTGAGGAACGGCGAAGCCATATCGCGGGCGCCGATCTGCAGCGGAATCAGGAAGTTGGAGAAGGTACCGCTGAGGCCGGCGGTGAGTACAAAGAACACCAGCACGGTACCGTGCATGGTCACCAGGGCATAATAGGCTTCTGCCTGCAGCTGTCCGCCGCGGGCCCATTCGCCCAGCAGGTCTTCCATCCAGGGGAACTTGGTGTCGGGGAAACCGAGCTGCAGACGGAAGATCACGGAAAACAGACCGCCCAGCAGCGCCCAGAACATACCCGTAATGAGAAATTGCTTGGCAATGGTTTTGTGATCCTGGCTGAACACATACTTGGTCAAGAAGGTCTCGTGGTGGTGATGCCCGTGATGGGTTTCGTCGTGCACCCCGTGGGAGACCGTTGCGCCTTGTACCTGTGTGGTTTCTAAACTCATAGTCGTTGATATTAGCAAAAATGTTATTGTTCGTTACTTGATCGCCACCGCCGTTTTTGCAGCAGTCGTATCTGCAGCCTGCTTAATGGATTCCGGGTCTTTGTCGGGATGCGCCACATAATAGTTCGGCTTCTGCTTCGCCATCCAGGCATCGAACTCTTCCTGGGTTACCACTTCAATGATCCCCTTCATGGAGTAGTGGCCGTTACCGCACATCTGGTCGCAGGAAATCTCGTACACAAAGTCGGGGTTGCCGGTGCGCTCTTTCATCTCCTTAGTGGTGTACTTGGGTGTAAACCAGAGCGTGGTGGGGATACCGGGTACCGCGTCCATTTTCATGCGGAAGTGCGACAGGCCCACGTCGTGAATCACATCGCGGCTGCCGATGATGAGTTTCACGGGACGGTCTTTTATGATGTACATGGTCTGCGTGGTCACCACATCATCGTAGTTGGCCGGATCGGCTTTCAGCTGCAGGTCGGCATGATCTTCCCAAATCTGTCCCAGCGAGTTGTTCTGCTCGTCGTTGATCACGCGGAAATAGGTCTTGCCAAATGTGTTGTCGTTACCGGGGTACCGCATGATCCAGCCAAACTGTTTGCCCATGATTTCCACGGTGAGGGCGTCTTTGGGGGCGTCGGAGGTGATACGGAACCAGAATTTAAGACCAAATACCACCAGCACGGTGAGGAAGATGGCAGGCACCACCGTCCAGATCAGTTCCAGCTTGTTGCTGTGCGGGAAAAAATACACTTTACGTCCTTCTTTCTCCTGGTATTTCCAGGCAAAGTAAAACAGCAGGAACTGGGTGAGGATGAACACCAGGCCGGTTACGGCAGTGGTCATCATAAACATTTCATCAATCTTCTCGCCCTCCACCGAAGCGGAGCCCTGCGGAAAAAGGGTGCTGCCGTAAAGTTTTTCGTTGCAATACCACACGCCGATGAAGCCCAGGATCATGAATCCCAGCAGCATAGCGCCGTTGATCTTGTTGGTTTGCTTGTTGGCCTTCTCCTCGCCTTTCAGCACGCTCACATATTCACTGGCCTTTGCAATCTGGAAGATTACAATGAACACCAGCGCCACGGCAGCAAGAATCAGGTAAGTCGTCGTTGTCATAAACTGCAAATTATTGGGTATGCGTCAACTAGTAATGCTTTGTTCAAACGTTTATGTATGGTGAATGATGCTTTCTTTCACCAGCGGGTGGTTCTTCGGCAGCAGGGGCGCCTTGGTGAGGTACCTCGCTGTAAAGAAGATCACCAGTCCCAGGAAGCCGGCACTGATGCCCAGGCTGTAAAGGAAGTGACCAAACGAGTTGGCCTCCTGCCCCAGCTCCTGCAGGGGGCCGGGTGTGATCATCTGGTAAAAATCGAGCCAGTGTCCAAAAATGATCACAACAGCCATCAGGGTCACCACCGTATAGTTCCGCTTCGATCCCCTGCGCATCAATATTAACAACGGAGCAAGGAAATTGATGATTAAATTAAGCAAAAAGATACCCTTAAAGGCGCCACCTTCCCCGCCGGCACCGATCCGCTGAATGAAATAGAGGGTTTCTTCGGGCTGGTTGGAGTACCAGATGAGCATGTACTGGGAGAACCAGAGATAGGTCCAGAACACCGAGAACGCGAACATGAACTTACCAATATCGTGGATGTGCTCTTCGCTCACATATTCCAGGTAGCCCTGGTTTTTGAGGTACACCACAAACAGCATCATCAGTGAAATACCGGCCACCCAGGAGCTGGCAAAGGTGTACCAGCTGTACATGGTGCTGAACCAGTGGGCGTCGATGCTCATGAGCCACATCCAGGGGAGGGTGCTCATGACCGTGAGGCCGTAGGTTACCAGGAAGGCCGCCGCAATGGCGATGGCTTTCCAGTAATAGGAATGGTCGTTGCGGGCGCCCAGGTCTTCGGCCAGCGAATTCTTACGGAACCAGTTGCGGAAGAAGATCCAGAGGCCCACGCTTACGATGGACAATACGGTATAGAACGTGGGGTTGAGGAAGCCGCTCTTCCAGGTGAGTTTCTCATCGTGCTTTACGTGCTCCACGTCTTTCCAGTGGTAGATGTGGTGATCGGGCGAGAACCATACGTAGATGAGGAGCAGGGCCACCACGAGAGGACCCAGCACATTGAGATTGCCGGAGATGGCTTCGGGCACGCGGCGGAAGGCCAGCGGCCAGCCGCCCTGGGCCAGCGTGGTGGCGCTTACAAAAAAGAAGCTGGCAGCCACCACCAGCAGCCAGAAAATGCCGTTGTGCATCAGCGCCATCCAGAACTTGGTGGGACCATAGGCTTCGGCGCCGTGGCCTTCGCCGTGACCGCCGGAGAACGGGTGCAGGAATATCACGCCGAGGATCAGCGTCAGCAAGCCCACGCCCATGAGGACATAGCTCCATTTTTTCAGACCCCCCGGTACTTCAAATTGCTCTTTCAGTGCCATTGAACTTCGTTTATTGAGTTGTTTGGTTTGGGTTGTACTCAGTTGGCGGCCACCGCGTCGGTCGCGGGCTTACCACCGGGCTGCATGCTCTTGATATAATGAATGATCATCCAGCGCTGCTTGGTGCTCAGCTGGGCGGCATAGCTGCCCATCAGGTTTTTTCCATACGTGAGCGAATACATCATCTGGCCGGCCGGCATGGCTTCGTACTTGGCGTCGCCCACCAGGGTGGCGGGCTTGGCGGGGTACGGACCATCACCTCCTTTGTACAGCGGGCCGTTGCCATCGAGTTTTTCACCGTGGCAAATGCCGCAATTCACATTATACAGGCGCCTGGCTTCGGCCATATCCTTGTCATTGAGGGCCGGCAGGGGGTTGGCAATCTGCACGCTCTTGTCGTAATTGGTGGTTTCTGTTCCCTGGTCCATCGGCAGGGGGAAAGCGGCCACCCCTTCCCGCTTCACGGTGCCGGGAACAGGGGTCCCTTCAAAACGGATGCCCGCGGCAGCCAGGTGGCTGTTGTCGGCATAGGTTTCGAGGGCGCGGCTGTAGGCCATGTCCGGCATATAGATTTTACCGGGGTTGTTCTTACCGGCCCGCTGGCAGGCAGCCAGCGCCACAAGGGTGGTGAGGATGAGTCCGGTAGCAAAAAATTGTTGCATGCGCATGCGGTTCAGTTTATGCGGTTACAGTTTCTTTCTCAAAAATCTTACGCTCTTTGTCGTAGCGGCCCAGCCACCAGCCGGTTTCGGCTTCCTTCTCAAACACTTCCACGGCGCCCGCATTGTGCAGGAAGGCTTTCACCTCCTCCACATTGGTTTTGGCCGTCACCTCAATGGGCATCACAAACAGATCGTCGGTGGCCCGCAGGTGAAAGTGATCTTTCTTCACGAAGGGCGCCAGCTGGCAGAGGTAGCAGAAGGTGAGCACCATGCCCACGGCGGCGCAGAGCACCGTCAGCTCGAAGATAATGGGGATGAAGGCCGGCAGCGGCAGCAGGGGCTTGCCCCCGATGTTGAGCGGCCAGTCTTTCGTAAACACCCAGCTCATGAAGCTGAGGGCCGTGGTGGTACCGGTGATGCCGTAGATGAAGCCGGCGGTATGCAGACTGGTGTCACGCAAACCAAGGGCCTTGTCGAGACCATGCACCGGGAACGGGGTGTACACATCCTGGATGCGGTACCCGTTCTTGCGGGTATTCTTCACCGCGGGAAACAGGGTCTTCTCGTCATCGAAGCAGCCAACTATGAATTTTTTTACGGGCATATATCTGTTTTACAAATTCAATTAATGGTGTGCGTGGTGTGCGAACTCTTCCAGCGTTTTTTCTTCCAGCGGGTCCATCTGCTCCTTGTAGCTCTCGCCACTCCGCTTGAGGATGTGCTTGATCTCGGCGATGGCAATTACAGGGAAGTATTTGGAGAACAGGAAGTAGCAGGTAAAGAACAGACCAAAGGATCCAAGGTAGAAGCCCACTTCCCAGATGGTGGGGCGGTAGTACACCGACCAGCTGGAGGGCAGGTAGTCGCGGTACAGCGATGACACGATGATCACAAAACGCTCGAACCACATACCAATGTTCACCACAATACTCATCAGGAAGGTGAAAGCGATGTTCCGGCGCAGCTTCTTCACCCAGAACAGCTGCGGGGTGATCACGTTACAGGTCATCATCAGCCAGTAGCTCCAGCCGTACGGACCGGCAATGCGGTATTTGAAGAACACGTCGTACTCGTATTTCACGGCGCTGTACCAGGCCATGAACAGCTCGGTGAGATAGGCGCAGCCCACGATGGAGCCGGTTAGCACAATCACCTTGTTCATGTTTTCGATGTGGCTGATGGTGATGTAATCTTCCAGCTTCATCACCTTGCGGGTTACCAGCATCAGGGTCTGTACCATGGCAAAGCCCGAGAAGATGGCACCTGCTACGAAGTAGGGCGGGAAGATGGTGGTATGCCAGCCGGGGATCACCGAGGTGGCGAAGTCGAACGATACGATGGTGTGTACCGACAGCACGAGCGGAGTACTCAACCCGGCCAGCACGAGCGACAGGCTCTCGTGGCGCTGCCAGTGCTTGGTGGAACCGGTCCAGCCAAAGGCGGTAATACCGTAGAACATTTTGGCCCACTTCTTTTTGGCACGGTCACGCAGGGTGGCCAGATCGGGAATCAGACCGCTGTACCAGAACAGCAGCGATACGGTGAAGTAGGTGGAGATGGCAAATACGTCCCACAGCAGCGGCGAGTTAAAGTTCACCCACAGCGGCCCGCGGGTGTTGGGATACGGCAGTACAAAGAAGGCCATCCACACGCGGCCCATGTGCCATACCGGGAACTGGCCGGCGCACATCACCGCAAAGATGGTCATGGCTTCTGCGGCACGGTTTACACCCGTACGCCAGCCCTGGCGGAACAGCAGCAGGATCGCGGAGATGAGGGTTCCGGCGTGACCGATACCCACCCACCATACGAAGTTGGTGATGTCCCAACCCCATCCGATGGTTTTGTTCAGGTTCCACATACCGGTACCGTACACCACTTCCACGTAGAGACTCACCACGCCAAACAGCAGCAAGGCCACCGAAATAATGAAGCCGATCCACCACAAACGCGTGGGGGCCGCTTCCACCGGGCCGCAAATATCTTCCGTTACCTGGTGATAGGTTTTGCTACCGTCAACCAGTGGTTCCCTGACCTGTGATTCGTACTTGAGTAATGACATATGCTGGTTTAAGCTTTTAACATCCCGCTGCAACCGGCAGCGTTCGTTTTGATTGTTTATTTCCGTACCTCCCCCGGCTTTCTGGCGGAGGGGGGGGTGTCATCGTCTGTTCCCTGCGGAGCAGTGGTTGCGTCGCACACGTGAGCGTCCGGTTCCCTGCTCAGCCGGTACGTCCGGCCTTAATGCGCCGCTTCAGCCGGCTGCTTTTCTGCTTCCTTGCCGGCGCCGTGATCACCGTGATCATCGTGACCGTGCCCCTCTTCGTGGTTGCCCACGGTACGCTCCGTATTCCGCACCTTGGCCGCGTAGCTCACGTTGGGCAGTACGTGGATCTGCTCCAGTACGTAGAACAGGCGGTTGGGGCTTTCTTCGGTGCGCACTTTGCGGATGGCACTTTCTTTGTCGTTCACGTTGCCAAATACAATGGCGCCGGTGGGACAAGCCTGCTGGCAGGCGGTCTTGATGTCGTTGTCCACCAGCGGACGGCTGTCTTTCTTGGCGGTGAGCTTGGCTTCCTGCAGGCGCTGTACGCAGAAGGAGCACTTCTCAATCACACCGCGGCTGCGCACCGTAACATCGGGGTTCAGCACCATGCGGGTGAGGTCATCGTTCATCTGGATGGTCACCTCGTTGAGACGGCCGCTCTTTATAATGTCATTCTGGTTGTCCTTGAAGCTGTCGGCTCCGTTCCAGTCGTGCCAGTTAAAACGACGCACTTTATACGGACAGTTGTTGGCGCAGTAACGGGTACCGATGCAACGGTTGTAAGTCATCTGGTTGAGACCTTCGCTGCTGTGGTTGGTGGCGGCAACGGGACAAACGTTTTCGCAGGGTGCGTTGTCGCAGTGCTGGCACAGCATGGGCTGGAACACCACATCGGGGTTTTCGGGGTCGCCGCTGAAGTAGCGGTCAATCCGCAGCCAGTGCATATCGTGGAACTTGGCCACCTGGTTCTTACCCACCACACTCACGTTGTTCTCGGCCGAGCAGGCAACCACGCAGGCGCCGCAACCGTTACAGGTGTTGAGGTCGATGTTCATGCCCCACTTGATGCCGGGCTTGTCGAACACCGGGTAGATGGTACCCTGGGCTTCGAAGTTCTCCAGTCCGCCATACGCTTTCAGTTCCACCAAGCGCTCATTCACGATCACCTTGGGGTCTTTTTTGAAGATGGGCAGGCTGGTTTCCTTTACTACTTCGTGGCGGTTGCCGTAGCTGCCGTGGGTCTGCATCTGGGCCACCACGTATTGCTGTTTGGTGGTTTCAATGCCGGCTTCGGCAACGCTATAAATGAAGTTACTTCCGTTAAAGGCAACGAAGGGATAAATGTTCTTGCCGGCTCCCTTGGCGGCCAGGCCCACTTTCTCGCTGCGGCCGTAGCCCACGGCAATGGCAATGGTGCCGGCGTTCATACCGGGGATAATGAGCAGGGGCAGTTCCACCTCTTTGCCGGCGGCTTTGATGCGGAGTACCGGCTTTTCGGGGTTCACTTCGTATTCGTCATCGGCTATGTAGCCCAGCTCTTCGGCCGTTTTCACCGAAATAATGGCGTAGTTGTCCCAGGTAGCGCGGGTGATGGGATCGGGCATCTCCTGCAGCCAGGGGTTGTTGGCCAGTTTACCGTCGCGGATGCTCACTTTCTGGTACATCACCAGCTCGTATTTACCACCGGTAACGGGGGCGGCCAGTTTCTCCACGGCTCCCGCGAGGGCGCCGCTGTTGAAGGAGGCGCCGGATACGGCCGGTGCAGGGTTGATTACACCGGTACGGAGCACGTCGTCAAAAGCGGTCTGTCCGCCCAACTGGCTGGTCCAGTAGTTTTTGAAATAGGTTTCGTAGTCTTCGCTGCTGCCGCTCCACTTGAGCAGGGAGGTGGCAAAGGCGCGGGTCTTGAACAGCGGGTGAATGGTGGGCTGCTGAAAGCAGAGGAAGCCGGTTTTAGCTTCAGCGTCGCCCCAGCTTTCGAGGTAGTGGTGGGCGGGCAGTACGTACTGGCACTCGCTGGTGGTCTCGTCTTCAATCTCGTTGAAGGAAACCGTCAGGCTCACTTTTTTCCAGCCTTCCACAAAGCGTTTGGTATCGGGATAGGTATATACAGGGTTGGCGCCGTACACCAGCACCGCACCTACATTTCCGGCGTTCATATCGGTCACCAGCTGTTCCATCTCGGCATCCACACCCTTGCGGTAGTGCACCATTGTGGCGAAGTTGATGGTCTTGCCGTTGGCGCCGATGCGGTCGTTGATGGCGTTCACCACCACTTGTGCGTTCACATCATTGCTGCCACACACCACCACGGCGTTGCCGCCGGCGGCCAGCAGTTCTTTGGCGGCAGCCTTGATGCCGTTCAGCAGTTGCTGGTCGGCTATCTCGGGGGCCGCAACTGTACCACCAACAGCGGCATAAAGGTTCAGGAGTACAGCACCCAGCTGGCTGGGCTTATGGGTAAAGCGTTCATCGGCGTTGGCGCCGGTCATGCTGTACATGCTCTCAAACTGGAAGTGCCGGCTCATCACGGGGTTGGCTTCGTTGATGCGGCGCTTGGTGGCGTATTGCTTGGCAAACTCCACGGGACTCAGCCAGGTGCCGAGGAAGTCGGCGCCCAGGCTCACCACCACGTCGGCATTTTCGAAGTGATAGGAAGGAATGCCCTTTTTACCATAGGTCCGCTCGTTGGCTTCAATCATACCGCTGTAGGAAACGGCGTCGTAGGTCACGTGGCGGAACGTGGGGTATTTCGATTTAAACTGGTCAATGGTTTTTTGTACAGAGGGCGAGTTGAGGGTGGAGCTCAGCAGCACCACCTGCTTGCTGCCCACACCGGCCAGGGCTTCCATGATTTTGGTGTCCACCGCTTCGTAGGTGGGCGCTTCTTTAAAGCCGTCGGCTGATTTTTCGAGGGGGAAGCGCACGCGGGCCATATCATAGAGGCTCAGCACGGACGCCTGTACCTGCTGGGAGGTAGCTCCGCCGGCGAAGCCTTCGGGATTGCCTTCAATTTTAATGGGACGTCCATCCCGCACTTTGGCCAGTACCGGCACCACATCCCCGTCGAGCACGAAGGTGGTGGCGTAGTAGTTGGCCACACCCGGCACAATGTCGGCGGGTTTGTTGAGGAAGGGGATCGACTTTTTTACGGGTATATCGCAGCTGGCGGCCAGGGTGGCGGCAGCGGTGCTGAAACCGAGGTATTTCAGAAAATCCCTGCGGGGGGTGTTGGCACTGTTCTCCAGCCCCTCGAAAGGCAGTTCTTCCCGAAACTCGTCGGCCGCGCTTTCCTGGTAGGCCTTGGTGTTGTTCAGCTCTCCGAAACTTTGCCAGTATTTTTTCTTACTCATAAAAACTGATATGCGGATTTTGATGATGCGGTGGTGTGCAGTGCATCGTGCGGGCGCACACCGGCCGTTTATTGCTGCTGTTCAGATTAATAGTGACATTTCTGGCACTCGGTACCGCCGATTTTCTCTACGGTTACGCTGTCCATTTTGCCGCTCTTGATGTCGTTGTGGAACTTCTCGTACATGCTGTAGAAGCCGTTCTCAGAGAATTTCACACTGGACTCGCGGTGACAGTTGATGCACCAGCCCATGCTGAGGGTGCTGAACTGGTATACTTCGCCCATTTCCTGGATGGGGCCGTGGCAGGTCTGGCATTGTACGCCGCCGGCAACGGTGTGCTGGGAGTGGTTGAAGTAAACGTGGTCGGGCAGGTTGTGGATGCGGATCCACTCGATGGGTTTGCCTTCGCCGGTGTATTTGTTGAGGGTGGGATCCCAGCCGGCATACTGGTAGAGCTTCTGGATTTCAGCCGTACCGTCCACCTTGGTGCCGTCTTCACGGAAGAGATCGGGACCCTTGTATTCGTTGATGGCCATGTGGCAGTTCATACACACGTTCACGCTGGGGATGTTGGCGTGCTTGCCTTCCATGGCGCCGCCGTGGCAGTACAGACAGTTGATCTGGTTGATGCCGGCGTGTACCGTATGCGAGTAGTAAATGGGTTGCTCGGGCTGGTAGTTGGTCTGGCGGCCCAGGCCAATGGCGCCCTGGATGGTGAGGTAGCCGCCTACCAGGAACAGCAGGATGATGCCGGTGGCGATGTAGGCCTTGTTGCGCCAGAAAGGCAGGGGCTCACCGCGTACCACACCTTCTTTCTCATCAGACAGGCGCTTCAGGTTGCTGTTGATCTGCAGGAGGATGAGCGCCACCACAGCCAGCACGAGGGCCAGGATACCAAAGAGGAAGGTGTTGTCACCCGCCGGGGCAGCCCCTTCGGTGCCAGGCACCACAGGAGCCGGTGTGGGGGGCGGTGTATTAATATAAGTAACGATGGCGTCAATTTCCGCATCGGTGAGGGCGTTGAAGCCGGTCATCAGCACACCGTACTCCTTGATGAGGGCGGCGGAATAGGCATCATTTTTGGCAAAGGCAGCCGGGTTGCGCACCCATTCGTAGAGTTTTTTGCGGTCGCCCCAGGGACCCCGCTCTTCAAAACCCGCCAGGGCCGGTCCGGTCAGCTTCTTGTTGAGGGCATGACAGGAGGCACAGTTGGTTTGAAACAACGCCTTCCCGTCCTGGGCCGTTACCCCTGTGCCGGACACCAGCAAAACGATTGAAAAACAGACAGGTAGGAAACGGCGGAGAATTGACTTTGGTTGATTCATAACGTTCAGAAAACGTAGGTGATGAGGAAAAAAGTTCCCGGAATACAGGCTGCAAATTTAGGGGACGATACTGACAAACTATCCACACCCTGAAAAAAATTTTTACCCTTGTATGACAAGGGTTTCAGGCACGTGTGGAAGCACTTATTTCAGCAGAAGGAACATAGTTGCAACAAATTTGTGACAGATTCAATTTTTCACAGAACGGTGACGCTTCAACGGGGTTTATACCCGACTTTTGCCGCATGTTTCAACGGCTGAAAGACAAATGGCAGGTGAACTGGTGGCAGTTTACCCTCATCTTCACCACGTTTGCGCTGGGCGGCAGCCTTTGCGGGAAAATTACAAGAGAGTTACTCAATTTATTATTGCACAAGGATAATAATTGGGCCTTTTGGCTATTATTTGTACCCATAGCCACCCTCCTCTGGCCGCTCTGTGTACTGCTCATCAGCATCCCGTTGGGACAATACCGCTTTTTCATCAACTACCTGCGCCGGATGTGGGAGAAGATACGCAGGTAACATCGTTGGCCGTCAGCCGTGGGCCGTGGGACGGGTAGTGAGTGCCGGCCGGAAGAAACATTCAATGAGTGAATGAGTGAATGAATGATTGATTGAATGGGGGGCGTATCAGGTTAGAGGTGTTTCTCATTCCTTGAAATCCAGCCTGGCAATTCAATTCCATGTAATCTGCAAAAAATCCGCGTGATCTGCGGGAACTCAATGAGTGAATGAATGAATGAAGGAGTGAGTGGGGTTGCGTTCGCCTTCGGGGCGCAAGGCTCTAACCATTTACACATCAACACATTCACACATTTACCATTTTGCCTTCCGCGTTCTTTGAAACCGCCGGCGGGGGAACGCGTCAAAAAATCCAAAATCTGCAATCCCCAATTCCCAATCCCCCGTACACCGTACCTACAACCTCTTACATAATTCCGTAGCTTCCCGTTCTAATTCCGTTTTCCATGTTTCTGCGTCTTGTTTTCCTGTTCGCCGGGTTTTCCGCTCTACTTCTTCAGGCCCAACCCGTTAACGACACCCTCCGCCGCACCGATGCCGCCACGGCGGCCAACGTGATCGGCTTGTCGTTTACGGAGCCCGAACTCGACAGCCTGCTTTTCACCCTGCGCACCCGCCGGGCCGAGTACCGCAAACTGCACGGGCTGGACCTGCCCAACAGCGTACCCATGAGCCTCTGGCAGAGCCCGCTGCTGCCCGGGCGGGCTCTCCCTCCCGCCGCACCACCCGTAAATTGGAAGCTGCCCAAAAAAGTCGTACTGCCGGCCAACCCTGCCGACCTGGCGTTTTACTCCCTGCCCGAGCTGGCCTCCCTGCTGCGCAGCCGCCAGATCAGCTCCGTGGAGCTCACCCGCTTCTTTCTCGACCGCATCAAACGCTACGGCGACACGCTCGAGTGTGTCATCTCCGTCACCGAAGAGCTGGCGATGGAACAGGCCCGGGCCGCCGATGCCGAACTGGCAGCCGGCCGCTACCGGGGACTGCTGCATGGTATCCCGTACGGACTCAAAGACCTCTTCGCCGTGCGGGGCACCCGCACCACCTGGGGGGCAGCACCCTACAAAGAGCAGGTGATTGAAGACGACAGCTATGTCTATACCAAACTGAAAGAAGCCGGCGCCGTGCTGGTGGCCAAGTTTACCCTGGGCTCGCTGGCCATGGGCGACTGGTGGTACGGCGGCCGCACCCGCAACCCCTGGAACCTCCGCGCAGGCTCTTCGGGTTCGTCGGCGGGGTCGGCGGCAGCTACCGTGGCCGGACTGGTACCCTTTGCCATCGGCACCGAAACCTACGGCTCCATCGTATCGCCCTCGCACACCTGCGGAGCCACGGGCCTGCGGCCCACCTTTGGCACCATCAGCCGCAGCGGGGCCATGACGCTCAGCTGGAGTCTCGATAAGGTGGGACCCATCTGCCGCAGCGCCACCGATGCCGCCGTGGTGTACGAGGTACTGCGGGGCACCGACGGACGCGATGCCGGCAGTGTGAACCCGCCCTTCCGCTACCAGCCCGGCGGCGATATCCGGCGGCTCCGCATCGGCTATGCCAAAAATTACTTCGACCGCATCCGCGATACCACCGCCAACGAGTGGAAAGTGCTGCGGGCCTTTGAACAGCTGGGCGTGACCCTCGTTCCGCTGGTGTTCCCCGACAGCGGGGTGTATCGGTTCGACATGATCGGCATCACCATCGGCGCCGAAAGCGCGGCCGCCTTCGACGCGATGACGCGGCTGGACCTCGACGACCAGCTCACCCGCCAGAACCGCAACGACTGGCCCAACTTCTTCCGGGCGGCCCGCTTCATCCCCGCCGTGGAGTACGTCAACACCCAGCGCCACCGCTTCCTGCTGCAGCAGGAGCTGGATGCGTTCTTTCAGCAGGTGGACGTGCTCATCACCCCCACCTATGGCGGCAGCCAGCTGGCCATCACCAACCTCACCGGCCACCCGGCTCTCTGCCTGCCCACCGGCTTCAACCGGCAGCAGCTGCCCACCAGCATCACCCTGCTGGCACCGCTCTACGGCGAAGGACCACTCCTCCAGGCGGGCGAAGCCCTGCAACGGGTTACGGGCTGGCATAAGGAACACCCGGCGTTGTTCAGGTGAGGGGGATGTGAAAATGTGAAAATGGAAACGCGGATCCCCGCCAGCGGTTGCACACCCTGGTGGCGAATGTAAAAAATGGGATGCGAAAACTTGAAAATGGGAAGGCAATGTGTGAACGTGTAAATATGCTGATGTGTAAATGGATAGAACCTTGCGGCCGGAAGTAACAATACGGCAGACGGCCAACGGCCCATTGCACCTGTACGCTATTGGATGTACGAGGTACGGGGGACGGATTTCAGATTTGAGATTGCAGATTTTTGATTTCGGATTTCAGATTTTTTGACGCGTTCCCCCGCCGGCGGTTCCCAACCCTGGCGGCGGTTTACCGGAACGAAGGTGTAATTGGAAAGGCACATACGGTCGGAAGTCAAAATCGCGTAACCCATAACACATAACCCGTAACTCCAGACCAGTACGATGTCAGATGTACGGAGCGAACAGCCGGCTGGAAAGTAAACGCCCCCCATTCAATCCTTCATTCATTCAATCCTTCATTCATTGCTTTCCCGGAATCCTGTTTCTGAAAATGAATTTACAACAACAAGCAACGCCTCCATCCCGGTACGCCCCCCATTCAATCCTTCATTCATTCACTCATTCAATCCTTGTTTTCCCGCAGCAACACCCACACCGTATCATCGAACAGTTGCCCGTCTTTGGTCACGGCCCTCCGGCGGTACGACTCCTGTACAAACCCGTTCTTCGCCAGCACGCGTTGCGAAGCGGTGTTGTGCGCAAACACCAGGGCCTCGATGCGGTGTACATCGGGCAGGTGGTGCCAGATATAATCACAAAGCAGCCCGATGGCCCGTGAAGCGATGCCCCGGCCCCAGAAAGGTTCGCCCAGCCAGTAACCGATTTCCACCGTGCCGCGGTAAATATCGGTCCGCCGCTCCAGCCCGGTGCCCCCGGCAAATGCACCGTCCACCTCAATGACAAAAGCATGCGGCACTTCCTGCTGCTGCTGAAACTCCACCCAGGTACGGGCATGCTCCTCCGTGTACGGGTGGGGAAAAGCATCCCGCAGTGGGGCGGCAACAGCGGGGTTGTTGGCCAGCTGCGTCAGCACGGGGATATCCGACGTACGCCATTCGCGGAGGTGCACATTCATACTGGTAAGATAAGATGAATCGTGAACGGAACAAACACACTGCGGAAGGTGGCAATAGCCCGGAAACCGTCGGACACCCCTGTTCTGTTTTATGTGCCTTGCCGGGCAGCAGCATTACCAGCCGCCCGCAGCAGGCCTGCTGTCTCTTCCGTTACCAGGCGGCGGGCATGCTCCATGCAATAACCTGCCGTTCGTCCGGGTTGCAGGAGTTGCACCACCCGGCTGATGCCGGCCTGCTGCAGCTGTGCAACATCGGCTTCCGCTATGCCGCATACCGCCGCAACCGGCACCTTGTGTTTGCGTCCCAACGCAGCCAGGGGACCCACCACTTTTCCCTGCAGGCTCTGGTTGTCGAGCTTGCCTTCCCCGGTGAGCAGCAGGTCGGCCCCCGGCAGCGCCTGTTCAAGGCCGCTTGCCTCCATCACGAGGTCAATACCGCTCACAACAGCAGGGTTCAGCCAGGGCAGGAGTCCGGCCACCACCCCACCGGCGGCACCCGTACCCGGGATGGCACCAACCGGTGCTGTTGCATAGCGGTTGATTACCCTTTCAAAATGGCGGAGCCCTTCGTCGAGTTGCTGCACCATGGCCGCATCCGCCCCTTTCTGCGGTGCGTACACAAAGGCAGCCCCGTTGGCTCCGTGCAGGGGATTGTTCACATCGCAGGCGATGATCCAGTGAGCGGTGGGCAGAGCAGCAGGAACCTCCACCCTTTCGATGGCGTGCAGGTTGCCGCCGCAGGGAACAAGGGTTGCGCCTGCGGCATCAAAAAAGCGGAACCCCAGGGCTGCCAGGATGCCCGTGCCCGCGTCGTTGGTGGCGCTTCCGCCGAGGCCCAGGAGGAGGGTATGGGCGCCCCGCCCGATCGCATCCCTGATCTGCAGCCCGGTACCGTAGGTGGAAGTGAGCAACGGGTTGCGCTCGTTGGGGTGCAGGAGTACCAGTCCGGATGCCGCAGCCAGTTCCACAACGGCCGTGGCCTTGTCTTCACTCCATTCGTAGCTGGCGGCAAAGGGACGCCCCAACGGATCCACCGTTTGGGTTGGGACGGTTTGTGTGTGGAGGTAGTGTTTCAGTGTGGCACCAAAGCCGTCGCCCCCATCGGCCAGGGGAAAAGAAAGTACCGTTGCGTTGGGCAGCACCCCGCGGATGCCGGCCTCCATGGCTTCACACACCTCAAATGCGGTGAGACTTCCTTTGAACTTATCGGGGGCGAGAATAATTTTCATGGCAGGTAAGTAAATGCTCCCGCACGGGCGCAGCTTCCAGCCTGTAAGATACGGATCACCCGGTGTTGTTCCCGCCGGTGCTCCGATTGCCGGAAAGCCGTGGGGTCACGAACCACGGCAACGAAAAGACTCAGTCGGCCCGGATGTACACTTCGTCCTCCTTGTCGTAAAAGAACGAGAGGTGCATGTGTTTCTGGATGAAGGCTTTGAGTTCTTTGGAGTCGGTGAATTTCTCGCGGATGTTTTCCGTTACCGGGCTCAGTGTGAGACGGGCGCCGCTGGTGGCGAGCTCCATCTTGTAGAGGTAGTATTTCTTGGTGGACCACTCGTCCTGTTTTGACTCGGTGAGGTTGAGGAATTTCAGTCCACCCACATCGGACATATACGCATCGTATTCCTCGGGGGTGTCATCGGCCTTGGCTTCCTTCTTGGTCTTGACGATGTGGAAAATGAAGTCGGATTTTTTGGTAATGATCATGAGGTTGTCGGACGAACTCTTGGGTTCCCATTTACCCAGCAGGCCGGCGGGGTATTTCACCGAGGGTGTATCAATGGGCACTTCGCTTTCGTAGGGACAGCCCGTGAGCAGCACGGCAGCGCTCAGCAGGAACAGCAGGGAGAGGAATGATTTCATGTGCGGTATTTTCCGAAAGGTACAGCTTCCGGCCGGGACGGGAAATACCCTGATGAGGGGATGGGGCAACGTGGCAATGTGTAAATGCGGCAATGTGTAAATGGAGAGAACCTTGCGGCGGGAGGTAACTATACGGCCTACGGCTGACGGCCCGCGTAGTAATGTACGATGTTGGATGTATGATGTACGGGAGCGGATTGCAGATTTTAGATTTCTGATTTTTTGACGCGTTCCCCCGCCAGCGGTTGCACACCCTGGCGGCGTTTTTCCGGAACGAATGTGAAAAGGTGTAAATGGAGAGAAACTTCGGGCCGGATGAAACAAGACGGCTTACGGCCAACGTTGCCCCGGCCTACGATTCGCCTCACCCCTTCTCCCGCAGTTGCTGTATAATCTTCAGCAAGGCGGTACGGTTGGAAGCTTCGTGGTAAAAACGCGGGAGTTTCTCGAGCAGGGTGAAATGGGTGCGGTTGCGGTGTTCCCGCAGGTCTGCGGCAATGTATTGCTCCAGGTAATTGAGATGGGCACCGTTGAAGGCCGCTACGGTTTCTCCATCCCGCAGCGGCATCTGCAGCCAGAGTGCGGCATTGAAATACCGGTGCGCAGGCAGCAGCAGGACACCACCGTTAGACAGGCGGGTGGATACGTCCCGGCTGTACCCGCAGGCTGTACAGGTGAGGCGGGCACATGCCACCTCCCGGTATGCCCGTGCCAGGGCGTTTTTGCTGCAGGCGGGACACACCACCCACACCTCATCGTAAAAATCGCTGAGGCGCAGGCCGGCATCGGAAAAACGGCGGGGAACTGACATAGGAGAACAAAGCTACGGAGTTGAGGCGTTGGCCGCAGGCCGGGTAGCAACCATCAACCCCAAGCACTTTTCTATGGATGACAGGGGACAGTTGACAGGTTTGTTACTTCCGGCCGGCAGAATCCTGCCGTCATCTGTCATCCGTCCACAGGAGCGCTGGCCGTGGGCCGCAGGCCGGGTAGTAACTTCCAACCGCAAGCACATTTCTATAGATCACAGACGACAGGGTACAGTTGACAGGTTTGTTACTTCCGGCCGGTTGTTCCGGTGCGTGGTTCGCGGGGAAACGAATCACGGCTGCACAAACCAGGGCCGGGCCGTTGCATCGGTGGTGAAGAACTGCAGCAGCAGCTCGGCCACTTTGCGGCGACCCGAATTAGAGGGGTGAATGCCGTCGGGTTCAAAATCCTCGCGGAGCCAGCGCAGTCCGTCGCCGCGGACACGATTGCCGTGTGCCCAGGTATAGGCGGCCCACGAGAGCCAGGGCATGGGGGCGCCGGAACCGGCATAGGCATAGGCCGGGTTGCCGTTGATCTGTTCGGCAATTAGGTCTTTTACCCCCCAGCCCGTGTAACAGGCATAGGGCTCGGGATTGGAACCTGTGCCGGTTTGATAGCCGGCATAGATGCGGCTGCTGAGGTACAGCAACTTCACATTGGGAAATTTGGAACGGATGATGCCGATGGTGGTGGCCAGCTTGTCGCGGTACCGCGCCGTATAGCCGGCAAACGACGTGTCGGGAAACGAACGGTCGGCCTGCTTCAGCCACACGATCTGCACCTGGGCGGGGGTAAGTCCCTGCTGCGACAGCCGGGTCACCACATTGTCCCAGTACAACGCGGCCGGGTTGTTGATCATGTCAATGTCCCATCCGCCCTGCGCCCCATCCACGAGGCTGAGCCGCGGGTGGCGGTTGTGCAGATTGTTCGACAGGTTGATGAAGACCGAAGCTTCCTGCGTGGTGTTGCTCATGCCGATGGCCAGCCATACGATGCGGCCGTTGGTGGCATCGGCAGCACCGGAAGCATCTAACGGACGGATGCCCTGGGCGATGGCCTCCCCGGCCTGCTGGTGCGCAACCGGGCGGGTGTTGAGTCCGTTGGGATATAATCCGCCCTGGCGACCGCGCCAGCTGGCGGTGCCCAGGTCGTTGATCGGCGGGATGATCGCCGGCTGGGGAAGAACCGGCGGGTTCGTGGGAGCAGGGGTCGTATTCTTCCGGCAGGCTGCGGTGAACAGCAGTGATGCCAGCAGGCAACAAAGCAGTGATAGGCGCATAGACGGTACTAAGTAAGAAAAACTGAGACGATCAAAAGAGAATAGGGTTTAACGACAGGTCGGGTGCGGACCGTATAAAGGGGCCGCAGGCTCATTTCCCGCAACGGTCATCCGGCTGCGGCCAACTATTCCGTATGCGGATTGTAAATAGTTTATGCCCCGTCTGTTTCTGCCATTGCTCGTGCTCCTGACCGCTTGCCGGCCCCAGGCCAACCCGCCGGCGCCCGGTCAGCCCACCCGGCAGGCCATCACCCCCAAAAGCTACCTGGCGCTGGGCGATTCCTACACCATTGGCCAGGGTGTTGCGGCGGCCGACCGCTTCCCGGCCCAAACCGTGCAGTGGCTGCAGGACCGGGGCATCGTGGTATCGGCCCTCACCTACATCGCCACCACCGGCTGGACCACCACCCAGCTGCAGGCCGCCATCGCCAGTCGTCAGCCCGGTCTGCACGACGTGGTGACCCTCCTCATCGGCGTGAACGACCAGTACCAGGCCCGCGACACCACCGGCTACCGCGCCCGCTTCACCAACCTGCTGCAGACCGCCATCACGCTCGCCCGGGATAAAAAAGATAACGTAGTGGTCTTGTCGATACCCGACTACAGCGTTACCCCCTTTGCCGCCGGCAGCGATACCGCCCGCATCCGGCAGGAGCTCGACTGGTTCAACGCCATCAACCGGAACGTGACCCTGGCCGCCGGGGTGGTGTACCTCGACATCACCCCTTCCACCCGCGAGGCCCGCACCAATCCCGCCCTGCTGGCCGCTGACGGACTGCACCCCTCCGCCCTAGAATACCGCCGGTGGGCCCTGCGGCTGGGACCCTTGCTGGAACTGGCGCTCAAGTGAGGGAAAAAGAAACAACCAGCACAAAAACAAGGAACAGGACCTGGTTCGTTTTTTCCCGAACCCGGATAAACCCATCTCCGCATGTCGCAATAACGATTTATAACCGCACAGGCCGCAGCGGGAGTTGCCTCACCGTACCGGCCAATGTGATCTGGATCCTGGTGGGCGGCATTGCTGTAACCCTCAACCATATTATCATGGGTGCCCTGCTGTTCGTCACTATCATCGGCATCCCCTGGGCCCGGCAGCACTTTATACTGGTGGAAATTTCACTGCTGCCCTTTGGGAAGAAGGTGGTGCGGGTATGAGGAATGATACCTGTTTATGGATTTGCGGAGACGGAAACCCGGCGATGGCGGACATCGCAACAAAAAGTACCGCTTTTACAATTCAAAGAATTGTTCTATTTTATCCTGCATAAATTGAAGCTATGAAACCGTTTTGCTTCCTGCTTCAGGTCGCATTATTGCTTACCCTGCAGGCAACGGCACAACTTACTCCTGTAAGCGCCGACATAACTCCCTCCGCTGGCGGACGATACGAGCATTTAACAGCCGACGGTAAGGGAAACATCTATGTGTTTCAAAACCTGTACCCCGAAGCCGGGCGGCTCTGGCGCTACGATCAAATGAAATGGACCACCCTCGACCTGGAAGGGAAGGGCTGGGGCGGGGTGATTGAACTGGTCACACACCCCGACGGCACCCTGTATCTGTGGGCAGCCGCAGCCAAAGGAGACAAATACAGGTTCTATCAATGGCAGGGCGGCCAGTGGAGCGCCTTACCTGTACTGGATGATACCAACAAACCATCGGGCCTGTTCATAGGGCCCAACAAAGAACTGATGCTATACGGTCACTTTCAGCTGGGCGGAAGCACCACCTATCTCCTCAAATGGAGCAAACAGCAATGGGAACCCGTTGTAACCACAGTATCGGATAAGTTTTTGAAATACCTGCTCGACGAACGGAAATGCAGGAGCTTGCTGGTGGATAAAAACGGGACGCTTTACGCCCGGTTTTTTAAATATGAAAAACCCACACGGAACTACTTTGCCATCTGCAAAAACAATACCTGGAGCCTGCTTGACACCGCTGCGGTTACCTTCAACAGTACGGTGCGTGATATGGCGCTCGACAGCAGGGGGCAGCTGTATGTTGCCGGTTTTTTTGCCGATGACACCAAAAGCCGTTGCCTGGCCCGCTGGGACGGAACCGGATGGAGCATCCTCTCCAAAAAAGAAGACCCCATTGAATGCATTGCCATCAATGAACAGGACGACGTGTTGTTTGCCGGGGAGATCGGTCCCTATAAAAAGAAGAATGTACAAATCTGGAAAAACAATGCCGAAAGCACCTGGGCGGGCTCGGAAGAATATTTTTACAAGCTGGCACTGGCAGGTAACACCCTGTTTGCGGTTACCGGCATCGGCAGCAAATACATTTTTAAAATCAATGCGGGGGAATTTGCACTTACACCCGGCAAAACCAGTCCGGCCATAACCACGGGTGCTGCTTCAACAGGTACCGCAAGCCGTACCGAACGGAAAGACGAAAAGCCGCAGGAAGTGTGGGCCATATACAACAGCTATCTAACCGATTTTTATCCCGCCTTTGAAGCGATCGACAACGAGTTGCGGGCCATGCTGAAAGTAGACGATAAAGGAAAATTTCCTAACCAGGTGGTCTGGAAATCCAGCGCCTACCGGATCAGGCAGGGTACTGTTCCGCTGCGTTCGAAACTGGAAGAACTGACCAAACGCCTCAATGCACTCGCACTGGCTAAAGGTGCCAATACCCTGGCCGATGATTTGCTGGAAGCCGTTAATTCCTACAGCCGCTTCAGTTATGCAACCGACGGTTTGATGGACCAGATGGCCTATACCCTCATCACCCAGGAACTGTTGGATGCCCTGGCTGTACTGGAAAAAGCGGGTAAAAACCTCAACGCAACCACTACCCGGTTAAACAAGACAGCCGCAGCCTATAAGCAAAAGAATGAGCTGAAGTAGAGGATGTGCATGGTTTTCCTGTTCGAAAAAGAGGTTAAAAGGCCAATCCCCGCAAAGCCCGCTCCTGCATAAACAAAACCCGTTGGCATTGAGCCTCCGGCAACAGTCATCTGTCAACTGCCTGCAGCGCTTCCCCCGCTTTGCATTTCTCCCTATCTTCCAACCTCAAACCCGCTGTATGCAACCCTTACTCGCAATCAGGCAGGGCCGTGCCGGCTACTTCGTACTCGCTTTTTTTGCGCTGGTGATGGGTCTCCTCTTTTTTGTGTTTGGCTTCCTGGGCTTTGCCGGTTTTAAGGAGGCCCGCTACGGAGAGCCGGAAACCATTTCGCTCACGCAAAAAATCATGAGCGGCGTGGCGATGCTTGTGTGCGGATTTCTACTCTCTTTTTTCCTGGCCGGTTTCTGAAGAACCCGCCGGTTTTCACCATTTATAACGAAGGTTTTGAAAGCAATACCAACGGCGTAAGCACCGGGCTGATTGCGTGGAGCAATGTTGCCGCACTGGAAGAGGTGGTGGTACGCTCCAACTCCGGCAGCGGCACCCGGGAAGAAGCTGCGCTGGCCATCCACCTGAACGACCCGCGCCTGTTTACACAAAACCAACCGGCCCTGGTTCGTTTCTTCTATCAACTGGCCGGTGCAAGCGGCCGCTATCGCACACCGGGACAGAATCCCGAAGCCGTGCCCATTCTCCTACCCATCACCGCCCTGGGAGCGCACTACCTGCAGGCAAGGGAGCTGATGGAGCAATTATCGGGGCAGCAGATAACGGCCGTGAACAGGCTGGATCTATAATATGACACCAGCCGGCACGGAGGCCGGGAGAATACTACTTTATCCGGGTGGTTTATGAAGCCACCCGTCTCCTCACAGCCGGAAACTTTTCCCCTGCTCCGGTGTTAGTTGATCATGATGCAGCTGATACAGCCATTGGTAAACGGGTGCTTGCTCCTTGCACTGAGCTGCGCCACATGGGGGGCGCAGGCACAGGCCCAGTGGACTTTAAAAACCGATGAAGACGGGATCCGGCTTTATACCCGGAGCGTGGCGGCCTCCCCCTACAAAGAGCTGAAAACAGTTTGCACCCTGCATACTTCTCTTTCTTCGGTGGCCGCCGTTTTGCTGGATGTGGAGCGCACGAAAGAATGGGTGTACGGCACTTCTTCCTCGCGTATCCTGCAACAGGAATCCCCGTCTGCCGTGTGGTTTTACGCCGAAATGGGTATGCCGTGGCCGGTTACCAACCGTGATTTCATCGTCCGAATTTCCCTCACACAGGAGCCGGTTTCGAAGGTGATTACGGTACTTGCCGACAACCAGCCCGACTTTTTGCCCGAAACCAAAAAGCTGGTGCGTATCCGCCATTCTTCCGGCAAGTGGCGCATTGAACCCTTACCCGGCGGGCGGGTGCGTGTGGAATACCAGCTGTATGTAGATCCCGGGGGCAATGTTCCCGCGGCGCTCGTAAATGCATTTGCCGGCAAGGGGCCGGTTGAATCCTTCCGCAGCCTGCGCAAACAGGTGGCCCGGAAGGAATATGCAACGGCGGCGCTTCCGTTTGTTCAAAATTAGGGGTTGGGGTTAGGCGGCACAATTGTGCTGTGTGAACCCGGGGGCGTTCCTGTAGCCGGTTGCTGGCCAACACATCCATTTGCGAACAAGGCAGCCTTGGTTCGTGTCTCTACGAACCAGGTGAAAGAGAGATTAGTGGTGGGGGCTGTGAGCAACCGTACAAAGCCCGGCAGCCGTTCCGTCCCCTCCGCTCTCCGCTTCGCTCCGGTACACCCGCCTGCAGGCGGGCGCACACCGCTGCGGGCACGGCAGCCCGTGGGCGGTGGTACATGGCTGTTCAGGTTCCACATTGGGTTATCTCCCTTGGTTCGTGACCCCACGAACCAAAATCACTCAACCGTTTACTTGTGTGGGAAGACACACGGGATCATGCCGGTTCGTGAAGACACGAACCGGGGCGCTGGTACATTGAACGATTCAGCGGATCAATTGCCAGCAAGAAGCTAAAGGATAAAAAATAATTGATTTTCAATACAATATTCATAATTTAACATCATAACCTTGTAATTAAACAGCACAACAACCTTATATTCGCACAGCTGGATAACCTTGCAATAGCACAACACAATAACCTTGTAATCAAACAATTTATTACAAATCAATCATTTTGAAAATGGCGACACCCGCAGAAAACCTTGCCCGGTCTTTGGAGGCGCTGAAGCAACTGCAGGAAGCCGGGAAGGTAGCCATCCGCTCCGCCGATCTCAGCCGCACCAACCGGGAGCGCCTGCTTCAAAACGGCTTTCTGCAGGAAGTAACGAAGGGCTGGTACATAGCCAAACCAGCCAACGAACAACCCGGCGACAGCACTTCCTGGTATGCTTCTTTCTGGGCTTTTTGCGCCGGCTATCTTGATGAACGTTATGGCAACAACTACTTCATCAGTCCCGATCAATCGCTGCTGCTTCATGCCGGTAACCGGAGCGTGCCGCTGCAGCTCATGATACGCACCACGGCAAAAACAAATCACAACACCCCATTACCCTTTCACACGTCCCTGTGGCACGGGCAGGCACCCGTTCCGGAAGCCGCCTCTTTTATGAAGCTGCAAGGCCTGCGCATGATGGATGTGGCTTCTTCGTTGGTGTACTGTACCCCGGGGCTGTTTACACTAAAACAGGCAGAGGTACGTACCGCCCTTGCCATGGTACCCGATGCAACCGAACTCAACCGCATTCTGCTGCAGGGCGGGCACTCCGCCATTGCCGGCCGTCTTGCCGGTGCTTTCCGCAGCCTGGGTAAGCAACGCATGGCCAACGACATCCTCAAAACCATGCAGTCGGTAGGCTATGCGGTGCGTGAAACCAATCCGTTTGAAACGCTTGCACCCGCCCCTTTTCTGGTAACCGAACGCTCTCCGCATGTGAACCGCATCCGCTTGTTATGGCAGGAAATGCGGCAACCCGTGCTGCAGGTATTTCCCCCGGCACCGGCACTTCCTGTACAGAAAGAAACCTACCTGCAGCAGGTGGATGCGCTGTATACTACCGATGCGTACCATTCGCTGTCCATCGAACGTTACCAGGTAACACCCGAACTCATTGAACGGGTACGTTCCGGTAACTGGGACGTTCACAACAACGCCACCGACCGGCAGCAGCGGGATGCAATGGCCGCCCGGGGCTATTGGCAGGCATCGCAACGGGTGAAACAAAGTATTGCCCGCATCCTTGATGGCGAAAATGCCGGTACCGTGGCGGATGCCGACTATGGCGACTGGTACCGGGAGTTGTTTGCCCCCTCTGTGCAGGCCGGGTTGATACCCGCTGCCGACCTGGCCGGCTTCCGCAATAAGCAGGTATTCATCAGCGGCTCCCGCCATGTGCCTCCCGGCAACGAAGCTGTACGTGAAATCATGCCTGTACTGATGGAATTGTTACAACAGGAAAGAGATGCCGGCGTGCGTGCTGTGCTGGGTCATTTTTTGTTTGGGTACATCCATCCGTACATCGATGGCAACGGCCGCATGGCCCGCTTTCTCATGAATGTAATGCTGGCCTCCGGCGGCTACCCCTGGACGGTAATACCCGTTCAGCACCGCAGCACCTACATGCAGGCACTGGAACAAGCCAGCGTGGAGCGGAACATAGAACCCTTTGCCCAATTCCTGGCCTGGCTGGTGGGCGAAAGTTTGAAGGGAGAGGCGGTGGCAAGAGTGTGAATGGTTACGCCTTTTTTTCGTGACTCCGCGAACCAATTCCGGGCCAATCAATCATTTCATGCGATCGGCGAAACACCGGGAACGTTGGTGGTTCGTGGAGACAGGAGCCACGGCGAGGGAAAAAATGTTAGACGGATTACATACCCGGGGTAGTAGAGGGCACAAGCGGGACGCTTGCGCCAGAGAGGGTATTATTTTTAATTAATTTTTTTATTAATATGCGTGTCAACTATGAAATTTATAGATCTTTTTGCAGGACTTGGTGGGTTTCACAAAGCATTACATGAACTTGGACATGAATGTGTTTTCGCCAGTGAACTTGACCCAACGTTACGAGAAACATATAAAATTAACTGGGGTATTGAACCCAGAGGTGACATAAAGAAAATTGTTGCAAATGAACTTGAAAGTATACCCAAACATGACATTTTATGTGCAGGCTTTCCTTGTCAGCCTTTTTCAAAAGCAGGTAAACAATTAGGACGTGATGATGATAGAGGAACCCTTTTTGATGAAATTGTAAAAATTCTTGAAAACAGAATGCCTAAGTATTTTATTCTTGAAAATGTTCCTTTCATCAAACAGCATGACAATGAGGAAACTTGGAAATATATGCACAAGAAACTAACTGACCTTGGTTATGAGGTTGACCATGAAGTTTACTCACCGCAGGACTTTGGAATACCACAACACAGAAAGAGAATTTTTATAGTTGGTTCTATAAAAGGACTAGACCATTTTTCATTTGATGAAATAGATAAACAAAAAACATCACTAATAAATATTCATCAATTTATTGAGGAAAACCCAAAACGATTCAAAGCACTACCAAAAGCAAATCAAGAATGCTTAAACCTTTGGCAAAAATTCATTGGCCAAATTCCAAAAGAAACAAAATTGCCCAGTTTTCCTATTTGGGGAATGGAGTTTGGTGCAAACTATCCATTTGAAACATCATACCCATTAAAACTTTCAGCAACTGAGTTAGGCGAATACAAAGGAAACTTTGGAATTAGTTTAAAGGGAATGACCAAAGACGAACAACGTAAGAACTTGCCAAGCTATGCTAGAATAGAAAAGGCGTTCCCTGATTGGAAACGTAGTTATATAAGACAAAGTAGAGCATTTTATCAAGAGAATAAAAAATATATCCAAGAGGTAGTTAAAGAGATTGCAAAATATGAATCTCAGAGTTGGCAAAAATTGGAGTGGAATGTTGGTGACAGAAAAAGGAAATTAACCGATTACATTTTGCAATTCCGCGCTTCAGGAATAAGAGTAAAGAAAGTTGACTTTTTCCCTTCGCTTGTTTGTACCAATACACAAATTCCAATAATTGGGTGGCAAAAAAGATACTTAACAAAAAAGGAAGGGTTGAAATTACAATCTTTAGAAGGCATTGAGTTACCTCCAAATGACAATGCTGCATTCAGAGCTTTAGGAAATGCTGTAAACTCAAAAATTGTAAGACTGATTGCTGAAAAGCTGATAGTAGAAAAGACAAAATAATGAATGGGGTTGCTTCGCAGCACAATCAACATATTTCAATAATTGAAACTCATGAACCCGCAAGATAAAGTTAGTATTAGACCACAAGTTACAGTTCTTGCTGTTCTGCGATATGTAGAATATGAGACATGGTTTGCATTAGCTGAGTTTGTTGATAACGCTATTGACAGTTACTTAAAAAACGAACAACAATTAAAAGCCGTTGAGGGGGATAATTATAAGCTTGTTGTTAGCATAGAAATCAATGATTCTGAAAATAGAATCACAATCAGAGATAATGCTGCTGGAATAAACAAACAAGATTATTCAAGAGCATTTAGAGCGGCTGAAATTCCACCTGATAACACAAAACTATCGGAATTTGGAATGGGCATGAAGTCAGCCGCTTGTTGGTTTGCCGATGAATGGTGCGTTACTACTTCTGCTTTGGGTGAGGAATATGAGAAACAGGTTCGCTTTGACATGAAAAAAATCTTTGCGGACAAGTTGGAAGAATTAGATGTGACAAGTAAACCAAGCAATAAAAATCATCATTATACAACTATTGAACTTTTCAATGTTAATCGTATGCCAAGACGAAGAGCTCTTGGTAAAGTTAAAGAACATTTAAAAAGCATTTACAGAGACTTTATTCGTAAAGGCATTCTTATCCTAAAAGTAGAAAGTGAAGAATTGATATATACAGAACCAAATATTTTGAATGTCCCAAGATATGACGACCCAAAAGGCGAATCTATCCCTTGGAAGAAAGAAATATCCTTTCTAATTGAGGACGGTTTAAGTGTAAACGGCTTTGTTGCAATTAGAGAAAAAGCATCAACATCAGAAGCTGGATTTGCTTTGTTTAGGAGAGGGAGAGTAATTGAAGGAAGTTTTGATAATGGCTTCAGGCCTGAATATATTTTCGGTAATCCAAACAGTTTTCGTTTTCAAAGAGTATTTGGTGAATTACATTTGGACGGTTTTGATGTTTCATTTACCAAGAAAGGAATACAATGGGATGAAAACCTTGATATTTTTTTAAAACTACTGAGAGACGATATTAGCTCAAAAGATTTTCCACTTTTACAACAAGCTGAACAATATAGAGTAAGAGCAACTGAAAAAGAATACAAAACTGCAAAAAAGGCACTTGATGAAACCGTTGAAGACCTTGAGAAAAAAGCACCACAGGCAGTGGCAGATGTCATCAATTCTATTTCGCAAGTAGCAGAGCCTGAACAAGAAGAATTAAAACCCACAGAAAAAACTCTTCATCGTGAATTTGAAATAAGGTTTAATAAAGAGAACTGGAAAATTTCAATGGAACTATCATATGACCCTTCATTAAAAGAGTTAATTGAAGTTGGGGATAGTTTCATCAAAGAGAAAGTAAAGGATGAATCAATAAGACAAATTGGTATTCGCCTATCACTAACCCACCCTTTTATGGTTGAATATGCTGGTACTGACACAAATAAAATAGAACCAATACTTCGAATTGCAGCAGCATTAGGGCTTTCAGAAGTTATTGCAAAAAGAAGTAAAATAGTAGGCGATGTAAGGCGAAATTTCAATGAACTAATTTCCAATTTATCTAAATCAGATTAAATATGGCTGAGCAAATAGAAATTCAAAACACAACTGATAACGGAACTTGGAATCCGTTCGTGGGTGAAGAAACCAACGAGTTACTTCGCAGCAAAGGTTTTGCCAATCCAGACAGAACTTTAAACGAAACAGGTTTAAGAGTTCTTGATGAAACGTATAGGATTATGCAAGTGTGTGGTAATCCTAA
Source organism: uncultured Chitinophagaceae bacterium (assembly GCA_937862815.1). Taxonomy (GTDB): domain Bacteria; phylum Bacteroidota; class Bacteroidia; order Chitinophagales; family Chitinophagaceae; genus Lacibacter. Next base: position 6,468 of record CALMED010000038.1, on the reverse strand, counting down.
CAATCCTACAAATAGTGAAACAGGTATTGTAATCGGCTATGTTCAGAGTGGTAAAACCCTTTCATTTACGACTCTTACAGCACTTGCAAGAGATAATAATTATCAAATAGTTATAATCATTGGCGGAACATCTGTAAATCTTCTCGAACAATCTACAATGCGTGTTAGAAAAGATTTGAGGATTGATAGCCGATTTGGTTTTGAACAGCGGTGGACACAAATTACAAATCCTCACACTCAGGAAGATGTTGATACTATTACAAATGCGTTAGACCAATGGGCAAACCCAACCTTTCCAAATGATCGTTGCAGAACAATTCTTATTACTGTAATGAAAAATGGTTCTCATTTGAGAAACCTAACCAATTTATTTAGCATAATGAATTTAAACGGTGTACTTACTTTGATAATTGATGATGAAGGTGACCAAGCAAGTTTAAACACAAGAGCACGCTGGGCGGCAAGACAAGGAATTGATGTCGAAGATTTGACAGAGAACGAAGTGTCAACTATTTACAGACGTATTACATCTCTAAGAAATATATTTTCTCATCACACTTTTTTGCAATACACTGCAACACCACAAGCCAATTTGTTCATAAACATAATGGACAGACTATCTCCGAATTTCATTAAACTACTTACGCCAGGTGATGAATATACAGGTGGTATCCAGTTTTTTAGAGAGAATAGAAATCTCATACGTGAAATTCCATTAAATAATATTTCGAATAATGCACAATCGCTAAATGAACCACCAGAAGCACTTCTTGACGCATTACGTATATTTTATTTAGGTGTGGTGGCTGGAACAGTATTAGAATTATACAGACAATCTAGTCAAAGGAATCGTTCTATGCTTGTTCATCCTTCAAGATTGCAAGGCGACCATACAATTTTCTATAGTTGGGTAAATACTATTAAAGAAAGTTGGAGACGGCTTCTATCGGGTAGTGATAATGATGAAAAAGAGGAACTGCTTCGTGATTTCAGGAACACATACAATGACTTGCAAATGACAGTTCCTGATTTGCCATCCTTTGAAGCCCTGACAGATTATAATCTAATTCATGCCATACAATACACACCAATTGTTGAAGTAAATTCAAGACGTGGCGCTACACCACAAATAAATTGGCAAGATTCATATTCTTGGATTCTAGTAGGTGGTCAATCTATGGACAGAGGATTTACTGTTGAAGGACTAACAGTTACCTATATGCCAAGAAATGTTGGTGTTGGAAATGTTGATACCATTCAACAACGTGCAAGGTTTTTTGGTTACAAACGTAGTTATCTTGGCTATTGTCGGGTTTTTCTTGACCAAGTTACAATTGACGCTTATACATACATTGTTGACCATGAAGAAGATGTAAGAAGCCGTCTGGAAGAATTTGCAGCAAACAATCGACATCTTAATGATTGGGACAGAGAAGCTGTTTTAGACCAAATGCTAAATCTAACGAGGGCAAATGTTTTATACGATGGTTTAGATCGTGACCGTTTTGGAGATGATTGGCTTAGAATAAACGCACCACACGACACAGAAAAGTATATTGCAACCAATTTGAATTCAATATTCGAGTTCTTAAACCCAAAGGCAGAATTATTTTCTGAAGATATCGGACACCCAAATAGAACAGACGACCAAAAACATTTGGTTGCGCAGCTTTCAATGAGAGACTGCTTAGAACACTTATTAAATAAGTTGAAGTTCACAAGGGAAAGTGACTCTGCAACCTATTCAAGTTTGAGAGGAATTCTAAAACGATTTACAGAAGATAATCCAAATGAGGAGTGCTTAGTATATCTGATGAGTGCAAACAGCTTAACTGATTGGAAACGCAGAACTCGTAGGCTTGACAGAAATAATGAAATACAACAATTATTTCAAGGGAGAAACCCAAGAACTGGTGAAGTGATTTACCCCGGAGATTCAGAAATTAAAAATGAGAACCTATTAACTATTCAAATCCACTTACTTGACCTAAGAGATTCAGACTATACAAGTGTTCCAACACTTGCTATATGGATTCCTGAAAGAATTGGCCAAGACATCATCAGACTAGCATGAGTTTAATAGAATTATATGACTCTCTTGAGTTTCCTGAAGCAGGAAATTATAAAACATTCAATGCCGTGCCAATTCCTGAAAATCCAAATTTCAGAATTGCGATAAATGTTGAAGGAAATCCCGTTTTGTTACTTTCAGTTACAAACAATGTAAAGGCGGGAGTTCTTAAAAATTTCCGTTTAAAGTATTTTCGACTTGAGCAAAATATTGAATGTAAAATAACTGAAAATGGTAAAAGCAGTTTTCAAACATTTACGGTAATAACATTTACCAGTGAGAATAGAAATTTACAAGAATACTTTTTACGAATTTCCGAAACTCTGATAAGGAGTTTAAGTAACAAACCTTCGCAACAACAAGTAATTTATTCATTAAACAAATTTATTGAAGTTTTTCGCTCATTGACAGACACTCCAACAAATACAGTTCATGGTCTTTGGACAGAATTGTTTCTGATAGAGTATTCAAAAAATCCATCAGTTCTCTTAACTTATTGGCATAATATACCCGAAGAAAAGTTTGATTTCAATGCTGGTTCTGAAAAAATTGAAGTTAAAAGTAACGCAAACTTTGAACGCATACATACATTTTCATCTGAGCAATTAACCCAACCAGATGGCACTCAGGTATTAATTGCATCCATCTTTATAAGACAACACACAAATGGACAAAGCATTCAACAACTTGTAGAGAGCATTTCAAAGAAGATTCAAAACGATACAGACCTTACGGAAAAGTTAAACGGAATTGTATTCAGAACACTTGGAAATTCGTTGGAACAATCAATAAAAATTAAATTCGATTATAACATTGCAAAAGATTCGTTACGTTTTTATAGACATCAAGATATAAAGAAGATTGAGAAAATTTATATCCCAAATGAAGTTACTGATGTTAAATTTCGTTCTGATCTTTCTTTCGTTAAAGAGTTTCGAATAAAAAATATTCAATCCAGTTCACTACTTTTTAAATATGTTTAAATGGCTCTAATTAACAAAATTGAAAAAGGTTTTAAAGATCGTGATAGTATTCATAAACCAACCGAATGCAGTTATTTTATTGTTTATAACAAAAAAGGCGAGAAGTTTCTTCAACTCGACACCTATGGATCGGCTGATAGAGCAATTCCGGGCAAGGTGAGCCAATCTATTCAATTCTCCCCAGAAGCTATAGCGCAGTTGAAAGAGTTACTATCAAAGGAATTTTAAAGACTCAAGCATTTCCGGCTTCGTATCCTTGCCCTTAATGCAGCTCATGTTGTAACTGCGCTGCTGTTGGGTATGCACATCGGCCATGGGACAAAGTTAGTTCGTTGGCCGTCAACCGCTGGCCGTGAGCCGGGCAGAGTCTTTCGGCCGGGAGCTCCTTTCCTTCAACCGTCGGCAAAGGCATGAGGTGTAAGGCATAAGGAGTAAGGGGGGGTAGCTTCCGGCCGGTTGTTCCCTTCCGTCAACGGTCAACCGTCCAACGCGTGACGCGTTGGGGGCCGTGGGCCGGGTAGTGACTTCCGGCCGCAAGGTTCTACCCATTTACACATCCGCACATTGACACATTTCCACATTTATCTTCCCGTTCGTTGAAACCGCCGCCGGGGTTGGGAACCGCCGGCGGGGGAATGCTTCAAAAAACTGAAATCCGCCATCCAAAATCCGCTTTACTATCTCCGTCTGCCCCCACCAACCTCATTGCTTCCGGCCTCTGCGCCGCCGTACCTTCCGCGCTCAATCCGGTTGTATGCGCTACCAAGTACACAAACTCGAAGTCAACAAGACCAATGCCCGGCAAGTCCTGGAGCAGTTCCTCAACATCCTCCGGGGCGAGGTGGTGAGCGTGGTGCCCTTCGTCACCCCCAAATTCATGATGATGGGCGGCACGTCCACGGTTGCGTTTTTCCTGGTGGTGGAACGGGTGTAAAATCGTTGGCCGTGGGCGGTGGGCCGGATAGTCACTTCCGGCCGGATGTTCCTTTCCGCAAGTAAAGGCGTAAGGCGTGAGGCATAAGGTGTAAGGCGGGTAATGTCTTCAGGAGCACAGATGACCGTGGGCTGTTGACAGGATAGTGACTTTCGGCCGGAAGATGCTACCCATTTACACATCCACACATTTACACATTTTTACATTCGTTCCGGGTGTGGAACTGCTACACATGCAACGCGTCAAAAAATCCGAAATCCAAAATCTGAAATCTGCAATCCCCAATCCGCCCCGCGTACATCCTACATCCAACATCGTACATAAATACGTTGGCCGTTTGCCAGTAGCCGTTGGCCGGTTTGTTCCTTCCGGCCGAAAGATTCTACCCATTTACACATCCACACATTTACACCTTTTCACATTCGTTCCGGGTGTGGAACTGCTACACATGCAACGCGTCAAAAAATCCGAAATCCAAAATCTGAAATCTGCAATCCCCAATCCGCCCCCGTACATCGTACATCTAACCTCGTACATAATTCCGCCAGCCGTTGGCCGAATTTCGTTGGCCGGTTTATTCCTTCCGGCCGAGAGATTCTGTCCATTTACACATCACCACATTTACACATTTACACCTTTTCACATTCGTTCCGGGAAACCGCCGGCTAAGGAACGCGTCAAAAAATCCGAAATCCAAAATCTGAAATCTGCAATCCCCAATCCGAAATCTGCAATCTGCAATCCGAAATCAATACTTTTGACCCCAATCATGGCCGTTCAATCCCTTGCTATCACTGCCTTCCTGGAACTGTCGCAGCAGCACCCCGTGCTGGATGTGCGCAGTCCGGCCGAATACGCCCACGCCCACATCCCCGGAGCCCGCTCCCTGCCCCTCTTCACCGATGAGGAGCGGAAGGTGGTAGGTACGCTTTACAAGCAGAAAAGCCGGGAGGAGGCCATCAAGGCGGGACTGGATTACTTCGGCGGCAAGATGCGACCCATGGTGGAAACCGTGGAAGACCTGTTCCCCAAACAGGCCCCGGGCGAGCGCACGGTGCTGGTGCACTGCTGGCGCGGGGGCATGCGCAGCGCGGGCGTGGCCTGGCTGCTCGACCTCTACGGGTTCCGGGTGTACACCCTGCAGGGCGGGTACAAAGCCTGGCGGCGGTGGGCGCTGGAGCAGTTTGAACGGCCCTGGCCCCTGCGGATCCTGGGGGGCTATACCGGCAGCGGAAAGACCGAAGTGCTGCTGCGCCTGCAACGACAAGGCCAGCCCGTGATTGACCTGGAGGGACTGGCCCACCACAAGGGATCGGCCTTCGGCAACATCGGCCTGCCGCCACAGCCGGGACAGGAGCAGTTTGAAAACAAACTGGCATGGTCCCTCTGGCAGGTGAGCCGCCAGCATCCAGGCGCCCCCATCTGGGTGGAAGACGAGAGCCAGCGGCTGGGCGATGTGAACCTGCCCATCGTATTCTGGAAGCAGATGCGGGACCAGCCCCTCTGGTTCCTGGAAATACCCTTTGAGGCCCGCCTGCAGCACATCGTGCAGGAATACGGCGCGCTCGACCGCGAGCGGGTGGTAAACGCCATCCTGCGGATTAAAAAAAGGCTGGGCGGACTGGAAACCAAAGAAGCCCTGCTGGCCCTGGTGGAAGACCGGGTGGCGGATTCTTTTCGTATCTTGTTGACCTATTACGACCGGTGGTACCGCAAAGGGCTGCAGAACCGCGAGGAACTGGCATCGTTGTTGCATACCATTGCCTGCGACCGGGTGCATGAATCCAATAGCCAATTTTTAGCGCACACATGAAAAAAACCATCCTCCTCCTCTTCCTCACCTGCCTGCTGGCCACCGGCGCCGGGGCCCAGGTGGTCACCGGGGTATACAAAGGCATCATGGAAGTGGACAGTCCGCGTTACAACGTGAACTTCGAACTCACCCTCAAAGAAAAAAACGGAAAACTCTTCGGTTACTGCTACCGCCTCTTCATTTTGGGCGACACCCTGTACTACAACCTGGTGCGGGTAACGGCGCGTGTGACCAAGGACCTGCTGGTGGTGGAAGATGAGAAGTCGGTCTCCAACAACTTCGCCGAAACCCGGCGGGGCATCAAGACCGTGTTCTTTTTCAGGCTGGCCGATATTGCCGATACGGCGCAGGTGCTGCCCGGCGAATGGAGCATCAACCAGTGGCGGGGCTACACCCCGCTTACGGGCAAGGTAAGCGTACAACGCGAACGCAACTACCTGGCCACGGAAATGTACCAGCGGCTGGCCGAGAAAAAACTCGACCAGGAGATGCGCTTCGATGAGCCGGCGCCACCTGTACTGGCAAGCAATCAACCGAAGAAACAACCAGCAACCAACCAACCACCCGTAACCCCTAACCCTCAACCCGTAACCAGCAATCCCGTGCCTTCGTCCGGGACCTCCGGCCCGCAACCCGTAACCAGTAACCCTCAACCCGTAACAACCAC
>CALMED010000037.1 GCA_937862815.1 uncultured Chitinophagaceae bacterium | reverse complement strand
CCGGAAGGGGTTCGGCGATTGGGGGATTGCAGATTTTGGATTTCGGATTTTCAGATTCCGTTCCTCCGCCGCGGTTCGTGTCCCTGCGAACCACCTGCCTTGAATTACTTTTCATTTATTATTTCCTTCAACCTGGCCGGGGTGCTCCTTCCGGCCGGCAGATTCTAACCATTTACACATCAGTGCATTTCCACATTACCACTTGTACCTTTCCTGTTTTCGGAAGCCGCCACCAGGGCATGCAACCGCTGGCGGGGAAACGCGTTAAATCGTGAGCCCTTGGCCGTGAGCCGGATAGTAACTTCCGGCCGGCAGATTCTAACCATTTACACATCAGTACATTTCCACATTACCACATTTGCCTTCCCCCCATTTTCAAATTTTCAAATTCCCTCATTTTCAAATTAATCTGTGCGCCCGGTCACCAACCAGCAACGCGTTTGGGTATTACCTTGCAGCGGTCCATGAAAATTCTCTTCCAGATATTCCTCCTCACCACCCTGCTGGCGGGCTGCCGTTCGGGCGATACCGGTAATGCCGGCGGAAGCGACACCTCACAAACACCCCTCCAGCGGCTGCTGGCCGGTAACGAACGCTTCAACCACCTGCAACCCCGCCATCCCGATGAAGACCTGCGTCACCGCCTCGAAGAAGCGGAGCAGCAGCACCCCTTTGCCGTGGTGGTGACCTGCAGCGACAGCCGGGTGGCGCCCGAACTGATCTTCGACCAGGGGATCGGCGACCTGTTTGTGATCCGCACCGCGGGCAACATCATCGGCGATGTGGAACTGGGCAGCATTGAATACGCGGTGGAACACCTGGATGTGCAACTGGTGGTGGTGATGGGACACGAAAACTGCGGAGCCGTAAAAGCCTTTGTGGAAGGAGGGGAGGCGCCGGGTCATATCCGGGCCATTATTGACAGCCTGCGGATGGAAAAAGAGATCCGGGCCATTCCCCTCAGCGATGAACACCGGCTGGATCACTGCATCACCGCCAACGTACAGCACGGTGTGCGGCAGTTGCGGCAGGCGCCCCTGCTGCAGGCGAAGACCCGGTAGGGAAAGTTGCAGGTGGTGGGCTTCAGCTATAACCTCCATGATTTTAAGGTGCGGCGGGTGACCGATCCCGATAAGCGCTGACCTCAACCCGCTGCCTGACCCGCATCATAGGAAAACAGCCCGCCCGGGCTGTACTTTGGAGCCAGTAAACGCATTGTATGAACAAGCTTTTATCCATCCTCATGGCAGCCGCCCTGCTGGTGGCTGTAGCCCTGATGCCGTGGAACAACAAGAAGAATGCACCGAAACAGCTGGCAGCCGGGTAGCGTCCCGGTCGGCGCGACTGTTGTAAACCGTTTTGCTAACGGAAGGGGCTTGCTGTAAGAATTTCAACACGGAAATACGGAGACACGGAGTTACACGGGGAAAAACAAATTAAGGTTTACCATAACCTCTCCGTGTTCCTCTTGCTCTCTCTTTCTCCGTGTCAAGCTGCCTTAAACCAGGGTGGCCGCTTGCGGCCGGGCAACCGGCACCGCGGCCAGCGCCTGTTCCACATCCCAGATCAGGTCGTCGCTGTTTTCCACCCCTACCGACAGCCGGATGAGGGACGGTGTGATGTTGAGCCGCTGCTTTTCGTCGGCGGGGATGTCTACATGCGTCATCGTGGCCGGATGTTCGGCCAGGCTTTCGGTGGAGCCCAGGCTCACGGCCAGCTTGATGAGCTGGAGGTGGTTGAGGAAGGCAAAGGCTTCGGCTTCGCCGCCGCGGATGTCGAAGCTGAGCATGGCGCCGCCGCCCTTGCACTGGCTGCTCCAGATGCGGTGCTGCCGCGGGTCTTCTTCGGCCAGGAAGGGGAGGTAGTACACCCGCGCCACTTTGGGGTGTTGGCGCAGGTACGTGGCAACGGCTTCGGCATTGCGGGCTTGTTGCTCCATCCGAACTTTGAGGGTTTCCAGGCTGCGCAGCAGCAGCCAGCTGGTATAGGGGGCAATCATGTTGCCTAAGAAAGTACGCAGTCCCTTCACGCGGCCAATGAGTTCACGGCTGCCCAGTACGGCTCCGGCGATGAGGTCGCTGTGCCCGCCAATGTACTTGGTGGCAGAATACAGCACCAGGTCGGCTCCATGCTGCAGGGGCTGCTGCCAGAGAGGTCCCATGTAGGTATTGTCCACCGCCAGGTATACGGGCCGGTCGGGGCTGCTGTGCCGGCGGGCCAGCCGGGCCATCAGGTCAATGTCGAGGAGGTCGTTGGTGGGATTGGCCGGTGTTTCGAGGTAGATCATGCCCAGGCGGTGGGCCAGCCCGCTTTCCTGCAGGATCTGCTCCAACTGTTCTTCCGTGTCATGCACGGTGAAGGAGCGTACGTGGATTCCGAACTTGGTGAGCACGTGGTGAATGAAGTGGTGGGTGCCGCCATACAGCGGGGTGCCAAAGAGTAGCAGGTCGCCGGGCCGCAGGAACTCCAGCAGCACGGTGGAGATAGCGCTCATGCCGCTTTCGAAGGCGGCACAGGCTTCGGCGCCGTCCCACAGCCGGAGGCGCTCTTCCAGTATCTCCATGTTGGGGTTGTTGATGCGGCTGTAAATCATGCCCTGCTGCTCATGCCGCCGGGGCTCCCGCAGGCCGTAGGCCAGCTCAAAATACGCCTTGCCCTGCTCGGCCGTTGTGAACTCAAAGGTGGAGGTCTGGAAAACAGGGCATTTGACCGAACCCTCACTCCAGGAGGGCTCGTACCCATAGCTCATCATCAGGCTTTCGGGAGAGAAGGATCGCTGTTTCATATCTGCAGGTTTTATGAAATAAAGATGATATAAATAGTTGTTTTATCCAATGACGGGCGTCATTCCGGGAAATAAAACCAAAAAGTACCGCCTTTTCAGACAAATTGATTAAATTCATTCCCGAAACACTACGCTTTCAGAAAATTTATCCACCATGCTGTCCCGCTTAGACGCCACCGACATTGGCATTCTGCGCCTCCTGCAATACGACGCCCGGCTTACCAACAAGGAGCTGGCCGATAAACTGGGCAAGTCCATCAACCCCATCTACGAGCGGGTGCGCCGGCTGGAGAAGGAGGGATACATCCAGCGGTATGTGGCGCTGGTGGACCGCAACAAGATAGACAAGCCGCTGGTGGCCTTCACCAATGTGCAGCTGAAAGAACATGCGCACAGTATGCTGAAGGATTTTGAACAGGCCATTGTGAATTTTGAGGAGGTGATGGAATGCCATCATATGACCGGCATCTACGACTACCTGATTAAAATCGTGGTGCAGGATATGAATGAATACCAGGATTTTATTGTCAACAAACTGGCCCGGCTGCCCAACATCGGTACGGTGCAGAGTGGTTTTGTGATGACCGAGATCAAACACGAAACCGCCTATGCGCTGCGTCCCATTGGGAAAAATTAAAAAAAGGGCTAATGAAAATTAGCCGGTGAACTGCTTCCCGTCCTTGCTGAACAGCACGGGTAGCCTGAACATTGCAAACAAATTCTCTTGATAACATGAACTGGCACTTACTCAATCAAAATGAGCTCATGGAAATGCTTGGTGCAAAACCGGGTGGTTTACAGCAGGTAGATGCAGAAAAAAGGCTTCTGGAAAACGGCCCGAATGAGCTGGTTCGTGAAAAGAAAAAACCGCTCTGGCTGAAGTTCCTGAAACAGTTCCAGGATTTTATGATCATTGTTCTAATGATTGCAGCAGTTATTTCGGGAGTCATGGGGGATGTAACGGATACTGCAATTATTTTACTGATCGTAATCATCAATGCCATTATTGGGTTTGTACAGGAATACAGGGCCGAAAAGGCAGTAGAAGCATTGCGAAACATGGCAGCGCCGAATGCAACGGTAATGCGGGACGGGAATGTGAAGATCATTCCCGCAAAAGACCTGGTAACGGGTGATAAGGTATTGCTGGAAGCCGGGCAGATAGTGCCGGCAGACATCCGTTTGCTGGAGGTACACAGTCTCAAAATGCAGGAAGCCGCATTAACGGGCGAATCACAAGATGTAGAAAAAATTGCCGAAGAACTTCAGGGGGAAGACATGCCCCTGGGCGACAGAAAAAATCTTGCTTTTAAAGGCACATTTATTACCAATGGCCGCGGGGAAGGTGTCGTTGTTCAAACCGGAATGGAAACAGAAATGGGCAAAATTGCCCGGATGCTTACCGGTGAAGAAAACAGCACTCCGCTGCAAAAAAGAATGGCGGCATTCGGAAAGAAACTGTCCATTGCTGTGCTGGTTATTTGCATTATAATTTTTGCAACGGGTTATCTGCGTGGCGAGGAGCCTTTGCGCTTGTTGCTTACTACCATTTCGCTAGCCGTTGCAGCCATACCCGAAGCGTTGCCGGCCGTTATTACGATATCCCTGGCTTTGGGCGCAAAACGGATGGTGAGACGACAGGCGCTTATCCGCAAACTACCGGCTGTAGAAACATTGGGTTCTGTTACCTATATCTGTACCGATAAAACAGGCACGCTGACCCAGAACAAAATGCAGGTGGAAAAGTCGGTGGAACTGAATACGCATACGGGAGATGATGTTAATAAGCTATTACTGCTAAACATGGCACTGAGCAATGATGTGCAGGTGAATGAAGCAGGAAAAGAAGTGGGCGATTCCACCGAACTGGCATTATATGAATATGCGGCTTCCCGGCAATTCTCCAAAAAGGAATTTCAGCTGAAATATCCCCGTGTTGCTGAAATACCCTTTGATTCAGACCGCAAATGCATGAGTACACTGCACCGCTGCGAAAACAAACACGTTCTGTTCGTTAAAGGGGCCTTGGAATCATTACTGGAGCGTTCTGCCTTTCTGGAAGATGATTACATCAACGATTTGCACCAGCAAACCGAAGCAATGGCAACAGAGGGCTACCGGGTATTGGCGCATGCATACCGATGGGTGGATGATTATTCACCACAAACAGCTGTCAATGAGCTGGAAAATAATTTAACCATCATTGGTCTTACCGGCATAATGGATCCGCCGCGGCCGGAAGCAACACAGGCAATTGCCGATTGCTATTCGGCGGGCATACAGCCTGTAATGATTACCGGCGACCATCCCGAAACCGCCCGCAGCATCGCATCAAAAATTGGCATATTAACCCGTGAAGATCAAAACAACCCCTATGCAGTCATCAGCGGCCGGGAGCTGGCCCAGCTGAACTGGGAAGACTTTTTAAGCCATGCAGAAAAAATCAGGGTTTATGCCCGTGTGTCGCCCGAACAAAAACTACACATTGTAAAAGCCCTCCAGGAAAAAGGACAGTTTGTGGCAATGACCGGTGATGGCGTAAATGATGCGCCGGCATTAAAAAATGCAGACATCGGCGTGGCCATGGGAATTACCGGCACCGATGTTTCTAAAGAAGCAGCCCACATGATTTTGCTGGATGATAATTTTGCCACCATCGCAAAGGCAGTACGGGAAGGCAGAAGGATTTTTGATAACATCCGTAAGTTTATCAAATACACACTCACTTCAAATGCAGGAGAAATCTGGGTGATCTTTTTAGCTCCGCTGGCCGGACTACCCATACCGCTGCTGCCCGTACACATCTTATGGATTAACTTAGTAACAGATGGCTTACCGGGCCTTGCTCTTTCCAGTGAAAATGCCGAGAAAGATATTATGCAACGGCCGCCACGGCATCCCAAAGAAAGCATTTTTGCAAAGGGACTCGGGGTTCATGTTATGTGGGTGGGTTTACTGATGGGGGCCCTGTCATTGGGTATGCAGGCATGGTCTATAAACGATGGTACAACGCACTGGCAAACGATGGTATTTAATACACTTTGTCTTAGCCAGATGGGCCACGTGCTGGCCATCCGTTCAGAAACCCAATCGTTTTTCAGCATAGGCGTGTTTAGCAATAAACCCCTTTTAGGAGCCGTATTGCTTACGCTGCTCCTTCAGCTGGCAGTAACGTATGTCCCGTTTTTGCAACCTGTTTTCAGAACAGAAGCATTAACGCTGAATGAATTTTTACTGGTTGGTGCAGTATCATCCATCGTATTTTTTGCAGTAGAACTTGAAAAAGCTGTTTTGAGGAGAAGAAGAAAAACGAGATTGAATACATCCCGCTATTAAGGTATTGTGCGGTTGAAAAAAACCGATCCCCTGCTGTAATTTTCTCTGAGAATACCTTTTTGCATCCTGTGGTTAACCAGCAAAACCACAGGGTCCGGGAGTTTTGCACAGCGTCTTACAGCGAGATGCAATTGAAAATAAAATTCATTCAACTGCACATTACATTGAACTACACAGGAAGCAGGCGGCGTTACCATCCGGTTCACAGGCACCCGTCATGAACTTTTTGGTTCCTTACAATGAGTGCGCTTAATGTCTGGTTCGCATAAAGTAACAAAAGCACCGGCCGCACTGCTAAACAAAAAGACAACAGTTCCTTTCCTGAGGCCGGCAAATTGATTGACCCGGGTTTGCGTGCACAAAGAGCAAATAAAGCAATTGTACGTACAGGGTTTCGCTGATGCCTGGTTACATATAACGGCCATCGCTTCTGTGCCGGTGCTGACGGTCTTCGGCACCCGGCCCCTCACCCGGAATAACCTGCTGGCTGTGCCGGGCATGGCTTCGCTGGTGTTTGTGGCCGTGGAAGCGGAGTAAGCCCTTAAGCGGCGGAAAATGCGGGAGCGGCGACGGGTGGCGGGCAAGCCCTACCTTTGTGCCTGTTCCGCCAAACCTGTTTACACGCATGCACACGAAAATCCTGCGCCGCCTGCTGGCCCCTGGCTGGCTCCTGCTGGCCGTACTGCCGGCCGGCAGCCAGACGATCGAACAAAAGATCGCCGCCCTGGAGCGGCAGACCGACAGCCTGCTGGCACTACAGATGCAACTGGGCAGCCGCATCGAAGACCTGAAACTGGAGCGGATCCGCCGCGACCTGCAGGCCTCCGGACTACCCACTCCCCTGCAAGGAAACACCATCACCTGGCACGCGGCTATGGCGCTTGAATACGCCGAACCCTTTGAGCAGGCGCGCTGGGTGGCGCACATCATTTCGCCCGACGTACTCACCGGCACGGTGTTCCGCTCCAACGACTTCCGCCCCGATCCCAAAATTGCCACAGGCAGCGCCGTGGAAGAAGATTACTTCCTCAAATTCCTCAAACCCGACAGCAGCTACCAATACGATGGCTTTGGCTTCGACCGCGGCCACCTGGCTCCTTCGGCCGATTTCAGGTGGAGCGCCCGCGCCCTGAGCGAGAGTTATTACTACAGCAATATGAGTCCGCAACGCCCCGCCTTCAACCGCGAAAGCTGGGCCACGGTGGAAGACCGGGTGCGGGGCTACCTGTACAGTAACCCCACATCCTCTTTATATGTGGTTACCGGCCCGGTGCTGCGACCCGGCCTGCCCAAAGTGGAACGGAGCGTAAACAAAGTAACCATCCCCGAATACTACTGGAAGGTGGCGCTCGACCCGCAACAACGGAAGGGTATTGGCTTTGTAATGCCCAACCGCAAAGTGGAAGAGCCCATTGAACAGTACGCAGTAACCATTGATTCGGTGGAACGGCTCACGGGCCTCGACTTTTTCAACGGCTTTCCCGAAGAACTGCAGCGGGAAGCGGAGGGACAGCGGATACTGGCCGACTGGTTTCCGCAGATCGCCAAAGGCGACGTGGAGCCCCTGTCGGTGAACGAACTCAAAAGCGGGCAGATCAACACCGCCATGGCCAGGGCCTGGATCAACAGCAGCCGGGAGATCACCGTCTGCGGCACCGTGGTGGGCGGGCGCAAGAGCCGGGCCGGCAACATCCTGCTCAACCTCGACCGGCAGTTTCCCAACCAGGTGTTTACCGTGTTCATCCGCAAAGAATTCATTCCCAACTTCTCCTACGACCCGGTGGAATACCTCAAAGGCAAGACCATCTGCGTAAAGGCCCGCGTGGTGGGCCTCGACGGCCTGCCGGCCATGTTCATTGAAGACGAGAAACAGGTGGAGCTGCGCTAAGCAGGAAGAACGAAAACGATTCATTCTCCCCTGGCCAGGAACAGGCAGCCAGCGGCCGCCAGGAGGGTGAGCGGCGTAAAGAGAAGGGTCTCCAGCCGGCTTTCCGCCAACAGGTTCCCCACCGTATTGAGGGCAAACAGCGCCGCCATCGCCCAGAGCAGCCCCCGCAATACCGGGCGGCGTACCGGCAGCAGACACCAACCCGCCCATCCCGCCACCACAGCCGCCATGAGCAGGTTCAGCAGCAGTGAAACCGTTTCAAACACCAAAAGCTGGTTGCGATCCTGCAATCGTCCGCCCCACAGGATATCAGCCGGTAGAAGCCCGGCCAGCGCCAGCACATGCAGCAGTGCCACCGCTGCAAAGAAGAACAACAACAAGCGGGCTGTAAGACGGTAAGAACGATGAGCGAGCATCAGCAGATGGATTCCCTCTAAAATACAGAAAGAACCTGCAGGCGCCTTTGAGCAGTTCTTTCTTATTACAGAATTAATGTGTTGTGCAATTGAAAAAAATCTATGCCCCTCTGTGCTTTCCGCTGAGGAAACCGCTGTGTACCCTGTGGTTATAAAGCAAAACCCTGGCGTCCATGCGTTTTGTACAGCGTAATACAATTGAAAATCAACTTCATTCAATAGCACACCCCGCTACAGATTTAATACCCTCCTGCCACCGCAAAAAACAAATCCCGCCGGGTGGGCGGGACTTGCTGTATCTGGCTTCTAAATCGAGTTCGGTTCCTTATAGTTTGTTTTCAGGTAAGGTACAGAAGCACAGATTTTGTTTCATAGGGCCACAATTAAAAACAGGGCCATCGGATTGGAATTTTTCAACGGTTTTTCCCAGGATTCGGATAATTGGATTGGTACGGTACTGTAAGGTTACTGCACCTGTTTGGCATGAGCAAACTGCCGGCTGAGTTTACCGGAAAAATGAGCATTGACCGGGAAGGGGGATAAGCGGGAACCCTTAAGGAGAATGTGCAAATGTGGAAATGAGTTGATGTGTAAATGGGGGAACCTTTTAGCCGGAAGAAACAAGCCGGCCTGTGAAGGGCGGGCGGGAAATCAGGGATTGAAGGAATGAAGGATTGAATGAGTGAATGGGGGCGAATCCTCCTGGAGAATATGCCAGTAGGAAAATGTTTCATAGGATTGAAGGACGTTTCGCCGCCCTGGGGTCTCCTGCAAGGGACCCCGGGGTTTATGAAACGTTGCGTCCGCCGCCCCGCCGTGCTGGCCGCGGGAAATCAATGAGTGAATGAATGAAGGATTGAATGAGTGAATGAGGGCGAATCCTCCTGGAGAATATACCAGTAGGAAAATGTTTCATAGGATTGAAGGACGAAAAGATTGAATGGTGCTGCGTCCGCTCCCCGGAATCTGCGAATAATCAATAATCCAGGAATCAATAATCAAACAATACCATTGGACTGAAAAACAAAATCCCGCCGGGTGGCGGGATCCTGTTGTATGGCTTCTAAAAAAATTTCTGTTTTCTTGTGTCCGTTTTCGTTAAGGTACAGAAGCCATGGTTCTTACATCAGGATTTGGATTTTTGGTTTTCTTATAGGATTGGATAACGTTTGATGACACAAGGTTAGCACCCTTTTTTGATCCCTCCAAGCAATGGGCAGCCTGAAAACGGGAATTGAGGGATGCCGCCAGATGGGGTTATGGGGAAACCCTTATTTAACCCGGTTAACGGGCTCCCCGCACCGGCTCAACCTCCTTGCTTTTCCGTTGCCGGCTCCACTTCGCGAATCCCGAAAACGTGTTTGATGAGGGACACCAGCGTGGTGGCCAGGATGGCGCCGGAAAAAGCCAGGAAAATATCTTTCTGGGCATCCCACACATCACCCTGGGTACCCAGGTACGCATCGCCCTGGGCGGTAAAAAACAGGTCGGCCACCGCCCATTCAATCAGTTCGTAAAAGCCGCTGATGGAAAGGGTGATTTCAATGGGCAGGATCCAGGCCACCAGCCGCGGGTAGCGCAGCCACTTGAGGAAGAGTTCCCGCATGGGATAAGCCAGCAAAAAGCCGAAGCTGAAATGCACGATGCGGTCGTAATGGTTCCGCTGCCCGTTGAACTGCTCCATCAGCCAGTAACCAAAAGGGTTTTCGGCATAGGTGTACTTGGAGCCGTACACGTGCAGGCAGAGGTACACACAGATGAGCAGGTAGCTGAGGTCGCTGAACTGGAAGCGGCGGAAACTGAACACCAGGAAGAGGACAAACAAAAAGGTGAGGGTGTTTTCGAGCAACCAGTTGTTGAGGTCGGTGGTGCCGGTGAAGGTGCTGATCCAGGTGACGGCAAAGACCAGCAGAAAGGCCCATAGCCAGTAGTTCCGGCGCAGGGGCGTGCGGGTGGGCGAAATCGCAAGGGTAAAAGGCATAAGCGGTGGTTGGTTTGAAATGAATGCCCGCTTTAACGGGCGGCGCAACCAAGATAGTCATTTCGCTTATTCGTACCAACGTCTTACGGGGTAACCCGGATGGAATGATAGTGATTTTTTCAACACGGAAACACGAAGAGGAGGAGTAGCACAGAGTGGAAAACTTCAATCCATACCTGTTAGGTCACTGTTTTCATTGAAGTTCTTTTTGTAGAAAAAAGAGCATAAAAAAAGGAGACTGCATCTTCGACTTTGTTTCACCACTGTTGTGTCATCAACAGGAGCCTTCCTTGCATCACTTGCACGCTACAGACCCGTTTCACAGTTGCTACACCGTACCGTTCCTGCATCCTTGTGCACGTGGGGTGAACACAAAACCTCAAAGCAGCCTCCGGGAACCAAGAGACTATTGTATCTATGAAATCCGTATGTGAATATACTCCCCTGGCACAGGGCATTCCTATGACGGTGGTCAGTTTTTCAGTTACGTATTTTCTTCGGTTTCGGGTTGGGTAACCGCAATGCGGGTGTCGAAAGGGAGTTTGAGCTGGAAGGCGACATTTTCATCAAGTTCATCTTTCAACGTATCAATTCCGTAACGGATCTTCTGCGTATCGTCGTACACCAGGGTGCCGAAGAGACGGTCCCACACGGAAAAGCTGTTGGCAAAATTCATGTCGGTCCAGGGACGCTTGTAGTGGTGATGGAACTTGTGCATGTCGGGCGAAACAAACACCAGTCCGATGGTGCGGTCGAGCCACTTCGGCAGTTGAATGTTCGCGTGGTTGAAATAGGTGAACAGGGCCTGGAAGCTGCGGTGCATAAAATACAATCCCACCGGTATGCCCATCACCAGGATGCCGAGAATGGTAAAGCTTTCGCGGATGATCCACTCGCCGGGGTGGTGGCGGGTGCCGGTGCTCACATCCACATGGGTATCGCTGTGGTGCACCACGTGAAAGCGCCAGAGGGGCTTCACTTTGTGCATCAGGTAGTGGGGGATGTACTGGGCAAAGAGGTCCATCACAAACAGCGTGAGCAGTACCTGCGCCCAGAGGGGCAGCGTCACCCAGTGAAAGAGGCCGATCTCCGAGCGGGTAACCCAGCTGCTCACGGCCACGGTGGCCAGTCCGAGTACGATGTTCACCACAAACGAGGTACCCAGGAACACCAGGTTGATGCCGGTGTGCCGGATCTTTTTGTAGCGGCGGTCGAAATGAAAGAGGGGGATGAGGTATTCCAGCAGCCAGAAAAAAAGCAGGGGCGCCAGCACGGTGTAGAGCCGCTGCAGGGTGCTGATGTTGTTCCAGAAATCAATAAAACGTTCCAGCATATGCGAAGGGTTCAGGTATCGGAGACTTGTTCGTTATCGGGCTGCTGCAGGAGGGTCGCCAGCAGCTCCTGTGCCCGCTCCGCCTGCGACGCATGCACCATGAGCTTGATGCCGCCGATGGCGTTGGTGAGGAAGGGGTTGATGGTGACGCTGTGTTCATCCATCAGCCAGCAGTTGATGCCGGCTTCCTCCAGCCTGCCGAGACAGAGATGTGCCTCGATGTAATTGTCGAAGGTGTGAAGCGGTAGAAACTGCATTATTGATTGAGCATGAGCGGCATCACCAGCATGAGCACGTCTTCGCCTTCGTTCTGCTCAATGGGCTTGATGAGACCGGCCTTGGTGGGGGTGCTCAGCTCCATCTTCACCTCGTCGGTTTCCAGCGCGCCCAGCATTTCCACCATGAAGCGGGCGTTGAACGCGATCTGCATGTCTTCGCCGTCGTACTGACATTTCATGCGCTCGTTGCCTTCGAAGCTGAAGTCCACATCCTGGGCCGCCATGTGCAGCTCACTGCCGCTGATCGTCAATACCACCTGGTTGGTGCTCTTGTTGCTGAACACGCTCACCCGGCGCAGGGCGCCCTGGAATTCGGTGCGGCTCACCACCATGCTGTAGGGGTTGTCGGCCGGGATCACCACTTTGTAGTCGGGGAAGCGGGCGTCAATCAGCCGGCACACCAGCTCGGTGGTACCGTGCACCACAAAGAGGTGGTTGTTGTTATAGGACAGGGTGATTTCGTCGTCGTTCGAGGGCAGGGCCGTCTTCAGCAGGTTGAGCGGTTTACGGGGCACAATGAAGTTTTCCGTTTTGGGACAGCTCACATCGGTACGCTTGTACCGCACCAGGCGGTGGGCATCGGTGGCCACGAAGGTGAGGCCTTTCTTGTCGAGCTCAAAGTACACCCCCGTCATAGCCGGCCGCAGGTCGTCGTTGCTCACCGCGAAGAGGGTCTTGTTGATGGCGGTGACCAGCGCCCCGCTGGTGGTGGTGAAGGAAGTGGTGTCATCGGCCACGGGTTCCTTGGGGAAATTATCGGGGTTTTCGCCCATCACTTTGTACTTCCCGTTGTCGCTGGTGATCTCCACCGCAAACTGCTTGTCAATGTTGAAGGTCAGCGGCTGGTCGGGCAGGTTCTTCAGCGTATCCATGAGAATGCGGGCAGGAATGCACACCCGGCCGCTGTCTTTGGCTTCAATGTCCATGTGGATCTTCATCACCGTTTCCAGATCCGTGGCCACCACGGTGAGCTTGTTCTTGTTGATTTCAAACAAAAAATCCTCGAGGATGGGCAGTACCGTGTTGGTGTTGATGACGCCGTTGATCTGCTGCAGTTGTTTCAGAAGTGCCGAAGACGAAACGATAAACTTCATATGCGGAGCGTGTTTACTGTGCGGAAGTTAACTAAAAAAATGAGGTTCGGGATGCAAGATAAGGGTTCTGTGCGCAATTTGGAGCGGCCCCACGGCTACGCCGAAAGTGATATTTCTCTCAGCCCCGGAGTTGACCTCCGTCATATGAATCCGGTATGTTTTGGCAGAACTTAGCCGTAAATACGCCCCATCATGTTACCCCACTTCACCCGGATCCTGGAAGCCGCTGCCCTTGCCCCCTCGGGCCACAATACCCAACCCTGGAAATTTACCGTGGAAGGTCACTATATCCGGCTGGCGCCCGACTTCAGCCGCCGCCTGCCGGTGGTGGATGCCGACAACCACGCCCTCTACATCAGCCTGGGCTGCGCCCTCGAAAACCTGGTGCTGGCCGCCGCCGGATACGGCTACGGCGCCAATGTGATGTACGACCGCAAACCCGGCGAAACAGCCGTGGTGATTCACCTCTACGAGGATAACGACGTTTTAAAAGACCCGCTGTTTGACAGCATCGCCCAACGGCATGTGAACCGCAGTGAATACAGCTCCGAGGTACTGCCCTACGAACTGCTGCACCTGCTGCAGAAAGCGGTGAACGAAGAAGAAGTGGAATTGGTATTCGTAACTGATGAGGAGCGCCGGCAGAAGCTGGCCAAACTCACGGCCGTGGCCTGCCGCCTGCAGTTCCGCAACCCGGCTTTCCGCGACGAGCTGCTGCAGTGGGTACGTTTCAACAGCAAGACCGCCAAAGCTACCGGCGATGGCATCTTCTCGGGCTCCATCGGCTCGCCGGCCGTAGCCCCGGCAGTGGGACGCTTTTTCTTCCGCCATTTTGTAACCCCTGGCTCCGAAGCGGTGAAAGCCGCCGAGCTCGCCGAACAGGCCCCCGCCCTGCTGGTGCTGGCCACCCGGCAGCACAACCCCGAAGGCTGGATCCGGCTGGGCCGCAACTTCGAACGGCTGGCCCTGAGCGCCACCCGCTACAACCTCAGCCATTCCCATCTCAATATGGCCTGCGAAGAAGCACCCGTACGCCACCGCCTGCGGGAGACCCTGCAGCTGGCAGGTGAACCGCTGCTGCTGCTGCGCCTGGGCTTCGCCAAAGCAGAGCTGCCACCCTCGCTGCGGCGCCCCGTGGAGGATATGCTGGTAAAAGGCACGCTGGTCTGACCGCTTATGCGTTAGCTTTGCGGTTCATTTTTTAACCTCCCCCGCATGAAGCTTTCGCATCTGTCCCATACCCTCATCGGCTCCGAAATCGTGAAACTGGGCAACCAGATCAAGGAACGGATCCGGCTGGGCGAACACATCTACAACTTCACCATCGGCGATTTCGACAGCGCCGTCTTTCCCATACCCGACGCCCTGCGGCAACGCATTGAGGCGGCCTACCGCGACGGCTTCACCACCTACCCCGCCGCCGAGGGCATCCTCGAGCTGCGGCAGAGCGTGGCGCAGTTCCTCCGCCGGCGGGAAGGACTCGACTACAGTCCGGCCGAAATCCAGATCGCCTCCGGCGGCCGCCCCCTGATCTATGCCACCTTCCGGGCGCTGGTAGACAAAGGCGACCGCGTGGTGTATGCCGTGCCCTCGTGGAACAACAACCACTATGTGCACTTCACCGACGCCGTGCACGTGGTGGTGGAGGCCCGGCCGGAAAACCGCTTCATGCCCACGGCCGGTGAACTGGCGCCGCACCTCGGCGGCGCCACCCTGCTCTGCCTCTGCACCCCGCAAAACCCCACGGGTACGATGTTCAGCCGCGACGAGCTGCTGCGGATCTGCGAGCTGGTGCGGGACGAAAACAGGCGGCGCACACCGGAGGAGAAACCCCTGTTTCTACTGTTCGACCAGATGTACTGGACCCTCACCTATGGCGGAAACACCCACCACAACCCGGTGGAACTCTGCCCCGAACTGCGGCCCTATACGGTTTTCATTGACGGCATCAGCAAGGCCTTCGCCGCCACGGGTGTGCGGGTGGGCTGGGCCGTGGGACCGGAAAACATCATTGCCCGGATCAAAGCCATCCTCTCGCACGTGGGCGCCTGGGCCCCCATGGCCGAACAGAAAGCCACGGCGGCCTTCCTGCAGGACCGGGAGGCGGTGGATAGCTACCTCGCGCCCTTTAAAGCCGCCCTGCAGTTCCGCCTCGAACAGATTGCCGCCGGCTTCAACGTACTGAGAGCGGCCGGTCACCCGGTGGACGTGATCGCCCCGCAGGGAGCCATCTACCTCACCGTGCAACTCAACCTGGCCGGCCGGCGCACCCGCGACGGAAAGCTGCTGGCCACCCAGGCCGATGTGACGCAGTACCTGCTGGAGGCAGCCCAGCTGGCCATCGTGCCATTCTCGGCCTTTGGCGCCGGGCCCGATAACCCCTGGTACCGCCTGAGCGTGGGCACCTGCCGCGAAGAAGACATCCCCGCCTTCCTGGGCAAACTGCGGCGGGCGCTGGAAGAGCTGGAAGGGTGATAAAGACGCCTGTACATGGACATCGAATCCTTACGCAACTATTGCCTGGCCAAGCCGGATGTGGAGGAGGCACTGCCCTTTGGCCCGGATGTGCTGGTATTTAAAACAGGCGGTAAAATATTCCTGCTCCTTCCCCTGGATGAGCCCGGGCTTCAGTTCAACGCCAAATGCGACCCGGAGCGGGCGCTGGAACTGCGGGAGCAATACCCCGGCATTGTACCGGGATATCACATGAACAAAAAACACTGGAACACCGTGCTGGTGGACGGCAGCCTTCCCCCTTCGCTGGTGCGGGAGCTGGTGGATCATTCGTATGAGCTGGTGCGGGGGAAAAAACCGGCCGGGAGGTAAGGGGAACACGGAGTTAAGGAGGCACAGAGTTGCACGGAGGAAATGCATACAATTCCAGCCAACCCTCCGTGCCCTCCTCAACTCATGCGCCTCCGTGTTAAAAGGGAAACATGGAGTTAAGCTGGAAAGGAGTTGCACGGAGGAAATGCGTACAATTCCAGCCAACCCTCCGTGCCCTCCTCAACTCATGCACCTCCGTGTTAAAAGGGAAACATGGAGTTAAGCTGGAAAGGAGTTGCACGGAGGA
>CALMED010000036.1 GCA_937862815.1 uncultured Chitinophagaceae bacterium | reverse complement strand
CTGATCTGCCCCTCCAGCAAAAACAAGTTTTGCGCCGGCTGTCCAGGAATTGATATGATTAATGTTTGCAACAAATGTTAAGTTCCCATAAACGGTTAGTATAGAACCTGTATTTGTGAAAGCAATTCTGCTGGTATTTGTAGGGAAAATTAAATCATTACAAACAGCAGCACTATTATCAACTGAAATGGTATGTCCCGCTTGAACAGTTACAGCGGATGTTGTGGTTGGCGTTTGGCCACTGACAGCAGCAACCCAAGCTGTTCCATTGTAGCGGTTCCAGGAATTAAAATCACTCCAATTACCGCTCACTCTCGTTTGAAAGTCGCCAGTTACTTGCGCAAATGAAAAATGTATGAAAAACAACAATAGGATTACCAATCCATGTTTCACAAGGCTTGAAAATTTAATTCTTTGATATTGATTTATGCTATTTAACAAATCTCATTTTTCGTATTTCTGATACCTCTACATACACATCTTCTAAGTATTATAACTCTATGATTGATTAATCATAGATAATGAATCAAAACAAGAATTCAAAAAGGGATTGGATTTTTACCGGACAGAAACCTGAAAGATGCAAGTTAATCCAAAGTGAACAAAAATCATACAAATCTCCCCCTAAGCCGGCCTGTTCATCAAAAAATAACAGGGGGAGTCCCGGAAGGTTGGGGCTGAGCGGTTGTGGGGCCTTTGAATGGGTTATTCCGGCAGCACCAGCAGGGGCCGGGTGGTTACATAGGCCATGTTTTGCGTAAAACTCTTGAGGGTGAGGCGTTCCAGCAGGGTTTTCTGGCGGCGCACCATCGTCAGCAGGTCGTAGCGCAGGGTCTTGTGCAGGCGCTCCATCTGGTCCACCACATCGGTACAGGCAACCACGCGGGGCTGCAGGGCGGTGTACCGCAGTTCTTTTTTCAACCCCTTCACATAGGCTTCCAGGCTGGCGGATGCTGCCTCCAGGGAGGCGGGATCATCGGTCTTGCGCACCAGCTGCACCACATCCACCCGGGCTTTGAATGGTTTTACCACACCCAGCATCTGCTGCAGGTGGGCGGCCGTTGCCCGGTCGGGGTCGGCGGCAAATACGGCAGCGGCGGGTTCGTTCATCCGGCAGCGGGCCGGTACCAGCAGGAGGGGCCGGGTGGTTTTTTCGGCCATGCGGGCCGCCACCGATCCCACAATCACCTTCTTGATGCCCGTGGCACCCTGGGTACCCATCACCACCAGGTCCATGTGGTGCGTGGACGCAAAGCTGAGGATATTGCCCACCACCGGGGCCTTGCCCACGACGGCGGCAACAGGAACCCGGGCGTTTTCGCCGCATACTTTCACCCGCATCCGGTGCATGCGCCTGATGGCATCGGCGGCGGTTTGCTGGTTGTAGCGCTTCCGCAGGGCGGGGTCGTCAATAAACGGACTTTCCAGCTGCTCCGCCACATGGTAGAGTGTTATACTGCCTTTCACCTTGCTGGCCAGCAGACAGGCAAACCGGAAGGCTTTTACGGAGGTGGCGGAAAAATCCACGGGAACAAGAATGCGTTTCATACCAGACAATTTAAAGCGTTGCGAATACATTTTTCCCCGCCGGCGCGGAGTCATTCAAAGATAAGCGCATTGCTGTTGTGCCGGGCTGACGGTGGTAATGCCGGGGGGTGATTTCGGGTTACGGGTAAAGGGTTTTCCGGAATCGGACGGGTGCCGGATGATGGGCGCACCAGCAAGCAGGCCTACGAACTTTATCAACCTTTCAACTTATCAACCTTTCAACTTGTCAATTTTCCAACCACCCCCCAACAACCATCACGGCAACCGTTTCAGCATTACCAGAAAGGTAGGGAAGTGATCGCTGTAGCCGCCGCGGTAGCTGCTGCCATCCCAGGTGCGCATGGGATATCCTTTGTAGCGGCCCTGGTTTTCCACCATGTATTCCTTATTAAAAATGTGCTGCTGGTAAAAAAAGAAGCCGTCCTGTTTTTTGTCGAGCCACGCATGGCTCACCAGGATCTGGTCGAACAGCCCCCAGGCATCCTGGTAGGCGAGGGTGCCGATGCCTTTCTTGTAGAGGTCCATCCACGGGTTGAAGAGGCCGCCCGGCTTTACTTCGGCCACTTTGCCACGCGCCCGTAATACTTCCACCAGGCTGGGACTGATAGGATCGTCGTTCAGGTCGCCCATGATCACCACCTTGGCGTTGGGCTGGTGTTTCAGGATGCTGTCCATGTGCCGCTTTACCACCGCAGCGGCGGCGTTCCGGGCCGGGGCGCTGCGTTCCTCTCCCCCCCGCCGGCTTGGCCAGTGGTTCACGTATACGTGGATGGTTTCGCCATCGAGTTTGCCCTGTACCCACAGCACATCGCGGGTGAAGAAGGCCTCTTTGGAGCCACCCGGCAACTGCACAAAAAGGTTGTGGCTGGTATCCACCTTGAAATACCTGGGGTTGTACAAGAGGGCAACGTCAATCCCCCGTTCATCGGGACTGTCGTAGTGCACAATTTTATAGTTGCGGTCTTTGATTTTGGGCATGTTGACCAGGTCGTTCAGCACGGTATCGTTTTCAATTTCAGCCACGCCCAGGATGGCCGGTCCGTCGGGGCTGATGTTGGCGCCCATCTGGCTGATCACAGTACTGAGTTTGTTTTGTTTATCCCAGTAGATTTTTGAGGTATAGTTCAGGTTCCCTTTGGGGGTGAAGTCATCGTCGTTGATGTTGGGGTTGTTGATGGTGTCGAACAGGTTTTCCAGGTTGTAGAAGCCAATAACGGCCACTTTGTACTGCTGTTGCTGGGCCCTGCCGGCCAGAAGCGAGATGATGGCGAACAGGAAAAAGACAAGTCGTTTCATGTGCTGGGGTTGTGATTCCGCTTTGTTACCAGACGATGCGGGCGGGGGTTTTGTTGCAAACTTACAGGAAACCGGCTGTTTACGCCGGTAAGTCTCCCGGTGCTTGTTTTAAGAAATTATTACAAAATATACACATGGCAGTTATATTCAGGGGAAGCGCCTTACATTCGTGGGGTTATGAGAAAAATGTTATGGGCCCTGCTGCCGGCCTCCCTCCTTCTTTTTGGCGGCAACCCGGTTTTTGCGCAAAAAAAACCATCCCCTAAAAAGCCCGCTTCCGATACTATTATCGTACGCAACGACACCAGCATGGTGGACGAAATGCGGGAAGGGATCCTGGACAACATCCCGGTTATTTCCCTCGATGAGAACGATCTGGGCGATGGCAGCAGCCAGAATGTTTCCAGTGCGCTGGCGGCCGGCCGCGATCCTTTTTTCGCTGCGGCCGCTTTCAGCTTCAGTCCGGCCCGTTTCCGCATACGCGGGTATGATGCGGACATGTCCATCACCTTCATGAACGGCATTCCCATTGACAATCTTGATAATGGTTTTACCCCCTGGGGACTATGGGGTGGTCTCAACGATGTGATGCGCAACCGCGACGTTACCATCGGGCTTCGTCCCACCACTTATGCTTTTGGCGGTCCCGGTGGTGTTTCGGGTATTGATGCCCGTGCCAGCCGCCAGCGCAAGCAGACCCGCATTGGTTATGCCCTCAGCAACCGCAACTATGTGCACCGCTGGCACATCACCCACAATACGGGCATGAGCCAGAAAGGATGGGCCTTCTCTTTTGCCGCCAGCCGCCGCTGGGCCACAGAAGGTTACGTGCCCGGCACCTACTTTGACGGCTGGAGCTTTTTTGCATCGGTGGATAAGCGCCTGGGTACCAAAGACCTGATCTCGGCCACCGTATTTGGCGCGCCCACCGAAAACGGCCGGCAGAACCCTCCCATCCAGGAGAGTATGGACCTGAATGGTACCAACTATTACAATCCCGCCTGGGGCTGGCAGAACGGCAAGAAACGCAATGCCAATGTGGGACGCACCAACCAGCCCTTTCTCATCCTCAACCACGAGCACCGTTTCAATAATCACACCACCCTTATGACCGCCGTGGGCGGCAGTACGGGTGAACGCAGCACCAGCGGTATTGACTGGTACAATGCGCCCGATCCGCGTCCCGACTACTACCGGTACCTGCCCAGCTTTGTGACCGATCCCCAGCAAAAGGAACTGGTGACCCGGCTCTGGCAGACCGATGACCGCACCCGCCAGATCAACTGGGACCGGCTGTACGAAGTAAACCGCAACGGGGTGGAAACCATCCGCAACGTGAACGGCATTGCCGGCAACGATGTTACCGGACGACGCAGCCGCTACATCAACGACCAGCGGGTGATCAACACCAACCGCCTGCACGTGAATTCGGTATTCAACACCCTCTTTGGCGACCACCTGGAATTTACTGCCGGGGCCCAGTACCAACTGCAGAACAACCACTACTTCCGCCGGGCAGCCGACCTGCTGGGCGGCGATTTCTGGGTGGATCTGAACCAGTTTGCCGAGCGTGATTTTCCGCTGAACAGCCTGGCCAACCAGAACGACATCAACCGCCCCAACCGGCTCGTACGCCAGGGCGATCTGTACGGGTACAATTACGACATCCACATCCGCAAGGCCTCTGCCTTCGCCCAGGCCAATTTCAAGTACGAGAAGTTTGATGTCTTCCTGGCCGTGGAAGGCAGCAACACCCGTTTCTGGCGCGATGGCAATGTGAAGAACGGCCTGTACCCCGATAACAGCTTTGGCAAGAGCAAGGTGCAGAACTTCACCAACTACATGGTAAAAGGCGGTTTCACCTACAAGATTGACGGCCGCAACTACCTGTTTGCAAACGGTTCTACCGGCACACGGGCGCCGTTCTTCGATAACGTGTATGTGAGTCCGCGTACCCGCGACTTCACCCAGGAAAACGTAGCCAACGAAACCATTCAGACAGTGGAAGGCGGTTACCTGCTCAACGCGCCGAAGATCAAGTTCCGTCTTACCGGTTACTACACCCGTATTGGCGACCAGATGAACGTAATGACCTTCTTCCACGAACAATACATCAACTTTGTGAACTACGCCCTGAGCAATATCGACCGCGAGCATTTTGGCGCGGAGATGGGCTTTGAAGCCAAGCTGTACCAGGGACTGAGTCTCACCGGCGCAGCTGCCGTGGGCCGGTATTATTTCACTTCCCGGCAGAATGCGGTGATTACCATTGACAACCTGGGGCAGAACGTTGCCGGCCGCGAGACCATCTACAGTAATAATTTCCGGGTAGGCAATACGCCGCAGGAAGCCTACAGCCTGGGTTTGCAGTACCGGAGTCCGAAGTTTTGGTTTGTGGGTCTCACCGCCAACTACTTCGGTCAGATGTGGGTGGAGATGAACCCGGTACGCCGTACCTACACCGCGGTGGAGGGTGTGGATCCCAAGTCGGATCTTTACGCTTCCATCATCAACCAGACACAACTGGATGATCAGCAGACCCTCGACTTTTTTGGCGGGTACAGCTGGAAGTTGCCGAAGAACTGGAATCTGAAAAAGCCCACGTACCTGATGTTTAACCTGGGCATTAACAACCTCCTCAACAATCAGCGGCTGGTGACCACCGCGTTTGAGCAACTCCGGTTTGATACGGATGATAAAAACGTAAACCAGTTTCCGCCCCGCTTTTTCTACGCGTACGGCATTAACTTCTTTGCCAGCGTTACCCTGCGGTTTTAATGAATTAAAAATCTACAACATCTCAATTTAAACGAACATGAAGATCTCTCCATTGGCCCGGATTTCAGTTGCTGCGCTGGCGGCAGTTGTATTCCTTTTTTCGAACCAGGGCTGTAAGCGGAAATTCGATGAACCGCCCATTTACGTGGCGCCGGACATCCAGGCCAATACCAGCATCCGGCAGGTGAAGGCACAGTTTTACACCTCCGGCCAGATCAAGCCCATTGATCAGGACCTGGTCATCCGGGGTATTGTGGTGGCCGACGATAAGTCGGGGAACTTTTACAAGACCCTCACCATCCAGGATACGTCCGGCGCCATTGCCATCCGCATGGACGGTAACAGCCTGTATACCGTATACCCCATCGGGCGCGAAGTGTTTGTGAAACTGCAGGGACTGTACATCGGCGACTTTGCCCGTCTTGTGCAGATAGGCGGTGGTATTGACAACAGCGATCCCACCCGCCCGGAAGTGGCACCCATTGCATCGGCCTTGTTTGACCGCTACCTCGTGCGGGGCAGCTTTAACAATGCGGTGGCGCCCCGGGTGGTGACCATTGCCGAGTTGAACGATGACATGCAGAACATGTTTGTTCAGATTAATGATGTAGAATTCCAAACCGCCGATACCGCCCAGCCCTGGGCCAATGTGGTAACCCGCCAGAGTGTGAACCGCACCCTGCGCACCTGTACCGGGCAAACGCTGATTGTGCGCAGCAGCGGTTACTCCAATTTCGCCGACAAGCGGACACCTACCGGTAAGGGCTTCATCCGCGGTATTTATACCGTGTTTAATACCACCAAGCAGTTTGTGATCCGCGATGTGGATACCAGTAATATTCAGATGACCGGTTTGCGGTGCGGGCAGGGTCCCACCACGGTGATCAACATTGCCGACCTGCGTGCCCTTTACGGCGGTGCTGCCACCATCACGCCGGAGGGCCGTCGCATCACCGGTGTGGTGATCAGCGACCGCAGCACCAGCAACCTCAACAACCAGAACATTGTTATCCAGCAGGGAACCGGGCTGGCCGGTATAGTGGTGCGGTTTGCCGCGGCACATACTTTTAATCTCGGCGATTCGCTGGATGTGAATATTTCTTCGCTCGAATTGTCGGAATTCAACGGGCTGATGCAGGTGAATAATGTACCGGTGAGCAATGCCGCCGTGCGTTCCACGGGCAAGAGTATTACGCCCCGTACGGCCACCATTACCCAGATCAACAGCAATTTTGAAGCATGGGAAAGTACGCTGGTGCGGATACAGAACGCCAATCTTACCGGAGGTACCGGTGGTACATACAGTGGCAGCGTGACGGTGAACGACGGCGCCACGATTGTGATGTTCACCACCACATCGGCTACCTTTGCCAGCCAGACCTACCCGGCCAATGCGGCGAGTCTCACCGGTTACCTGGGCCAGTTTGGCACCACCCGGCAGATTGCCATCCGCAACCCCGGCGCCCCGCTCAATGATGTGGTAGCCGGAACCGGAGGCGGTGGAGGCGGTGGAGGAGCCGGCCTGGCATTGACCACTTCACCGTACACACAGAATTTCAACAACATTGGTTCGGGTTTGCCGCAGGGCTTCTTTGCGAAAATCGGAGCCAGTGCCACCGTTGCCTTCACCGGCGATATGACGCAGTTCAACAGTTTTGCAGCAACACCCTGGGCCCAGACCAGTGCCGGTGTAAAAAACTTTGCATCAGCTACCGGGCTTACATCCGCCAGTACCGATGCCGAACAAGCAGCGGCTTCCAACAGGGCCATGGGCATTCGTCAGACCACCACTGTTGGTTATGATCCCGGCTCTGCGTTTGTGATGCTGCTGGATAATACGACAGGAAAATCAAATTTCCAGTTGAGCTTTTTGCTCCAGTCGCTCGATGCTACGGTGGGACGGACCACTACCTGGACGGTTGACTACGGAGTAGGTGACAGTCCTGCAACATTTACAGCAATTACCACCACACCTGCTGTCCTTACCACCGGTGGGTTGTTCAGCAGTACTCCTGTTTCTGTAACCTTACCGGCTGCGCTTAACAACCAATCGCAAAAAGTTTGGATACGCATCGTGGCTCTGACCGCGGCGCCTGGTTCGGGCAACCGACCTTCTTCCGCGATAGACGATGTTCAACTGACCTGGAACTAATACTTCTTGTTTTCGTAATGCCAACGGGGTTGCAGCTAAACTGCAACCCCGTTTTTTTTGATGACTGGGCAGGGATTCCCTGTTTACACCTCAGCCGGGTCTCCTGCAAGAGATTCAGCGTTTTAAGCAACGGGTGGTATTGAAGTTTGCGTTTACTGAATACGCGGGGTCGGCTGGGGCCAGACCCCGCTAAGGCATTTGCATACTGAAAGCGTGGGATTGCAGTTTGCGTTTACTGAAAAACGCAGGGTCGGCTGGGGCCAGACCCCGCTAAGGCTTTTGCATACTGAAAGCGCGGGGTCGGCTGGTGCAAGACCCCGCTGGGGTGGAGGGATGGTGCAGTAATAAAAAAGGGTTGTCCGGATGGACAACCCTGTACGTTTAGTTGCGGGATGCAGTTTACTCAGCTGCAGGCGTTTCGCTCCCCACTTCGATTTCGAATTCGGCTTCGGTACCGGCGGCAAAGTCAATCTTGGCCTTGTAGGTACCCAGTTCCTTCACGTCTTCGGGGAGGTGGATTTTGCGGCGGTCGATTTCAAAGCCTTTCTGATCGGCAATGGCACGGGCCACCATTACGGTGGTGATGCTGCCGAAGATCTTGCCGCTGGTGCCGGTCTTGGCGGTGAGTTTCACCGGTGCTTCGGTGAGTTTAGCAATGACCGACTTGATCTCAGCCAGCAGGGCTTCTTCTTTCTTGCGCTGCACCTTGAGGCGCTCATCCAATTGCTTGAGGTTGGAAGGAGAGGCTTCCACCGCGAATTTCTGGGGGATCAGGAAATTACGGGCATAGCCGTTTTTCACTTTCACCACCTCGTTCTTACCGCCCAGGGTGTTTACGTCCCGGATCAAAATTACTTCCATGTGTTTTTTTTTAGTTTCCCGGCGCCCAATCTCTTGTTTGCGACTGTCATCCCGGTTTTGGCCGGGAATTAGGGAAGGGTGACTAAATGATTTATTTCAGCAGGTCGGTTACGTAGGGGAGAAGCGCCATCTGGCGGGCTTTCTTCACCGCGTCGGTTACCTTGCGCTGGTACTTGAGTGAGTTGCCGGTGAGGCGGCGGGGCAGCAGTTTGCCCTGCTCGTTCACGAATTTTTTTAGGAACTCCACGTCTTTGTAATCCACGTACTTGATGCCGTAGCGCTTAAAGCGGCAGTACTTCTTCTTCGGCTTGTCGGTCTTGATGGCCGTCAGGTATTTGATTTCGTTCTTTGCCATGGCTTAGGCCTCCACGTTTTCTTTGTTAGCGGATAATACGCCACTTCTCTTTTTGGCATTGTACTCAACGGCGTACTTGTCGAGTGCAGTGTACATGTGGCGGAGCACCTGCTCGTCGCGGTGCAGCTGGATGTTCAGCTTGCCATTGAAATCGGAGGGAGCTTTGTACTCCACCACCCAGTACAGACCGGTGGTTTTTTTCTCGATGGGATAAGCGAGTGATTTCAGGCCCCAGGGGTTGCTGTCCACCACTTCGCCACCGTTGGCGGCGATGAAGTCGGCATAGCGTTTTTGTGCGGCTTTGAAGTCGTCTTCGCTCAGCACAGGGGTGAAGATCACCATCATTTCGTAATGTTTCATTACTGGTGAGGGTTTAACTGTGAAAAAATTGGTTTTTGCCCACCGGAATCCACCCGTTTTGCGGGCGGATGATCTGCCAAAACAGACCTGGGGACGACCCGTTTGTCACGCATTACCGATTCAAACGGGCGGCGAAGGTAGGGGAAAATCGGGAGCGGTACAAGTTTTCAGCGTAAAATCCGGGAATCTCATCGTACCAGTTTGAGGCTGCTGCGTCCCTCCCGGCTGCTGACTTCGAGGAGGTAGAGTCCGGACGGCAGGTGATGCAGCGGTAGCATCACCTGTTGGCCTTCATTAACACGTCCCAGCTGCTGTTGCCAGAGCAGCTGCCCGTTGAGGGTACGCACCTGCAGGTAAACGGGTCCGGGAAGGGTCTTGCGGAACCAGAGACGGGGCTGAGGACCGGGCACACCGCTGAGTTGGAGTCCGGCAGCGGTTTCCGGAATCCGGCGGAGGGAGGTGACCTGGTTGAGGGCCGATTGCCGCCAGTCGAACCGGCTTACGAGCGGCAGGTGGTCGGTGAGGCTGTCGCGGTACTGGTTCACCCAGTTGAGGGCTTCCCGCCGGAGGATGCAGGAGTAAGCGTGATAGTCGAGCGCCATTTCGTTGCTGGCAATGGCATGGTCCACCACATTGGGAAAGCCGATGAATGAATTCTCTCCGCGAAGGGTATTCCAGTAGGAAAGGGCGGTGTAGTTCACGCTGTCTTCCATAAACTGGAAGTAAGGGGTGAGGGTGGTGCCTGCCACTTTTGAGATCGTTTCGTCCAGGTCGTCGTTGAAATCGCCGGCCACCAGCAGGTGCTGGGTGGGGAACATGGTGGTGAGGGAGTCGTACAGCAGGTTGGCGGCCCCCAGGCGGCGGAAATAATCGTTGGTTTCGCCCAGCTCCGCCTTGGCGTGGATATTAAAGAATAATACCCGTTTGGTGATGCCGTTCACGGTAACCTGGGCGTCCATCAGGAAGGGGTAGCGCCCGCTGGCCCAGTTGATGCGGTTGGTGTTGCCGGCTGAGGACGTGTATCCACGGGTGTGGATATTGGAAAACAAGGAACGGCGATAGACGTACGCCAGTTTCTGGGCGTTGCGCCAGGTGGTATTGGTATTGGTGGTGGTGTTAGAGGCGTAGGAGGCCACAATATAGTCGTAGGGGCCATTTAGCAAGGAGCGGGTCAGCAGCCCCAGCCGGGCCGTATCCACGATTTCCTGCAGCATGTACAGGTCGGCGCCCAGGCTGTCCATGACGATACGGGCGTTTTCCACCTGCAGGTCCAGGTTCACCGGCCCGTTGACGCCCCCAAACCAGGCAATATTCCAGTTCACCACATCCAGGGAATGATCGGGATGCAGGGAAGACGCCGAGAGATCGGGGCCAGTTCTGCTAAAACCGGTAGTGGTAAAAAGCAGGCTGCCCCCGAAGCCGGTATTGGCGGCCTGCGGCGCAAAACGGATGAAGCAGGTTTGCTGGCTGATGAGTTCGGCGGGTGTGTACACCAGGGTGGTGGCGAACACCTGGTTGTCTTTTGAAAGCTCAAAACCAGGCGGAACGGTCAGCACCAGCGGGTTGGTGATGCTTGTACAGCTGAAGCCCACCGGGCGGCCGGTGGTGATGGTGCCGGCGGGGTGGTAGCCAAAATTCAGCAGCAGGGGGCTGCCAAAAACAGAAACGACGGGGGTGGGTGTGGACTGACTGGGGTCTGCCGCACTGGCGGGCGCGGGTACACAGGGCAACAGCAGGCTTGCCCAATACAGGAAACGCAGGCGGATGGTCAACGGCATTCTGACGGGTTTCATAGTGGATACGGTTGTTACACAACCTGTCAGGTGCTGAACATAGCTTTAGCCGGAAAACAAAACCTCCGGGACGGAGGCAGGCTGTAAAAATAAACGTTTCAGCCTGAATTATACCAGTGATTTTAGTTTGTACAACTGCAGGTTGTGGAGTGGCTCCGTCATGGAAGAGTTCCGTTGGCATTTCTTTTGCCGAGGATCACGCCTTCCAGCCGGTTGATTTTGGTGGTGCGGTAGAGCACTTCATACCCCAGCTGGGCAAAAACTTCCTGGTGACGAGGGCTGGCATAAACGATGTAGAGTGGCTGTTGCAGCAAGGGAAGGCGATCAAACAGCCGGTCAGCCACCTGTTGCATAAGTTCTTTTTCGAAGGGGTTGAATAAAAACAGGCAGGTGGTGTCATCGGGCAGCCGGAAGGTGGCGGCATCGGCCCAGCGCAGGTCAAATTGAGGCGGGGGGGTGAGGCCGGGAGCGATGGTTTCGAGGTTGGAGCGGGCGGCATCCACCATTTCGCGGGCAAAGTCCACGCCCGTGAGTTGGTGAAATCCTTTGGCTGCCGCTACGCAGAGGGCCCTTCCTTTGCCGCAGCCGAGGTCTGTAAAACGGCCCAGGCGGGTGGCCGAGGGAAGGTGATCCAGCAGGTCTTCCAGCAGGGGGTAGTTGACGGGCATGTACTCGGTGGCCAGGTGCCGGTGGGGGCCTTTCAGGGTAAAGCCGTCCACCGCATGCGCCGAGGTGGTATGGATGCCATAGCGGAGTTCACCCCGCCATTCGTGCCAGAGTGTATAGAGGCCCACTGTCAGTCCCCAGTGGCGGGTTACATAAAAAAAGTATCGTATGAGGGCCCCGGTTTTCATGTAGCGGAGGGTCTGATATCGATCACTTTGAGCTGGAGGCTTACGGAGCCATTGAATTCGTTTTCATCTACGGTATATACCAGATCCACCGGGCCTTGCCGCAGGAGGGGGTAGTGTTCGGCGCCACCGAAGAAAATACCGGTGAGGGTGGTGTTTTCCTGCCGCACCACGAGCCGCAGGTGCTGTTCTTTCACGATTTTACTGTGGCCGGTGTCGGTCACCTGGCGGGAAAGGAAGACCGGTCGCATGTTGCCGGGCCCGAAGGGTTCCATCTGGCGGATGATGTTAAACAGGTTGGGTTTGATATCAGCAAGCCGGAGGGTGGCATCAATGACGATTTCCGGTACCAGTTGATCGGGGGTGATCTGGCTGCTCACCACCTTTTCAAAAGCCTCGGCAAAAGGTTCGATGTTTTCGGGCAGGAGGGTGAGGCCGGCCGCGGCGAAATGTCCCCCGTAGCCCAGCAGGTGTTCGCGGCAGGCATGGATGGCTTCGTAGAGGTTAAAGCCGGCCACGCTGCGGGCGCTGCCGGCAGCGTATTCACCACTCAGGGTGAGAACGATGGTGGGGCGGTAGTAGTGTTCGGTGAGCCGGGAGGCTACAATTCCCACCACGCCCTTGTGCCAGTGCGGCTGGTAAAGTACGGTGGATTTGCGGTGGTGGAGGGCTTCGTTATCGCGGATCATGGCAAGGGCTTCCCCGGTGATGGAGGCGTCGGCTTCCCGGCGGTCGTCGTTGTCGGAGTGCAGTTGTTCGGCATAGGCGAGGGCCTCTTCGTAGGTATCGGCAATGAACATCTTCACCGCTTTGGTGGCATCGTCCATCCGGCCGGCCGCGTTTACCCGCGGGGCAATCATGAACACGAGGTTGCTGATGTTCATTTCCCGTGTGATGCCGCTGAGGAACATGAGCGCCTTGATGCCGTTGCCGGGCTGCTGGTTCGCCCGTTGCAGTCCGTACCAGGCGAGGATACGGTTTTCGCCGGTGATGGGTACAATGTCGGCCGCGATGGCCGTGGCTACCAGGTCGAGGTAGGTGGTTGTTTCGCCGGGCGGCCGTTGCAGGGTTTCTGCGAGGGCAGAGATGAGTTTAAAGCCCACGCCGCACCCGCAGAGTTCTTTGTAGGGATAGGGGCAGTCGGACTGTTTGGGGTTGAGGATGGCTACTGCCGGAGGGAGGGTGGCATCGGGCAGGTGGTGGTCGCACACGATGAAGTCGATGTTTCGTGTGCGGGCATAAGTGATGAGGTCCGTGGATTTGATGCCGCAGTCCAGGGAGATGATGAGGCTGAAGTTATTTTCTGCTGCAAAATCAATACCCTGCCGGGATACGCCGTACCCCTCACGGTAGCGGTGCGGGATGTAAAAGTCAACCAGTTCCGGTTCACAAACCGAGCGGAGGAAGCGGTACATGCAGGCCACGCTGGTGGTGCCGTCTACATCGTAGTCGCCGAAGACCAGTATTTTTTCGCGGCGGGAGAAAGCGGTTTGGATCCGCTCAACGGCCAGTTGCATGTTCTTCATCAGCCAGGGGCTGTGCAGTTGACCGGGGTTGGGCCGGAAGAAGCTGCGGGCCGCTTCAAAGGTTTCAATGCCCCGTTGGACGAGGATGTCGCACAGCACGGGGTGGATGCCCAATTGCTGCTGCAGGGAGCTGCTTTTAGCCGGGTCGGCGGTGAGGATGGTCCATCGTTTTTTCATGGTGTTTCATGGTTGGTTAGTAGGTGCGGTCGGTGGTAAAGCGAACGAGTTGTTCCAGTCCGTCGCGGATGGCATCCTGCGGAAACTGTTCCAGGATTTCAAGTGCTTCGTTGCGGTACGCCAGCATTTTCTGTTCGGCATAGGCGATGCCGCCGCTGGCATGCACTTCGTCAATCACCTGTTGTATGAATTTTTTCTGGCGGTTTTCGTTTTTCAGGATGTAGATGAGGTCACGCCTGCGCCCCCGGGGGGCGTTGTTGAGGGTGTAGATGATGGGAAGGGTGAGTTTTTTTTCTTTGATGTCGTTGCCGGTGGGTTTTCCGATGGCGGCGCCCCCGTAGTCGAACAGGTCGTCTTTGATCTGGAAGGCGATGCCGGTTTTTTCGCCAAACTGCTTCATCAGTTCAGTCCTGTGCGGGTCCCGGGAACTGGACCAGGCGCCGGCTCCGCAGGCTGAAGCCAGGAGGGAGGCTGTTTTGTTGGTAATGATTTCGAAGTAGACCTCTTCGCTGAGGTTCAGGTTGCGGGAGCGTTCAATCTGCAGCAGTTCGCCTTCGCTCATTTTTTGAACGGCATCTGAGAGGAGTTTGAGTATTTCAAAGTCGTTGTTATTCAGACTGAGCAGGAGCCCTTTTGAAAGGAGGTAATCGCCCACCAGCACGGCAATTTTATTTTTCCAGAGGGCATTGATGGAAAAGAATCCCCGCCGCTCGTAGGATTCATCCACCACATCGTCGTGTACCAGGGTGGCGGTGTGCAGGAGTTCCACGAGGGCGGCTGCCCGGTAGGTGGATTCGGTCACGGGCCCGGATAACCGGGCGCTGAGGAACACAAACATGGGGCGTACCTGCTTGCCTTTACGTTTGATGATGTACTGCATAATACGGTCGAGCAGCGGCACGCGGCTTTGCACGGATTGCCGGAATTTCTCCTCAAAAATCACCAGTTCTTCTTTAATCAGCCCCTGTATGGAATCAATGGAATTCATAAACCGGCAATTTACGTTACCGTTCAGATTTCTGACCTGTTTTTTGCTGCATGCATCATTTTTCAAATGAAAATGGTCTTAGAAGGTGATAAACAGCGAAATAACCCTTAAAAAATTTGATTTTTAACCCCTGTTATCTATTTTTGCAGCAATCATCAGGATTTTAGAAACTTAATACAACTACTATGGCAAGCAAAAAGTACGTCCTCTTATTGGGGGCCCTATGTTTTCTAACCACCCAACTCTTTGCCCAGAGCTACGACTGGAAAGACGAAACGCTGGTTCCCAAAAGCGGGAAAAGCCAGCACAGCGAGTTTTTACAGAACCAATACCCCTTTCCTGCCAAGCCCCGCAACCAATGGGAAGTAGGTCTGAGCGTTGGTAATGTTTTCATCAGCGGAGATGTGAACACACGTATGCCCAATTGGGGTTGGGGTGCCCACGTACGCAAAGCCATGGGTTATGTATTTTCAGCCCGTTTGGCTTATTCGGGTGGTGTTGCTACCGGCATGAACTGGAATCCTTCTTACAATTACGGTAAAAATCCTGCATGGGCTAATAATTATGTAGCTCCTGTGAATATGCAATGGGGTTTTGCCCCCAGCCTGGCTCCCAACTTTTCTCCGGGAACTGTATACCAGGTTCAAAGCACCAACAAGCTGCTTCCTTATGATCCGGCCAGTGGCGGTGATCCTGTTTTCTACAATTACAAGACCCGGATGCACCAATTGGCACTGCAGGGAGTTGTAACGCTCAATAACGTTCGTTTTCATAAATCCAAAACCGGATTCATCATTTACGGTATAGGTGGTGTCGGAGGTATGATTTATGATGTAAACGTGAACGCTTTCGACGGGAACGGTGGAACATATGCCAACCTGTTCCGCCAGGTAGCAAATTCCTACCAGGTGGGCGAGTACAAAAGCCGTAACAGAATCCTGCGTGATCTGCGTGCCGGCATGGACGGCACCTATGAGACTCCGGCTGATGGACATCAGCTTCGCCGTCCCAAGTTGTTCGATATGACCTTCAAGCCTACTGTACAGGCGGGTTTTGGAGTTGCCTTTAAGTTGAGCAAGCGCCTGAGCCTGGGTATTGAAGAAGTACATACCTGGACCAACGACGACCTGCTCGATGGACAACGCTGGCAGGAAAGTTCTTTTGGTGATGCTTCCATGACACGTGATTTCGATACCTGGCACTATACCAATATCAACCTGAACTACAGCCTCGGTGCCAAATCAGTTGAACCGCTGTGGTGGTTGAATCCTCTTGACTACGCTTACAACGAACTGAATGCTCCCCGCCACATGAAGTTGCCCAAGCCCGTTCTGGATGATGCAGATGGTGATGGCGTTACCGATCAGTTTGACCTGGAGCCCAATACGCCTGCCGGTTGCCCGGTTGACACCCGTGGTGTGAGCCGCGATACAGATGGTGACGGTGTTCCTGATTGTAAGGATAAAGAACTGATTACTCCCACTCAGTGCCAGCCTGTTGATGCTGATGGTGTAGGTAAGTGTCCGGATCCCGAGTGCTGCAAAAACCGTGTTGTAGACAACACCTGCAACCTGGTAGATTTGCCTTCAATCAACTTCGCTGGTAACAAATCTGATCTTTCTCCTGAAGCTAAGGCCCTCCTGACCAGCATTGCTACTTCCCTGCGCAGCAACCCCAACTGTAAGGTGGTGATCTGCGGAAGCGCTGCCAAGAGCAAATCCGGCCAGGCGCTGGGTCAGAAGCGGGTGGACGCTATTGTTAAATATCTGATTGAGGTTCAGGGTATTAGTGCAGACCGTGTCGTTGCTCAGTACGACTGCAGCGAAGGCGATCCTTCTGTTGTGGAAATCCGCGCCGAGCAGAAATAATACACACGAACCAATTGCTTACTTACAAGCCCCGGTGTACAACCGGGGCTTGTTCTTTAGGAAAAGATTAACCCGGAACAGATCATTTCGGGAAATACTCGACTTAATTTGCCCGAAATACCTAATTTTGCAGGCTTTTATGAATGTAATGCGGATTATTGTTTTGATCGGGGCCTTGTTCCTGGTACTTGCCGGGTGCAATAAGAAAACGACGGTTACCAAAATTCTGAAGAACAAGGATGTGGAGTACCGCCTTCGGATGGCTGAACAGTTTTTTGCCAATAAGAAATTCAGTAAAGCGCAGTTGATTTACGAAGATTTGTTTCCGATTTTGCGTAGCGATCCCCGGTTTGAAGATCTTTATTATAAGTATGCGTATTGTGCATTTTATCAACGGGATTACATGAATGCGGAGAACCTTTTTAAGGGGTTTCTGGATGTTTTTCCCAAGAGTGCAAAAGCTGCTGAAGTAGATTTCATGCACGCCTATTGTTTTTATAAGCAATCGCCACGTGTGGAATTGGATCAAACGCCAACCCAGAAGACCATAGGTTTC
The DNA here is from genome assembly GCA_937862815.1 of uncultured Chitinophagaceae bacterium. Classification (GTDB taxonomy): domain Bacteria; phylum Bacteroidota; class Bacteroidia; order Chitinophagales; family Chitinophagaceae; genus Lacibacter. The sequence goes on along the minus strand of CALMED010000036.1, from coordinate 131,980 downwards.
ATGCAGGCGCATTTAAATAATTACCCGGAATCACCCAAGGCTGAAGAAGCCTTTAAGATCATTGAGTCTTGTGAGGAGAAGCTGGAGATGAAAGACTTTAAAGGGGCTGAATTGTATTTCAATCTGGGGTCCTACCGGGCGGCCGCTATTTCTTTTACCAGCCTGTTGAATCATTATCCAATGTCGAAACGGGCGGATGAATACAAACTCATGATTATAAAAGCGTATTATCAGTACGCCTCCATGAGTGTTGAGACCAAGCAGACAGAACGGTTTGAAAAAGTGTTGGAGGAGTACTATGACTTTGTAGACCGTTTCCCTGAAAGTAAGTTGCTAAAAGATGCGGAGCGATATTTTCAAAATTCACAAAACAATTTAAAAGCGTTAAAAAATGAGCCGGTTAATACGAAAAGTTAGTGCCAACACCAACAGCGTGGTGGAAACCAAAAACCTGAATGAAATAAAGGGGAAGACGGGCAATCTGTATGAATCCATAGCTGTCATTGCGAAGCGTGCCAACCAGATCAACATTTCGCTGAAAGAAGAGCTTCACAGCAAACTGGACGAGTTCGCAAGCCACACCGACAGCCTCGAAGAGATTCATGAAAACAAGGAGCAGATCGAAATTTCAAAGGCCTACGAACGCATGCCTAATCCTGCGATCCTGGCTACACAGGAGTTCCTTGAAGAAAAAATTTACTACCGCAAATCAGACAATAACCTTTTTTCCTGATAGCGGCAACAAATTGTTAAGGCGGTCCATGAGACCGCCTTTTCTTTTTCCCTCCAGTTGGAAATGATTAATTTCATGGCCTAAACTGCTACAGGGCCGGCAAAATTATTCCTCATGTTGCATCACAAAAAAGTAATCGTTGGCATAACCGGCAGCATTGCCGCCTATAAAACCATTTTGTTAGTACGGCTATTGGTTAAAGCAGGGGCAGAAGTGAAAGTTGTAATGACCCCTGCTGCAAGGGATTTTGTCTCACCCCTTGTTCTGTCCACACTTTCACGAAATGAAGTAAGTATCGACCTTTTTCGGGAAGAAAACTGGAACAATCATGTAGCCCTTGGACGTTGGGCCGACTTGATGGTGATTGCTCCTTTAAGTTGTAATACACTTTCGAAAATGGCAGCCGGCATGTGCGATAATTTGTTGCTGGCTGTTTATCTTTCTGCGACCTGTCCCGTGTGGTTCGCCCCGGCGATGGACGAAGATATGTGGCATCATCCTTCTGTACAGGAAAACCTGTCCCGGTTGCAGGTAAGGGGACATCGTATATTACCCGTTGGTACCGGAGAGCTGGCCAGCGGACTTACCGGTGAAGGGCGAATGGCAGAACCGCAATCCATCCTTGATGCCATCTGTAAACACTTTGAAGCCTCGATGGATTTAATTGGCAAGCGTTTTTTGGTTACAGCAGGCCCTACCTACGAGCCGCTTGATCCGGTACGGTTTATTGGCAATCGTTCATCCGGAAAGATGGGATTAGCGCTGGGGGCTGCATTAAAAAGGAGAGGGGCAAATGTTGTTATGGTGCTTGGTCCTATCCAGGAAGCGCTTTCTTTTCAACCCGACGAACTTTGGCAGGTACAACAAGCCTCTGAAATGTACGATGCCTGCGTACGTATCTTTCCGACCTGCGATGGTGCTTTTATGACTGCAGCGGTGGCCGATTACAAGCCGGCCGAACCTGCAACCAGGAAAATAAAAAAGTACGACGATGCGTTAACATTATCACTTGAGCGGACCAAAGATATTTTGCTGGCATTGGGCCAGATGAAAAAGCAGGGCCAGGTCCTTGTTGGCTTTGCACTCGAAACGCATGATGGGGAGGGATTTGCTCAAAAGAAGCTGGAGAGTAAGAATGCCGATCTGATTGTACTGAATTCATTGTCTGATCCGGGAGCTGGCTTTGGCACGGATACCAATAAGGTTACAATTTTCCGGAAAGCCGGCCTGCCGGTCTCATTTCCGGTGAAATTGAAGTCAGAAGTTGCCGATGACATTATTGATGTATTAAAAGAGCTGAGTTATGAATAAATGGGGTTTCACCCTTTTTTGCGTGCTGTTCATGCAACTGTCAGGATACGCACAGGAGATAAATGCCAAGGTGCGGGTACTGGATAATCAATTGCCCAATACAATTGAAAAGCGGATTTTTCGTACACTGGAAGCTGCTCTGACTGCCTTTATCACGAAACGGAAATGGACAGCTGATAATTTCAAACCTGCTGAGCGTATTGAATGCCAGTTTTTAATCAACCTGTCCCGGTCTCCCCAACAGAATGTTTATAGCGGAACACTTACTGTTCAAGTGGCCCGCCCGGTATTTCAGTCTTCTTATGTGTCTCCTTTGATCAACTACCAGGATCCCAGTGTTGATTTCAAATACGTGGAAGGGCAACAGATGGAGTTTAATGAAAACCGGGTCTCAGGGTCAGACCCGCTGCAGTCCAACCTTACCGCCATCATCGCATATTACGTTTATATAATTCTTGGATACGATTACGATTCATTTTCTCCACGCGGAGGCGATGCTTATTTTCAGAAAGCACTGAACGTTGTAAACAATGCGCCGGATGGTACTGGGATATCAGGTTGGAAATCCTTTGAAAATAACAACCGAAACAGGTACTGGCTCACAGAAAATCTCATCAACAACCGGTATGCGATCATTCATGATGTATATTATACCTATTACCGGAAGGGAATGGACCGGATGTACGAAGACGAAAATGCCGGCCGAGCAGAAGTCCTTAATGCATTGATGTATCTTGATAATCTCATCCGGGAGACTCCCAACTTGATGGTGGTTCAGTTCTTTATGTTGGGAAAGACCAATGAAATTATAGGGGTCTTTAAAAAAGCGGGTCAGCAGGAACGGACGCGGGTTCTTGAGTTACTGGCCCGCATAGATGTTACCAATAGCAACAAGTACAAACAGGAATTGAAATGAAGCGAGTACTGCTGATAGTGTTTGTAATTTTCTTTTCAGCCTGTTCGGATAGCGAAAAAGTTCCTGCTGGAATTCTTTCAACATCACGGATGGAAGCCTTGCTTCAGGACCTTTACCTGGCTGATGCATTGGTCAATGACCGTAAGAACCGTGATACGCTCATAACAGAGCCGGATCTGCTGAAGCGCTCCTATTACGAGCAGTTGTTCAAATTGCACAACACCAACAGGGAAGCTTTTTTAAAAAGCTATCGATATTACGTGCAACATCCGGTATTATTTAAAAAGATTACAGATTCATTGGCCAGCAGTTCTCAGCGTTCTGCTGACGCTATAGCCAATGACACTACTTTTAAACCCTGAATTAACTGTTTCTCTATGGTTGTAACTTCCAGGAAATTGCAGGATCAGATGGGTATTGATTCCAAAATAGCAGATTTTTTTGCCAACGAACGCCCCGTTCCGGTTAATAATCGTTTTTGGGAGCGCAAGCGTATTTATCTATCTGCAGGTTTTGGATTTCTAACGATTCCGTTTGTTTTTGACCTTATGTATAAGGCAGGAATACCGAGAGAAGTATTACTGGACCACCAGCATGTGAATCTGATGGAGCAGGGATTTGATCGTTTGAAGCGCTATGAGTTGGGGGAGCTCAGCAGAGAGCAGTTTATTCAGGAATGTATGTCTCTGCTTGAAGGGCGGATCCGCCAGCAACACCTTGCTGTAGATCTGGCAGCAGTGCTTACCGGGGCTCCAGCCCGTTATTTTTCTTTTGAAACAACATATCCGGCTTTAGCCAGGAGTGATTTTTTTTTATTTACCCTGGTAGATCTGGATATTTCTGATGAGTGGGTTCAACGCTTTTTGCCCTATTGGTATTCCATTGCCCGCCCGATACTGCTTCTGGATGATTTCAAGGATTTAGTGCAGGATCGTTTGTTGAAGGAAGAAAATACAATTATTGAACTTGGGAATGATAAGGCAGCTATTGAAGCAGCATTTCAGTTGGGTTTATCGGATGCCAGTTATCTGGGAGCTTTGAATCCCTTGCTTGCAAAACGGGTCGAGGGTTATTTAAATGAAGCCATGATGCTCAGGCACATCCGGGAGATACTGGAAGGTTAGTCGATCAGCGAATTTTTCATTGCAAAGAATACAAGGCCAACCGAGTTCTTTACACCAAAGCGTTCCATCAGCCGGTCTTTAATGGCCTCTACTGTACGTGGACTGATGTCCATCTCTTTTGCTATTTCCTGGGCTGTATATTCCATACACAGCAGACGAATTACCTGCTTTTCCTTCTCGTTAATCTGAATTTCGCTGTTCAGGGAGGGGATGGCCTTAACCTTGGTATGCGACTTTTTCAGGAGAATACGGTTGACGAAGTTATTCAGGTAATATCCTTTAGCCTGTACTTCGAGAATGGCTTTTTTAATTTCTGCGGGATCGGAGCTTTTAAGCAGGTACCCGTTGGCACCGTTTTCCATCAGGTGTGTAACAAATCGTTCGTCCTCGTACATGGTCAGCACCAGCACGTGAATGTGCGGGTATTTCTTGCTGATGATTTTAGTGGTTTCAATCCCGTCTTTTCCCGGCATACGAAGATCCATCAGGATGACATCGGGTTGGGATTCGTCCAATCCGGCAAGTAATTCATCTCCGTTTTCTGCTTCCTGTACGAATTTGATGTTGGGGTAAGCCCGAAGGGAGAGAATAACGCCTTTCCGGAAAATCTGGTGGTCGTCGGCAATAGCAACTTTGATTTGTGACATAGTGCATGTTCAGGGGTAAAGTTAAACAAATCAGCAATTACATCAAGGCCTCTGCCGGTAATTCCAACGTCATTTTATAGTAGGTATTGGTGGCGTCTTTTTCAAAGAAGATTTTTGCGTTAAGAATACGTACCCTGCTCTGGATATTTTTAAGTCCCAGTCCGGTAGGGGTATCCCGCAGACGTTCAAATTCAGTCTGGGTGAGTCCGGTGCCATCGTGATGTATACGGATATAAAAAAAATCTTCCGTTTTATTCTGGGTGAGGTGAATAAAACTTGACTGGGAGTGTTTTAGGATGTTGTTGATCAGTTCCTGTATGATGCGGAAAACAGATAGCTCGTGCTCCATTTTCAAGCGGCGGCTGTAATCATGAAAGCGGCAACTGGCGTTCATGCTTCCTGTGCCGTTTATTTTGTGGATCAGATCAGTCATGGCACTTTCCAGTCCGAAATTTTTCAGCGTGGGGGGGATGAGGCTGTGTGAAATGTTCCGGATCAGTTGGATGGTATCATCCACAATTTGCTTGGCATTATAAATGGATTGCAGTTGGGTAGCAGTGTCCTGGTGTACAAGATTCTCATTTAAGTAAAGGCGTACCGTCGCTAACAGGGGGCCGGCATCATCGTGGAGGTCTGCTGCAATGCGTTGGCGTTCTTCCTCCTGGGTATCGAGGGAGGCCTGCAGCAGGATTCGCTGATGATCGGCCTGCATATTCCGCATTTTTACCTGGTAAGAGATCACTTTTCGCTGGTGAAAAATTACAAATACAATCAGTCCTACCGCCAGCAGCAGCATTCCAAAGGTGCCGAAGTACACCACATAGGTTACGTTGGAGCTGGATGCCTGGAGAAAAAACATAGGTTGGTTGGTAGTTTTGGGTGGTTAATGGGGATCCTACTGGTATTTAAGGAGTTGCTCTTTTTTTTCAAAAATTAAAATTGAAAGACTCAATATTATGTTTTTAATTATTGAAGTAAAAATGTGGATAAAGCGATATTGGCTAGCGAACATAGCGTCATCCCACCAATTATCAGCAAACAGATAAATGAAAAATGTTCCGGCAGAGTATATAAGCATTCCTACAACAGCCCAAAAACTTGAAGTTGCATAAAGGAAAAGGGTATCAATTGTGCTGAGTCGTTCATAAAAATATCGAATCGAGTATCCTATTATAAAGAACTCTTCTAAGGCAACTGCAAGAGAATCGAAATTGTTATGACCCTTTAGTAAGAATAAAACTAACCATGATATGTAAAATAAAAGAAATCCGTATTTTACAATTGTTTTATTTGTCGTTGTAGTAAAAATTTGTAAGAAAATTAATGAAAAGAAAGTGAATTCTGTTGGGGTATAAATAATTTCATTAATGAACAATAAAGTATCATTGTTAAGAGTATAGGTAAAGTAGCCGGTAAGGCTTGTGTTTAGAATTAGAAATAGGGCATAAAAAAAAATATACCTCTTGTAACCTTTTTTTTCCTTTGAAAGAAAAAAAGCCACAAGAGGTAAAAAGTTGCTAGAGAACTTGAGTATAGTAAGAGAAATTTCTATGATTTCAATTTTCTCAAAAGTACAGAAGATATGAAATTATAGAAATATAAATTATCAACGAATCCCCCAGTCAAGTGTTTCTTGATCTCTATCTCCAATAATACCTTCTTCTGTGGATAGTTCACCTTTAGAATCAACACAAGTCACCTGCAAAATTCCCTTACCATTCGAATCAACGCCGGCCAAAACCACATGGCGCTTTCCTTCAGCGTCAAGACCGGGGGTAATCAGAATACCCTGGCAATCCGGCTGCGCCAGAATCTTTTCAATGATTTCACGGCCCATGATATTACCGTAGGCCTGATCGGGGAATTTGTCGAAAAAGGCTTTTACCATTTCTTCACCAGCTTCAAAGCCGATGTGCTGACCGATTGCAGCCACCTGGTTTTGTTGTGTTAAAACGTTTTGCATAATTGTAGGTTTTAGAAGTTGTGTTTGGAACAGCTAATTTTGAACAAACACTACCTCTATGCAATGGGTTAACTAGCGGTTATATATGTTGATAACATCCTAATATATTGAATATCAATCTAATATGGCTATGTAATTTTTTACTTACAGAAGATTTACGAGAGAAAATACGTTGCAATATACGTAAAAATACGAGTATTCAAGTTCGTAAATTGACGAGAAAATTAACGTAGATGGGATTCGTAAAAAGCCGATGTGGAAAAACTGGGGATAAGCTACAGCTCAGTAGCCTTTGTGCGATCAGGTTGTGAAAATAATAAAAATTTACTAATGCCGTCTTTCACGAGTTGGATAAATGTTGCCATCTGCTACCTGAGGTGACATTTTAACCCCTGTAACATAATGATGTACCAAGACCTGGGCCGTGCATATAATTTGTTTAAGTATAAACACGTCCTTTTCAAACGAAGAATTGACAAGTGACGGATGTACAATAAATTAGAGAAACAAAAACCCAGCTATATGGTCAAGATTTCTGAATTAAAAGACGGTGACCTGCTCATTGTCAGCAATGAAGGAACCCTCATGGAAGGAGAGGTGACGGCCGTGGACACAGTGCAGCAACTGGCCCGGGTATCTACCGGTGAGGGGAATGAGTTTTGGTACCCGGGAGAAGCACTCTCTGCTATACCCCTGAGCGACGCGGCCCTGCAAAAGCTTCATTTTAAACGTGTTAGAGAGGAAGATGGCGGAGTAAAATATAAGAAAGGAGCTTTCCGGGTTCACCTGGATAAACCTGATGATTTTAGTTCCATCAGTTTCTGGTACCGGGAAGACCGGCGTCACGTTACCGGTCCAGTCTTTCTGCATCAACTCCAGAATTATTACCTTTCAATGACCAAGGTGCCTCTTACCGAGGCAGTTATCTGAAAAGCTGAGGTTCCCGCTACCCGGGTTTAACCCGGAATTTCCCCGGAATTTTACTTTTTTGGGGATATTCCGGGTATTATTTTTGTAAATTCCCAGATTTTCCTCCTATCTTTGCGACCCCAAAAAGTATGGCTAAACAGGACGTTATTAAACAGGATGGAACTATTGTAGAGGCTTTGAGCAACGCTATGTTCAGGGTGAAGCTCGAAAATGGACACGAAATCCTCGCAACTATATCCGGCAAAATGCGTATGCATTATATCCGCATTTTACCGGGTGACAAAGTGGGGGTGGAAATGAGCCCATACGATCTGAGCAGGGGACGGATCATATTCCGGTATAAGTAAGTTTTATAACCTGCAGCCCCGGCTGCGAACAAACTATAGAGACATGAAAGTTAGAGCATCCATCAAAAAGCGTAGCGCCGACTGCAAAATTGTTCGCAGAAAGGGCAAATTATACGTTATCAACAAAAAGAATCCCCGCTTTAAACAACGCCAGGGATAACTTCAACAATCACCTTTCAAATATCATAAGAACATGGCCCGTATTGCCGGTGTAGACTTACCAAAAAACAAAAGAGGAGAAATCGGATTAACCTATATCTATGGTATAGGTCCCTCCACAGCCCGTTATATCCTGGAAAAAGCAGGAATTGATGTGAACAAAAAGGTAAATACCTGGAACGATGACGAACTTAACGCCATCCGTAGCATTATCACCAACGAGTTTAAGGTTGAGGGTCAACTTCGCAGTGAAGTACAGATGAGTATCAAGCGTTTGCTGGATATTGCCTGTTACCGTGGCCTTCGTCACCGCAAAGGACTTCCTGTTCGTGGCCAACGCACCAAGACCAACAGCCGTACACGCAAAGGAAAGCGAAAGACGGTGGCCGGTAAGAAAAAGGCAACCAAGAAATAAGAATAAAGAAAACTGACAGCCCCCGCTGGCAGTTTTTGGTTTTCATACTGCACCGTTTTTATGGGTCCTGTCGGATGTGAGGTGCACACGGAGAAGGACCCGGACCTGCTGAGAAGCAGGAATTATTAACAGCAAGATTACCTCAGTTTTTGTTATGGCAAAAGCACAACAACTCAGCGCTAAAGCCGCTGCCAAAAAAAGGATCGTGAAAGTGGATGCTTACGGCGATGCCCACATCACAGCCAGCTTTAACAACATCATCATCAGTCTTACCAACAAAAAAGGACAGGTTATTTCCTGGTCTTCTGCTGGTAAAATGGGTTTCAAGGGATCTAAAAAGAATACTCCCTACGCAGCCCAGGTTGCTGCGGCTGAAGCTGCCAAAACCGCTTTTGAAGCCGGTTTGAAGCGTGTTGATGTATTTGTAAAAGGTCCTGGCAGTGGCCGAGAAAGCGCTATCCGCGCCCTTGCACAAAACGGTATTGAAGTTTCGATGATCAAGGATGTGACTCCGCTCCCGCACAACGGGTGCCGTCCGCCCAAGAAGCGCCGTGTATAATCCACAGGCCCAAGGGCCTGGAGAAAATATGTTGATAAGCGCATAGGCTTTTCATTTTTATAAAGGGTGACTGATTGATTTTTTAACGCTTTTACGGATCAACTCACCGGTTTCTAAAAAGCGTAAATGAATAAAAACTATGGCACGTTACACTGGTCCAAAGACCAAAATCTCCCGCATTTTCGGAGAACCCATTCTGGGCAATGGAAAATGGTTGGGTAAAAACAGCAACCCTCCTGGTCAGCATGGCGCATTGCGCAAGCGGAAGACTTTAGGGGAATACGCCCTGCAGCTCCGCGAAAAGCAAAAAGCCAAGTACACCTATGGTGTGCTGGAGAAGCAATTCCGCAAAACATTTGAAGAGGCTTCCCGTCTGAAAGGTGTAACGGGTGAAAATCTTATGCGCCTGTTGGAAGCCCGTCTCGACAATACCGTTTTCCGCCTCGGGATTGCACCCAGCCGTCCCGCTGCCCGGCAGCTGGTAAGTCACAAGCACGTAACGGTTAACGGTGTGGTGGTAAACGTTCCTTCCTTCAGCCTCAAACCCGGCGATGTAATCAGCCTTAAAGACAAGAGTAAAGACAATAGTGCTGTAACCAGCCAGGTGCGTGGTAAAAACCCTAAGTTCAACTGGATTGACTGGAATGAAACGGATATGAAGGGAACCTTCATTGCTTACCCCGAACGGGAAAGCATTCCGGAGAACATCAAGGAACAACTGATCGTGGAATTGTACAGCAAATAACCTGTTTGGCTGCTTAGTGCCGGCGACAATTATTTACCCAACATCAAAATCAAGAATTCAATATGGCCATTTTGAATTTCGTTAAACCCGATAAAATTGTACTGCAGAAAGCAACTGATTTCGAAGCACAATTTGAATTCCGCCCGCTCGAACCGGGCTTCGGCGTCACCATCGGAAATGCCCTTCGCCGTGTGCTCCTCAGCTCCCTGGAAGGGTATGCCATTACCGGCATTAAAATTGAGGGCGCCGATCACGAATTCGCCACCCTTAAAGGGATCTCCGAAGACGTGGTGGAAATTATTCTCAACCTCAAGCAAGTGCGGTTCAAGAAAAAGGCAGATCACGATGTGGCTACCGAAAAAATTGTGCTGAGCCTGAAAAATAAAACGGAATTCACCGCAGCCCAGATTGGGGAGTATTCACAAAGCTTTGAAGTGATGAACCCCAGCCTGTTGATTTGCACCATGGATCCAAGTGCCAAGCTTGATATAGAAATCAACATCGCCAAAGGCCGTGGATATGTACCGGCAGAAGAAAACAAACCCAAAGAGGCCCCCTTCGGTTATATTGCCACCGACTCCATCTTTACGCCCATTAAAAACGTAAAGTATGCAGTGGAAAATACCCGTGTGGAGCAGCGTACCGATTTCGAAAAACTGCTCATGGATGTTGTAACCGATGGTACCATTCACCCTGAAGAAGCGGTTAAGCAAGCCAGCCGCATTCTCATTCAGCACCTGATGATAATTACGGATGAAAACATCACTTTCGATAACAAGGAAGAGAAAAAAGAAGATGTGGTGGATGAGCAAATGTTGCAACTCCGCAAAGTGCTGAAGACTCCGCTGGAAGATCTCGATCTGTCGGTTCGTGCCTTCAATTGCCTGAAAGCTGCCAAGATCAACTCTCTCAGTGAACTGGTTCAGTATGAGCAGGAAGACCTGATGAAGTTCCGCAACTTCGGTCAGAAATCACTGGCTGAAATTGAACAGGTGCTGGGCGAACGTGGTCTGCACTTTGGGATGGATCTCAGCAAGCTCGGACTGGATAATATAGACTGATACCTGCCATCCGGCGGCATGATTTATCATCTAACCCCGCCTGGCAATTCATAGTAACACGGTTGTAATTCCTGACACGGTACAACCGATTCATAACAATGATTCTCTGATGAATCCTGTAGCTTCTGGTTTCGGGACCCGGATAATCAAAAATCACTCGTCATGCGTCACGGAGACAAAATCAACAACCTCAGCCGCACCGCCGCACACCGCCGTGCCCTGCTGAGCAACCTCGCCAGCCAATTGATCACGCACAAGCGGATTGTAACTACACTGGCTAAAGCCAAAGCCCTGCGTACGTACGTAGAGCCCCTTATAACCAAAGGGAAAAACAATACAACCCACAGCCGCAGGGTGGTATTCAGCTACCTGCAGGACAAGGCTGCTGTCACCGAACTGTTCAGTACTGTAGCAGAAAAGGTTGCCAGCCGACCCGGTGGTTATACACGCATTATCAAGTTGGGCATCCGTCCGGGCGACAATGCGGAGAAAGCCCTCATTGAACTCGTTGATTTCAACGAAATCTACGGTAAAGGCAAAGGGGAAACTGCTGCTCCAGCCAAGAAAACCCGCCGTGCTGGTGGGGGAGCAAAGAAGGCTGAAGCTAAACCTGCTGCTGAAGCAATAGCTCCTGCCGATGCAGCTGCGCCAGTTCAGGCACCCGCCGACGAGAAGCCCACAGAATAATTTCTAAGGATTGTTGAAAAAAAAATAAGGAAGAGGCGCTGCGTTTGGCAGTGCCTCTTTTACTTTGCACCGATTATGAACACCCAGCCCCACCTGTCTCATTCTTCCCATCCAGCCGTTCTGCTGCTGGAAGATGGAAATGTTTTTTACGGAAAAGCTTTTGGAAAAATTGGTACCTCCACGGGTGAGATATGCTTTAATACCGGCATGACCGGCTACCAGGAAGTCTTTACTGATCCCAGCTATACGGGTCAGATCATCATCATGAACAATGTGCATGTTGGCAATTACGGCACGTTTAACAAGGATGTGGAAAGCGGCAGCGTAAAAATTCATGGCCTGATCGGGCGTAACCTGGAAGACCGTTTCAGCCGTTATGTTGCCGACAAATCACTCCAGCAGTACCTCGAAGAACAGAGCATTGTTGCGATAGAAGACATTGATACGAGGGCTCTCGTCACGCATGTGCGTACAAAAGGCGCCATGAACTGCATCATTTCATCCGAAATCCTGGAGATCTGGCGGTTGAAGGAGTTGTTGAAGGATGTACCTTCCATGGCCGGATTGGAACTGGCCAGCAAAGTAAGTACCCCCGAGGCCTATACCTTGGGCGATGCCCATGCTCCAGTAAAAGTTGCCGTAATGGATTTTGGTACCAAACAAAACATTTTACAGTGTATGGTGGACCGCGGAGCTTATCTGAAAGTCTTTCCCGCCCAAACACCGGCTGCAGAAGTTAAAGCTTTTGGGGCAAATGGTTACTTTATCTCCAATGGCCCCGGAGATCCGTCAAGTATGGATTATGCCGTTGCTACCGTACGGGAACTGCTGCAGGAAAAGAAACCGCTATTCGGAATTTGCCTGGGACACCAACTTCTGGCATTAGCAAATAATATTCCTACGTTTAAGATGCACCACGGCCACCGGGGGCTGAATCACCCGGTTAAAAATATTATTACCGGGCTTTGCGAAATCACTACCCAAAACCATGGTTTTGGTGTGGACCCGGAAGCCGTTCGGAATGCTCCCAACGTGGAAGTAACGCATGTGAATCTGAATGATGAGTCCATTGAAGGCATCCGGCTCAAAGACCGACCGGCCTTTTCCGTGCAGTACCACCCCGAAAGCACGCCCGGGCCACATGATTCCCGGTACCTGTTCGATGATTTTATTCAACTCATACGAAAGCATCAAAACTAAGTCCGGAGCCGCTCTACAGCGGCATCGTTTTTTTGGCCTATATTCGGTCTCATGAAAATTGCCATCATCAACGGTCCCAATCTGAATCTCCTGGGTATCAGGGAACCTGCTATGTATGGACACCAGTCCTTTGAACAGTTTTTTACCGATCTGCACAAACAGTTCCCTACCGTGGAGTTCAGCTATTTCCAGAGCAATGTGGAAGGCGACTTGATCAACGAATTGCAACGGGTGGGATTTGATTACGATGGCATCGTTTTTAACCCCGGGGGATATACCCATACCTCTGTGGCTATCGGCGATGCCATTGCCGCCATTCAATCACCTGTAGTGGAAGTTCATATTTCGAACGTGCATGCACGTGAAGAATTTCGTAAAATATCACATGTATCGTCTCACTGCCGGGGTACCATCAGCGGGCTGGGGCTGAAGGGGTACCAGCTGGCCGTATCTTTTTTGACGGGTGAATAGCTTCTCTTTTTTCAGAAACATAAATGCTGCTGTCCGTCAGCAGCGGCAGGTTTGCGCCTAAATACTTATTCAGTACTAATCGGAAGGTGTTGACCGGCGTCAGGGAATCATACAGTGTGGCATAATCTCCGTCCGGGAAATAAATGGCACTCAGGTTACGGAAATTGTAGTGCGACTGCTCTTTCTCGTAGTATTTATAGCCATGGTCGCCTGCAACGATTATCACAGTTTCGGTTTTGTTTTTTGCCTGTATGTACTTCACAAGCTCCTCAATAATCCGGTTGGCATAGGTTACCTGCTCAAAATAGAGTTCCGGTTCTTCTGTTTTCGATTCCTTGGGCAGGCTTTGCGGTGTAACGGTTTTAATGTTTCCTTCTGCGTCAAATGAATACGGATCGTGGGGCAGCATGAAATGTCCGTAAACAAACTTGGGCTGAGTCGTATCGATGCAACTTTGCTTTATCTTTTGAAGGGTCCGTTCTAATTCTGTTTTACGGGCATTGTACCTCCGGTTGATGAGGTGTGCCTGTAGCTGCTTTACCCACCGGTTGTTTACACGTGTATAATTCCAGAAGATGTCCCTATACACCCTGCCAGGGAGTGTTTTAAAATAAAAGTGCTGGCTTTTCAGGTCGCCAAAAAAAGTAGGATGGGGCCAATCGGGATTGTTGAAAGATATGGGTTGAAACTGATGCGTACGGTAGCCTTCCTGTTGCAGAATCTTTATTAGTGAGTTGTCGAGAAAGGAAGCGGACCCCCAGAAATATACTTTCAAATCATTCATTACAGGCACAATGTAGTCGGGCAGGTATTGCATGTTCAGGGTGGTACTGATGGAATGAATGGTCCAGTTATAGTTGGCTGCACTGTGCGGGATCACCCGGAATCCCTGCCTATGCAGGAAGGTGTCCAGTTGCCGGTTATCCCGCCCCATCGTTTCCAGCAGACTTTCCGAAGATGCCATGGCATCAAACACCAGAAAGAATATATCCGGTCTGTTTCCAGCGGGATCGCGCTTCTTCTGTTGGTATTCCTGCTGGGTAGTGAACCGGAAATCAATCAGGTTATGTACGGATTGATCCAATTGGTATCTGCGTATACTATTAGGTATTTCTGAAATCATCAGTGCCAGCAACAGCAGGTTGAAATAAAAATAATGATCCCTCCAACCCACTGAGTTATAGTGACGGAACCAATAGATGCTGGCGATGAACAGTATACCCAAAATTGGCAATATAAAAGTATAGCTACCGAAAAACCGGGGAACCCCGCTGCTTTTTAACAAGTCGTGCAGGAATCCAAACATCAGCAAAGGTGCCACGAGTAACAGCGTGCATATAGCTGCCGGTTTCGGAGCCTGTACAAAACGACGGATGAATATATAGAGCAGCAGTGCAAACCCCTGAACAACCAGGTACTGCCACAGTACAAAGGTTACCGGCAGAAAGCCGAACAGTTCATTATAACCACTGTAAATAAAAAAAAGTGGTGCGAGGCAGAGAAACATTGCCCTGGTTTCCAGTAAACGGCGGATGCGTTGCACCATTCGGTTTAATTCAGGCTTAAAGATACAGGAAATGAAGCCATGGTAGTTACCATGTAATTTGCTGCAGGGGGTAGATGGTAGTGTCGGGCAACAGGGGGAGTTGCTGATCAAAGCAGGTATTCAGTATTATCCGGAAAGTATTAACAGCGCTTACAGAATCATGGGGTACACCGTATTCGCGCTGTGGAATGCTTACAGCATGCAGCATCCCAAATGCAAGGCGTTTGTTTTCAGGGCCGGGGAAATGCCGGAAACCATGATCGCCCTGCAGGATGATGATGGCCTGCGGGTTCTGCTCCCTTATCTGCCGTACCTGCTGCCGTATACGCTCACTGGTGTAGATGAGCTGCTCGAGGTAAGCTTGCCGGTTGCTTCGGTCATATATAATTGTGTTACGTACATTTCCGTTACGCTCAAATACATAAGGAGGGTGGGGCAGCAGGGTGTGTATAAAAAAGAAGCGGGGCTGTGTTCCCGGTATTATTTGCCCTGGTATCGTTGCCCGGTCAATAAGATCAAGGTCTTCCAGTAATTGCTGTGCGGTAAGGTCATAATTTATCCTTTTCTCCCTCGTAAAAATCCGATTTAACAAGGGCCAAACAGAAGTATTCTCCAGCGTTCGCATGACCAGTATATCCCGGTCGCGGCTACCCATGTAGCGCTGCTGCAGGGGTGATGCCAGGTTATTATAGGGGAAGATGCTCAGGTTAATGATGCGATATCCTCGCTTCTCCAGGAATCGGAATAAGTGGTTGTTGTGAATGTTTTTTAATCCCGATAGCAGGATAAGCTCTTCATGACCGGTCGTGGGAGTAACTTGGGGCAGGTAACCCATGTTCAGGGTGGAGGCTAAAGATACAGGGGTGTCGAAATAATTGCTTCGTCCATTTTTTACCACGCGAAACGAATTTGCTTCGAGGAATGAATCCAGAGGGTGGTTATCATAGCCAAATTCTTCCCGTAAGACCTTGCTGCTGGTAAAACCATCGTACACCAAAAAGAAAATATCAGGCTGTTTTCCAATAGTGGTGGTTATGCTGCCCTGCAGCGGGTTAGCCGGTCGGTAATCCCGGTCGAATATTCTTTCATGATTACCATAAAATAGTAAAACCAGGCGAAGGCCTTCATAAGCAGACAGTACCAGTAGCGTGGTCAGCAACCAGCGACCTGCTGTGGGAACATCTTTTTTTACTTTTCTGAAGAAGAAATAAAGGAACAGGGTTAAAAGCAGCCAGAGCGGTACCAGCAGGCTGAAAGATTGCAATGCAACAAAGGCTGTCTTTTTTTTAAAGAAAACGGCTATCGGGTACGCATAAAAATAAACCTGTGTTACAAAAATTGTCAATAGGGCTGCGGCATACGGTTTCTTCAAGAGCCAGAAAATGAACAATTGCAATCCCAGCAAAACACAGAGCCAGATGCCATACTGTTTCACAAGCGCAGCTGTCTGCAGAATCCCGTGAAAATGTTGCTGCAGGTTCAGGAGGTAAAACAATGGAAAGAGTACTGCGGGCAGCAACGCAGGCCAATGGAGCAGAAAGGCAGATATAGGGGGGCGGGCTGGGTTCATAGCTGGGATAATGGTACAAAAGTAGCTTAAACACGGCGCCAGTGGCGGAAACTCCCGGTAATATATCCATGAAGGATTATTTTTGAAGCATGTTGCAGCGCTTGAGTCCATTGTTTTTTTGGGGAGCGGTTGTTTTCCGTCTCTGGTACGCCCTCTATTTCCAGGTGTACGGGAACGATACGTTTGTGCAGCAGTTTGCAGCCCAGAATTTCCTGGATGGCAAGGGAATTACTTTGTCGGTTGTAACGGCAGCTGATCCCTCTTCGGTTGTCCAGCAACCCCTTAAAGACTGGCCCCCGGCACTCACCTTATTCCAGGCTCTGTTTCTTTTTCTATTAAGAGATTGGGTGTTGGTCTCGGTACTGCTCACAGTTGCCGCGGTTGTTTCATTTTTTCTGTTGGTAAGGACCACATTGCGGGTTCTGGAGGTACGTGCAGCCTGGCAGGCACTGGCTTGGTTGCTGCTGATGAGCAATCATCTCTTTTTTCATGAATTCGGGGTCTCAGATTGGTTGGGGCTTTCAGCCATCGCGGCGGCCTTGCTTTGCTGCCTGTATCTGCTCAGCCACGATCGCTTCCCGCTTACGGCCGCTGCAGGAGTTACCTTGTTATTTATATTGCCTGCTTGCTTCCGCTACCAGTATTATCCGGTGGTTATGCTCTTCCCCGCATGGCTGATGATGGTTACCTGGCGTTCTAAGCCGTTGCTCCGGCCGGCAACAACCCTCATTTTTATTACCACAGGATTTTTTCTGCTTCTACTCGCCGGCGGAACTGCTCTATATGGCAGCCAGACTCAATTGTTACCCGCAAGGCCGGTGGGATTTTATCCAGCCAATTTACTGCGCCTGGATCCTTTCCTTCTTAAAACAGTTATTCGCCTTGATTATC
This sequence comes from uncultured Chitinophagaceae bacterium, assembly GCA_937862815.1. GTDB lineage: Bacteria > Bacteroidota > Bacteroidia > Chitinophagales > Chitinophagaceae > Lacibacter. The sequence goes on along the minus strand of CALMED010000036.1, from coordinate 114,705 downwards.
TACTCTATAAGTTTCCCTTTTTTACGGAACAATTAACTGCTACCGCCCGGGCTCTTCATATGCTACTCCTCGGGCTACTGTTCTTCTGCGGCGCGGCCATGGTTAGGAGACCTCATTTTTTTTCTGAAAGTTTTCATGCCCGGTCATTCATTTTATTTTCTGCTGTATTCATTGGTGTTACTCTCTTTTTCCTGGCCGTACTGTCGCTCCGCTATGCTCCGCAGGAACCGCCGTTTACCCGTTTTACCTACATTGGCGAGGCGCGGTATTCTGCTGCCACCATGTATGTACTGCTGCTTGTCTTGCTTCTGCTGGCGCAACAACTCGAAAGATCAGCCTGGGTGCGATTTCTCGTGGCGGGCTTACTCTGCTTCAACCTGCTGCTTTTTGCCCGGTTTCTATCCAACCTGCGGCATTTGCCGGCCCCTCTTTATCAACTCGATTGGGCAGTGCAGGACCGGAAAGCGGCACACACTGCTATTGAAAACTATGTCAGGAAAAAGGATCAACCCATTCTTCTAGCCTGGTATCCCACTTCTTACATCATTATGGGACATTACTCCCATGAAACATTCCTGTTGCGGAACAGCGAATCTTTATTTTCCGGGGTTAATTATGCTGCTCCTCCCCATTACCTCGTGTATGCTGTGGAAAAGGATTTGTTGGAAACTTCCCGGACACTATGGTTGAGAGAAAACAACTTCCATGAAGTATTTAACAACGGCTATTACCGCATTTTTGTGTGCGACACAGCAGAAAGGAAATAAGCTTATTTCAATTCAAGGCGACTGTGTTGCTTCTCCAGAAGTGGAAAAGTTTGCCCGAAGTATAAATTGGCAATCACGCGAAATGTGTTGGGTGTGTAAAAGCCGGATGAGATAGTTGCTGGTTGCTGCCCCGGAAGATACATCGCATTTAAAACCTCAAATACGAGGTCTTCCCGTCCCAATCCTTCCGGTTCACGTATGCCATGATCGCCCTGGAAGATGATGACAGAGTGACGCTTACCCGAATTCAGGATTGTGGTTGCCAGTTCCAGAATTTTTTTTCGGCAGTAAACCAGTTGGCTGATGAATTGTGGATTGTAGTCTTCTCCCTTCATCATGTCTTTCTTCCATTGTAAGCGGTTGCCAAGGCTGTCGAATTTAAACCCTTCGTGTGGTATGAGCAGGTGGGTATAGACCAAAGCAGGTTTTATCGTATCACTTCTCCGGATCGCCTCCCCTGTTTTTTCAAATGCCCGGTCAATTGTTTTCAGATCATCCCGGAAAAGTTTCTTTTCCCGGAATGGGAAAAGCTGAGGAAGGTAAGTCGCCAACAGCCAGTTATAACTCGAAAGTAACCGAGGAACAAAGGTTTGATTCCTGATCATTTCCTCCGGATCTCCCCATCCCAGGTGCCGGAGGTGACTTGTATCACCTTTAAACAGGGGGAAGGGGCTGCTATTAATAATCTTGTAACCCTGGTTGCGAAAAAATGGTATAAATGGGTTTTCAATAATTTTTTGCCTGGCTGTATACATTTCCCGGAAGCTTACCTGCTCCCTGGATGCTGTTGCCGGATAGGATGCCTGGAATACGGCTGCCATAGAGGGTAGCGTGTAGTTACTTGCACTTGTACTGTTGCGTACAACTTCAAAGCCGAGACGTTGCAGGCTGCTGTCCAGCGCGCTGTTGTCGTAGCCAAGTACTTCCCGCACAGCATCGGTAGATGGATGCATGTCAAACAGGAAATAATATATATCAGGGATTTCAGCAGCCGCCGGAAGTTTATTCTGGCTAAACGCTAAAGTAGGCTGCCCTGGGCCTGTTGATTGTTTTGAGGGGAAAAATGCAGTGCGGAGGAGATCGTATGTAATTAGTAGCAAGAGGCAAAGGACAGCAAACCTTTGCAACCCTGGAAAAGTGGGCTTCTTTTTACGCCTCAGCAATATGAAAGCGACAACACATGACAGAAAGGCTGCCGGAAGCAGAACGGACAATTTGAAAATAAAACCGATTAACGGTAATTGCCGGAAGACAGTATAAAGTGGGACCGTAAAAAAGTAAGCAACGGTCGTGAGCAGGGTAAAAAGGCCGGCATTGTGCCGGTTGCGAAAAATTCGTGCAGAAAGCAGGTACACCGCCAGCGGGAGCAGCAGCCACAACAACACATCCGGCAAAAGGCTTGACCAACTGACCAGTCCGGAAAAGTCAACCACATTGTGTACAATAAAAAATACAGAGACCAGCAGGCTGTGGAGAGGACCGGGCCAGGAATGTGGGAGTATTTTTATCGCATCTGCCTGTTTCATGTCAGGAATATATACTTAAGGTCGCTTACACAGAACGTTATGTTGCCGTAATCTACTGCTTGGCGCGTTCAAATAAATACAGGGTACGTGCAGACCCGGGAATCGGCTTTTTCCGCAGCAGATGAAATTGTCCACAAAAAGTTGACTCAAACTGATCCTGCCGGTAATCATCAAAAATATCGGTCCGGTTCGCCAGCAACTGCTGTACTTTGGGGTCTTCTTTGGGTACAAACTCAATCAGCAGGTACCGGCAACGGTTCCGGAAGGAACTGGCCAGCATATTCAGTGTTATGTTTTTTCCGATGGCCAGGTGGTGAACCAGCGCCAGGGCCAGGCAGAGATCACTGAATGTCCTTTCATGGAAGGAAACCTGTTCGGTGAGTTCCCACCCTCCCGGGGGAGAGGGATGGGTTAGTTCCTGTACCAGCGGGAGAATATGCCCCAGCCGCTGCTTCTTGCAGATCTGGTACAGGCGATTAATGCAGTGACTGTCGGCATCTGCAGCCACCACACGAGCCTCGTCACTGCAAAGAAGTGAAAAGACCCCGTCGTTGGCGCCCAGGTCAAGAGCAGTCTGGTAATGGATCTCTGCGATGAATTCGCTGACCAGTTGCTTCTTATTTTCAAGATATTCATTGCTGAGTACCGTTTCCTCGTAATAGTTATTCCAGGTAGTGCGGCCTCTTTTAAACTGCAGTTTGCTGATGATGGAACGCAGGTGTTCCAGAATCTGTGTAATATTTTTACCCGAAAGTTGTTGACGTTGGGGACTGCCGGCCGGTTGGCTGCCGGTTTTAATACCCGCATTCAGATGTACATGCAGAAGAATGCCTGTATTGAACCGTGCACGTGCTGGAAGCATACGGGCCGTACGGCTGGCTGATAGGCCTTCCGGGAACGAGCGGTACAATTCGTGCACATCCAGTACGTTATATGCGGCCAGCAGCAACGGGTTGAGAAAGCATTCGCAGAACTGCCGGTACGCTATCCATGCCTCTCCTTCTTTGTATTGTTCAAAGGATAAGTGGTCAATAAAGACCGGTCGCCCACTAAAAAACTGAACATTCAGTGGTGTGGCATCTTTCAGAATCATCCCCTTTTTCAGAGCGGCGGCACAGCAATCAAGTGTTACCAGGGCAGCATCTTTGAGTTGGTCAAAACACCATTCCCAGGGATATGACAACAGTTCCAGCTGGACGGGCCGCAACGTTTGGTAGCAGTCTGTCCGGTCAAAGTGCTGCTCGTTCAATGTCTCAAACGGAAGAAGTAGCCCCTTTTCGGTTAGTGTTTTGTAAAGACCGCTATCAACGGCCCGGTCAAAGTGGGTTTGGAAGCGACGGGCGACAAAACGGAATAACCCCCCGTTGTGCCGGTACATAAATCCGGAAGGGTCTCGGAAGGATGCCGGGTGTGCTTTAATCGGTAGATTCATGTTCTTCCTCTTCGGCTTTGCGGGGCCGTTTGATGAAAAAACTGCGGATCCAGTTCCACGTGGTCTTGAAATAAAAAAGTACGCCCAGCACCGCTGCTATGATTACCTGTACGAGGTAACTTCCACTGCCTGGATCTATGTACAGCCAATGTATCATAAATAGCGGAGATTCGTTTTGGGCGTTAAAGCGAGGAGTGTCTCGTAAATCAGCCGGATGGTATTTTCAATGTCGCTTTTATGCAGCATCTCAACCGTGGTATGCATGTAACGCAGCGGGATGCTGATGAGTACTGATGGGCATCCATCATTAGCATACGCAAAGGAATCAGTATCGGTACCGGTACTGCGGCTGAGCGAACGCCACTGCACCGGAATCTTTTTCTTTTCTGCCACATCCGTAACAAAATCCAGGAGTTTGTTGTGGATCGCTGGTGCCGTTGCCAGGGACGGACCTTTTCCACAGGCGATTTCACCTTCAATGATCTTACTGATCATGGGGGTGGTGGTGTCGTGCGTAACGTCTGTAACAATCGCCACGTCGGGTTTGATCCGCCGGGCAATCATTTCAGCCCCACGGAGACCAATCTCTTCCTGTACCGCATTTACCACATACAAAGCGTAGGGAAGTTGTTTTTTGTTTTCTTTCAGCAATCGGACCACTTCAGCAATCATAAATCCACCAATCCGGTTGTCAAAAGCACGGGCGATGTAATAATCGTGTGCCAATTGATCGAATCCTTCTTCGTAGGTAACCACGCAGCCTACTTTTATGCCCAGTTCTTCCACTTCTTTCTTGTTGCGGGCACCACAGTCGAGCCAGAGGTTGTCCACTTTTGGCTGCGGCTCCTTTGCATCCGGATTGCTGAGGCGGGTATGAATGGCCGGCCAGCCAAATACGGCTTTTACTATTCCTTTTTTACCGTGAATCAATACCCGTTTGGCGGGGGCAATCTGGTGATCCACGCCACCGTTGCGCTTGAGGTAAATCAGCCCTTCGGGTGAAATGTAATTGACAAACCAGCTTATTTCATCTGCATGTGCCTCAATCACCACTTTGAATGCGTGCTGCGGGGCAATAACTCCTACGGCTGTTCCGTACGGATCGGTGAAGTGGGTGTCTATATAAGGTTTGATATAGTCGAGCCACACACGCTGGCCGCTGGTTTCAAAACCAACGGGCGAATGTGTATTGTGGTAGTGTTTGAGAAAGTCGAGCGATTTGCTGGTGAGGATGGACTTCTTCCGCGACGATTTTACTTTTGCCATTGCAGCTGTTTTTACAAATGTACAATTTCAGTCTGTATGTAATTGGGATTAGAGCAGCAGTCCAAAACTAAGCAGGGGCGAAAGCACCAGTAACCCGTCCACCCACAGCAAATAAAATACATCGCCTGCCTCTTCTTTCGCCCGGCGGTAAAAGTACCACATGGCAACAGCCGGCAGCAGTTGCAACAGGTTGTACCAGCCGCCCGGCAGGGGCAGCAACAGGAGAACACTGCCACAGTAAGCCAGCAGGTGGAGCAGGAAGAAACGGTTAAAGGCGGGTTCTGTAAAGAGGTTGGCGGGTGTTCGTACGCCCCAGTTGGCATCCCGGGCCTTATCCCGCCAGTCGAAGATCAGGGTGGCAATGGTGACCAGTAGAAAACGCTGCAGGAATACCGGAAGGATCGCGGCTTCCAGGGGCTGTTCCGTTGCCAGCACCGGGAGTAATACGGTTACAAGCGCCCAGGTAAACCCGATGAAATAGCTTTTCATGAAGGTAAATACAACCGGAAGAACAATTTCTTTATGAAATAATAGCGGAGCTGTGTAAGCGGCATTGAGAAATAGCATTACCAGAAAGGGAAAGGTGTGTGCCCGCAACTGATACCAGTAAAATGAAACAACCAGCAAACAGATAAGATTCAGCAGGAGTGTGGCCCTGGAATGCCGGGCAAACCAATCCAACTGTCCCGACGAGCAGCTCTTGCGGCTGGCCAGCCAGAAATGCACATTATAGCTGAGCAAAGTGGCGAAAAATAAAAATATCAGCAGTTGTATTTGCAAGGGCAGTTGCAGCCACAGTGATGTTTGCAGGCCCAGCACAACCGTTCCCGCTGCTATTACAACATGCACGTAAAGCAAATACCGCGACCAGGAGTTTAAACCTGCCATGTTTTAACGGGGTATGGCCAGTGGTTCGGTTTGTACGGTGTCGCTCACATTTCCGGCTGCATCTTTCACCCAGAAGCGGAACAGCGAGGTGTCGCGGCGCGGCGGGCATTGGGTTCCCCCCAAAAGTGTATAACCTTCCAGCTGAATGGTGGCAAAGCGAAGGCGGAACAGGGATTTCTGGTTATTACCCGGGAAGTCGGGGATGCGGTAGTTGAGGTTGCTGAGAATAGAGTTGCCGGGGCAGGGAATGGTGGCTGCATCCACTTTCTGGATGAAAATGCTGTCTTTCACGTCCCCTTCTTTGTCAAGCACGTTGAAATCAATTTCGATGATGGTGCCATTGCCGCCACCCGACACAATGACTTCCTGCACTTTCACACTTTTTATCTCCAGGCGGGGCCGGGTTTCATAATTATCTTTTTTACATCCTGCCAGGAATAAGGCAGGTATGAAAAGATAGTATAGCTTTGCCTTCATGCACATGGTGTTGTTATTTCAAATGTAAGCATTAATCCCCCGCGGCAACATTGAATCCCGGTTTTGTTAACAAAGTTTTTGAGGTAGCCGAAGCTTCCTTCCAGGAGGTGGCAGCGGCAATTCTGCAGTTCCAGTTTAACCAGAACCCGGTGTACAGGCGGTTCTGCCAACTGCTGGGATACGAACCCGCTTCCGGCGGCTCTTTCTGTCAAGTTCCTTTCCTGCCCATTTCTTTTTTCAAGCAGGAACCTGTTCTTAGTTCAAATCTGGTGCCGGCCGCCGTATTCGAAAGCAGCGGTACAACGGGGCAAACTACCAGTCGCCATTTTGTTCAGGACCTTTCGGTATACGAACGGTCTTTCCGGGAGGGATTTCACCTTCAGTATGGATCGCCCCGCAACTGGTGTATATTGGGCCTGCTCCCTTCTTACCTGGAGCGGGAACATTCATCGCTGGTGTACATGGTTAACGACCTTGTACGGACGAGTGGTCATCCACAAAGTGGCTTTTACCTGCACAACCATGCGGCTTTGCACTACACTTTATGTGATTTGGAAGCAATCCAGCAACCCACCCTGCTCATCGGGGTGACCTATGCCTTGCTGGATTTTGCAACTACCCACCGGTTAGCGTGCAATCATACCGTTGTGATGGAGACCGGCGGTATGAAGGGTCGCAGGGAGGAACTGGTGCGGGAGGAGGTTCACCAACGCCTCCGTGAGGGGTTTGGGGTTGATTCCATTCATTCGGAGTACGGGATGACCGAACTTCTCAGCCAGGCTTATGCTGCAGCGGAAGGCCGGTTCCGCTGCCCGCCATGGATGCGGGTGCTGGTGCGGGATGAAGATGATCCGCGACTGGTGCGCTCCTCAGGCAAAGGGGCTCTCAATATCATTGACCTCGCCAACATTTACAGTTGCAGTTTCCTGGCTACCGATGATGTGGGGGAAGTGTTTCCGGATGGCAGTTTCCGGGTAGTGGGGCGGCTCGATAACAGCGACATAAGAGGCTGCAGTTTGCTAACGCTTTGATCTGTTAATTACCCAAATTGACAAAATACCATGCTTGCAGAAAAATTACTGATGTTTCAGAACCGGTTGCAGAAAGTTTACCGCCACCGCAGTAAGCAGGCACGGCGCTTGGGGATCACCTGCTACCGGCTCTACGACCGCGATCTGCCGGAGTTTCCCGTTAGCATAGATTTGTACGGTACCCGTGCCTGCATGAGCGAATACCGGGCAAAACATCACCTCACCCCGGAAGAGCATATGGAATGGCTGGAGGGGACTGTTACTGTAGTAGCAACTGTATTGCAGATTCCGGAAGAGGCGGTTTATACCAAAGAGCGCCGCCGCAAAACAGACCGGTTTTCCCAATACCAGAAAACCGATTCGGCCGGCGATTTTTTTGAAGTGCAGGAAGGAGGATTGCCGTTCATCGTCAACCTCACCGATTACCTCGATACCGGGCTTTTCCTGGATCACCGCATCACACGCGATATGGTACGGAGTGAGGCAACCGGTAAGCGGGTACTTAATCTGTTTGCCTACACAGGGTCCTTCAGCGTGTATGCGGCCGCTGGCGGCGCTTCTTATGTGGAAACAGTTGACCTCTCGAATACCTACATCGACTGGGCCCGGCGTAATTTTCAAGGCAACGGGTTCTCCGATCCTCTACGGTACCGTTTTGTTGTAGCCGATGTACTCCAGTTTGTACAAACGCTGCCCGACCATGCATTTGATGTGGTGGTAATGGATCCGCCTACGTTCAGCAACAGCAAGAAGATGAAGGATATTCTCGACATCCAGCGTGATCATGTAGCGTTGATCAACCGGGTACTGCAGGCGATCAGGCCCGGCGGCGTCTTGTACTTCAGCACCAATGCCCGGCGCTTTGTATTGGGGGAGACGGCGATACGTGCACAGGAAATACGGGATATCACCCGTGCCACCACCCCCTTTGATTTTGAAGGGAAACTCCAGCGCTGGTGCTGGAGGATGGTTCGCTGACCGGTGCGTCAGATAACCACCGCACTTTCCCCACTCAGGCGGTTAGCCCAAGGCTACATCCAGGATCATCATCACCAGGAATCCCCCGATAAAGCCCAGCACCGAGCGGTCGGTGTAGCGGTCGCGTTGGGTTTCAGGAATTACTTCTTCCACCACTACAAAGATCATGGCGCCCGCCGCAAAGGCCAAAGCGAATGGTAATACGGGCTGCAGGTACATCACAGCCAGGGCGCCGGCCACCCCTGCGATCGGTTCCACGATGGCGCTGAGCTGGCCGTACCAAAAGCTCCGGAACCGCGTAACACCCTGCCGCCGCAAGGGCATGGCCACAGCAATACCTTCCGGGAAGTTCTGGATACCGATGCCGATGGCCAGGGTAATGGCACTGGCCACCGATGTGTCGTGCATGCCCATAGCAGCTGCACCGAAAAGAACACCCACCGCCAGCCCCTCCGGAATGTTGTGCAGGGTGATGGCCAGTATGAGCAGGGTGGTTTTGTGCAGGCGGGTTTTCATCCCTTCTGTTTCTTCCAGTCCGAAGTTGAGGTGCAGGTGGGGCATCACTTTGTCCAGGAAATAAATAAACAACGCTCCGGCGAGGAAGCCCGTTGCGGCAGGTACCCAGCTGTATCCCGGGTAGAGAGTTTCGGATATTTCAATGGAGGGATTGAGCAGGCTCCAGAAACTGGCAGCCACCATAACACCTCCTGTAAATCCCAGCATGGGGTCCAGTATACCCCGACTGATGGTTTTAAATAAAAATACGAGTGCGGCCCCTGCTGCCGTTACCAGCCAGGTAAAGGCTGTAGCCAAAAGGGCGGCCCATACCGGGCCGATTTCCTGGAAAAAGGCTTCAAGTTGCTGCATCGGTAAGGGGAGTTACGTGTATCATATGGAGCAGTTGTTCGGTGACCTCCACCCGTTGTTTCCGGTTGAGCAGTAGCTCAGCTGAACCGTCCCATTCGAACCGCCGGGTGATTTCCAGGGTAGTGCCAATGCTGATCTGTTTCTGCTGCAGAAGTTCCAGCAGACTGCTGCGCTGGTCGCCCACACCGCTTACAACAGCCGGTGTGCGCAGGTCCAGCTGCGAAAGCCGGATATGGGTGGCGGGTTTCATGTTTCCCGCCGCATCGGGTATTGGGTCTCCGTGGGGATCGGTCTGCGGATGTCCCAGATAGGCGTCCAGCCGGTCAATCAGCTCCGGGCTGCTTACATGTTCCAGTTCTTCGGCTATGGCGTGAACTGCTTCCCAGCTGAAGCCCAGTTTTTCGGCAAGAAAGTACTCCCACAGACGGTGCCGGCGAACGATCCGCAGGGCCAATCGACGGCCTTCAGCATTGAGCGTTACACCATAATAGGGGAGGTAATCTATCAGCTTTTTTTCTGCAAGCCGCTTCAGCATATCGGTCACCGAGGCCGGTTTTGTCTGCAGTGCCGTCGCCAGTGCATTCGTGCTCACTTTTTTATCCTGTTGCTGCAACCGCCAGATCGCTTTGATGTAATTCTCTTCGGCTTCCGAAAAGTTCATTTTAAACGAAATTAAATTTTAGTCAAATCTAAAAATAAATTCTTATCCGGCAAGTTCCCGGCGCAGATTTTGCGGGTTCCGGGGGGTTGTTTATTTTGTCATCCCGGTTGCAAAGCCTGCCATCCGGAAATGTACCTTCCACATGCAAAAAACACTTTTGGTCCTGTTTTTTCCCTTCCTGGTGCTTGCCTGCAACAGCAAGAAAAGCGTGCTGCCGTCTGATGCAGATATTTCACTACCTGTTTTGCTGGAAGTGGCACCTTCCCTCCGGTACCCGGTGGTGGTCAATGATTCTGTGCTGCGCCGAACCGGAAACGATTCCCTGCTGCTGCATACGGCGGCATTCCGGGCGATGATACCCGACACGGTGTTTTCCCGCCATTATGGAGATATCAAGCAACCGAAACTGTATGTACTCGGTAAAACCACCACTGCCGACAAGGGGACCTACCTGTTTGTAAAAGCAACTGATGGGAAAAAGCAACGTGTACATTTCTACTTTTTTACCAACCGGCAACAATACCTCGGCAGCATGTTGCTGAGCGACCGGGTGGAAAAAACAGCAAGCCTTAATCGTTATTGCCGCATGGACAGTCGCCAGAATATCGCCTTTATCACGGAAAAGAAAATGCCTACCGGCGAGTTCTGGACCGGTGAAACCATTTACTATATGAACAGCGAGGGGCAGATGGTGCTGGCCGTCACCAATACGAATGAAGACCTGAGCGATGAAATCCGGGGGAACCCCGTTGATACCCTGCCCCGTACCCACCGGCACAGCGGAGACTATAGTACAGATCGTAAAAACCTTGTATCTGTACGCGATGGTATACGACCCAACACCTTTCGTTTTTTCATTCACTTCAGCAAGCAGCAAGGAGATTGCATCGGGGAAGTGAAAGGGGAAGGGGAGTGGACCGGACCCCACACCGGAATTTTCCGCGATAATAACTCCCCCTGTGTGCTGGAGTTTCGCTTTACTTCCGCATCCGTTTCCATCCGGGAGACCGATGGATGCGGCAGCTATCGGGGCATTACCTGCTTTTTTGAGGGTACGTATCCCCTGAAAAAGACGCCTTTGCAGAAAAAAAAAAAGTGATTCACACAATTACACCCCAATGACGGCCTGCTTCAGTTCTTCCCATCACTGCCAGGTATCACCACCAAACTGCAGCAGCAAGAGGCATGACGGCCAATTTTCCCTTTTTCTGTGAATAAACGATACCGTAAAATCCGCAGGTTTTAGAAATTTAGGGTTATATTGCGGCCCCTTCAGCAAACAAAACGATGTATGAACTTTTCAAATTTTAAGGTTCCGTTCCAGGTTGATCCGAACTACAATACCCGGGTTGCATATTTTTCCATGGAATTTGCGGTACATCAACCGTTAAAAATATACAGTGGCGGCTTAGGATTTCTTTCGGGCTCACACATGCGCAGTGCCTATGAATTGCGGCAGAACCTGATCGGAATCGGCATCCTTTGGAAATACGGTTACTACGACCAGGCACGCAATCAGGATCAAACCCTCCAGGTGCAGTGGAATGAAAAGATTTATAACTTCCTCGAAGATACCGGCATTAAATTCCAGATCAGCATTCACGATCATCCCGTTTGGGTGAAGGCCTGGTACCTGAACCCGGAAACATTTAAGACGGCTCCGATGTTCCTGCTGAGCACCGACCTGCCGGAAAATGACTACATCTCTCAAACGATCTCCCACCGGCTTTACGACGCCAACGTGGCCACCAAAGTGGCCCAGTTTATCCTGCTGGGTGTGGGTGGAGCCAAGCTCATTGATGAGTTAGGTTTCAAGCCGGATGTGTACCACCTGAATGAAGCGCACGCCCTTTCCGCTGCTTTCTACCTTTACAACAAATACGGCAGTGTGGAGGAAGTGAAAAAGCGTCTGGTCTTCACCACGCATACCCCCGAAGAAGCCGGGAATGAAAAGCACGATATTTTCCTGTGTGAGAAGATGAGCTACTTCTGCGGAACCCCGCTGGAAGAAGTGCGCCGCATCACCGGTATCACAGATGACCAGTTTAATCATTCCCTGGCCGCCTTGCGGTTTGCCCGCATCGCCAATGGTGTAAGCGCCCTTCACGGCGAGGTAAGTCGCAAGATGTGGGGCCATTACGAAAACATTGCTCCTATCACCAGTATCACCAATGCGCAGAACTGGCGCTACTGGGCCGATAAGCAGTTATACTTTTCCATGGACGAAGCCAACGACCAACGCTTTGACGACCGCAAAAAATTTCTCAAGCGCCGTGCCTTTGACCTCGTGGCCGACCAGACCGGTAAATGGTTTGATCCCGATGTGCTCACCATCGTATGGGCCCGTCGTTTCGCCGGGTATAAGCGTGCCGAACTCATCACCCGCAACCTCGAACGCTTCAATGCATTACTGGCCAGCAAAAAGTACCCCCTGCAGATCATCTGGGCGGGCAAACCCTACCCGGTGGATTATCCCGCCATCAGTGATTTCAACAACCTGGTGCATCTCAGCAAAAATTATAAAAATGTGGCCGTTTGCATCGGTTATGAGCTGGCCCTCAGCAAGCGCCTTAAGCAGGCCGCCGATGTATGGCTCAACAATCCCCGGGTTCCCCGGGAAGCCAGCGGAACGAGTGGTATGACCGCCGCCATGAATGGTGCCGTTAACTTCAGCACTTTCGATGGATGGATCTGCGAGTTTGCCAATCACGGTAACAACAGCTTCATCGTGCCGCCTGTAGACTACAGCGCGATGCACGTGCAGGAACAGGATCAGTATGACCTGGATCAGTTGTATGAAATCCTGGAGAAGCAAATCCTGCCGTTGTATTACGACAACTACAACGTTTGGCGGCAGATCATCAAAAATGGCATGAAGGATGTGCGGTTCCAGTTCGACAGCAACCGTATGGCCGATGAATACTATAAACTCCTTTACATGACGAAGTGAGTTCGTAGGTAAACCCCTTTTAACCCCGGCTATGCCCGGGGTTTTATTTTTTACTTTCGGTAAATTGCAGGATGAGCACATATGTAAAGTCCTTCGAACTTCGCTGGGGGGATGTGGACGCCAACCAGCATGTTATGCATTCCAAATACTACGAACTCGGCGCCCATTGCCGGATGAGCTATCTCCTCGATGCCGGCCTGAGCATACCCGTTATGCTGGAGCACAATGTCAGTCCCATCCTGTTTCGTGAATCCTGCACTTTCCGTCGGGAACTCATGGCGGGTGAAAAGGTGGAGGTGAATCTACTTCTGATCCGTTGCAGAGCTGATGCTTCCCGCTGGAGCGTACGCCATGAGATTCATAAGTCGGATGGTACACTTTCTGCCATTATTGAAGCCGATCTCGCCTGGATGAACCCGGTTACCCGTAAACTCGTGGTGCCACCCCCGGTGATTTCAGCTGTAGTGGAGTCCATACCACGTTCGGATGACTTTGAACTTCCGGATTGAACCAACTGCATCCTTGTGCTTAAATACCCTTGGCCGGGTATGGCAGCTTTCCGGATTTTTGCGTTCTTGAAAAAAAATCAGAATATGAAATCAATGCAAGTGCTACTGCTGCTCTCTCTTCTTCTCCCCGGCGGTCTTTTTGCACAGACCACCATAGAAATCTTTCAGTACAACTGGTCGGGTCACTCGGTGCAGGATGGTTACGCCCTCACGAAGGACGGGAAAATCTACATCACACAACGCATAAAAATCCGGATCAATGACGACAACAGCCTCAGCGGCACCAACGTGGCTGTTTTCAAACTGGACGGGGTCAGTTACAAACGGGATGTTGTTATTAAAGGAACGTATTATCCGGATAAGCTGGAGATCTATATCACCGAGGATTATGAGAAAAGTGCACAGCCCCTTCCGTATGGCTTGTATTGGTGCCCGGGCAGGGGTACTCTCAAAGTATTCCGGCATGCGCAAAAACCGGGAAGGTATCTGCTGAAAGGGACCATCAACGGCTATGGCGAGGGGTGTGAAACGGTCAATGAAATGGAACTTGAAGGCGGACCTTCCGGTAAATAGTTTATTCGGCCCATTCGCTTAACTCCAGCCAGCGTAGCTCTTTTTCATCCAGCGCATGGGTTACCTCGGTAATACGGAGCGACAAGACCTGCAGGTTTTCAAACGGCAAGTTGCTGTTAGCCAGCTGCGCTGTGATGGATTTCTTTTCAGCCGTCAGCGCCTCAATTTCCTGCTGCAACAGTTCAAACTCCCGCTTCTCTTTATAGCTCATTCTGCGTTTTTCGGGTGCAGCAGTTACCGTGGTTTTTTGGGCGGGGGCACCTACTGCAGTAACTGCTTCTTCCTGCGGCAGTTTTTTGGGTTGTTCCATCTCTTTTTCCTGCAGCCGCAGTTGGGTATAATTACCCGGAAAGTCGCGAATCACCCCATTCCCTTCAAACACCAGCAGGTGATCCACCAGGCGGTCCATGAAATACCTGTCGTGGCTCACAATCACGAGGCAGCCGGGGTATTCGCTCAGGAAATTTTCCAGCACGGCCAGCGTCGGCAAGTCGAGATCGTTAGTAGGCTCATCCAGCACCAGGAAATTGGGATTGCGGAACAATACACTCAGCAGGTGGAGGCGCCGTTTTTCACCCCCGCTCAGCTTAGAGATGTAGGTGTATTGCTTATCGGGATCAAAGAGGAAGAGCTGCAGGAACTGTGCAGCACTCAGGGATCCCCCTCCGGCCAGCGGAAAATTTTCGGCGATATTTTTTACAAACTCAATCACCCGCAGGTCTTCTTTCAGCAACAATCCCTTCTGGGAGTAATTTCCAAAGACAATGGTATCTCCCGTATTGATTTTTCCACTGTCGGCCGGTTCCAGTCCCTGGATGATATCAATAAACGTAGACTTCCCGGCGCCGTTTCGCCCAACAATGCCAACACGTTCTCCCTTTTTAAAGGCGTAGTCAAAGCCCTTCAGGATTACTTTTTCGCCAAAGCTTTTGTACACTTTTTTCAGTTCCACCACTTTGCCTCCCAGCCGGTTCATCTTCACAGCAAGTTGCAGTTGCTGTTCTTCCATTTGCTGACGAGCCCGGGCCTGCACATCGAAAAACCGGTCCTGGCGGGATTTGCTTTTGGTGGTACGTGCCCGGGGTTGTTTGCGCATCCATTCCAGTTCCTTCCGGTAAAGGTTGCGGGCTTTGTCTACAGAAGCGAGTTCGCTTTCCACCCGGGCGGCTTTCTTTTCCAGGTAATTCTCGTAGTCGCCCTTGTACGTATACAGGTTGCCCCGGTCCAATTCCCAGATCTCATTGCATACAGCATCCAGGAAATACCGGTCGTGTGTAACCAGCAGGAGGGTGATTTTTTCCTTATTAAGGTAATATTCAAGCCATTCCACCATTTCCACGTCGAGGTGGTTGGTGGGCTCGTCCATGATCAGCAGTACGTGCTTGTGTTCAAAGCCGATGTCAATCAGCGTGCGGGCAAGGGCTACCCGCTTACGTTGTCCGCCGGAAAGTGTTCCCACCGATTGCTGCAGCTGGTGGATGTTCAGTTTGCCCAGTATCTGCTTCACTCTTGCGTCAAAGTCCCAAGCACCGAGTTCATCCATACGTATGATGGCTTCGTTCAGTGCCACCGCATCGTTTTGTTCACTGATTGCTTCGTACTGCTTGATGGCGTCGAGCACCGGATGCTTGTGCAGGAAGATATTGTCAAGGATAGATTTTGATTCGTCAAAGCCGGGTTCCTGCTCAAAAAAGGCGATGTCCACATCTTTGTGCCGCCAGCAGGTGCCTTCATCAGGTATTTCCCGGCCGGCCAGTATCTTCAGCAGGGTTGATTTCCCCGACCCGTTGCGGGCAATAAGGGCTACTTTATCCCCCTCTTCCAGGTGAAAGGAGATGCCGGAAAACAACGGAGCCACACCATAACTTTTCGTAAGCCTTTCGGCGGAAACATAGTGCATGGCGCAAAGATAAGCGGGTCTGCACCACAAAAAGGGGCTGCCCTTTGAGAACAGCCCCCGGTCAAAATTGGCAGTATTTGTTAGTTTTTGGGAAGCACTACTGCATTGAGTACATGCACCACACCGTTTCCGGCTTCCAGGTCGGCAGCCGTAACGGTAGCCCCGTCAATGCTAACAACACCTTCTTTGATGCTTACGGTCAATTCTGCTCCGTTTACGGTTTTCAGCTTTTGCCCGTCCTGCAGGTCAGCGGCTTTCAGTTTCCCGGCAACAACGTGGTAGGTCAATACCGCCGTCAGATCACCTTTATTTTCCGGTTTGAGGAGATTCTCAACCGTACCCGCAGGCAATGCTTCGAATGCAGCATTGGTGGGAGCAAACACCGTAAACGGACCTTCGCCGCTCAGTGTTTCCACCAGGCCGGCTGCAGTTACAGCTGCCACGAGGGTGGAGTGATCGGCTGAACCCGTTGCAATCGTAACAACAGTTGCCGGCAATTCCGGAGCTGCTACGGTTGTTGTTTCGGGTTCAGTTTCGGGAGCTGTGGTTTCACCACCGCAGGAAATGAGTGCCGTGGCCAGGAAGGCGGCTGCGGCAAATGAATGCAGGATTCGTTTCATATAAATTTGTTTGTAATTATAACAGCAGGATACCGGCCGGGTTGTACCGCTCATCCAGTTTGAAATAAATCCGTTTAATTAACGATGCTGCATTTGTGAATAATGTAAAACGCTTTAGTGGCTCATCTTATACATCATCCAGCAAAGAAAAAAGGTAAGAGCAACTATAAAGGGCACTTGCATCCGCTGCCAGCGCTCTCTCTCTTTCTTATCCTGCAACAGCTTGTTGATTTCCCGCAACAGCAACTGGTTGCCGGCTGAGAGACGGAGGAGTGGTTCGGCAGCTTTTTCCATCTCCGCCGATGGCAACATCGATAATACAGGCAGCAAGGCCTTTACAATGGAAGGGTGTATCTCAGTTTCCTGCTGTTGGATGAGTTCATCCACCACTTCTGCACGGAGCAGGCTCCGGATTTTACGTGTAAGTCCTGCTGCATGCATCCGGTGCAGATCCATGTTCCGCGCCGCCTGGTTCAGTTCAAGGCATTTTTTGAGCAGGTGGGGGGCCGTTACCAGGCCTTCAGTAGTCTCAGCTCCCCGGGCCCGCAGGAGCCAGCGCTGTTGCAGGTAGTCTTCTTTTCGTTGCGGGTGAATAAGTACTTCGTACGCTTCTTTAATTTCGTTGAAACGCGCCTGCGCATATACATCACCGTTCTGTTTGTCGGGATGATATTGCATCACCAACCGGCGGAATGCCTGCTTGATTTCACGGGGTGTTGCCGATTGCGGAAGGTCGAGTATCTGGTAATAATCCTTCAATGAAAAAAGATTTCCTTTCGGTGATCTCAATCTGGTGGTGAGTGATTAGACGGCGGTATTCATAATTTGCCAATCGGCCATTGCCGTGACGGTTCCTGGTACTTCCCACACCAACCCGGCACCATAACAACCGGCGGGTGTTTGGTAACCGGGTTTCCAGTTGCCGGAAGCAATTTTCTGTGCCAGTAACAGGCAGCTGTGTGCGGTAAAGGTATAACCGTCGGCACAGAACAGGTCGGCGGACGCTTCCTGCCCGGCGGCGTTGCGGACACGGCCCCATACATAGGTGCGGGCCCGGGCACGCTGGTCGGCCGTCGGGCCCGGGGGCGAGCTGTCAATGCGGTGCTGGATCAGCCGTCGCATCCATCCGCTGCGCAACAGGCCGTTGAAGAGCTTCTGCCACTTCAGCATTCTGCGCATGCCCGGCGTTACACCGGTATAGGTCGTAATGTCGGGAATACCGGTAGTGGTATGGGCGGTGGCCACATCGCCCCACGGGATAGAAACCGCCAACCTTTTTTTACCACTCACCGTGAGCCAGATGTGTTTTTCCCCCAGGGGACGTTTCACGATGACCCCCTTCCTTCGTTCGGCACCTCCCTCGCCTAATTTCGAAGCCATGGTGGTGGCTGTACCATGACTGATCCCTCCACCCTGTGTGATGAAGGCCAGCTCCAGCTGATTGGCATCGGTCAGTTGTTGCTGCAGGTAGAGGGCCGTGCAATCGGTGGGCACCACATCAAAACCCGCACCGGGTATGAGCATTATATTTGCCTGAACAGCGGCTGCATGATAGCTTTTAATGAATTCGAAAACGGTAAGGTCGCCGTTGATGTCCATGTAATGCGTGCCGGTTGCCAGACAGGCTTCCACCATCTGGCGGGCGGTATGGGCAAATGGCCCGGCAGCGTGGATCACGAGGCATACATCCTGCAGGATTTTTTCTAATTGTGCACGGTCATCCAGGCTGCAAACAACGGAGGTGAGTTGGTGTTTTGCCGCCATTTCCCGTAGAGCGGCTGCGTTCCGTCCCGCCAGGATGAGTGGCAGCTTGTAGCCGTCTGCGTAATCTGCAATCAGCCGGCCGGTATAGCCGTTGGCACCGTAAAGCAGTATTTTATCTTTTGCCATAGCTTACCATTCTATGAGATCAAGGATCGTTTGCAGGTAGTGGTCGTCAGTTGCGTCAAAAGCATTGAGGTCCTCACTGTCGGCATCGAGCACGGCTACCACCTCCCCGTTGCGGATGAGAGGAACCACAATTTCCGAACGGCTTTTACTGCTGCAGGCGATGTGCCCGGCAAACTGCTCCACATCGGGCACCACCAGGGTGCGTGCTTCCGCCCAGGCTGTTCCACAAACACCCTTGCCTTTGCGGATTCGGGTGCAGGCTACCGGTCCCTGGAAAGGGCCCAGCACCAGCTCGCGGTCGTTACCGGCAACAGTGGGTTTTATCTCATAAAATCCAATCCAGAGCCAGCCAAACTGTTCCTTGAGCGCCGCTGCGATGTTGCCCAGGTTGGCGGTGCGGTCGGGTTCCCCGGTGAGCAAGCCGCGTATTTGCGGCAACAACTGCTCATATTGCTCAGCCCTGGTGCCCTTGCCGATTAAGAGATCTTCTGCCATGAATATTTTTCTGCGAAGTTAGCAGGAAAAAGGCCGTGGCGGATTTCTGCACAGCATTCTTCTGTATAAACAGGGCCTTGTACCGCCAGGGTTATAATCTGCTTATTGCAGAACGAGGGTAGTTGTGTGGCTGAACCGGCTGCTTCGCAATACAAGGTAGTACAGGCCCCCGGGGAGGTCAGTGGTGGGCACCTGGATGGTTTGCTTACCGGGGTAGAACAGGCGCTGCCGGATCGTACGAAGCTGTCTGCCAGCCACATCCAGCAACAGCAGCTCCACCTGCTGTGCTTGCTGCAGCTCAAAAAGGAGTGTTACAGTCCCCCGCAGCGGTGCCGGGTTGGGGAATACCTGCAGGTTCAGGGCCTGCAGATCCGGCGATACCAACGAGGTGGTAAGCAGGTTGACTTCGACCGTATTGCCTGCCTCACTTTCGTTGTGAAAACGGTCGAGGCTGGTCACGGTGTAGAAGTAGGTACCCGTTGTTTCCGGTTGATCAGTAAAGCTGGTTTGGCCGGCATTGGGTGTGATGGCTAATAAGTTTCGGGCATCCGACAGGTCAACTGAAGGGCTGACAGACCTGTACACTGCATATTGCCTAACCCGGTCGAGTTCGTCGGTTGCCGCAGGTGGCGCTGTCCAGTTCAGGGTAACGCTGCCGGCTGTAACCTGCGCTGTAAGATTGCTTACCGGTTGCGGGGGGTGGGCATCCCGCCAGGGCATGGTGGGCAACAGGGCTGGCCGCGTGTATACGTGCTGTACCAGTGAATCACGGAACTGCAGCGGGTTGAGCGCAAGGTTGCGGGTGCGGAAAAATGTACTCCCCCGGAAACGGTTGTTTTGCCGGTTGAGGCGCACCTGGTTGTTGATCTGCGAGGGGTTGTTCCAGTTGGCATCCGCGTCGGCACCCACTTTGTAGGCGGCCTGGCCGGCGTAGAGATGCCGGGTGGTTCCATACTGGTTCCACCAGGGCACGAGTACGCTGTAGTTGGCCACAGAAAAGCCGATGCTCCAGTACAGTTGAGGTGTGAGGTAATCCACCCATTCTTCCTGGATCCATTTCCGCGAATCGGCAAACACATCGCTGAAGCTCTGGAGTCCGTTGGTGGCAGAGCCGGCCGGGTCGGAACCCTGGTTGCGCCAGATACCAAAAGGAGAAATTCCGAATTTCACCCACGGCTTGGCGCTGCGTATGCTGTCGTTCGTGCGCTGGATCACCAGGTTGATGTTGTCGCGCCGCCAGTTGTTCCGGTCGGCGAACCCCCGCGGATCGGCTGCGAAAGTGGCATCGTCGTTAAAACGGGGGGGGGTTGGTGAACCGCCGGCCGACGGATAGGGGTAGAAGTAATCGTCAAAATGCACCCCGTCCACATCGTAGGAGCGAACCACCTCCATCACAACACGTATCACATAGTCCCGCACATCGGGAATGCCCGGGTCCAGGATCCGCAACGTACCCTGTGCCAGCAACCAGTCGGGGCGTGTTTTGGCAATATGGCTTGCTGCGTAATTGTTGATGTTGTTGAAATTGTTCACCGCCCGGAAGGGATTGAACCAGGCATGTATTTCGATGCCGCGTTTGCGGCATTCGTCAATCACAAACTGCAGCGGGTTGAAGCCGCCTGCCGGCGCCACTCCCTGCGTACCTGTTACTGCAGCGCTCCAGGGTTCGAGGTTGCTGGGGTACAGGGCATCGCATTCGCTGCGTACCTGGAAGTAAACCGCATTGATGCCTGTTTGCCGGTACAGGTCGAGGATGCGGATGACCGAATCCTGCACCTGTTGCACGGTACGCCCGGATGTGCTGGGCCAGTCGAGGTTGAGAAAAGTGGTGAACCAGGCGGCGCGAAGTTCATGTTTGGGTGATTGCGCACGGACTGCAGTTGACAGCAACAGCGTGACAGAAAAAGCCAGGAACCGGAGCTTCATGGATGAATTGGATTTCGGTGGATATCAGGTTTCCGGGTGTAAAATAATGCAAACACAACAAGAAATACAACTGCCGGTGCCGATTTATGATTTTCCATTGCAACAAATCTCCCTGTGGGTTGTAAGTCTTGCAGAAGTAATCTGTATGAAATTTTTAACCGCCAGGTGGAGCTACCTGGCTATGTTTAATTACGAAGTGGATCCCGCTTTACTGCAACCCTGGCTGCCCCCTGCCACGGAAGTGGATCTGTTTGAAGGCAAGGCCCTTGTAAGTATAGTGGGTTTTTTATTTCACAACACACGTGTACTGGGGGTACGCTGGCCCGGTCATGTGAATTTTGAAGAAGTGAACTTGCGATTTTATGTGCGGCATCACGATGGCGTTGCGTGGCAACGGGGTGTATCCTTTGTGTCGGAGATTGTACCCTTGCCCCTGGTGGCACAGATCGCCAATGGCTTTTACAACGAACATTACGCAGCGGCCCGCATGCGCCACCGTATTGTACAGGAGGACGGTCACCTGTCAGCCAGTTTTGAATGGAACCTGCGGAGAGCGGGCTGGAACAGCCTGTATGTGAAAGCCCTTCATGAACCGGAAGTCATGCAGCCCGGCACCGAGCAGCATTTTATTTTTGAACACTATCATGGCTATAACCGGCTGAATGCAACCACCACCATTGCCTATACCGTGGCGCATCCTGCCTGGCGGGTGTACCCGGTGCAGGAGGCCCGCCTGCAATGTGATGTGGCTGGTCTCTACGGCAGTGAATGGGTTCCTTATCTCACGCAACCTCCCCGCTCGGTTTTCCTGGCAGAGGGATCGGAGGTATCGGTCCGGTTTCCCCGCAAGATCCTTATTTAAATGCACCGTTTTTTCGTTGTGCCGGTAAAAAAAAACACCCGGTCAACCCGGGTGTTCAGCAATATCGTACAGCAGATTATGCCTCGGCGAAAGCACTTACAGGCTCGCACGTACAGATCAGATTGCGGTCGCCGTGCGTATTATTAACCCGCGCCACGCTGGGCCAGAACTTGTTGCGGGTTACATAGTACAACGGGAAGGCGGCTTCCTGCCGGCTGTAGGCGTGGTTCCATTCATCGGCTGTAACCACCAGCTGGGTATGGGGTGCATGTTTGAGCGGGTTATCGGTCTTGCTGGCGCTCCCTTCTTCAATGGCGCGGATTTCGGCGCGTATCTGCAGCAGGGCATCGCAGAACCGGTCAAGTTCGCCTTTATCTTCACTCTCTGTGGGTTCAATCATAATGGTGCCGGGCACAGGGAAGCTCATGGTGGGCGCGTGGAAGCCATAATCCATCAGGCGCTTGGCCACGTCTTCCGCTTCAATACCAGCCGTTGTTTTAAACGGCCGCAGATCCACGATAAATTCGTGGGCACAGGTGCCGTTACTGCCCGTGTACAGGATGTCGTAATCCTGCTCCAGGCGGGCCTTCATGTAGTTGGCATTCAGAATTGCATATTCGGTAGAACGCTTCAAGCCTTCGGCTCCCAACAGCCGGATGTAGGCGTAGCTGATCAGGAGAATGGAGGCGCTGCCGTAGGGGGCGGCTGAAACGGCTCCGTTGTACGGTCTGCCTGCAGCGGGTTGTGAAATATGACCGGGCAGGTGTGCAGCCAGGTGCCGGCGTACACAAATGGGGCCCATACCGGGACCACCGCCGCCGTGCGGGATTGCGAAAGTTTTGTGCAGGTTGAGGTGACAAACGTCGGCACCGATCAGGCCGGGGGAGGTGAGGCCCACCTGGGCATTCATGTTGGCGCCGTCCATGTACACTTGTCCGCCATGCTGGTGCACAATAGCGCAGATTTCTTTAACCGTTTCTTCAAAGATGCCGTAGGTGCTGGGATAGGTGATCATGGTACCGGCCAGATCGTTGCTGTATTGCTCCGCCTTGGCTTTGAAATCGGCCACGTCGATGTATCCATTGTCCTGGGCTTTCACCACCACCACTTTCATGCCGGCCATTACTGCGCTGGCGGGGTTGGTACCGTGCGCCGAGATGGGGATGAGCATCACGTTGCGGTGAGCATCGCCGTTGGCCAGGTGGTAGTTGCGGATGGTGAGCAGTCCGGCAAATTCGCCCTGGGCACCGCTGTTGGGCTGCATGCTGCAGGCATCGAAGCCGGTAACTTCGCAGAGGTAAGCACTCAATTCATCAATCATCCGGAGATAACCTTTGGTCTGACTGCCCGGGGCAAACGGGTGAATGCGGCTCCAGTGGTTCCAGCTCAACGGCATCATCTGGGTGGCGGCATTGAGCTTCATGGTACAGCTGCCCAGCGAAATCATGGAGGTGTTGAGGGAAAGGTCCCTGGTCTCCAGTTGCTTGATGTACCGCATCATCTGGCTTTCGCTGTGGTAACTGTTGAAGTTGGGGTGTGTGAGGTAGCTGCTGGTACGCACCAGTTGCGGGGGCACTTGCTGCAGACCGTCTTCCCCGTCTAACGTAAAGGCTACCGGGTTGGTATCGTTTTCGAAGCAGTTGATCAGGTCGTAGAGGTCTTCGGCCGTGGTGGTTTCATCCAGGGATATGCCGATGGTGGAGGCATCGAGGTGCCGCAGGTTGATGTGCTGGTGTACGGCTTTTTCGTGGATGGGCGCAGCAGCGGGAACGGTCACCGCCAGGGTATCGAAGAAAGACGTACTGCGAAGGGAGAATCCCCTTTCGGTGAGGGCGGCGGCCAGGGTTTGGGTGAGCAGACTGATGCGGGTGGCAATCTGTTTCAATCCCTGCGGTCCGTGGTATACGGCATACATGGCGGCCATGTTGGCCAGCAGGGCCTGAGCCGTGCAGATGTTGGAGGTGGCCTTTTCGCGCTTGATGTGCTGTTCACGGGTCTGCAGGGCCATGCGCAGGGCACGGTTGCCGTTGGCATCAATGCTTACGCCAATGATGCGCCCGGGCATGGATCGTTTAAACTCATCGCGTGCACTGAAGAAGGCGGCGTGTGGCCCGCCAAAGCCCATGGGCACCCCCAGTCGCTGGGCCGAGCCAAACGCCACATCGGCGCCCAGTTCGCCGGGTGCTTTGAGGAGGGTGAGCGCCATCAGGTCGGTGGCCATGGCAACAAAGGCACCGGAAGCATGTACCTGCTCAATGAAAGCGCTGTAATCTTCAATGGATCCCAGGTTGTTCGGGTATTGCACCAGGGCACCAAAATAGCTGCCGTCAATATCATGCGTCTTGTAATCGCCCGTCACCACTTCAATGCCCAGCGGGGTGCCGCGGGTAAGCAGCAGGTCCAGTGTCTGGGGGAAAACTTCCTGATCCACAAAAAAGCGGGGCCGTTCAATTTTTTCGGTCCGGTTTACATGGTGAAATAGCATGTTCATCGCTTCGGAGGCGGCGGTGGCCTCGTCGAGCAATGAAGCATTGGCGATGGGCAGACCGGTGAGATCACTTACGAGGGTCTGGAAGTTAAGCAGGCTCTCCAACCGCCCCTGTGAAATTTCTGCCTGGTAAGGCGTGTATTGGGTGTACCAGCCCGGATTTTCAAAAATGTTGCGCAGAATAACGGATGGGGTGATGGTATCGTAATAGCCCTGGCCGATGTAGGTTTTAAAAACATGGTTCTCCTGTGAGAGATCTTTGAGGTGTTTCAGCAACTCGTTTTCGCTCATCGCGGCCGGGATGTTCAGCGGGGTCTGCATCCGGATATTCGCCGGTACGGTTTTGCTGATGAGGCTTTCCATGCTGTCTGCACCAACGGTGGTCAGCATCTGTTCTTCCGAGCCGGTGGACCCGATGTGGCGGCGGCTGAATTCGTTTTGTTGCGCTTCAAAGAGGTTCATAGCTATTCCTTGTTCACAGAGAAAGGACAACTGTTTTTTTAAAGTGGAACGGAAGGGGATGTTTCCCCTGCCGGAAACGGATGCAAAGGTACGATGCGGAACCATTCAAATAAACAGCTGTTAGTTGTTGTGAACAGCTTGTGAACGCAGAAAATGAGCGTTCTTTGTCGTATGAACGGATCTTTCTTCAACAACTGGGAAAAAAAAGTCTCCGAACACCGGAAGGCCTATGCCCGGTTTCTGAAGCGGGCGCAGAAAAGCAAGGTACTCCGCCGCCTGCCCTACCTTCACGCGGAGGCAGTAGAGCAGGTGGATTGCCTGCAATGCGCCCAATGCTGCAAGAACTATTCCCCGCGGTTCAAGACCCCCGATATCAAGCGCATCAGCCGTCACCTTGGTATGAAAGAAAGTGTTTTCATTGCCACCTACCTGCAACTGGATGAAGAAGGGGATTACGTGGTCACTTCAAAACCCTGCCCTTTTCTGGGGACTGATAACCGCTGCGGCATCTACGATGTACGCCCCTCCGATTGCGAGCGGTTTCCGTATACAGATGAAGATGTGTTGATCAAGCGTCCGCACCTCACGATGAAAAATGTAACTTTCTGCCCCATCACCTTTTATGTGATGGAGCGTTTGCTCGAAGAAAATAAGTAATAAAAAAACCGGTCAATGACCGGCTTTTTCTTATTCTTAATTTGCGGGAGGTCAGGGCTTGATGTTGGTGCCTGTGGCAGGAACCTGGAGCAGTTGGATCAACTGGTCGTAGCTCATTTGGCGAAGCTGATCAATGGTATACCCGGCCGCCGAACCATCAATAAAGCGGCCACCTGCGGTAGTGCCGGAGATGGCGATGTAGCGGAACGAGTGATTGAAGTTATTGAGGCTGGCTACACCCCAGGGTGCATCCGACTGATAACCATGCAGAATGTTGCCCACTGTAAAGAACATCTTGAACTGATCGTAGAAGATGGCATCAAAATAGGGCAGCTGCACTACGGAACTGCCGGAGAGTATGGAAGATGTAGCCGATCCACGCATGTAGCCTAAAACCACGCCATTGTCGAGTACCGCCTGGGTTACAGCAGGGGCTGCCCGGTTAAAGACAGCGTTGGAACGTCCGTTGGCCGCATTGGCAGTAGCCGCAACCCAGGTACCGGTGTACCAGTCGGAATACGTAACCGCACCGGCGCCGGCAGGACCTTGCGGGCCCTGGGGGCCTTGCGGACCGGGAGAGCCTGCAACACCGGGCAGACCGGCAGGACCTTGCGGTCCAACGGGACCCGTATCACCCTTACAGGAATAAAGAATGGCAGCAAACGAGAAGAACAAGGCAGGCAGGAATAGCAGTCTTTTCATAAAAATTCTTGTTTTGGTAAGTGAAAATAAGACTTAGTTTTTAGTTTATGCGATCGGGCCGCTACTTTTTTTTAACCGACCCAAAGTAAACAGGAAAGTTCATATACCCAACTAATTTACGGTAGATTTTTGCAGGTAGTGCTCATACATGGCCCGGAACCTCTAACCGGCAGGGGGTAGTCGCTTGCAGTTCAGAAGTAACCAGGCCAGGGCCGCAGTTTATTGGATAAAAAACACTTACATTCAACCCAAAATCAATGCATTGAAGAGCATGAAGCACATAGTTTTTCTGGCGCTGCTTGCGGGCAGCCAATCCCTGAACGCACAATTTACCAAAGGCACCCGTGTGGCGGGGCTTACGCTCGGATCGGCCGGGTTTACGGTGGTGAACAGCAATTTCAACTCCCGGCAAACAGGCGCCCGCACTTCGGCCGCCGAACGGGAATTCCAATTCCAGGTAACACCTTCCCTTGGATGGTTTTTGACGGAACAATTGCTGGCAGGTGTACAGGTACAGGGGGATTTCACTTCGCAGCAGTATGAAGGGGGTAATAACGTCAGCCGCAACAGCCGTTCCTTCACCGCAGGCGCTGGCGGTTTTGCCCGCTATTATTTTAGCGGAAGCGGGCTCCTGCCTTATGCCGCTGCGCACCTGCAACTGGGGATGGGCAGCGGGAGAAGCGACTGGGATGAAATATACACGGCCTACAGCGAAAAGGGACAGGGGAAGCAAACCGCTATCCGGGAGATAACAACCGGATTTTCGCTGGGTGTAACAAAAATGGTTACTCCCCAGGCCGGGCTCGATCTCGCGTTGGGTTATCGTTTCGCCTATACGACCTACCGCTACTATTCCGAGTCCACGGTGCGCTATGTCAATCCGCCCGCTACGGAACTGGTTGTACGTGATTATGCCTACCAGGGATTCACCAACGGGGTGACACTGAGCCTCGGTTTTCTGTTTCTCCTCGAACCTTCAAAAAAGAAAGAATGAACCGCTGGGCCGGGTGCTTATTCCTGCTGTTGCTGGCCGGTTGCAGCCGGCAGGTGTGGGAGTACGACGGGCGGCGGTTGAAAGAGGTAACGGTCACGGATATGCGTGATTTATACGGAACGTTCCGGTTCTCGGTGGCAGAAAGAGAGCAGTTGCGCAGCCGGCTTCGTAATCCGGAACTGATGGATGAGATCGAAGTCTTTTCACAGGAGAGCAGCTGGCCGGAAGCGGTGAATACCCTCGAAAAGCGGCTGGATGTACGGAGCCAGATGCGCCGTTACCGTTGTTACCGGGTGGCCGCTACGGAAGCGGTGGCCATCGTGGCCGTGCCTGCCGAACGGAACCGGCACATGCCCCCTGTTTTTCGGCCGGAGGGTCCCATGTACATGGTGGTAAAGATCCGGTCGGTGATTCCCAAATAGATAAATTCTTTATTATTTCCAGCTGGGACGGAATGTACGGGCCCAGTTGTCGAAACTGCGCTTCCGGTAAACCCCATCCCCGTAGTAACGGGCCACGAGTTCCATGTCGCGGGGGGCGAGAAACCCGGGGATGGACTGGGATTTTCCGCCAGCTGGTGGAATGATAACGGTGTTGGGGAAGGCCATTTCACCCGTTATCAGCTCCAGAGCGAGTTCGTGTATACGGCGGGTGTGGTCGTATTTGTAGGTTTTCCCCTTCCAGGTGACGGGTTCTTTGCTTTCCGCATCAAAACGGATGTTGTAAAAATTTTCATTGAGGTAGCGGATCACCTGCGGGCGGGCATAGGTCTTTTTGTCCATCACCTTACACCATCCGCACCAGTCGGTGTACACATCTACCAGTACTGGCCGTTGTTGTTCCTTCAGTTTTTGTTCTGCTTCCTCAAACCGCATCCACACCACCTGCTCTTTACCGGGAGTGCCGGTAAAAGAAGAAAGATGCCAGCCGGCAAGCAGCAACAGTAGCAGCAGAACTTTTTGCATGGTACCTTTGTTGAAGTACAAATTTAACGCATGGAGGCGCATAAAATTGTTGTTGCCATCACCGGGGCCAGTGGCTCGATATACGCCCGGGTGCTGTTGCAGAAGCTGGCTCAGCTGCAGGATCAGTGGAGCCGCGTGGCGGTTGTCATGACAGAGAATGCAAAAGAAGTATGGCGCACGGAACTGGGGGAAGAATCGTACCAGGAATGGACGCCTTCATTTTATGCCACCAATGATTTCACCGCTCCCTTCGCATCCGGATCGGGCCGCTACCAGACAATGATTGTGATACCTTGCTCCATGGGCACGCTCGGCCGCATTGCAGGCGGTGTTTCCAACGATCTCATCACCCGGGCGGCTGATGTGGTACTCAAAGAGCGGCGTAAACTGATCTGCGTGGTGCGGGAAACACCCTACAACCTGGTGCATATACGTAATATGGAAACGCTAACCCTGGCCGGCGGCATCATCTGCCCGGCAACGCCTTCTTTTTACAGCCGCCCGCAAACGTTGGATGAGGTTGCTGCTACGGTGGTGGACCGGGTGCTCGACCTGGCCGGTCTCGACGTACAGTCGTACCGCTGGGGAAATGAAAAGAAATAATTGCTGGTTACAGCCGCAGTAAATCAGGTTTCAGGCGCTTCAAACGTCAACTCTTCGTAAACGGCGGCCAGGGTGCGTTCAATATTGCCGCTTCGCCATTCCGGCGTACCCGGTACGGCCGTTGCCTTCAGAATCTCTTTGCGTGTTTTGCCTCTTTTGATTTCTGTTTGTACATAACTCAAAAGAAGTGAGAGGTAATTCGAAAAGGCCTTGAGGTCTTCTTTGTTACCCACTACATCAAACCCATCGCCGGAACGCCCGTACACGAATCGGGTCCGCCGGCCGAAGTCGGCGTAAATTTTTCCCAGTACTTCAATCCAGTTTTTGATGTTGGCGCCGCCGCTCCGGTCGATCCCCGCATGCCGGCGGTTGAAAACCAGGTCGCCCATGTGGAGGATATCGGCCCGTTCAAAATGCACAATGCTGTCGCCGCTGGTATGAGCCGCTCCATAGTGATAAACGCAAATATGTTCTTTGCCGAATTTTTCGCTCCAGCTGGTCTTGTATGTCAGATCGGGATATACATACTTTCCCTCGGCTTTCATGATCTTGGCGTTCTGGATCTGGTTGAACTTGGAGTTTTCGTGCGCAAGGATGTTTTTTACCACGCCTTTGAACGCACTGTTCCCGCTGGTGTTGTCGAGGTGATGGTGGGTGTTGATGAGCAATTCAAAGCCTGCATTATTTTTCTTTTTGATCTCATCAATCAGCAGTCCGGCTTGTTCGGGCCATTGGGCGTCCACCACTACATTGCCGCCTTTGCTGAGGTAAAATAAAATGGTGCCGCCTTTGTCGGTAAAAATGCCGATTTCGTCTGTAAGCATTTTGATGTTTTCGGGGGCACGTTGCAGCATGCCGGCCAGGAGCCGTTGGTTGGACAAGGCGAGATAACCCAGTGTAAAAGCAGAAGACCGGAGAAAGGACTTTCGGTTCATTACAGTACCAGATTTATGACGCTAGCAAGTTACGCCGTTTTTCATAGAATTTATAAAGGATGTGTTAAGGAAACGTCCAACCCGGTCAAATAATTGCTCCGGGCTGCTACTGGTAAACCTTAGGATGGCAGAATGAAACGGTTAATATTGCAATTTTCGCAGGCCGGGTGCTTTCCACCAGGTTGCCAGCACAACGGCCATGGTCATGCAGCCCCCGAAAACGACCGAAGGCACCACACCCAGGAGCCGGGCGGCCAATCCGCTTTCAAACTGGCCCAGTTCGTTACTCGAATTTACAAACATACTGTTGACGCTCATCACCCGTCCACGCAGGGCATTGGGGGTCTTCAACTGAACAATGGTCCCCCTCACCACGATGCTGATACCATCCAGGATACCCGCCAGGAACAGGGCCAGGAAGGAAAGCCAGTACCAGGTGGAGAGGCCAAACAGGATCATACAGGCACCAAACCCGCCAACCGCGAACAGCAGTATTTTTCCCTGGTTTTTTTGGAGGGGCAGCAAGGTGAGGATGACAACGATTACAATGGCTCCAAAATCGGCCGCCGCATTCAGCCAACCGAAGCCAACAGGCCCCACCTGGAGGATGTCTTTGGCAAACACCGGCACCAGGGCCACGGCTCCGCCAAACAGTACGGCAAATAAATCCAGCGTCAGCGCCGCCAGCAGTTCCCTGGTGGTCCATACGAAGCGCAGACCCTCTTTCACGCTTTCCCAGGTTTTTTGTTCCGTTTGGGCAGGGGGCGGCTTTGACCCCAACCTGCGGAAAATGAACAGGGCAATCACCACGAGACCAAGAATGAAACACAGTGTACCCGTAATACCCAGCCCGGCTATGAGGAAGCCCGCCGCAGCATGCCCCGTTACTGATGCGGTGAGCCAGCTGCCCTGGCTCCAGGTGGTGGCGTTGGCCAGCAGGGGCAGGGGGACCAGCTGGGAAAGAATAGCGCCAAACGAAGGGCCGCTGAAGGCGCGGATCACCCCGGTGGCAAAAATGATGATGTAAATAAAGCTCACAGTGACGGAGCGGGAGCTGAAGCCGCCGTAAAATGAACCGGCTGTCAGAAGTAAAAGCAATGCGCAGACGCAGTAAAGGAAAGCGCTCCGCAGGATCATGTGCCGCCGGTCGTTCCGATCCACCACGTGCCCGGCGTAGAGCGCCATGGAAACGGCCGGCACCACCTCGGCCAGGCCAATGAGGCCCAACGCCAGCGGGTCACCAGTGAGCTCGTACATCCACCAGCCCACCAGGGTGCCCATCATGCGAAGGCCCATGATGAACAGGAAACGGCCGATGGCGAAGAAGCGGAATTCAGGAATCCGTACCGAAGCGAAAGGATCCTGTTTAAGCTGGTTGGTCACACGGCAAAACTACATACAAAAATGGCGTACACGGCCGGGGGTCAGGGCAGGGTGAGGTAGTGCTGCCCGTCGGGGTACTCTTTTTCCAGGGCAGCGGTAATCACGCGGAGATGTTCCGGGTTGCCCAGGAAATCGGCGTTGCTGGTATCCACAAAAAGGGTCTTTATGTTGTGCTGCTTGATATAATGGGTATAGGTTTCCTGAATACTGAAGAGGTAGTCGTCGGGTATCTGTTGTTCGTAACTGCGGTTGCGTTTACGGATGTTGGCCTGCAGCTTTTGAACCGGTGCATGGAGGTAGATAAGGAGATCGGGTTGGATCAGCTGCTGGTGAATGATGTCGAACAGGCGCTGGTAGAGACGAAATTCGTCCACGGGCAGGTTCACCTTGGCAAAGAGCAGGCACTTGGTAAACAGGTAATCGGAGATGGTGACGGAATTAAACAGGTCCTTGGTGTGGAGCAGGTCTTTCAGCTGTTTATAACGTTCGGCCATGAAAAACAGTTCGAGGGGGAAAGCATACTGCTGGGGATTCTCGTAAAACTTAGGCAGGAAGGGGTTGTCGGCAAATTCCTCCAGGATCAGCCGGGCATTATAGTGCTTGTTAAGCAGGTGCGCCAGCGTGGTCTTTCCCGCTCCGATATTGCCCTCTATGGTGATGAAATGATACTGCATGAATCCGCTCCGCCGTTTAAACCGGCGGCAAATTAGTGGTTGCGGTGCAATGCCTGCCCTTCTTGAACAGAATGTGGAAAAAATCAAATCACAAGCGGGTCACGGCCAGCGGATCGGGGCAGGTGCGCAGGAGCGTTCCGATGCGTTGGCGCAGCACGGGATGCACGTGATGCGGGGCCAGTTCTGCCAGGGGCTCCAGCACAAAGCGCCGGAGGTGCAGGGAAGGATGGGGGAGGGTGATGCGGGGCGACTCGTGCCGGAGCCGGTCGTACAGCAATACATCCAGGTCGATGGTGCGGGGACCCATTTTGAGGGTGCGTACCCGGCCCAGCTCCTGTTCAATGTTCAGCAGGGTTTCCATCAATGCATCGGGCGGTAACCGGGTATGCACTTCCAGCACCTGGTTGAGGAAAGGGGGCTGGTCTTCCTTGCCCCAGGCGGCGGTTTCGTAAAGCGAGGAAGCACGGGTAACTGTTCCCACCCGGTGGGCAATGGCCTCAGCCGCCTGTTGCAGAATGGCCTGCCTGTTGCCGAGATTACCGCCCAGCAGAATAAATGCACGGTGCAGGGACATGGATCAAAAGTCGGTCAAAAAGTATTTCAGCAGCCAGCGCAATTCAAATAAGTTTGCAGCTCAATCAGCTGCATGCAGGCAACTTACAGTCAGGGACGGGCCATGCTGGCCATCACACGGGCCAGTCTCCGGGCCATTTTCCGCAGCCCCAGCGCGGTAATCTTCAGCTTTGGATTTCCGTTGATCTTCATCCTCGTGTTTGGTTTCATCGGCGGCGGCAGCCCCGTTGTGCGTATTGGCTTTGCCCCCGGCTCCGATACCAGCGCTTCCAATCCGGTGTACCGCCAGTTGCTGCAGTACAAAACCATCAAGGTGGTGGAAAAGCCGGAAGCCGAATTACAAAGTGATCTCCAGAAAGGACGCATCACGGCCATTCTCAACCTGGCGCCAACGGGACGCGACACCTTTCCCCTGTACACCATCCGGGTGCAGACTTCCACCGCCAGCGCCGACAAGCTCAGCATCCTGCAGGCCACGCTGAACGACCTGGTGCGCCTGCTCGACCTGCGGGCCAACCCGGGCGCCGCCTCCTTTGCACAGATCGAAACGCCGCCGCCGTTGCCCGGCCGCATCTACCGCACCATCGATTTTATCCTGCCCGGTCAGCTGGGTTTTTCCCTGTTGAGCGCCGGAGTATTTGGGGTGGCGTTCCTTTTTTTCAACCTGCGGCAGTCGCTGGTACTGAAGCGGTTTTTTGCCACACCGGTGCAGCGCTCCACCATCCTCTTTGGTGAAGGACTCAGCCGGGTCCTGTTTCAGCTAACCACCGCGGTGGTAATCCTGCTGGTGGGGCATTTTGCCTTTCATTTTACGTTGGTACACGGGGTGCTTACCTTCCTGGAATTACTGGTGCTCAGCTTTGTGGGACTGGTGGTATTTATGGGATTTGGCTTTGTGGTGAGCGGACTGGCCAAAAACGAAAGTACCATCCCGCCCTTTGCCAACCTGGTTACCCTGCCCCAGTTTTTGCTGGCAGGCACTTTTTTTTCCATTGATGCCTTCCCGTCGTGGTTGCAACCCCTCTGCCGCATCCTGCCGCTTACCCACCTCAATGATGCCATGCGCAATGTGGCTTTTGAAGGAGCCCACCTGGCCGATTGCGGCAAGCAACTGGGCATCCTCGGTATCTGGGCCATAGTGGTGTACGCGGTTGCCGTAAAAGTGTTCCGGTGGGAGTAAAGCGGCCGGACGGATCGGTTCATTCCGATAGATTTTTTCACAGAATGATAAAACTGAACCATGCGCTTAATAAAACTTGCACTTACCGGGCTGATAGGACTGGCCGTGTTGCTTACCATCATGGGTTTGCTGATTCCTTCTTCGGTTAAAATTACACGGGGGGTATTGGTGTCGGCCGACAGCGCCCGGGCATTTACCTATCTGTCCAATACGCATCTGTGGCGGGAATGGATGCCCTGGATGGAATCCGACAGCGGGGTGGTGGTGCAGGTGTCTCCCGAACCGTCACAGGTGGGTTCGTACCTCAAATGGGTGTCGCTGGACCGGTCCCGGAAAGGAACCCTCACCCTCACCGGTTTCAAGCCCGGTACCATTGAAGTCCTCCACCAGTTCAGCGGGATGAACGACGCCCCCGGCGGCTTCCGCATCCGGCGGATGCCCGGCAGCGACCAGACGGAACTGCAATGGTTCATCGAATACCCGCTCCGG
Organism: uncultured Chitinophagaceae bacterium; assembly: GCA_937862815.1. Lineage (GTDB taxonomy): Bacteria > Bacteroidota > Bacteroidia > Chitinophagales > Chitinophagaceae > Lacibacter. Next base: position 80,982 of record CALMED010000036.1, on the reverse strand, counting down.
TGGTATCCGTGGGAACGGTTTTACGGCATCTTCCTGGACCATCTCTTCGGGCCGGTGCTGGAACAGGGCCTGCAGCGGTTGCAGCAGCAACTGGAGTCGCGGCCGGAACTGCCCTCCTGATCCGGTCAACTTCTATTTTACCTTCTTTTTTACCTGCCGAAATACCCACGGGCGGGTAGATAATGAGTCATTGACTTGCTGTTCTTTGTAAAAAAAAGTACATGCGACTGCTGCAACTGCTTCCCCTTCTTTTATTGCTGCTCCCCGGTTGCGGTCCGGAGGGACCCGCTGCTATCAACAGAGCCGATACAACGGCAACCGATTCACTCATTGTTCCGGCCGACGATTCGCTGGAAGTAACCTGTTACGATGCTTTCTTCCGCGACGCAGAAAAGGTGGGCGACAGCAATTCGGTGTATGTGCGCCTGCCCGGCATGAAACGTATGTCGCTTCGCCACCTGCTGCAGGAAGAACTGCTGGGACATGCCCAGGTGGGCCTGCGTGACCTGGACGGGGATGGCAGCAGGGAGATGGTTCTGTTTAACTACACGGGGGGCGCTCACTGCTGCGACGAATTTTATGTGCTCACGCCCGATGCGCAGGGAACGTATTTGGTACGAACGAAACTCTTTGGGGGTAATTCCTGCATCAACGACCAACTGGAATTTTCATTCGATCTGTACGAAGGGTTGGGTTATTTCTACACCTGCTACGCCTGTTTGTATACCGATACGGCCAGGGGATTGATGATGCCTCCGCCGCTGCAATACCGCTATGAAAAAGGGCGATTTGTTCAGTGCGGCGATTCCACCGCCACCGCCGCTGCTGCGCTGAAAAATCTGGAATTACTGCAAACGGTGCAGATGGAAAAATTCAGCAACAACCTCGACGACGGGGTGCGGAAGATGTTTGCCATCAACCTGGCGACCCTGCATTTCCTGCGGGGCAGTAACTGGAAGTCGACCCGGGCCCTTTTTGATCAATATTATGTGTACAAAAAAGATGCGGAAGAAGTGTGGAAGGAATTCCGCCTGATTGTTACCGAGATAGGGAACATGAACCGGATGGGTCCTGTATAAACTGCAGGTTGCGCCGGATGCCGCTATATTTGCTGCGTTTCAGCGGCGAGTGCCGGAACAGTTCGCGGAAGCGTTCCTCCGTCAGCGCTTCCCATTCCCGCGTGCTTAGATTAAGTATTTCCGGCAGCGGTCGGAAAGCTGGTTCCGTTGTGGGTTGGCTGAAGCGGTTCCAGGGACAAACATCCTGGCAGGTGTCGCAGCCAAACATCCAGTTTTCAAAGCGGCCTTTCATTTCATCCGGAATCAGCAGGTCTTTCAACTCAATGGTAAAATAGGAGATGCAGCGGCTGCCATCCACCACTTTGTTGGGCAGGATGGCTTCGGTGGGGCAGGCTTCCACACAGCGGTTGCAGGTGCCGCAGAAATCCTTTGCAAACGGACTGTCGTACTCCAGTTCAAGATCACAGATCAGGGTGGCAAGGAAAAAAAACGAGCCCTGTTGCCGGTTGATCAGGTTGCCGTTTTTACCCACCCAGCCCAGTCCGCTCCGCACCGCCCAGCTCCGCTCCAGAACAGGAGCGCTGTCAACAAATCCCCGTCCCTGCACCGCGCCTATTTCTGTTTGCATTGCAAGCAACAGTTCATTCAGTTTGCCGCGGATCACATCGTGGTAGTCGTTGCCCCAGGCATATTTGGCAATGCGGGGAGTGCCGGCTTGTTGTTGTTCCTCCGGAAAGTAATTCAGCAGCAGGGTGATAACCGATTTTGCTCCCGGAACCAGCTTTTGCGGATCAATGCGCAGGTCGAAGTGCTTTTCCATGTAGTGCATGGAGCCATGCAGTCCCTTGTTGAGCCAGGCTTCCAGCCGGCGGGCATCCTCGTTGAGTTGTACGGCGCGGGCGATGCCGCAGGAATGAAAGCCCAACGCGGCAGCCTTGGCTTTGATCAGGGACGTTACCTGGCTTTTACTGTTCATTTGTTTAAAATTGCCTGCTTTATACTTCAACTCAAAAGTAATTGAATTTAAGAATGGAGTAAATTCATATTCTAACCGCGAAAGATATGAAACCAGCTAATCTGCTCACCACGTTTTTTTGCATCGTCGTATGGCAATTTTCTGCAACTGCCCAGGAAAAATCAGGTATTAAATTCGGGAAAATCACTCCACAGGATTTCGAGCAAAAGATCTACCCAGTTGACAGCAGTGCTGCCGCCGTTATTCTGGCAGATATCGGAAGCACACGTTTTGCCGGCAACTCTAATGGTTGGTTCTCCCTGGAGTTTAAGCATTACCGGCGTGTTCACATTCTGAATAAGAACGGGTATGATATTGCCAATGTTTCTATTCCACTTTATAAAAGCGGAAATTTAGAGGAGGAGGTCCGGAACCTTCGGGTGGTCACGTATAACCTTGAAAACGGGAAAGTAACCGAATCACAGCTTGAAAAAAGCGGGATTTTTAAAGAGAAGGTAACCCGCAATGTGACGGTGCAGAAATTTACATTCCCCAACATCAAAGAGGGCAGTATTATTGAGTATGAGTACGTGCTGCGTTCCGATTTTCTGTTCAACCTGCAACCATGGGAATTCCAGGGTTCTTACCCCCGCCTCTGGAGCGAATACACTGTTACTATGCCGGTATTTTTTGCTTATATGCACCTGGTACAAGGCTATGTGCCCTTTCATATAAAAGAAGAGAAAAACAGCCGGGATAACTTTGCCATCTATGAATCCAATGGCGCTTCCGCATCTGAGACGTACCGGTTCTCTGCCAACGTTACCGAATATCGCTGGGTGACGAAGAATGTGCCGGCTCTGAAAGAAGAGAGTTACACATCGTCAATTAACAATCATATCTCAAAAATTTCATTTCAACTGGCCGAATTCCGGGAACCATTAAAACCCCGCAATGTCATGGGTACCTGGGGAATGGCGATGCAGGATTTACTGAAGGATGAAGATTTTGGCGCTTCGCTTGCCTCCGCTAGTAACTGGATGGGCGAATATGTGAACCCGTTGTTGGAGGGGGCTTCTTCAGAATTGGAGAAGGCGCGGCGCATTTATCAGTTTGTTAGTACCCGCTTTACCTGTACCAGTCACCACGGCATCTATCTCACGCGTTCGTTAAAAGCGATTGCCGGTTCCAAAAACGGGACAGTTGCGGAACTCAACCTGCTGCTGACGGCCATGTTGCGGTATGCCGGCTTGCAGGCAGATCCGGTTCTTCTGAGCACCCGCTCCAACGGATCAGTTTATCCCTTTTATCCCATGATCGGGAAATTTAACTACGTGGTCTGCCGGGTTGTTGCCGGTGAAAAATTGTATGACCTGGATGCAAGCCGGCCTTTGCTGGGCTTTGGGCGTTTGCTGCCGGATTGTTACAATGGCCATGCACGCCTGGTTACGCTGACGGCTGATGCCGTTAATTTTGACCCCGGCACGCAGGTAGAAGCTTCATCTACAATCGTACGGGTTTTCTTTGACTCGACCGCAAGAATGGAGGGTCAATACCAGCAATCCATGGGCCATAACCAGTCGTACAAACTGCGGAAGCAGGTGAAAGAAGGAGGAAGGGAATCCTACCTGCAGCAAGTGCGCAAGATTTATGGCGAAGAAAGTATGGTTTCCGGTTTGGAAATGGATTCGCTTGATCGTTTGGAAGACAATGTGCTGGTGAAGTACAACTTCACAGCCAAAGGTAACAGCGAAGATGTCATCTACTTCAATCCCCTGATGGGAGAGGCGTGGAAGGAGAACCCCTTTAAGGCTGCCAACAGGTTTTATCCTGTTGAAATGCCTTTCACGATTAATGAAACCTATTCGGCCAGTATCATGGTGCCGGATAATTATGTGGTGGAAGAAATACCCAAACCGGTTAAGGTTCAATTCCAGCAGGCGAAGGATGGATTTTTTGAGTACATGATCAGCCATTCATCGGGCGTAATTTCCCTCCGGAGCAGAATTGTCATCAACCGGGCTTTTTTTGAACCCGGGGAGTACGAATTTCTCCGTGAGCTGTTCAGTTATGTGATCAAGAAGCAGGCAGAGCAAATTGTATTGAAGAAGAAATCCTGAATGGTATGCGATTCATTATTCTGCTTTCCCTCCTGTGGTGCTTTCCGGGTTCAGCCGCCGATTTGCCCTATGCTGTAAGTGCCATACCTGCCGGTCTTTTCCGCCATGCAAACGCGGTGAAACGTTTTGAAGATGTCCGTTTTGAAGTTAAATCCATCCGCCAGGCCCGTTTTTACCGCAAAGTGGCTTATACCATCCTCAACGAAAAAGGGGATGATTGGGCTGATATGAGTGAAACCTACGACCGGGTACTATGGGGAGAACCCGCTTTAGAAGGGACCCTCTACGATGCCCGTGGTCAAAAGATCAAATCCACCAAAAAAACAGATTTCCGGGATTTCAGTAACGTGAGCGAAGGCACGCTGGCGGCCAATGACCGCGTACGTTCGCATAATTTCTACCACAAAGTTTATCCCTACACCATCGAATACACCATTGAGCAGGATTATTATGCCACCATGTTTTACCCGGCTTGGATTCCTTGTCCACGTACGCTGCTGGCCGTGGAGCAATCCCGGATGACTGTAATCCTGCCGGAAAAAGAGACGTTCCGATTCAAAGCAATAAACGGTGCGGGGGGGCCGGTGATCACCACGGAAAGCGGCAAGTCAAAGTATACCTGGGAAATCAGCAACTTTCCCGCACTGCAAGGAGAGTACGCGGCCCCGTTTCTGACTGATATTGTGCCGCTTGTTATGATGGCTCCTTCACGTTTCTATATCCAGGGATACGAGGGTGATATGCAAAACTGGAAGGAATATGGTTTGTTTGTTCAGTCGCTGAAGCAGGATAAAGTGAGTTTGCCTCCTGCCATGCAGCAACAGGTGCACAAGCTGGTGGATGGGTTACCCGATGTGCCGGCGAAGGTGGATGCCTTATATCGCTTCATGCAGGAAAACACGCGGTACATCAGCATTCAGTTGGGGATCGGCGGATGGCAACCGTTTCCGGCAGCATTTGTTGCAGAGAAGCGATATGGCGACTGCAAAGCACTCACGAATTACATGCAGGCATTGCTGAAGGAAGCCGGGATTCCGTCGGGGTACACCGTCATTAAATCGAAGAACAAGTCGTTTCATCCCGACTTTCCCAGTTCGCAATTTGATCACGTAATTCTTTGTGTGCCCCAACCGGCCGACTCCATCTGGCTGGAGTGTACCAGTCAAACACTTCCTGCCGGTTATCTCGGCAATTTTACCCATGACCGGTTTGGTGTGTACGTGGACGAAACCGGTGGGCACCTTGTACGGACACCCTCCTATGGACATATTGAAAACCTGCAGTTGCGGCGCATTCAAGCCATAGCAGATCCTGAAGCCGATGAACTGAACATCCGGGTTCAAACACGTTACCGGGCCATGCAACAGGACGATTTGCATGCACTGCTCCGCGGTCAAACCAAAGAGCAAGTGGAAAAATACCTGCGGGAAGAAATACAGTTGCCGCAATACGATGTGGTTTCCTTTGAGTATAAAGAGTATCCTGGCCGCTTACCGGAAATACAGGAAGAGTTGCAACTAAAAGCCGCGAATTATTTCCAGGTGTCCGGTAAGCGGCTGTTTCTTCAGCCCAATCTTCTTACCCGGTCGGCCCGGAAATTTCCGCAGGATACCGCCCGCAGGTTCCCGGTTGTTTTAGACTTCGCGTTTACCGACATTGATTCTGTTGAGATCATTATTCCCGAAGGTTACGTGGCAGAAGCGGTACCTAAGAATCAGCTCCTGCAAACTCCCTACGGTACATACCAATCCAGCATTGAGCTTCAGCCGCGAAAAATACTGTACTACCGTCGCCAGGAACAATATGCCGGGCGGTTTGATCCTGCTTTATACCCTGAAATGACAGCTTATTTCGATAAAATCTTCAATGCCGACCGGGCGCGGATTGTGTTGGTTAAAAAGACAGATTAGCGGATGCCCGGCACACTTTCTGTCTTTTTTTCAGCAAGTAGTCTGACTATAAAAAATGGCATCAGCCCAATCATTATTGGGAAACGCTCTGACGGGTTATCAGAACCTTGAGCCAGCTTTGTTCAATTATTGATTCCGTTCACGGCTGTTCTTTATCAACAGATAACATCGGTCCCTTCCGCAGCAATCAAAAATGTGTTGCATTGAACAACTACTGATGGTCCTTGTTATTATGTGTAAATAATTTTATGAAATATACAATTCTCCTCATGCTCAAAGCCAAATCAGCGTGGTGGGTGATGAGCAAGGAATACCGGCAGAGCATGTTTCAGCAAAACCTGTTCCCCCTGCTGGCATCATACAGCGAATACATACAGTTTCAGGTATACAACGCGGAAGCATTCCATGCCAAGGTATCCGATTTTGTAACCATTGAAACCCAGAACCTGGAGAAATATTACCAGTTTTTACAGAAGCTCAAGGCAACCAAACTGTTTGCCGGCGAGTATTTTGAACTGGACGATATCATTATGGGTGCCGAAAACGGGTTTCGTGATTTCAATGAAAGTGCCCGCAAAGAGCAGGCGATCCTGCTCAACTGATTTTGTTTTTTGAGTTTGGTTCTGCCAAGGCGGCGGTGCTGTTCCCCTCGGATGAGCATCGCCGCTTTGCTTTAGCGCACAGCAGCGTCCACTACTTCCTTCAGCTCCCGGTACCGTTCCTGCCGGCCCTTGTGCCGGAGGTTGTATACAAAAAGAAAGGCGGCGTAATTCCGATCGTTATCCACCCAGGGATAACTGCCGAATAGGCCGGGGCTGCTGGAGACGTTGCTGCGTTTGGCTTCCGGCATCGCATCTTTTCGCGGGGCAATGGCCAGCTGCGGATCGGCGAGCCAGCATCCCAACCCGTAGCCCCAGCTCCCGGCTTCATCCGGCGATTGAGCAATGAGACAGTCGCGGCCGATTTTGTTTTTCTGCATCTCATGCACCATCGCTTTGCTGAGGATGCGGCGCTCGCGGAACATCCCTTCGTTCCGGATCATCAACAGGAAGTTGAGGTAATCTTCCGGGGTGCTCCAGGCGCCACCTGCTGCCAGGGGTAATCCCGATTTTCCGAAATCGGTGTTTTTCATCTCCAGCGGATCCGCGATGCGTTCACGGAACAGGGTCTCAAAATCCTTACCGCTGATTTTTTCTATGACGGCAGCCGCCAGCTGCAGCCCGGTATTTCCGTAACGGAACACTTTGCCGGGTTCACCTTCCATGGGGGCGGTGAGCAGTTGGTCAATGTACGCATCCATGGTAGTGATCTTCTGCAGGTTACCGATGGTTTCCCGCAGGCCTCCTTCTTTAATACCGGTGGTGTGACTGAGGCAGTGCCAGATGCGGATGTGTCCCTTCCCGTATTTACTGAGTGAAGGAAGAAACTTTCCAACGGTATCGCTTAGCCGAAGTTTGCCTTCATCCACAAACGTCAGCACCAGGGCGGCGCTGAGCCACTTGCTGGCGCTGGCAATGCGTTCGCGGGTGGTGCTGGTGTAATCCTGCAGCACCTCTTCCTCTTCCTTACCCTGTACACGGGCCCGGATCTTACCGGCGGTCTGCTGCCGTTTGCTCAGGTTGTTGAATGCCTGGTTGTACACCAGTTGCCCGTCTTTCCAGATGAGTAAAACGGCCCTTCCGCCGAGGTCGGGCAGGTTGGTGTTGACCCAATCAGATACCGGCTGAAAGCGGTCTTGTGAAAACGTTAACTGTAAAAATAACAGGAACGCTGTTGTAAGGCTGACGGAGCGGCGGATCGTACGGGTGTATGCTGACATTGTTGCCAAATTTTTGAGCTTGGATAATGATTTGAGGCACAGGGTTTAAAGTTATCGGAAATTTTACAGCCCGGGTGGATACCTGTTGTTAAAAACGCCCGCCAGGTTTTTAGAAAACGAATAAAAACATACGCAATATGAATCTCGGCAATTTTACCATCAAGGCCACCGAAGTGGTGCAGGCGGCCCAACAGCTGGCTTTTAACGCACAGCATCCGAACATTGAAACGGAACACCTGCTCAAAGCCTTGCTCGACCAGCAGGACTCTCCCGTGGAATACCTGCTCAAAAAAAATAATGTAACCCTTAACCTGTTACAGACGAAACTCGATGAAGCGTTGCGCAAACTTCCCGCCACCAGCGGGGAACCCGCCCAGGCGATAGGGCGGGAGGCCAACAACGCCGTGCTGCGGGCCGGAGCTGCCCTCAAAGGGTTTGGCGATGAGTTTGTAACTCCCGAGCACCTCCTGCTGGCCATCCTGCAGGGGAATGATGCCACAGCCCGACTGCTGAAGGATGCCGGTCTCACCGAAAAAGGACTGGTAGCCGCCATCCGTGAACTGCGCAAAGGAGAAACCGTTAAAAGCCAGACCCAGGAGACCCAGTTCAACGCGTTGAATAAATATGCCAAAAACCTGATAGAACTGGCCCGCCAGGGCAAGCTTGATCCCGTGATTGGCCGCGACGAAGAAATCCGCCGCACCCTGCACATCCTGAGCCGCCGCTCCAAAAATAATCCCATCCTCGTGGGTGAACCCGGGGTGGGCAAGACCGCCATTGCGGAAGGCCTGGCCATGCGCATCATGAACGGCGATGTACCCGAAAACCTGAAGTCGAAAATCATCTACGCCCTCGACATGGGACAGCTTATCGCGGGCGCCAAATACAAGGGGGAGTTTGAAGAACGTCTCAAAGGTGTGGTGAAGGAAGTGAGTACCAGCGAAGGTGAGATCATCCTCTTCATTGATGAAATTCACACCCTCGTGGGTGCGGGCGGCGGCGAAGGGGCCATGGATGCCGCCAACATCCTCAAACCGGCCCTGGCCCGGGGCGAACTCCGTGCCATCGGCGCCACCACCCTCAACGAGTATCAGAAATACTTCGAAAAGGACAAAGCCCTGGAGCGCCGTTTTCAGAAAGTGATGATTGATGAACCCAGTGTGGAAGATGCTATTTCCATCCTCCGCGGATTGAAAGACCGCTACGAAACGCATCACCATGTGCGCATCAAGGACGAAGCCATCATCGCGGCCGTGGAACTCAGCAGCCGCTACATCACCGATCGCTTCCTTCCCGACAAAGCCATTGACCTCATTGATGAAAGCGCCGCCAAGCTGCGGCTGGAAATGAACAGCATGCCCGAGGAGCTCGACAAACTGGAGCGCCAGATACGGCAGCTGGAAATTGAGCGGGAAGCCATCAAGCGGGAGAATGATGAGCAGAAGCTGAAAGAGCTGAATACCGAAATCGCCAACCTTTCCGTGCAACGCGACACCCTCACCGCCAAATGGCGGGAGGAGAAAGAGGTGGTGGAAAAAGTACAGCAGGCCAAAGCCGAAATTGAAAACCTGAAACTGCAGGCCGAACGGGCCGAGCGGGAAGGCAACTACGGCCTGGTGGCCGAAATACGTTACGGCAAGATCAAAGAGCAGGAACAACGGATTACAACCCTCAGCCAACAACTGGCTTCCACCACGGAAAAGCGGCTGCTGAAAGAGGAAGTGGATGCGGAAGATATTGCCGAAAACATCGCAAAGATGACCGGCATTCCTGTTGCGAAGATGATGCAGAGCGAACGGGAAAAGTTATTGCACCTCGAAGACGAACTGCACAGCCGGGTGGTGGGCCAGGAAGAGGCCATCACCGCCGTGGCCGATGCCATCCGCCGCAGCCGGGCCGGGCTGAGCGACCCCCGCAAGCCCATCGGGTCCTTTATCTTCCTGGGTACCACCGGAGTAGGTAAGACCGAGCTGGCCAAAGCCCTGGCCGAATACCTGTTTGACGACGAGGCCATGATGACCCGGATCGACATGAGCGAGTACCAGGAGAAGCACACCGTTTCGCGCCTGGTGGGAGCCCCTCCCGGTTATGTGGGCTACGACGAAGGCGGCCAGCTCACCGAAGCTGTGCGCCGCAAACCCTACAGTGTGGTGCTGCTCGATGAGATCGAAAAAGCGCATCCCGACGTATGGAACGTTTTGTTGCAGGTGCTCGACGATGGACGCCTGACCGATAACAAAGGACGGGTGGTGAATTTCAAGAACACCCTCATCATCATGACCAGCAATATCGGCAGCCACCTTATCCAGGATGCCTTTGAACAGGTGCGGGAAGACAATGTGGAAGAAGCCACCAACAAGGCAAAAGGGGAGGTAATGCACTTACTGCGGCAAACCATTCGTCCCGAATTTTTGAATCGTGTGGATGAAATCATTATGTTTGCTCCACTTCTGAAGAGAGAAATCAAATCCATCATCCGCATTCAGTTACAAAATCTTCAGAAGCTGATAGCAGACAGCGGCATCCGCCTTGAGTTTACCGACTATGCGCTCGACTTCCTGGCCGAACACGGGTTTGATCCCCAGTTTGGAGCCCGCCCACTTAAACGGTTGATACAGAAGGAGATCGTTAATGCATTGAGTAAGCAGATCCTCGCCGGAACCATTGACAAAACCCGCCCGGTTGTGGTGGATGTGTTCGACGGGGTGGTGGTGTTCCGCAACAATGGCAAGCAGGGAAGCGACACCGGAACTGCCCGGGAAAGCACCCTGGCCTCATAAAGAAAGCAGCTGTTTGCCGGCCGAAACCAACCTGCCCGTTGAGAAAAGAGAAACCAATTGTTCATTTTTAACTCCGTAGGAGGGGGTTCTGTTATGGCACAAAATAAAGCACAGGTAATTGAGATTATTCCAACCAAAGATATCTGGGTAGGGGAGAAGTCCGCTCCGGTGAAATTAGTGATGTATGGTGACTATGAAAGCGAGGCCTGTTCCAAGGCCAATGAAGTGGTAAACCAGTTGCTGACCAAATACGACGGTGTGGTACAGTTTAACTTCCGTCATTTTCCGCTCACCCGTATTCACCAGCGGGCCCACAAGGCCGCCGAAGCATCGGTGGGAGCGGCCCAGGAAGGTAAATTCTGGCCCATGCACAACCTGCTGTTCCAGCACCGGCGTCGCCTGGGTACCATCAGCCTGAAAGAATACGCTAAGGAAGTGGGGGTAACCGATAAGAATTTCCTGACCAAGCTGGTGGATTCTGTGTATGGCTGGAGTGTGCGGGCCGACCTGCTGGAAGGGGCCGATAAAGGCATCCGCGACGTACCCGTGTTCTATATCAATGGCGAGCAATACAAGGGGGCTATCAGCGTTCCGGGCTTCAGCAAAATAGTGGATGAACTCACTAAAAAGACCAAGCCCGTTGCAAAGGCGGCTGCCAAAAAAAGAGCCTGAGCCGGGTAGTTTTCATTTAATTCAGAGAAGCGGTTGGCTACACAAGTCAACCGCATTTCTATTTAAAGACTGCTTTCATTTACAGCCAAGGGGACGGAAGGGTGCACCCGACAACGGGAGCAAGCCGGCTTCCGGTCGTTTGCCCCCATTTTGTTTTCTTTGCAGCATGCAGGACGTATTTCTACAGGAGAATCTTGCCCTGGTTGATCAGGAACTCTGGCGCTTACTCGAAGAATCGGTCCATTCCTTCAATACACCGTTTCATACAGGTGCCGTTGCTACGGTTTTCAACAACATTCCGGAACTGCGCACCGTGGTATTGCGTCGTGCCGACGCTCCCGGCCGCAAACTCTTTTTTCACACGGATATCCGCTCGCCCAAAGTAACGCATCTCCAACGGCAACCCGCCCTCAGCTGGCTGTTTTATCATGCTCCCAGTCGTATCCAGCTGCGGTGTTATGCCCAGGCGCAGGTGCATTCCATCGGACCTGTGGCCGATTATGGCTGGGAGCAATCGCGCCTTTCCAGCCGTTTGTGTTATACCCCCGCAGATGCCCCGGGAACTTTTTTGCCGGCCCCTGTATTCACCAACCTGAACCGGCACACTGCATCACCCGAACTGCTGGAAACGGCCCGCCGGCATTTCGCCGTGGTGGAAACAACCGTGCATGCCATGGACTGGGTGTTTTTGCATCACGACGGGCACCGCCGGGCTTTTTTCGATTACTCCAATCAATTGTTCCAATGGAAACAGGTGTAAGCTATTCCGCGGCCGACTACATTGGCCTGCTGCAGATGCAGACTCATCCCGAAGGTGGATATTACGTACCCACGTACCGGAGCACCGAACAGGTGCCGGCTGCGGCTCTTCCCCCGCGTTTCGGGGGCGACCGGTCTTTCTCCACCGGCATCTATTTTTTACTGGAGGGTGGTGATTTCTCCTCGTTTCACCGCATTGCCAGCGATGAGCTCTGGCATTTTTACGACGGGTGCGGACTCGAAATTTTCGTGATTCATCCCGATGGCAGAGGAGTAGTGCTGCGACTGGGCCGCGATCTGGCCAACGGTTTCGCCTTTCAGCAGTGGGTACCGGCCGGTAGCTGGTTTGCAGCACGGGTAACGGATCCCGCCGGCTTTGCGCTGGTAGGCTGCACCGTGGCGCCGGGCTTCGATTTTGCCGATTTTGAACTGGCCCGTAAGGAGGAACTGCTCTTGCAATTCCCGCAGCACCGTAACTGGATCGGGGAGCTGTGCCGTTGATAAGGATTATTGTTCTTCGTCGTCTACCAGGGTGCCGTAATCCACCAGCAATTCTTCGCCGGGTGCAATGTCCCGCAGCGCCTCAAAAAAGGCGCCTTCTTCAATGGATTGCACGTTAGGCATATCGGAGTGATTGAGGTAAAAGGAAAGATCCATCACCTTGAACCCGTGGTCGGGTACGTAATAACTGTCGGCATCGTACAAACAATAGGTCTCCACCAGGTTGCGGCTGTGTTCCGGCAAGGACTCTACCTCCGCTCTCCCGAGGCGGATGAAACCCGCCTCCCCGGTTGAAAACAGTTCGCGGCATCCTTTGGGGATGGGGCGCAGGGCAAACACGCCGATCCCGTGCAGCGGCGATGGGCGCAGGGCCACATAGGTAGTGGCATGTAATTCGCGGAGCAGTTCTTCCCGTGTCATAGTGAGGGGTCAGAGTTTCCAGTCCACAACGCGGTTCACCCATTCTTCCCGGAAAGGCGTTGTTACTTTGATGTAATTGTCGGTGTACCCTTCCATCATGTTGTCTTTGTTGTGTCCTTCAAACAGTACCGGCCGGGTCGTTCCTTCGTGCCGGCGGGTGAAGTACTGCATTTTCATGTACGACAGGTTGCGCAGGGTCTTGTTGCGTTCGTGCCGCACGGGAACCGGTACTACCGGGGAAAGGGTGAGCGCATGGGTATGGTCGCGTTCCGAGTAGGTGAACACATGCAGGTAGGAGATATCTATGCTGTGCAGGAAGTCGAAGGTTTCGTTGAAGTCTGCTTCCGTTTCGCCCGGGAAACCCACGATCACATCCACGCCGATGCAGGCATGCGGCATCAACGATTTGATGTGTGCCACCCGGTCGGTATACAACTCCCGCTTGTACCGGCGCCGCATCAATCCCAGTATTTTATTACTGCCGCTTTGCAGGGGAATGTGAAAATGCGGCATGAACTTTTTACTGCCGGCTACAAATTCAATGATGGCATTGGTGAGCAGGTTGGGTTCTATGGAGGAGATGCGGTAGCGTTCGATGCCTTGCACCTCGTCGAGTTGCCGGATCAGGTCAAAGAAATTTTCTTCCCGCTCGTGTATGGAGGCCGATGCGTTGCCGTCGGGGCCTTTTCCAAAGTCGCCCAGGTTCACACCCGTGAGTACAATTTCCTTACTCCCGGCGGCGGCGATGGCCTTTGCGTTTTCCACCACGTTGGCAATGCGGTCGCTGCGGCTCTTGCCCCTGGCCAGGGGGATGGTGCAGAAGGAACAGGTATAGTCGCAGCCATCCTGTACTTTCAGAAAGGTCCGCGTTCGGTCGTGAATGGAATAAGAGGCGTGAAAGCCGGTTACTTCGTCAATGTCGCAGCTGCTGATCCTTGTACTGTCGCCCTTGCTCAGTTCCCGGATGTGCCGGGCGATGTTGAACTTTTCCGCCGCGCCCAGCACCAGGTCCACCCCCGGAATGCCGGCGATTTCTTTGGGTTTAAGCTGGGCATAGCACCCGGTGATCACTACCAGGCTTTCGGGCGACCGCCGCTGGATGCGGCGAACGAGCTGCCGGCATTCCTTGTCGGCGTTTTCCGTCACCGAGCAGGTATTGATCACGTACACGTCGGCCTGCTCTTCAAATGCCCGTTTAATAAAACCTTCCGCCTCCATCTGGCGGCTGATGGAAGAGGTTTCGGAAAAGTTGAGTTTGCATCCGAGGGTGTGAAAAGCAACTGATTTAGCGGCGTTCATCGGGGCGCAAAGATAATAAATCACGGCGGCCTGGGTGGGCATAAAAAAAGCGGTTGCCGGAGGAGCAACCGCTTCGTATGCAGCCGGGCTGGTGTTACAATGTTTTCAGCACGTCGTTCATACTGCGAACGGCGTCGGCGCTCTTGTTGAAGGCCGCTTGCTCGTCGGCTGTCAGTTCAAAGTCCACTATCTTTTCCCAGCCGTTGCGCCCGATGGTTACGGGTACGCCCAGGCAGATGTCTTTCTGGCCATATTCGCCATCCAGTGCCACGCAGCAGGTAAAGAGCTTTTTCTCGTCCCGCAGGATGCTCTCCACGAGGGCGGCTCCGGCTGCGCCGGGTGCGTACCAGGCACTGGTGCCGATGAGTGCGGTGAGGGTGGCGCCTCCCACCATGGTATCTTTCACAATCTGCTCCTGCTGGGCGGCGGTAAGGAATTTTGTTACCGGAACGCTGTTCCAGGTAGCCATGCGGATCAGGGGGATCATGGTGGTATCACCATGACCGCCGATCACCACGGCGTTCAGGTCGGAGGGCGAGCAGCCCAGGTGCAGGCTCAGTTGGTATTTGAAACGGCTGCTGTCGAGGGTACCGCCCATGCCAATGATGCGGTGCTTGGGCAGGCCGGTGGAAGTAAGGGCCAGGTAGGTCATCGTATCCATGGGGTTGCTGATGACGATAATGATGGCATCGGGGGAATACTTCAGCACATTTTCACATACGCCCTTTACGATGCCGGCATTCACCCCAATCAGTTCTTCGCGGGTCATGCCCGGCTTGCGGGGCAGTCCGGAGGTAATCACCACCACATCGCTTCCGGCTGTCTTGGAGTAATCGTTGGTGCTGCCGGTGATCTTGGTATCAAAGCCCAGCAGGGTGGCTGTTTGCATCATATCCTGCGCCTTGCCTTCGGCAATGCCTTCCTTGATGTCCAGCAATACCAGTTCGGAACAGAGTTCTTTGCGGGCAATATTGTCGGCACAGGTGGCGCCAACCGCCCCGGCCCCAATGACAGTAACTTTCATGAAAAATGGTTTAGATGTTCTGAAAAAATGTGTTGCAAAGGTAATGGTGCACCGGTGAACCCCGGCTGATCTGCGTGGGCTTTTTTACTGAAGTTGCCCCAGCAATTGTTCCATTTTTACGCCCCCGTCGAAGGTGGCCACCAGTTCCCGCTTTTTATTGTAAACGGCGGTGAAGGGTATGTAGTGCGACTGAAAGTAACGTGAAAAGAAGAACAGGGGGTCCCGGCCCATAACGATGTTCCGGTGTTTCCCGATCCCAAACTCCTGGTAAAATGCCTTCATTTTATCGTGGGGCAGCACAGTGGCCATCACCAGCTGTACCTGGCGTAACCGGTGGATCTGGTCCACCAGCTCACGGGTCTGCTCCCGGCAATGGTCGCAGTCAGGACTGAACAGGATAATCACCACCGGCTTGTTTTTGGGCAGGTTGTCGGTATAAAAAGCCGACCCATCGGGCAGTTCGAGCTTAAAATCGGGCAGGGGCAGGCCCTGTAGGTGGGCCGGGATGCTGTCCCGGGTGAGCGGCGCTGAAAGCACCGGCAGAAGGGGGGCTGCCAGCAGGCAGATAAAAAGGAGGTGACGCATGGTAAAAAAAGGGCCGGATGGTTCTCGTCCATCCGCCATAAGGGCGGGAAGGTACAGCAGCAGGCCGGAACAGGCTGTTAGAAAATCGCTAAGAATCGTTTGGTTGCAGTTTTTTGGGTTCACGGCCTTCCCTTACCTTTGCGCCTTCAAAAAGAAACGCATGGCAAATACGTCCGACATCAGCCGCGGTATGATCATCAAGCTCGACGGCAGTCTGTACAAAGTGATTGAATTCGGTGAAAACAAGACGGCCCGCGCCGCCGCCAAAGTGTGGGCCAAGCTGAAGGGGGTGGACAATAACCGCACCATTGAGCAAACCTGGAATAGTGGCGACAACATTTACCCCGTTCGGGTGGAGCGCAAAGACTTCCAGTTCCTCTACAAGGATGATACGGGCTACAACTTTATGAACAATGAGACCTTTGAACAGATAACGGTGCAGGAAACCCTGATTGATGCGCCCCAGTTCCTGCGGGAAGGGGATACCGCATCCGCCCTCATCAATACAGAAACGGAGCTGCCCATGAGCGTGGAACTCCCCGATAAGATTGTGGTGAAGATCACCTACAGTGAACCCGGTGTAAAGGGCGATACGGCCACCCGTACCCTTAAGCCTGCACAGATTGAAACCGGGGCCACGGTGATGGTGCCGCTTTTTGTGAATGAGGGAGAGACGATTCGCATCAACACCAAGACCGGTGAGTACGTAGAACGTGTGAAGGAGTAAATACCAGTAAATTAATCTCAGGCCAATTTTTTCAGAAATTGGCCTTTTTTTGTTCATTTTTGGCCGTTTTTGTGCGAAAAATGGTCAAAATTGCGAAAAAGCCACTTTGTTTCATACCTTCGGTTTCTTTGAAATTTTAAACCAACTAAATCCTGCATCATGGACTTTAAACAAATCCAGGAGTTGATCAAAATGGTCAACAAATCCAACCTGAGTGAGGTAAGCATCGAAGAAAAGGATTTCAAAATAACGATCCGCCAGAAAGAGGAAGTGATCCAGCAAACGGTTGTAGCTGCGGCGCCTGCCATGGCAGCTGCCCCGGTGGCCGCTGCGGCCCCCGCACCTTCGGCACCTGCTGTTATGGCTGCTGCGCCGGCGCCAGCCGCTACCGATGACAGCAAATACATCACCATCAAGAGCCCGATGATTGGAACGTTTTACCGCAAACCCTCCCCCGACAAACCGCTCTTTGTGGAGGTAGGCGATGAAGTGGCTCCGGGTAAAGTGGTGTGCATTATTGAAGCCATGAAGCTCTTCAATGAAATTGAAAGCGAGGTAAAGGGTAAAGTTGTGAAAGTGCTGGTGGAAGACCAAAGCCCGGTGGAATACGATCAGCCCCTCTTCCTGGTTGACCCCAGTTGAAGCGATGGCCCTGGCTGATACTGCTGCGGAGCTTAAACAGTTGCGGCGCAGCCAGTGATCCGGTAACTGCTCATTCTTCTTTTTGTCAACCTTTCAACTTGATTGCATGTTCAATAAAATACTGATTGCCAACCGCGGGGAGATTGCCCTGCGGATCATCCGCACCTGCCGGGAGATGGGCATCAAAACCGTAGCGGTGTATTCTACGGCCGATAAAGAAAGTCTGCATGTAAAATTTGCCGACGAAGCAGTTTGCATCGGAAAAGCTTCCAGTGCTGAATCTTACCTGAATATTCCACATCTCATTGCGGCCGCGGAAATCACCAATGCCGATGCCATTCATCCGGGTTACGGTTTCCTGGCCGAAAACGCCCGGTTTGCTGAAATCTGCGGTCAGAACGGTTTAAAATTTATTGGTCCCACACCCGACCAGATCCGTTCAATGGGGGATAAGATCACCGCCAAGGAAACCATGATCCGGGCTGGTGTACCGGTGGTGCCCGGCGGCGAAGGTTTGCTCCAGAGCCTGGAAGGAGCCAAACGCATTGCAAAGGAAATCGGCTACCCGGTGATCCTCAAGGCCACGGCCGGGGGCGGAGGTAAGGGGATGCGGGTGGTATGGAGCGAGGAGGAACTGGAGCGGAACTACAACATGGCCAAAACCGAAGCCCTGGCCGCTTTTAAGAATGACGGGGTGTACATGGAAAAGTTTGTGGAAGAGCCCCGTCACATTGAAATCCAGGTGGCTGGCGACCGTTACGGAACGGTTTGTCACCTCAGCGAACGCGATTGTTCCATCCAGCGGCGCCACCAGAAACTGGTGGAAGAATCACCCTCTCCCTTTATGACGCCTGAGCTGCGTTACGCTATGGGTGAGGCGGCTAAAAAAGCAGCATCGGCTATTGCTTATGAGAGCGTGGGCACCATCGAGTTCCTGGTAGACAAGCACCGCAATTTCTATTTTATGGAGATGAATACGCGGATCCAGGTAGAGCATTGCGTAACGGAGGAGGTGACCAATTTCGATCTGATTAAAGAACAGATACTCATTGCGGCCGGCGAAAAAATCAGCGGCCTCGATTACGAGCCGCAGATGCACGCTATTGAGTGCCGGATCAATGCGGAAGATCCGTACAACGAATTCCGGCCTTCTCCCGGAAAAATCACCACCCTGCACCAGCCGGGCGGACATGGCATCCGGGTTGACAGTCACGTATACGCCGGTTATGTGATTCCCCCTTACTACGATTCCATGATCGGAAAGATCATTGCAGTAGCCCGCACCCGTGAGGAGGCCATCAACACCATGAGCCGGGCACTGAGCGAGTACGTGATTGAAGGCATCAAGACCACCATACCTTTCCACCAGCAGTTGATGCGAAACGAAGATTTCCGCAGCGGCAATTTCACCACCAAGTTCCTGGATTCGTTCCAGATGAAATAACGGCGCTGAACGGGCAACACCTGTTGACAGGCTGCAACAAAAAACCCCGGCAACCCGGGGTTTTTTTCGTATTCGCTTGTTTGCTTAGCGAAGGAACAGCATTTCGCGGTACTTGGGCAGGTACCATGTGGAGTCGTCTACCAGCAGCTCCAGTTTGTCTACGTGGTAGCGGATGGGATCGAAAAATTTTCCTTTCACTTCATCGCAGTAGGCGATGGCTTTTTCACGGGTGTCGGTGATGGTATTGGCTTTTTTGCGGGCCTCAATCATCTGTTCCACCAGGTCGCTCACCTTGTTGATGTGTTCGGATATTTTTTCCAGGATCTGCAGCTGGTTGGCGTAGGAAGCTTCGGGGATACCGATTTCCTTCAGGCCACGGATGTTGTTAATCAGGATGTTCTGGTACTTGATGGCGCCGGGCAGGATGTGGCTGGTGCAGAGCTCACCCATGATACGCCCTTCGATCTGTACTTTTTTGATGTATTTCTCCAGCTCAATTTCGTGGCGGGCTTCCAGTTCGGCATGGTTGAAAACGTTGGTTTCTTCAAACAGTTTTTTGGCTTTGGCGGTTACCATGGCATCGAGCGACAACGGGGTGCTTTTTACGTTGGGTAAACCGCGACGGGCCGCTTCCTGCTCCCACGCTTCGCTGTAGCCATCACCTTCAAACAGCACTTTTTTGCTTTCGGAGATGTAGTGCTGCAGAACGTGCATGATGGCGATTTCTTTCTTCTCACCTTTTTCGATGTGGGCGTCCACTTCCTGCTTAAACTGTGTAAGCGTTTCGGCCATGATGGCGTTGAGAACGGTCATGGCATTGGCACAGTTG
Source organism: uncultured Chitinophagaceae bacterium (assembly GCA_937862815.1). GTDB lineage: Bacteria > Bacteroidota > Bacteroidia > Chitinophagales > Chitinophagaceae > Lacibacter. Next base: position 61,477 of record CALMED010000036.1, on the reverse strand, counting down.
GCGCTGGAACCCACCGCCCGGAATTCGAACTTGTTGCCGGTGAAGGCGAACGGCGAAGTGCGGTTGCGGTCGGTATTGTCGAGCAGCAGTTCAGGAATGCTCTTGTGGAGGTCGAGTTTGAGGATGGCTTCGTCCTGTTCGTCGAAGGAGTCGGTTACCCGCTTTTCCACCGCATCGAGCACCTGGCTGAGGTACTTACCCACAAAGACGGAGATGATGGCGGGGGGGGCTTCGTTGGCGCCCAGGCGGTGGTCGTTGCCCGCGCTGGCGATGCATGCCCGCAGCAGGTCGGCGTATACATCCACGGCGCGGATCACGTTCACGAAGAAGGTGAGGAACATGAGGTTGGTCTTGGGCGTTTTGCCGGGAGCCAGCAGGTTAACGCCGGTATCGGTGGCCATGCTCCAGTTGTTGTGTTTGCCACTGCCATTGATGCCGGCGAAGGGTTTTTCGTGCAGCAATACCCGGAGGTTGTGACGTCGGGCTACCCGGTCCATCACGTCCATCAGCAGGGAGTTGTGGTCAACGGCCACGCTCACTTCTTCAAAGATGGGCGCACATTCAAACTGGGCGGGAGCCACTTCGTTGTGGCGGGTACGCAGGGGAATACCCAGCTTGTAGGATTCGTATTCAAAGTCCCGCATAAAGGCATACACCCGCTCGGGGATGGAACCAAAATAATGATCTTCCAGCTGCTGGCCTTTGGCGGGTGCATGTCCAAATACAGTCCGTCCGCTCAGTACGAGGTCGGGACGGGCATTGTACATCGCTTCGTCCACCAGGAAGTATTCCTGTTCCCAACCGAGGGTGGCGGTAACCTTTGTGACATTTTTATCAAAATAGTGGCACACATCCACAGCTGCTTTGTTGAGCGTTTCGAGCGCTTTCAGCAGGGGGCCTTTGTAGTCGAGCAGTTCGCCGGTATAGGATACAAATACCGTGGGGATGCAGAGGGTTCTTCCGCTGCCGGTTTCCATGATGAAAGCAGGCGAGGAGGGATCCCAGGCGGTGTAGCCGCGTGCTTCAAAGGTGGCCCGGAGACCGCCGCTGGGGAAGGAGGAGGCATCCGGCTCCTGCTGAATCAGCGCACCTCCGTCGAACTCTTCGATGGCAGTGCCGTCGCTCTTCAGTGTGAAAAAAGAGTCGTGCTTTTCGGCCGTGGTGCCGGTAAGGGGCTGAAACCAGTGGGTGTAGTGTGTTACGTCTTTCGACTCGGCCCATTGACGGATGCCGGCTGCAATCTGGTTGGCCATGGAGCGGTCAATCCGCTTGGCACCCTTGATGGACCCCAACAGGCTCTTATAAGCCTCGTCACTCAGGAATTCACGGGCTGTTTTAAGCGTGAATACGTTTTCGCCAAAAATGGCGGTAATCTTTCCGGAGCCACTTACCTGGGCGTCCGGCACAATGCTCAGCTTGTCAATTGCTTTGAATCGTAACGACGACATAAAATTTGATTTTTGGCCAAAAAAAACAAAAAAACCTGATATAACGCTCATTAGTATAGCGGAGCGTTCAATAATGTGTGAAAATACGACCGAATCTGTTGAAATCCAGAAATCATTTAAGGCGGGGCAAACAAATAATTATATTTTTAATATGTTTGTCCGCCATTTAATGGTTGCCACAATGGGCACCAGCAGCAAGGGGAAGAAAATACTACGGTAACGTACAATGGCGCCCAGCTGCGGAACGATGTAGCCGGTGAGCAGGAGGAGTACCATCCCTACGAGGAAAAGAAAAAGCACCACCGAATGGCGGTACGGGTTTTCGGTGTAGCGGAAAAACCAGGTGAAGACCAGCAGCCATACCACAAAGATTTCGACGGCGCAGACGAAATAAAGCGGCGAGGCAATTTCGGTCAGGTAGGGCCTTACCAGGGAATGGTTGATGGCCTGGGGGGCGTTCTTTACAAAGCTGAGGAAGTTGGGTTTGAGCTCCCGTTGCGGCAGCATCGATTGTCCGCCCAGCTTCAGGAATTCCAGCTTGCGCATCACAATGGCGATGGGCAGATCCACTTTGGGGTTGATGAATTTGGTCCCGAAAAACAAAGTGGTACCCACCACCGTCACCAGCAGGAAAGCGATCCACCGGGTGCGAAAAAACCGCTCGGCCAGCCACCAGGCAGCAAAGCCGGGCAGGAGGGCCAGCACCACGTAATTACGAACCGGGAAGATCAGCGCCACCAATAGGGCCACCCAGAGCCAGGTTTGGTAAGTCATGTGCTTGTGCCGGAGGCCGAAATGAAAATGGTAGATGGCCAATGCCATGAGCATGAACACCAGTCCGTCTTTGTGAATGCCCGATGACCAGAACAGGAAGGAGGGGAAAAGAAAGGTGGCAGCTGTGAGCAGGTAGAGTCGTTCAGGGAACACATCGTTCATCACCCGCAGGAAGGCAACCGGTCCGAAAAACGTGAGGAAAGAATAAAAGATGACGTTTACGTAATACCGCGAACCGGTGAACAGGTTGAACAGTGAAACGAGCTTCACCATATACAGGTGCTTGAGATCGTTCCAGTAGGAGTTGACGGCCGAAAACAGGTGGCGGTACTTTTTCCCGTACGGGTTCTCCACCACTTCCCGCAGGAAGGCCAGGGGGTCCTGCAGCAACAGCCGGGTCTGTTCCTTTCCCTCAAAGAAAAATTTCCAGGTGTCCGCCTCGTTTGTGTAATTGGGTAAGGTGGTATGAAACCAGCCGTAGGCCATGCCCGCCGCCACTTTCAGCAGAAACAAACCGATGATCCAGACCGGCGGCAATCCTGTTTGGCGTATAAAGGGAATGCGGAGCAGCAGCCAGGAAAAAAACAGGAGGTATATAGTAAGCAGCAGCCAGGTCATGTGCAGCGGCAAAATAAATTATTTATTGCGGTAGCGTCAAACCATTCTTTGCATGGTGTACTTTTGAACCTCATTTTACCGTATGGATATCAGCGCCAAAACCGCCCGCCAGCTCCGTCTTACCGACGATGAATTCGAACTCATCAAACAAAAACTAGGGCGCACCCCCAACTTCAATGAGCTCTGCGCCTTCAGCGGTATGTGGAGTGAGCACTGCAGTTACAAGAATTCCATACGCTGGCTCAAAACCCTTCCGCGGGAAGGAGGCCGTATGTTGGTAAAAGCCGGGGAAGAAAATGCCGGGCTCATGGACATCGGCGACGGGCTGGGCGTGGTTTTTAAAATTGAAAGCCACAATCACCCGTCCGCCATTGAACCCTTCCAGGGGGCTGCCACGGGTGTAGGCGGAATTCACCGCGATATTTTTACCATGGGGGCCCGGCCTGTTGCTGCCCTCAACTCCCTGCGATTTGGCAACCTGGCGGAGGCCAAAACCCAGCATCTGCTCAATGGGGTGGTGCATGGCATCGGGCACTATGGCAACTGCTTTGGTGTGCCCACGGTGGGAGGAGAAATCTATTTTGAACCCTGTTACCATACCAACCCGCTCGTTAATGCCATGAGTGTGGGCATTGTAAAAGCCGGTGAAACAATATCTGCCACGGCCGCCGGGGTGGGCAACCCCGTTTTTTTTGTGGGGAGCGCCACCGGGAAGGATGGAATTGGTGGAGCCAGTTTTGCAAGTGCCGACATAACCGCCGGAAGCGCAGAGGAACTGCCTGCCGTGCAGGTTGGCGATCCCTTCCAGGAGAAAAAGCTGTTGGAAGCCTGCCTGGAAGTGATCCAGACCGGAGCCGTGGTGGGCATGCAGGACATGGGGGCAGCCGGTATCATCTGCTCAACGGCAGAAATGAGTGCCAAAGGCGAAGTGGGCATGCGCATTGACCTGGATAAAGTACCCACCCGCCAGGCCAACATGAAGACCTGGGAACTGTTGCTCAGCGAAAGCCAGGAACGTATGCTGATGGTGGTGGAAAAAGGAAAAGAAGCGCTTGTCCGCGCTGTGTTTGAAAAATGGGACCTGCCCTGCAGTGAGATTGGTGAAGTTACAGGCGATGGGCTGTTGCGGTTCTACATGCACGGCCAGCTGGATGCCGAGATACCTGCCTATGAACTGGTGCTGGGTGGCGGCGCCCCGCAATATACCCGGGAGTACCGCGAACCGGCCTACCTGGAACAGATCCGCAGGTTCGACCCGGCCGCAGTACCGCAGCCCGCCGATCTGCGCCCCGTGGCAGAAGCGTTGATCTGCATCCCCAATATCGCCAGTAAAAAGCTGGTGTTCGAGCAATACGACAGCATGGTGGGTACGGCCAATACCACCACCAATGCACCCAGCGACGCCGCCGTGGTGTTGGTGAAAGGTACACGTAAAGCCTTGGCCGTTACCACCGATTGTAACAGCCGCTACGTGTTTGCCGATCCGTTCAAAGGCGCCATGATGGCCGTGAGCGAAGCGGCCCGTAACATCGTGTGCAGCGGCGGTCTGCCACTCGGCGTTACCAACTGCCTCAACTTCGGCAACCCCTACGATCCCGAAGTGTACTACCAGTTTGTGCACGCCGTGCAGGGCATGGGCGAGGCCTGTAAAAAATTCGATACGCCGGTTACGGGCGGTAACGTTAGTTTCTATAACCAGAACCCCGACGGTCCCGTTTATCCCACCCCCACCATTGGCATGGTGGGCCTGCTGGAAGATGTGGCTCACCGGATGACCCTCGACTTTAAAACAGCCGGCGACACCATTTACCTGCTGGGTACGGTTACCAACGATATTGCCTGCAGTGAATACCTGCATAAAATCGTGGGTGCGGACTACAGCCCCGCTCCGTATTTCAACCTCGACGAAGAATACGAGTTGCAACAGACGCTGCGGCAGTTCATCACCAACGGACTGGTGGCTTCTGCACACGATGTGAGCGAAGGCGGACTCATCGTCACCCTGCTCGAAAGCGGCTTCCCCCGTCACCTGGGCTTCGATGTTACCAACAACGATCCTGCGGTGCGGGCCGATGCATTCTGGTTTGGCGAAAGCCAGAGCCGCGTGGTGGTATCGGTGAAGGCCGGGCAGGAAGCTGCCTTCCTGGCGGCAGCCGGGACATTTCCCTGCCGGAAACTGGGTACCGTTACGGCTGGTGAGGTAGTGGTGGACGGAAAAAACTGGGGGCCAATTGCCGGCTGGAAAGAACACTACGACCATGCGCTGGAGCGGCTGATGTCCGGTACGGAGGGCGAGCACGCGCTCAGCGCCCTGTAAGCCGGTGGTCTGCCAGCTGCCTGTTTGTACCCCGTTGGTGTTTAGGCCCCCCAACCGGAAAAATCGTTAACCCCCTGTCATGGCTTCACGGAAAGCTGTCTTTCTCTACGTGGTCTTTCTCGCAGGCTTCACCACCACGGCCTTTGTACTGCTGGTGCATGTGCTGGAGTACCGTCGCCTGCAGCAGCTGGTGCCCCCCGATTACCTGCAGCCCGATCCCCAGGCTGATTTTGTACGCAAGCCCAATACCTCCCTGCAGCAACCGTTTGCAGAGCACCCGGCTGGAATACTCCGTAAGCAGTACAACAACTACGGCTTTTTGCGGCACGACTCCACACAACAGCAAAAGCGGGAAGGTGTGCGCCGCATCCTGTTCACCGGCGACTCGCACACCGACGGGCTGGTTTGGAACGAAGAGAATTTCTGCACCCTGCTGGAAGACAGTTTGCACCTGGCCGGCCAGCCTGCTGAAGTGCTGAATGCGGGTACGGGTTATTATACTTTTCGCCAGTACGAGGGCGTATTACTGCGTAACCTGCACCTGCAACCCGATGATTTTGTAGTGGTGGTCTATGCCGGCAACGATTTTGTTGAAACGCTGTTCTACGACTTCCGCTGGTACAACCCGTTGCAGTCGCTGCGCCAGTTTCGCGCCCGGCTGGGCTGGCGCTACCGCTACCCGGTTTTATACAACAACCAGTCGCTCACCCAGGTATATTATTTCCATCTCTATCCCTTCCAGGTGCAGCCGGTCATAAACGAAGCCCTTGCCGCCGTTGGCCGGATGCAGGCAATCTGCCATCGCAACGGCATCCGGTTTCACCTGGTACTGCTGCCGTCCGACTTCGACCTCCTGCCCGGCTACCAGGAAAAGGTTAGGTTGGCAACCGGTTTGACATCTGCTGCGCTGGCAGTGAATACAACCTTCTCCAGGGCCCTGGCCGCTTTCTGCCAACAGCTGAATATTCCCTTCCTTGACCTGGCTCTTTCGCTGCAGTACCAGTCCGGTGCCTACTATTATCCCCGCGATCATCACCTCAACGCACCGGGCAACCGCGTGGTGGCACAACGGCTGACCCGTTATTTTTTGCAGGAGCAGCGGTAATCTGTGCTATCTTTAATGCAGGTAAAATGGTGGACGCAACCCTGTTGCTGCGGTCCGCGGAAATTGATTACGATGAAACTGAATAGCATGACCAAAAAAATAGCGATCATCGGTGGCGGCAACCTCGGCGTGGCCATCGCCGAAGGGCTGATCAAGAGCGGCTTCACCCTGCCGGAGCACATCATTATTACGCGGCGCAACATCCGGGCATTGGAAGAGATTGAACGTAAAGGGGTGCTCGTTACCAGTAACAACGCCGAAGCGGTGCAATATGCCGATACCATCATTGTGGCAGTGAAACCCTTCCAGATCAGGGACGTGATGGAGGGCCTGCGGGAGCAGCTGCAACCGCAGCGTCACCTGGTGGTGAGCGTGGTTACCGGTATATTCATCAAGGACATGCAGGAGTGGGTGGGTGCGGAGATGCCGCTGGTGCGGGCCATGCCCAATACCGCCATTGCCATCCAGGAGAGCATGACCTGCATCTGTGCCAAAAACACCAGTGCCGACCAGATGGATTATGTACACGATCTGTTTTCTCAACTGGGCCGGGTGGCGCTTATTGAAGAAAAGCTGATGGATGCCTCCACTGTACTGGGCGCCTGCGGCATCGCTTTCGCGCTGCGCTACATCCGTGCCAGCATCCAGGGCGGAATCGAGATCGGGTTTGATGCGAAAACCGCCACCCTCATTGCGGCACAAACGGTGAACGGGGCAGCTGAACTTCTGATTCAGAAGGGAACGCATCCGGAAGCGGAGATTGATAAAGTAACCACACCCCGCGGTTGTACCATTGCAGGTCTCAACGAAATGGAACACCGTGGTTTCAGTTCCTCCCTCATCCGGGGGATAAGGGCCAGTTACGACAGTATCTGAAACAACTGCATGAAACAAGGCATACTTGCAACCTGCCTGCTGTTCCTGCTCTGCGGCAGGGGCAGTGCCCAGCAACAGGATTCGCTGGTCATTGAGCTATACACGGAAGCCTACACCGTTTTTACACCGTTACAGCCGGAACTCCGGCAACGACCCGCCTATTTCTGCAGCTACACCCGGGCCAACCAACCGGGGATCAACCTCGCACTCGCCCGCCTGCACTACAGTTCGGATCACTTTCGCACCAGCGTAGGCGTCATGGCCGGAGATTATTCCCGGGCCAACCTGGCGCAGGAAGCTAACTGGGCCCGCCCCATTTATGAAGCCTATGTGGGCTACCGCTTTACCAAAAAAGAAAATATCTGGATGGATGCAGGTGTATTCCCTTCGCACATTGGCATGGAGACCGCCATTGGCAAAGAAAACAGAACCGCCACCCGCAGCCTCGTGGCCGACAACTCACCCTATTATGAAACCGGTCTGCGCCTGAGTTACCGCCACAACCGGTACTGGTTCTTCTCCATGGTGGCGCTGAACGGATGGCAGCGCATTACCGCACCCTTCAACCAGCTGGGTACCAACTGGGGCATGCAGATCACTTATACACCCCGCAGCGGGGTTACGCTCAACAGCAGCAGTTTCATCGGCAAAGTGCAGGAGGCGCCGGGTACAAGGTACCTGTCCCGCATTTATTCCAACCTCTGGGGGGTACTGCCCGTGAGCGAACGCACCCAGATGGCGCTTGGGTGGGACATCGGGCTGCAGGAAACGGCACCCGGTACAGCCGGTACGGCCATCTGGAACCATCTGCAGGCGGGCGTTACTCACCGGCTGCACCCGGAAAAATGGACGGCTTCCCTGCGCTACGAACAAATGATTGACCGGAAAAATGTGCTGCACGTGCCCGCCCTCAACAACCTGGTTCCCTTCCAGGTTCAGCAGGCGACCTTCAATGTGGACTACCGGCCGCTGGCCTCGGTGCTGCTGCGGGCCGAGGCAGGCTGGCTGCACTCCCCGTACGTGGTGTATGTGGATGGAAATCAGGTACAAAAGAATCTCTTTACTGCAAGCCTGCTGCTCGCCTGGCATTTCAGGCACACGCGGGTGCATCCTTGACAACGGCTTTTCCACAGTTTGCAGCTTCCGTTTTTTTCAAACAGAAAAATCATCGTAGGTTTGCACGACCTCCACGATTTTTTATTTCCTTTTTACAGCCCGGCAGGTCAAAGAACCATAAAACCCTTTCTATGGCCAAGTATATTTTTGTTACCGGTGGCGTTACCTCCTCGCTGGGGAAAGGCATCATCTCCGCTTCGCTTGCCAAGTTGCTGCAAGCACGTGGATTCAAAGTCACCATCCAGAAGTTCGATCCTTATATCAACGTAGACCCGGGCACCCTCAATCCCTACGAGCACGGGGAGTGTTATGTAACGGAAGACGGTGCCGAAACCGACCTCGACCTGGGCCATTACGAGCGATACCTGAACATTCATACCTCACAGTCCAACAACGTTACCACCGGCCGCATATACCAGACGGTGATCACAAAAGAGCGGGAAGGGGCCTACCTGGGTAAGACCGTGCAGGTGATACCCCACATAACGGATGAGATTAAACGAAGAATGCTCCTGCTGGGCAAGGATGGCAACTTTGATATTGTGATCACAGAAATCGGCGGAACCGTGGGCGATATTGAATCACTTCCCTTTGTAGAAGCTGTGCGTCAGATCCAGTGGGAACTGCCGGAAGAAGATTGCCTCGTGGTGCATCTCACCCTCATTCCCTACCTCAAAGCGGCCAAGGAACTCAAAACCAAACCCACCCAGCACAGTGTAAAGCTGCTGAGCCAGGAGGGGGTGCATCCCGATATCATCGTGTGCCGCACCGAACGACCCCTGAGCACCGAACTGCGCCGAAAAATCGCCCTGTTCTGCAATGTGAAGCAGGAAGCTGTGATTGAAGCCAGTGATGCCTCCACCATTTACGAGGTGCCCCTGCTCATGCTCAAGGAAAAGCTGGATGTGATCTGCCTCAAAAAGCTGAACGTGACCATCTTCCCGGAGCCCGACCTGGAAAAGTGGAAACAGTTTCTTGACAAGCTGAAATACCCCAAGAGCCAGGTCAACATCGGCCTCATCGGGAAATACATCGAGTTACAGGATGCTTATAAATCCATCCTGGAAAGTTTCATTCATGCCGGTGCCATCAATGAGTGTAAGGTGAACGTGGTGAATGTGCACAGCGAGTTCATCAACGACCAGAACGTGGCCGAAAAGCTCCAGGGCCTGGATGGGTTGCTGGTGGCACCCGGCTTCGGCAACCGGGGCATTGAAGGAAAAATTGCAGCCATCCGCTTTGCCCGCGAAAAGGGGCTGCCCTTCTTCGGTATCTGCCTGGGCATGCAGATGGCCTGCGTGGAGTTTGCCCGCCATGTTCTGCAACTGCAGCAGGCACACTCGTTTGAGATGAATCCCGATACGCCCGATCCGGTGATTGACATGATGGAGGAGCAGAAAAAAATCACGCACAAGGGCGGTACTATGCGGCTGGGCGCTTATCCCTGCGACATCCGCAGCGGCAGCCTGGCAGAAAGGATATACGGGTCCACCCACATCAGCGAACGCCACCGCCACCGCTATGAATTTAATAACAGTTACCTCGAAGCCTTTGAGGCAGCCGGCATGGTGGCCAGCGGCAAGAACCCGGAAACCGGTCTGGTGGAGATTGTGGAACTGGCCAACCATCCCTTTTTCATTGGCGTGCAATTTCACCCCGAACTCAAGAGTACGGTGGAAAGCCCGGCACCCCTGTTTGTTCATTTCATCCGGGCTGCCCGGGATTATGCCGAACGGCAACAGTCGGTGAAGAACCCGCTGCTTGAAAGTGAGATGATCTGATTTCCGGTTCCTGAAACCGGCCTTTCTGCCTGCCGCCCGAAATCTGCCGGACGGCACGAATGATCCTGCCTAATTACCTACCTTTGCGGCTCAATTTTTGACTATGAACCTGGACCGGAATACTATTATAGGTTTTGTGCTGTTGATGCTGCTCCTGTTTGGATACATCTTTTTCACACAGCAACAACAGGAGGCCCTCCTGCAGGAAAAGAAGCGGGTGGCCGACTCCATCGCCCGGGTGGAAGCGGCGAAAAAGCCCCAACTACCGGTTGCTCCTGTGGTGGACAGTGCCCGTACTTCAACCGATACTGCGGCTGCAACCGGTACAGCCGGGTGGGGTACAGGTGCAGCAGAACAGGAAACCGTGGTCGAAAACGATCTCATGAAAATCATTTTCACCAACAAGGGAGGCTACCCGCGTTCGGTGGAGCTGAAAAAATTTAAACGCTACGATGGAACACCTCTGGTGCTGGGAGGTGAAAGTCACCTGCTGGCTTACCCGGTATTGACAGGGGCCAACCAAACGGCCATCACCACCCAGCTGGCCTTTACCACTTCCGGGATCACCCGCAACGACAGCGTGCAGCAACTGGTATATGCCGTTGCAGGTGACGCCGGGCAGCGCATCGAACACGTTTTTGAGATCAAGGACAACGACTACCTCATCAACTGGAACATCCGCATCAACGGGGTGAATCAGCTTCTGACGGGCGGTGTACTGCAGCTCAACTGGGACATTGCCGCACACCAGCAGGAAAAAGATCTCAAATACGAAAAAGGGCAAAGCAATATCGGCTACAATGAGAAAGATGATTATGACTTTGACGCTGCCGCCAACGGCGACACCCGCAAGTTTGGCGAGAAAACCAGGTGGATCGGCGTAAAACAGCAGTTCTTCAATGCCACCGTCATTGCCCCCAACCAGTTTTCATTTGCCGAGGTTACCTGGACGGTGCCCGGTACCGAAGCCGACTCGCTGCGTCGGGTGATGGACGTAAAAAGCACGCTCCGCTTCGACCTGAAGGCGGCAACCGAAGCGACGGTGCCCCTGCAATTGTATTATGGTCCCAACGACTTTAATACCCTGAAACACTACAACCTCCTCCTGGAAAGTCATGTGCAGCTGGGGTACGGCATCTTCGCCTTTGTGAAGTACATCAACCGCTACGTGGTGATGCCGGTTTTTGATTTCTTTAATAAGCACATTGCCAGCTTCGGGATCGTCATTCTGTTGCTCACCTTTTTCATCCGCCTGGTAATTTCCCCACTCACCTACAGCAGTTACCTCAGTGGTGCCAAAATGAAAGTGCTCCGTCCCGAAATCGAGGAGCTGAAAAAGAAGTACGGCAGCGACCAGCAGGCCATGAGCATGGAGCAGATGAAACTGTTCCGCCAGGCCGGCGTGAACCCGCTGGGCGGCTGTATCCCGGCCCTGCTGCAGATTCCCATCTTCTTTGCCCTGTACAGCTTCTTTAACGCCAATATTTCCCTCCGTGGCGCCGGTTTCCTCTGGGCCAACGACCTCTCCGCCTACGACAGCATAGCCAACCTGCCTTTTTCCATTCCTTTTTACGGCGACCATGTGAGCCTGTTTACCATTACGGCTACCATCACCAGTTTCCTGATTTCTGCTTATAACATGCAGATGACGCCTCAGCAGGACAACCCGGTGTTCAAGTACATGATTTACTTTTTCCCGATCATGCTGTTGTTCATCTTCAACAGCCTTCCATCGGCCCTTACCTGGTACTATACCGTATCCAACCTGGTTACACTGGGTCTTCAACTGGTGATTCAGAAAGTGATCATTGATGAGGATAAGATCCACGCCAAAATGCAGGAAAACAAGAAAAAGCCCGTTACCAAATCAAAATGGCAGGAACGCCTGGAAAAAATGCAGCAAAGCAACCAGAAGTTGCAGGATATGCAGAAGCGGGGTCCCTCCAAAAAATAAACCGTTTTGTTGTTCAATAGAAAAAGCCGCCCTGTTGCAATACAGGGCGGCTTTATTTATAACAGAATCAATGCAACGCCGGGATTATTTTTAATATCTTTAAGGCAATGAAAACAATCAAAATACAGGCATTGGTGTTCAGGACGGTTATCGCATGCCTCTTCCTGCTGCCTGTCCGGCAAGTACAGGCCCAGAAAGTATACAACGAGGGAACGGTAACGTACAATGTGGTTGTTTCCACCGGGAACACCGAAACCCGGGCCGCAGATCTGCTGGATGGCGCCCGCATGCGCATGCTCATCAAAGGCAACCAGACCCGCACCGAAGTAACCAGTATCCTGGGTACCACCGTCACCCTGCAGGACGGCAGAAGCGGAGCTGCCGTGGTACTCAATGAATACGGTGATCAAAAAATCATGATCCTGATGAACCGGGAAGAATTTGAAGACCGCAACAAGAAATTCGCCGGCATACAGGTGGAACTGCTGAATGAAACCAAGACCATCCTGGGCTATACCTGTAAACTGGCTGTTGCCACGCTTACGGATGGCACCCGCTTTAAAGTGTACTATGCACCCGACCTCCAGTTTCAGCATAAAAATTACGGTGCCCAGTTCCAGGCCATTCCGGGCTTTCCGCTGGAATACGAATCGGAGCTGGGAAAGATGAAAGTGACTTACCTCGCCGACAAGATATCGTTTGACCCGGTAGCGGCGGCGCAGTTTGACGTTCCCAAAACAGGTTACCGGCGGATGACATACGAAGAAGTGAAGAAGTCGCAGGGCAACCAACGTAATTGATACCCACCAACTAAAAACCCTCCATCCGGAGGGTTTTTAGTTTTATTTCAGTTCCTGTTGGGGAGTTTTAAACTTCTGGAAGAACACTTTTTGCTTGTGCGGAATTACATAGAGTACATTGCCTTTCTGGTAGTAAACCGAACTGGTGCCCATCGAAATACCGCCTGTTCCCTGGCGCGTGAAGCTCAGACCGCCTTTGTATTGAAATCCCTGCCGCATGGAAAGGGGCATATCCCGGAGATTGGTAACAACACTGCTGCTGCTGGCTGCTTTTTTACGTCCGCCGCCTGTATTCCAGGATGCAGCCACCGCCACAGACACCATGGCAGTAGTTAAAAGCAGTACGCTGATGCTGCGGATGGTGCGGTTATAAAAGCCGGTTGTATTACTCATAATATTCAAATTTATTAAATAAAAACCGGTAGGTGGTAACCGCCGGTCATAAATTTCTCATATTATTAACGCGTGTGTATAACTAAATGTTACAAAACTGCCCGTATTTTTTGCCTTTTTGGGCTATTTTAGGAAAACCTTCCCTCCATGAGCAAAAACCCATACCGTGAAGATCGTGATGAACTCCGGGAACTCCTGCGCCAGTTCGAGAACCTGAAAAACGGGCGACCGCATGGTTTCCTGGAAGAGGAAAGTTTTGAGCGCATCATTGATTATTTTGATGAACAGGAAGACATCCCCCAGGCCCTGCAGGCCGTGGAACTGGGAATTGACCAATACCCGTATTCTTCCTCCCTCCTTATTAAGAAGGCCGATCTGCTGCTGGCCACCCGTCGCTATAATGAAGCCCTCCGGCTGCTGGAGAAAGCCGCGCTTTACGACAGTTCCGATATCAACCTTTATATTCTAAAGACCGAGGCCTACCTGGCCCTGGATCAACAACCACGGGCCATTGAACTGCTGGAAGAAGCCCTGCAGTTGTTTGAAGGGGAGGAGCGTATTGAACTCTTGTTTGAGCTCACCGATGTATACGATGATTACGAGGAGTTCGACAAAGTGTTTGATTGTCTTGCCCTGATCCTGGAAGAAGACCCGCTCAACGAAGAGGCTTTGTACAAGATCTGTTTCTGGACCGATTTCACCGGCCGCAACGAGGCCTCCATCCGGCTTCACCAGCGCATCATTGATGAACATCCTTACAGTGAACTGGCCTGGTTTAATCTGGGCGCCGCTTACCAGGGACTGAAGTTGTACGAAAAGTCCATTGATGCCTACATGTACTGTGTAACCATTGATGAGAAGTTCGACTACGCTTACCGGAACATGGGTGATGCCTACATCCGCCTGCGCAAGTACAGGGATGCCATTGAAATGCTCGAAAAAGTGCTGGAACTGAGCCGGCCCGAGGAAGTGATTCACGAAGCGATGGGGTACTGCTACGATAAACTGGGCCAGCTGGCACAGGCCCGTTTTCACTACCGCAAAGCCTCCCACCTCAACCCGGAAGACAGCAAGCTATATTACAAAATAGCCTGTACCTATCTTAATGAAGGGCAGTTTGAGAGCGCAATCAAGCAATTGAACCAGGCGCTGAAGATGAATCGTCTGCAGCCCGACTACAACCTCGTAATGGGCATGGCGCTCGTGGAACTGAAGCAATACGAAAAAGCGGTGGAGCATTTCTCCCTGGTGATCAAAGCGCGGCCACGCAGCGTTAAAGGATGGCAGGCCATGCTCGATTGCATGCTCGTATCCGGACACCTGGACCACGGGTTGGAGTATGCCGATGCAGCTTATGCAGCCACCGGGCAAAAGCCGGTGTTCCTCTTCTACCGTACAGCCGTGCTGTTCGCCACGGGTCAGACCAAGCAGGCCCTTACAGCGTTGGAGCAGGCCATGATGCAGGCGCCCCGTCTCATCAAAAAGCTGGCCGAGCTGCACCCCAAAATTTTACAGCATCCGCAGGTGGTGGACCTGGTTGCCCGTTACAAGCGTTCCCGGTCGCTGTGAGCTGGCTGGAACAGGCGGCTAATGGATGTCATTTTTTTTCCGGTAAAAGCCTTGCCGTGAATTGCTATTTTTGCAACCGCAAAACCATGCTGCCCGCCGTAATTCAATTCCGGTAATAACGGCAGGCATTTCGTGACCGGAATACCTGTAAAACAAACGACATGAATTTTCATCTGACCCAGATGCCCGACCGGTTGCAGAAACCGCGTACCCATGGCATCACCATGGTAATGGACAAAGGCATGAGCCTGGAAGAAACCCGTAACTTTCTCTCCATCGCCGAGCCCCACACCGATATTGTAAAACTGGGCTTCGGCACTTCGTACGTAACTCCGCACCTCCGCGAAAAAATTGAGTTGTATAAGTCGCACAACATCCCCGTTTATTTCGGAGGTACCCTTTTTGAAGCTTTTCTCATCCGCAACAAGTTTGACGACTACATCGCAGTGTGTAAGGATTATGGCATTGATTACATGGAGGTGAGTGATGGCTCCATTACCATCCCGCATGCCGAAAAATGCGGTTACATCGAAAAACTCACCCGCGTGGGCACAGTACTGAGCGAAGTGGGCAGCAAGGATGCCACCCACATCATTCCTCCCTATAAATGGATTGAACTCATGCGGGCCGAACTGGAAGCAGGTGCCACCTACGTGATTGCCGAAGCCCGCGAAGCCGGTAACGTAGGCATTTACCGCGGCAGCGGCGAAGTACGGGAAGGGCTGGTACAGGAAATCCTTACCCAGATCCCCGAAGAAAAAATTATCTGGGAGGCGCCTCAAAAAGCCCAGCAACTCTACTTCATCGAACTGATTGGATGCAACGTCAACCTCGGTAACATCCCACCCACGGAAATGCTGGCACTGGAAGCCATGCGGGTTGGTTTGCGGGGCGATTCATTTCATTTCTTCCTCGATAAAAAAGAGTCGAAATGAGGTTGTTCGGCCTGATCGGATATCCCCTCAGCCATTCCTTTTCTGCCCGTTATTTTGCCGAAAAATTCCGGCGGGAGCAGATTGCCGGTTGTGCGTATGAACTGTTTCCGCTTACCACCATCACCGGCTTGCCTGAACTGATCCGGAGCCAGCCCGTACTCGAAGGACTGAATGTCACCATTCCCTATAAGGAGCAGGTATTGCCCTACCTCACCCGGCTGTCGGCTGCAGTGCAGGAGATCGGCGCCTGCAACTGCATCCGCATCTATAACGGGCAGCTCACCGGGTACAATACTGATGTGATTGGCTTTGAACAAATGCTGGTCCCCCTGCTGCAGCCACAGGATCGGCAGGCCCTCGTGCTGGGTACCGGCGGTGCCGCCAAGGCGGTTGCCTGGGTGTTGCGCCGGCTGGGGATCGGTGTCCGGTTTGTGTCGCGGTCGGAAGCACCGGGCCTGCTCCGCTACGAGGATCTTTCCCCGGCTGTGCTGGAACAGTCCACGGTGCTGGTAAACACAACGCCGTTGGGCATGCAACCGGCGGTGCACCTCTGCCCATCTGTTCCCATGGAATGGATCACGCCGCGCCATCTGTGTATTGACCTGATCTACAACCCGGAAAAGACTGTATTTTTAACCGCGGCCCAACAAAGGGGCGCCCGTATCTGCAACGGCATGCCGATGCTGGAAATACAGGCGGAAGAAAGCTGGAAAATCTGGAACAGCTCCTCCTGAAAGCCGGAACGGTCCACAACATCTTAGTGAAGCAATTACTACGATACCTTTTCCTTACCGCCTGTTGCAGTTGCACCGGGCTCTTCCTGGCGGGTCAGGATGCGCCGGATGGCAGTTGGTACCGGCAGGTCACCGAACTAAGGGCGCAGCAGCGATGCGATGTGGCCCTTGTTTTGCTGGACTCCGTGCTCAGCCGGCAACCGGGCAACCGGACCGCCGTTTACCTGGCGGGTGCCTGTTACAACCAGCTCAACCAGCCACAAAAGGCGCTGGCTGTACTGGAAACCATCCGCAACCTTCAATCAGCTGATTACCTGCTTGTTTTCGAAAAAGGGAACGCTTTTACCCGGTTGGGGCAAACCCGCGAGGCCCTGGCCGCTTATGAGCAGGTGATTACCTGGCAGCCCGCCTTTGCCGGGGCATACAGTGCCCGCGGTGATTTGATGCGGGAACAGGGACAAAACACCAACGACGCCCTGAACTGGTACGTACGGGCACTGGAACGCGACAGCCTCGACTCCAAAAATTATTATTGGGCCGGTTGGTGCAGTAACGACCTGGGGCGGTTTGAGCAGGCAGCTACCTACCTCACCAAAGCAGCCGGGCAGCGATCATCCTTCCAGGCGCTGGCATTTGCCGAACTCGGCTTTTCGTACTACTCCCTGAAGAACTACCAGCTGGCCCTTGATTTTCTCCGCAAAGCCCGGAATCTGCAGGAAGACCTGGATGTAACCCGTTACTACCTGGGACTCTGTTACGTGCAAATGGGGGATAAACAGGCCGCCGTTCGGGAATACAACGCACTGGTACTTGCGAAGAGCAGTTATGCCGCTACACTTCTCGAACAGATTAAGACCATGAAATGAGGCGTATTTGAAAAATCGTTAGTATGGTCTGCAAGCCGGATCGGGGAAAAGCGTTACTTGCACAGAGTCGGGAACCGGCACCAGTTTCTTACGGGAATAATCAAAGCAGAGCATGCCCGTTTTGGCTTTTACAGCTGTGTCTGTTACTCCGTTATCTATTTTATCCACCCGGTAGTATAAATCAAATCCCCTGCCGCTGAGATTAGCGGCTGCAACCCCCACCTTAATCTGATCTCCGTAAAACAGTTCCTTTTTGAATTCAATGCCGGCATCCAGCATAATGAGGCCGGTGCCTCCGCAGTCCAGTTCGGTGAATCCATGGTGCTGCAGAAACTGCATGCGTGCTTCATGCAGCAGCGACAATACGGCATCGTTACCTACGTGGTTCCCGTAGTTCATATCGGTGATGCGTAGTGGGATGGTGGCAAAAAAGCGGAATCCGGCAGGCAGGTCAATTTTTATGCGGGACATACGGACGGATGATTTCAGTTGTGGAGAATTCCGTTTCAGCGTTCGGTGGTACGGATGATTTCTTCGAGGTCGAAAGTACCGCCCAGTGCGGAAGCGGCTGTGGAGAGAGCCATGCGCTCCTGCCATTGGCGGATGACGTCATCGCAGTTCCGTGACCGGAGCGCCGCCACCGCATCCACGGGCAGTTCGGTGTCATTCGTTACGCATTTCATGCGGCTGAGTTTGGGGCTTACCCGGATCAGCTCGCCTTTATCGTTCAGGACCATGAGGTAATCGGTTTCCACAAAACCGCCGGCGGGACGTGTACCGGCGGGTTTGCGGTGAAGTAGTTGTGTGGGCGTGGGCGGAGTGCCAACAGCAGCCGCTGCAGCCATGGGTATTGTGATTTTGTTTCGCGTAAAGGATGCTGGCGCTGCCTGCTGTTCCGCGGTTACCGTTTTCATGTCAGCCGGATCCGGCACCCGGGGCAGGGTTTGCATTGGTTCCCGCTGGGCAGGTGCCTGCACAGCCACTGTTTCCTGCAGGGTCTCCTGTGCGGGTAACAGCAGTTGGTAGAGTCCCCAGGTTAACAGCGCGAAAGCCGCCACCGCGGCCGCCACCCGCAGGAGCGGAAAACGAGGCCGGAGATCAACAACAGGTGAGGAAGAGTTACCGTTGAGCTGTTCTTCGGTTCCTTCCCAAACGGAGGCCGGGGGAGCTATTTCCAGTTGCCGGAGTGTGTGTGCCAGCGTTGCTTCGTCCAACTGCTGTTCAATGGCATTCCAGGCCTGTGGCGGGGGAACCTGTTCCAGTTGCTGCAACTGCAGGGCGGCAGGGGAAAGGAAGTCCCGCTCGTCGAGTTCAGAAACAACCGCTTCCCAGGCTGAGGGCGGTGGGGGAGTGGTCAGGCTTTCCAACCCGGCTGCCCATGCGGTATCCCCGGGAATGGTTTCAAGGGCACGACTCACCTCCTCCCACGCCCGCGGGGGCGGAGGTTCAGCGCTGCGGAGCAGCCTTTCCTGCAGAAGGGAATCGTTCATGTGTGTATCGGTTTCAGGTCTTTTGTTGCCTGATTTTATCCTGTAAGATCATCCGGGCACGGGCCAACTGCGACTTGCTGGTGCCCTCGCTGATGTGCAGCATGTCGGCAATCTCTTTGTGGCCAAACCCCTCCACCACGTAGAGATTGAAGATGGTGCGGTAGCCGGGCGACAGCTTACGTACCAGTTCCAGCAGGTCTTTCTCCTGCAGCCGGTCGGGGGCACTGGCGGCCGGGTATTCCACCTGTTCCTCTTTTTCGGAGAGGGAAAGGTTGAGTTTTTTGCGCCGCAACTGCTCTATGGCCGTGTTAACAAAAATCCGGCGCAACCAGCCCTCAAAAGAACCCTCGCTCCGGAATTTGCCGAGGTTCCGGAAAATCTTCACAAATCCATCCTGCAACACATCCTGCGCATCATCGGCATTGCCCATGTAGCGCAGGCACACCGCATACATCCGTGGGGCGTAGGTATCGTACAGGAGTTTCTGCGACTTGCGGTCGTTGGCCAGGCATCCCGTAAGTATGTCGCTTTCGGAACTCATTTGGTTGCTTTCAATTGCTGGATTTGGTTGCATCGGGGGTATTTTTCAGGAAATGGACCAGGGCCGCCACGGCCTTTTTTCGGTGGCTGAAGCGGTTTTTCTCTTCCAGGCTCATTTCGCCAAAGGTACGGGTACTGCCGGTGGGTTGGAAAACAGGGTCGTAGCCAAATCCGTTTGTGCCGGCTGGCTGCTGTACAATCTGTCCTTCGCAAATACCCTCAAACTGAAATTCCTCCCCATTCCGGATCAGGGTGAGCACCGTACGGAAACGGGCCGCCCGGTTGTTTGCGGCTTCCAGGTTGGTCAATAACCGGGCCATGTTGCGGGCATCATTGGGAGGTTCTCCGTCGTAGCGGGCACTCTTAACGCCGGGGGCGCCGTTTAAGGCGGCTACTTCCAGGCCGGTATCCTCGGCAAAACAGTCTTTGCCCGTTATTGCAAAGATGGTGCGGGCTTTGGTGCGGCTGTTCTCTTCCAGCGTGTCGTAGGGTTCCGGGATTTCCTGTTCCAACCCGGCTTCTCCCATGGTTTGCACGCGGAAGCCATCCGGGAGCAGCGACTGGATTTCCAGGGCTTTGTTTTTATTACCTGTTGCGAAAATGAAGTCGTGCGGCATATCAGATGTCAAGCATTTTTTTCAATCCCTGCCAGAGGCCGGATTTGAGGTTTTTATCGGCGCGGACCGTCTGCAGGTTATCCGTAACCAGAAACTGCATGTTGCCGGCCGGAGTCACCTGGTACAGGGAGGCCGTAAATGGAAAGAGTCCGTCGGGCAACCCGCAGCAGATCACCGTTTCCGGTTGTAATGCATCCAGCCAGGCGGTGGGAGGTGGGGTGCCGTGACAGTTGATGAGACCGGCATCTTCCCAGGTCATGCGGCAGGCGCCCAATACCTGGGTAAGAAATTCAAAGTCTGCATCCGGCAGAAAGGGTGCATCCGGTTCCCATACCAGCCAGAGCATTTTTCTTTGGAAACGGCCTTTTATTTCCGGCACCGCAGCGCCGGATTCTTGCGGCATGCTCCCCTTTTCCGGCAAGGCAACCAGGTGCTTTCCGTAGAGTTCGGTTATTTGCCCGGGGGTGAATATGATGTCGTTTAGTTGCATCCGTTTGTCCTAAAGCGAAACAGCGGTTCCCTGCTTTTTCGTTTCTTTGCCAAAAATAACAAGATATGATGGCTGCCATGGAAATTCAGGTTAGAAAAGTAGCGAAAAGCCGCCTTGCCGAGCTGGATGTTGAAAATCTGCCCTTTGGAAAATTCTTCTCCGATCACATGCTGGAAGCGGATTACGTAAACGGGGCCTGGTCGAGCGCCACCATCCGTCCTTACGAACCCCTGCTGCTGGCGCCTTCCAATGCGGCCTTACACTATGGACAGAGCATATTTGAAGGCATCAAGGCTTACCGGCATCCCAACGGTGACGCGGTGATCTTCCGCCCATTCGACAACTACAAGCGGTTTAATCTATCGGCGGAGCGTATGCAGATGCCCGCGGTGCCCAAGCATATTTTCATGGACGGCATGCGGGAGTTAATAGCCCTGGATAAACAGTGGATTCCTGCCAGCCACGATCATTCGCTTTACATCCGCCCGTTTATGTTTGCCACCGATGAAGTGATTGGGGTGAAGCCGAGCGATCATTACAAATTCATGATCATTCTCAGTCCAACGGGCCCCTATTATGCCAAACCCATGCGCATCTATGTGGAAGAGCACTATGTGCGTGCCGTACCGGGGGGTGTTGGTTATGCCAAAGCGGCCGGCAACTATGCCGCGGCCATGTATGCCACGGCGGCGGCCCGCAGGAAAGGCTATGACCAGGTTTTGTGGATGGATGCGTTTGAACACAAATACGTGCAGGAATGCGGCACCATGAACGTGTTTTTTATCATTGGCAACACCGCCATCACCCCCGATCTGCAGGAGGGGACCATCCTCGCCGGTGTTACCCGCAACAGCGTGATGCAGTTGCTGCAGGAAATGGGGTATGCCATTGAGGAGCGGCACCTGTCAATTGACGAAATCCTGGCGGCCTACCAGGACGGTTCCCTCCGCGAGGTATTTGGCACCGGCACCGCCGCCACCATCTCGCCCATCGAAGAACTGGCTTACCGCGATGTAGTTATGCAGTTTGATACCACCACCTGGAAGGCGGCGCCTGAAGTGAAACGGAAACTCACAGCCATCCGCGAAGGGAAAGAAGCCGATACCTACGGCTGGTTGTATAAAGTCTGATTTCAACGGTTGGGTATAAACGAACTACCGAACAAGTCATAACGAAAAGGAGCAACCCGGAGGGTCAAAAGGACCCATTCTCCGGGTTGCTCCTTTTTATAAGGTGTTGAACCCGGAATGATCGGGCAGATGATCCAGTCCCGGTTTTACCGGATCAGCGTCACCGTGCCGGTGAGGGGGATGATGCTGCCATCGCCGCAGAGCGCCTCTGCCACATAGGTATAAGTGCCCGGTGGCTGGGGTTGTCCACGCAGGGTGCCGTCCCATCCCAGGTTGGGGGTGTTGGCATTGAAAAAAGTGCGCTCAAACACTTTGTTGCCCCAGCGGTTGAAGATGCGCAGCGACTTCACGCTTTGCAAGCCGTTACCAATGATGTAAAAATAGTCGTTCCGGTTATCGCCGTTGGGCGTAAAGGCATTGGGGATAAAGATATCTTCCTTCCCACAACGCACCTGCACCACTACATCCGCGAAGCTGGCGCAACCGCCGGGGTTGGAGGCCGTGATGCGGTAGCGGGTGGTGACCAGCGGGGAAGCCACCGGGTTGGGACAGGAGGTGCAGGACAGTCCGTTGGGGGGTGTCCAGAGGAAGGTGGTGCCGTCGGCGCTGATCTGGGGCAGCAGCTGAATGCCGGTGCCGGAGCGGATGATGGTGTCGCGGGGCATGGCAATGATGGGATAGCGATAGAAAGAAACCGTTACCACCGCGGAATCCCGGAAACAATTGAGACTGTCGAACCCAATCACTGTGTACCGGGTGGTGACGGAGGGGGTAGCCACCGGGTTGGGGATGTTGTTGGCCGAAAGCCCTGCAGATGGCACCCACAGGTAATTCTCGGCCCCGGTTGCCCGTAAAGGTGCCTGCTCGCCGGCGCACAGCGTATCGCTGCCGGTTGCGGTGATCCGGAAAGGTTTCTTTACCCGCACAATCACACTGTCGGTACTGCGGCAGCCAAAGGCCGATGTGCCGGTGACGGTGTATTGGATGGGGTCGGTGACAAAGGCCTGGGGGTTGGGACAGTTGGTGCAGCTGAGATAGGTCGCCGGGCTCCAGGTATAGGTTTGCGCCCCTGCGGGTTGCAATACGGCCGCTGTGCCCAGGCAGATGGTGGTGTCGTTGCCGGCCGACACGGTGGGCAGGGGGTGTACAACCACCAGTTGATAAGCTGTATCAGTACAGCCGTTGCCATTCACCGCAATTAACCGCGTACGGATTGAATCGGAGGTGGGACGCACCAATTGCGGAGTGGAGGGACCGGTAAACGATTGCCCGTTTACATCCCAGGTCCATTGCAACGAGGATGTATCGGGATTGAGCCATTGCCCGTCGAGCCGGAACGAGGCCGGCATGCAGAAGCTGGTATCGCCGCTGATGCGGATTTGCGGACTGGGAACCACTTTAATGAATGCCGGTTTGGTACGGCTGTTCGTGCAGCCGGTTTGTGTATTCGTAGTGAGGGTAACAGTATAAAGCCCGGGTGCAGTATAAAGGTGGCGGGGATTGGCCAGGGTAGACGTGCCGCCATCTCCGAAATCCCAGAAATAACCGGTGATCACGTCCGGGGTGAAAGTGGAGTCGGTGAACTGCACCGTACCGCTGTCGCAGAGCACCCATTTGTCGGCCCCGAAGTTGGGGCGGGAGCCAAAGGCTTTGATGGTGTCTGCACCTGCTATTACCCCAAAGCAACCGATCCGGTCGTTCACCAGCAGGTTGGGAAAGTAGAAGCCGGCTTCGTAGGTATGGGTGAGGTTGCTGTCGGTACCGGTGAGGAGGTTCCCGTCGCCGAGGTCCCAGGTATAGGTAAGCGGTACATCGGTGCTGGTCTGCAGTGCCACCGTAAGGGGAGCGCATCCGCTGAGCGGCGAATACGTCAGGGTGCCGGTACCAGTACCCAGCCGGATGCGGGCAAAGCTGGAGTCGGTACAGCCGCCGGGGGAGGTGGTGACCAGTTTTACCTGGAAGGTTCCCGGACCGGCATAATAATGTACGGGGTTGGTCAGGGTGCTGGTGGTACCATCCCCGAAATCCCAGAAATAGGTCTGACCAAACGTACTGGTATTGGTGAAGCGGGCTTCAAAAATTTCGCAGATGCTGATGCTGTCGTTCAGGGTGAAAGCGGCAAAGGGCCGGCTGATGCGCACGTTGTAGGTAAGGGAGTCGCGGCAGCCAATGGCCTCGGTGAGGAGCAGTTTCACGGCAAAGCGGCCGGTATCGGCATAGCTGTGGGTGGGACTGGTGGCCGTACTGGTGGCTCCATCGCCAAAGTCCCATACATAAGAAGGGGTTGCCGTGCCGGTGCTCTGGTTCTGGAAGGTGAGAACAGCGCCGGGGCAGGAGGGGGTGTCAATCACCCGGAAGCGGGCCTTGGGATCGAGCACCCGCACGATGTTAGTGCGTTGGATGGAATCGGCGCAGCCGGCAGCATCCCGCACGATGAGACGGATGGTGTAGGTGCCGGCTACGGGATAGGTATAACTGAAAGGGTTATCGGTGCTGGTGATGCGTACGCCGTTGCCCATGCTCCAGGTCACCTGGGTGAGGTTGTTGATGCCGTCGGTTGCGGTGGTGTTGGTCATGGCGACGGGGGATCCGATGCAGACCAACGGTGCAGGGTTGGTGAAGTTGGCGGTGGCGCCGTTTACACGGATGAAATCTGTCTGGATGATGGTGTCGCGGCACCCGTTGATGTCGGTGGTGATGAGGCGTACGGAGAAATTGCCGGCGATGGTGTAGGTATTGGTAACGGTACTGCCGGTGCCCGTTTTGCCGTCGCCGAAGTCCCAGTTGTAGGCCACCACATTGGCCGGGTTGGGAACCGACGCCGTGAACTGCACCGATTCGTTGCGGCAGAGGGTTTGCCGGTTGGCGGTGAAAGTGGGCACTTCGTCCACCAGCCGCACGGTGCGGGTGGTGGAATGGGTGCAGGAACCGTTGGTGGTGGTGAGTGTTACCGTGTACGTACCCAGCGCGGCATAGGTGTGCACGGGGTTTTGCAGGGTGGAGGTGTTGCCGTCGCCGAAGTCCCAGCTCCAGCCGGTGGCTACTACCGACTGGTCGGTGAACTGCACATCGCGCTTACTGCTGCTGCAGATCACCGCGGAGGTGAAGCGGGCAATGGGGGGAAGCACCCGGATGAGGCCGGTGACCGTACTGGTGTCCGGGCAGCGGTTATTGAACACCGTCAGGCGTACCGTAAAAAGACCGGTATCCTGGTAAATGGTGGTGGGGTTTTGCAGGGTGGAGGCAATGCCGTTACCAAAGTTCCAGTTCCATTGGTTGGGGTTACCGCTGGAGGCATCGGTGAACGACACCGTGGAAAAAGCGCAGACATTCAGCGGGTTGGCCGTGAAGGCGGCGGTGGGCTTGGTACCCACCCGGATCCGGTTGGGCAGCACGATGGAGTCGAAGCAGCCCAGTCCGGTCTGCACCCGCAGTTTGATGGTGTACGTGCCCGAATCAAACGTATGCACCGGGTTGCGGAGCGTGGAGGTGGTGCCGTCGCCAAAGTCCCAGAACCAGGAAACGATGGAATCCACAGCGGTGGTGTTGGCCAGGAACTGGGAGGTGAGCAGCCGGCATCCCTCTGATGGGCTGATCTGCGGGTTAAAGACCGGGCGCTCAATGCGGATAAAATTCACCCGTGTGGAGGTGTCGCTGCAGCCGATGGCATTGGTGGTGATGAGCTGCACCGTAAAGAATCCGTAAGAGTTGTAAGTGTGGGTTGGATTCTGCTGCGTGGAAGTCGTCCCATCGCCAAAATTCCAGAACCAGGAAACCGCATTGATGGACGAGTCGGTAAACCGTACTGTATGCGGCGGAGCACAACCGATACGATCGGGCGAGGTGATGACTGAAACGGGGCGTGGTTTAACTACCAGCACACGGGTTACCGAATCGCGGCAGCTGGCATATTGATTCACCAGTTTAACGGTGTAGGTGCCCGGGTTGAGGTAGGATTTGACGGGGTTGGTCTGCGTGGAGAAGGTGCCATCCCCAAACGACCAGGAAGAACTGGCGGGCAGCGGGGTGGACAGGTTCTGGAAAGCGATGTTGGTACGTACACAGGCGGAGTCGGGTATTCCAATTACCGGCTGAAAACTGTTCAGCTGGATGGCATTGGGCCGGGTGATGGTGGCGGTGCAACCCACACTGCTGGTCACGGTCAGTTGGACGCTGAACGGGCCGGCCGTGGTGTAGTTGTGGGCCGGGTTGGTGGCGGTGGAGGTGTTCCCGTCGCCAAAGTTCCACTGGTAGCTGAGGGTTCCGGGCCCGGTGGACAGGTTGGTGAAGCTGATGGTTTCCGGCGGGGTGCAGCGTTGCGGTGCCGAGAAGCTGAAGTCGGGAGTGAGCGGCGGGTTCACGGTGATGTAAGCCGGCCGCGATAGGGTGCGGCTGCAACCGGCGTTGTTGGTGACGGTGAGGCTCACAAAGTAGGTGCCCGGCTGGGTGTAGGTGTATTGCGGGTTTTGCTGGGTGGAGCCGTCGCCGTTGCCAAAGGACCAGTTCCAGGATACGATGCTGCCGAAGCCCGGCTGCGAGAGATCGGAGAACTGCACCTGCAGCGGGGCGCAACCGGAGCGTGCAGATGCCGAGAAGTCCACGGTGGGCAGGGTACCTACCGTGATGTAGTTGGTGCGGGTAAGGGTTTGGGTGCCGCCGGCATTGGTGACGGTGAGGGTTACCGTATAGGTGCCGGGATTGAAATAAACGGTGGACGGGTTGCGCTGGTTGGAGGTGACCCCGTTGCCCAGGTTCCATTCCCAGCTGGTGGCACCGGTGGACAGGTCGGTGAAATTGACGAGCAGAGGGGCGCATCCGGTTACGGGGCTGGCGCTGAAATTGGGTACCGGCAGTTGGGCCCGTACGGCGGGTATGAGCAGGAAAATTACAAGGAATGAGAACGCAGCCCGTATCAGGCCGCCTTGATGAAAAGGAAGGGTAACAGTTGGTCTCATTCGGTAGGTGTGCTTTTCCCGGTAGGGCAACAAAGCTACATTAATAAGAGAAAAACGTGCCGGAAATCAACTTATTGCAGATATTTCTGCGAATACTCCTTTTTTGTCCGGATAAATCCTGCCAAAAGTTTTTGTTATTTTCCGGGAAGCGCTTACCTTTGCCGTCCCAAAAATAAAAGGTTCCGAATGCCTACAATTCAACAGTTAGTACGTAAAGGAAGAGAAATCGTAAGGGCCAAGAGCAAATCCCGGGCGCTGGACAACTGTCCGTTCCGCCGGGGAGTTTGCACCCGTGTGTACACCACCACGCCCAAGAAGCCCAACTCGGCGCTCCGGAAAGTGGCCAAGGTCCGTCTTACCAATAAGGTGGAAATCATTGCCTACATCCCGGGTGAAGGGCACAACCTGCAGGAACACTCCATCGTTCTGGTACGGGGTGGTCGTGTAAAGGATCTGCCGGGTGTTCGTTATCACATTGTACGGGGGTCTCTCGATACGGCTGGCGTGAAAGACCGCAAGAAGAGCCGTTCCAAGTACGGTACCAAGAAAGAAAAAGCCAAAAAATAAGCGGCATTCGGCTGATTTGTTATAACAAGTTGATTCTTAAATAATTATTCTCGATGAGGAAGACAAAACCTAAAAAAATCGCGCTGGCTCCGGATCCGAAGTTCAACGACGTTCTTGTGAGTCGTTTTGTGAACAACCTGATGTGGCAGGGTAAGAAGAGCACTGCTTTTACCATCTTCTACGATGCCGTGGAGAAAGTATCCAAGCAAACCGGTGAGAACGGTTATGAAATCTGGCGCAAGGCGATTGCCAATGTAACGCCTTCTGTGGAAGTACGCAGCCGCCGGATCGGCGGTGCCACGTTCCAGATTCCTACGGAGGTTCGTCCCGAGCGCAAAGTGTCCCTCAGCATGAAATGGCTCATTCGCTACAGCCGCGAACGCAACGGTCGCAGCATGGCCGATAAGCTGGCCAACGAAATCGTGGCAGCCAGCAAGGGTGAAGGTGGAGCATTCAAGAAGAAAGAAGATACGCACCGGATGGCGGAAGCCAACAAGGCGTTTGCGCATTTCAGATAAGTGAAATATTCTTCCAATAAAAAGATTCCCCTTCCTTTGGAGGGGGCTTTTTATTTATAATAACCTTCCGTTAGCCCAAATGCACGCTCAGGTGCATTGTCCTCAATCTGGTGAAAGGCAACAGGGGTGCAGCCCGTAAAGTCTTTGTACTCTTTAGCGAGATGTTGATAGTCGTGATAATTACAGGCAACAGCAATTCGCAGCCAGTCAAAATGCGGGTGTGAGTTTTTGTAACGAAAAACCTTATCAAAACGAATAATACGGTCAAACAGCTTGGGATTTACACCGGTACGTTCCTTGAAATTCCGCTCCATTTGTTTACTGCTTAAACAAGCGGTTTTTGATAACTTTTCGAGGCTGAATTTTCCTTCGCTGTTGAGCATCAGCAGGCAGGCATCATCCAGTTGTATCCTTTGTTTGCACTGCTGTTTAATGAGTTGTTGCACAAATGCATCTGCCACCAGCACCATTTGTTCATAATTCTTTGCAGCTGCTAATTGCTCATTCACCAATTTTATTTGGGAGGAAAAGAATAAGCCTGCATCTGCATATTGATTGGTTAGCTCGGCAGAAGGAATACCGGTTAAGCGATACAAACCACCAGGCTGGAATATGATTTGAAATACCAAAAAATCACTACCAATGATCCGGTTGGTAACTTCTGTAAACTGTCCATACAAAACAACCGGAAGATGTGCAACTTTCTTGCCGCTGTTCTGGTAGATCACCGTTTCGGTATCGTATGGATAAAAAGCAAGGCATTGCTCCGGCCTGGGTGGATAGGCCTTGATTGGGGCAGTCTGCCCTTCCGGAAATTGCAGGTGTACAATACGGTACAGCTGTACAACATCCCGAACATCCGGTGTCGGTATAAAATCTTTTAAAAGCAAAGCTGCATTAAATGAGTAAGTTACAATCTTTTTTAAAGCGTGAGCGGAGGACCCACCACTTTCATGTCATGCGCATCATGTATCCGGGCCATCTCTTCATCACTCAGCCGCTGTTTGACTTTGCCCATATAAGAAAAGAATTCTTCCATTTTACCGGCGGGTTGCAGAAAGTAAATCAGCCTGCCTTTATCTGTTAATTGAATCCAGGTATGCGGAATCCCTCTTGGCAGAAAGATTGTTTGCCCGGGTTTAAGCACGTGTGTTTTATTGCCTACAACAAAACGGTATTCGCCTTCAATGACGGTAAAAATTTCATCCTGCTTCAGATGGATGTGTAAGGAAGGGCCTACTTTGGCATAGCCTGTATATTCAAAAACGGAAAGTTGTCCATCTGTGTCTTTGCCCGAGATTTTTAAATCGTTGGGATGCACGCCCATAAACTTGTTATCCTCTCCGAAGCGGGATTTGCCTGCATCCACCACAAACGGTTCCCTGGCCGTTGAAGTTCCTGCTTTTGCGGTTTCTGACAAGACAAGGGCCGGTACAGCCAGTAATGCATTGGTAATAAAGTCTTTTCGCTGCATGGTAATTGATTTAGTACTATAAAATTGCAGCGGGGCGGCAGAAGCATACTGGTAAAAAATAGACATTTTCAGCGGAAGCCGGGTGTCTCATTTTTAAAACTGAAACCGAAGTATGGAGGATTTATTCGGCATTTCTTTTCCGGCTATCCCGGTTTGGCCTTTCAGGGTCAAAGGGCCGTTCGGCTGCCGGGATGCCCTTATTTTCCATATCCCCGGAAAAATGGACGAAATCCGCTGTTTTTACTGTTAAAATCCTACCTTTGCGCCGCCAAAGTCCTGAACAGCGTGTGGCAAAAGGGTTATCGAGGAAACAGGTTCAGGAAGATTTGGCAACGTATGAGAGTCTGAATCTTACCATATCAGCCCCTGTAGCCGGTTTCCGAAAACCGGCTTTCCCCCACTGCTGATATACGACCGCCGCACCGCCCGGTACCGGAAGCCCACCAGGCAAACGTGATTTAACGAAAGAAACTCAAACCAAAAAATACATACAAATCAAACTGTCATGGCAGATTTAAGATTTCAGCGAAACTTTGGTATTGCCGCCCACATTGATGCCGGTAAAACCACCACTACGGAGCGAATCCTCCGTTATACGGGTATGATCCACCGCATTGGTGAAGTGCACGAAGGTGCCGCCACCACCGACTGGATGGAACAGGAAAAAGAACGGGGTATCACCATTACTTCTGCGGCCGTAAGCTGCCAGTGGAATTTCCCCACTGTATTGGGAAAAGCAACCCCCGACACCAAGAAATACAACTTTAACATCATTGATACGCCGGGTCACGTGGACTTCACCGTAGAGGTGGAACGTTCCATGCGGGTACTGGACGGCCTGATCGCCCTGTTCTCCGCCGTGGACGGTGTGGAACCTCAGAGCGAAACCGTTTGGCGCCAGGCCAACCGCTACAACGTACCCCGTATTGGTTTTGTGAATAAGATGGACCGTGCCGGTGCCGACTTCCTCAACGTGGTGAAGCAGGTACGCGAAATGCTGGGATCCAAAGCGGTACCCCTGCAGCTGCCCATCGGCGCTGAAGACAACTTCAAAGGCGTGGTGGACCTCATCAAAATGAAAGGCATCATCTGGCACATGGAAACCGAGGGCATGACCTTCGATGAAATTCCTGTTCCCGAAGACATGGTGGAAGAAGCCAAAGAATGGCGTGCCCAGTTGGTGGAAGCCGTTGCGGAATACGATGATACGCTCATGGAGAAATTCTTTGACAATCCGGATTCGATCACCGAAGATGAGATTCATGAAGCGGTGCGCAAGGCAACCATTGACCTGAGCATTGTGCCGATGATGTGCGGTTCTTCGTTCAAGAACAAAGGCGTTCAAACCGCCCTCGATGCGGTTTGCCGTTACCTGCCTTCACCGGTGGACATTGAAGCGATCAAAGGAACCGATCCCGACACCGGCGAAGAGCTCAGCCGCAAGCCCGATGCAAAAGAACCGTTTGCAGCACTGGCGTTTAAAATCATGACCGATCCGTTTGTGGGACGTCTCGCCTTCTTCCGCTGTTATTCCGGTCACCTCGACGCGGGCAGCTACGTTCTCAACGTGCGCAGCGGTAAAAAAGAGCGGATCAGCCGGATCATGAAGATGTTTGCCAACAAGCAGAACCCCATTGATTTCATCGAAGCCGGTGATATCGGCGCCGCCGTTGGTTTCAAGGAAATCAAGACGGGTGATACCCTGTGCGATGAAAACCATCCCATCACCCTGGAAAACATGTTTATTCCCGAGCCGGTTATCTCGCTGGCGGTGGAACCCAAGGCCCAGGCCGACGTGGACAAGATGGGCATGGCTATTTCCAAGCTGGTGGAAGAAGATCCCACGCTGCGGGTGAAGACCGATGAAGAAACCGGTCAGACCATACTCAGCGGTATGGGTGAACTGCACCTGGAAATCATCGTTGACCGTATGCGCCGCGAATTCAAGGTGGAAGTGAACCAGGGTGCACCGATGGTGGCGTACAAAGAAGCTTTCAAAGCTACCATTGAACACCGTGAAGTACTGAAAAAGCAGACCGGTGGTCGCGGTAAGTTCGCCGACATCCAGTTCGAAATCGGACCTGCCGATGAAGAGTGGCTGAAAGAAAACCCCGGAAAAGGATTCCAGTTTGTAAACGATATTTTCGGTGGTTCTATCCCCAAGGAATTCATTCCCGCCATTACCAAGGGCTTTGAAAATGCCATGACCAATGGCGTACTGGCCAACTACCCGATGGTGGACATGAAGATCCGGATTTTCGATGGAAGCTACCACGATGTGGATTCCGACGCCATGTCGTTTGAACTCTGTGCCAAAGGCGGTTTCCGCGAAGCCGGACGTAAAGCCAAGCCCGTGCTGCTGGAGCCCATCATGAAAGTGGAAGTGGTAACCCCCGATCAGTATATGGGTGATGTGACCGGTGACCTTAACCGCCGCCGGGGTATGCTGGAAGGAATGGACACCAAGGGAAATGCCCAGGTGATCCGTGCCAAAGTGCCCCTGAGCGAAATGTTTGGTTATGTGACTCAGCTGCGTTCGCTCTCCAGCGGCCGTGCTACCTCCACCATGGAGTTCAGTCACTACGCTCCGGCGCCCAACAACATCGCCGAAGAGGTGATTGCCAAAGTGAAAGGCAAGGTTTCTGCCTGATAAAACAGCTGAAGATTCCTGATAACAATGCCCCGCTCCTTCCGGATGCGGGGCATTTTTTTTGGCGTATGCTTATGCCCGTTTATACATCGTCTTCGCTGAAAGAAAGCTGCAGCACTCCGCGTTGGGTAACCACTTTGCGGCAGGTGATGCCCGCTGTTTCCAGCATGCGGCGGGATGCCTGGAAGGCCTCAGTGTGGGCGTATTTGTCGCTCAGGTAAATCACTTCTGTAATACCGGCCTGGATGATGGCTTTTGCGCATTCGTTGCAGGGGAAAAGAGCGGTGTAGATGCGGCAGCCATGCAGATCCATCCCGATATTGTTGAGGATGGCGTTGAGTTCGGCATGACATACATAGGGGTACTTGGTGTCCAGGAACTGTCCCTCTTTTTCCCAGGGGAAGCTGTCGTCATCACAACCGGCTGGCAGGCCGTTGTAGCCGGCCCCCACAATTTTGTTTTTTTTATTGACAATGCAGGCTCCCACCTGGGTGGAAGGATCCTTGCTGCGCTGGGCCGATAAGAGGGCCACACCCATGAAATATTCGTCCCAGGAGATATAATCGTTGCGTTTACTCATATTTCCATCCGCATAACCGGGTAAAGATCGGAAATAATGCCGGAAGCAATTGGCTGACTGCTCTTGTGCTTACACCGTGGCGGTACGGTCAGTTGGCCATTATCAGCAACCACTTTTTGTTCTCGTATGTCAGTTTATAAATGTTGTGGCCTTTGTTCCAGTACTCTTCAATCTTCTTACCGGGAAACTCATCGCCGGTGTTCCACATCTGCTGGTTGAGGCCGGTTCCCTTGCTCATCACCAGCGCCCACTGTCCGTTGCCATAGCTGATATCGGTGATACGGTAACCTTTGTCCCAGAGTTCTTTGATCTCCTTTGCCGGAAATTCGGGGTGGGTGCGCCAGACCTGGTCAGTGAACAGCCTGCCGGCATTTTTGCTGGCCACCAGCACCCATTGATCTTTTTCATACGAAAGCTGGGTAATGTAAAACCCCTGCCTCCGGAGTTCCCTGATTTCCTGTTCCGGAAAATGGCTCCGGGTACGCCATGCCTGCTGGGTGTACCCGGTTCCTCGGCTCATGACGAGTGTCCAAATGTGACTGCCGAAGGTGAGGTTGGTGATGTAGGCGCCATCGTCCCACAGTTTTTTGATATCCGCCTGCGGAAACTCGGTGCGGTAGCGCAGATGTTGCTGCCAGATATTGCTGCTCTTGGTCATCACCAGGCACCAGACATCTCTTTCATAACTGAGGTTGGTGATGAAATAGCCTTTGTCGAATAACTCATTGATTTCTTTTTCAGGAAGAGTAGTTCGTGTGCGCCAGACCTGGGGAAAGGGAGGGCTGGTAAGCGATGCAGGGGCATCAGCCGGTAAAGCCGGAACCGGTGATGAAACAGCCGGTTGTACAAGTTCCGTTTGCGCCAGTACCAGCAATGGGAGGCAGCAGCAGGCGAGTAAAAACGTTTTCATCTGGATTGATTTTGCTTCAAAATAACGGTAATCGGGTCATTTGGCCAATACCACTTTTTTAGTAAAAGGCACTGCATCAAACTGGAAGTCAGATATGGAAAACGTCACTTTTATGCATCACCGGTGTATCCATGAAACCTGGTTATTCCCTGTTACTGGCTGGCATCCTGCTCCTGGGTTCCTTCCTTTACCTCGATTTTTCACAGCGGAACACTACGCCGTGTGGCTCGCCTGCCATCATCCCGGTAGAGGAGATAGCTGCTGCACCAGCGCTTGCGGCAAAAGCAAAGGAAGCAGCCGCGTTTATCCGGGAAAAGGGAATGGAACTGCGTTTTTGTTTTCTCGTTGATATGCAGGTACGCTCCGGCAAAAAGCGATTTTTTGTCTATGATCTTCAACACAACCGGGTGGCTGCTGCCGGAACCGTAACCCATGGCAGGTGCAATGAACGCTGGCTGGAGGGCCGGCGCTACGACAACACGCCGGGTTGCGGTTGTACCTCCCTGGGACGGTACCGCATCGGAGCCAGGTACAACGGACGTTTTGGGATGGCCTATAAGCTGCACGGCCTCGACAGCAGCAACAGCAATGCCTTCCGCCGCTATGTGGTGCTGCACGCCCATGCCTGTGTGCCTGCGGAAGAGGTGTTTACTGAAATCTGTCAGAGCGATGGTTGTCCCACCGTTGCTCCGGCATTCCTGCAGGAGTTGAAAAGGTACCTCGACCAGGCCACAGCGCCTGTTCTGCTCTGGATGTACCATTCCTGAACGTATACCACCGGGCGTTATTCACAGTTGCCCGGCGATCATTGAACGGAATGATTTAAATCATTCTCTGTTCGGCGGTAAAGTGTCACCTTGTGTCCTGTTTCAACGTAAAACCTCCAGTCATCCCGTTTGCCCGGGAACTTCTATGACGCACAGCACCACCAGGCACGTTCGTTTTCTTTCAACACAAAAATTCCTGTATCATGACAGATAAGCAACCGGTCTTTCAGGTAAAGGCCAACGGCTTTGAATTTCAGTTCGACCAGGCTGCCATTGAGTCGGTAGACCTGGTACAAAAATCCCCCACATTGTATAACATCATCAAAGACAACCGTTCTGTTAATGTACAGTTGCTGGAAGCCGATGTGCGTGGCAAAATACTGCGGCTGGAAGTGGAGGGGGAAACATTTGATGTAGAGATTAAAGACGAACTGGATCTGATGCTGGACCAGATGGGCTTCAACGCTGTGTCCACCAAGCGTATCCGGGAAATCAAGGCCCCCATGCCCGGACTGGTCATCGATGTGGCTGTTACGGAAGGGCAGCAGGTGAAGGAAGGCGACCGTATTCTCATACTGGAGGCCATGAAAATGGAGAACAGTATTCTGATTCATGCCGATGCCACCATTAAACGGGTGGCGGTGAAAGCCGGACAGGCCGTGGATAAAGGGCAGGTGCTGGTGGAGTTGGAGTAGTGATAATGAGAAAATGTGAAAATGTGGAAATGTGTCAATGTGTCAATGTGATAATGTGTAAATGATGGTACCCGGTGAAGCGGATTGGTTTTTTTATGACGGGGTGTAAAACTGGTTGGCGGGGGGAGCAGCAATACACAAACAGATAAAGTAATCCAAACAAAAATCAACTGGATAATATGAAAAAGATATTGGTGGCCAACCGCGGAGAGATCGCATTGCGCATCATGCGTACCATCCGTAAGATGGGGATCAAATCAGTGGCTGTTTATTCTGAAGCCGATCGCAATGCCCCCCACGTTGCGTTTGCCGATGAGGCGGTGTGCCTGGGTCCGGCTCCTTCAAGCCAATCGTACTTGAATGGCGATAAAATCATTGAAATATGTAAAGAGCTGGGGGTGGAGGGCATTCACCCCGGTTACGGATTTCTGAGTGAGAATGCGGATTTTGCCCAAAAGGTTACCGATGCCGGTATCGAATTCATTGGTCCCACTCCGGAAGCCATGCGCATCATGGGCTCCAAACTCGCCGCCAAGGAAAGTGTGAAACAATTCAATGTGCCGATGGTGCCGGGGATTGACAGGGCCATTGAGGATGTAAATGTGGCCATCGAAGTGGCCGACCGGATCGGTTACCCGGTTCTGATCAAAGCATCGGCAGGTGGTGGGGGCAAAGGCATGCGTGTTGTGGAAAAAGCCGATGACATGCAGGAGCAGATGGAACGTGCCATCAGCGAAGCCAAATCTTCCTTCGGCGACGGTTCGGTCTTTATTGAAAAATATGTAAGCTCACCCCGCCACATTGAAGTGCAGGTGGTGGCCGATAAATACGGCAATGTGATCCACGGGCTGGAACGGGAGTGCAGCATTCAGCGCCGTCACCAGAAAGTGGTGGAAGAAACACCTTCCGCCATTGTAACTCCCGCCATGCGGGAACGCATCGGCGAGGCTGCTGTTATGGTGGCCAAATCATGTAACTACGTCAGTACCGGCACTGTTGAGTTCCTGGTAGATGATAAACTCAACTTTTATTTCCTTGAAATGAACACCCGCTTGCAGGTGGAGCACCCGGTGTCGGAAATGATCATTGGTCTGGATCTTGTTGAACAGCAGATACGGATTGCACGGGGAGAAAAGCTTGCCATTACACAGGATGACATCAAGGCCAACGGTCACGCCATTGAGTTACGGGTGTATGCAGAAGATCCGCTCAATAATTTCCTTCCTTCCATTGGCACGCTTACCACTTACCGCAAACCGGAAGGCGAAGGCATCCGGGTGGATGATGGTTATGAAGAGGGCATGACGATCCCGATTTATTACGATCCCATGATTGCGAAACTGGTGGTGCATGGTAAAACCCGCACCGAAGCCATACAGAAAATGCTGGATGCCATCAAACAATATAAAATTGAAGGCGTAGCCACCACACTGCCGTTCGGAACCTTTGTGTTTGAACACGAAGCCTTCTTTTCCGGAAACTTCGACACGCATTTTGTACAGAATTATTATTCACCCGATAAAATCAGGAAAAAACAGCAATCCAATGCCGAATTCGCTGCCATTGTGGCCATGAAATACTGGCTGGAGCAACAGAAAAAACTGAATCCGCTGGAGAATAAATCCACCAGTTGGAAACGACGCCTGGCCCATTGAGGTAAAGTGGCGCATGAAACCTGAACGTTGAAAATAAATCATTATGAAATCGAAAGTGGAATTACTCCGCGAAAAACTGGAAGCCGGTAAACTCGGTGGTGGTATCAAGCGCATTGAGACGCAACATAAAAAAGGAAAACTAACCGCACGGGAACGGGTCAGCCTGCTGATGGATCCCGGTTCCTTTGAGGAAGTGGGTGCACTGGTTACCCACCGTACCAAAGACTTTGGTATGGAGGATCAGAAGTTTTACGGCGATGGTGTGGTTACCGGCTATGGTACCGTTAATGGCCGCCTGGTGTATGTGTTTGCGCAGGATTTCACCGTATTTGGTGGTGCCTTATCGGAAACGCATGCCGAAAAGATCTGCCGTACCATGGATATGGCCATGAAAACCGGAGCACCCATGGTTGGGCTGAACGACTCGGGTGGTGCCCGTATCCAGGAAGGGGTACGGTCACTTGGCGGGTATGCCGATATTTTTTACCGCAATGTGCAGAGCTCGGGAGTGATTCCGCAGATTTCCGCTATCATGGGCCCCTGTGCCGGTGGTGCTGTGTATTCGCCGGCTATGACCGACTTCACCATCATGGTGGAAAATACCAGTTATATGTTTGTAACCGGGCCCAACGTGGTGAAGACGGTTACCAATGAAGAAGTGAGCAGCGAAGAACTGGGAGGAGCCTCCACGCACAGCACCAAATCAGGTGTGACGCACCTCACCGCGGTGAACGATATGGATTGTATCCAGCAGGTGAAACAATTGCTGAGCTACATGCCGCAGAATTGTGAGGATGTGGTACCCAAACTGTCCTATACGCTGGGCGATGAGACCCGTGAGGTGCTGGAAAGCATAGTCCCCGAAAGTCCCAACCAGCCCTACGATATACGCGCCGTGATAGATGGTATTTGTGATACCGACAGTTTTTTTGAAGTGCATAAGTACTATGCCGATAATATTGTGGTTGGCTTTGCCCGCATCGCCGGAAGAAGCGTGGGGATAGTCGCCAATCAACCCCAGAGCCTGGCCGGCGTACTGGACATTGAGAGTTCCCGCAAGGGCGCCCGCTTTACGCGGTTCTGCGACTGCTTTAATATACCCCTGCTGGTGCTGGTGGACGTACCGGGCTTTTTACCCGGCACCGACCAGGAATGGAACGGCATCATTACCAACGGGGCCAAGCTGCTGTACGCACTGAGTGAGGCAACTGTGCCCCGGGTGACGGTTATCACCCGCAAGGCTTATGGAGGCGCTTACGATGTAATGAACAGCAAACACATCGGGGCCGATATGAACTATGCCTGGCCTACGGCCGAGATTGCGGTGATGGGCGCCAAAGGTGCCAGCGAAATCATTTTTAAAAGTGAAATCGCAGCAGCCCCTGATCCGGTAAAGAAACTGCAGGAGAAAGAGGCCGAATATGCGGAACTCTTCGCCAATCCCTACCAGGCGGCCGAACGGGGCTTTATTGATGAAGTGATTGAACCCCGTGAAACACGGAAGAAACTGATCAAGGCATTTGCCATGCTGGAAAATAAAGTGGCCAAGCGGCCGCGGAAAAAGCACGGTAATATTCCTTTATAACGAACGCCGGTATACGAAGCAAACGGGGCGCTGTTGTATAACGACGCACCGTTTCGTTATTTTCAGTTGCTGCTGGCCGTGTACCCGGTGTCAGGGAACAGCATGTTGCGGATGAGACTGAAGTACTGATTT
Source organism: uncultured Chitinophagaceae bacterium (assembly GCA_937862815.1). GTDB lineage: Bacteria > Bacteroidota > Bacteroidia > Chitinophagales > Chitinophagaceae > Lacibacter. The sequence goes on along the minus strand of CALMED010000036.1, from coordinate 23,436 downwards.
TTCACTTTCGTAAACGCGTTGATTTCTTTGGTAATCCAGTTCTCCAGCAAATCCTGCAGTTCATCAAGTTCCTGCTGGCGGTTGCTGTTTTTCCCTTCCCTCAGCAGCCGGAGGCTGTATTCTTCTATGCGGGTTTGTATTACGGCCAGTTCCTGCTGGTGTTCCTGTACCTGGCGGAGCAGGCCGGCCACTTCCGGCTGGCGGGAGGCAGGGAGGGTAGTGACCCGCAACGAGCTGAGTCGCTTTTCAAATAATGTGCTGGCATGCTGGATGGAATTGAGTTCCCAATGCCAGTCCGACATGCGGGAAAGTGTTTGGATCTGTTTCATATAGGGTGGATGTTGGATAATTGATTAATAACAAAAGGATCGGTGCCGGCTACTACCCGGAGCGGAAGGTGGGGCGTGGATGTGCAACAGTACGTGCATGGTGGATCCGGATCGGAATGGCGGTGCAACAAAAGCGCAACGACATCTGTTCACAAACCTAGCCGTTGCCGGGTTGAAAAAGTATGATTTTTATCAGGGTTTAATAAATACAGGAAATCCTGTATGGTTCAGGCGGGGTTACCTGTGGAAATGTTAGACCGCGCATGGCTGCGCAGCTCCAATTATAATCGTAAAGGCTAAGACATTGTAATCATCATGGTGCAACGGCTGTGCGGAAGCAGTAAAAAAAAATCCCCGGCCGAAAAGGCCGGGGATGGGATTGATTTTTTATCTCAGATGTCAATGGCTTCACCGTAAGCGGCTGCTGTTGCTTCCTTCAACGCTTCACTCATGGTGGGGTGGGGGTGTACACCGTTGAGGATTTCGTGGTAGGTGGTTTCCAGTTTGCGGGCCACCACCACTTCGGCAATCATTTCTGTTACGTTGGCGCCAATCATGTGTGCGCCAAGGAACTCGCCGTATTTGGCATCAAAGATTACTTTTACAAAACCTTCGGTGCTGCCGGCTGCACTGGCTTTACCACTCGCCATGAATGGGAATTTACCCACTTTTACTTCGTAGCCTGCATCTTTGGCCGCTTTTTCGGTATATCCCACGCTGGCAATCTCCGGTGTGCAGTAGGTACAGCCGGGGATGTTGTTGTAATCCATGCCTTCGGGCAGGTGATGGTATTTCTTTTCGAGGTACCCAATGTGTTCGGCGGCGTTGATACCTTCTTTGCCGGCAACGTGCGCCAGCGCCTGGCCAGGGGCGCAGTCGCCAATGGCATACACGCCCGGTACATTGGTTTGCTGGTATTTGTCTACAATAACTTTGCCTTTGTCTGTTTTGATGCCCAGTGCTTCCAGTCCGATGTTTTCAATGTTGGCCACCACACCCGCCGCACTCAGCAGGATGTCGGCTTCCAGCACCACTTCGCCTGTTTGTGTCTTTACTTTTGCTTTCACGCCGGCGCCGCTGGTATCCACACTGGTCACTTCTGCGCTGGTCATGATGGTGATCCCTTTTTTCTTGAATTGCTTTTCCAATTCCCTGGAAATATCTTCATCTTCCACCGGTACCACGCGGGACATAAACTCAACGATGGTTACTTTGGTGCCCATGCTGTTGTAGAAATCGGCGAACTCTACCCCAATGGCGCCGCTGCCCACAATGATCATGCTCTTGGGTTGCTCGGGTAACACCATGGCTTCGCGGTAGCCAATGATTTTTTTGCCGTCCTGGGGCATGCTGGGCAGAACCCGGCTGCGGCCACCAGTGGCAATAATGATGTATTTACTTTCCACTACTTGCTTGCTGCCGTCGGCAGCGGTCACTTCCAGCTTGCCTTTGCCGGCCAGCTTGCCGTAACCCATGATGACGTCAATCTTATTTTTTTTCATCAGGAACTGAACACCCTTGCTCATCTTGTCGGCCACACCCCGGCTGCGTTTCACCACGGCGGAAAAGTCGTGCTGCACACCGCTGGACTGGATGCCATAATCGGCGCTGTGTTTCATGTATTCATACACCTGGGCGCTTTTCAGCAGGGCTTTGGTGGGAATACAACCCCAGTTGAGACAAACCCCGCCCAGGCTTTCTTTTTCAACAATGGCAACTTTCAGTCCAAGCTGCGAAGCACGGATAGCGGCAGGATACCCGCCCGGACCACTACCCAGAACAATAACGTCGTAAGCCATATAGGATCAGTTAAAATTTGAAGGTGAAGAACTTATTTCGGCGTTGCGAAGGTACTTGATGTGGGGCAATTAGCAAAGCCTTGCAACAGGCTGACATTGAATAATTTGGATAGCACATTGCCCGCAGTTTGGATCTGGGTGTGTTGTTTATTCCCGCAAGAACCGGATCGCCACGGCCCGCTGGCGGCATCAGCCCTGTACAATTGTGATCTGCTGTGGCCCGCAAATCGGGGCTTTTTCTTCCCGGGGCAACCCGTCAGCGACGGGCACGCACCAGGTGCGTCTCATCGGGTAAGAGGCCAAACCGGGCTTTCCACTGGCTGTTCAGCAGCAGGCGGAACAGGTTCGCATTGGATAGGGTTAACGGCCAGTTCTGCACGTCCCCATCGGGTGTGTAAACAGACAGCAGGATGCGGAATATGTGTTCCGGCATGTTGGCATCACTGTGAGAACGGTAACCGTGATCACCTGCCAGGATAATGCAGGTATTGGGCCGGTTATTCGTGCGGATATGCGTTACCAGCTCACGTATCAACTGGTTGGCGTATTCCAACTGCTGCAGATAGTTACGGAAACCGTTCGTACCGGAAAGAATACTGTCTGGCACCCGCAATGTCCCGTCTGTATGAAAGACATACGGTTCATGCGGAAGGGTAAAATGACCGTACACAAACCGGGGTGCTTGCGCAGTATCCCGGCTGGCGGTGGCTTTTACCGCCGACACGCTCTCCTGCAGGTAAGCTGTCAGGCGTTGGTTCTGCTGCTGCTGCAGCATACGGTACAACGGGCGGAACGGCCGGCTATGTTTCAGGTGAAATCCCAGGTCTCTGTAAAGGCGACCCGGTAAGGTCTGGTACAGGTAGTGCTGCACTTTCATGTAGCTGAAATAGGTGGGGTACTTCGTTCCGGCACCGTTCAGCGAAAGGGGATGCGCTGTCACAACCCGGTAGTCTTGCTGCTGCAGGAGGCGGAAAAGGGAATTGTCGTCCAGCGAGCGGTTACCCCTGTAAAAAGCATCCGTGTAATTGCGGGTAATGGAAGCGGTATCCGGCAGGTAATCCATGTTCAGGAGGGAACTCATGCTGAGCATGGTGGTGTTATAATTACTCGTTGCTTCCCGGAACGTGCGAAATCCCTGCTCGTCCAGGAACGACTCTATTGCCGAATTGTTGTAGCCCAGGGTTTGTTCCAGCGAAAGGGAGCTGGCATAGGAATCGAAGAGGAGAAAATAGATATCAGGACGGTTGCCCGGACCGGCAGCCCGATGGTTGAATTCCTGCACAGCGGTAAACCGGCTGTCGAGCAGCCAGTCGGTAGCCGGACGCCGGCTTTTCAGGACCAGTTGAATCACTTCTCCGGCGCACAAAACAAGCAGCAGGGTGGCAAAATAGGCAGCGAGCCGGTCGGGTCTTTTCCGGTAAATCAAATGGAGCGCAGCAGCTGTTACAACCAGTACGCCCGGCAGTACAAACGTATAAGAGGTGAAAAAGGCCGGCAACCTGCCTGCTTTCAGCGTATCCTGCAGCAAACCGAAAAAGAGCAGGGGGAAGAAGGCGGTTATGGCCAGCAGTTCGGCGGTTTGCCCGTTGATCCGGAGCATCTTTTTCACCACATAAACACCGGTTGCCAGCAGTGCAATTGTGATGAAGAAAACACAGCCTGCAAGGGGGAGATTTATTTCCGGGTACAACTGGTTCCAGCCGTACAGGGAAAAGAAAAGGGGCAGCAGCGGAAAATAGGGTGTCTGCCGGTGAGGTGGATGTTGTCCCTTCGCCATATCAGGGTTGTTGTAAACAATAAGAGGCGCTTCTCGGGAGGAGATGCTTTTAACGGCTGTCTGCCTCGTTCATCCGGATGTTGCGTCCTTTGAACTTCTTACCGTTGATGGCCCTTATCATCTGCGGGGCGGCTTTTCGGTCCACTTCCACCCAACTGTTCAGCTCCCGCATGTCAATGCGGCCCAGTACCTCCTTGCGCAGGTCGCTCAGGTCGAGGATAAACTGGAGGAAGCTGGCTTTGTAGAAGCCGTCCTTGGTGCCCAGGTTCACGAACAGTTTGGTGTAACCGCCACCGCCTTTGAATTCGCGGCCCTGTGTGTCGCGGGACGTTTCCCGTTCCCGCGTGCGGCCGGCCGGCCTGGTTTCGCGGCTGAACTTGTCAAAGCTCCGGCTGCGTTCCCGGAGGTTGAGGTCTTCGGCATTTTCGTAGTATTTCAAAAAGCGGTCAAACTCCATGGCCGCCACCCGTTTGAGAATGTCTTCCTTGCTCATATCGGCAAACTTCTCCTCCAGCATGGGAACGTAGGTTTCGTAGGCCTCGTTGCTGATGTCGGTGCTGATAAGCTTGTCCATGAAGCTGAAAAACTGTTTCCGGCAAACGTCTTTCCCCGTTGGGATTTCCAGTTTGTGAAAAGGAGACTGCACAATCCGTTCGATGGCCCGCACTTTCCCGATTTCGCGGCTGTGTACGATGCTCATACAGATACCGGTTTTCCCTGCCCGGCCGGTGCGTCCGCTGCGGTGGGTGTACACTTCCATGTCGTCGGGCAGTTCGTAGTTGATCACATGGGTGATGTCTTTCACGTCAATGCCCCGGGCGGCTACATCGGTAGCGATGAGGAGCTGGAGGGTCTTGTCGCGGAACTGGCCCATCACGGTATCGCGTTGCTGCTGGGTGAGATCACCGTGCAGGGCGTCAATGTCGTAGCCTTCACGCGTGAGTTTTTCCGCGATCTGCTGGGCTTCTATTTTGGTGCGGGTGAAGATGATGCCGTAAATGCCCGGATTAAAGTCAATCAGCCGCTTCAGGGCTTCGTAACGGTGGTGGGAAGCCACCACGAAGTACTGGTGGTCAATGTTTTTGTTGGCGGTGTTCATTTTACCCACCGTCACCTCCACCGGTTCTTTCATGTACTTACGGCTCACTTTCCGGATTTCCGGCGGCATGGTAGCGCTGAACAGCCAGGTGCTTTCTTTCTTGGGTGTGTTTTGCAGGATGAATTCAATGTCGTCCTGGAAACCCATGTTGAGCATTTCATCAGCCTCGTCCAGCACCACGTATTCAATTTCGCCCAGGTCAATCGCTTTGCGCTCTATCAGGTCAATCAGGCGGCCGGGCGTGGCCACAACAATCTGCACCCCTCGCCGGATTTCCCGGATCTGCGTGCTGATGGATGCGCCGCCGTAAACAGCCACCACCTGCATCCCCTTTTTGTATTTTTTAAACCGCTCGATTTCGGTTACAATTTGCAGGCAAAGCTCCCGGGTGGGGCACACAATGAGTGCCTGCGGATATTTCTGCTGTGCATCCAGTAACTGCAGCAGCGGCAGCCCGAAAGCCGCTGTTTTACCGGTGCCGGTCTGGGCCAGCCCGATGAGATCCTTGGTGCCACTGAGTAAAACGGGGATGGCTTTTACCTGTATGGGGGTGGGCGTGGTAAAGCCCAGTTCGGTAACCGCCTGCATCAAATCTGCCTCTAGTCCTAACGCTTCAAAAGTGTTCATGTTGAAAAGTTCTGTTTTTGTTGAATCCGCAAAGGTACGGAATCGGCCGCTCTCTATACGCAGCGTAGCTCTGCTGCGGGCAGGTGGATCCTTCCTACCTTTGCTGCATGCGTAAACGGGGGATGGACGAACTGGATCGGAAATCGGTGGAGGAATTCCGCCGGGCGGAGAAAACCCGCGTGGTGGTGGTGCTGGAAAACGTACGCAGCATGCAGAATGTAGGCAGCGTATTCCGTACCGCCGATGCGTTTTTACTCGAAGGGATCTGCCTCGTGGGCTACACGCCGCAACCTCCTCACCGCGACATTCATAAGACCGCACTGGGGGCCACCGAAACGGTTGCCTGGACCTATACCCCCACCGCCGCCGCTGCCCTTGCCGGCCTGAAGGAAAAAGGGTTCCGCATCCTTGCCGTTGAGCAGGCAGAAGGCAGCCGCTCGCTGGAGCAGGTGAACTGGAACGGCATTGAACCGCTGGCTCTGGTGTTTGGCAACGAAGCCATGGGCGTGGAGCAGGAGACTCTTCAATTGTGCGATGGTTGCATTGAAATACCGCAGTTGGGCATGAAGCACTCTCTCAACATCAGCGTAGCCGCCGGGATGGTGTTGTGGGAGCTGGTGCGGGGCCGGTTTTTACAGCAAGAAGGTGCCGGGTAACGGCTCCTGTCTGCAGGAGCAGCAACCGGTGCGCCTTATGCCGGCAATACCGCTTTGCAGGCTATCTTTGCAGCATGATGGCCATTCGAAACTATCTTTCACTCATCAAGTTTTCCCATACCGTTTTTGCCATGCCGTTCGCACTGATCGGCTTCGTGCTGGGCGTGAGCTCCCTCCAGGCGGAAAGCCCGTACGTGGAAATTGAATGGAACTTTTACACCAACATCCTGTTGCTGGTGGTGCTGTGCATGGTATTTGCCCGCAGTGCAGCTATGGCATTTAACCGCTATCTCGACCGGCATTTCGATGCCCGCAACCCCCGTACGGCCCTGCGTGAGATTCCGGCTGGCATTATTTCGGCCAACAGTGCGCTTTGGTTTACCATCGTTATGAGTGCTTTGTTTGTGGGCGCCACCTGGTTTATCAACCTGCTTTGTTTTGTCTTATCACCCGTTGCACTTGCGGTTATCCTGGGCTACAGTTTCACCAAGCGGTTCACCCCGTTGTGTCATCTCGTACTGGGGTTGGGCCTCAGCCTGGCGCCCATCGGGGCCTACCTGGCTGTAACGGGGAGCTTTTCGCTGCTGCCCATCCTCTTTTCGGCTGCGGTTTTTTGCTGGGTGGGCGGCTTCGACATTATATATGCATTGCAGGACGAGGAATTCGACAAAGCCCAGGGTTTGCAGTCCATCCCGGCGGCCGTGGGTAAGGTCCGCGCTCTGCAGATCGCCCGGCTCCTGCATGCAGCCGCCGTGTTGTTCCTGTTTACAGCCGCTTTTGCCGGTAGTTTCGGTCTTATGTTCAGCACGGGCCTGGCCTTTTTTAGCGGCATGCTCATCTACCAGCACACCCTTGTACGCCCCGATGACCTGCGCCGGGTGAACCTGGCATTTTTCACTACGAATGGCATTGCCAGTGTGGTTTTCGCCGTGATGGTCATCCTCGACATTCTCCTGTAATGGCACGCATCCTTTCCATTGACTACGGCGGCAAGCGCACCGGGATTGCGGTGACCGACCCGCTGCAGTTGATTGCCACCGGGCTCACCACCATTGAAACCCGGAATTTTATTCCCTTTCTGAGGGACTATTGCAGCCGCGAACCGGTGGAGAAGTTCATCATCGGTATGCCGCTCAACATGGACGATACACCCACCCATGCCACACCCCTGGTGGAGCAGGCCCTCCGCCAGTTGCAGAAGCATTTTCCAAAGATACCCGTGGAAACAGTGGATGAACGCTACACCTCCAAAATGGCGAAGGACGCCATGCTGCAGATGGGCCTCCGCAAGAAGCAACGACGTGATAAAAAGCTGGTAGACGAGATCGCCGCCACCATTTTACTGCAGGAATACCTGGAACGCCGGGGCTGACCCTGTATTGGTCAATCGCCGGGGAACCAATACTTTTGCAGTTCCGCGTTAAAAACGGAACTGCCTGGCATGATACTTCCCATTGTTGCTTACGGAGCCGAAGTGCTGCGAAAAGTGTCGAAAGACATCACCCCCGATTACCCCGATCTGCAGAAACTGATTGCCGATATGTGGGAAACGATGTACTATTCCAACGGGGTAGGGTTGGCGGCGCCTCAGATCAACCGCGACATCCGGCTTTTTGTAGTGGACAGCACCCAGATGTTTGCCAACCTCGACGAAGAGGATACCCTGCAGTACCCCGATGCGCCCGGTATCAAGGAAGTGTTTATCAATGCCCGTATTGAAGAACTGGCCGGTGAGGAATGGCCCTACAACGAAGGTTGCCTGAGCATACCCAAGATACGCGAGGATGTGTTCCGCTCCGAGGCTGTGACACTTCGTTATTTTGACGCCTCCTTTACAGAACAGGTTCAGACTTTTCACGGTCTCACCGCCCGGGTGATCCTGCACGAATACGATCACATCGAAGGGAAACTATTCATAGATTATCTCAAACCCTTCCGCCGCAAATTGCTTCGCGGCCGCCTGGATGACATCTCCCGCGGACGGGTACAGGTGGATTACAAGATGCTTTTCCCCCGCTGATGAAACGGTTGCTGCTGGGGTTGGTTGCGTTGATGCCCGGCTTTCTGCTGGAAGCGCAGGACAGCAGCCTCCTGTTGGAGGGACGCACCATTCAGCTGAAAGAGATCGTGGTCCGGAGCAACATCAACGTACCTTCCTTTATGCAAAGGGTGCAGGAAGATACTACCTTTTACAAAGCCTTCCGCAACCTCCGTGTACTGCAGTTTACAGCGCTCAACGACATCCGGCTGCTCGACCGCCAGGGCCGTCTCCAGGCGTCGTTGCGCAGCCGTACCCGCCAGCACGTGAAAGGTGGTTGCCGGCGCACCGAAGTACTGGAAGAAATGGCTACGGGCGATTTTTACAACGCCTCCGGGGGGTACAACTACTACACCGCCTCTATGTATGCCAGCCTGCTCTTTGCAAAAGGAACGGTGTGCGGAGAGACCAACAGCGTAAAAGGACATGCACCTTCCCTTAAGGATAAAAAGGGCATGGACAAGCACCGGGAGCAATTGAAAATGCTCTTCTTCAACCCCGGCGTAAACATTCCGGGTATCCCGCTGGTGGGAAATAAGCTCGACATCTTTGATCCGCAGCAGGCCCGCTACTATACTTATAGCATTGATCTGCACACTTATCGCGGCGAACTGGCTTATTCCTTTACGGTGCAGGCCCGTTCCGGGCTGAGTTCTTTCGAAAATGGGCGGATTGTGATGGATGCCATGACCACCTGGTTTGCTGTATCCGATTTCTCAGTCCTGGGCCGGCAGTACCGCATGAGTTACAATGCCGGGGTGTACGATTTTAAGGTGGACATGGAAGTGCAGTTGGAACGGTTTGGCTCACTGGTGGTGCCTTCCTTGCTGCGCTACGTGGGCAACTGGGACGTACCCCTCCGCAAACGGGAGAGGGGCGTGTTTACCGCCACCTTGTCTGAATTTTCCTATTGAATATTTTTGGCCTTGACGTAGTTCCGCCACTTCTCTATCACGGCCTGCATATCTGCTGCCAGTTCGCTTTCGAAGAGAATTTTTTCCCGGGTGCGGGGGTGCACAAAACCCAGCGACCGGGCATGCAGCGCATGGCGGGGGCACAGGGTGAAGCAGTTCTCAACAAACTGCTTGTATTTGGTGTACACCGTACCTTTTACAATGCGGTCACCTCCGTATGTATCATCATTAAATAAGGGGTGCCCGATGTGTTGCATGTGCACCCGAATCTGGTGGGTGCGCCCGGTTTCCAGCCGGCATTCGATGAGGGTGGTATATCCAAAGCGTTCCAGCACCCGGTAGTGGGTGATGGCTTCCTTGCCGTGTTCCCCATCGGGGTATGCATCCATGATTTTCCGGAAGCGCTGGTGACGTCCCACATGCGCCCGGATTGTGCCCTGTTCTTCTTCCAGATCACCCCACACCAGGGCGGTGTAGCGCCGTTCCACCGTATGGTCGTAAAACTGCCGGGCCAGGTGCAGGCTGGCTTCCTGGTTTTTGGCAAGGACAATGAGTCCGCTGGTATTTTTATCAATACGATGCACCATGCCAAAGCGGGGCAGCCGGTCTTCGGTGAGATCCGGTTGCTGTTGCTGCAGATGCCACACCACGCCGTTCACCACCGTACCATCGGGGTTGCCGCTGCCGGGATGCATGATGAGGCCGGCCGGTTTGTTGATAATAAGAATATCAGCGTCCTCGTAAACAATGTTCAGCGGAATGGGCTGGGGAATGATTTCCCGGTCTTCGGGCGAGGTATCGGAGAAGGTGATGATTTCATCACCGGGCTTTACCTTGTAATTGGCCTTCACCCGCTGGTTATTCACCAGCACAAAGCCTGTTTCGATGGCCCGCTGCACTTTGTTGCGGGTGGCGCCTTCGATTTTGGTCATCAGAAACTTGTCCACCCGCAACGGCTCCTGTCCTTTGCTCACCACGAACCGGCTGCGTTCATACAGTTCTTCCGAGCCATCACCGTTTTCCAGTTCCTGGTCAGGTTCCGTTTGTTCCAGTTCTTCACTCATGCGTACAAAAATACAGTTCCCCGCTATAACTTACTTTTGCACCGCATGGCACAACCTGTTTTATTTGAAGACCTCGGCAACCGGCCTTACAAGGAAGTATGGGATTACCAGGAACGCCTGTTGCAGGAGAACCTGGCCCGTAAGGCAGCCCTGCGCCGCGATGAACCCCTTGCTGTGCCCGGCACCCAACACCATCTTCTTTTTGTAGAACATCCACCGGTTTACACCCTGGGAAAAAGCGGCGATGTGTCGCATATCCTGATTTCGGACGATGAACGGCTGGCCAAAGGCATTGCCTATTACCCCACCAACCGGGGTGGCGACATTACCTTTCACGGCCCGCAACAACTGGTGGGCTACCCGATTCTTGACCTGGAAAAGTTTAAAACCGATATTGGTCTGTACCTCCGTAACCTCGAAGAAGTGATCATCCGTACGATGGCCGTTTATGGATTGGAAGGTAAACGCAGTTCCGGTGAAACGGGTGTGTGGCTGGATCCGGAAGTCAAGGGGCGGGAGCGTAAAATCTGCGCCATGGGTGTGCGCTGCAGCCGATGGGTAACGATGCATGGTTTTGCCTTTAACATCAATACCAACCTTGATTACTTTTCCTACATCGTTCCCTGTGGCATTCAGAACAAACAGGTCACCTCCCTGCAACGGGAACTGGGGCGGCAGGTGGACATGGAAGAAGTGAAGCGGGAGGTACGCCGGCAGTTTGAAGCCGTTTTTGATGTGCAGCTTGTAGCTGCAGACAACGCAGACGCTGGTTAATTATCGCGGGTTATCAGAAATTTGTTCCGTTCCTTTACCACCCCGTCTTCCCTCAATTCAAAAAAATACCAGCCGGATTTCAGAAATGTAGCTTTGTCCACCAGCAGGTATTTTTCTTTTACTTCCGGCAGGGTGAAAAGAATCCTTCCTTCTTCCCGGTGAAACGTTACACTGTACTTTTTCAATTCGGCATCCGGCAGGCTGATCACGACATTGCCGTCGTTGCCTGTATAAATAAACAGGGAAGGTTCCCATGCTTTTTTGGGCGGAGCCGTATTCACAGGACCTGTGATTTTTTCTTCCTTCTGCTTGTCCGACCTCCCGGAAATCACTGCCGGACCCAGCGGCGCAAGGTTGATGGTATCTTCGTGAGGTTGCACCGGTTTACTGAACATATAGTTGGCGCCGTCGAACAGGATGAATACGCGATAGTAGCCGCTGTCTGTTTTAGCTGTTTTGTCCACATAGGAATACGACCGGGCCTCGGGGTTGGGCGTTGAGTGTATGGTGATGAAGTTGCGGTTGCTGTCTTTTGAGCGCTGGATATTCAGTTGGGATGTATTACGGAAGTTATTGATCCAGCTGATGGTTACAACGCCGTTTTTCTTTTTTACCGTGATGTTGGGCAGGGTATCGGCCTGGGCCTGTAAGTTGGTTGGCAGGGCAAGCAGCATCAGTACGGACAGCAACAACGAACGGCCGGTAAGAATCATCCATTTCATGGCGGCAAAGATAGGGGCTTAAAAAATGAGCGTTCCCGGTGAAAGCGACAGGTTACCCTGTAAGCCGCCGGTGTGCAATACCAATACCCGGCTCTGCGAGGGAAACCAACTTGTTTCAAACAAGGCCGCAACAGCCTGCATTACTTTGGCGGTGTACACAAAATCCAGCGGTACGCCAGTGACCCGGTACCACTTGTTCATAAACGCAAATAAGCCCGTTTCCATACGCCCGTAACCTTTGCCGGCAAATTGAAACAGGATTTTAACAGAACCGTTCCCGGGTTTTTCAGAAAACGAATGCAGAAAGGCTGCCTGGTCTTCCTGCCGGATGCGGATGACCGGTATACCCACCAGTGTTTGGTGGGGGAGGGCCGTGGCAGCCAGGCCCCGCAGGGTGGTACCGGTACCGATGGCACACACGATGTGCGAGTAGGTAGCCGCGTCCGGCATGGCGGGCAGGATGTTGCGGCACCCGGCTTCGCCGGCCGCATTGGCGGCCCCTTCCGGGATAAAGTGGCAGGAGGGAAATAGTTGCAGCAGTTCCTGTACGTAAGGGCTGTTGGGATGATAGCCGCTGCGGGGTATGGGAATGAGTTCCATGCCCTGTTGTTTGCAGAAATTTAAAGTGGGATTACCTGCTGCCGGAATTTCACCGCGTACAAGGCCTGTACTTTTTAGTCCGGCTTCCCGGCAGGCATAAGCGGTGGCAGCCAGGTGATTCGAGTAGGCGCCTCCCATGGTAAGGATACCCTTTTTACCTTCTTTTGCAGCGGTTGCCAGGTTGTACCGCAGTTTGAAAATCTTATTACCCGAAACTACAGGGTGCAGTTCATCCAGTCGGGCCAGGTCAAATGCAAAGGTTTCCCCGCTTCCTGCCGGCCAGCGGATGGATTGCATGCGGATCTTGTGGTTGGATAGTTGCATACGGCAGGCGTAGAATTTGTTGCTATCTTTGCGGCGACCAAAAATAATGGATCACATGAAACCCACCCTGTTAATCCTCGCGGCCGGTATGGCCAGCCGTTACGGCAGCATGAAACAAATTCAGTCTTTCGGTCCTACCGGTGAAACCATCATGGACTACTCCATATACGATGCCATCCGCTCGGGCTTTGGCAAAGTGGTATTTATTATCCGCGAAGACTTTGCCGAACAGTTCAAAGCAATATTTGAGCCCAAGCTGAAAGGAAAAATTGAGATGGATTATGTGTACCAGTCGCTGGATGCACACACGAACGGCTTTCCGGTGCCGGAAGGACGCTCCAAGCCCTGGGGTACAGCCCACGCGGTGTTATGTGCCAAAGACTCCATCCGTGAACCCTTTGCTGTGATTAACGCGGATGATTTTTACGGACGCGATGCTTTTGAAAAAGCCGCCGCCTTTCTCACCACCTCCTGCTCGCCGGAGGAGCATGCCATCATTGGCTACGATTTGTCGCGGACGCTCAGTCCTAACGGAACCGTCAGCCGTGGTGTATGCGAAGTGGACGGAGAAGGCAACCTGGTGAGTATTGCCGAGCGGACAAAAATTTATGAAGATAACGGCCGCATTTTGTATGAAGATGCAGCGGGTGTTAAGCAGGAAGTTGCGTACCACTCCAGTGTAAGCATGAATTTCTGGTGTTTTGATGATTCCATCTTTTACCTCACGGGCAAATTGTTCCGCAGTTTTCTGCAGGAGCATGGCCAGGAAGAAAAGTCGGAGTTCTTCATACCCATTGTAGCCGATTCCTTCATTAAGCAGGAACTGGGTGTGATCCGTGTGATTCCCACATCTTCGCAGTGGTTTGGCGTTACGTATAAGGAAGATGCGCCCGGCGTGCAGGAACAGGTAAACGCGTTGGTGGCTGCAGGGGAATATCCATCCTCTTTGTGGTCCTGAAATCAAAAAAAGACTTAAAAAAAACCGCCTGCTTTAAGGCGGTTTTTTTGTACCGGGGGTGATTTGTTATTGTTTGATGAAAGTGTAAACCGATGACGCTTTACTGTCTTCGTGCTGCAGGCGGATGAAGTACATACCGTTTTGCAGATGATGCACATTCGTCTGGATAAGGCCGTTGCCGCTGTTCAGGGTTGTTTTTTGGTGCAACAGCATACGGCCGCTGATATCGGTGATCTGCAGCAGGTAGCTGCCGGGTTTTACCCCGGTGAGGGAGAGGGTGATCTGATGCTGGGCGGGGATGGGATAGGCCCTGATAGTGCCTTCCAGCCGGGGGATGTTGCGCAGGTTGCTGGTAAGATTACCGTCGGCTGAAAGCAAGGCGCCATAAATTTCACCATTGGCTGTTCCGCTTCGTGCATCCTGCCAGCAGACCAGGGGTCCGCCGCTGGCGGGTATGTACTCGGCGCCGATTATGTTGCCCTGGTTGGCCGTTGCGTTTGTCACCACCACCCCGTTATCGGCCCATTGTACGGCACCTGCGCTGCTGATTTTCTGCGCATAAATATCATTGCCCGATGTGGTGCTGTTGCGTGTATCCACCCATACAATGAAAGCACCGTCGCCTCCGTCTGTAACAAGTTGCAAACCGTCGCTGGTATTGGAAGGCTGGTTGCCGGGTGCATCGCAGATCTTCACGCCACCTCCGGTTGGTGCCCAGAGAGTGTCGCCATTACTGCGGGCAATTTTTTGTGCGTATATGTCGCGGTTACTTGTACCCAGCCGTGGATCTGTCCAGGTGAGAACAGCGCCGTCACTAACCGCAAGTATCTGGGGCAGGGTTTGCGAACCAAAATTGATGCTGACCGGCACACCGTTGGCGGTCCAGAGCACGTTGCCATCCGCTGCCACACGCTGTGCATAAATATCACCATTGGTGGAACCTGCCCTGAAGTCCTGCCACGTAAGGTATACCCCGTTGTTTTTATCACTGATCATAACAAGACCGGTCTGGTTTCCGGTGGCCACACATACAGGGATACCATCGGTAGCCCATCCGGATGAAGGCAGGCAATCGTTGTTCACACGTGTCATGTAAATGTTGATATCGGTACTGGCGGCCCGGGGATCCTGCCAGGATACAAAAGCGCCACCTGCACCATCGGGTACAATCTGAATGGCTGTTTGGTTGCCGGCAGCCCTGCATGCGGGGGTGTCAATCGTGAGCAGCCTATCGCCGGTTGCCAAGTCAATTTTCTGGAGGTAAATATCATTGCCTGTTCCGCCGGTTATGTTGTTACGTCCGTCAACAAAGGCCGCGATGGCATGGGTGCTGTTCACCACCGCCATTACCGTACCGCTCTGGTTACCGGCGGTTGTAACGCTCAGCAGTTTATCGCCCGACCAAACAAAATTCCCGTTGGCATCAATCCGGCGGCCATAGATATCATTGTTTTCTGTCCACGAGATGATAACACCGCCACTCCCGTCTGCAATCATGGCCAGGTTGCCTTTTTGCACAGTTGTGCCAGATACTAAAATGCCGTCTTTGGTGAAAATCTGGGAACTGGTGTTACTGACCCGCTGCACATAGATAGACCCGCCGCTTGCATTTCTGCCATCTATCCAGCAGATAAACATACCATTAGCTCCATCGCTGGCAGTGCGGATCTGTGTACGTGCTGCCTGGGGATCTGTTGAACAAATGGCTGTATTTACGGCCGTGTTGGTACTCCATTGCGACCACCCCGTTGAGGAAATCATACTAACGAGTGTTACAAGTAAAATTCTTCTCATAATTCAGTTTTTTACTCCGGAAGGTACGAATATAGGTGGAAGGTGATGCAGAAAATTATCCCTACTTTCGGGAAAACGAACTGAATTGTTTTTGAGAAACTGTCATCGGCTGCTGTTGCCGATCCTGTTCATTTTTTGGTCGCTGTCTGCAATCGCTCAAACTGTGTTACAGGGCGAAGTGGTGAGTTCGGGTGACCAGCAACCCCTTTCGGGGATGTCGGTACGGCTGTTGGGTACTGCCAAAGGCACCACGACCAGCAGCGAAGGGAAATTCAGCCTCAATCTTACCACCGAGGAATTGCAATCCGGCAGCATTGAAATATCCGGCATTGGCTTCAAAACCCGGCAGTTGCGGATTGCCGGGCGAACCAGCCTGCGGATTGTTCTGAGTCCCAGCCTCAACGAAATGGGGGAGGTGGTGGTAAGTGGTTACTCCCGGCCTAAGCCCAAAGAAGAGGTTGTGGGAAGCCTGAGTGTGATCACCAACCGGGAACTGCAGACCATCCGGCCCATTGAAAGTTTTGACAAGATGCTGGAAGGCATGGTAGCCGGGGTGCAGGTGGAAGGAAACTCCGAGTTGGGGACGCCGGTAAAAATTAACATCCGCGGCCAGAATTCCCTTACACCCCTGATCACCTCCAACCGAACAGCGCTCACCACCAGTTCGCAACCTCTTTTCATTATTGACGGGGTGCCCATCATTGAACAGCGGCGCGGTGATGAACCCATCGCGTTTCTGAACAACGAGGAACTGCTCAACCCGCTGGCGGGGATTAATCCCGATGACATCGAAAGCATCACAGTTCTCAAAGATGCCGCTGCCGCCGCCATCTACGGGGCCAATGCCAGCAACGGCGTTATCATCATAACCACAAAAAAAGGGAAGGCGGGCAAGGCACGGATCAATGCCGGCTACAGCTCGGGCAATTCCATACCCATCAACCGTATTAAATGGCTCAATGGTCCGCAGTACCACGAGCTGTTGAAGGAACTGTACATCAACGAAGGCCGCGCTCCCTTTGAGGCCGAGTTGTTGGCCGGCAGTTCCACCATGGACACCGACTGGTTTGGCCTCACCAACCGGTACGGCCGGTTTCAGAACATAGATCTTGATATCAGCGGGGGCACCGAAGCTCTGCAGTACCGATTTTCCACTTCCTACCTGGCCCAGGATGCCATTCAGATAGGAAATGATTTCAAGAAGGCCTACATGCGGTTACGCATAGATCACCAGTTGAATAAAAAACTATCGCTGGCCGTCACCATGGCGCCCACCATCACCATGAAAAACTCGGTGAATGTATACGGCATTGTACCCATGGTGCCCAACCTGCCGGTATTCGAAGCGGACGGCAGTTTCTTTGAGCCCAAGATACAGGTGCCCAACCCGCTGGCTGTTATTGATCAAAATCTCAACTATCATGAGGGAGGAACCATGAACGGCAACGTGCGGCTCGACTATGCCCTGCTGAAGAACCTGCGTTTCAGCACCAGTTTCGGGATCGACGCCCTCATCAACAAACTCAACATCTTTGAGTCGGGTCAGAATGCCACGGGCCGTTCCAAAGGGGGCTTTGCCCAGATTTACGACCGCACCAATTTCGCCTGGATCAACTTCAACCAATTGAACTGGTCGCCGCAGATCAACGACAAAAATCAACTCGACTTCACCGCCGGTTTTGAGCTGCAGAGCCAGATGAGCAAACTGCTGCGGGGTACCGGTACCGGCTTCAGCTATTACCGGCTCAATGAACTGAGCAACGCCTCCAACCAGACCTCGGCTTCGTCGCGGCAGACAAACAATTCCTATTCCGTTTACTCACAGGCTTCGTATAATTTTAACAAGAAGTATTTTGCCAATATAAGCGGACGACTGGATGCGGCTTCCGTTTTTGGAACGGACGTGAACTCCACCGTAAATGGTGCACTGGGATTGGGCTGGACGGTGAGCAATGAGCGGTTCCTGCAACAGGTAAAATGGATGGATCTGCTGCGTACCCGCATCAGCTTCGGCACCACCGGCAACAGCCGCATCGGCAGCTACGAAGCCAAGGGCTTGTATGAATTTGGCAACGATGGATACAACGGCCTCACCACGGCCTATCCTTCCACACCTCCCAACCCGGGACTGAGCTGGGAGAAATCCTATAAACTGAACACGGGGATTGATTTAAATATAGTAAAACGCTTCAGCCTCACCGTGGACTTCTACCAAAACATCATTGATGATGCCATTTCACTCATTACAGTACCCGTTGTAAACGGCTTTGAAAGCCTGCTGGAGAACACTGCCAAGATGCGCAACCGGGGGTTTGATTTCACGCTGCGCACGGATAACATCCGCAATCCCGGTTTCACCTGGAACTCAGTACTCACGTTCGGGTTTAACCGGAACGTGGTGCTGGAGGTCAAGAACAATGCCCAGCGCTTCAGCGTGAGCGAAAACGCAGCCGTCATCCGCACCAATGTGAGCACGGGCAGCATCTGGGGCTTCCGGCAGGCAGGCGTGGATCCGCAGACAGGTGTGGAGTTGTTTTACGACAATACAGGTAAGGTTGTGCCGGTTACGCAACTCGATATCAGTATGCGCAATGCCTACTCCATTGGCGACCGTCTGCCCCGTTTCCAGGGAGGGCTGGTGAATACCTTCAGCTACAAAGGATTCAACCTTACCGTCAACCTGTTGTACTCGGTGGGAGGGCACCGCCTCATCAACTACCGCAACGAGTGGAACGGGCGCAACCTCGACAACCGCAACCAGGGGGTGAACCTGCTCGACCGCTGGCGGCAACCGGGTGATATTGCCACCATTCCGCGCTTATCCCGCACCACCCGCTTTGTGGTGAATTCGTCCCGTTTTGTGTACGAAGACACCTATCTCAAACTGAGCAACATCACCCTGGGTTATGCCTTGCCCAAAAAGTGGAGCGACCAGATCCGGGGCATCCGCATCAGTGTGTTTGCCAACGGCACCAACCTGCTGTACTGGTACAAAGAAAAATCTCCGCCCGGCCGCAATGGTCTGCGGGAATACAAGTATAATTTCCCGGAAGCGCAAACCTGGACCTGGGGCATCAAGGCATCGTTTTAACTGTATGAACAACTCATGAAAAAAATTGCACTCTATATTCTGTTGGCAGCCGGACTGAGTTCCTGCAAAAAATTCCTGTCGCAGGAGCCCTACAACCGGATCTCTGTGGAGGACATCTTCAAAGATTTTGAAGGGGCCCGCACCGTATTGGTGGGTTGTTACGATGCCTTTAAATCGATTAATTATTACATGCGGGATTTTTATGTTTTTCCGGAGGTGACCGGCGGCAACATCCGCTATGCCCGCAGTACCAGCCTCGTGCTTCAGCAATCATACCAGTTTGAAAACAGTCCGGCCAACAACGACCTGTCCGACTTTTTCAAAGTGGGGTACAATCTGCTTTACCGTTGTAACACCATCATTGAAAATGTGGAACGGGTGCAGGATGCCGATACGTTCAAAACCAACCGCATGCTGGCGGATGCATACCTGATGCGGGCATTGGTGCATTTCGATCTGGTGCGGGTCTTTGCCCAGGCACCTGGTTTCAGCAACGGGGCCAACCATCCCGGCATCATTATCCGGCCGCAGAACACGGCCATCATAGAGCCACAGGGAACGCCGGTTGCGGTAAACGCGGTGTACGAGCTGATTTTCCGCGACTGCGAGCGTGCCATCCCTTTGTACAACAACAGCGTTGATATTTATAATGCCGGGAACGCCCGTACGTATCTCTCGGCCGATGCGGCCCGGGCCCTGCTGGTGCGGGCGCATCTCTACAACAAAAACTGGACGGAGGTGATCAGCTATGCCAACCAGTTGATTACCGGCAACCGGTATCCGTTGCTGTTCAACAGTGGATACGTGAACGCCTGGCGGGGCAAGAACGTACTGAGTGAGTCGGTATTCGAACTGGCGTATGGAATCCGCACCGGCGGCAGCCTGGGGGATTTTTACAACCCCCTGCGTGATGCCGGTTACCTTGCTGCCACCACCGATTTGCTGAACCTGTTTGCCCCCGGGGATGTACGTGGACAGTCCACCATGTTCGTACCTGCAGTGAAAGAAGGCACCACCCGCTATTTTACCCGTAAATACCAGGGCGCCAACGATTCGGCTAATAACATCCGGTTGTTCCGTATCTCGGAAGTATACCTGAGCCGGGCCGAGGCGTATGCAGAGAATGGCAATCTCACCGCGGCCCTGCAGGACCTGAACCTGATCCGCCGGCGGGCCAATCCTTCCGTTACCGATTTCACCAGCACGGAGGCAGCAGACGTTTTACGGGAAATTCTCGCCGAACGGCGCAGGGAACTTTGTTTTGAAGGACATTTGTTCTTTGATTTATCGCGGCGGGGCAATAGCGTGGTGCGACAGGATTGTACCGGCACGTTTTGTCAACTAAATTATCCCAACGAACGGTTCGCTGTACCGTTCCCGGTATTTTAAACGAATGCGCATGAAACAGATGGCTGTATTTGGAATGGTTCTGCTACTTGCGGCAGCTTGTAAAAAAGGATTCAACGCAAAGCCCACCTATGCCAGCCGGTCGCTGGCCCGTATCTGGGCCCGCCAGGAACCCTTTTACCGGCCGGCGGCAGAAGTGTACATTGATTCCACTGCTACCTGGCGTACGTTCATCGGCTTTTCCATTACCAGCGATGCCGAACCGGATAAACTGGGCTTTGCCAACCCGTATGTAGCGGGGCGGGGTACCAACGCGTTAAATATGAGTTCTTTTTATTCCTCGCAGTTGCTCACCAGTGATTCGGGGTATTACAACATCACCATCCCCAAGTGCTTTCATTTTATTCCGGATGCGCCCGGATCAAAAACAGGCAAGGTGCTGGTGATACCTCAGAAAGTACCGGTTTACCGCCGCGACAAATCCAAATTTGAAATCGGGATCAGCGGGGAGGGTACCTATAGTGAAATTTCGCAACGATTTGAAGTGGAAGTGATCTTTGATGAAACCGATATCGGCGGTCCCAAAGAGCGCAGACGTCTTTATCGCTTTGCTCCCTAAACGAATGATATGCTTTTTCGCAGGACTTTTTTGATTGCCGCCACCTTGTTACTGGTCATAGCCGCCTGCTCTTTTACCCTGGAGCGCCAGGCAGGTTCGGCCTCCGTGAAGAAACTCCGCAAGCGTTACAGCAGCGGCGACTATACCAAATGGCCGGCGCCGGTGCTGCAGGAAGGGGCAAAAGCGGGTTTCCGCGATATCGGTGTGCTTGACCCGGTTGTGCATCCTGCCCATAACCCCTACAACGATGCCAAGCGGGATCTGGGTAAAACCCTGTTTTTTGATCCCCGGCTGTCGGTGTCGGGACAGATTGCCTGCGCCAGCTGTCACGACCCCCAACTGGGCTGGGGCGATGGCAAGCGGGTGGCATTCGGACACGACCGGAAACTGGGTGCCCGCAATGCAATGACGCTCTTCAATGTGGGGTATTACGACAAGCTTTTTTGGGATGGCAGGGCAGCATCACTGGAAGACCAGGCGCGCTTCCCCATCCAGGATCATCTTGAGATGAACGAGAGCCTGGATGCGATGGAGAAAGGTGTGCAACAGTTTAGCGGGTATAAGCCTCTCTTTAAAAAAGCTTTCGGAGAAGAGGGCATTGACCGTGAAAAGATTTTCAAGGCCATTGCCTGTTTTGAACGCACCATTGTAAGTCCGCCGAGCCGCTTTGATGCCTTCGTCAAGGGCAAAGCAGATGTACTGACGGATGAAGAAGTATTGGGACTGCACCTGTTCCGTACCCGGGCGGGCTGCATCAACTGTCATAATACACCGCTCTTCAGCGACAACCGGTTTCACAATGACGGCCAAACTCTCTGGGGCAGCCAGAACGAAGACCTCGGGTTGTACAATGTAACCCGCAATAAGGAAGACGTGGGCAAATTCAAAACACCTTCACTCCGGGAAGTGGCCAACACCGGTCCCTGGTTTCATCACGGGAACTTTCCCACCCTCCGGGATGTGGTCTTGTTTTACAACCTCGGTAATCCGGCGCCCATCCAGAAAAAGTACCTGGGAACTCCCCGGGATTCATTACTTCCGGTAACATCACCGATGTTGCGCAAGCTCAATCTTACCGACACTGAGGTGAATTCCGTTGTTGCTTTTATGCAGGCCATTACAACCACCCCCCGCCGCTTGAATCCTCCGGTAGATTTTCCGAAATAAATTATCGGTGCTGTTTCATATAAGCCGAATGTTTGCATAACTTTCGTAAGCATGTCTCAGCAGTTTTGCATACGAAGAAGCGGGTGGATACTGGTTCCCTTTTTCTTACTTCAAGCGGGCTATGCACAGCCGATGCCGGAGGGAATACGCCTGCTCACCCGGGCCGACGGTGTACCCAATGCCGGGCTCAATAAAATCTACGAGGCATCCGATGGTTTTCTATGGCTGAGTACACAATCGGGTTTGTACCGATATGATGGTTATTCGTTTGCCGGATTTTATGCCGACAGCCGGGATACCACGACGCTGTCGTCCGGTTCCGTAACCGATATAGAGGAAGATGCGGCAGCCAATCTGTGGGTGGGTACTTTTGGTAAAGGACTGTGCCGGTACCAACCAGCGTACAGAAGCTGGAAACAATACCTGCATCCCACGCCCGACTCCAACAGCTTTTACTGGATATTTGATCTGTTCCGCGATGCCCGGGGCCGTTTATGGGCGGGTACCAACGGACGGGGATTGCTGCTCTACAAGGGGGAAACGGATTCGTTCGTTCAGTTCATCCCGGAGCCCGGCAGAAATACCAACGGTACGGTGCGTTTTGAGAACGAAGTACGCCGCATTGCAGCCGATGTTGCCGATCCCGATGTGTTGTGGCTGGCCACTACCGACGGGTTGTTCCGTTTCGACACCCGTACGGCTGCTTTTCAAAAATACCAGAATAAAAAGAACGGGGTTGCCAGGTGGATCGACAATAGTTTTCACTACGTGTACGCCGACAGTTCCGGTTTCATCTGGCTGGGAGCCTGGGGGGGTGGTGTGGTGCGGTTTGATAAGGCAACGGCCGGGTTTCTGAACATTCCGTTTGCCCCGTTTGAATACCAGCGGTCCAATCTGTCGAAAAATATTGTATCACACATTGTGCCAGCCGGTAAGGATGACCTGTATGTAAGTACACTCGACGATGGAGTGTGGTTGCTGAACACCCGCACCCTGCAATGCAGGCGCTTTTTGCCGGTTGACAGTACCGACACTGGTCCGCGTTCCTTCTCGGGTATAACAAACACGTCCGACGGCTGTACCTGGTTTTGTTCGGCCAACGGCGTTTACTTCCGGCACCCGCTCAATGCACGGATGGGCACCCGCTACCGCCTGTTTCAACCCCCCGGGTTTTCGTACCGCCCCGACCTGTTGTCCGTTCTGTACGATTCTGTGCGGCGGGAGTACTGGATGTCGTGCAATGCCGGTTATGGTATTTATGTGTACGATGAATCCATGCAATACCGGCAATCCATCCCCGTTGATGGCCAACGCAACGACCGTACTTTCCGCGAACTGGTGCAGGACGGGGCGGGCAATGTTTTTCTTCTATCACTTGACCAAAAGGGCTTGTATCAATATAGCAAGCAACGGAACAGGTTTTCGAAATCAAATCTTCTGCCTGGCGATAGTATGTTTTACAGTATTGCTACCGACCGGCCGGGTGATCTCTGGATGGTAGTACGCAGCGGGCTCATCCGGCGGAATCATGTAAACGGTGCTCTTCGCTTTTATCGCTTCCCGGAATCGGTTCGCCTCAGGTCATCCAATACATCACAACCTCCCCGCGTGGTTTTCGATCGCAACAACCGGTTGTGGATGGGTTACAGTGGAGGTTTGGTGCAGCTTGATCCAGCCCGCGAAACATGGCAACACATCACCACCCGGGAGGGACTTGCATCCGATTACATCAATGCC
>CALMED010000035.1 GCA_937862815.1 uncultured Chitinophagaceae bacterium | reverse complement strand
TAATGAAAGGTCGGGGCTTTTTGAAGGGGCCGTGCGGATACTTTTATAAGAGTTATGCACCATTTTAAATGACAGCATCTATGAAAGTTTTTATTAGCCATCAAAAAAGGGACAGGGAAGAAGCTAAAAAAATTGCTGACTACCTAAAATCCGTAAACATTGAAGTCTACTTTGACGAATTTGACAAAGAACTTCAACAAGCTGACTTAGAAAATAATCCGAAAGCAGTTGTTGCAGCAATAAAGAAAGGCATCAATAGTTCAACCCATATGCTTTGCATTATTTCACCAAATACTTTAACTTCAAAGTGGGTTCCATTTGAAGTTGGTTATGGTTACGACACAACTGATTTAGCAACTTTAACATTGAAAGGAATTAAAAATTATGACTTGCCAGATTACATTAAAACTAAACCGATTATCAGAGATATCTACGATATAAACAAATTTGTAGAAAAACAAGGCAAAAAAACAATTTTAGAAGCTAAAATGTTTTCTGAGTATAGCAGTAGTAGACATCCACTGAGTGGCATTATGGACTCAATAATAACAGGATAATATATGGCAACAAAACATAGAGTTTTTATAAGTTATCACCATGCCAATGACCAATGGTATAAAGAAGAGTTACTACGAATAAACAGACTGTATGACATTTTTATTGATTTATCAGTCGACACAGGAGATATAAATGAAAACTTAGATGACAACAGAATTAGGGAAATTATTCGTGATGACTATTTAAAGGACTCATCTGTTACAATTGTTCTTGTTGGCACTGAAACAAAAAAAAGAAAGCATGTCGACTGGGAGATATACTCTAGCATGTTTGATGGCAGAGTCAACAAGAAATCTGGAGTATTAGTTATCAATCTTCCAACTACATCATGTACTTATTTTACAGCAAGCCATTCGGGCGAGAAAGAACGTATATATCCGGAAAATAAAGATTGGATAACAATTGACAATCGAAATGAGTATGAAAGGAGGTATCCTTATATGCCAGACAGAATTATTGACAACTTACTTAAACCTGATGCAAAAATATCTGTAGTTAATTGGAATAAAATTATTAATGACATCGAAGGATTCAGATTCTTAATAGACCAAACCTTTAATGAAAGAATCAGTTGTAATTATGATTTAAGCCGTCCAATGAGGCGAGCAAATTCATAAAATTAATATTATAAACAAGGAAACGAGCATGGATGAAATAAAAATAATAGATTTTAAGTTCAGTTTGGAAGATGGATCATTTTCATTGATTTTGAATCTTTGGATTTTGTTAGCATCAATAGTATTGTTCTTAATTATTCGTTGGATTAATAAGAGGTATTTAAAAAGTAACGTTGTTCAAAATGAAATAATTCCGGTAAAGTTGAAATATTCCGTTGGGGGAGCTGAGATTGAATATGATATAATCAGAAACTACCAAAATGTTGAGATTGCTTATAAAATACTCATTGAATTAATAACAAGGAAAGCTGCAATTAAAATTGATAAAGAACAAGACGTAATTGTTGAAGTCTATAACTCCTGGTACTCTTTATTCCAAATAACGAGGGAGGAATTAAAGAAAATATCAGGTGAAATGCTTTTAAAAAATAACACTTCCGAACAGTTAGTTAAACTATTATCAGACATCTTAAACGAGGGACTTAGACCACATTTAACTAAATACCAAGCAAAATTTAGAAAATGGTATAATGAGGAATTGACAAAGGTTGAGAATAAAGAATTAAGCCCACAAGAAATTCAAAAGAAATATACCGACTTTGGTAGCCTAACAGATTCAATGGTTGAAGTAAACGAATTGCTTATTGATTACTCTAACCAATTGCAACAAATAATTAAGGGAACAAAGAAAAACGGTGCATAACAAAAGTATTTGCAAAAGCAGGGCTGGACATTTTTACATCAGCTATCTGCAAGCATCATCAGCGGTTCGGGCTCGACGTTCAATGTACAGCTTTAGTTCTTAACTTCAACAACATATTTTCAAATGGGCATTTGTACCGGGCTGGACAATCAATGAATTCCCTGCCTTCGCAAATACTCGAACGTTAGCGGTCAGGCAAAGAGCGACCGTACAAAAATGATGAACGGCATAAAAGAAAAAATACACGAACCAAAAATGAACGTAGAAGAAGCATATAAATATTGGTCTGAACAATACGACACAAACCTTAACAAAACGAGAGATTTAGAAGCAATATCTTTAAGAGAAACGCTTGAAGACACTAAATTTGATAATTGCTTGGAAATTGGCTGCGGAACAGGTAAAAACACAGAATGGTTATTAACAAAAGGACAGAAAATAACGGCTATTGATTTGTCAGAAGAAATGCTGACTATTGCTCAAAATAAAATTTCAGACAACAATGTTCTCTTTTTAAAAGTGGACATTAATGAAGATTGGACTTTTACAAACGAGAAATATGATTTAGTAGTTTGTAGTTTGGTTTTGGAACACATTGAAAACATTAGCAGAATTTTCAAATTAATATCCGAACATTTGACAAAAAGCGGAACAGTTTATATTGGAGAATTACACCCATTTAAACAGTATTCAGGCTCTAAGGCGAGTTTTGAAAATGAAAAGGGCAAACAAACCGTTACTGTTTTCACTCACCATATTTCCGAATTCACAAGTTTGGCTAAACAAAATGGATTAACGATTATGGAAATAAAAGAATATTTTGACGATGGAGATACCACATCTATTCCGAGAATATTGACTTTAAAACTTATTAAATGATAAGAAAACTATTAACAAACAAAATGCCCGAACCGCTAACATCGGTTTGGCAATATGGCGGCTGAATTGCTTCTATGAAACATTTGTGCAAGGTTCAACAGTAGTAATTCTATCAAACTTTTGTGCTAAAAATCCGCCACTACGCCAAGCAGCAAAACGTTGTGTGCAATATTTTCGACCAAATTTAACTAACAGAATTTATGAAAAACATTAAAAGATTTATACTTCCTTATTTAAGTTTAATTATTTCGTCGTTGGGCTGTACATCAACTTCGAAGAAAGTAGATATCGACAAGAATATTAGTGTAGTCAGAAAATATCATGAAATCTGGGCAAACGGAAAAGTAGAAGATCTCGATAAAATTATAGCGCCGGATTTTAAAGGCCATTTTATAGGCGGATTTGAGTACCAAGGAATAGAAGGAGCAAAGAATTCAGTCCTTGAAACAAAGAAAGCATTTCCAGATTGGAAGGAAGAAATTGTTGATATAATCGCACAAGACAATAAAGTTGTTACAAGATATCATTCGACTGGCACTCAGCTTGGCAACTGGGACGGGATTGATGCAACAGGAAATAAAGTGGACATCTATGAGGCATCAATTTATCGTCTTAAAGATGGCAAGATAGTTGAACAATGGGGTTTCTGGGATGAAATAAACTTGAAAAAACAAATGACAGCAAAATCAAATCACTCTAAATAATACTGCACACAATCGAGTAACGCGGGGGAGTTTCACCCCCACGTCCTCGCAGAACCTATCCCGGCTCTGGGGCCGGGATCTTCGACGTGACAGTCTCCCGTCATACGGCTCTTCAGCAATGTACTTACCGCCTGCCTGCGGTTACCCCTCTGAACGGATAGCAAAACCAGGTGGTTTGTTGCCTGTGAGCAAACAAGTGAGGCTTCTCCTGCCATTTGGCACGAAGCCACCGCAGGGCACCGCCCCGGAACTTGTTGTACTTTCACATGCACCACTTCACCAAACGGGAATTGATGTGCGCATACATACGAAGCATGCTGCTGTGCGCATAACGACCATAGTAAGCAATCCAGCCCTGCACCTTCCGGTTCCCCCTTCAGGCGCAAGCGTCCCGCTTGTGCCCATCCAATAAAAAGTTAACATCTGCTGTTACCAATAGCCATGCAGACCTGGTCCGTCCCATCCGCCGCAAGCGTCCCGCTTGCGCTTACCGATATACCTGCTGATTCTGCCGGACTGTTTCCGGATTCAAAAAATCATCCGGCCCGCCCGGGCACACCACCCGGTGCGGGGATGAGTAATAAAAAAATAATTTTCCCTGGTTTCGGCTCTTCGGCCGGGTGATCTATTTTTGCCCATCTTATTAAGCACTGATGAAAAACAGAATACTCGCTTCACTCCTGGTACTGTTGCTAACTGCCATGCAGGGTTTTGCCCAGCAGGCAGACCGGCAGGTAATCACAAAGTTTTTAATAGAAGGAGGCGTGGAGTACGGAGGGGATGAGGTGCTGCAGGTATTTTTTACCAATGGCGAAGATCAAACCATGCGGGCCGGCCAGGGTGGCCTCATTGCCGTTGGGGGAGAACTGCAGTTTAAACGGGTAAAACAACTGATGTTCCGCGCCGCTATCGGTATCAAGTACAACACCACCGCGGCCGAAAATGCCAATATCCGGCTTACAAGATTTCCGGTTCACCTCACTCCCTTCTGGAAAATCAATGATGCGTTCCGCCTGGGCGTGGGGATCACCACCCATCTGAACCCTGTTTTAAAGGGGGATGGCTTTTTCCCGGATATTAATTTTTCCAGTACAGCCGGCCCCCGCTTTGAATTGGGCTATAAATGGATTGCACTGACTTATACAACCCTTACCTACCAGGCGAAATCGGGGACATCGTATGCGGCCGGTTCAATTGGTGCAATCCTGTCGCTTACCTTACCAAACAAGTAGGTTGCTCCCGCTTCTGCCCCTTCATTGAACGTTTCTGCCCGGGTGAGCCGGTTGAAACAAACGCTCTGCACAAGCCATCTTATTTTTATACCTTCCCACATGCCGGCAGACAGTATAAGCTTGCCGGGAACACGTCATTCACCGGATGCTGATGGCGTGGCGGGAGAACGTCCCCATAACAGCAACCCCAAAAACGTAAAGATGAAAGCGAACGGAACTACTGTTGCGGAACTACTGGCCAACCTTCCGGCCGACCGGGCAGTTCCTTTTAAAAAGTTACATGAAGCAATTGTGAAAAATCTGCCCAAAGGGTTTGAGGCCGCTATCAGCTACGGTGGACTGGGCTATGTGGTGCCGCATACCCTCTACCCGGCCGGGTACCATTGCAAACCATCGGAACCACTGCCCTTTGCAGGGATCGCAGTACAAAAAAACTCCATCAACCTGTACCACATGGGTATCTATGCCGACCCGGCCCTGCTGAGCTGGTTTGTAGCGGAATATCCCCAGCACAGCCAACAGAAACTTGATATGGGCAAAAGCTGCATCCGCTTCAAAAAGCCGGATGCCATTCCGTACGGATTAATCGGAGAACTGATGAAAAAGATGAGCGTACAGCAGTGGATTGACCTTTATGAACGTATGTTCAAAGGAAGTAAAAAGTAATGTCTAGTGCTGCTGAAGAATATTCTCCCCGCCGCGGCTCGTATCTCCACGAACCCCTTACCTGTAATTAGGATGGTATCCCGCTCTGCAGCATAACTTGAATAGCGCACATGCAATTTCAGCTGGATGCACCATTAAAATCCACGTATTACCAATGGCGGCAAGCGCCGTTTGAACCTCCGGCCCCGCTTTTTGTTATGAAGGAGAGCAAACAGCCTCTCCGCAGGCAGAAAAAAATCGTATATGAATTTTCAGGAATACCGCACCCTGTTTGAGCAGATCATCGAAAAAGAACCCGCCGGAAACATTCCCCCCTATAACAATCCCGATTACCTGGATTATACCCGGCTCAACTGGAGCCGCATGAACCGCTGGATGAAGACCGGCAAATTATCGGCCGCACTGCTCGATCACCTGCATACAATTGACAGCCCCCAACAATGGATCATCATTACCGAACCCTGGTGCGGCGATGCGGCCCATAATATCCCCTTTCTGCAAATGGCTGGCGATGCCAACAAGTTGATTACTGTTTCGTATGAGCTGCGGGATGCGGCACCCTTCCGTATTGACCAGTACCTGACCAATGGTACCAAATCCATCCCCAAGCTCATCATCCGCGATGCTGGCGGAAAGGATCTGGGTACCTGGGGACCGCGCCCCGCCAACTGCCAGGTACTGTACAGCCGTTTAAAAGAGGAGCAGGCCCCCTTTGAAACCGTGAAAGTGGAACTGCAGAACTGGTACAACCAAAATAAGGGTAAAGACCTGCAGGACGAATTGCTGCAGGTGCTGAACGCAATGGCCGCAACGGCATAAACAGCGCTGCAGATCCCGGCTGTTCAACGTTATTTATTCCCCTAACCACAGCCCGGCTGACGAGCAGCGGAACGGTTTCCGGTAAACACCGGCTCCCTTTTATTTCCTGTTCACTGCACACAGGCACCTCCCGGCGCAATTATCCGGCTGCTGCATTTCCTCTTCATTCCCCGGCCGTAAAACGGGGCCTGTTTCCGACCCTCAAAAAGTTTTTCCGTTTTCCTGTAACAATGCTGCATGACCTGCATCCAAAGAAAAATCTTCAACATGAAAACAATGAAAAAGCAAATCCTCCTGCTGGTGGTAAGCACACTTATGCTAATGGTAAGCACACAGGCACAACAGGCCTTTCAGGTAACCGTTACAGGCAAGGGCGCCCCGGTATTGCTGTTTCCGGGTTTCGCGTGCACGGGCGAGGTGTTTGATGAAACCGTTCGGGCCCTCTCGGATCGCTACGAATGCCACGTATTCACCTTTGCAGGCTTTGGCGGCGTACCGCCGGTTGAAAAACCCTGGCTGCCAAAAATTAAAGAGCAGGTGGTGGCCTATGTAAAAGAAAAGAAACTGAACAAGCCGCTGATCATCGGGCACAGCATGGGCGGCACACTGGGGCTGTGGCTGGCGGCAACCGAGCAAAACCTGTTCCGGAAAATTATTGCGGTGGATGCATTGCCCTGCAACGGGGCCGTCATGGTGCCCAATTATGATGCCGCCACCCTGGTGTACGAGAACCCCTACAGCCGGCAAATGCTGCAACTGGATGCCGCCGCCTTCCGCAAGCAGGCAGAGCAACAGGTTGGATTTATGTTGCTGAACAAAGAGAAACAGGCAAAGGTGGTGGACTGGATGCTGCAGGCCGACCGCACCACCTATGTGTACGGTTACATTGATTTGCTTAAATTGGACCTGCGGGATGATATTGCCGGTATTAAGATTCCGGTTGTTGTACTGGCGGCCACCCATCCCAACAAGGCTATGATTGAAAAAACCTACAACGAACAATACGCTAAACTGGGTAATAAAGTGTTTCATTACGCCGACGGGGCGGCGCACTTTGTGATGTATGACCAGCCCCAATGGTACCTGTTGAAAATCAACGAAAACATACAATAAGGTGGACCATCAGCAACTGTTTAACCGCCTGTATGAATCGCACTACGACCCGGTATTCCGTCTCTGTAAAGGCTACTTCAACGGACAGGAGGCCCTGGCAGCCGATGCCACGCAGGAGGTGTTTCTGAAAGTATGGCAACACCTGCCCGCCTTCCGGGGAGATGCCCGCGTGAGTACCTGGCTGTACCGGATTGCCGTCAATACCTGCCTGTCGTATTTGCGGAAGCCTTCGGCTAAAAAGGAAATCAAAACGGAACAGTTACCCGACCTGGCGGCCGAAGGATACGACCCTGTGGTGGAAGAACGCCTGAAGAAAATGTATGGCTGCATCCAGCAGCTCGACGAAACGGGCAAGATGATTATCCTGATGGTGCTGGAGGGATTGGAATACACTGCTATTGCAGAGGTGGCGGGCATCCGTGAAGATACCCTGCGTGTACGCATACACCGCATTAAAAAACAACTATCAATCTGTGTACAATCATGAACACGTTTACTGATTTCGAAAACCTGTGGCAACAGCAGTCCCGCCCCGCAGCACAACGCCCCGCGCCGGAAGAAGTGGTACAACGGGCAGAACAACAGGCGGTGCAGCTGAAGAAAAAGTTCCGCTGGACGATGGGCATATTGCTGCTGACCGTAGTGATCATTGCGGGATACTTTTTTCAATACGCCGGCTTTCGTTTCACGGCCTTCTCGGCCGGCTTGCTGCTGATGATCGGATCCCTGCTGCTGCGCATAGTGCTGGAGTGGATCAGTGCCCGGGAATTCCGCCGCCTGGATGTCCGGGCCGACTTCACCACCTATCTGCAGCGGCTGACCGCTTTTTATAAAAAACGCCGCACCCTGCATGGCCTGATTACGCCGCTGCTGTATGCGGTCTATACCACCGGCTTTGTGCTGTTGCTGCCCGTGTTCCGGCAGGAGTTCAGCACCGGGTTCTATTATTACCTGCTGGCTTCGGGGTTTGGCAGCCTCGTGGTGCTGGGCTGGGTAATCCTCAAGGCCAACCGCCGGGAGCTTTCCATCCTGGCTGAATTAAAAAAAACGCCAACCGGTGCCGATTGATTGCCTGACGCAGCTGCTGCAATAGTCACCGCATCATCTATCGTCTTAAGATGATGCGGTTTTCCTTTTATACCATTGCCCGCTTCGTTGCTGCCGGAACCGGTATAAATAAAACGATGGCTGTTCCTCCCGTCAGTCTCCTGTTCCGGACCGGCCGGGTCGGAAATGAGTGCCGGCTGGGATGCGGGTATTTTGAATGCCCCGCAGATGTTGTAAATTGGCGCTACGAATCCCGTCAGGCCGGGTTGTGAATTGTGGGTTATTCCAAAATCGCATTTCTACCCACCGGATTGATTGTCTTTCACACGCAAACCATGTAAAATGCTTCAAAACACAGATCTGCTGATTATTTTCGGGCCAGCCATTCTTATTGCATCCCTGCTGCTGCTTGTTGCTGTGTCACGAACCGGTAAGCAGGGAATTTCTCCGCTGGCAAAAGCAGTTGATCATTTTTTTTTCTCCACATTATTTTTCGGGGTACTGCTGATTCTTTTGTGGCTTTCCCTTCCGTCAACACCGGCGCTGAAAACATTTGGATTTCCCGCCGATGTTACAGCTGTTCAGGATGAAAAAAAGCTGCTATGGCACCTGCAGGAATACAACAAGGCAATTGTACGTACAACAGAAGTCGTGCAGTGGCTCCTCTTTCTTTTTGTCTGGTGGTTCCTCACAACGCTGTTAGTTGTCGTTCATGCCTGGAAGAAACAGTCCGGGCAACTGCAGCAAACAAAAGAATAGAAGTTTAGGTGTTGTTCGCAAAAGAATGATGCGACTGATTTTTCACTTTTGAATAGTTGAATGCGTTGTGGTTGAATGACATCCGGAAATACAACACATCCGCTGTAGATTTGTACATTCGCATAGCCGGGTCATGAAGCAGTTTAACGGCTTTGCTGCACAAAAAGAAGATTAGATTTCTGTAAATTTAAAATCATGCGAAAGACACACAGCATCTATCCACTGCTCACCCTCTTCATAGCCATTATCACACTTACCGCCTTCCAACAGCAAAAGAAGGAATCGCAGCCGGACAACCCGATCGGGGAGTTGGTCATCGGTAACCAAACCTGGATGCAGGAAAACCTCAACGTGGAGAGATTCCGGAACGGCGATACCATCCCCGAGGCCCGTACCATTCAGGATTGGCGGCTGGCAGGGAGAGAAAGAAAGCCGGCCTGGTGTTATTACAACAACGACCCGGCCAACGGGGCGAAATACGGGAAGCTTTATAATTATTTTGCCGTAGCTGATCCGCGGGGACTGGCCCCCGAAGGATGGCGGGTACCCTCGCAGGACGACTGGTTTGTGCTGATGAATTTCTTAGGCGGAAAAAAAGCCCGGAGAACGGCAGGGAACGAGCTTAAAAGCACCAGCGGCTGGCTCAAGGGCGGCAATGGTACCAATTCCACCGGCTTTAACGCCCGGCCCGGCGGATGGCGCGATGGTGTTTCTTTCATTATTTATAAACAGGGATTCCTGGGCGAAGGACACATGGGCTATTGGTGGGCTACGGATTATTTTAAACGTACGTTAACCGGTTTAGCCATCAGCCTCAGTAAAGCAGACGGGAGAATATTCCGGGATTATGAAGCAGAGCTGAACTGCGGTTTTTCGGTTCGTTGCATTAAAGAGTAATTCATTGCACCGCGGCTGATCATGGTTGCAGACCAGCTGACCGGCCAGGCAACATGCCCATTGAGGAGCATGGATAAGAAAATATATTTCATTGTGCTCCTTGTGAAAAACTTCGTGTGCCTTGTGGTTCAACAGCAGGGAAACCACAAGGTGCACAAAGAAGCTGCACTAAGTACACAAGGAATGTTTCGGTGACGCAACAGCCATTGTGGGAAACGTTACTGAGAAAAAAATAAAATCACTTTGTGCCCCTTGTGCAAAACTTCGTGTGCCTTGTGGTTAAACAGCAGGGAAACCACAACGTGCACAAAGAAACTGCATTAAGTACACAAGGAATGTTTCGGTGACGCAACAGCCATTGTGGGAAACGTTACTGAGAAAAAATAAAATCACTTTGTGCCCCTTGTGCAAAACTTCGTGTGCTTTGTGGTTCAACAACAGGAAACCACAAGGGTCACAAAGAGTCCCCACAAAGAACACAAGGCTTTTCGCAGGTGCAACACCTCGTGCGGGCGACGTTGCTGAGAAAAAATTCACACCACATTCCACAACAGCTCCACCGCCCTTTTGGGCGTGCGGTCGGTGCGGAACAGGCCCCAGTGCTTTTCAGGTTCGTTGGGATCGGGTGAGCCCTTCCACTCTTCATCAAAGGCTTCAAAAAAGTAGGTAAGAATTTTTTCGCGGGCGGTCCAGTCGAGCAGGTCTTCGTAGTACACCTGCTGGTTCTGTTCATTTACATGCCCGGGATCAATACCCCGGCCGTTGGAATTGGTGGCCCAGCCGGCTTCGGTTATCACCACGGGCTTATCGGGATACAAGGCCGCCACCATCTCGTAGTTGGCCCGGGTGTAATCCAGCGCTTCGTGGATGTGCTTGTACTCCCACACGGGATAGGTGTGGATCGAAATAAAATCGAGCACCCCGGCCAGTGGCTTCAGTTTATTGAGCCAGGGCACATAGTTTTCGCAAAAGGTAACCGGTTGCGGGGCGCCGGCCTTCACCTGTTGCACCAGCTCCACCACCCGGCTCACCGGCACATAGTGATCGGTCCAGTCGACACAGGCTTCATTGCCCACCGCCAGCGAGCATACCAGGTCGGGGTAGGCATTGGCCAGCTCAATCAACTTCAATACCCGATCGTTATTACGCCGGCGGTTATTTTCAAGTTGCTCCTCTTCATACACACCGCCGCCCCAGGGGCAGCCAAAATTGTTCATCTCGGCATCCAGGAAGGCCCCCAGCAAAATGCGGAACGGCAGTTTTTCCCGCCGCACCACGTCGAGCACGGTTTCGGCATGCGGGTCGCAGTCGTACAGCCGCAGGTACTGCCAGTGGCCCTGCAGCAGCAGCAGGTCTTCCTTCACCTCTTCATACGAAGGGTACTGCCCGCCGGGATACTGTCCGCTTCGGAAACCGGAATAACAGATGGCTTTGCCTTCGGGCAGACCAAATCGTTCGAAAAAATTCATAATCAGAATTTCAGTTGTTCGTCCTTATCCCAGATACCCCAGTACGCACCCACGGTTCCTTCGGCGCCCACTTTCCAGGATTCGTCAAAAGAGGAGAAATAAAATACCGGCACCACATCTTCCTTTGCCCAGAGCTGCGTGTTGATGAAGTAGTCGCGGGCCGCCTGGTGCGAGGGCACGGCACCACCCAGACTTTCGCCCTGGCTGGGCCAGCCGGTTTCGGTGATGATTACTTCTTTGCCGTTGCCGGCGGTAACGGCCTGTTGGTACATCTGCTGCATGTAGCTGAGCGACTGTTCGAAGGGGCAGCTCTCCCAGAACGGGTAGCAGTTGCAGAGAATCACATCGGATACCTCCGCCAGGGCAGGGCGTTGCGTAAACTCGTAATACGCGTCCACATAGCCCACCCGTATTTTCGGAATTTGCTTTTTTACGTAGGTGATGGCCTGCAGCAGCTGTTCTTCCGTTAAGTCTTTCCGGTACAACACTTCGTTGCCCACGGCGGCAATGTCCACCAGCCCGTCTTTCGCCAGCTGTATCAATCCTTCCACCTCGCGGTGGTTCACTTCGGGATCCTTCCCCAGCCATGCGCCCACCAGGGTTTTAATGCCCATCTCTTTGGCCACTTTGGGGATGAGTTCGTTCCCGTCGGTGCAGGAAAACGAACGCACCCATTGGGTGTAGGGAGCAATGATTTCCATGCGGCGGCGCACCTGCTCTTCGGTAATCACGTCGCCCGGCCGCTGGCCTTCGCCGTAGAGGCTGAAACAAAAGCCGTTTACGCCGCGCTCCAGCACCTGCCGGAACAGCTCGTTGCATTCGGCATCCGATTTACCCGATGTGTACCCGCCGGCAGCGGCCTGGGTCAGCGATACATGTTTATCTGCTCTGTATGACATACTACATTGAATTTTATCGGTTCGTCTTTTTTAACTGTGTTGGTTTTCCATCCTTCATCCTGTGCAACGCTGTGTATAACTCCGGGAACACGGTGGTTTGCCTTTTAGCACAACACCTTGGTTTAAAATCAAAGTTCTCCCCGCCGCGCCACCAGTTCTTCCTTGATGGCCCGTGCTTTTTCTTCGGTGAGGTCGTATTTCCACATCACCCAGATAGCCAGGGCGGCTGTGGATGCCGGAATGATGATATCGGCCAGCCGCAGCCGGGTGATGGTTTCCACTGTTTGCTGGCTGGCATTCTGGTCAAAGCCCACCACTTTAAGCACCACACCGCCCAAAACCAGCGCCAGCGCTTGCCCCAGCTTCACCATCCACCAGTAAATAGCGCCAAACGTGCCTTCTTTGCGGGGCATGCCGTTGTACAACTCATCGAGGTCGCATACATCGGCTGTCATACTCATCATCAGCGTAAACAAACCGCCGATGCCAAACGACATCAGGGGGATGGGCATGAACATAAGCCAGGGGTTATCGGGATTAAAACCGTACCATTTGAGCGCATAACCGAAAATGGAAATGACCGTGGCAATGACAAATGCCTTGCGCTTACCCAAATGGGTGGCCATCCACGAAATAATCGGTATTACCAAAAAGGCGGTGGCAATGGCGCTGATGGTCGAGAACCAGGCTGGCCAGTTACCGGCCAAACCATAATCGCCTTTGAACATGTAAAACACAATGATGAAGTAACTGAACGATGCCACCATCTGAAAGCCGTTGAACACCAGGAAGGTGGCTCCGCACAAACGCATAAAAGGCTTGTTCTTCGAAATCTTCACAATGTTGCGGAACAACTCTTTGAGGTTGGCGGCGATGTTGCGGAGCGAGAGCTCGGCGCGGTTGGTCAGATTCGTCTGGTTCATTTCGCGGCAGAACAGGGCCGGCAAAATGCCCAGCAGGGTACAGGAGAGACCCACAATCACCGACAGGCGGCGTACGCCCACGGCCTGGCTTTCGAAGAGGTTGGGGTTGGCAATGAGTACCCAGAACCAGGGAACGATGATCCAGGCAAACTGCCCGATGACCTGCGAAAAGGCCATGAGGCGGGTGCGTTCGTTGTAATCGCTCGACATTTCATAACCCAGCCCGATGAGGGGGGTGGAGAAGATGGTATTGGCGGTGAGATAGGCCAGCGACATCAGCAGGAAGTACCAGAAGTTGTATAGCTGCGAGTTTTCGGGATTGAGCTGCCACAACGCGGCAAACAGAATACCGCAAAGGATAGCACCCACAAAGATGTAAGGCCTGCGGCGGCCAAACCGCGATTTCGTATTATCGGATATAAAACCCATCACGGGGTCGGTAATGGCATCGTAAAAACGGGGTAAGCCGCCCAATAAACCGGCCAGTACCGGATCCATACCAAAGGCAGTAAGCAGGAAAAACATGAACACCCCCAGCGCACCGGGCAGCAGGTTGTTGACAAGGTGGCCGGCGCCGAAGGCAGCTTTTTGCAGTGCTGGTATATGGGTGCGGTTAACAGCGGTTGGTTGTGACATGTGGCATTACGTGTTTGGCGTGATTACAATCGTTTGAATAGATGCGGGGGCAATACGGCTTCCGGTGCTTTTGCCCCGGAGTGTGAGGTTGACCATTTTTTCGCTGGTGCCGGGGTTGAACACCACCGCCACAACAGAACCATCCGGATTTTGGGCAGCCGTTACCTGCAGGTCGGCATCGGCACAAGTCCACCCAATGCGCACAGTACCAGGGCGGATGTAGCGGCTGAAATGCGCCAGGGTGTAAAACAGGGGGGTGAAGTACACTTCATCCTGCTCCGGGTCCACTATCACCGGCGCGGTACACCAGTTTTTGAACCAGTTGGGACCGCCCTGCCGGTCGAGCACCATGTTCCAGTCCACCCAGCCATCTACGTGGTTGTTGAGGCAGCCGATGATATCACGTGCATAGCGGTACACGGGTTCGTATTTGGGATGGTATTTTTTGCGCTCGGCGGGCGCCCAGGTCCAGCCCCAGTCGGTGGCCTCTTTGCTCCAGTACCAGGCATCGTCTTTCCAGCGGGGTACCTGTGCATCCACACAGGCTTCGGTGTTAATCATGTGTTTGCCGGGCGCCAGCCGGTGGGCGTACTGCAGCGAAGCGGGAAAAAAGTCGAAGGTGCTGTTGTACCAGTGTACGGCAATACCATCAAATGCGGCGGAAGTGGCCGCATCGGCATACTGCGCACGGGCCCATTCTTCCAGCTCCTCGCCCCGGTTTTGGTCGTAGCCCAGTATTTTCACAGCACCCAATCCCTCCTGCTTCAGGCGGGGCGAAAGATAGTCCCGCACAAAACCGGCCATCTCTTCGGGGGTATAGTGCATACTTTCCCAGTTATTGCCGTTGCCCAGTGGTTCATTTTCGACTGTAACGCCCCAGATATCGATGCCCTCCTGCCGGTAGGCCTGGATGTATCTGGCAAAGTACAAAGACCAGGCTGCCCGGTACTGCGGCAACAGTTTGCCGCCCACCCACTTATTATTATCCTTCATCCAGGGCGGGGCCGTCCACGGCGAGGCAATGATTTTAAAGCCCTCTTTCGAATACTGCTGCGCTTCTTTAATCATGGGAATGATGTCGGGCCGGTCTTCGGCAATCGAAAAATCGGTAAGACCCGTATCACCGGGTGTGTTGGCGTAAGCATACTGCCCCAGCGAAAAATCGCAGGAGTTGATGTGGGTGCGGGTGAGCGAGTAGCGGGCACCCTCCTCGCCAAAATAAGCTTGCAGGATGCGGGCCCGGTTGCCGGGGCTGAGCCGCTGCAGCAACGAGGCGCTGGCTTCGGTAAACGAGCCGCCAAAGCCCGTGATTTGCTGGAAACGTTGTTCCGGATCGAGGGCAATGGTAATGCCGGATGAGCTGGCTGCAAGGGGTTGCACTGCACGGAGCTGGCTGCCCGCAGCCGAGGTTTCCACCATCTCTGCTTGCTGCATATGCGGTGCACAGTTTTGCATCAGAAGCGAATAGCTGAGTAAGAAAAATACTGCATTTTTTTTCACGGGCTGTTTATTTACGGGATCGCTCAGCGCAATGCAGGCGCGGAGGTTCCCAGGTACACGTTGATCTGCCGGATGGCGCCGCTGCGGGCAAAGAGTTCCCGGGTTTCGCCGGCGTCGAGCGCAGGTTCGGTGCGTTTGCGTACCGAGCCGTCGGCCCATACGATTTCAATGCCGGCCGGATCCTGCAGGCTGTACACCACGGGCACCTGGCAGCAGGTGAACAGCAGGGCCTGCGGAACAGCAGGTACCTGCCGGGTTTGCCCCTGCACATCCACGTAGTCGGTAGGCGGCAGTTCCGGCAAAAAAGCGTCCCGCTTCAGCAG
Source organism: uncultured Chitinophagaceae bacterium (assembly GCA_937862815.1). Taxonomy (GTDB): domain Bacteria; phylum Bacteroidota; class Bacteroidia; order Chitinophagales; family Chitinophagaceae; genus Lacibacter. The sequence goes on along the minus strand of CALMED010000035.1, from coordinate 83,758 downwards.
CACCGGCTCAAATGACAGGGCGCCGTTGCGTACGGTCACTCCCAGTTCGCCAAAGCGGCTGAGGATGTCTTCCTTCACCTGTCCCGTCATGCCCGGCTGCTGGGCTCCCTTGCCCAGGGGGGTATGCGAGTAGGGGTCGGTGGGGAAGGCGCCGTAGAGTTGCGGTGTGTGAACGCCAATGCCCGCCATTACCGCGTCGAAATGCGCTGCCAGCTGCTGCAGGGTGGCAGCATCAGCTCCCTGGGCCACGGCCCGTTGGCAGGTCTCCTGCACGGCCAGCAGCAGCTTGGACACCATGTGCCAGTAAATAGATCCCAGCCCTTCGTAGCCGAAGAAGGTGCCGGAACGGCCGGTAAATTCTTTGTGTTTAAACACCCGCTCATACAGTTCCAGCAGTTGGGTGCGGCCGGCTTCCACCAGCGGTTGCCACTGCGGCTCCAGCTCGTTGAGGGCGGCGTTGAGATCGGCGGCATTGCGGAAGAGGCCGTTGAAATGGAGGTCGCCCCGGACGTCTTTTTCCACAATGCGGCGGTCGCCCGCTTCCAGCAGGGCGCGGAGCAGGGGCGATTCGTCCGGCGCCGCTGCCGGTAACCTGTTTTTCTGCAGAAAACCGGGGAGTTCTTTATTGGGATACAGCAGGTAGCTGTTCTGGTCGGCCCGGTACAGGGCACTGGCCCGCAGGGCGTTGAGCACCTGCAGGCTTTCCTCCGCCGAGAGGTAACCGGCGCTGAGCACGGCCACCTGTCCTTCCAGCATTTCGGCCAGGTGGGCTATTTCGGCCGTACCCGCACCAAATGCCACCAGGTTGTAGGCATGGTACAACCCGTCGGGGCGTTGGTTGCCGCGGATGGTATGCTCCAGGAAGGCGCGGGCCGACTGGAAGAGTTGCTGCACCTGCTGCAGCGAAAGGCTTTCTTTTTTGCCACTGAAACCCTGGTCGTACACCGCGGTGCGGAACTCGCTGCCGGCCGTGCCCAGGGCGTCGAGGATGCGGCGGCGGTCGGTATCGGTGAGCGCCGGTTGCTGCAGCAGGGGCAGGTACTGTTCAAAGGTTTGGGAAAGGGAGTGGAAGAAGCGGTGCAGCTCTTCCGCCACCTGCACCTGTGCGGTTCCCTGCTGTTCCAGCACCGGTTCAAAGAACCGGAGGAAGCGCCGCAGGTAGTACAGGGTTACCATGGACACGCCGTTGCCAACCAGGGCGTTGTTGGCGTCGTTCCATTCGGGGCGCTGGGTGTTCATCCAGATACCGCCGCCGGGGATGAAGTTGGACAGCTTGCTCAGCACCAGGGCCAGGATTTTTTCGGTGAAGCCGGCCTGGCAGATGCCGCCGGCCCGGTTGGTGAGCAGGGCACCGTCGGCCCCGTGCTCCTCCACGCGGCGGCGGAGCAGATGGTCGGCCTCGCTGTCAAAAACGATGGTGTCTTTGGGGTTGCGCAGCAAATCGGGGTAGGCTTTGATGCGGTAGGGCACATGGGCGTACACAAAACCTTCCTGCTGTAGTAATTGCTGAAATGCAGCGGGACGGCTGTGCTCCAGGAACTCAAAAAACTTGAGCAGGTAAATCACCTGGTGGTCGCCCCAGTAGCCGATGTACGACCAGGGGTCGTCGGGTTCAATCACCTCCCAGTCGAAACCGTCTTTGGTGACCCGGTAGGGGTTGTACCCGTCGAAGGTGGAGGCGTTGAGGAACTTATAAATCATGCCCTCGGTAAAGCCGGGGTAGGAAAGGGCGAGGGCTTCCCAATTCTGGAAGATATCGCGCCAGTTGCCCTGGTAATCGAGGATGCGGGAGCCGTCTTTTTCGCTGCGGGTGTTGATGGAAAACTGGTTCCAGGGCCGGCTGGGATCGCCGTGCCGGCGGCTGAAGCGCAGGGGCAGGTATTCGGTGGTGAGGCGTTGGAAATGCAGGTCGCCGGTGGTGGCGGCCAACTGGTGCAGGGCTGTTGCATCGATGGTTTCGGGCAGTTGCTGCAGCAGGGCTTCATGTTGCTGAAACACCTGTTTGCTGGCTTTCTGCAGGTAGCGGATGAAATCGTCTTTGTGCACCTGGTAGTTGTCATCGAAGATGCCGCCCCGCATGATGTTGAACAGCACGTTGGAGTAGTGGCGGGTATCCTGCAGCGGGTCGGCGGTGCGCTGGAGTCCGTCGGCGGCGTACACCAGCTGCAACAGGTTTCCGGTGCCCAGCTCCACGTCGGCCAATACCGTTTGGTACAACGCCGGGTCGTGCTGGATGCGTTCCGAAAGCGCCACCACATCGGCCGGGCCCTGGTTGACGTTGGCCACGATGATCCACTGTTTTTCTTCACCGGCGGCAAGGGTAAAACGGCTCACGGCAAAATAGGCGCCTTTCTCTCCTTTTACATCGGTTTCCTGTTCCACTTCGCCGTTGTTCCGGAAACGGTTCAGCTGCAGCGATGAAAGCAGGTAGCAGGGTTGCGGCAGGCCGGCCAGCCAGGCGATATTGGCTTTGAGGGCTTCGCTGGGTTCGGCCTTGTCTGCAATAATGGCACTGAGGGCAAAGATGCCGAGGCCCGAACCGGGGGCCAGTTCGGAACGCTTGTAAGCGTCCACCAGGTTGCTGGCCCGGATCTGCAGGTCGCTGTTCACGCCGTACGGCATGATATGCTGGATGCCGTCGAGCAGCTGGATGTCTGCAGGCATGCTGCCCTTGTTATGCAGGGTGGCTTTCCTCACAAAGCCGAAGAGGTTACTCGAGTTCCATTCGTACCGGAAGCAGAGCTGCAGGTCGGTATTGATTTCCTCAAAGATGATTTTGTTGCCAAACCGGTTCTTGTAGAGGTTGCGCTCGCAGCGGTAGATACCGGCCTGCCGCTGGGAAAAGGGTTCCCAGGTGCGGGTGCTGCCCCCCTGGGTTACACGGATGATGGTTTTGCTGCCGGTGGTTTCAGCCGACTCGGTGATTTTATCATCGGTGTAATACGGAAACAGGGCGTACTCGGAATTTTTGCGGCCGGCGCTGATGCCTCCGTTACTGGCCACAAACATCCAGTGATTGGAATCGCTGACGATGCTCATGAAAAACGGACGCAGGGCATCCACCTGCGGGATGCGGTAAAATACTTCGCGGTTGATGACAACCTGTTCCGGTTGGTTGGTTGCGGAAGGGTTCATGTGTTCAATCCAATGAAAGAATTCAAAATACAATAAGGCTGCCGTGGCCACTGCCGCTCCGGTGGCGGGCGATACCGCTTACAGTTGCTTGTACACTCTTACATAATCAATCAGCATGGTCTGCGGAAACGGTGTTCCGGTAGTGGGAAAGCCTACATAATTGCCACCTACCGCTACATTCATAATAATAAAAAACGGTTGATTGTATACCCATTCACCGGGTACATCTTTGGGCGTAACACGTTTGTAAAGAAAATCATCAATAAAAAAGTCAATAAAATCTGTTCCCCACTCCACTGCATAAAGGTGGAACTCCGTATCAAACCTGCCATTGGTTAATGCAAAGGATTTTGTAATGGCATTTCCTCCCGAATAACCGGGACCATGAATGCTTGCATTATTAATGTAGGGTTCCTGCCCGCGCTGTTCCATAATATCAATTTCACCACATTGCGGCCATGGCTTTGTATCAATATTGGCACCCAGCATCCAGAAGGCAGGCCATAAACCGGGGCCTGTTACTGTTTTTATTCTGGCTTCAAAGCGGCCATACGCCTGTGCAAATTTTCCCTGTGTTTTTACCCTGGCTGATGTGAAGGGGGCGCCAAAGTACGATTCCTGCCGTGCGGTAATCACCAGATTACCATTACCATCCAATGAAACATTGGAAGGACGGTTGGTATAAAACTGCAACTCCTGGTTACCCCAACCCGTTGCCCCGATATCAAATGCCCATTTGGTTGCATCGGGTAATGAATTGGCTGCACCTGTAAATTCATCGCTCCAAACCAATTCCCAGCTTCTTTTGGGCAGGGTTTGTTTGGCTTCTTTTTCACAACCCATCAGCATCAGCAATAACAGGGGAACGATTGTTACCAGGACTGAATATTTACTTCCTTTTCTCATAACAAAAATTTTTCGTTGAGTTTAAAATGCGTTATTACTGCTTTCTAAGCGATACATTATCTATGTAGATAGTACCGGTTGTTGTTGCACCGCCGCCAACTAATTCTATCAAAAGAGATAAGCCCCCTTCAACATTAGCAGCTGTAGTAAAGGTGTACGTTCGTGTGGTCCATGTACTCGGAACATTTGCATCACCCTGAACAAGGGCGTGCTGAACGGCAGCATTGGGAGAACCATTCGCCGGTTCAGAAAAAGCAAAAGCGTTTAATATTGAGCCATTGGCAACCGGGTCACCCGCATCTGACCGCACATCAAACTTTACCACATAGGTTGTATTGGGCAGGATAACACCCTCACCAAATCGTGTTTGCTTGATACCCGGATTGCCCCCTTGCGCCGTTTTAATGCGTGCAGAGTTGCTTCCGCCATTGCTTACATTAGTTACAATCGTGGCAGAGGTGCCTGGCTGAAAAGCGAAAAGCTCCCAACATCCTGCATTAGCCTCAAAACCACCATCTACTATAAACTCACCTGCCGGAGGAGTGGGGCAACTACCGCCGCCGCCGCCTTTATAGAAGTAAATATTATCCAGATAAACATTTTTACTGCCATCACCACCATCAAATTTAAATTGAGAAACGGCATTTAAATTAACGCCTGCAAACGCTGTTAATGGTATATCAACACTGTTCCAACCGGTTCCGGTTGTAGGAACAGTAAGCGTGAATGATCTTTCATCGGGAGGGCTTATAAGGAATATACGGAGCGCTGTAGAATTGACAGAATAGTAGTCAACATGTAACGACCCGTAGGTTGATACATTCTGATTGCTTCCTAACTGAATACCCTGATAATTGAAATTAGGATAAGCCAGGATATTATTGCCTCCAATGGCTATTTGTCCGGCAGTAGCAAATCCTGTTTGTCCCCAGTCAGGATTAAAGTTAGTACCGGCTACATTGGTATAGGTGTCACTGAAAATCGAAAGAACATCAGCTGCGGGCCTGGTTGGTACCGGGGCCGCTACAATAGGTACAGTAGGCGGTGCAGGATTTTTAAAGAAATAAATATTATCAACATAGATATCTCCGTTTCCTTCCCATTTCATCTGTATCAAATTGTTCAGCGCTACCGGTGAAAAAGAAGACAGCGGAATATCTACACTATTCCAGCCCGTTGTAGGAACGTTTAATGTAAATGGTGTTTCTACGGGGCCGGGGCTGATGAGGAATACTTTTAAACCTGTAGAGTTAACAGAGTAATAATCAATATGTAAAAAGCCCATTGAAGTTACATTTTGATTGCTTCCAAATTGTAAACCCTGGTAATTCAGCCCTGCATAAGACAACGTGTTATTACCTGCAATGGAAGTTTGTGTTGTAACAGTGGCCTGACCCCAGTTGGGATTAAAGTCTGTACCTGCAATATTGGTATAAGCATCGCTGAATACAGAAATTACATTGGCCGGTAGTCTTGTTGGTGTTGGTGCCGCAACTGTTGGGCGGGTAGGTATTTTGTAGAAATATACATTGTCAATGTATACGTTGGGGAGTGTACCCGAAAGTACCATTTGCCCGAGATTGGCTCTTGTTGTAAGTCCGGTAAAAGCAGAAAAGGGAATATCGATACCCACCCAGGTGTTGGAAGCAAGTGTTGGAGCTTCAATGGTAACTTCATGTGTTTTGTCGTCGCCGCCACCAAATACGTTATTGGGGCCAAGATCGGTCAACAGTACTTTAAAGTTATTCGGCAGGGCGGTAACATCCGGTGTCCAGATGTCTATATGGAAGCCGCTCATACCTGAGGCGTTCACGGTAGGATTTTTAAATTCAATACCCACAAAATTGAGATTGCGGTAGCGGATTACATCATCCCCCTCGACTTTGATAAAAAATTCATCCACATTCGAAAATTGATAACGTGCATTCCATGTTTCAACCGGTACATTGGTATAGGCATTACTGAACAGGGAAATTACATCTGCGGCATCACGGGTGGGGACAGGTGATTTTGTAGTGGGGCCAACAGGCAGGCCGGTAGAAGTAATTCTCAGAGAACCTGTGGCCGTATCTTTACCAAGTACCGCTTTAATGGTTGCGGTTCCTGCATCTACAACAGACACCAGGCCCGTTGCATCAACATTACTTACCCCGGCAGAAGAAGAAGTAAATGTAAAATAGTAGGGCGAAATGTTTACAACCTGGTTTACACCTGTGGGCAGACTTACAGAAGCCTGCAAACCATTTATAGTTATCTTATCTCCGGTTTCGGCATTGCCAATCACCCTGTCCTGTCCTGCAAAAATCAATCCTTTCAAATTAGCTATATTACCTACTTTTTCATACTTAACTTCATCAATCCAGACTGTATACCCTTTGCCGTTTACAGGACCTGAAGAGAAATAAAACAATCCTTTTTCACCATTTAATTTTGAAGGATCGGGAATGGGAAGAATTACCTTCTGCCAATTGCTGTTTACTGCGAGCCCGGCTTTAGTAACAATAAATTTGTTTTCACCCAAATCATTACCGAAACCAAGCGTTCCGATGTTTACAGCTGCAGAAGCTTTGATATAGAATGTTAAAGCATTAAACCCTGATAAATCGCGGCCGCTCCTGCTTTTGAAAGTACCGCCGGCATAAGCGCCAAGCGGACTGTTTTCATCGGGCACTGCAAAACGCATAGAAGCGGCAGTTCCGTTATACGTTTCTTTACGGTCAATATCAAAAGCCTTTACATCAGAACCACCAAATGCATCATAGGTGAGATCTGGTGTAAAATCATCAATAAAAACTTCCGCTCTTACCGGAAAAGTGGCTGCTTCCAGTTCAGAAACATCCCGCTTTTTACAGCTTACACCTGCCAAAACAATAAATGCAAGTAATGTGTAAAAAGAGTTGTGAAATAATTTAATCGTTTGCATACTGATTATTTTAAATGTTTTCGCAAGCATATTTTTATTTACCAATGTTAAATTGGATGTAGGTTCTTATTTCCCACTCCCGTCCGTTGGGAAAACCAATGGCTGTTGGATCCGGAACAAGGTTGCCGGCAGCATCTAAAACTTTAACGGGAGCATACCTGTTAGAATATCTGTCCAGCGTACGATAGGTACCTCTTATACCAATTTTGGTTGCAGGAAGCATCAACCAATCGGGTCTTCCTAATTGTGTGGAGAGATCTGCAATAAGCTGGTAGGGGAACGTGAGGTTAAAATCACGGTGATAGTCAAACGGCCCCCAATCATTGAATTTATTGGTAACAGTGAGTTTTGTTTTATTATAAATTGTTCTGATGTCAAAACCAAAACGTTCAATTACTCTCGGGTCAGTACCATTTGCCTGGCCATTACCCATATACAGTAAAGCAATTATGCCAAAGTTTGGATTGAGTTTTGAAACGATGCGTGTGTTTACTTCCCACAAATCCTGTGCAGGCACAGACCCGGGAAATGCAAACAAAGCTCTGTTTCCCAGAATACCGATAGCGCCATCCTGAACCGTAGGTAAGTGACGGTATACAAACCCTGCACTCATTGCAAATTTTGCATCTTCCTGCCGGTCGTTATCCCAATCGTACATCCAGGTTGCAGGTGTGGGGTCATAGGAAAATAACAACTCACCCGCCACCGTTTCTCTGTTAGAACGTACGGCGAAAGGGTCATCTAAAATATTTCTTGCTCTGCCGGGCGATAGTACATCGCCGGGAACAGGCCCTTCAATAGGTTTTTGATATAAGAAGTTAGGAGCAATTTCAAACTTGCCTTTTCTTACAGTAAAACCGGTTAAGGCATTATACATATTTCCGCTGCCCACATCCTTTAGTGTCCAACCGGTAAATGTTCTTGTTTGGTCAACACCACCATTGGCAACCAAACCCATATAGGATGCCAAACCATACCAGTTAAAACCACCTGCAGCGTAGGTAAGTTTTACTTTTCCTCCCCAATTGTCACTTGATTTGATTTGGTCTTTAAACACCTGGCCATCCCGCATCAACTGAAATTCTCTTCCGTTGAGCGGTTGTCCGCCCCACATACCGCCGATTTCAAAACCGGCATTACCAAACTTTCTTGAAATAACAGCTGTAGCTCTTCTTGTTTTTGGCTGCGGAACGGCAATAGAACTCTGAATACCGCTGCGCTGTGTAATATCTTCATGGAAAATTCCGGTTAACGTAAAATCTTTTACTGTTCTGCTGTACTTTACCAACACCGCAGGGTTGGCTCCCCACCACAATTCCGGACCGAATGCCAGTTTCAACCCTTTAAATGCTTTTTTACCTTCCATTTCAAAACCAAAAGGCGCTTCACCATTATATATGTCCAGATTGGCTCCGTAGTTGGCTTCGGGATAGAGATTGAAGAAATCGCCTTCATATCCCCAATGGTAATGTCCTGTTCGGTAAAAACCGGTCAGGTTAAAATGCTTGCTGTTCCAGTTAAATGTACTTCTGTACAATTGTATTCTGTTGCCGGGGTTTATTTGTTGCGGGCCGGTAGGCGTATTTACCGTGAGGGGTCTTCCCCTGTTTTCATAAAAGATTTCATCAATGGGATTGAGCGCAACATTGCCCAGCACATTAAACTGCACATTGGCTGTTACATTGGGCGCCGGCCTGGCAGTAATTCCAACATTAAACGATTGCATGTGATCAAATCCCAGCCTGTTGGGGAACAAATTAGTATTGGGAGCTTCGGTAGACTTAGGAGTTGAAATTAAACTGCCCCCTGTATTGAACGTACTGAAATTGGCCCACAAATCACTTAAGAACACTTTCCCTTTTTCTTCGGTTTCGAGTGCAGCTTTATCACCACGGGCACGCAGCACAGCATCACTCAACTGCATATTATTAAAGACGCTGATTCTGCTTTTTGCATCTGTACTGTATGGGTTAAACTGATGCACATCTTTTAACGCATAATAAGCAGCACGGGGGTATAACTCGTAAATGCCACGTTCATTTGTTTTGCCTTTTGCACAAATGCCAAACCACTCTTCATTCATATTGTTTTCACCGGGTTTGTAATCGTTGAGGTAACCACCATTTGCCCATGATGCAGCAACATCGTGGTCGTCCAGGCCGGTTGTTTGTCCTGTTTTCCACCAGCCGTCACTAAACTGGAAAGTAAATCCGCCGAGACTGTTTCCTGCCATGCCTAATCCGGCAGCGTTTGCATAAATTTCTTTCCAGTTGCTCACTAAAATCTTTGCCTGGTATTCCTGGTCTTCGGCATTTGCCTGCGTATTAAACGCATCGGCACCAAACTCTGTAAGCATTACAGGTTTGCCATATTCTTTTCTCACTCTTTCAAACATATCACCAAAGGAGGCGCCCCTGTACACATTGATGCCCATTACATCTACATCTTTACACTCTTTAGCAATAATGTCTAAAAACAAAAGATCGCCATTACAGATAGCTACCGGATGCGTTTTATCCAGCACTTTCATTTCTTTAGCCGCCTCGTTAAAAAGTTTATATAAGTACATTGCATCTTTAGTGGATTTTCTGTCCACTAAGGGAATGTCTTCTGTTTCAGCACCCCGCCAAAACAGGCCGTAGTTGTTTTCATTACCCAACAGAAACATTAATACGCCGGGAGTTTCTTTGTAGGCGGCAACCATTTCTTTGGTTTCCTTCAGCAGAATTTCACGTACCTGTTCATTTGAGTAATCTGTATTCGCCATCCACCTACCACCTTTTAACGTGAGGCCATAACGGCCAAAGGAATGGTTGAGCACCGTATAGATACCGTAGGTTTCATAGATGTACTTAATCCATTTTGGGGGCACGCCTGTGTACTGGCGGAGCGTATTTACACCCATGTTTTTGAGCAGGGGCATTTCGTAATCAAGGGCGGCCTTGATTACATCGCCGGGCTGTTTCCATAAGCTGTAATTGAAATTGGTACCGATGGGAAAGTAGTCCCAGTTCATCCCGTTGATGAAAAAATCTTTTCCGTTCACTTGCAGCCGCATTCCGTCGGGTCCTTCCTGCACACGTACGGTGCTTACCTGTGCCGGCACGGCGACCGAAAACAACAGGAGGGTTAGTGCAAAAGCAATCTTTTTCATACATGTGTTTATTTAGTTAGTCAGATCACGTGGGAATATTGCCCCGGTTGGGCTGGGGTTCGGAGCAGCGATCTTGCAACCGGTTGAGGCAGGTAGGGGAGTCCGGTCATGGGCGTAACCGTTTTTCCAAACAGGCTGTATGTGGCGACAAGCAATCACTGATGCTACATGAACGATGAAACAGGTTTCATTGTGTCAATAAGACACAATTTAGACCATTTCCCGCTTTTTCCAAATCTTTCTGTTCTTTTTTTTTTGGCTTTTTGTGCAGTAGATTTGTCATGCATGGAAAAAAATGAAGCGCTCCTGAAGATTATTGACGAAGGTGGTGATTGGTTTATGCCTTCATTATCAGTTGATTGTGTTGTGTTTGGCTTTCACGATAACGTGCTCAAAGTTTTACTGCTCAAACACCGCCATCTGAACCTTTGGTCACTGCCAGGAGGATTTATTTATAAGGAAGAAGCTGTGGATGCGGCCGCTCAGCGGGTGTTGCGGGAGCGAACCGGGTTGAATGAACTATTTCTCCGCCAGTTTCATGTTTTTGGAGAGCCGAACCGCTACGATCAGGAGTTTCACCGGCGGGATCTGAAAAAAGACGGCATTGAAGTGCCCGACAACCACTGGATCCTGCAGCGGTATGCGACCCTGGGTTATTACGCACTCGTGGAGTATTCCAAAGTAACACCATCTCCCGACTCTTTAACCGAAAGCTGTATGTGGTGGGAAATTCATAAAACCCCCGCTTTAATCCTGGATCATCGCCAGATCATAGATAAGGCGCTGGAAACCCTGCGCATCCACCTCGGTTACCTGCCGGTTGGCTACAACCTGTTACCGGAGAAATTCACCATGCCCGAGCTCCAGAAACTTTACGAAACAATACTCGACAAAAGGCTCGACCGTCGCAATTTTCAGCGAAAGCTGCTCGGTTTTAAGATATTGAAACGCCTTCCGGAAACCCGGGAAGGCGTAGCGCACAAAGCTCCTTTTTTGTATTCCTTCGACAAAGTGGCCTACCACGAAGCACTGCTGGAAGGTCTCGGTGGAAAATGGTGATTGCAACCTCGCCGCGATATCTTTTCCTTGTAGTTACGATCCACCCGGTCAATCTTATACATCCACCCTCTCCCAACGAATACGTTCAGGGGCAGTAATCATCCGCAGCGTACCTTTATCCAAAATTCTACCGTGAACTTTGTTGCCGTCATCCCCGCCCGCTACGCCGCCTCCCGTTTTCCGGGCAAACTCCTGCAACCGCTGGGGAACCGCACCGTGCTGGCCCACACGTACCTCAACACTGTGGCCACGGGTCTTTTCCGGGAGGTGCTGGTGGTGACCGACAGCGATGAAATTGAAAGGGAAATCCACGGCATCGGCGGTAAGGTGCTGCGGAGCAGCCGGCACCACGAGAGCGGTACCGACCGTATCGCCGAAATTGCACCGAAGCTGGAGGCGGAGGTGATTGTAAACGTGCAGGGCGACGAACCTTTTGTTCGCCGGGAGCCGCTGGAACGGCTTTGCCGCCTCTTTAACGACCCCACTACACAGGTTGGCTCCCTCATGCACCTCCTTACCGATGAGGACCGTATTGCAGATCCCAACACCGTTAAAGTAGTGGTGAACATGCACCACGAAGCACTCTATTTCAGCCGCAGCCCCATTCCCTTCCGCCGCGATGCCGGCAGCCCCGCGCTGTACTACAAACACATCGGCGTGTACGGCTACCGCAAAGAAGCCCTGCTGACCATCAGCCAACTGCCAACCACCCTGCTCGAACAAACGGAAAAACTGGAACAACTGCGCATGCTGGAACATGGTTACCGGATCCGTATGGCCCTTACCGAACCCTGGAGTGTGTCCATTGACACCCCCGACGACCTGGAAGCCGCCCGCCAACTCCTGTAAAAAAAATTGCAAACCTGTGCAGCCATCGGGCAACGGCCGACGTCTATGCTATTGGTTTTTCATAGGATATTGGATTTAAAGACGGGGCTGGATCTCTATCCGGCCTCTTTCTTTTTATACACACCAAACACAAAATCAGCAGGTTGCGATAACAGGTACGCATCTTCCTCCTGAAACAGCCATTCCAGCCAGTTACTGTCTTCTTCCGGGTCCTCCACGAAATGATGGGCAATATCTTTCAGCAACAACATCAGCAGGTTATCCCCCACGGGTTTTTCCTCCACTACTTCCAGTAAAGCATGCAGGGCCGGTAAAATGGCAGCTGAGTCGGCACATTCCGACGGATCGGCCATCAGCATGCGCAGCCAACCGGGACCAGATACGCTGTTTTTGAGGCGGTCGGATTTGTAACGCCGGCGCAGGTGGGGTGGCAACTGCCGCAAAAGGGTATTGATGGTGCGGATCTGTTCTGCCGGAAACTGCAGCCGGTTGGGACCGGTAAACTCAAAGATCACTACCAACCCTCCGGGCTGTAACACGGGCAGGATGCGCTGCTCCAGAAAACGGCGGACCTGCGGAAAATGATGGAGGGAGGAATGAAAGAATACCACTTCGTAAGGTGGATGGGGAATCGGCTGGCGGGTGGCATCCAGCACCCGGAACTCCATGTTGTGCAGTCCGGCCGCTGCCGCCGACTGCCGGGAGTCTTCCACCAGCCGGGGCGCCAGGTCAATACCCGTAAACTGCCAGCCGGGCGCCAGCAGGGCCATGCGCAGCTCCTGGGTGGAAGTACCACAGCCGATAGAGAGCAGCCGGCCCGGTGGCCGCTTGTGGAGGTATTGCTCCACAACGTGGGCGGCAATATCCACCTGCGGATACCCGGAAATCTTCCGGTTCCAGCGTTCCTGCACCCGGGGTATCATCCACCAGTTGCTGCCATCAATATCGGCATCGTCGAAGGCGCTCCGGGTACGCTGCCGGGCATCGGGCGAAAATTTGGAGAGCAGGAAACACCCGCCCCGTTGCCGGAACTTGGCAAGGGTTTCCAGCCAGTCGTCCATTGTCAGCAAGCGGTAACTCACAGCCCGAAGGTAGCGCTCAGTTCCAGCATGCGGTCAATGGGCTTTTTGGCGGCCAGGCGCAGCGACTCGTCCATCAGGATCTCCGGCTGCCCGTATTCCATGCACAAGTAAATCTTTTCCAACGTATTACGCTTCATGTGCGGGCAGTCGTTGCAGGCGCAGCTGTTGTTGGGCGGGGCAGGGATGAACACTTTCTGCGGGTTGGCCTTGATCATCTGGTGCAGGATGCCCGTCTCCGTAGCCACGATGTATTCCTGGGCCGGGTCGGTAGAAGTGTACTTGAGCAGCTGGGTGGTGCTGCCGATAAAGTCGGCCAGGGCCAGCACCGGCTCCTCGCACTCGGGGTGGGCAATCACCTTAGCATCAGGATGGCGCAGCTTCAGACGGGTGATTTTTTCCACGCTGAAGATTTCGTGCACCATGCAGGCCCCGTTCCAGAGCACCATGTTGCGGCCGGTCACTTTGTTGATATAAGCACCCAGGTTTTTATCGGGGGCGAAAATGATGGGTTCATCAGCAGGCAGGCTTTCCACAATTTTTTGTGCATTGCTGCTGGTGCAGATGATGTCGCTCAGGGCCTTGATGCCGGCACTGCAGTTGATATACGAAATGACCGTGTGACCAGGATGCTGCCGCTTGAACGCCTCAAAGGCGGGGGGCGGACAGCTGTCGCTCAGCGAACAGCCGGCGTGCAGGTCGGGGATCACTACTTTTTTGGTGGGATTGAGTATTTTGGCCGTTTCGGCCATGAAGTGCACCCCGGCAAACACAATCAGGTCGGCCTCTGTTTTGGCTGCCTGTTGTGCCAGTCCCAGGCTGTCGCCGATGTAATCGGCCACGTCCTGGATATCGGGCTCCTGGTAGTAGTGTGCCAGGATGATGGCCTTTTTTTCTTTTTTGAGCCGTTCGATCTCAGCAAAGAGGTCCAGTTCCGGATCCGTTTCCAGGTCTAAGAACCCTTTTTTTTCCAGTTGTTCCTGTGCGGTAGCCAGCAATGCAGTATTCATATAATATGTCTTAGTAGTTATCTTTTTATATAAGAAACTATTATTATTAGGGCTGTGGATATGTGGAAAGTTCTTTTCTTTCCAATTTGTAAAATTAGGATTCCCCGGGTTATGCACAGCTATCCACGTTCTGTTAACAAGTCCAAATGCAGCAGTAGCGGGCAAATCATCCTGTTTTGCACACCGGTGGAGGAAAGGGAGCGGTTAATAACTTCTTGCGCAGAACGCCGGCTCCTCCTGTTAACGTGACCGGGATAAATCAACGGCAATGCACATAAATTTCCATCCTTTTGGGATCGCGGCCGTCTTCGCACCATTTACTACCGGTGCTATCCACCCGGGTGCTGCAGGTTATCCACCGTTGTTCACCGCCTGTTCACATGCCTTTTATGCAGTAGTGGTAAAACCTTGATGGTGCAAGGCTTACAGCAGTTTTCCACAATTTGTTCAAACCCTTTTTTCCCCTATTTTTGCCGCTCACTTTTTTAAAGTATATAATTATATAAGGTATGTCAATTATCCAGCAGATCCGTGAAAAGTACGCGGCCGTGAGTATTGCAGTGATCGCGTTGAGTCTTGTCGGTTTTATTTTAATGGATGCCCTCAGCAGCCGCAGCAGTGTCTTCAGCGGTAACAAAACCACTCTGGGTGAAATTAACGGAACCACCGTTGATATCACTTCATTTGATGCACGCCTCACCGAGCTGGAGAACAACTACCGCCAGCAGGGGATGGAGGTAAACGAAGAGATGCGCCAGCAGCTGATTGAAATGCTGTGGAACAACGAAGTGGATGAAACCATCCTGAAAACACAATACGAAAAACTGGGACTCACTTTTTCCCCGGCCGATCTCAACGAAGCGCTGTACGGCGACAATCCTCCGCCGGCACTGGCCCAGCAGTTTAAAGATGAGGCCACCGGCGCCTACGATGCCAATGCGGCCCGCCAGTTCATTAATTCCCTGCGAAAGAAAAAAGCCAGCGATCCCCAACGCCAGTACGTAGAGAAGAACCTCATCGAATACCTCATCAGCAGTGGCCTGCGCAACAAATACAACGCATTGCTCACCGGCAGCATCTTTTATCCTAAATGGCTGAGTGAACGGGAGCAGGCAGACCAGGACGGATTTGCTTCGCTGAGTTATGTATTTATACCGTACACATCCATCAACGACAGTACCGTTCAGGTGAGCGATGCCGATATCAACGCCTATGTGGCAAAGCGTAAGACCGAGTTTAAACAGGAGGCTTCCCGCACCCTTACCTACGTGGTGTTTGACGCGGCCCCCACAACGGCCGATACCGCTGAAACCATCAATGAAGTAATTGCGCTGAAAGAAGGTTTCCGCGAAACCACCAACCCCGAGCAGTTTTTGAATGCCAATGCCTCGGCCCAACCATTCTTTGATGGGTTTGTGGTGAAATCAAAAATGCAGGTACCTAATGCCGATTCCATCCAGGCCCTGCCTGCCGGTGGCATCTTTGGTCCTTACCTCGACGGGTCCAATGTAGTGCTGGCCCGCATGGTTGACAAACGCCAGCTGGCCGATTCCATCAAGTGCCGACACATCCTCATCAGTACCCGTGATGCCCAGAGCGGTCAGGAAATCATGAGCGACAGCGCAGCCAAATCGCTGGCCGACAGCCTGGCCGCCGCTATTGCCAAAGGAAGTGATTTCAAAACCCTGGCCGCCCGTTTCAGCACCGATCCCGGCAGCAAGGACAACGGGGGAGAATATGAATTCTCATCCCAGCAGTTTGGTAACCTGGCCCGTCCTTTTGCCGAGTTCGTGTTTTACAAACCCAAAGGCAGCAAAGAAGTCATCAAAACCGATTTTGGTTACCATTACATTGAGGTGATGGAACAGAAGAATTTTGAACCGGCTTTCAAAATAGCTTACCTGGCCCGCACCATAGACGCCAGCAATGAGACCATCAATATAGCCAGTACCGCTGCCACGCAATTTGCTTCCATGAGCCGCGACGCTAAAACTTTTGAGCAAAATACCCGCGACCGCAACCTGGCACCACGGGTGGCTGAGGTAAAGCCCAACGAATACAACATCATTGGTATTGGCAACGCCCGCCGCCTCATCAGGTGGGCGTTTGAAAACAAGCAGGGAGCTGTTTCGGAACCAGAAAGCTATGCCGATAAATTTGTAGTGGCCCTCATCACCGAGGTGAAGGAAGAAGGAGTAATGAATGCGAAGTCGGCCCGCCTGCAGGTAGAGCAACAGGTACGCAACCAGAAGAAAGCTGCCCAGATCATCAGCAAGATCGGAAACAGCCGCGACCTTACTGCAGTAGCTAATTCGTTTGGTACCACGGTAAGCCGTGCCGACAGCATCCAGTTCACTTCACCTTTCATCCCGGGCATTGGTACAGAAGCACGCGTAAGCGGCGCCGCTTTCTTTGCCGCCAACAAAGGAAAAGTATCGGATCCCATCCCCGGCAACAATGGCGTTTACCTTATCCGCACCGAAGAGTTGGGCATGCGCCCCTCGTCCGGACTGGATTACACCTTCCGCCGCATGCAGATGGAACAAAGCCAGAAGGGCAGCTTCTCCTACAAAGCCAGTGATGGACTCCGTAAATCAGCCACCATCAAAGACAAGCGGGTGGATTTCTATTAATAAACGGATAATTGCAATCAATAAAAACGGGAGGCTGTAGCAGAGCCTCCCGTTTTGCTTATCGTAGTTTTACGAATACGGTATGAAAAAACACGATGCACTTGCACATCCAGAACAGAAGTGTCATATTTGCCGTAGATTTACGGTTTTTAATTGTTTTTATGTATGTCTGATGCAATTGTTAACCGTGTAGCAGAAAGTGCCCTGGTAACCATTGACCTGGAAACTTTCCTTCCTCCCGAAACGCCGGCGGTATTCGATCTGAAGGATTTTCTTTTTATGGGATTGATCCTCAAGGAAAAAGACTACCGCGAAGCGCTGAAGAACACCGATTGGGAAGCCTACCGGAACCGGGTGGTGCTGGTAACCTGCAGTGCCGATGCCATTTTGCCTTCCTGGTCGTGGATGCTGGCCGCCAGCTACCTGCGGCAGGTAACCGACGAAATCTGTCTTGAATCCGTATCAGCATGGAAAACCCGCCGGCTGCTGGAGAACATCCGCCAGCTGGACGCAACCGAATTTACCGACAAGAGAATTGTAATCAAGGGATGCGGCGACACACCCATTCCGGATGCAGCCTACCTGGAAATCACCAGCAAACTGCAGCCGGTGGCGAAAAGCATCCTCTACGGCGAGCCCTGCAGTACGGTTCCCGTGTACAAGAAAAAGTAACAACCAGAAACCACGACACCAACCAACCTGATGCGGCTGAACAATTTGTACGATTACCATCCTTACCGCCTGGATCTGAAGCAACGACAGTTTCTCCGGCGGTGGGAACAGCGCCGTCAGTTACGCCGGTGGAAATACATCCTCTACTACGGCATCCTCCGCGAAGGCATCATCTTCTTCGCCATCATCAAAAGTTTCCAGTTTCTCTACGATCCGTTAAGCTTCCTCGATCTTTACTCCAGCATCGGCGGCATCGTTTTTCTCTTTTTTGAAATCCTGTTCTGGATCATCGGCGGCTATGCCATCGGCTGGTTCAAGTACAGCACCTTTGAAACGGAATACGAAATGCTCAAAAGCATGGAGCATTTCTGAGCCGGCCGTCAGTCTTCCACTTCCACAATCATTTCTATTTCCACAGCTATCTGGTTAGGCAGCGAAACCATTCCCATGGCGGCGCGGGCATGTTTACCTTTTTCACCAAACACCGCTACCAGCAGGTCACTGCACCCGTTGATCACCTGCGGCTGTAACCCGAAGTCGGGACCACAATTCACATAGCCGTTTACTTTCACAATGCGCTTTACGCGGTTGAGGGATCCGCCTAATGCTTCCCGCAGCGTGGCCAGCAGGCTGAGGGCGGTGATGCGGGCCGCTTCGTAGCCTTCTTCCACGGTGAGTCTGCTGCCCACTTTGCCGGTGATGGTGGTGCCATCGGCACGGGTGGGTCCATGTCCTGCCAGGAACACCAGGTTGCCGCTGCGAACCGCACGTACGTAGTTGGCCATGGGCGCGCTTACCGGTGGCAACTGCAGTCTCAGTTGCTCTACCCGGGTATCGGGGTTCTGGGCAAAAAGCGGCAATACGAGTACGTTGGAAATGAGTAACAACAGCATTTTTTTCATATAGAGGCGATTTTATTGAAAATGTTCAAATAACAGGCAGGCAGCATCTATACGGGAGAACTTACTGTAATCCTCGTGGTGTATTCATCAAAACCACCCCCGCTTCCTGAACAGGTACAGCATCACCAGCGGAATGAGCAGCATCAGCGCACAGGCCAGGTAAAAGCCCCACTGGTGATGCGAGTAGGGAATCACGTCGAAGTTCATGCCAAACATGCCGCCGATCACGGTGGCCGGTGCCAGCAGGCAGGTCACCACCGCCATCACTTTCATCACCTCGTTCATCTTCAGATTCACGTTACTGAGGTAGAGATCCTGCAGGTTCATCATCATATCCCGGTAGTTCTCTGCCAGGTCGGTGGCCTGGATGATGTGGTCGTAGATATCCTTGAAATACTTTTCGGTGCGTTCTTCCAGTAACTCGCTTTCGCTGCGCAGGATACCATTGATGAGGTCCCGCACAGGTGCAACATTGCGTTTCAGTACAATCATTTCCTTGCGCAGCTGGTTAATACGGGCCAGCGACCGCTTGTTGGCGTTGCGGATGATGTCTTCTTCCAGCGCTTCAATTTTTTCACTCAGCTTTTCCATCACCACAAAGTAATTGTCCACAATCAGGTCAATGAGCGTGTAAAACAGGTAGTCGGTTCCACTCTGCCGGATTTTATTATTGCGGAACTGCAGCTTGTCACGCAGCGGGTTAAACACATCCCGCGACGCGTCTTCCTGGAAACTCAGCACAAAGTTGCGGCCCAATACAATTGAAATCTGCTCCGTTTCCACGGTCGAATCCCTCTCGTTGAAATACAGCATGTTCAGCAGGCAGAAGACAGTGTTGTCAATATCGTCCATTTTCGGCCGCTGGCTGATGCTGAGGATGTCTTCCACCACCAGCTGGTGAACACCAAAATGGGCACAGAGTTCTTCCACATCTTTCCGGCGGATACCGTCCATGTTCACCCAACTCACCGTTTTGCTGTGTTTGTACGGAAAACACTCCTTTACGTTTTCCATCTTCGCTTCATAGAGGTCTTCGGCGTTGTAATCGTACACGTAGAGCCGGATCTGTTCGGGTTCTTTCCGTTCCGGTATAACGGTGGGGTTTACTTTCAGGATGCGCTTGGTGCGCAACAGGTTAAAGGGGTTGAGTACAAGGTCCAGGTAGGAGTTGGTTTTGGACATACGGGGAATTTGTAACGAATTTAAAGATTCACTCTTCAAATTACGGGTGGTTCCGTAGCTTTAATTCATGATTCGCCCTGTTGTTTGTTGCGCCCTCGTGTTTCTGCTGATTGCCTGCCGGGATCAACCCCGCAGGGAGGAGCCGGCAGCTCCACCGCAGGTGCAGTGGTTTGATACCGATACCATCGTGGTGTGGAACTGCGACGCATCGCGCCGCCAGCGCATCCGCGTTTACACCCCCCCCGATTCGGTGCCCCTGGTGCAACCCTTCATCAACGGCATCAACCGCACCTGGCCCGAAGCCGAGTTGCAACTGGTGGCCCTGAACGCCGATACTGTCGTGGTAACCCTCCGCAACACCGGCTGGCTTACTGCCCGTGCCGGTAATACCGGGGCTGAGCAATACCTGGCTTTTGCATCGCTCAACCTGCTGGAAGCGCAACCCGTACACTTTATACGGTTCGATCTGCCGCGGGGCGTGCATGCCGGCCCCTCGGTGTGGGGCCGCGCCGATTTTCTGGACTGGATCACCACCGACACCCTTTCAACCGACCGCTAAATGAAGCCCATTTTTTTATTATTACTTCCTCTGCTGTTTTTTCTGCAGGCAGCAAGCGCACAGCGCAGCGACCTCCGCCTCGAGCGGCGGGTAAAAGAAGTACTCGCCGGCTTTCGTGGCGATGTGGGTGTTTATGTGAAGAATCTGAAAAACGGCCGCATCGTGGCCATAGCGGCGGATACGGTCTTTCCTACCGCCAGCATGATCAAAGTACCCATCCTGGTGGGGGTGATGGATAAAATTGAACAGAAGGAACTTGACTATCACGGTAAAATCGTTTACAAAGACTCGCTCTATTATGCCGGCGAAGACGTGCTGGGGTCGCTCAAGCACGGAGAGGCGATTGAGTTGTCGAAGGTGATGATGCTCATGCTTACGCTGAGTGATAACACTGCCAGCCTCTGGCTCCAGGGCCTGGCCGGTGGCGGACAGCGCATCAACCAGCTGATTGACAGTCTGGGACTGCAGCATACCCGCGTCAACTCCCGCACGCCCGGTCGGGAAGCCAACCGTACGCGCTATGGCTGGGGACAAACAACTCCCCGGGAGATGGCCACCCTGCTGGAGAAAATATACCGGGGAGAAGTGATCAACCACGGGGCAAGCAACCGGATGCTGCGCCTGTTGGGGCGCAATCACTGGGACGAAGAAGGCCTCTCAGCCACCCCGCCCACCATCGAAGTGTTCAGCAAGAACGGGGCTGTGAATGCCAGCAGAAGTGAAGTAATGCTCGTAAACGCTCCGCGCCGCCCGTATGTTTTCTGCATCATCACCAAAAACAACCAGGACCAGCGTTGGGATGCCGACAACGAAGCCTGGCAGCTCACCCGCCGCCTCAGTGCCCTGCTGTGGAACTATTTTGAACCGCGGTACCGGCGCTGAACAATGCAGACAATCAGTTAATTTGCAGCAACCTTTTCCAACCCGGCATCCTGTTTGAAGCGTACCGGTAAATGCGTCGTTATGAAGTTTGTTAACACGACTCTCCTTTTCCTGCTGTTCACCGGCCTTGCCGCCTGCCGCAGCAGCCGCAACAGCACCCGCAGCGATGAAAGAGACCTGTCCAATCTCATCGCCCGTCTCAACAAAAAAGGAGCCAACGACAAAGTGATGGCCGATATTTCCGAGGTGTACAACGGCGCTTTGCTGCGCGGGCGCGAACGCATCAGTAATTACCAGTTTGAAGAGTCGCCCTTCCGGTACGACGGCATCCTCACCGAGATGGAAGCCCTGCAGCGCATGTACGAAACCATCGGCCGCAGCGCCTACGCCCTGCGCCAGCTGAAGCCCGTGAACTTTGCCCCGCAGATCCGGCTTTACAAAGACAGCGCCGCCGCCGCCTGGTACAGCTACGGCGAAACAAATCTGCAGCGCGGCGAACGCAGCGACCTGCGGGAAGCGTACAACGCCTTCCGGAAAGCCGGCACCTACATCCCCAACTACCGCAATTCACGCACCCTGATGCAGGAAGCCTTCGACAGGGCCATTGTGCACGTGCTCATCAACCGGATCCAGTACGACGACTTTGGCATGGGCAACTGGAACATGGGTTTTTACAACAACCGCGACATGCTGTGGCAGGACCGCATCATCAACGAGCTGGGCGGCCGCAGCAATACAACGGTTCCGGCTTTGTTTTACAACGAGTATGACCTGCAGCGCCAGCGGCAGGCACCCGACCTGGTGGCTGATCTCGTATGGCGCAACCTCCGCTTCGATCAACCCATGGACCAGACCCGCACCGTACAGCGCAGCCGCCAGATCGAAATCGGAAAAGACACGGCTAACCGTCCCGTGTATCAAACCGTTACGGCCACCCTCTTCATCACCCGCCGCCTGCTCAATGCCGACGGCGACCTCAACCTCATTCTAACGGATGCGGTCAACCGCCGGCAGCTGGTATGGGAGCGGTACCCGGCCGATTTCCGCTACCAGTACGAGTTTGCCCGCTTCAACGGCGACCAGCGGGCGCTCACCGATGCCGACCGGACCCTCATCAACAACAGCCAGAACCAACCCCTTCCCAGCCGCGAAGACGCCCTGCAGGAGATGATGCAGCGGGTGTACCACCAGGTGGTGAGCCGCATCCGCAGTGCAGTGAACTGGTGAGCCAGCCGTTTCCGCTGGTCAAAATACCCTTTTGGAGGTAGGAAATTCCTGCCCCTTTTTACTACCTTCATCCCACAATGGTTCGTTTTTTCCTTCCATTGCTGGTTTTTCTGCTACCCCTGTTGAGTAACTGGACCCCGGCAGCAGCACAGCCGCCCGGCAGCAAAGGCTCTTCCGAAAATGAAGAGCCCGTTGTGGCGGCCGGCACCACCTATGCACTGGTGATTGGCATCTCTCTCTACGATGCGCCCCGCATCCGTCTCAACGCCGCCGATAAAGACGCCGCCCTCTATGCCCGCTTTTTGCAGGAAACCCCAAAAGTGGAACCCCGCAACCTCCTGCTGCTCCTCAACCGCGATGCCAACAGCCATGCCGTAAACCAGGCCGTGCGGCAGTTTAAAACCCTGCCCCTCAAAAAGGGCGACGAGGTGATCATCTATTTTTCGGGGCACGGCGACATCCAGCTGTCCACCGATACCAGCACCAAGGGCTATGTGGGTTACCTGCTGTGCAGCGATGTGAATGTAGACCGGGCCTACACCGGCGCCCAGGGCACCCTCAGCTTCCGCGACCTCAACGATGCGGTGGAGCACCTCACCGGCAACGGTGTGCAGGTGAGCATCATCCTCGATGCCTGTCACAGCGGGCAAACCATCAACGAACAGGGTGCCGACCTCTTGAGCGAAGGCGCCCTCTCCTCCTTCCGCAACACCATCCGTTACCTCAGCTGCGGTGCCAACCAGCGCTCGTATGAAAACAAGGAGCTGGGACACGGCTTCTTTACTTACTACCTCGTGAAAGGGTTGCTGGGAGAAGCGGATAACAGTCCGGCCGACAACAAGATCCGCGTCAACGAACTCAACCTCTACGTGTATAACCAGGTGTTGCAGGAATCCCAGGAGCGGCAGGAACCCACCATCAATGCCCCGTCGGGCGGAAAGGTGGTAATGCAGGTGGCACCGGAGATGAAGGCGCTCACCTTTCAGCGTCTGCAGGAAAACGCCCTGCAGCAGATCGTGGCGGTGAACGTAAAGGGGAAGTCGTTAGCTAACGGGACCGATGCGCCCTGGCTCAGCCCCCTCACAGTCGCCCAGCAGGCATTGCTGGAACAGCTCAATACAAAAATTGCAACCGCCGACTGGCAGGGAGCGGTGGACCTGCAACAGCAATGGACGAAGAAGAAACAGCTGCCGGCCGACTGGCTGCGGCACACGAAGCTGCGGCTCACCCAGCAGCTGGGCAGCGACCCGCAGCAGGCGGTGAACACCATCCTGCTGGGAAAAAACAACCTTCCACCGGCGCATTATTTTAAAGCGGCGGCCGATAAAAGTTACCTGCTGCTGCAGTTGCTGGATACGGCCGACTACGGCTACCGGGTGTACGCTATCTATGCCCGCTACCTCGAAGCATATTCCTATCTCCGCAGCCGCAATTTCCGCCAGTATGAACGGGCTAAGTCCTTGTTGCACGAAGCCCTGCGGCTGGAACCCGATGCCGCCTTTGTGCTGCAGGCACTGGGCCGTGTGGCCGAGTACCAGAACGATTACCCGCTGGCCGAGCAGTACTACCGGCGGGCCATTGAACTCATCCCCACCTGGACCTATCCCCGCAGCAGCCTGGGCAATGTGCTCCGCGACCAGAACCGCTACCGGGAAGCCACGGAGGTGTTTGAAGAAGTAATCCGGCTGGCACCGCAGTTCAGCTGGCCGTATAACAACCTCGCCAACGTATACTACGACCTCAAGCGCTACCGCGAAGCGGAACGACTCTACCGTTATTCCATAGAAATAGATACGGTGGACGTGGCGGTTGAATACAGCAACCTGGGACTGGTGTATCGCGACCGGGGCAACATCCGCGAAGCGGAAAACTATTTCCGCCAATCCATGGCGGCCGACAGCCAGTTTGTGTACACATACCACCACCTGGCCGAATTGTACAAGAAAGTAAACGCCCGCGTTACTACCGAATTACTCGAACGGTCGGTGGAACTTGAGCCGTTTTATTCCAGCACTCTCACTGAGCTGGCCGATTATTACCGGGAAGGACCGAACGCTGTTCTCTGGCAGAAAGCCGATAGCCTCTACCGGCTGGCCATCAGCAACAACCCCTATGACCCGTGGGCCTATGCCGGGCGTGCCTGGCTGCTGGCCAAACAGAAAGACAGTACCGGCGCCCTGCAGCTCTTCCGCGAAGCCGTCCGGGTGAATCCCGGTAAACCAGCCGCGTGGACCAACCTGGGCCGCTATTACCAGAACAGCCGCCGTTATCCCGAAGCGCTGGAACATTACCGCAAAAGTCTTTCTATCAGTCCGTTTTACTGGACCGCCTACCAGTGGATGCACGAAACCTACCTGCGCCAGCGGAAAGCCGATAGTGCCGTGTGGATCCTGCAGCAGGCACGGGTGTATTTTGAAGAGAACCCCGATGTGTACAACCTGCTGGGCAACTATTATTACACGTCCGGCCTTTACGACTCCGCGGCGGTGTATTACAACTATACCCTGCAGGCCGACAGCAACTATGCACTTGCCTACAGCAACCTCGCCTATACCGAACTCGAATTGAACCGGTTTTCAGAAGCGGTGCGTTACTTTCAGAAAGCCCACGCAACGGATCCCCTGCTGCACAGCATGAAACAGATTGCCGTGGCGCTGATGGACAGGTCCGATAACCTGCTCCTGGCCCGGAAACCTGCGGCGGCCGGAGAACTGCTGCACGCGGCGGTGGGATGGATCGAGTATAAACAGTTTGGATTTTACATCAAGGCGTCTACGTTGTATTATCTAAATGGTAAGCCGGCAGCAGCCATCCCGTTGCTGCAGCGCATGCTGGCCGATTCATCACTTACCGATAGTTTCCGCTACCGGGTGCTGCAGCTGCTGGGCTGGTGCTACCTCGACGGCGGCGATGTTAAGGATGCGTTCGCACGTTTTGAACAATCACTCCGCTATTCACCCAACCCGTCGTATTTGGGCATGGCTGCTGTACGGCTGGTGCAGCAGCAACCGTCTGCTGCAAAGGAGTGGCTGGAAAAGGAAAACAAATCGAACAGTAACTGGAAAGATGCCGGTCGTTGGCGGACCAACTACAGTGCCGCCACCCAGCTGTTGTTGCAGCAGTTGAAAGAATGGTAACACGGTACGGTTTATCAGCCCGCCTTAACAACCTGGCGGGTGCTATGAAAATTTTAATTGTATGATGATGAAAACGTTTCGATTTCACTTTTTTTTGTTATGCGGGTGGCTGCTATTTTCCGGCACACTTCTGGCTGGCGTAAACTTGAAGAATGGCAATTTTTACATCAGCTACACCGACCACAGCTTCAGTAAGACCAGCGGCTTTGAAATCCTTCGTACCTATAACTCCAAATCCATCGAGCGGGGGCTGTTTGGTTTTGGCTGGGGGAGTGAAATTGAAACCCGGCTCTTTGCCATCGGCGACGGCACCATCTTTATCAAGGAGCATGGTTCCGGTGCAAATACCTTCTTTGACGGTGCACAAGCAGACGAAGAGGCCCTGACAGAAGCAATCAACCGGCTGATACAAGCTGCCCTGGAAAAGGGCGATCTGGAAAACAATCCGGGCGCCATCAGTGCCTACCGGCAAAAGCTGCGCAACAACCGGGAAGAGCGGGCTACACGCTGGAAGAAATACCTGCAGGCCGGCCTTTTGCAGGCTCCTGACTTTTCTGCGGGTACGCGGTGGGTAAGCACCGACCGGGGTAACCAGCGTGCAGAGCGTACCGCAACCGGCTACCGGCGCACGTACAGTGACGGCAGTTACGATGTGTTTGATGAACAGGGGCTGATGGCCGGCAAGTACACCAAAGACAACCAGCCCCGCTATATCATCACTTACAACCGGCAACAGCAGATCAATACGGTTGCCGACCGCAACGGAAATAAGTTTGTATTTCGCTTTACAAGAGACGGTAAGCTTAGCCAGATTCAGTCATCACTCGGTATTTCGTATTATACGTTTGAAGGCGAAAACCTGGTAAAGACAGTGGACGTTGCCGGAAATACCTACCGGCACGAGTATGATGCGGTGCACAACATGACCGCCATCCGGTATAAAGATCAAACAGCGATGCTGATTGAATACTACAACACCAACTACTTCGTAAAACGGATTACCGAACGCGATGGAGGCTGGAAGGAATACATTTATGTTAGTTTTTATACCGAAGAAGGCCAGGTGAACGACGACCGTTACGCCACCTATGTGGTGGCCCCCAATCGCTACACCGGGGGAAGCGACAGTAATTACTATGAATACGAAATCAGAACAAAGATGGACGGTAGCCGGTATACTTACCGCATCTTACAGCGGGTGGGATATACAGAAAAGGAAACCGTCTACAGCGAGAACTGCAACAATCCGCTCCGTATCCGCAACCAGGACCGGTCCGGCACCCGCACTTCCACGTATGCCTACAACAGCTTCTGCCTCCTGACATACAAAGAGAATAATACGTCCATTACCCGGGTAACCTATGATTCCCTGCTCCGCAAAATTGTTCGCAGCGAGTACACGGATAAAGCCACCAGCCGGCTGACTGTGTACTCTTACAGGTACAATACCAACGGCGACCTGGTACGGGCCGATGAAGACGGCAAATGGGTGGAGCTCAGTTACGACGAAAACAACAAGATCAGCCGTATGGTATACGAAGACGGCGTGCTCGAGTTTGAGTATAACAGCATGGGCAAGCCCATCCTTATCCGCAGCGAAGGCAAAGGCTCCGTGCGGGTAACTTATAAGAGCAACGGAGAAATAGATAAGACGGAGAGCGATGAAGGATCTTCGGTCGCTATTTCCATAACATCGGCTATGCAGACCCTGCTGGCCCGTACCCGTCCACGCGGACTCACGTTTGATTAACACCTGGCTGTTACAGGTCGTTGCGTTGTACCAGCAGGTACCAGTTCCCTTCCAGTGGCAGGTAACCGTATTCGTAGCAGAAGAGGTAATCCTGCCCTTTTTTATTGGTGTACCGGTGTGTATGGTACTTGAAATGAAACCCCAGCAACACCAGCTTGTCGTGGTGCACCTTGGTCATACCCCCGTCTGCCGGCAGCAGTTCGCGAAGGATGCGCCGGTTCCGAGCAAGGCTGTTGTTGATGTTGCGGATCCGGTTGGT
Organism: uncultured Chitinophagaceae bacterium; assembly: GCA_937862815.1. Classification (GTDB taxonomy): domain Bacteria; phylum Bacteroidota; class Bacteroidia; order Chitinophagales; family Chitinophagaceae; genus Lacibacter. The sequence goes on along the minus strand of CALMED010000035.1, from coordinate 56,440 downwards.
GGTTCCCGTGTCCGTCCGTAAAAGGTTGTTGTAACTGTTGCGGCAGTAATCGTCGCAGAATTTTTTGTCGCACCGCCCACGCAGCGGCTTGCTGCACTGGCGGCAGTTTTTCTCCGGTGTGTTCATAGTCATAGTGTTAGACAGGAAAGTTACAGAATTTATCCGTTTCACAAACGATTACAAACGCTTACATCCGGATGTAAACGAATAAAATCCGGCTCCCGCTTCTCACCTGTTTCATTTTTGTAGGGCCGGAGGGCCCCGACGTCACCCACCGGCTGTGATACAATTATTTTTTAACCGCACGGCTTGAAATAGAGCACGGCACAAACAGAACACCTATGTATGCATTGAAGAACAAAGTCCAGTTGATTGGCAACCTGGGCATGACCCCCGAAATTAAAACCGTTACCGGGGGTAAGAAAATGGCCCGTTTCAGCATGGCCACCAACGAGAGTTACCGGAATGCCAAGGGCGAAAAAGTACAGGAAACCCAGTGGCACAATGTGGTGGCCTGGGGCAAAGTGGCCGAACTGGCGGAGAAGTACCTGGGCAAGGGCTCCGAAGTGGCCATCGAAGGCAAGCTCATCAACCGCAGCTACACCGACAAGGACGGGGTGAAAAAGTACATCACCGAGGTGCAGCTGAACGAGCTGCTGCTGCTGGGCGATAAGAAGAGCTGACGGTACCAGCGGTAAACCGGCTTCGCAGACCGGCAGTTACTGTCCGGATATCTCCGCCGGCGATGCCCCCCGGCCATCAAACGGATGGGGACCGGAAGCGACCAACAGACAACAAACCCGGCTTCCGGTTTCCCATCCTTTTAAAAAAGTAGGGCTCTAATTTAATCTTTTTTAAGGTGATAAATAATAGAGTGTTGCATCATTCAAAATAGGTCACAACACTCAGTTTTATATGTGTAGCATTTGTGGACGCTGTAATAAAGAACAACCGAGCTGACAGGTTTAAGCACACAAATTACATTGTATATGATTGAAAAAGATTTAATTCAAAAGAGTAGCAAATAATTTAAAACCCAAAATTTATTTATGAAAAATGCACTAATACAATCAATTGTATTTTTATTCCTATTTACATCTTGCAAACAATCTGGCAATTTTATAAAAGATAGCAGTTATACTTTTGAAAAAGCAAAAGTCAGCAAGATGATAGCCAAGGCTTTATCCTGTGGTAATTTTAAATTCACTGAAAATATATCCAAGGTTTCGGCAGGAGCCCTTGTATTTAATGAAAGAAATTTTGTTTACAGTTTATTTCATGAATTGGCAGGACCAGAATCGGAAAAAAGACAGACCGCAGCCTTATCTGTTGCTGAAAACTACAATTTCAGAAACTTGTCTATTCTGCAACATACCAATCGCGTCCAGGAGTTCGACCCAATACACTTTAGTTTAATATTTAATGAGCAACAGATATATTTTATCAGGCCATATCTTGATTCAGTATTAGCAGAACACGACTACAACCGAATAAAGGAAATATCGGTTACTTATGAAGGCACTATTTTGACATCATCTTTGGCAAGCGAAGAAAAAGTTTTATTGATTACTTTATCTCGGTCAATAATTTCATTAGTAGAATATTTAGAAAACGGCACATATACGGAAATTAGTAATGCCTTACAGTTAGTTTATGAAGGCAATACAAGGTCGGGGTTTCAAATTCAAAGCAGATGTACTATTAATGTACGGAATGTTATGTTGGGTGCTGTCGTGGGATTTTTTTCAGGAGGTGCTTTGGGTTTAAAAGCAGGATGTCTTGGGGGAACGGTGGTTATTCCCGGTATCGGTACTGCAACAGGTTGTGTTGGAGGAGCTGTTTTTGGTGCTGCTACCGGTTTTGTTAGTGGGGCTGTATCAGGTATTGCAGCAGAATTGTTGGGTTCTTGTTTTCGCTAAATTTGTTTAATATGAATAAAGGGAGAACGCTCAGCCTTGTACTATCATCTTGCATTTTCGCTGTATCATTAATGGCCTTTGCTCCATTTGGTACATTCAATCCTGCACATTATAGTTTCTGGTTATGCGTGGGAAGCGGCATTCTCTGGTCATGCCTCATGTATTTTTTATTTAGAAAATATTCACGTTAATCGACCACAAAGCAAGAATGAAACAAGACTGCGATGTATAACAAAAGATCAACCATTAACAACCGGAAAAATTAAATAGATGCTTGAGTGTTGTCGAAAAAGAATGATTTTATATTCAGTAATTAAAGATGTTATAATCTTCGTATGATCTTTTGCAAATCTTTTCTGACAAATAGTGTACAGTGATGTGCTGAGTATTAAGTTGATTAGCAATACAATATTATATATTGAAGAATACAAGAATCAGCATTATTATGAAATATATTTTTAACAGCATTCTTGTATACTAAATGTTAAGTCGTATTATGCGGGAGAAGCATTACCTCTTGCAATAACTATAGCCCGGATGCACACGATAGAAATCAACGAACCGTTCGACCTTGCCTTCCGTTTCATTACCGAAACGCAGGAAGCGGTATTCCTCACGGGGAAAGCGGGAACGGGAAAGACGACGTTTCTAAAATACCTGAAAGAGCATACCACCAAAAACATGGTGGTGGCAGCGCCTACCGGCGTGGCAGCCATCAATGCAGGCGGCGTAACTTTGCACAGCCTTTTTCAGCTGCCGTTTCATCCTTTTCTTCCCACGGGTGCCGGCCGCAGGGAACTGCTGGCCCGTCTGCGCTTTGGCAAACAGAAACAGCATCTGTTCCGAAAACTCGAACTGCTGGTGATTGATGAAATCAGCATGGTGCGCTGTGATGTCCTGGATGCCATTGATGCGATTCTGCGCAGTATCCGCCGCAACCACGAACAACCCTTTGGTGGTGTGCAGCTCGTGTGCATCGGCGACCTGTACCAACTGCCGCCAGTGGCCCAGCAGCAGGAATGGCAACTGCTGCAGGAATTTTATTCTTCTCCCTATTTTTTCGACAGCAAGGCCGTGCAGGAGCAACAACCGCTGCTGATCGAACTCACTACCATCTACCGGCAGAAGGAAGAAGTCTTTGTACGGCTGCTCAACAGAGTGCGGAACAACGAGATGACCGCCGAAGATTTTGAAGAGCTGCACCAACGTTTCAATCCCGGTTTCCGGCCGCCTCCCGGCGAGACCTTTATTACACTCACCTCGCACAATGCGCAGGCCGACCGGATCAACAACCGTGAACTTCAGCAATTACACACTGTTCTCCACACCTATACCGCCACCGTACAGGGCGATTTCGCGGAGAACAACTATCCGGCGGAATTTGAGCTCCGCCTCAAAGAAGGCGCCCAGGTGATGTTTCTCAAAAATGACCCGGTGGGAAAGCAATACTTCAACGGAAAGATCGGCGTGGTGGAATCATTGTCAACCGATGGAATAAGTGTCCGTTGTTCCGACGGAACGGTACAGGTAAAGAAAGATACCTGGGACAGCATCCGGTACACACTTAATCGCCAGACGGAACAACTGGAAGAGGAGGTGCTGGGCAGTTTTGAACAATACCCGCTTCGACTGGCCTGGGCGGTAACCATTCATAAAAGCCAGGGACTCACCTTCGATAACGTGGTGATAGACGCCGCCGCCGCTTTCAGCAGCGGACAGGTCTATGTTGCGCTGAGCCGCTGCACCCGGCTCGAAGGAATTGTATTGCTGAGTCGTATACCGCCCACGGCGCTTATCAGCAATGATCAGGTGGTGCAAGGACAGAAAACCCTGACGCCGAAAGGCTCCCTGGCCGAACGCTTTGCCGGTGCCCGGCAGTTGTTTACCCAGCAGTTATTCGACGATTTGTTCGGCATGCAGGAACCGGAGCGTTTGTTCCGTATGCTGAAGGAGCAATGCCGCAGCAACACCGATCAGTTAAAAGAGGCCGGAAAGGATTGGTTGGTTCATTGGGAGCGGCAGCTGCTCAGCCTGGTGGAAGTGGGCCATAAGTTTTTGGCACAGGTTGCCCCCCTTTTAAAACAACAACCCATTGAAGCGAACAGTAACCTCCAAAAGCGCATTACCGACGCATCAGACTATTTCCTGGCACAGGCAGAAACATTGGAAGCCTTCTTGCGGAAACACCCGTTCAGCACCGAGCACAAAGAAGCCGCTGAAATGATAGATGAGCGGCTGCAGGAACTCGCACAGGAGCTGCATAGATGGAAATACCTGTTGCGGTTTTGCGGGGAACCATTCACCGTCACTGGTTACCTGCGGCACAAACTGCAATACCAGGCACCGCGGTTGACCGGGATTACTGCTTATGCTATCCGGCAGTCGGCAACACCAGTTTCCGGCACAGCACACCCTGAACTCTACCGGGTTCTCCGTGCATGGAGAGACGCTACCTGCCAGGAACAAAACCTGCCGGTTTTCTATGTCGCTAAAAATGAAACCCTGCTGGAAATCTGCAGCTATCTGCCTCTGTCAAAAGAAGATTTGCTGCGGATCAAAGGGATGGGTACGGCCAAAGTGGAGAAATGGGGCCCGGAACTGCTGGACATCATTTCTGATTATTGTGCGGAACACCAATTGCAAAGCCAGATGCACGCTTACCAGGGGGCACCCAAACGGGAACGGAAACCCAGGGCCGCAGCTGAGCGGGTAGCCAGTCACCTGCTCACCTACGAGCAACTGCAACAGGGTAAATCGCCGGAACATATCGCAAACGACCGCAATCTTACACTCAATACGGTTGAGAGCCATATCATGCGGCTGATTCAATCGGGTTTCTTACCTACAGATGACTATGTACCTGATCCGGAGCGTAAACGAAAAATTGAGGCGGTGATAAAAGAGTATCCCGATGCCAACCTCACCGACTGGAAGAGTCGTCTGGCAGATGACGTGCGTTATTTTGATATTAAACTGGTAGCGTGGTTGCTGGAACAGGAAGGGGTACAATAAACGACCTTTTATGTACAAGGGTTTTCGGGCTTTATTCCCGGACCGGCGATTCCATATCCTCCTGCCAGCTGTTTATTTTCCGAGCACTCTTTGCATCCGGATGCCCCACGAGAATGGTGCGGATTTCCATCCGGCTGCCATCAGCACGTTCCACAATAATATTCGAATAACGATTGGTAAACTTCCATTCCAAAAACGCACAGAGGTTTTCAAATTCCGCAGCTGTCTTACCATTTACTGATCGTAACTCTTCCCCTACATAAAGGACGTGTGCTGTGCTGGACGGACTGATATTTTTATCCTGCACCAACAACTTTCCGTTTTCAAACATAACGGATGCATCAGATACCTGTGTATTCCAGCGCAGGGTATCCCGTAAGCGTAATTCATACTCGTTGGAAGTATGGTGCAATACGAGCTGCCGGCAGGCGGAAGAAAAGAACCGGATACCCAGCTTGGTAAAGCCATTGTTTTCAACCGTTACAGGAAAGTCGGTCACCGGCATACCGGGCAACCAAACACTGTCGGCCGTAAATACGTGCTCCAGGTTATGGCGTCCATATCCCAATAATCCCATGCCGCCGCGGGTTAATTGTTGATACAACTTCCCTTCCTGTTGTCGTTGACGAATCATTACATCCAATGCCGGATAGGATTTTGCGATATCCAGCACACCCGAAAAACCCATATCTATCAGGCATTGTAATGTAGTGTCGGGCGTTATCCGGATGGGAACATAGGGTTTTGTGTTTTTCATGGAAACCTTCCATAGGGCGGAACCCGTTTCTTTCTGAAACGGCCGTTTGCTGATGATCACCTGCAGCCGTTCAAAATCAAACAGCCAGTTGCACTGGCGGATCACATCCTGCCCCAGTAAAACGAAGTTGTTGCAGGCCAGCACGGGCATACCGGCGGTGATGCCTTTAATATTTTTAAATACCAAGGATCCAAATTGCACACTGTTTATATGAACCCGGTTTAGTAACTCCACATTGTTGTTGGCATCACGGGCAACCGTTGTGTTTCGGGAGGGTGTAATGCCTGCGGCTGCATTATTGCCGGGAGTGGTGATGGTGATATTGCTGCCGGTATCAAATAAAAAGTCGGTCGCAACACCATTGAGTTTTCCGGAAAGTATAATCATCCCGTAGTGAAAGCGGAAATCCAGGGTGTCTGCAGCCTGCAGGGGGAAGGAGAAAACGACTGGCAGAGTCAGCATACCGATGATGCGAAAGCGCAACCGGATCAGGCAGTCCTTGATGTAGTGCATGGCAGCGGGCGTTGAAAAGAGTGTTAATTAAACGTTTTCCGGACGAAACAGCGCACCGGTTTAAACGATCACCATCAAATATAATACACGAAAGAAAGGCTTGCTTACAGCAGGTCAGAAGGATATGTTAATTGAACCATGTTTTCTTCGGGCTGCGTTGATTGGGTGGCAAAGGAAAGAAACAGAAAACTGCAAAAGCGAATCAGGACAACCATCCTTTTCACCGTCCCATATACACCATCAGGATCTGCACATCGCTGGGGTTCACCCCCGAAATACGGCTGGCCTGGCCCAGGGTACGCGGACGGATTTTTCTGAACTTCTGCAGGGCCTCGTTGCTGAGTGAAGACAACTTGCCGTAATCAAAGCTATCGGGTATTTCCAGGTCCTCGAGCTGGCTCATGCGCTGCACGAGTTCCCGCTCTTTTTCAATGTATACATCGTACTTCACCTGGATTTCGGTCTGCTCCAGTATTTCGCGGTTGTGCGTTCCCGTTAGTTGCTGCAGGGAGGGCGAAGCGGCCACCAGCTCGTGCAGGGCGATGCCTGGGCGCAGCAGCACCTGGGCGGCCTTCTGTTTCTGGCTGAGCGGTGCACTGTTCTTCGTTTCCAGGAAGGGATTGATTTCTTCAGGCGTGAGGGTGGCTTCCCCCAGCATGTTCTTCAGTTGTTCCACGGCGGATCGTTTGTCACGTACCCGCTGCATCCGGTCTTCTTTGGCCAGTCCCAGCTTGTAGGAGAGTTCGGTCAGTCGCAGATCGGCATTGTCCTGTCGCAGCAGGGTGCGGTATTCGGCCCGGCTGGTAAACATGCGGTAGGGCTCATCGGTTCCTTTGCTGATGAGGTCGTCTATAAGCACCCCGATGTACGCATCGCTGCGTTTCAACACAAACGGTTCCTGCTCCCCGCTTTTAAGGTGCGCATTCATGCCGGCGATCAATCCCTGGCAGGCTGCTTCCTCGTACCCGGTGGTGCCGTTGATCTGCCCGGCAAAAAATAAATTTTCTATCTGCTTGGTTTCCAATGAGTAACGAAGTTGAGTGGGGGGAAAATAGTCGTATTCAATGGCGTACCCGGGGCGGAACATGCGGCAGTTTTCAAAGCCCGGTACGGTGCGCAGGGCGGCCATCTGCACCTGCTCGGGCAGGGAGGTGGAAAAGCCGTTCACATAGATTTCTACCGTATTCCACCCCTCCGGCTCTACGAAGAGCTGGTGCCGGTCGCGGTCGGCAAAGCGGTTGATTTTATCTTCAATACTCGGGCAATAGCGGGGGCCCGTTCCCTGGATGCGGCCCTGGTACATGGGACTTCTGTCGAACCCGGTTTTCAGGATATCGTGTACTTCCGGGTTGGTATAGGTAATAAAACAGCTGCGCTGCTGTTCTGGCCGGATCCGCTCCACATCCAGGTAGGAAAAGCCAGTGATCTCCGGATCGCCCTTCTGTTCTTCCATCTTCGAGTAATCCAGGCTGCGCCCGTCGATCCGGGGCGGGGTGCCCGTTTTCAGGCGGTCGCTTTCAAAGCCCAGCTCCACCAGTTGCTCGGTAATGCCCGTGGCCGCTTTTTCGGAGATGCGTCCTCCTCCCAGCTGTTTTTCGCCGATGTGAATCACTCCGTTTAAGAAGGTACCGCTGGTCACCACCACGGCTTTGGCCTGTATTTCATGCCCCAGCCCGGTGATCACCCCGTAACAGCGGCCGTCTTTCACCAGCAGCTGACGCACCATATCCTGGTAAAAATCCAGATTGGTCGTTTGCTCCAGCAGTTCCCGCCAGGTGGCGGCAAAGAGCATGCGGTCGTTTTGGGTACGCGGACTCCACATGGCGGGTCCCTTGGAGCGGTTGAGCATCCGGAACTGGATCATACTACGGTCGCTCACAATCCCGCTGTAACCGCCCATGGCATCAATTTCCCGCACAATCTGCCCCTTGGCAATGCCGCCCATGGCCGGGTTGCAGCTCATCTGGGCGATGGTCTGCATGTTCATGGTCACCAGCAGCACTTTGCTGCCCATATTGGCGGCGGCCGCCGCAGCTTCACAACCGGCGTGACCGGCACCTACCACAATGATATCGTACGAAGGAAACATGGGTTGCAAAAGTAGCCGAAATAAACGGCCCTACTCTTTTCCTAAGTTTCTAATTAAGGCGGCTTCTTTCATTACTTCTTTAAAATTCCGACCGCTGTTCAATAATTCAAACTCGTAATTACTAAAACCCTCAAGATGCACCAGGTAATTTAGATGCTCCTTAATGAATTGCCGTTGGGCTACGGTGCTGATTATATTTGATATTTCAAGAGCGGCTATTTTGTCCAAAAGCTTTTTGCATACATAATAGCCGGTTTCATTATAAATTTCCTGAAAGTAGGTTTTTGCCATCAATACGTCTACTCTATTGCCCCGTTCTTTATTCTTTTGGTTGGCCTCCACCCTAATGTTCGTGAAGTTCCAGCAAAGTTTGAGTTCGTCTTCATTTTTAAAATCAAAGTAGGCTACGGGAATAATGTGGTCAAACTGCCATTCTTTACCATAGTTTGACCAGGAGAGATCTCCCGTAAACTGCATTTCAATCCAAAGGCGAAGGTTTTTGAAATCTAATCCAAAGTAAGTGGCGTATTGTGTAGCCACATGACCATTAAGTATATAACGCCTTAGAGCAATTTGCCATTTGCGCTTATCATTTTGCTTCTGTCTTGATTCTGCAAGTTCATCAGAATTGTTTTCCAGGCCTTCCATACGCTTGTTTTAGCAAAGATAATGTTTCACGACGAACAGTTCCACCCTGAAACTGTGCTCCGTGGAACATCAGGGACAAGCAAAGACCTGCACCAGCATGGCCCGACTATCTTTCATCAGCTCCCAACCCAAACCCATGCGACCGTAAGCGGGGTCCAGCAGGTTAATGCGGTGTCCCTTGTTGGGCACATTGTGGTCGATCAACAAAATAATCAGAGCCTCCAGCGGGTCGTTAGAGCCGGCATATATATTCTCAGCACCGCAGCGGAAGCTGCCGAATTCTTTTATCCGTTGGGCAAAACCCTTTCCGCTGGCCGACTGGTGGGAAATAATACCGCCCCGCATAACCAGGTCGGTTGTATGGGCGGCACCCATGTTCTTCAGCGAAGCGTCGGGAGCTAATAACGGAAGCGTGACAGGTGCCTTTTTGATATCCAGTTCCAGGTCACGCACCTCCCGGGTGTTTGCCTCGGGAAACTGCTGTACAAAAGCCCGGACCGCAGTTTCGAAAAAGCGGATCGGATTGCGCCGCATCAGATTGGTCCAGTAAAACGACTCCTGCTGCTGTAAGGGCAGGGAACTGAAGCCGGGTTGCCGTTCCAGCCAGTTCCAGATAGCAGTATCACGGGGAGGGTTGTATTGAAACGACTTGGCCTGCAGCGTTACCGAACCCTGCTGTGCCTGGCTTACCAGGAAAACGAAAAGGCCGAAAAGAAGAAAAATTGACCGCATGAGAATGTTCAGGCAAGTTTCAGCGCCCAAAGTACAAACGCAGGTAGTGTTCTTCCCGTTCACGCATTTGCTTAATTTGTTGTGAAGATTTGTCGTTGTACCCGCAGAGGTGCAGCAGGCCGTGAAAGAGTACCCGGTGCAGTTCCCGGCGGAAGCTGGTTCCGGCGGCTGCCGCATTGTCGCGGATGCGGTCCACGCTGATGTAGAGTTCCGCCTCCACCGGTTCCCCGGGTTCGGAGAAGGGAAACGTAATAATATCGGTGTAATAATCGTGGTTCAGGTGGGTGCGGTTGATGTCGAGCAACTGCCGGTCGCTGCAGAAGATGATGCGGACTTCCTGCAGTTGCTGTTCTTCCCGGCGCAGCAGCCGGGCCAGGAATTGCTTGAGCCGGTTGCGGTGGGCAAAGGCAAAGGGGGCCGATTGGTAAAAAAAGCGGATGGACTGCTGCATGCGGCAAAGGTCGGAAAAAGGAGGGGAACGGGAAATCTGTGTACAACGGAGGGGTGTTTGCGTTGTTTAAGGAGAGCTTATCTGTCGGAAATTAAAACAGCGGAAAAGACCATTTCTGATTTGCCTCGATCTTTTATACGATGTTAAAGCAACATAAAGAATTATAAATCAAATTATTATAAAATATAGGTCCGTGGGGTGCCTTTAAACTGGCCGGGGTTAAAAAGATGATCGTCAGTCTCTGGCAGGTGCCCGACAAGGAAACGGCCGAACTGATGACGGCTTTCTATGACAATTGGCTCAAGGGCCAACCGGTTGAACAGGCCTTTGCAAAAGCCCAGGTCGGCCTGCGCAAGAAATACCCCGCCTTCTACTTGACGGCTTTTGTGCTGGTGGAATAGCGGCGTCTTCTCGTTTTATAAAATCAATCAAGGCCCTGTTGCTGCGCCCGCAACCCCGCCCGGAGGGAACGGTGCGACCCTGTTTGTGCTCCGCCATCGAGGATTTGCATTTGAGCGCAGAAATGGTTTACTTTAAGCGCCGGTACCCGGTGGGTGGCCGGCCGTGATGCAGGGATGCATTCATCCCTGTGCGTGCCCGCCAATTAAAAACCACGTATCCTGCGATCACGACAAGTTGTATCTGCTGCCTCCGGCCTTCCTGCAGCAAAACAACCGATCATTCACCCCTTACAATCAGAAACATGAACACGTTGGAACAACTGGTGGCTTTGAACCTCAACTACATTGTTGCCGGGCTGATGGTGTTGTTTTACACCTTGGAACAACTGTTCGACAACCCGGTTGCTGTTCGCAGCAAAACCCGTCACTGGGGCAATAACCTGCTGTTCCAGCTGCTGTTCATCGTGCTCAATATTTACTGGTCGTTATGGGTTGTGTTCTGCATTGAATGGATGAACAGCCGGGAGATCGGGTTGTTTTACCTGGTGGCGCTGCCCTATTGGGCGAAACTCATCCTGGGGGTGGTGGTGTTCGATTTTGTAACCTACTGGTTTCACCGGCTGAGTCATGTGGTGCCGTTTTTATGGCGCTTTCACCGGGTGCATCACAGCGATACCAACATGGACGCGTCCACCAATTTCCGTTCGCATCCGGTTGAACTCTTTCTGTGGTTCGGCACCGGCAACATCCTGACGGCCGGTCTCTTTGGCATTGACCTGCTCACTTTTGGTCTTTACTTCCTGATTTTAACACCCATGTTTTTCCTGGAGCATGCCAATCTTCGTTTTCCGGCCTGGCTCGACCGAACCCTGGGCCTCGTGCTGACCACCCCCAATCTGCATAAAATACACCACGACCAGGACCAGCGCTATACCGATTCCAACTATGCCGACCTGTTCATCCTCTGGGACCGGATCTTCGGAACCTTCACCTACAAGCCGGCCGACCAGGTTCAACCCGGGCTGGAAGAATTTGACACCGAAGCGCGGCAGCGCTTCTGGTTTTTACTGAAGAGTCCTTTTCTAAGCATCCGGCGGAAAGAGCGGTCCTGAATAAGCTAGCCATACTTTTCCTTTTGACCGGAACAGCAACCGGGCAACGCCGGGCAATTTGCCCCGCAGCCGCTACCTTTGCATCCACGCTATGACCAAACGACTTTCCGAACTGGAACCCGGCACCCGCGCCGTCATCCGCTCTTTTGAGTCGGACGACATCTACCTCAAACTCATGGAAATGGGCTGCATCCCCGGCGAAGCCATCGTGGTGGACAACGTAGCCCCCCTGGGCGACCCCATCAGCATCAAAGTGGCCGGCTACCAGCTGAGCATGCGCAAGGAAGAAGCGGCCCATATCTGGGTGGAGGTGGAAACAAACTGATATACAATCATTGGTATGGACATTGGCCTTTACTTCGGCTCCTTCAACCCGGTGCACCACGGGCACCTCATCATCGCCCAGCACCTGCTCAACGAAACGGCGCTGGAACAGGTGTGGATGGTGGTGTCGCCCCAGAATCCCTTCAAGCCCCAGAAACAGCTGCTCAACGAATACCACCGCCTCCACCTCCTCCACCTCGCCCTGGAGCACACGCCGCAGATCAAGGCCGTGGACATTGAATTCCGCCTGCCCCGACCCTCCTATACCATTGATACCCTGGCCCACCTCCGCGAAAAATACCCGCAGCACCGCTTTTCACTCATCATGGGCAGCGACAGCCTGCAGAACCTCGACAAATGGAAGCAGGCCCGCCTGATCATGGACGAATACCCCATCTACGTATACCGCCGTCCCGGCTTTGAGGTCGTGGAACACAGCTGCCGCGAGCTCTACGTGGTGGACGCCCCCCTGCTCGAAATTTCGGCTACCCACATCCGTGAGCTCCTGCGCCGCGGCAAATCCGTGCGCTATCTGTTGCCCGACGCGGTGATTGCCGAAATTGAACAGAGCCACTATTACCAGTCAAAGGAACCACCCCAGGAGTAAACACACCGCCACGATGAGCGGCGGATAGAAACGGGTGAAGTTGAGTAGCAGAAAGGTACTGCAGATCACCAAGAGGTTGGTCTGGCTGATGGCATCAAAGTGAAACAGCGAGATGTCCTTACCCAGGTACAGCACCGAAGCCGCCATGAGTCCGGCCACCGCCGCGTTGATCCCTTCCAGCGAGCGGTAGATCACCGCGTATTTTTTAAGATTCTCCCAGAGGGGATAGAAGAAGAAGACCAGCAGGGCGCTGGGCAGGAAGATGGCCACCGTGCCAACCAAACAGCCCAGCACCTGCATGCGGTGCCCTTCTTTGCGCAGGGCCATGCCACCTGCGTAGGCGGCCAGGGAAAAATTGGGACCGGGTATGCCCTGCACAAAGCCGGCGCCCGTTAGTAACTCCTCCCCCTTCATGTACTGCGTTTTTTCCCGCACTACAAACTGCTCGTACATCATGGGCACCAGTACCTGCCCCCCGCCAAATACCAGGCTCCCGAACCGGTAAAAGTTTTCGAAGAGGTTGTAAGCCCGCCGGTTTTCCCAGTTCTGCTTGCGGGCCGTTTCACTGAGGAAACCCGCCAGCACAAACACCGCCACAAACAACCAGATATTGGTCCAGCGGATAGGCCGCCGCGGCGTGTCTTTCTGCGGGATGCGCCGGTCGCTGAAGTTGGTGGCCACACCCGCCAGTATGATGATGAGGGGGAAGGTCCACGGGGTTTTGAAAAAGAGGTAGGTGGCCGCAAAAGACACCACCAGGATCACCCGGGTAATGGTGTTGTGCACCGACACCCGCATGGCCCGCCACGCGGCATACAGCAGGAAGCCGATGGCCATGGGATAGAGGAACTTAAACAGGTCGGTGTGCAGCGCCCGCCGGTCAATGTAATGCACCACAAACGACAGCCCGCTCATAATAAGCGAGGCGGGCAGCACCCAGATGATAAGGGTAAGGATGGCCAGCGGCAAGCCGCCCCGTTTGTACCCCAGGATGCTGATGGTTTGCGTGGAAGAGGCGCCGGGCAGCAACTGGCAAAAGGCCACGATCTCCATCAGTTCCTTTTCGCTCACGATGCGCCGCTTGTTCACAAACATCTTGATCATCAGCCCCAGGTGCCCCTGCGGACCGCCAAACGCGGTAATCGCATACAGGAACACGGCCTTGAGAAAGGGAATATGGCGGATGAAGGGGGTCGTGGTGGTTGCTTTTTATTTGACGGGAAACAAACAGGCTGCAGTTTATTCAACGTACGCCACCCCTTTTAACGGGCGGCGCCTTGCAGTACCCATGAGCCGTTGTAACTTCGCCGGGTTTGAAAGCAAAAATTACAAAATTGATCGGTCCCGCAAAAGGTTTTTTCGCCGTACTGCTGCTGGCACTCACGGCCGTCGCCTGCCGCCCATCCTACAAAGCCCTCGTACCCGCTTACCGCGAAGCGTTCCGGGCGGTGCCCGATTCGCTGCCCGACTACAGCCACCTGCAGCTCTGGGCCGCCCATCCGTGGAAGCACGATCCCTCCGACAGCATCCCCGCCCCGTTGCGCCGGCAGCCGGCCGATACAGCGGTGGATGTGTTTTTTGTGCATCCCACCACCCTCACCGCGGCCTCCCTCCGCGGGCAGGTGTGGAACGCCGCCCTCAACGACGCGGAACTCAACGCCAGGACCGACTATACCTCCATCCTCTACCAGGCCAGCGTGTTCAACGCTTCGGGCCGCGTGTTTGCCCCCCGCTACCGCCAGGCACATATCTACAGCTTTTTTACGACCGACACCGCCGCCGGACACCAGGCGCTGGAAACCGCTTATGCCGATGTGCGGGCCGCCTTCCGCTATTACCTCGATCACTGGAACCAGGGCCGGCCCTTCATCATCGCCTCGCACAGCCAGGGAACGGCGCATGCCGGCCGCTTGCTGAAGGAGCTGGTGGAAGGCACACCATTGCAGCAACAGCTGGTGGGCGCTTACCTGTGGGGACTGATACTGCCCAAAAACTATTTCACCACGCTTACACCCTGCGCCGATTCCACCGCCACCGGCTGCTTTGCCGGCTGGCGCACCTTTAAAAAAGGGTACCTGCCCGACTATGTACTGCAGGAAAAGGGTCAGTCCTGGGCCACCAACCCGCTGAGCTGGCAGATGGACGAAGCCCCTGTTCCCCGCACCCGCCACCAGGGGGCCGTGCTCTTCAACTTTAACAAGGTGCTGCCCCGCACCAACGGCGCCCAGCTGCACCAGGGCGTGGTATGGATTGAACGGCCCCGTTTTCCCTTCAGTTTTCTGAGCGGCCGCAAGAACTACCACGTGGGTGACATCAACCTGTTTTACCTCAACATCCGCAACAACCTGGCGCAACGCATTGCATCGTATTTTCAGCAACAACGCTGACAAAAGGCCGTAGTTTCCCGCTATTTTCATCCGGACCCCGCATTTTCCGGGTGAATTCTTGGATATCTCCCGCCCGGGCCCTATTTTAGAGTTGTAAATCCAATATTCATGTCTCCACGAAAAGCCGCGGGAGCCCTCTTTCTGCTCGCCGTTATTTTCAGGACATTGTACGTGTTTGTGTTTCCGCCCGGTGGGACAGACCACGAAATGATGCATACAGCTGCGCAGAACCTGCTCAGCGGGCATGGTCTTGGTTTTTTTGAAGCCAGCGCCGGCGACCTCTCGACTGTGCGCTTCCGTGCCATGCACGAATGGCCACCGCTGGCCGCCTGGATGCTGAGTGTGGCTACGGCCATCACGGGCGACGGCCGCCTCGCCGATTTTCTGCTCTTTGGCAGCGGTATTTTACTGCTGCTGGTGGTGCTGCGGGCGCTCATGGGCGTTCTGCAGCTGGGCCCCCGGGTGCAGGCCCTGCTCTGGATCCTCGTGGTCAGCAACCCCGAACCCTTCCGCAACCTCGGTCTCACCGATCTCTACGGCGCCCTCTTCCTGCTTTGGAGCGTGCTGCTCTGCATCCGCCTGCTGCAGCAACCCGCCGGCAGCAACCGGCAGGTGATCGTGGCCTCGCTGTTCTTCTTTCTTCCCGCCGCCTTCCGTTACCAGTACTACCCGCTGATCTTTCTCTTCCCCGCTTTCCTGCTGATTGCCGCATGGATGGGCAACCGCCGGCTGCTGTTCCGCCAGGCCTGGCTGTCGTTTTCCGTGGTCTTCTTCCTGCTGGCCACCCAGGTGGCCTTCCTGTTCCAGCAGTCGGGCTCCGGTGCCTTCATCGCAAAAGACGCTACGGGCTTTTACCCCGAAAACCTCCTCTGGACCTATCCCTTCCTCGTTAAAAGTTTCATCAACACATCGTACCTCGAAAACACGCTGATCGCCTGGGGCGGCACCTGGTCGCTGATGATTTACTACGCCCTGCTGCTTTTTGTGACCGTCTTTATCTGCACCAAGCTGTTCCAGTACCTGGTGCGCCGGCTCTGGCAGTTGCGCCCCGCTGCAGCAAAGGCCGCCGACGCCGAGGAGCACTGGCAGCAACGCCTGGTACCTGCGCTGGCCAACTTTTTGCTGATGGGCGTTTCGCTCGCGGTGCTGCTCCTGCTCACGGTGCTCTCGCTCCGCTACGACGCCCAGAAGACGCCCGAAGGAGCCTTTGGTTTTACCTACGTGCACGAAAGCCGTTATTTCCTGGGCAGCAGCCTGCTGCTTCTCCTGCTGGTGAGCCGACTGCTGCAGGAACACCCCTTCCGCCTGCCGCAACTGCGCCTGCTGCCGGTGCGCCGCCTGGCCATTGCCACCCTGCTGGTGGTGAATCTTTCCCTCTTTGGTAAGTTCCTGGTGAATGTATCCTTTGGCGCGGTACCCTCCACCGGAACCGCCCAGCTGGCCGAACGGAAAAAGGTAGAACAGACCCTGCTGCGGCTGAAAGAGAAAAACAACCTGCCCATCGTGGTGGCCGCATCGGTAAAATATTTCGCCTACCAACCCCAACCCGATGTGGCCGTGTTGCAGGATTACCAGGAAGTGCTGCAATCGGGTGTCCGCACCTCCCAGCCGGTGCAGCTGGTACTCATCACCCGCAAGCAGCTCTCCGATGCCGAACTGAAATTTATTTACCAGAAAGGTGCCGTGCAGGTTTATGCGGGCAACCGCTGCCGCCTGTACCACGTGATCGCCGGCAGCAACGAACAGATGGCGGCCCGCTGATCCAACGGCCGCCGCCTTGCCTTTCTGTAGTATCTTGAGCTGTCTACTACATTTTTGCAACGCAACCTGCATATACCATCCCCTTTCTCGCCCCTCTTCCTGGCCCTGTTTATTGCCTGGAAAACCCTGTTTTTCGTCCTCTATCAATACCCGTTGGAGGACTGGTGGCACCAGCAATCCCTGGCCATTAACCTGTACAACGGATGGGGCTTGCAGTACCTTACCGCTTCACCGGCCGACCTGGCGCAATGGCAACCGCTGACGGAATTCCGCTGGCCGCCCCTGCTGCCCCTGCTCCTGGCCGGCCTGCTGGGGCTTACCGGCGGGCAGATGGACCTCTCAGCCGGCATCCTCACCGCCCTGGCTTTTATGGTGCTGGCAGCCGCCCTCCGCTCGCTGGTGCGCCAGCTCCAACTGGCGCCCCTGCAGCAATGGGTCCTGTGGACATGGGTGCTGCTCAATCCGGTCCTCACCGACCTGCTGAGCCTGAGCGACCTGCTGAGCCTGGCCTGCTGGCTGGCCGGACTGGCCGCCGTGCTGCGCTTCTCCGTTACCGGCGCCGGTCCGCACCCCGTCCTCTTCAGCATCCTGCTCTTCCTTCCCGCGGCCTTCCGCTACCAGTATTACCCGCTGGTGCCCGTGCTGCCGGCGCTGCTGCTGTACCTGGCTGCTACCAACCGCAACGCCCAACGGATGCGGCAGGCGGCCTGGCTGCTGGGAGGTGTATTGTTCCTGCTGCTTGCCCAGGTGCTGCTCCTCCGCGGGCTTTCCGGCAGCGGGGCCTGGCTGGCCGATACCTGGGGCGGCAGCCTGCGCAACCTCACCCGCATCGCCCCGTTTTTTTTGCAGGCTTTTTTCCCTGTTTACCTTCCGCTGAACCTGCTGGCCGAACAGGGCCTGGCCAACCCGGTCTTCCTTTACCAATGTGCCGGCCTGCTGAGCCTGGCGCTCTTTACGGGCTTCGTCTTCTGGCTGCTGCGGCATCCGCAGACGGGACTGCCCGCCGTGTTCCGCTTCCTGTCACTGGCCTGGCTGCTGGTGTTGCTGCTCTATCTCTGCAGTCTGTCGCTGCTCTTCCGCGAACAGGTAAACGGCCCGGCTACCTTCACCTACGTGCAGGAGCCCCGCTACTGGGCCACCGCCCTGCTGCTGCTGCCGCTCCTGTTCCTGCAATCTTTTCCGGCACTGCGCCGCGGGGGCCTCATCCTGGCCATGGTGCTGCTGCTCGCCAACCTGGCGCCGGCGGTACTGCGCCTGTATAAAACGGCTACCCTGCCGGCTCATCCCGCCCTCTACAGCCGGCGGGTGGATTTCAAAAGCCAGGTGTTGCGGCAGGCTGACGATTTGCTGCGCCGCGAACAACGGCCGCTGGTGCTGGCCTGCTTTGATGCCGACTATGCCTGGCACAACAGCCGCCGGCCCTATGCCGTGGTCAGTTATGCCGGGCTTCTCCGCGACGGTACCGTGAAGAGTTCGCGCCCGGTATGGTTCCTGCTCATCACCTTCGGTCCCCTGCGCCCGGACGAAGAAGCCTTCATCCGCCGCAACGGCCTGGAAGAAGTGATTACCCACCCCGACGGTTACCACTTGTACCGGAACCGGTAATTTTACAGCATGCATCCCGCCAGCGTATATGTGATCATCCCCTGCTACAACGAAGACCCGGCCGTGCTGCGGGCCACCTTGCAGAACGTGCTGCAGGAAGGCTACCGGCTGGTGCTGGTGGACGATGGATCGGTTCGCCCCCCCGCTGCTGCCTGCGACGGATTGCCCGTACACCTCCTGCGCCACCCGGTGAACCTGGGACAGGGCGCCGCGTTGCAGACGGGCATGGACTATGCGCTGCAACAGGGAGCGGCGTGGCTGGTGCATTTTGACGCCGATGGGCAGCACCGGGCCGCCGACATCGCCGCCTTGCTGCAACCGCTGGAGGAGGGACGTGCCGACGTAGCCCTGGGCTCCCGTTTTCTGGGGAAGCAGAGCAACGGGGTTCCCTTGCTGAAGCGGGTGCTTATTTTTGCCGCCCGTTACGTCAACTATTTATTTACCGGCATCCTGCTCACCGATGCACACAACGGGCTGCGGGCCTTCGGCCGCACCGCGGCAGAAAAGATCCGCATCACGGAGAACCGGATGGCGCATGCGTCGGAGTTGTTGTTCCTGGTGAAAAAACACCGGCTGCGCTACTGCGAAGTGCCGGTAACGGTGATGTACACGCCGTATGCCCGAAACAAAGGACAGTCGGCCTGGAACAGCATCCGCATCTTTTTCGACTTACTTTTACACAAACTATTTTCATGACCGGCATCCAGGCACTGTTGCTCACCTCCATTCTGTTTGTGGCTGTCTATTTCCTGGTACGCCTGCGCAACCGCATTTTTGATGTGCTGCTGCTGCTGGCGCTGGTAACGGCAGCCGTGCTGTTTGTACTGTTTCCCGACTGGACCACCCTGCTGGCCAACCGGCTGGGCGTGGGCCGCGGGGCCGACCTCGTGTTTTATACCTGCATTGTGTTGGGCTGGTTTTTGCTGCTCAAGCTGTACACCAAGATCCGGCGGCTGGAGCAGCTGCTCACCGACCTGGTTCGGAAGAAAGCGCTGGAGGAAAAGGAATAATTTATTAATGTGGCAAAGTGTAATTGTGTGAATGGGTAGAACCATTTGGCCGGAATATACAAGCCGGATTGCTGTGAGAGATCAATGAATGAATGAGGGAATGAGTGAACGGGGGGGGAATCCTCCTGGAGGGGCAGCCTCATGGCTAATTGGTTCGAAGGATGGAAGTACTGTAGGATGGAATGGGATTTCGTTCGCTTTAACACTGTGACCATTGCGTGAAACTCTTCGCGCCCTTTGTATCCTTTGCCGCTTTACGGGAAACCAATGAGTGAAGGAGTGTGTGAATGTGTGAATAGCCTTGCAGCAAACCTTGTGTCCCTTGCGCCTTCGTTGTGCACCTTGTCGTTTAAATAATTAAAAAAGCGAAGGGCACAAACCGGCGCGAAGAAAGTGCGCTGCTTTCGTCCTTACGCCGCGACCGCCGCCCGAAACCAATGAATGAATGAGTGAAGGACGGAAGGATTGAATGGGCGCGTTTTGAGATGGTGGCGCTGTAATATTTCTACAAACCTGTCAGCCATAAACTTCTGCGTAATCTGTCAGAAATAATCGCTCATACAGGGGCAGAAGCTTAAAAACATCTGCCTTCGCCCATCACTTAATCGTGTACGCCGTCAGACGCGTTTCGGTATTCGATGAAATACTTGCCAGCGGAATCTCCAATGCCGTAAGGCTGTTGATGAGCCCCACGCGCCGGGCATAAAAATACTGCAGGTTGGAGGTGGAGGGAATGGTTACCGGCACACTGCTCACCACGGCGGAAAATTCTGGTACGGCGGTGATCTGCAGTACATCCGTGAAGGCGGTACCGTTGACGGTGCGGCTGATGCCTTTTTCGGTTACCGTAAAGGTGAAGCGGGCTGTGACGGGTACGGTACCCAGCCCGGTGATGGGCACGTTGGCCGATTTTACTTCCACCCAGCTTTGTCCCTTGTTCAGGTTGTCTTTGAGGTAGAGCAGTTCCACGCTCTGGTTGTTCAGTTCGGCCAGGCGGGAGAAGCGGGTATAATCGCTGCCGGTTTTGTTGTAGTATTCGTTGGGTCCCGCCGTGTTGGTGAACACGCGGAAGGTGCGGCTATTCACGCTGGTGTCCCTGTCTGTAGCTGTTACGGTGAAGGAGCCGCTGCTGGTACCGGTGACGGCATAGGTCCAGCTGCTGCCGCTGGTCATGGGCTGAAAATCACCCGTGGGGCCGGGTTCAGATTTCTTTTTGCAGGCGCCGGCCAGAAAGATTCCGAGAGTCAGTAACCAGCAGTAGTGATTTCTCATAGTAAACTGTTTGTTGGGTAACGTCAGAATCCTGTTTTTAGTACAGCCGGGGAGGGGGTTACCGGATCTGGTACGATACCAGGCTGGTTTCGGTGTTGGTATCCACGTTGGCCAGCGGAATCTGCAGGGAGGTATTCGTGTAGATCAGCCCGATGCCCGCGGCGTAATAATACCGGATATCGGAGGAGGAAGGAATGGCTATCGGCACCACGCTCAGCAGGGCGGCGCTGAACTGGGGCACTCCCGTTACCACGGTTACATTGTTGTAGCGGGTACCGTCTACCGTATAGTCCACGTCTTTTTGGGTGATGGTGAAGGTGAAGCGAACAGTTACAGGCACCCGTCCAAAGCCGGTAACATCGTAGGGGATGATTTTGGTCTCCACCCAGCTTTGCCCGGTATTCAGGTTTTCTTTGAGGTAGAGCAGTTCCACCGGTTGGTTGTTGAGTTCGGCCACCTCCGAAAAACGGAAGTAATTGTTGACGGTCCGGTGAAAATATTCGTTGTTGCCCGCGCTGTTGGTAAAGAGGCGGTACAGCCGGCTGTTGATGAGCGTATCGCGGTCGGTGGCCAGCAGCGTGAAGTCGTAATTGCTGGTGCCGGTGACCCGATAGTTCCAGTAGCTCCCGGTTCCCAGGGGTTGAAAGTTCTGCGTGGGCACGGGGCCGGGCTCAGCACTTTTGCGGCAGCCGGGAGCGAGCGCCGTAACAAGAGCCAGCAGCAGAATCAGCAGGGATTGGTTCATGGGGGCAGTTACAGGCTCCTTAACGCCGGAGCGGGTTTCCTGGTATTTAAAACTCGCAGTTTTTAGGCGTGCGGGGGAAGGCAATGACATCGCGGATATTGCCCATGCCTGTCACAAACTGCACCATGCGCTCAAAGCCCAGCCCAAAGCCGGCATGGGGTACGGTGCCAAAGCGGCGGGTATCGAGGTACCACCAGAGCTCTCCGGCGGGTACGTGCATCTCCTGCATCCGCTGTTCCAGCTTGTGGAGGCGTTCTTCCCGCTGTGAGCCGCCCACAATTTCGCCGATGCCCGGCGCCAGGATGTCCATGGCCGACACGGTTTGCCGGTCGGGGGCACAACCATCATCCTGCCGCATATAAAACGCCTTGATGGCGGCGGGGTAGTTGGTAACGATCACCGGCTTTTTGAAGTGCTTCTCCACCAGGTACCGCTCGTGTTCGCTCTGCAGGTCAATGCCCCATTGCACGTCGTACTGGAACTTTTTCTTTTTGTAAGCAGGCGACTGCAGGAGGATGTCAATAGCCTCGGTATAGGTAATGCGTTCAAACCGGTTGTTGAGCACAAACTCCAGCTTTTCGATAAGCCCCATTTCGCTGCGCTTGTCCTGCGGCAGCTGTTTCTCTTCGTCGGCCAGGCGCTGGGCCAGGAAGTCGAGGTCTTCGCGGTTGTGCTCCAGCACGTAGCGGATGAGGTACTGGATGAATTCCTCGGCCAGGTTCATGTTGTCTTCGAGGTCGTAAAACGCCATTTCGGGTTCAATCATCCAGAATTCGGCAAGGTGACGGGCAGTGTTGCTGTTTTCGGCCCGGAAAGTGGGGCCAAAGGTGTAGATCTCACCAAAGGCGGTGGCGCCCAGTTCGCCTTCCAGCTGGCCGCTCACGGTGAGGTTAGTGGCCCGGCCAAAGAAGTCTTCTTTAAAGTTCACCTGCCCGTTTTCATCACGGGGGGTATTGTCGAAGGGAAGGGTGGTGACCTTGAACATTTCCCCCGCGCCTTCGGCATCGCTGGCCGTGATCACGGGCGTGTGCAGGTACACAAATCCTTTTTCGTTGAAAAACCGGTGAATGGCAAAGGCCAGGGCATGCCGCACGCGGAACACCGACCCGAAGGTGTTGGTACGGAAGCGCAGGTGAGCAATCTCCCGCAGGAATTCCAGGCTGTGTTTCTTGGGTTGCAGGGGATATTTTTCGGCGTCGCTGTCGCCCAGGATCTCCACCGCGGTTGCTTTCAGTTCCACCCGCTGGCCTTTGCCCAGGGAGGGCAGGAGGGTGCCGGTCACTTTCAGGGAAGCCGAGGTGGTGATACGCCGGAGCAGGTCTTCGTCAAAAGCCCCCAGTTCCAGTACCACCTGCAGGTTGTGGTTGGTGCTACCGTCGTTCAGGGCCACAAACTGGTTGTTGCGGAAGGTGCGCACCCATCCCATCACCGTTAGTTGCTGCGCAGCCGGCTCCAGTTGCAGGACCTCTTTTATTTTCACCCGTTTATTGAACATAACCTGGTTGATTTTGAGGGGCAAAGATAACCACAGAAACGGTGCCCGCGGGGCGGATTTTGCAGCCCCGCACCTCCCGGTTACAGAAGAATATTTTTTGCAATTCTTAAGATTGGCGTAATATTGCACCGGAAACCGACTGATTTACAGGATCCGAATCTACATCAGCTCACCAAAACAGGTCGTTTCCGCATCCCGATTTTTTATTCAGCAGGTAAACATTTCTCAACCAAGATTGCAATCCTGAGTAGTTGAATCCGTGTTAACGATACCACATTTATGTACGACATTTTACAATTGAACGACATGCTCGTTCCCGAGCTGCTCGACATTGCTGAGCAGCTGAAGATTGCCGGTGCCAAAAAAATGGACAAGCAGGAAATTATTTACAAAATTCTGGACAAGCAGGCGGTGATGGCCAGCGAAGTGAAAACGGAAGGGGACGATAAACCCCGCCGAAAGCGCATCATCAAAACCTCCACCGGTACCGGTACCGAAGAGGCCGTGGTGGAAAGCGGCGACAAAGAGCCGCCCGCCCCGCAGCAACGCGGCCGCCGCAAAAAGGAAGAAGCCCCGGCGGCTCCTAAAAAGCATGTCCGTAAGGAATCTTCTGCCCCCGCCCCGGCTCCTGCGCCCCAGCTGGACCTTTTGTCGGCTATCACCCTCCCCGGGGTGGACGATTATGTGGCCGAACCCATTGTAGATGAAGAAGCGGGCGCTCATCAGGAAGCGGAAACGACTGCCGAAGCTGCTCCTGTACCTCCCCGCCAGTACCCTAACCGCCGCGAACCGGCGTTCAACATTGAATTCGACGGCGTGATCCTCACCGAGGGCGTACTGGAAATGATGCCCGACGGGTACGGCTTCCTGCGCTCCAGCGATTATAACTACCTCTCCAGCCCGGATGACGTATATGTTTCTCCTTCGCAGATCAAACTCTTTGGTCTGAAGACCGGCGATACGGTGTACGGCGCCGTGCGGCCGCCCAAAGAAGGAGAGAAATATTTCGCCCTGCTGAAGGTGGATACCATCAACGGTAAGCGACCCGAAGAGGTACGCGACCGGGTTCCCTTCGACTACCTGACACCGTTATTCCCGTACGAAAAGCTCAACCTGTCCACCGCCTCCAATATTTACAGCACCCGTATCATGGACATGTTTACGCCCATTGGTAAAGGACAGCGGGGCCTGATTGTGGCACAGCCAAAAGTGGGTAAGACCGTGTTGCTGAAGGAAGTGGCAAATGCCATTGCCCAGAACCACCCCGAAGTGTACCTCATTGTACTGCTGGTGGATGAGCGGCCCGAAGAGGTAACAGATATGGAACGAAGCGTAAAGGCAGAAGTAGTAGCGTCCACTTTCGATGAACCTGCCGAGAAACACGTGAAAGTATCGGCCATCGTACTGCAGAAAGCCAAGCGCCTGGTGGAGTGTGGTCACGATGTGGTGATCTTGCTCGATTCCATCACCCGCCTTGCCCGCGCCCACAACACCGTGGCGCCCGCCAGCGGTAAAGTGCTCAGCGGTGGTGTGGAAGCCAACGCCATGCAAAAACCCAAGCAGTTCTTTGGCGCTGCCCGTAAAATTGAAAACGGCGGATCGCTCACCATCCTGGCTACGGCGCTCATCGACACCGGCAGCAAGATGGACGAAGTGATCTTCGAAGAATTCAAGGGCACCGGCAACATGGAACTGGCGCTTGACCGCAAACTGGCCAACCGCCGCATCTTCCCGGCCATTGACATTGTAGCTTCCAGCACCCGTCGCGACGACCTGCTGCTCGATAAGGAAACCGCCCAGCGTATGTGGGTGCTCCGCAAGCACATGTCGGATATGAATACCGAAGAAGCAATGAACCTGCTGCTGCAGCACATGAAGGGAACCAAAGACAACCAGGAGTTCCTCATCAGTATGAACCGTTAATCTGTTCGGGTATGCACCTGCTGTACCGCCTGCTGTTACTGGGGGCACCTCTCTTAGGGTTGTCTGCCTGTGATGATGCCGCCGAAGCTGAAAAGTTTCAATTTTCGGATTCGTCCACCCTCCGCATCAGCACGCCCGAAGGGGAGGTGCAACTGAAAAACGATACCCTGCGGGTATCCGGACCAGCCGGTAGCGACACGGTTACCCTGGAGCTGAATACCGACGAAACAATCCGCAACAAACAAGAAAAAAAGCAGATCACAATCGGGGACGGCAACGGCAGCATTGAAGTGGAAAAGAAGGGAAAAGAAGTGAACATCCGGATGAATAAAAGCACCAACCGGTAGCCGTTTCTTTTCTTTGTGACCCTTTCCACCCCAATCGTTTTTACCGTTTCTGCATAACACAAACCCAGGAAAATCACTTCTTATACTGCCATGCACCGAATCCTGTACATGACCGGTTATGGTTTCCGTTTCCTCGGCATCCTTGCCTTTCTGGCCACCTGTTACTTCTGGTTTGGTACGGCACAGTTCCGTTGGTTCCTGATTGCCAAACAGGCAACCATTGTATGTTTCAGTTGCTCACTGCTGCTGTGGTTGGTACAGGTTTTGTTTTTCAGGAGACGATAGCCAGCGACAGGCTGAACGGGATAGGGTTGTGAGGCCTGTAATCACGCAGGGAATTCAACGATTGCTTATTCTAACTCCCCGGCGCCAATGGATTTCCCGCAGACGATGCAAATTCCTTGCAGATTACCCGGAAGCTTGTTGCTGACAAATATTGGAAAATGAGGAACGCCTCTATCACAATACGCCCCCCATTCAATCCTTCAATCCTTCACTCATTCATTCATTGGTTTCCCGCAGAGGTGCGGCGACCGCAACGCTTTTTTTTCGAGTACGTTGCTCTGATTTGATTTTTTACCACAATGGCCACAAAGAAGGCGCAAGGGCCACAAGGTTTTGTGCGAGCCGATTCACAGACTCCTCCACTCATTCGCTCATGGATTTCCCGCAGACGATGCAAATTCCTTGCAGATTACCCGGAAGCTTGTTGCTGACAAATATTGGAAAATGAGGAACGCCTCTATCACAATACGCCCCCCATTCAATCCTTCAATCCTTCACTCATTCATTCATTGGTTTCCCGCAGCGGACGCAGCGCCAACGCGAACGAAACACCATTCAATCCTTCAGTCCCTCAATCCTTCAGTCCTTTGAACCAATTAGCTATAAGGTTGTCCTGCCGGGAGGATTCGCCCCATTATTCACTCATTCATTCATTCGCTCATTCATTCATTGATCGCTCACCATAATCCGGCTTGTATCATCCGGACAATGGGTTCTATCCATTTACACAATCATCCATTTCCACATTGCCACATTATTGATACCGGTAATGCCCGATCACCCGGTACCTGAACAGGCAATCCTCCAGCACCTGCCCCGCGCCGATGTTGTGCACGATGAGCGGCCGCTCCCCTTCGGCGGATTTCTTATCCACCACCAGCCCGATGTGCGTCACCGCTCCGCCAAGGTTCCAGCAAACAATATCGCCGGGCCGGTAGTCGGACGCCCGGGTTGAGTTCGGCAATACGGTGCCGTTGCGACTGAAAAATACCATGAGGTTCGGTACCCGCCTGTGGTCAATGTTGCGATCGGGCTGCGTCTGTCCCGCATAGCGGGGATACAGGTGAAAGGCAGCCAGCCTGTCGCGGTACACTTCCACCTGCAGATCCACCCCCAGCCGGCGATAGGCCCTTATCACCACATCGGTGCAAACGCCCCGTCCGGCCGGCACGTCGCCGTTGGGATAGGCAATGCGGTAGTAGGCCGGGTCGTACACCACCTGCTGCCGGGTGAGTTCGAGCGCAGCCTGTGAAAGGCGGGCAGCCCGGCCCGGCTGGGCCACTACAGGAAGCAGCAGCGGCAGTACAAAGAGCAGCAGGAGGAATTTCTTCATGGAGCTGTTTACGGCTGAGATGCCCCGGCTGATGGGATTCCACATAAAAGATGTCGGTTACGTGGATCCGCTTCCCGACGGTCGAATCGCGCTTGCCCGAACGGCAAAACACAGTAAGTTTGATTTATAATTATGGCACATCCCCCGCTTACATCCAAGCTGCCCCGCACCGGCACCACCATCTTCACCGTTATGAGTGCCCTCGCTACGGAACACCAGGCCGTCAACCTGGGGCAGGGCTTCCCCGACTATCACATGAACGAAGAGCTGGTGGCCCGCGTGTACGAAGCCATGAAGCAGGGTCACAACCAGTACGCCCCCATGCCCGGCCTGCCGGCACTGCGGGAAGCATTGGCGGAAAAAGCCGCCTTCCTCTACCAGGCCAATGTAGACCCCGCCACCGAAATCACCATCACACCCGGCGGCACCTACGCCATTTACACGGCCCTCACCGCCATCCTGCATCCCGGCGATGAAGTGATTGTATTTGAACCGGCCTACGACAGCTACATCCCCAACATCGAAATCAACGGCGCCAAGGCCATACCGTTGCCGTTGAGCTATCCGGATTACCGGATTGACTGGGACCTCGTGCGCACGGCTATTACACCCCGCACCCGGGCCATCCTGCTCAACTCCCCGCATAACCCCACGGGTAGTGTGCTCAGCCGTCACGACATCGAAGAACTGCGGTCCGTTACCCGCAACACGGGTATTTTTATTGTGAGCGATGAAGTGTATGAGCATCTTATTTTCGACGGCCTCCCGCATGAGAGCATGCTCCGCTACCCCGACCTGCTGGAACGCAGCTTTGTTTGTTTTTCCTTTGGCAAGACCTACCATTGCACCGGCTGGAAGCTGGGCTATTGCATGTCGCCGCCGGCGCTCACCACCGAGTTCCGCAAAGTGCACCAGTTCAACGCCTTCACCTGCTTTACCCCGGCGCAGGTGGCCCTGGCGGAGTACCTGAAGAACCGGGAAGCCTACCTGTCGCTGCCCCGCTTTATGCAGCAAAAGCGCGACTATTTTGTGGAGCTGATGAAGCAGACGCGGTTCGACCTGCTGCCCAGCTCGGGCAGCTATTTCATCTGTGCCACCTACGGCCGCATCAGCGACGAAAGTGACCGCGACCTCGCCATCCGTCTTACGAAGGAAGCAGGGGTGGCCACCATCCCGGTGTCTTCGTTCTACCACAACCAGAAAGATGATAAAGTGCTGCGCTTCTGCTTTGCCAAGCAGAGCCGCACCCTGCAGCAGGCCGTGGAGCGGCTGATGAAGTTGTAGGCAAGGGCAGACCGGTCATAACCTGTTAGTAAACTGCAATCACCGCCGCTTGCTCTTCCGGTACTTCGCCCCAATCACTTCGTTCAGGGTTTTGTTGTGCACCTTGCTCTCCACCCACGATACAATATCGAGGTAAGCAAAGGCACGGGTTTCGAAGCGGTTTTTTTCCAGGCCTTTGATCTGCGCCAGGAACTCCTTCAGCCCTTCTCGGATTTCCTGCGGACCCCGGTAATTTTTCCGCAGAAAGCGGAACATGATTTCTTCCACCACCGTGAGGTTTTTCATCCGCACCATAAAACGGTGTACGGCTTTGGCCAGCGAGTCGAGTATATCGTAATTCCCCAGCTCGTAATGGCAAAGCAGGTGCATCAGCCGGGCGTAGGAGTGAAGATCAATGCGCAGGTCAATGGGACCGTTGATGATCTCCTGCAGGTAATCAATGGCTTTCTCGTATTGCCGGTTGCCAAAGTAGAGCGACGCGATCTTGTAGTTGAAAACGAGAATGCGGTGCTGGTCTACATACAACGCATATTCCGACAGCTTTTCTTCAATCTCCTGCACCAGCTTCACGCCCTCGGCAAACGTGCCTTTCATGAGGTGTCCGTTTACCCGGGCGCTGTTGATGTAAATGGAAATATGAGTGCGGAAATTGTCGTAGCGGTTGGCCACATCGGTTTGTGCAAATTCCTCAAAGGCCGCCAGTGTTTCGTCAAATTTTTCAAAGTTCCGCAGATCGAAATGCGCATTCAGCAGCGCGTGTACGCCTTTGATGTAATGCCCCGTTTCCACCGACTTCAGCAGGGGATCGGTTTCAAACAGGTCCACCCATTTCTGTGCATAGCGGTAGTACATGAGAAAATCCTGCCGGATGAACGCATACCAGCAGTAACTCTGGTACAGGTAGAGCTGTTCGTAAAAGCCTGCCACCTGTTCCAGGTCTTTGGGCAGGTTGGCTTTGAAATAGGCACGTATGTCTTTTTCATCCTCTACGTTGCGGGCATGGCCGTGGATGACGTACCAGCGGTACAGCAGCAGGGCCAGGTTGGAGAGGCAGGTCACCCGGTCAATGTGCTTGCTGATGGCGGTGGCCTCATCGGCCAGCTCCTGCGTTTTTTCGGTGGAGCTGCGGGTGATGTGCAGGATTTCAATCTTTTTCTCCAGGCTCAGCAGCTGTACCAGGGTGTTGAACTTCTGGTGGGCCCGGGCCTGCTCCTTGGCTTTTTCCAGGATGCGCAGGGCCTGCAGTTTGAGTCCTTTGTTATAAAGCAGCCGGGCATGATCGAGGTGTTCACTCAGCTGCAGGTCAATGTTATCGCTGGTGCGCAGCAGGCGCAGGCTCGACAGCACTTCGCCGTAGAGATGCGTTTTGAGGTTGGCCAGCTGTGGCTTGGTAAGCGAGGGGATTTTACGGAAGAGCACCCGCTCATCGTATTCCTCCATCTTGTCGAGGGCGTCGAAAAGCTGCACCACTTTCAGATCTTCCTTGCCCGAGCTACGCTTGATGTAGAGCTTAAAATGCCGCTTTTCCGCCTTTTCGAGCGAATGGATCAATTGAAATAAGGTGTCTGAATACCGGTTTGCCATCACATCATTTTTTGCCGGAATCCGCTGCCAGCAAGGCTTTCAGCAGATGTGGGCCGTTTTGCCATCATAAAAAACCCGTCAACTTGGTTTGTGCCGCCCATGCGGCAGGGCTACTTTTACACTGTCAAACGATCGAAGAGGAAAAGACAGGCAGGCAACCGGAAAGAAGATCGTTTGAGTAGAGGACGGGTTAACGTCCGCACGGGTTCAAAGTTACCTCTTTTTTCATATGGCAAGCAATCGATTACGGTCAGCTGTTTCTACAGCAGACCGTTTTTCTTTTATACCCCTGCCTTCTTTCCTCATTGCCTGAACAGCTCTTCGTTACCTGCCCCGGGTGTACTATCTTGAGCAGCAAAGACCATTCCCATGATCCGCTTGCTGTTTTATTGCTGTATTACCTTTTTTCTGCACACCACCTCGTTGGCCCAGGCCCTTCCGCTCCGCGAGCAGGCCCGCGTACTTGATGAGCTACTGGGGGAACGACTCAACCAACTCCTGCCGCAGTTGATGGACCGCCACGGCACCGACATGTGGGTGATCATTTCCCGCGAATACAACGAAGACCCGGTGCTCAAAACCATGCTGCCCGCCACCTGGCTCTCGGCCCGGCGGCGCACCATCCTTGTGTTTTACCGCGACGCGGCCAAAGAGCAGTTCGAAAAACTGGCCATTGCCCGTTACAACGTGGGAGAACACATTCAGGCCAGCTGGGACCTGCAGCGGTTCCCCGATCAGTGGGACCAGCTGGTGGACATCATCCGCCGCCGCAATCCCCGTAAGATAGCCGTGAACACATCGGCCCATTTTGGGCATGCAGACGGGCTGGTGCATACCGAACAGCAGGAACTCATGGCACGCCTGCCGGCCCCGCTGCGCAGCCGCGTGGTGAGCGCCGAAGCGCTGGCCGTTGCCTGGCTGGAAACCCGCACCGAACGCGAAATGCAGTATTATCCTTTCCTGGTACAAACCACGCACCGCATCATCCGCGAGGGGTTTTCGGAGCAGGTGATCACCCCCGGTATCACTACCACAGATGATGTGGTGTGGTGGTTCCGCCAGCGGATCCGCGAGCTGGGCTTCGACACCTGGTTTCATCCCTCCGTGTCGGTGCAGCGCAGCGATTCGCTGAGCTTTGAACACCTCCGCAGCTTCAGCAACCGGCCCAAAGACGAAGTGATCCGGCCCGGCGACCTGCTGCATGTTGACATCGGCATCACGTACCTGCGGCTGAACACCGACATCCAACAACACGCCTACGTACTGCGTCCGGGTGAAACGGAAGTACCTGCGGGCATCCGCACCGCCTTCGTCAAGGCCAACCGGTTGCAGGACATTCTCACCGGCCAGTTCGTGACCGGCCGTACCGGTAACCAGATCCTGGCCGCCGCGCTGGCGCAGGCAAAAACCGAAGGTATTGAAGCGGTGATCTACACCCATCCGCTGGGCTTTCACGGGCACGCGGCGGGACCCACCATTGGTTTGTGGGACCAGCAGGGCGGCGTACCCGGCAGCGGCGATTACCCGTTGTATCCCGGCACGGGTTATTCCATTGAGCTCAATGCGGCGCACCTGGTTCCGGAATGGAACAAAACGATCCGCATCATGCTGGAAGAAGACGGGTATTTTGATGAGAAAGGATTCCGCTACATCAACGGCAGGCAACGGGCGGTTCACCTCATTCCCCGGCCGCAACCTTCCATCGGGCTGCAGTAAGAACGTTCAGCAGAAAAGAAAAGAGGGTCGCTTAGACAAGCAACCCGTACTTAACTATTGATTATAAAACTTACTTGATGCGGGCGTTGGCCACCTGGTTGGTGGCGACGTCCACGCGGATGGATCCGGTGAGCAAACCTGCCATGTTGTACACTTCAAAGATGACAGGAGTGGCGCCCAGCTCCAGGGTATTGAGCTGGTAGTTGCGGGTGATGTTGCTGCCGCTGAGGGTTTCTTCGTGCAGCACCACGCCAAACTCGTCTTTTACCAGCAGGTAGTACGACGCGGCGGTGCTGTTGTTGAGACGGAGCTGGTACACCGGCTGCTTGTTGATGCGGCCGGCAGCTTTCAGTTCCGGTGCGGGTGTTCCTTCACCGGCAACGGCGTTCGTAAAGGAGAGAAGAAGGCTCAGGGCAAATGCGGAAGTAATCAGAAACTTTTTCATATCTCGAAAATTTTTTTAATTAGAAAATAAGGCTGTTTCTACAGCAAGAAATCGTTGGAGTCCGATCGGGGATGCCCGGTTTTACGGCGGAGGAGAGCGGGTATGGTTGGTGGCTCACCTTTGGTTGACAGGGCAAAAGTAGAGCGGTTCACCGGTGGTTTCAAACCAACTAACGCCCGGTTTTATCATCTTAAAAATGTGAATAATTTTTTAAAACCCATGCTGGTAAAGGGTTTCAGCCGATGGAGTGCATGACCTCCAACACCTGTTTGTGCCGGCCCTGTGAGGGGAGGCTGTTTGTTTTCTGGTAGAAAAGAATGTGGTGTAGCCTGGTTGAAGAACGGAAATGCATTCTCTTACGCCTGCTTGCGCAGATTGTTGAATCTTTGCAGCACATGAAGGGATCCAGGCAGGTTTACGCGGGTGTGTTGTACATGTTGCTGGCGGCGCTCGGTTTTTCGGTGATGGGCGGCGCGGCCAAATCGCTGCGCCACGTTTTCAACGCCGGGCAGCTGGTGTTCTGGCGCAACCTTATCGGCTTGGCGTTTTTGCTGCCGGGATTGCTGCTGCGTCCGCCGGTACAGGTGGGCGGACATCCCTTCCGGCTCCTGTTCCGTGGGGTGATGGGCACCACGGCCCTTTACACCCTGCTGTACTGTATCCTGCACATACCGCTGGGTACGGCCATGAGTTACAACCTCACTTCCACCCTGTTCATTGCCCTGTTTTCGTTCCTGCTGTTCCGCGAGCAGTCAGGGCGGCGCGTATGGCTGGCCCTGCTGGTGGGGTTTACCGGCATGCTGCTCATTTACCAGCCGCAGATGGATCTGCCCTGGTACCAGCACCTGGCCGGCCTCATCAGCGGCATCACTTCGGCTATTGCCTACCTCACGGTGGGGCGGCTCACCGCTTATTACGACACGCGGGTGATTGTACTCTCGTTCATCGCCACCGGGCTGGCGGTGCCCCTGCTGTTCATGGGTGCCGGCACGTTGCTGGCGTTGCCGCCAGATGAGTTGTTGTTTATTGAATGGAAATGGCCGGAGGGTGCCGACTGGGGTCCCCTGCTGCTGCTGGGCACGGCGGCGCTATTTGGCCAGTATTTTGTAACCCGGGCCTACGGGGCCGATAAAGCGGGGATTGTATCGGTGGTGGGATATGCCAACATCCTGTTCTCCGTATTCATCGGGATGGCTCTGGGCGATGCGTTTCCCGCGGCGCTCACCTGGCTGGGCATTGGCTGCATCATAGGGAGCGGCGTGCTTATTTCCCTCGAGAAGCGCCGCCAGCGCGCTACAGCATCGTAGCGTCGTAGATGCGGTTGAGATCCGATCCCGGCGCATTGATCCACCGGCGCAACCACCGCAGCGCAAGGGCCACCAGGAGAAACAAACCACCTGCAATTCCTGCCACTATCAATACGATTTTCATGTGTTTGCTTTGGGGCAAAGGTCTGTTTTCCTTACGGCCCGGGCAATGAGCAGGCGCAGCCAGGCAGCTGCATATTGGTCAGTCAACCGGCCTGAAACGCCCGCACGACGGGCGTTTTCCCTATGAAACTGTGCAGAGAAAAAAATCCAAAAAAAACAGCGGAATAAGGAAAACGTTTATATTTGATTCGCGTTCGAAAGGACACCCATTAATGATTCTAAACCCCAAACATCATGGCAACAAAAAAGGCTAAGAAAGCCGCCCCCAAAAAAGCCGCTAAAAAGGCTGCTCCCAAGAAAGCCGCCAAGAAGGCTGCTCCGAAAAAAGCCGCTAAAAAGGCTGCTCCCAAGAAAGCCGCCAAGAAGGCTGCTCCGAAAAAAGCCGCTAAGAAAGCTGCTCCCAAGAAAGCCGCCAAGCGCAAACCCAACGCCGCTTTTATGCGCCCCCTCACTCCCAGCGCTGAACTCGCAGCCGTAGTTGGCAGCAAAGCGCTCCCCCGCACCGACGCGGTGAAGAAAATCTGGGACCACATCAAGAAGAACAAGCTGCAGGACAGCAAGAACAAGCGCATGATCAACACCGACGACAAGCTGAAAGCTGTATTCGGCGGTAAAGCGCAGATCTCCATGTTTGAAGTGGCCAGCGCACTGGGCAAGCACCTGAAGTAATTCCAGGTCCATCACCACATTGAAAGGCTGTTGCGGAAGCGACGGCCTTTTTTGTTATTCTTCGTAAAGGGACTACCGTTGTGTATGGCGAAAGGTGCGACGAACGCGGCCCTATTCAGTCCTTCAGTCCTTGATTCCTTCGAGCTAACCGAAACGGTCACTTCAGGCGGATTCGCCCCCCATTCACTCATTCATTCATTCATTCACACTTGTACTGCGTTTCTTAAGTTTGTATCCATGATTCCTGCAGTCATTCTCCAGCAAACCGGGCTGCATCCCACGGCCGCAGTACCGGTCAGCGGCGGCGATATCAACCAGTGCTGGCGGCTCGAGGTAAATGGCGGTCCGGTATTTCTCAAATTCAACCAGGCGGCACCCTTTCCCGGCATGCTGCAGCAGGAAGCCGCGGGACTGAATCAATTACGAAAAGGCTTGGCCGTTGTACCGCAGGTGCTTCAATACGGAGAGGCCGATCAATGGCAATACCTGTTTTTATCCTGGATAGCGCAGGAGCCGTCCGGCCCCCGCTTCTGGGAGGCGGCAGGCCGGGCGCTGGCAGAACTCCACCGTTGTTCTGCTCCGGCTTTTGGGCAGATGCCGGATAATTACATCGGCCGGCTGCCCCAGCGCAACCCCGACCATCCCGATTGGCCTTCTTTTTATGCACAGGTACGCATCCTGCCTCTTGTAGGGCAACTGGTGGAACAGGGCGCACTGGACGCATCAGCCTTGCGGCAGGCCGAACAATGCTGTAACCGCCTGCCGCACCTTTTTCCAGAAGAACCTCCCGCCCTGCTCCACGGCGACCTCTGGAGCGGTAACATCTGCTGCACAACCGGGCAGCAACCGGCGCTTTTCGATCCTGCTGTGTACTATGGTCACCGCGAAATGGACCTGGGGATGACATTGCTCTTTGGCGGCTTTCATTCCCGTTTTTACGATGCCTATGCGGAATGTTACCCGCCCGAAAAAAACTGGCGACGCCGGCTTCCCCTTACCCAACTTTATCCATTAGTAGTACATGCATGCCTATTTGGCGGGCACTATATAACGGAAGTTCGCTCGATACTGCGGAAGGAGGGCTAGCAGCATCCCCCCATTGCGGTATTTGTGCAGGCCTGCAAAAAGAAGTACTTTACAGGTATACATGTTGGTGCGCCTTCTTCTTTTCTTCCTGCTGCTGAACATCGGCCCGGCTCTGACCGCCCAGTTGCATTACCCGGGACGGACCTTTACCACGTCGGACGGGCTGAGCGACAACCGCATTACGGCCGTGTATAAAGACCACACCGGCTTCATCTGGGTGGGCACCCGCAACGGCCTCAACCAGTTTGACGGACACCGGTTTACAACCTTCCGTCCCCAACCGGGCAATGCCATCTCCAACGAAGTGATCAACAGCATCACCGGTGATTCCTCGGGCCGCATCTGGGTGGCAACCATGGAGGGGCTCAATGCCTGGGAACCGGCCTCCAACCGCTGGCGTACCTGGAAGCCCCGGCTGCGTGCTACAGACCCTCCCGGTTTACCCAGCTACGTGGTGTGGCAGGTGGAACCCGCTCCTGGGGGCGCTCTCTGGATAGCGTCGGACATGTTCGCCTTTTCCCGTTTTGATCCTGCGACGGAGTCGTTCACGTATTTCGACTGGCCGCGTTTTGCCCGCGACAGCCTCCGGAAAATTCATCCCGGTACCTATGCCTCCATCCAACGGTTTGCCGCCATCAATGAAACGGAGTTCTGGCTGGGTACCACCAAAGGGCTTGTACATCTCAACACAACAACAGGGCGCTTCCGCTTCATGGGCGGCGGGTACTATGGTAACGTGACCGACCTGGTGTGGGATGCCGCCAGCCGCACGGTATGGCTTTCGGTGGAAGGCGGACGCGCCTTTTCGTACCACGAACCTTCTGGCCGTTACCGGGCCGTACCGGTAGTTCCGGCTCCATATCCCTCCACTACTTTTCCGGCCGCACCAACCAAACACCGCTGGATGGCTTCTGCGGAAGGCTTGCTGCAGCTGAACCCTTCCACCGGCACGGCAACCCTGTTCCGCTCCCTGCCCGAGCTGGCCGATGGTATGCCACCCGGCGGGGTGCAGGCCGTGTACGACGACCGTACCGGGTTGCGGTGGATCGGCACATCCAACGGGCTGCATATACGCGACATACAGCGCCCGGCCACTGCTTTTCTTCCGCTGCTACGGGCCGCCTACAGCGAAGGCAGTAACCGCATGGGCGGTGTGCACTACAGCAATACCACGGGGTTGTATTTTGTGTGTGCAACCGAACCGGCTGCTGTTTTTGTAATCAGCGCACAACAGGGCACCATCCGGCAGTTTACGGCCGACGGGTCGGGGCGTCCTTTCTCCGCCTGCCTCACTGTACGGACCGACGGCGCCGGCACCACCTGGTTGCTTACGGCCACCGATGCCTACCGGTACAACACCAAAACAGCAGCCTTCGATCGCTTTCCCACTTCTTTCAGCGGACCAGGCACCCTCTTCCGTGATGTGGCTACCGATGCCCGGGGCAACACCTGGTTTGCCACTTTTGGCAAGGGAGCGTTTT
Organism: uncultured Chitinophagaceae bacterium; assembly: GCA_937862815.1. Lineage (GTDB taxonomy): Bacteria > Bacteroidota > Bacteroidia > Chitinophagales > Chitinophagaceae > Lacibacter. Next base: position 20,017 of record CALMED010000035.1, on the reverse strand, counting down.
ATTACCAGCCCGCCACCCGCAGCTTTCATACCATTCACGATCCAAAAGGCATTTACCTGCAGCGGGTAACCACGGCCCTGGCGGCTGGTCCGGTTACCGACAGCAGCATGTGGATCGCCACCTACGGTAACTACCTCTACCGTTATCACCTCCCCACGGGCCGGCTGACCATCTTTCACGAGACCGACAGCAGTGCGGGCTATGCCCCGCTCAATATGGTACACGATCTTGTTACCGACAGCGCCGGTCACCTCTGGGCCGCCACGGCCATGGGTGGGCTTTTCCGCTACCAGCCCGGAGGGCCGCACCACCAGGCTTTTGCGCAGTTCGACATGCACAGCGGCCTGCGCAGTAACTCCTACCATGCCCTGGCGGCCGGCAGCGGATCGCGGCTCTGGCTGATGAATGGTACCGGTTTGTCGGTGGCAAGCTTTGCCGCAGGTCAACTGAAAGAGCAGGCCCTGCCCCGCTTCACCGTATCGGCCTTCGATTCCGATCCCAGTTTTCCGCATCACATATACTATGCGGCGCCGCTTGATCAGGTACTGGTTGCCGCCGGAGGCGGACTGATCCTGGAACAGGCAACCCCGCGCCCGCTTCCTTCCGCCTTTCCACTGCTGGTGACCCGGGTGATTGTTAACCGGGATACGTTGCAACCGGAACAATTTTCGAAGGGGGCCATAGCGATGTCTTACAGCGATAACTTGCTGCAGTTTTGCTTTGCCGGCCTCTATTTTGGCGGAGATCCGCGGTTGGTGTATGAATACCGCCTGCGGGGTGCCGACACCGCCTGGCAGGCATCCGGCGAAACCTACCAGGCCGTTTTCAAGAACCTGTCATGGGGCACGTATCATTTTGAGTTGCGGGTACGGATAGGCGACACCGTTATCTGCCAGCTCCCAACACCCCTTCACATTCGCATCCGAACTCCGTTCTGGGCCAGTTGGTTGTTTGTGGCCGGCTGTCTGTTCCTCGCCGGTTTTCTGATTTTCCGGCTGCTGCGTCACCTGCAGCACCGGGTAGATGACGAACAACTGCTCAACCGGTTTGCCACCTCGTTGTACGGAAAGAATACCATCGACGATATGTTCTGGGATGTGGCCGATAACTGCATACGGCTGCTGCAGTTTGAAGATTGCGTAATCTACCAGTATGATCAGCAGCGGCAGGTACTGGTACAGCGGGCCGCTGCGGGACCGAAAAGTCCGTATCCCAACCGCCAGATCATCAACCCCCTGGAACTGCCCGTGGGTAAAGGAATCGTGGGAACCGTGGCGGCTACCGGCCGCAGCATCCGCATCCGTAATACGGCAAACGATCCCCGCTACGTGGTGGACGATGAGCGGCGTTATTCCGAGCTCACCGTTCCCCTTTTTGTGGATGGTAAACTCTTTGGCATCATTGATTCCGAACACAGCCGGAAAGGCTTTTTCCACCGCCGTCACCAGCGGCTGCTGGAGCGGGTGGCAGCCGTCTGCGCCGAGCGCATCAGCAAATACCTCACCGAAGACCGGCTGCGTACCAAGATTGCCCGCGACCTGCACGATGAAATGGGATCCACCCTCACCAGTATCAACATCCTCAGCAAAGTGGCCATGGAGCGGGGGCAGGAAAACGACGGCATCCGGCCATACCTGCAGAAAATCAAAGATCATTCGGGTACGATGATGGAAAGCATGAGCGACATTGTGTGGGCCATCAACCCGGCCAACGACAGCATGGAAAAGCTGTTGATCCGCATGAAAGAGTTCGCGGCGGAACTGCTGGAACCCGTTCGTATGAATTATTATTTCGAAACCACCGGCCTCGATCATCCCTCCCTCCTCAACCTGGAAGAGCGGAAAGACCTCTACCTCATTTTCAAGGAAGCCGTGCACAATGCCACTAAGTACAGCGAAGCCACCGAGTTGCTCATCACCCTGCGGTACGACGAGGGGGAGTTGCTGCTGCGGGTGGCCGATAACGGGCGGGGGTTTGACCGCGGGGTGGTAAAAGCCGGCAATGGCCTGCGCAACATGGAAGCCCGGGCACGCTCCATGCAGGCTGTGCTGGAAATGGAGTCTTTTCCCGGCACGGGCACCCGCATCACCCTCCGCAAGCGCATCACATGATTGCGGTATGGCAGGGTGATGTAAAATGCCGTAGCTTGCTGCGATAACCCTTTATCATGATCCCGGTCCGGATTCTCATTTTCGAAGACAATACCCACCTGCGGGATAGTCTGAGCAACCTGTTGTTGCTTACCGGGGAGTATGAGGTGCTGGCTGCCTACCCCGACTGCAGCGATGTGCGCAGCCAGGTGGAGGAACTGCGGCCCGATGTGATACTGATGGACATTGATATGCCGGGCATGAGCGGGATAGAGGCGGTGCGGCTGATCCGCGGGTTCAACCGCGAGGTACAGATTATCATGCTCACCGTGTTTGACGACAATACCCATGTTTTTGAAGCCATGTACGCCGGCGCCAACGGCTACTTGCTCAAGAAATACATTTCAGACAAACTGATTCATTCCATCCGAGATGTACTCACCGGTGGCGCACCCATGAGCCCTTCCATTGCCCGCATGATCATCGGCAGCATGCAGCAACAACCGGTTGCCAACGATTACCAGCTCACCGCCCGTGAAAAAGAAATTCTCCAGTTGCTGGCACTGGGCAACAGCTTCAAACTTATTGCCGCCGAACTGGGCATCAGCCTCGATACCGTACGCACCCACATCAAACGCATCTACGAAAAACTGCACGTGCGCTCGCAGATTGAAGCCGTGAGCAAGGCCATCAACGAAAAGCTGGTGTGATGCTGCTGTCTTATTATTTGAGGGTGGCTATTTCATGCAAAGGCGCAAAGCGCTTTTTCTTAAAACCCGGGGTCCCTTGCAGGAGACCCCGGGGGAGGTGGTTCTTATTTTAAGGCACACGTTTTCTAACCCGAACGCAACCCTATTCAATCCTTCAGTCCTTCACTCATTCAATCCTTGTTACTCCATCACATCATTGCGGTATTGGCTGTTCTCCGGAATGTTAACACTTTTAGTACGGAAAAACTCACATCATGAAACGACTTATCCTTCCGCTATTTTTACTGGTTACCAGTCCCGCATTGCTGCTGGGGCAGGCAGTGGGCATCGGTACCACCACCCCCCACGCATCGGCCCAGCTGGACATTACCAGTACCAGCAAGGGGTTGCTGATTCCCCGCATCACACTGGCACAACGAAACGCCATTGCTGCGCCGGCTGCCGGACTGCTGATTTATCAGACCGACAATACGCCCGGCTTTTATTTTTACAGCGGAAGTGCCTGGCAGGCCATGGCTGCGGGAGGGAGTTCTGCGGTGTGGACCACCAACGGCAACAACATTTATAACAGCAATACGGGCTTTGTGGGCATTAATACCACGGCACCGGAAACCCGGCTGCATGTGTTTGGTCCCCTCCTGGTGGCCGGGGGCCCGTTGCGGCTGCGCAATACGTCCGGCGACGGGAGCCGTATTCTCTTTGAAAACAGCAGCGGTACACCCAGTCATCAGATTTCCACGATCGGATCCGCTTTGTATCTGCAGAAAATTCCGGCTTCAGCATTTGACTGGGTCATGAACAGCGCGGGCTTTGTAAGCATGGGCAGGTCCACCGCCAATGCACGCCTGCACATTGACAGGGGCGGATCTTCTATGACGGAGGTGTTGCGGCTGGAGGGGACGAATGTGCAGATGACCCTTACAGAAAATGATACCGTTAAAGGCTTTTTTAACCTCACGGGCAATGATGTGAAAATAGGCACCGTGGCCAGTAATGATTTCGGACGTTTTATCATGCGGGTGAACGGAGCAGACCGTGTATTTGTGCACCCCGACGGACGGGTGAGCATCGGTACCGCGGTACCCGCCACGGGCTACCTGCTCAATGTGAGGGGGAAAATGATTGGCGAAGAAGTAAGGGTTCAGCTGCAGGCCAACTGGCCCGATTATGTGTTTCAGGACAACTATCAGCTTCGTACCATTCCGGAACTTGCTTCCTTTATACAGGAACGGAAGCACCTGCCCGGCATTCCTCCGGCTGCTGACATGCAGGAGGGGCAGGATTTGGGAGAAATACAGCGCCGGTTGCTGGAGAAGATCGAAGAACTCACCCTTTACATCATTCAGCTGGAGGAAAGAACACACCGGTTGGAAGCACAGGCTCAATCAAACAACAAGCTGCGCAAGACGCGGAAATAACAGGAAGGACTACATGCGCCCATCTACAACATCTTCTGAAAAAAATTTTGTGTTATGAGACGTTCTTGTCTGCTGCTGTTGCTTTTACTCACCGGAACAGTATCCCCGGCTCAAATAAAAACGCCCGGTGAACTGGAGGAGAAAATACGCGGCAAAGACCGGTTCAGCGAAATCGTCCGGACGGTTGATCTGTATTACCGCAGCAAAAGCAGTGAGGATGCTTCCGCCATGCGGGAATGGAAACATTGGAAACGGTGGGAGTGGTTTATGAGTCGTTATATCAATGCCGACGACCGCCTGTATGCTGTTAACGGGATTTACAACCAGGCTTACCAGCAGCAAATGCATCAGCAGCGCACCCTCGCAGCCGATGGAACTACAGGTAACTGGACCTCCCTGGGGCCCTCAAGCTATACACATATAAATGGTTTGTACAGGGGGCTGGGACGGATTGACCGGATCGCTTTTCATCCCACCAACAGCGCCACCGTGTATGTGGGAGCACCCAACGGCGGACTGTGGCGCACAACCAATACAGGAACATCCTGGCAACCGCTCAGCACGTATGGTCCGCAACTGGGTGTAAGCGGCATTGTAGTGAGTAACAATGATCCGAATACCCTTTACGTGTTAACGGGTGATGGCGATAGTGATGGTTTTATTTCAACATTTGGCTACCGCAGCAGGAGTGTCGGCATTATGAAAAGCATCGATGCCGGTCAAAACTGGATCTTGCAGCAAAACGGCCTGCCTACGGGCAACTGGCGGGGGTATTCCTTATGTCAAAGCCCTGTAAATCCCAATGTATTACTGGTTGCCACCAGTTCCGGCGTGTACAGAACCATCAACGCAGGCCTGAACTGGGAACGGGTAAATACGGGTTTTGCAACAGATGTAAAATTCAAACCGGGTAGCGGAACGGTCTGTTATGCGGCCGGACCCGGCTGGGTGAGCTATTCAACAAACAGCGGTTCGGACTGGACCCGTTCCATTGTTGAAGACTTTTCAGGTTTCTTCATGAGTAACCGGATACAGCTGGCGGTAACACCGGCTGATAATAATGTGGTGTACATGTTGAGTGGGCCCGCCGGATCAGGGACCTTTACCGGACTTGGAAGAAGCACGAACAGTGGACAGAATTTTATACGACAGGCGAATACGCCCAATATTCTGGGAAATTCAGTAAATGGGTCAGATGACGCAGACCAGTCCGGATACGACCTGGCGCTTGCCGCTTCCAATACGAATGCCAACACCATTTTTACCGGCGGTCTTTGTGTATGGCGCAGCACAAATGGCGGCAGCACTTTAGTTAGCGCGAGTTTGTATGCAGAGGGAACCAACCTTTCAAAATATATTCACCCGGATGTACACGATTTACAGGTGAATCCGCTCGACGGATCGTTATGGGCTGCTACAGACGGTGGTGTATACAGGAGTGTCAATAACGGAGTGGATTGGACCGATCTGAGTGCGGGCCTCGGTACCGCACAACCGTATCACCTGGCCGGCGCGGAAACGAATCCCAATATTCTTTACTTCGGCTGCCAGGATAACGGAGTCAAAAACAGGGGTACAAATTCAAGTAACTGGAACCATATCATGGGGGCTGATGGATTTGATGTGGTTATAGACTACAACAACACAAACAGAGCCTGGTATTCGGTTAACCGAACGATCTTACGTACAACAAATGCGGGTTTTTCCGAAGAGTGTGCCAGTGTAGCCCGGACGGTCCAAAATTGTAACAGCTATCAATGGTTTGGAAATATAGCGCAGCATACGACAGATCCTAACACAATATTTGTTGGGTATGATTCTGTTTTTAAAAGTACAAATTCAGGATTCTCATATACGGCCAAAAGCGCAAGCGGAAGCTGGGATATTGTAACCTGCAAAAGCAACAGCAACCGTATTTATGCTGCGGGCGTTCCCGGTGAAGTGGATGGGTACCGTCCCTCTGAGTCCGGGCGGCTGTACCGCTCCGATGATGCAGGGGAAAACTGGCAGGTACTAAGCACGAAGGCAGGCTTTCCGGCTTCTTTTTTTAAAATTACCAGCATAGGGGTCAATCCCTCAAACAGTGCCCAGGTGTGGGTGACCTTCAGCGGCACAACCCCCACTTTAAAAGTTTATTATTCAGCAGATGCCGGTGAAACCTGGACTAATTTCAGTACAGGATTACCCAATATACCCATTAATTGTATTGCCGTAACCAGCCAGAATCACGTTTATGTTGGTACCGATGCCGGTGTGTTTTACAAACCCAATGCCAGTACCGTGTGGACCCCTTTCTATAATAATCTGCCGCCGGCACCGGTAACGGAACTTGTTATCAATACTACCGCCGGGAAAATAAGAGCAGCCACTTTTGGAAGAGGTATCTGGGAGTCGCCTTTATATACCTCCTGCGATGCAATGCTGAACGTTACCGGTACCAGAACCGGCCGCCTGCTTTTTGAAGCCGGTTCCCAACTCAGCAGCAACGCAATAGTTACCGGAGGATCGGGAACAGAAATATTTTTCCGGAGTGGCAACGCTATCACGCTTAACCCGGGCTTTGAGGTGGTTAATAACAGTAATTTTCAGGCAACGATAAATTTCAACTGCGGACAGGGGGGCATTCCCGATATCCGCCGTATTTCGGCAGAAACAATAGATTATTCAACCCGGCGGCTTCCGCAAACGCCGGAACGGTTGTTTCCCTATGGAACGGTTGAGTGGACGCCAGATGGAACAGAACTGATGTTGCGTGTGTACGAACCGGGATTTTTTACCGTGCAGATAACGAATGAAAAAGGGGAGGTGTTGCAAACGTTTGCGCAGGGGGTATTGCAGCCGGGCGTACACAGAAAGAAATTGGATGTTGTAAAGAATAACCGAAAACAGCAGTATATCCAGCTCTGGTTACAGGAAGAACTCGTACACTTTCAGGATTTTTAGTCCAAAACACATTGTCCCGATTCTGAGACATCTCATGTTTTTTACTACCTATGCGCTTCTGCTGCCGGATACAGGCGGTTGGCCAATGGGTGAAAAGCACACTCTCGGGACTCCGTTTTTTGACGGGAATTCATCTTGGGAAAGCGGTTTAACCAACGTACACACCGGGCTTATCACATGAAAAGGGTATTGTATTTCTGCGGTATTTTTCCCAGATTTGAACATTATTGACTGCTCAATCAATTACGATGAAAAAAACCTTCCTGTTTGCTTCCCTTTTTTTGGTAATGGCCCTTGCCTCCCGGACGCAAAGCACCATGGTCATCACCGCCGGCACCACCTTTAAAACTACCGGGGGCGTGGTGATCACTCTGCAGGACATGAACCTGGTGACCGATGGATCGGTGCAGCAACTGCCCGGCGAAGGCGTGTTCCGCTTCACCGGAGCTGCCAACAACACCATCAGCGGGGCTACGATTCCCCTGCTCAACCAGGTGGAAGTGGCCAAGAGCGGCGGCGCCCGGGTTACGCTGCAGCAAACAGTACGGGTGGGTACATCGGTAAATTTCGTGAGCGGCCTGCTCGACCTGGGCAATGCACAACTGCAACTCGAGCCCACCGCCCAGCTGCTCAACGAAACGGAAGCCAACCGCATGACCACCGCCGGCACAGGTACGGCCCGCATCATCGTCAACCTCAACGCCCCGGCTGCCGTCAACCCCGGCAACCTGGGCCTGCAGCTCACCAGCAGCCAGAACCTGGGCTCCGTCACCATCCTGCGGGGACACAGCGCCATCACCCTGCCTACCGTGAGCCGCCCCTCCATCAACCGCTATTACGAAGTGATTCCCACCAACAACACCAACCTCAACGCCACCCTCCGCTTCCGCTACTGGGATGCAGAACTGAACGGCCGCACCGAAAGCCAGCTGAGCCTCTGGCGCAGCAGCGACAACAGCAACTGGACCGGCACCGGCTTCACCAGCCGGGATGCCAGCACTAATTTTATTGAAATCACCACCCTGGCTTCGTTGACCCGCTGGTGGCGGGCAACGGATATTAACTTCCCCACCAGCCTGTTCGACCGTCTGCCCGAGGACAAGCAGTTCCGCCTCTGGCCCAACCCCGCTTCCCCTGCTCAGCCGGTGTACCTGCAGCTCTCCGCCGTCAAACGCACAGCCGGCACCCTGCAGCTGCTGGATGGTAGCGGCCGGCTGGTGTACCAGCAGCCGGTGCTGCTGGAAAAGGGGATCAACACCCTCTCGTTCCGGGTGGCCGGGCTGGCCAACGGACTCTACACCGTTGTGGTTACCGGGGAAGACGGCAGCCGCATTACCAGCAGCCTTGTGCAACAATAAACACACAAATAACCTATCTTCAACCCAACGAAACGCTCCCCTGTGGCAGCCCTTTTGCTCATATTCGTGGGCGCACTCAACGGTGCGCTGATAGCCGCCTTCTCCTGGCTGGAACTCCGCGAGCGGTTGCGGCACCGCCGCCTGTCGCTCCGGCAGATGGCCATACCCCCCACCGCTCCCCGCTCGTTTGCTACCCTGCAGGCACCACCCCGGCACAAGGCAAGTACCATGCGGCCGGCTACCCCCTTGCACAGAGAAACGGAAAGTGTTACTTTTATCCCGCCTGTTGAACCGGCACCGAACGCTTTCATTCCGTAACACCCGGACCCTGCCCTGCAGCTGCTTCCCGTGTAACAGAACCAGCACCGTTCCGGCAGCAAGTATAAAAATGCAGCAACACAATGAAAACCATTACCAGCGAAGCCGACCAGATCAAAGCACTCAACGAACAGGAATATGCCAACCGGCAACAACTGATTGACTACCTCTTCCGCGCTCCCATTCCCCGCGAGGAACTGGCCAACAACCTGGCCCTGTTTATGGACCGCCGCATCCTGTCGCGGATCCTTTTCATGAACGAACTGTATAGTCACATCGTGGGACTGCACGGCTCCATCATTGAATTTGGCACCCGCTACGGCAGCAACCTCTCCCTTTTTACTTCCCTGCGGGGTATTTATGAGCCGTTCAATCACAACCGCAAAGTGATTGCCTTCGATACGTTTGAAGGATTTCCGGATGTGGTGGCCGAAGACGCCAACGCGGTGCAGGACTGGAAAAAAGGCGATTACGGCGTGCCCGATCAATACGAGGATTTTCTCAGCACCATCCTGCGCCTGCACGAGCAAAGTGCGCCCCTGCCGAACATTGAAAAATTTGAGTTGGTAAAAGGAGATGTCACCAAGACCCTCCGCCCCTTCCTCGAGGAGCGGCAGGAAACCATCATTGCCCTGGCGTATTTTGATTTTGACCTCTACAAACCCACCAAAGAAACACTTGAACAGATCCTGCCGTATCTCACCAAAGGCGCGGTATTGGGCTTCGACCAGATCAATGCGAAGGAATGGCCCGGTGAAACAAGGGCCCTGCGGGAAGTGCTGGGCACCCGTAATTTCCGGATCCGCCACTCCGCCTTCCGCGGCACGTCGGGGTACCTCATCTTTGAATAAGCAAACGAACCTTCCAGTTTCGGTAAAAAAAGTCTCCCTGGTCAGGGAGCCAGCCGTTCACGTGCCCACCCGCCCTGGTCATCCTGCGTGTAGAGGATGCGGTCGTGCATGCGGTTGGGACGTCCCTGCCAGAACTCGATCCGGTAGGGCTTTACGCGGTATCCGCCCCAGTGCGGGGGCTTGGGAATTTCTCCATGTTTGAACCGCTCGGCGTAATAGTGAAAGGTCTCAGTAAGCCAGGCCTTGCCCGCCACCACCATGCTTTGCGGAGAAGCCCAGGCGCCGATCTTGCTGCCGTCGGGGCGGCTGTTGAAATAGGCGATGCTTTCTTCGGCGGAAATTTTTTCGGCCACCCCGTTAATGCGTACCTGCCGTTCCAGTTCTTTCCAGAAAAACAGGAGACAACACTTTCCATTCCCGCTCAGCTGGGCGCTCTTGGCGCTGTTGTAATTGGTAAAGAACACAAACCCTTCCGCATCAAAGCCCTTCAGCAATACCGTGCGGGCGTCTACGCTGCCATCGGCAGCGGCGGTGGCAAGCGTCATGGCATTGAGCTCTTCAATTTCGGAAGCGCTGGCGTCTTTCCACCAGTGTTCAAACTGGTCGAAGGGCGACAGGGCCACCTCGTCTTCGTTGAGCGCATTGAGCGTATAATCTTTGCGGAGCTGGGCTAAGGCTTGTGAATCCATGCGGTAAAGATATTGCATCCCGGCCGGGACCGGATCAACTGCCTAAGTTCAATCACCCGGTTCAACATAGCGGATGAAACACGCAACGCAGGCGAAGGGATGGTTTTCTTTTCCGCCGGGTTGTCTGTGTGCAGTATTGTGTACATTCATGCACTTAAATCAACTGTCATGTCTCCGCGCTTATTTTCGCTGCTGCTCTTATTCGTGTATGTTGCTCCTGCATTTTCCCAATCCAAAAATGCACCGGCGGCGGCACCCGCTTCCGACTGGAATGCCGTGTTTCAGCCGCTCAAATGGCGCAACATAGGTCCCTTCCGCGGCGGACGTTCGGTCTGTGCCACCGGTGTACCCGGCGACATCACTACCTACTACATGGGCACAACGGGCGGAGGCTTGTGGAAAACCGTTGACATGGGTCTTTCGTGGTTCAATGTATCCGACGGCTATTTCAAAACCGGTTCCGTAGGTGCGGTGGCCGTGGCCGAAAGCGACCCCAACGTGGTGTACGTGGGTATGGGCGAACACGCCCCCCGCGGGGTGATGACCCACCACGGCGACGGTGTGTATAAAAGCACCGATGCCGGTAAAACCTGGAAACACATGGGGCTGGCTCCCACCCAGCACATTGCCCGTATTGTGGTAGATCCCCGCAACCCCGATGTATTGCTGGTAGCGGCGCAGGGTGCGCTGTACAGTCCATCCAAAGAACGCGGTATTTATAAGAGTACCAACGGCGGCGCCACCTGGAAGCAGGTGCTGTATGTGAATGAGATGACCGGCTGTGCGGAGCTGAGCATGGATGCCACCAATCCCCGTATTCTCTATGCTGCCCTGTGGGAGCACGGCCGCCGACCCTGGCAGGTGATCAGCGGCGGAGCCGGCAGCGGCTTGTACAAGAGCGTGGACGGCGGCGAAACCTGGACCCGCCTGGAAAAAGGGCTGCCCAAAGAAATGGGCAAGATGGCCATTGCGGTGTGCCGCTCCAACCCCGAGAAAGTGTATGCCCTGATTGAAAGCGACTCGGAAAAAGAAGCGGGCGGACTCTTTGTATCCAACGATGCCGGCACCAGCTGGAGCCGCATCACCAACGATCACCGGCTCATCCAGCGGGCCTGGTATTACACCGAGTTGTTCATTGATCCGGAGAACGACCAAATCATCTATGTCCTCAGCGCCCCCGCCCTGCGCAGCAACGACGGTGGGCGTACCTGGGAGCAGCTGGGCGGCACCCACGGCGATTACCACGACCTGTGGATCAACCCCCGCAATCCCGATAACCTCATCATTGCCAACGACGGCGGCGCCGCCATCAGTTTCAACAAAGGCCGCAGCTGGAGTACGCAGAGCAATATGCCCACGGCCCAGCTCTACCGCATCAATGCAGACAATCGCTTTCCCTACCACATCTACGCCGGTCAGCAGGACAACACCTCCCTGTCCATTCCCCACCGCTCGTTGGGCGGCTACGGCATCACCGCCAGCGACTGGACCGCCTCCGCCGGTGGCGAAAGCGCCTTCCTCGCTTTCGATCCCAACGACCCCCGCTTTGTGCTGGGGGGCAGCTACCAGGGAACCATCGAAGTGCTCGATACAAAAGCCAGGGCCGGCACCAACGTCATGGTCGCCCCCATCCAGTACCTGGGGATGGATGCCAAAGACATGAAGTACCGCTACAACTGGAACGCCCCCATCATCTGGAGCAGGCACGAGCCCAACACCTTTTACCATGCCGCCCAGGTGTTGCTGAAGAGCAACGACCGGGGACAAAGCTGGACGGAAGTATCACCCGACCTCACCCGCAACGAAAAAGAAAAACAAGGCAGGGCAGGTGTGCCCTACACCAACGAAGCCGTGGGTGCCGAAAACTACGGCACCATCGCTTACGTGGTGGAATCGCCGCATGAAAAAGGAGTACTCTGGACGGGCAGCGATGATGGGCTGGTGCACCTTACCCGCGACGGCGGAAAAACATGGAATAACGTAACGCCGGCCGGATTGGCCGAATGCCTCATCAACGCCATTGAAGTGTCGCCGCACGACAAAGCCACCGCGTACATTGCCACCACCCGCTACAAGTTCAACGATCATACCCCCGGCCTGTACAAGACCACCGATTACGGCAAAACCTGGAGCCGCATCGACAACGGCATTCCCCGCAACGCCTTCACCCGCGTGGTACGGGAAGATGAAGTGCGGAAAGACCTGCTGTTTGCCGGCACCGAGCTGGGTGTGTTTGTAAGCTGGGATGGCGGAAAGAGCTGGAGTTCGTTGCAGCTGAACCTGCCGGTAACGCCCATCACCGACCTGCGGGTGCACCAGGGCGACCTGATTGCTGGTACCAGCGGGCGCAGTTGCTGGATCCTCGACGACCTGGGCCTGCTGCGCCAGTACAAAGCCAACCCCACCGAATTGACGCTCTACCAGCCCGAAGAAGCGTATCTGATGCACGGTGGCAGCGAGCTGGACCGTAGCAACCCCGATTTCGACGGCACCCATCCCTTCCGGGGCGTGAACCCGGCAAACGGGGTGGTGCTGTACTACAACCTGCCCACCGGCAACACCAACGATACCCTTAGCCTGGAGATACGTGATGCTGCCGGCACCCTCCTGCGCAGCTTCAGCTCTCAGCGAACGAATTACCGGCGTTACGACGGCGCACCTGCCCCCGATCCGGTGCTCCCCCGCAACAAGGGCCTCAACCGCTTTTTGTGGAACATGCGCATGCCCACCCTGCCGGGCGTGCCCGATGTGTTCATTGAAAGCAGTTATGCCGGCCACAAAGTGCCGCCGGGTGTTTACGACATAACCCTGCGTGCCGGCAGCCTGGTGCGCACGACAAAGGCGGTACTGTTGCCCAACCCGCTCTATCCCACCACGCCCGAAACCTACGCGGCATACCACCGCCTGATGACGGAGATGGAACAGCAGGTGACGAATATGCACGGCCTGGTAAACAAACTCTTCGCCAAGGCAAACCAGTTGGAAGAGCTGCTGGCTCTTCTTGGTAACCGGCCGGAATTGCAGCAGCAGGGACGTGAGCTGCTGCAGCGGCTGCGTGCCTGGGATACAGAAATGGTGCAGCGCAAATCAAAAGCCTACGATGACGTGGAGAATTTCCCCAATAAATTCACGGCCAACTACCTCTTTCTCATCAACCAGACCGAAAGCGACATCCCCTGCGTGAACCAGGGCAGCCTGCAACGCAAGCAGGAACTGGACAAGGTGTGGACCGGGTTACAGCAGCAGGCTGCTGAACTGGAACAGCAACTGGCTGCCTATAACAAGCAGTTGGGTGAAGCCGGTATCGGGCCCGTGTGGAAGGAGTGAGCAGCAGTGCGGGCAGCTTGCCCGGCGGGTCCGTTTATTTTCCGGTTCGCCGTAAGAGAACGTTGAGGGCTGCCCATTCGGGGACCACGTCGCTCACCATTTTGAGGATGGCCACAAACGGGATGAAGAGGATCATGCCGTTTACGCCCCACACAATACCACCGGCGATGAAGGCCACCAGCGTGGCCCAGGTGCTCACGTTCAGCTGGGCCGCCACCACCTTCGGGAAAATGACATTCGCTTCGAGGTACTGAACAAATCCAAACACCCCCACTACGCCCAGCGGATACCAGATGCTGTCTTTCGTAACCCAGGCCAGGGTGATGGGCAGCAGGGCGCTCACAAAGATCCCCACATAGGGGATGATGGTCATGATGGCCGTAAGAAAACCAAAGAGTATGGCATGTTCAATGCCCAGCGCCAGCAACCCGATGCTGTTGAGGATGCCCACGATGAGGTACACCAGCAGCATGCCGCGGATAAAATGAAAATAGGTGTGAATGATGTTGCGGAGCAGGTGATGCAGGCGGTCGGCGTAGGCCCGCCCGGCCAGTTTTTCAAGAAACAGTACAAAGTCGCCCCGGTTGTACAGGAACAGGGCCGCAAACACCGGGATGATGAAGACCATGAACAGGACCGTGGCCGTGGTGTGCAGGGTGCCGGCCACCAGGTTGCCGGCGATACCCGGGGCTTTTTCGCCCAGTTGCAGCAGCCAGTTGTGCTGTTCGCTGAGGGTGATGCCCCAGTGGGTGCGCAGCCATTCCTGCAGTGCAGCCAGCGCCGGCAGCAGTTTCTGTTGCAGGAGGGGCAGGTCTTTCCAGAGCGCCTGCAATTGCAGCACAAAGAGCCACAGCAGCAGGAGGAAGAGCAGCAGAACAAGGGTTAAGCCCAACGCGATGGCGAGGGGCCGTGGTACGCGGTGGTGTTCCAGCCAGCGGGTGACGGGGTAGAGCACAATGGCGATGAAGAGTCCGTAAAACAGGGGCACAAACAGTAACTCACCCGCATACAGCAGCAGGAGCACCAGGGATGCCGTAAGCAGGGAGGGCCATATGGTACCGCTGCGTGTCAGCATGGAAAATCCTTGTTTGCTGCAAGGTCGCTGCAATGGTGCGCCCGGCAAATGAGGGGAGATAGACGCAAGGCTGATGCCTGTCAGCCGTATAGGAAAAAGGTTTGACGCTTTGATCCTACTTTTGCGGCATGTCGAAGCCCGTCATTTGCATTGGCGCCGCGTTTGTGGACGAATTGTTTCATGCCACCGAAGGCGTGCTGCCTGCCACCACCAACCCCGCTTCCGTCACCAAGACGGCCGGCGGCGTAAGCCGCAACATCGCCCACCACCTGGCCCTGTTGGGGGTGCCGGTGCAGCTGATCAGTGTGTTTGGCAACGACAGTGAAGGCGACTGGCTGCGCCAGATCTGCACGGCCGCCGGGGTGGAAGTGGACGGCTCCATCATCCGCGAGGGGCTTACCGGCAAGTACACCGGCATCCTGGCGCCCGACGGCTCCCTCCACACCGCTTTTCTCACCAACGCGGCCACCCACCTCATCCAGCCCCAGCACCTGGAAGCGCGGCGCGACCTGCTGCAGAGCGCCTCCTGCCTGCTGGCCGATGCCAACGTCAACAGCGAAAGCCTGGCCTGGCTGCTGCAGTTCAGCCGGGAGACCGGTATTCCGTTCATCATTGAACCGGTATCGGTGCCCCCGGCCCGCAAGTTGAAGGGCCTCGACCTGCGGGGCCTTTATCTGGTAACACCGAACGAAGACGAGCTGCCCGTGATGTGCAGCGAAAAAGCCTTCCTCACGCAGATGCAGGTGGAAGAGCTGCTCAGCAGGGGGGTGCAGCAGGTATGGCTGCACAACGGCAAGCACGGCTCGGCCCTGTACAGCAAGGAGAGTTCTGTTACCCTCCATGCACCCACGATTGACGTGGTGGACTGTACCGGTGCCGGCGACGGATCGCTTACCGGCTTCCTGCTGGGCAAACACCTGGGGCTGGACGATGCGGCCTGTCTGAAGCTGGCCCACACCCTTTCGGCCGAAATCCTGCAGGTAAACGGTGCCATTGCCCGCCACCTCAACCAGGAGCAACTCCTGGCACTTGTACCCACCTATTATCCCGAAGCATGAATCCTCTCCTTCAGATAGCCCCCGACGTGCAGCAGGCCTTGCAGCAAGGCCAACCCGTTGTGGCGCTTGAATCCACCATCATCTCTCACGGTATGCCCTGGCCGCAGAACGTGGAAACAGCCCTGGCTGTGGAGGCCGAGGTACGGGCGCAGGGCGCAGTGCCAGCCACCATCGCGGTGATGAACGGTGCCTGCCGCGTGGGCCTCAGCGCCGGAGAGCTGGCTTATTTCGGGCAGGCCCGCGACGTATGGAAAGTGAGCCTGCGGGACCTTCCCTACGTGGTGAGCCGCGGGCTGAATGGCGCCACCACCGTGGCGGCCACCATGCGTATCGCTTCCCTGGCCGGCATCCGTGTGTTTGTAACGGGGGGTATTGGCGGCGTTCACCGCGGAGGAGAACGGAGCATGGATGTGTCGGCCGACCTCACAGAAATGGCGCAGACCTCCGTAGCTGTGGTGTCGGCTGGGGTGAAATCGATACTCGACATCGGCCGCACGCTGGAATACCTGGAGACCCTGGGGGTACCGGTGGTAACAGTGGGACAGGACGCGTTTCCGAGCTTTTATTCGCAGAACAGCGGTTATACCTCGCCGCTACGGCTGGATGGGGTGGAAGAGCTGGCCCGCCTGCTGCAGGCCAAATGGCAGCTGGGGCTCAACGGCTCAGTCCTCATCGCCAACCCCGTGCCGGAAGAACAGGCCCTGCCGGCCGCTGCCATGGAAGCGGAAATCCTGATCGCCCTGGAGGCCGCCGACCTGGCGGGTGTTACGGGGAAAGCGGTGACCCCCTTCCTGCTGCAACACATTGCGGAGCACACCCGCGGCGAAAGTCTGGAAACCAACATCGCGCTCATCCGGCACAATGCCCGCCTGGGGGGGCAGCTGGCGGTGGCGTATGCTGCTGTCACCGTGAACCGTCCCGGCATTGCCGGATAACCTTCTTTCTGCCGGAAACAGGCTTTCAGGGTATTGCCTGCACTGCTGAAATGATGTAGCATTGTACAGCGGTGCAACAAATACCGGCTTTTCCTGGCAAAGTCCCTGCACATACAATACACGCAATCCTATTCAACCGGGTTACCCGCTGCCGAAACGGAGGTGGTGCTGCGTGCTGCCCTGGAACGCACGCTTCTGGCCGGAGCCGATGTGTTGAAACAGAAGGACGGTGCAGAGGAACGGGAGCCCGGTACAGAAGTATCTCCCCACCAGCTGGTGTATACCAACGACCAGCTGCAACTGGTAACAAGTTGGGAAAACGAATCCATAGAAGCCGTTTTCACCATTCAGTGCAGCAACAGGCGGCAGCAAAAACGGGAGCAGCGGTATGCCCGCCAATGTGCCGCTATGCTGGGGGATCATCTCCACCAGTGCATAGAGGAATGGAACGAAATAAAGCAGACAACTGCAGCGGCCGATGAATCTGTAATCAACAGCACCGAAGCAGCCATCACACTCAACCGGCAGAGCCGCAACGCCCTGGTTATTCTGCACGATGCCTGGCCATGGGCCACATTCGGCATCATGGCTATTTGCCTGCTGGTGTTTATCAGCACCGCCTTATTAAGCGGCTCGCTGCTGCAGTTCGATACCGATGTGTTGGTGCAAACAGGCGCCTTGTACAACCTGTATTATTTCGGGGGGCAATATTGGCGCATTATTACTGCTTTATTTGTACATGGTAGCTTGCTGCATGTTGCCGCAAATATGTTCCTGTTTTTTTTATGGGGCATGGTGGTGGAGCCTTACCTGCGGACCGGGCGTATGATATTGGTTTTTTTAACTACGGGCGTACTGGCCTTTGCCGCTTCACTGCTGTGGAACCACGATAAATTTATACTCATGTATGGCGCATCGAGTGCCGTAATGGGAACATTGGGTTTTATGCTGGTGTTGTTCTGGAAAAAGAAAAGTCCGCCCCTGCGCCGCTATGTGTTCAGTTTTCAGATGTTAATACTGGTGGTGGCCTTGTTGCTGGGCGGCCGCAGCAAGGATGCCGATATACTGGGCCATACGACAGGATTTATAAGTGGAATGATCATCGGATTGGCGTTTATGTTCATTCATGCGCAATTTTCAACAGCCTGGCAGCGCATCCTGGCCTTTGTTGGGTTTTGTATGCTGCTGCTGACCATGACGTTCTTCGTGTTGCGGAATTCCACCCAGTCGGCGGTAGGTTTTTCGCGCCTCTATGCGCAAAGTACGCAACAGATAGACGCGTTATTTGATGAAATCACTGCCTCAGCCGACAGCAGTTTTTTATACCAGCAAACAATAGCTGCACAGCAGCAGGCAGCCTATACACAATTGCTGCCGCAATTAGAGCGCCTCACCCGAATAGAGGTAGATACCTTGCGCCATAGAAAAGCGGCACTGCTGTTGCGCATTGCTACAGCAGACCATGTCCTGCAACAGCAGCTGCTGGTGACTGATTCGGTAACCATTGCAACTTACCGGATACATTATGAAGCGGAGCGGGTACGACTCATTGAACAATTACTTGCAAACTGAGCACACCACACCGAATCAATAGAAGCCTTCATATACAGAAGTATTTTACAGAAAAGTCAACAATTAACAATAGCGGTAAGCCCATTGCCTGCAATGGCCACATTTTACATGAATACACACCCAAATAAGCCAATAACTTAGAGCACCCAACCTATTAGAAAAACGTTTTGTACTATTGAACTAAGTTAACTTTCATTAATCAACACTGTGCTACCAAACGCTTAACCCGGCATACACTGTATTTTCGATTATTAATCACTGCAGTCATACTGTTTTTCTATGTAAAACATAGCGTTGTAAAATAGTATCAATAACACAATACATAAATTCAAACATTGATTGTTCGTTTGAATAAATCCATTCCATAATCTGTAGAGGGCAACCAAATCATCAAAAAGGTAATGACGATAATCGCCACGAAGGCAATGAATGGGTAAAGCGGAAACTTTTTATACCTGACCCAATCGTGTACTATCAGGGATATTGGAAATAGCAGGTAAATCAGGGTTCCGGCCGGCAATACAAAACCCGGGAACATCCAGCCTGCCATCCGGATAATCGCAGGGTTCAACATCAACATGGATGCACCTAGCATCATACTTCTGTGTATGATAATATTTTTTCTTTTAAATATTGCTGTGGCTATCATCAGTCCAAATGGTACAAAAACAGTCTGATCATAGGTCCAAAAGCTGGCAGCCATCAGCATCATGCCCTCACTGGCCACATCCAAAAATCCAACGGCAATAAATCTGGGAAAAGCACCTGCATTTACAATGAGTCCTGAAATGATTAACAGACAGGCAACGGCTACTAAACCCCACCCAAGGGTCATATGCAACTTTACCTTTTTTACATTTACCAGGGCCGATTGCGCCACAAGCATGATATACCATATAGTCATGAGAGTGCCATGGATATACACAGAGGTGGGTAAATCTTTCAGGAAAGAAGGCTGCTCGAAAAATGGCCGGAGAAAAAAGGATTTTCCAAATCCTAAAAGTACCATAAATAAAGATAAAATGGTGATGATTAGATAAAAGCGAGCGTGTTTTGGTTTCATTTAAATTATCTTTATTAATTGCCATTTCAAATGCTGAACAGGGTGCATTTACCAATTCTCAATCAACTCATTAAAATAAGGATGAACCTCTGTAGAGAGTTTTACTTTCAAAGCCTCATCCGAAAGCTTCTCCTTCTCTTCACCTAAAAAATTCCAAAGTTTCTTGAGAACTTCTTCGCCACCTTCATGAAACAACTTATTCGCGGCATCTATAAATCGAAATTGATACCAACCATAATTTTGAGGGGCTTCCATCACTATTTTCATCCGGTTTTCTTCAAATGTTTCCAGGCAGGTATATTTTAGCATAGTCTTGTTAGTTTGGAGATGGTAACTTGTTAATAAGTCATTTGCTTTAAGTAGTTCCGGTTGATTCTTTGTAACAAATGCTATGGATGCCAGGTTACAAAAGACTTCTTCCAGCCAAATTCGCTGAGTTTCTATACCACCTGCAAACAATCGGAGATGAAATAATTCATGAGTAGTAGCCATATCAAAAAACGGTCTGGCACTAAAACCTCCATCAGCTGTGCCAAATGCCTTTGTAAATTGTTCAGAATCGACCGACTGCAGTAATGCAGGATTAGGTAAATGAGCTCTCCAAAAGAAG
>CALMED010000034.1 GCA_937862815.1 uncultured Chitinophagaceae bacterium | reverse complement strand
ACCTTCCCGACTGCCGTCGGGACGCTCCAGCCAACTGAGCTAATTCCCCATTTATTTCAAGAACTTTTGATCTCAGCGGTGACCTTCCCGACTGCCGTCGGGACGCTCCAGCCAACTGAGCTAATTCCCCATTTATTTCAAGAACTTTTGATCTCAGCGGTGACCTTCCCGACTGCCGTCGGGACGCTCCAGCCAACTGAGCTAATTCCCCATTTATTTCAAGAACTTTTGATCTCAGCGGTGACCTTCCCGACTGCCGTCGGGACGCTCCAGCCAACTGAGCTTTTTTCCCGTTAAAGGACGGCAAAGATAATCCGGCACTCCAAATCTGCAAAATCAAATTCAGGCCTATTTTTTCCTGAAAAAGAGGCGAACGGGCACGCCCTTAAAATTGAACGTTTTACGTAACTGGTTTTCCAGGTAGTTTTTGTAGGGCTGCTTCACATCATTGGGATGATTGCAGAAGAACGCAAAGGAGGGAACCGGAGTGGGCAGTTGGGTGACGTATTTAATGCTTACAGGAACGCCCCGTATTACAGGCGGATGAAAGGCATTAACCGCTTTCTGCAGATAATCGTTCAACTGGGCGGTGGGAACTTTCCGCTGCTTGTTTTCCACTACCTGTAAGGCGGCTTCAATTCCCTGCATCAGGCGGATCTTTTCAGTAGCCGATACAAACACAACCGGCACATCATTAAAGGGCGCCAGCCGCTCCTTCAGTTCACGCTCATAATCACGGGCGGTATTGGTTTCCTTTGTCATCAGGTCCCATTTGTTCACCAGCAGCACTATACCTTTCCCCTTTTTGGCAGCAAGGGAATAAATATTGAGATCCTGCTGCGTGATGCCCTTGGTGGCATCCAGCAACATCAGGCACACATCGGCTTCGTCCATGGCCCGGATGGCCCGGATGACTGAGTAAAATTCGAGGTCCTCATTCACCCGGTTCTTCCGGCGGATACCGGCTGTATCAATCAGGATAAACTCTTTCTGAAACAGTTTGTAGCGGGTGTGTATGGTGTCGCGGGTGGTGCCGGCAATATCACTTACAATGCTCCGCTCCTCCCCCAGCAAGGCATTCAGGAGAGAAGACTTGCCCACATTGGGTTGCCCGATGATGGCAATTTTGGGTACCTGCTCTTCCTCGCCGGCAGCTTGTTCTTCCGGGATCAGGGCACTGATGGCATCCAGCAATTCACCGCTGCCACTGCCTGTCATAGAAGAAAGAAAAAATATGTGTTCAAACCCCAGTGCATAAAACTCACTCGCCTCGAGCAGACGGTCGTGATTGTCTACTTTGTTCACCGCCAGGAACACCGGCTTGGTGGTGCGGCGCAGCAAATCGGCCATGGATTGATCCAGGTCGGTAATACCCGTTGCCGCATCGCACATAAACACAACTGCGTTGGCCTCATCGAGAGCTATGCGCACCTGTTTGCGGATCTCCGTTTCAAATACGTCTTCGCTGTCGGGCACAAATCCACCGGTATCAATGAGATTGAAAGATTTTCCGTTCCAGTCGGCCACCCCGTACTGGCGGTCGCGGGTCACGCCACTCTGATCGTCCACAATTGCCTTCCGCTCCTGCAACAACCGGTTGAAGAATGTACTTTTGCCCACATTAGGGCGCCCCACGATTGCTACGGTAAATCCGGACATAGAAAAAAATTAACGGCAAAAATACTGAAATAAAACAGGACAGCCCTCTCAGCGGTCAGAAATAGCCGTATTCACGCAGAAACAGGTCATTGTCGCGCCATTTTGGACGCACTTTCACAAACAGTTCCAGGTATACTTTCCCGTCAATGAATTTTTCAATGTCGGCCCGCGACAATATCCCCAGTTGCCGGATCATCTGCCCTCCCTTGCCTATGAGAATGGCTTTTTGAGTTTCCCGCTGAACAATGATATCAGCGGTGATGCGGGTAATATTTTCCTGCTCCTTGTATGACGTTACCAGCACGGTGGTGTGGTAAGGAATTTCCTCTTCAAACAATTGAAAAATCTTTTCCCGGATGAGCTCGCCCACAAAAAAGCGGGTATTGAGATCCGTGAGCTGGTCTTCCTCAAAAAAGGGCTCGCCCTCGGGTAATAATTCGAGGATCGGCTTCAAAAAATTCTTTTTGTTGATCCCGGAAAGTGCGGAAACGGTGAGCACCGAGCGGCAATACTGACGAGCGGCAAAAAACTGCCGGGCTTCTTCCAGCTGTTTCGGGCCCACTGTATCCAGTTTGTTGATTACAACGATGCAGGGCACCGCCAGGGATAAGGAAGCAAACAGCTGGTCGTTTTCCTGCCAGTCGTCTTTTACATCCACCAGCAAAAGGGCCACATCGGCATCCTCCAGGGCGCTCTTTACGCCCTGCATCATTTTTTCCTGGAGCTTGTACTTCGGCTCGATGATGCCCGGTGTATCGGATAAAACAACCTGGTAATTTGTGTCGGTGAGGATACCCTTAATGCGATGCCGGGTGGTTTGCACTTTGGGGGAGATAATGGCCAGCTTCTCGCCCAGCAGGGCATTCAGCAGTGTACTTTTCCCGGCATTGGGCTTACCAAAAATATTGACAAAACCGACTTTCATGTACCTGGCAGATTCTGATCAGAAAATTATTGCAAAAAACAGAAGCCCCCCGCCACAGGCAGGGGGCTTGGTTGCGAAGGGAGGGATCGAACCTCCGACCTTCGGGTTATGAGCCCGACGAGCTACCGCTGCTCTACTTCGCGATTTGGAGGGCAAAAATAACATTTACAAACCATGTCACCAAACGAAAAATGAATTTTAACCGATAATCATCCTAATGGAGGATCATACCCCGGTAAATTAACGCTGCTCCCGCTTCCGCACACTCCCCGATCCGCTGGTGCGGAACTCACTGAGCACGCCCTCCCCCCGGAAGCCGATATCGCTGGCCCCGCTGGCCGTGGCTTTCAGGTCTTTATTTACGGTTATTTTAATATCGGAAGCCCCGGAAGCCGTTGCACGGCACAGATCGGTAACCAGTTCATATCCTTTGAAGTCGCTGGCCCCACTCACCACCACCACCAGGTTGGCAACCCGGCCGCGGATATGAGCGTCCGAGGCTCCGGTCTGCTCTGCGTTGAGTTGATTATACGCCACCTCGCCTTTGAAAGAAGAAGCCCCATGCAGTCCGAGTTTCAGTTCTTCGCCCCGCAGGATGCCATCCACTTTGATATTGCTGGCGCCGGTAGCATAAAGGCTGCGGATTTCTGTGACAGATACATAGGCACGCAACCGGGTTGCATCCCTGTTCCACCGCATTGTGGTGGCAGGATCGTACCAGATCCGCAACACACCGTCTTTCACTTCCGTACGGATGCGATCCCGCACTTTTGGCTCCGCCGCACTCACCACCACGGCCTGTTCTTTACCCTGCTTGATGATCACATCAATGGCATGCGATACATGAATGCCGGTATATCCACCCACGGGACGCAACTCCGCATTGGGATCCTTTACCACCAGCACATCCTGGGCCAGGCTGGTGGCAAAGAAGAAGACCTGGCTGAGTAACACTACACACAATTGTTTCATATGTTCTTTATTATTGTTTTTTTAATGGTCATATAAAATAGCCTGAAAGATCATTGTAGTTGGTATCGAATTTTCGTTATGGCTATTTCAGATGACTGTATTTGAACGTTATGAATTATTCTTCCCGGCGAACAACCGAACCCATTTTGGTTTCCACGCTGCTGATACGTCCTTTGCCTTTATAATGAATGGCTCCTCCGGATGACGCATATAACTTCATTTCCTCCTCAATGGTAGCCTGTACCCGGGCACCGGAAGACACCCGGATATCCGCTTTCCCGCTGGCGATGCCATACGCATCCACCCGGGCGCCGCTTTCGGCTTTGGCCTGAAAGGTGCCGGTGGAACCCGATAATTCGGCTTTGGCGCCGCTGGCAGCCTCCAGTGCAAGGCTGCCCGTCTCGAGCCGCCCCCGGAAGTGAGCGCCCGAATGCAGTACAATTACCAGGTCCTTTACCCGCAGCACGCCTTCCAGGTGCACCTGGCTACCGGCAGTTGCGGTGATCTTTTCCAGGCTGCGGAAAGAAACATACGCCCGCAACTTCTTCGCGGTGCCGGTCCAGTCGCTCAACGACTCCCGGTCGTAGTAAATCCGTAGCACCCCGTCTTTCACGTCCGTTTTCAACCGCTGACGATAATTGTCGCGTGAGGCGCTTACCGCCACCTCCTCCTCACTCCCCTGGGATAGAAATAATTCAATTCCGTCGCCCACCTGGATGGAGCGGAATCCCTGTACGTTGCGCATTTCTGCATCGGGATTCTGGTGAACCTGTTGCGCCTGCAGTGCCGGCAGAACCAGCATAAAAAGGATGAAATTCAATACGTGCCGCATATTTGCTGTTTTCTTTGATACGGCTTTCTAAACAAAATGTTACAAACAGTTAAAAGATTTTACTTTTGTGGCGCGACCGGGCCCGGATGGGACGGCCGCACAGATTCCCGGGGTGCCCCCGAACATTGACCGTGTTCGGGAGCTGAGATCACACCCGCAGAACCTGATCAGGGTAATGCCTGCGCAGGGATGGAGGCTCCGCCGTATTTCCTCTCTCCGTTTCGCAGCATTTCCGTTTCAATTTTTTAACGTAAAAAGATTTGTGCAATGAAAAAATTGATGCTGGGAATGTTTGTGTTCGTAACACAACAGATTTCCATGGCACAGTACCGGCTGACCGGCACCGTGTCCGACGCCAACCAAACCCCCTTATCCGGGGCAACCGTAACGCTGAAAGGCGCTGCCTCCACCACAACCGACGAAAAGGGAACTTTCCGCCTGGAAGCCGGCCGAAAGGGCACGTACCAATTGCAGGTGAGCTCCGTGGGCTTCCGCCAATGGGAGCAGCCGGTTGAACTTCTGCGGGAAGAAACCAGGCTGAGCATTGAACTGGAAATGCAGGGGCTGTTCCTGCAGCCCATCGAAATCCGGGCCACGCGGGCGGCCGACCATGCCCCGTTTGCCAAGACCACCCTCACCCGGGCCGACCTGGAGAAACGCAACCTGGGCCAGGACATCCCCTTTCTGCTCAACAGCACCCCTTCCGTGGTGGTCACCAGCGATGCCGGCACGGGCATTGGCTACACCGGCCTGCGCATCCGCGGATCGGATGCCACCCGCATTAACATGACCATCAACGGCATCCCCTACAACGATGCCGAAAGCCAGGGTCTGTTTTTTGTGAACCTGCCCGACCTTGCCTCCTCCGTAAACAGCGTGCAGATTCAGCGGGGCGTGGGCACTTCCACCAACGGAGCAGGAGCTTTTGGCGCCACCATGAACTTCAGCACCAACGAATTCCAGGAAAAAGCCTATGCCGAAGTCAACAACAGTTTCGGCTCTTTTAACACCTGGAAAAACACCGTTCGCGCCGGTTCCGGGCTGCTAAACAATCATTTTACCCTGGATGCCCGCCTCAGCCGTATTACCAGCGACGGATTCATTGACCGGGCCAGTACCGACCTCCAGTCGTTTTACCTCAGCGGCGCCTACCTCACGGAAAAAACATCCATACGGTTCAATATCATCAGCGGCAAGGAGAAAACCTACCAGGCCTGGAACGGCATTCCGGAGGCGAAACTCCGCAACCAACCCGATGCCCTGCTGAACCATTACTTCAACAACCAGGGAGTTCTTTACTTCACCCGGCAGGATTCGCTCAACCTCTTCAACAGCCATCCGCGGCGGTTCAACGTTTACACGTATGAGAACCAAACTGACAATTACCAGCAGGATCATTACCAGTTTTTCCTGAATCATGCCTGGAACAGCCACCTCAGCACCAACCTCACCCTCTTCTACTCCAAAGGCGCCGGATACTATGAGCAATACCGGCACAACAACCGCTTCAGCAGCTACGGACTGCCCGATGTGCAGATAGGCAATACGCTGGTACGCCGCACCGACCTCATCCGCCAGCTGTGGCTCGACAATGATTTCTATGGCGGATTGTACACCGTGGAATACCGCAAAGACAAACACGAATTCATCCTGGGAGGCGGCTACAGCATCTACCAGGGCGATCATTTCGGGGAAATCCCCTGGGCCGCCATCGGGATTCCCAAAGGCTACCGCTGGTACGATTTTGAAGCGGTGAAAAAAGACATCAACACCTATGCCAAGTGGAACTACCGGCTCACCCCGCAGCTGGAGTTGTTCACCGACCTGCAATACCGGGCCGTACGCTACACCTTCACCGGAACACGTAAATACCCCACCGTTGACGTAGATGATCAGTTTGGATTCCTCAACCCCAAGCTGGGCCTTACGTACCGGAAAAACGGCTACACCGTTTACGGATCCTATGCGCTGGGTAACAAAGAGCCGAACCGCGATGATTACGAACGGGAGACTACCGACCCACGTCCACAGCGGGAGCAATTGCACAATGTGGAAGCAGGTGTTACCCGTACGGCCGGCCGGTACAACTGGAATGTCAATTTCTTTTTCATGCGGTACAAAGACCAGTTGGTGCTCACCGGCCGCATCAACGATGTGGGCGACGCCATCCGCACCAACGTGCCCAACAGTTACCGGCTGGGACTGGAACTCCAGGGCGCCTACCAGTTTACCAACTGGCTGCAGGCGGAGGGCAATCTTACCTGGAGCCGAAACCGCATCCTGAACTACACCGATGCCGTACCGGTATACGATGCCAACTTCGACCTGGTGAATCAGCAGACAAAAAACTACACCTCCACCCCCATGAGTTTTTCGCCCGATTGGGTGAGCAGTTTCAGCATACACGTGCAACCGGCCAAAGGACAGACGCTGAGCCTCATCAGTAAAGCGGTCAGCAACCAGTTTATGGACAACACGGCTGACCCCGGCCGGCTGCTCAAAGGTTATTTTGTGCAGGACCTGCGGTGGAGCTGGACCATCCCTACCCGCCTAAGCACCAAAACAGACCTCATCTTCCAGGTAAACAACCTGTGGAACACGCTGTTTGAAACCAACGGTTACACATACAGCTACATTTATATCAACCAGCTGGTAACAGAAAACTTTTTCTACCCCATGGCCGGCAGAAACGTAATGCTGGCGCTGAACATCCGCCTGTAATGCAAAGAGGGGGCATCTTTACCGGATGCCCCCTCTTTTTTTATTTGCTTGTAATCAGCCACCAAACTTATCCTGCCAGGCCAGCATACCACCCGTCAGGTTCACCGTTTGGGTGAATCCCATCGTCTCCGCAAACTGGGCCGCATTGGCGCTGCGTACCCCGCTGCGGCAATAAAAAATCACTTCTTTGTCTTTGAGGTGATCAATGGCATCTGTCTGCATAGCCATGATTTGTCCAACCGGCAGCAGGATACCGCCGATGTTATACACTGCGTTTTCGGAGGGTTCCCGCACGTCCACGAGATGAACCTCTGCACCGGCATCCATACGTGCCTTTAATTCTTCGGGGGTGATTGTTGTCATGTTGATGTTGCTTGTTATTAATATTCGTTTTCTGTCGTGATGGTTTGCGGTTCGCTGCGTTTCGTACGCAACGAATCAATTTTGCTGCGGTCCATGCTGATCCACACGTCCATCAGCTGGCCGCCCCGTATGCGGATGGGCGCCCCGTCTTCGTTGCGCTGCGGCGGATGTTGCTTGTACACAAATGCGGCGGAACTGTCCGTCAGCACGCCATCTGCCACCACGGCTCCCAGGAGTACCCCGCTGGTTTCCAGCAAGACTTTCGCTTCCGCAAAAGTCATCCCCACAAGGGCCGGCACCGGCATATCGCTGCTTTGCACCCCGGCGCCAATCACAAGGTCTACCCGGGTGCCCATAGGTATGCGGGTTCCGGGAGCAATGGCCTGCTCCAGGATGGACCCCACGGCAAAATCGGGCTTTAAGGTTGTATCGCCCAGTTTCAGGCCCAGGGCCCGCAGCAGCATTTCCCCACTGCGGAAAGTCTGGCCTACGAGGCCGGGCAGTTCCACAAGGGGCGGTTCCATCCGGTTGACGGTGAGGTAGATGGTACGGTTCACTTTAACCAGCTCGGCTGGCAGCGGGCTTTGCTTAATCACCGACAGTTTGGGCAGTGAATCAATGAATACACTGTCCTGCACTTCCACCCGGAATCCCTGCGCTTCCAGTAACCGGCGCGCTTCCGCTATGTCTTTGCCTTTTACTTCGGGAACCGTTACGTACTCCCCGTGCCGGGTAATAAAGTTGAGTAAAGAGAAAAAAAGAAAGAGCACGCCGAATGCCAGCGAACCCGCCAGCAGCAGGTTGAACAGGAAAGAACGTTTGGTGACCGATTGCAACTCAGGATCGTTTTAAACTATGAAATTAGGAATTTAAATTTCTTCCTGCTTTTTAGCCATCGCTTCATCCAGCAAAGCCGAATAAAACTGATCCAGGGTCCAGCCGTAAGCCCGTACCTGCTGAGGAACAATGCTGGCGTCGCTTTGTCCGGGTACGGTATTAATCTCCAGCATAAACGGCTGCTGGCTGGATTCCTCGTAAATAAAGTCAATGCGGATAACCCCCGAACAGTTGAAGATGCGGTAAATGCGGCGGGCAGCTTCGTTCACCCGGGCATATTCCTCTACGGATGCAACAGCAGGTGTCACCTCATCGCTTTTGCCCTGGTACTTGGCTTCAAAATCAAAGAAGTCCTTATCGGCATGCGCCCGCACTTCGGTCATGGGCAACGCAATCACTTCGCCCCGGTGTTCAAATACACCAATGGTAAACTCGCGGCCCCGGATCATTTCTTCAATCAGCACCTGGTCATCTTCGGCAAACGCTTTCTCAATAGCGGCCGCAAGACCACCGGGTTCATCCACCTTGCTCATACCAATGCTGCTGCCGCCGTTGTTGGGTTTTACAAACACCGGAAAGTTGAGCCCGGCCGTAACTGTACCCATATCCCAGGGCAGGTGCCGGAGCAGGTGTACGCTGCGTGCCACTGCAATACCGGCAAAGGCCGCCACGGCCACGGTGTACCTTTTATTGAAGGTGATAGCCGATGTGGCCGCATTGCAGGATGTGTACGGAATGCCCAGCATATCGAAATACCCCTGCAGTTTTCCATCCTCACCGGGGGTTCCATGCAAACCAATAAATACCGCGTCAAATGTCACGGTATCTGTTCCGGTGGTGATGGAAAAATCGCTCCGGTTGACCGGCTGTTCCACGCCGGATGGGTTGACGTACCACCACCCGTCGCTGCGGATATCAATCAGAAACACATCGTAGCGGGTGGCATCCAGATGAGCGGCAATGGTTTTCGCCGATTTGTAGGAAACCACCGCTTCACCCGAGTAACCGCCGGTGACCAGCGCAATCCGTTTCTTCGTTGACATGTGTTACTGATTTTGAGTTGCAATGTACTGCAACAGGAATAATTAATTCGCCTCGCCGGTACCTGCATTGCCACTGTCCAGCACAAATTTCCAGCTGCCGTCATCCTGGCGCCGCCAGATGGACACATAGGTTCCTTTCAATTCCTGCCTGCCGGCTTTAACCCGGTACACACCATAGGTGTAGCCCAGGTCGCCGGATGCAGCCAGGTCGCCCCCCTTCACCTCCCACGACAAGGTAAACGATGTGTCTTCCTGTGCGGAGATGTACCGGATCACGGCATCGTCCACCAGGGGCAACTCGCCGGGCCGTAAGAGAACCGCATCGGGGGCTGCATAATCGATAAAAGCTTTTTTGTACCCTTTTGTTTCGCAATCGTACGAAAAAGCCTGGTCGGTACCAATCAGTTCCCGCAGGGCTTTGTCGTCTGGCGTAGTGCCGGGTTGTTGCGAAAAAAAATCGCAGGATGCCAGGTGCAGGAGCAGAAGGAAGGTAAGCAGGTATTTGTGCATGATGCAAGATAAAAAACGAAGGTGAAGACAGAAACGTCTTCACCTTATTTTAACGGATACAGGACCCGTCAGCTTATTTTAAAAATCGACAAACCGTAACTTATGCGAGGTGCAAACGCTCTTTGCGGGCGAGCAGCTCGTCTACGGTTTCCTGGTACAGTTCATCGGGAACGCAGCAGTCAACCGGGCACACGGCAGCGCACTGGGGTTCTTCATGGAATCCCTGGCACTCGGTACACTTGTTGGCGGTGATGTAGTAAGTATCCATGCTTACAGGCGCCTGCTTGGCGTCGGCATCCACAACGGTTCCGTCAATGAGGGTGTAAGAACCTTTTACGGTAGTGCCATCGGAAATGGCCCACTCAACGCCGCCTTCGTAAATGGCGTTATTCGGACATTCGGGTTCACAGGCACCGCAGTTGATGCATTCTTCGGTAATTTTTATGGCCATAAGAAAAAAGGGTTTAGGGTTAGGTTTCAGTTAATTTTGCACTTCAAATGTAATTCAAAACAGGCAATGAAATTACAGGAACGGATAGAAATTTTGGAAAAGACGGGGCGGTATATGCTGGGTGAAACCGGGGCGGAGGATGCCGCCGCGTGGAGCGCCGCACAGGAACAGGCTTACCGGCAGAACAACTGGTTTTTGCCCGCCTTCCAGCAGCAGGCCATCACAGCACTCGCCACCCGTTTTCTGCGGAAGGAAGCGCTGGAAAAATGGGCGGCCCATTACCACCTCGACGATAACATACAGCCCCGCACCGTTGGGATTGTCATGGCCGGTAACATCCCTCTCGTGGGCTTCCACGATTTCCTGGCTGTTTTCGTGAGTGGCCACCGGCAGGTGTGCAAACTGTCATCAAAAGACGGGGTTTTACTCAAACACCTGGTGGAACAACTCATCCGCCTGAACCCGGCCGTGGCTGAGCGGGTACAATTTGCCGAACAGCTGAAAGGATGTGATGCGTACATCGCCACCGGCAGTGATAACAGCGCCCGCTATTTTGACTATTACTTCGGGCGCTACCCCTCCATCATCCGGAAGAACCGCACTTCGGTGGCCCTGCTCAGCGGGGAGGAGACCGCGGCAGAACTGGAAGCTCTCGCCGATGATATTATGCTGTATTTCGGGCTGGGATGCCGCAACGTTACCCAGGTGTATGTGCCCCGCGGATACGATTTTGTGCCTTTGATCGATGCCCTGCGGAAATACCGATTTTTCTTCGACCACCACAAATACCGCAGCAACTACGACTACCAGCTGGCCATCTACATCATGAACAATAAGTTCTACATGACCAACGATTGCATTGTGCTGGTGGAAAACCCCTCGCCGTTCTCTCCCATCGGTTCGCTGCATTATCAGTATTACGATGATGCAGCCACCGAACGATCCGCTTTGCAGGCAAACGAACAGATCCAGGCGGTAACCGGTGCAGGAGCCCTGCCTTTTGGTCAATTGCAGCAGCCCGGGTTGATGGATTATGCCGACGGGGTGGATGTAATGCAGTTTCTCCTGCGGCTATGAGCCACTGCCAAATGCAGGCAGTTCCTGCAGGGGTAACAGCCGGCCCGCTGTTTTCGACCAGCCATACGTGTTGGCACCGTTTGTAAGCACGAGAAAAGGCACTTCCACCGCGCTGTGATAGCGTAAGACCTGCTGCAGCACCGTCTCATCGAGCGGCACCTTCATTGCCTTGCATTCCACCAGCATCCAGGGTTGGTGATGTGTGTCGAATACCAGCAGGTCGAACCGCTTTTTTAATTCGCCCAGCCGGATTTCCTTTTCCACCCCGATCAGCGCAGCCGGGTACAGCTTCACCTGTATGAGGTACTGCACAAAGTTCTGCCGTACCCATTCCTCGGGCGTGAGGCGTACCCATTGCTTGCGGAGTGCATCAAAAATAAGTTCCCTTCCTCCGGAAGTTTTTACCTGGAAGGCAGGCGGCGGGAAGGCGACCCTGATCATACACCAAAGTAAATGATTAAATTCGCAGAATTCAAAAACCTGAACCGGCATGAAGACCAAAGAAGAAATTGTACAAAACTGGCTGCCCCGCTATACGGGCCAACCGCTTGAAGCGTTCGGCAAATACATCCTGCTCACCAATTTCAGCAACTATGTAAAAATGTTTGCCGACTGGCACAACGTACCGGTGGTAGGCGAAGACCGGCCCATGCAATGCGCCACGGCAGAAGGCATTACTATCATCAATTTCGGGATGGGCAGTGCCACGGCTGCCACGGTGATGGACCTGCTGACGGCCATCCACCCCAAGGCGGCCCTTTTCCTGGGCAAGTGCGGGGGATTGAAGAAGAAGAACCAGATCGGCGATCTCATCCTGCCCATTGCCGCCATCCGCGGCGAGGGAACCTCCGAAGACTATTTCCCGCCGGAAGTGCCGGCCCTTCCCGCCTTTGCCCTCCAGAAAGCGGTGTCCACCACCATCCGCGATTTCGACTCCGACTACTGGACCGGTACCGTGTACACCACCAACCGCCGGGTGTGGGAGCACGATGAAGAGTTCAAGCGCTACCTCGAACAGGTGCGGGCCATGGCCATTGACATGGAAACCGCCACCGTTTTTACCGTTGGATTCTTCAATGAAATACCCACCGGCGCCCTCTTGCTGGTGAGCGACCAACCCATGATCCCCGAAGGAGTGAAAACAGAGGAAAGTGATAAAAAAGTGACCCAGCAGTTTGTGGAAAAGCACCTCAAAGTGGGCATCGGTTCCCTCAAGCAACTCATCAACAACGGCCATACGGTTAAACACCTCCGTTTTGAAGACTGATGCGGCCCCTTCTGGAGATAGAAAACCTGGAGCTGAGCTTCCGCAACGGCAACGAACAGGTACGGGTGCTGCAGGGCATTAGCCTGCAGGTACAACAAGGCGAGACCGTTGCCCTGGTGGGAGAAAGCGGCAGCGGCAAATCGGTCACCGCCCTTTCCATCCTTCAACTCCTCCCCGCGGCCACCACTGTTTACAACCGGGGCACCATCCGCCTGCACCACCGGGATGGCGGCCGGCTGGACATGCTATCCCTGCCACCTTCCACGTTGTCTTCAATCCGCGGCCGGGAGGTAGCCATGATTTTCCAGGAACCCATGACCTCCCTCAACCCCGTTTACACCTGCGGCGCCCAGGTAATGGAAGTATTACAGCGGCACAAAGGCATGAACCGGCAGGCGGCACGGGCCACCACGCTGCAGCTCTTTGAGCAGGTACGCCTGCCCCAGCCGGCCACCCTGCTCAACCGTTATCCTCACCAGCTCAGCGGCGGTCAAAAACAGCGGGTGATGATTGCCATGGCCATGAGTTGCCAACCAGCACTGCTCATCGCCGACGAGCCCACCACTGCGCTGGACGTAACCGTGCAGAAGAACGTACTGGAGCTGATGAAAGAGCTGCAGCAGCAGAGCGGAACGGGGCTGCTGTTCATCACCCACGACCTGGGTATTGTTGAGGAAATAGCCGACCGGGTGGTTGTGCTCTACAAAGGCTCCATTGCAGAAGAGGGGCCGGCAGCGCAGGTACTGACACAACCCGGGCACCCTTACACCCGCGCCCTGCTGGCCTGCCGGCCGGCGTTGAACCCCAAAGGAAAACCGTTGCCGGTGGTGGCCGACTTTCTGCCGCCGGAACAACCGGTGAACAGTATCGCCACCCGGCCAGTCGCAGCAAAACCGGCAACAACAGATGCAATAAATGAAAAGATGCCCCCCCTCCTGTCGATCCGCAACCTGCAGGTTGCGTATTCGGACAAAAAGCCCCTGCTGGGAAAACGGCAACAGCCCTTTGTGGCGGTGCGGGACGTAAGTTTTGATATTTTTCCGGGCGAAACAGTTGGACTGGTGGGCGAAAGCGGCTGCGGCAAGACGACGCTGGGCCGTAGCCTGTTGCGTCTCGTGGAAGCCACATCCGGGCAGGTGCTGCTGAAGGGAGCCGACCTGTTGGCGGCCTCGGCTGCCGCGTTTCAACCCCGGCGAAAAGATTTACAGATCGTATTCCAGGACCCCTATTCGTCGCTCAACCCACGCATCCGCATTGGCGAAGCCATCATGGAGCCCATGCAGGTTCACGGCCTGGCTGCTTCCCGTACCGAAGCCCGGGAGCGGGCCGCCCGGCTGCTGGAACAGGTGGGCCTCCAGGCCAACCAGCTTCAGCGCTATCCCCACGAGTTCAGCGGTGGTCAGCGGCAACGGCTGGTCATCGCCCGGGCTCTGGCCCTGCACCCCTCCTTCATCGTGTGGGATGAGTCCGTTTCGGCCCTCGACGTGAGCGTGCAGGCCCAGGTACTGAACCTGCTCAACGAACTGAAGCAAAGCTTCGGCTTCACCTCCCTCTTTATCTCGCACGACCTGGCCGTGGTGCGGTACATCTGCGACCGGATCCTGGTGATGCAGCAGGGGCAGATCGTGGAAAGCGGTCAGGCCGAGCAGATCTGGCAAGCCCCCCAACATCCCTACACCCGGCAGCTGCTGGAAGCCATACCCGGCCGTCGCCGGCAGCTCAGCTCCTGAGACCCGCCGGAACCATACAGCCGGCAGTTCCCTGCCCAAAAAAAGTAGTGATTGACTGAAATCCTTACCTTTGCACACTTTCGAAAGCGAAAACAGGTGCAAGCCCGGTGCCGTAAGACCAGGTTTGAGCAACCCCGCCCGGTACACGAAGTTCCCGCGTTTGTATCTGTTTCCCGGCCGCTGCTTCCGCAGCGGCATCAAAAAAAAGCAAACGCAATATGAAGTTATCGCAATTCACGTTCGACCTCCCTCTCAACCTGATTGCCCAGCACCCTGCCAAACGCCGCGAAGACAGTCGTATGATGGTTATTAACCGGAAAACCGGTCAAATGGAAAACCGGGTATTCCGGGATGTAATGGAATACTTCGACGACAAAGACGTGTTCGTGGTCAACAACACCAAAGTTTTTCCCGCCCGTATGTACGGACGCAAGGAAAAAACCGGCGCCAAAATTGAAGTGTTCCTGCTGCGGGAACTGAACAAGCAAAACCGCCTCTGGGACGTGATTGTTGACCCTGCCCGGAAAATACGCGTGGGCAACAAGCTCTACTTTGGCGACACCGAAGACCTGGTGGCCGAAGTGATTGACAACACCACTTCCCGCGGCCGCACCATCCGCTTCCTGTTTGAAGGAAGCGATGAGGAGTTCCGCCAGGTATTATACAACATGGGCGAAACGCCCCTGCCCAAGTACATCAAGCGCAAGCCCGATGAAGAAGACCGGGAACGCTACCAAACGGTTTTTGCCAAATTCGAAGGCGCTGTAGCTGCCCCCACCGCCGGCTTGCACTTCAGCCAGGAGCTGATCAAACGCCTGGAAATCCAGGGAATCCGCTTCGCAGAAATCACCCTGCACACCGGCCTGGGTACGTTCAGGCCCATTGAGGTGGAAGATCTCAGCAAGCATAAGATGGATGCCGAATATTATAAGATCGATGAGTTCGCCTGCAAAGTGGTGAACAAAGGCAAAGAAGGCGGCCGCCGCATCTGCGCCGTGGGCACCACCACCATGCGGGCCCTGGAAACATCCTTTACAGCCCAGCAGTTGTTGAAGCCCTCCGAAGGCTGGACCAACATCTTCGTCCATCCGCCTTACAATTTCAACATCGCCGATTCGCTGATCACCAACTTCCACCTGCCTAAAACCAGCCTGCTGATCATGACGTGTGCCTTTGCCGGCTACGATCTGATCATGGAAGCATACAAAAAAGCGATCAAAGACAAGTACCGCTTCTTCAGCTATGGAGACGCGATGCTGATCATCTGATACCGGTCCCTCTCCCCAGTGAGAGGGATTTTTTAATACCGGACGCAATGGTACCGATAGGCCCCACTTTCAGTTGTCACCGGTACCGTGATCCACGAAAGCATGTAATATGATAAAACATCCCAAGGATTCTTTCATTGTTATGACGGAGCTGGTGCTCCCCAACGACACCAATACGTTCGGAAATCTCATGGGCGGCCGCCTAATGTACTGGATGGATATTGCATCGGCCCTGGCCGCAGGCAAACATTGTAACTCACCGGTTGTAACCGCCAGTGTAGATAATATCTCTTTTGAAAACCCCATCAAACTGGGCAATGTGGTGCATATTGAAGCCCGGGTATCCCGTGCTTTTAATACTTCCATGGAAGTGCACATGAAAGTGTGGGGTGAAGACACCACCCAGCAATACCGCTATAAAAGCAACGAGGCATACTATACGTTCGTTGCCCTCGACCCCAACGGCAAACCCCGTAAAGTGCCCGAACTGATTCCTGAAACAGAAGATGAGAAGCGCTTATTTGAAGGGGCGTTGCGCCGCCGCCAGGTTCGCCTGATATTGGGTGGAAAAATGAAACCCGATGATGCGCTGGAGCTGAAAGCCTTATTTACAAAAGAAGAGAATGAAGAGAAATAAAGGGTGTCCGCAGCTCGCCGTTAACGCTTTGATGCGGGCGGCTCGTAATCATCGGGCAACATATAAGCCAGTCGTTCAAAGGCCCAGATACCATCGTACAGCAGATTGGCAGGTGTGAGTAACCTGCCTTTTGCATCCATCTGCACCGGATCTTGTTTTTTCTGCAAACCATTTTCGGTACCCGCTTTCGGTTGTCGCAATAAAAAGCGCTGCGCCACTACCTCGCTGTGCAGGAGGGTACGGTCTTTATACAGAACCCTCAGATCCGGTATGCGCAGGTTGTAAATCGTAAACCCCGTTTCGTTTTGTGCCAGCAGCAGGCTATCGGCATGCACCGGAAATGCAAGCTTCATCTTAATTGTATCATCCAGTTTCAGGTTTTGCGCTTGGGGCACCCGCTCAGAGTTTTGCATGGCTGCAAGGGCCTCTTTGCGGGGGCGGGACACCGTTTGCAGTTCCTGCACGGTAAATCCCTCTGCTTCATATATTTTGTTCACAAGGCTGCGGAAGAAATGCTGGCTGCTACCCATATACACCTGCCGGCGCCGGTTGAGCCAGCGTTGCTGGGGTTTTCGGGTGTTCAGCCGGTCAACAAAGCGGGTATAACCGTAAAAAAAGCAATAGTTGTTATCGGGATTGAAATAGAAATCGGTGAGCTGAAAATAGATGGTGTAGCCCAGGGAGAGATTTTCAATTATCAGCTCCTGGCTGCAAAAAGCCTGCAGATCTTTATTGCCGGTGCCGGCTGCAAACTGCACCTTGTCGAGGTTACGGATGCGGCAGCGTTGGGCTTCGGAGGTAAAACCCAACAGATTTTTTCGAAAAATGTCGAGATACCGGCGTCGGGTTTCATCGGTCAAAATCAATACATCCTGCAACTGTTTACGGGCGGGCGTAAGCCGGAACTCAAGGCGCATCGTTTGTGTAATCACTAAATTGTACAGCAACGGTTCATAGCCTACATAGGAAACCACTACTTCATAATTTCCCGGCTGCAGGGGCCCCAAAGCAAACGTGCCGGCAGCATCGGTAACGGTTCCGCGGGTGGAGTTATTGATGTACACGCTGGCGCCGGAAAGTGCCATGCCACTGTTCGCATCCAGCACCACACCGCCTGCAAAAAATTGCGAAAAGGTGCTGCTAGCCTTTGCAGTTAACAAAGACACCAGCAAAAACAAACGTACCAATTGCATGCTTATTTGTCTACTATGTTCATCAGATGGTGCCGTCCCTTGAGCATGTACTTCTTGCTTTGCTCAATGGCATCCATCACCTGTTCCAGTATTTCGTCAACAGGGGCATTGTAGTCGATCTCCAGTGGATCTTTGATGGTAACAGAAAGAATGCTGCCTCGCTTCTTGAATTTCAGGCCTTTCTTGTTAAAGGCGCGCCAGAATCCACTGATTACTATAGGAACCACAATCGGCTGATTCTGTTTGATAATGTATGCGGTTCCTTTACGGCCGGGTGCAAAAGGTTTGGTGGTACCCTGCGGAAAAGTAATGACCCAACTGGTATCAAGGGCCCGTGCAATTTTGCGGGTATCACCGGGATCGAGGCCCCGCTGTACTTCTTTTCCTTCGGCACGCCAGGTTCGTTTTACCGTTATAGCGCCGGCTTTGGCAAAAAGACGGGTAAGCCAGGTATCCTTCATCGTTTCGGCGGCAGCCACGTAATAAATGCGGGTAATGGGGTTAAGCAGGTAGTACGGCAAACCCAATCCTTTGTAACGCCCCCATTTGGCGGCGAAAAAAATGTGCAGAAAGGCAATCACATCCGCAAAATAAGTCTGGTGGTTGCTCACGAACAACACATTCCGCCGGGGCAGGTCTTTCAATTTCTCAGCTCCGTTCACCTTCAACTTGTTCACCAGTGCTATGCCCGGGTATGTAGCCAGGCCTACCGTGCCGTAAATGATACGGCGGGTAAGGTTGATACCTTGCAATCGTTCAAGAAAAGTGGACATGTATAAATGATTTGGACCCGCGGGGGGGTAACGCAAGATAACAATTTGGTAATATTCGAACGTATTAAATTTCAGTCACTTTTATAGCCGCTCCGTACACAATTGCACCCTTATTTTTGCAGCATGAACTACCAGGCAGTGCTGTTTGATATGGATGGATTGCTCATTGACAGTGAGCCCCTGTGGCGGGAAGCGGGGCAGGAAACCCTCGCCCGGTGGGGTCCCGTACTCACCCCCGAGCAATACCACAGCTCCACCGGCTTGCGCACCGAAGAATGGATTGAACATTGGTTCCACCACTTCGATCTCGACCGCAGGGAGGCACCTGACGCTGTGCAAACGATTGTGAACAAGGCCATCGAAAAAATCACCCATCGGGGTGTTGTACTTCCCGGCGCCCGGGAAGCCATTGCCCTGTTCCGGGAAGAGGGATTCCGGGTAGGCCTGGCTACCTCCTCCCCCATGGAACTGGTGGAAGTGGTACTAGAGAAACTGGCACTCCCTTCGGCATTTCACGCCATCGCTTCGGCTGGCAACCTGCCTTATGGCAAACCCCATCCCCAGGTCTTTCTCAACTGTGCGGAGGAACTGGGTACCACACCCCTGCAATGCATTGTGTTTGAAGATTCTTTCAACGGTATGATCGCTGCCAAAGCCGCCCGTATGCGTTGCGTAGTGGTACCTCATCCGGAAGATTTTGAATCGACCCGGTGGGCAGCCGCCGATCTCAAACTACGCTCACTGGCAGAAGTGGATCGTACACTTCCCGGCCGTCTCTGACATCAGGCAAACTCCAGCAAACCGGCAAAACTATAATCGGTAATCGTACGATCGGCCTGGTAATTCAGTAATTCATTGGAAGAACAGAACGATACGCCCACGCCTACATGCCGGATCATGCACAGATCGTTTTCACTATCGCCGATGGCAATAGTATTGTTGATGTCAATGTTATAATGCTCCAGGATGTGCTGTACGGCATTGGTTTTACAGATGGTATGAGCGCATCGCGACCGTTCGTTATGAAACAGGAAGGAAGGAATCTTCACTTCGCCGGTCGCCACGCTCTTGGAGAATTCCAGCTCGTTGGACAGCGAAAAATCGGCCCCGATCTTCGTTTTGATGTGATTGGTCACCACATCATAACTGTCGCTGATAATCCCCACCACATAACCCCTTTGCTTCAACTCCTGCACCACTTCCACGGCATCATCCACCAGCGGAATACTG
This sequence comes from uncultured Chitinophagaceae bacterium, assembly GCA_937862815.1. Classification (GTDB taxonomy): domain Bacteria; phylum Bacteroidota; class Bacteroidia; order Chitinophagales; family Chitinophagaceae; genus Lacibacter. Next base: position 80,160 of record CALMED010000034.1, on the reverse strand, counting down.
TCGGCTACGGCCAGTATCTGTGAAATATTGAGTCCCTTGAGCAGGCGGGCGATGTTTTTGGTGGTGATCACGGCATCGTTGCCGCTGGCCCGGATGGTGTAGAGTTCCTTCTCAAATCCATACAGCCGGGAACAGGTATCAATGAAACGCCCCCGCAACAAGGTATTGTCCATGTCGAACAGCGCCATCTTTTCGAGGCCCACCAGGCTTTCCTTAATGGCAAAATCCATCTGGTCGCGTATCTCGGAAAGGGATTGCAACTCTTCCAGTGTTACATTCGACTTATCCTGCTTCATGGCTTTCTGGATGATGGCCCGGGACACTTCCTTGCTCATCTTCCCCAGGGCCTGCCAGGGCCTGCTTTTATTATCAATGTACCCGATGTTCACTTCCGTAATCCGGGCCTTCATCAGGTGCATGTCGATAAGGATACCGATGTCCACCCCGTAATCGTCGTAAAAATCAATTTTCTCAAAATAACTTTTCCGGCCGGCGATCATGCCGCTGAGCGGCTGATCAAACTCAGCCAGTTCAGGGAAGAGGATATTCAGCAAAGGCTTTGCCACCAGTTCGGTTACCCGTCCTGCGTTACGTCCAAAAGTTGCCTTCACAAAATCATGTGTATCGTTCAAAAGCGGATCGGTGAGGTCGCGGATGGTATTGGGTGGATAAGGATCAATATCCCCATCCAGGAAAACGAGCAGGTCGTTGGATGCACACAGCAGCCCATCTTTCATGCTGGCTCCCTTTCCCAGCTTGGTACTGGTAATCACCTTGGCCCCGGCTTTCCGCGCCAGCGCCACAGTGTCGTCAATGGATTTATCGTCCACTACCAGCACTTCTGACACCTGTTCATGCGCAAAGGCAAAACGAACCACCTGCTCAATGGTTTCAGCCTCATTCAACACAGGAATAATTACGGTAATCATACAAAGCTGGGTTTTATGGGTGAAACAATCGGGCAACTCCGGGTAACTGCGTGCAGGTGAACAAAATTAAGGTATTACTCCCGGGGCTCGGGGATGCAATTAGCTGATGCACATTGATTATTAACAGATTATAAAAAGCGAACGCAATCTAATTGCCTGCTTTTCAGGAAAAAACCATTTAAATCCCTGCCAATTAAACCGCATGTATTGTTAATGATTTTAACAGTTGCGGTTCAGAGGAACAGAAAACAGGGCAACCATCCGGTTCCGTTTAGTAGGTCGTGGTCATATTGGCATCCACACAAATAATAAAATCGGCACGGCCCCGGTGATCGGGCAGGAGTTTGCCCAGATCATTTTGGGTAACGGTGGCAATGGTAGCGTAACGTAAAGCCGGGTTCGTTTGTTTCAGGTACCAGAGAATCCCTTCGTATCCGTCGGAATGGTAGGTTCCGTTGAAGTGAAGAAAAAGACTGCCGGGTGTGTAATGCCGCAGAATAAAGTGCGCCATGGTGGCGTCCTTGATGGCCTGGGCCCTGGGAAGGTTGGGCGATGCATGGCTGCCCATCATGGTGAGCATGTTCCGGTATCCGGGAAGGGTATCCACGTACGGTATCGGTAAAGGCGCGATCCATGCTTTTACGCTGGCAGGAAGGGTGTCCAACGCTTCAAATCCGCCGCGGGCCACCAGCGAAGCGTAACGCCGGGGGATATTGGTGGCGATGAACGGACGTTTCTGTTCCCGGGCATAGCGCACCAGCGGTTCATAATCGGTTTTGTGATTGTTCCAGAGCCGCACTTCATCGCCAAAGGTCTTTGCATCGGTTGTTCCCTCCACATACCGGGTCAGTCCTTCCTGGTTATCGGCTTCAAACATCTCCGCGCCCAGGATGATGCTTCGCTGCTGTCCCAGGTCACGCGTGGTGATCAGTTGCAACCAGTGAATGATGGGGTTGTTGTGGTACTCGCCAAACAGAACGATATCGCGCTGTGCCAGCTGCCCCACCATTTTACCATAACTCACCTTTCGTCCCTTCGCATCAAAAATCCGGTAAGCGGGTTTTTGCTGCGCCAGCCCCCCCTGCACCAACAGAAGACAGCCAAGAAGTGCAAAAAAGCGTTGCATCATTTGAATGCGTTAATACCGGTAATGTCCATACCTGTGATCAACAGGTGGATGTCGTGGGTGCCCTCGTAGGTGATCACACTCTCGAGGTTCATCATGTGACGCATGATGGGATACTCACCGGTGATGCCCATGCCGCCCAGCATCTGGCGGGCTTCGCGGCAGATCTCTGTGGCTATTTCACAGCTGTTGCGCTTGGCCATGCTCACCTGCTGGGGAGTGGCCCGCCCATCGTCCATCAGCGAACCCAGCCGCCAGTTGAGCAACTGGGCCTTGGTGATCTCCGTGAGCATCTCGGCCAGCTTTTTCTGCTGCAGTTGAAACGAAGCAATGGGTTTACCAAACTGTACCCGCTCTTTCGAGTAACGAAGGGCCGTATCGTAACAATCCATCGCCGCCCCCAGCACACCCCAGGCAATACCGTAACGGGCTTTGGTAAGACAGCTGAGCGGTCCCCGCATACCGGTAACGTTGGGCAATATATTTTCTTTGGGCACTTTCACATGATCAAACACCAACTCGCCGGTAGCGCTGGCCCGCAGGCTCCATTTGTTATGAGTGGTGGGCGCAGAAAAGCCTTCCATGCCCTGTTCTACGATCAAACCGTGTACCACCCCCGCCTCATCCTTGGCCCATACCACCGCCACCTGGGCGTAGGGTGCATTGCTGATCCACATTTTGGCGCCGTTCAGCACCACGTAATCACCCGCATCGGTGAAATGGGTGGTCATGCTGGATGGATCGCTGCCGTGGTTGGGTTCGGTGAGACCAAAACATCCGAGCCATTCTCCGCTCGCCAGCCGGGGCAGATATTTTTTCCGCTGCGCCTCGTCTCCGTATTTATAAATCGGAAACATAACCAGTGAACCCTGCACGGAGGCCGTGGAACGCACGCCACTGTCGCCCCGTTCCAGTTCCTGCATCATCAGTCCGTAACTGGTATAATCAAGCCCACCACCGCCGTATTCGGTGGGAACGGTGGGTCCAAAACAACCCAGCTCACCCAACTGCCCCACAATCTGCTGCGGGAACTCCGATCGCTGGGCATATTCTTCAATGATGGGAGAAATTTCTTTTTTCACGTAAGCGCGAACCGTATCCCGGATCAGCTTTTGCTCTTCGGTGAGCAACTCGTCAACAAGAAAATAATCCGGGCTCTGGAAGAGGTCTTGTTTTACCGACATATGGCAGTGTTTTACTGCTACAAAGGTAGGAAAGGCAGCTCCACACCGGATATTTTATTGTACATTTCTGCCCCGTTAACAGCCGGCATATGAAATTAATATTGCTGATCCCCTTCCTCTTGCTGTGCCTGCAGCAGCTGCCGGCGCAACAACCACCCGCCGAACAGATCCAACCCTATTGGTTTGTACTGCTGAAGAAAGGCCCGAACCGTGGCCAGGACAGCGCCACAGCTGCTGCCTTGCAGCGGGGGCATATGGCCAACATCAACCGGTTGTACAGCGAAGGCATGCTGAAGGTTGCCGGACCGTTCGGCGACGGCGGCGATTGGCTGGGTATCTTCATTTTTGACGCATCGGCGCCAGGCTGTTCCACACGCGCCAACATTGAACGACTGCTGCAAACCGATCCGGCTGTGGCGGCAGGTCGCCTGAACTACGAAATACGCACCTGGTATACGTCTCCGGAAGGCAGTTTTAAGCCCGGGACTCCCGATAAAAAGTATTAAACAGATGAACATGCCCCTGCGAAGCATCCTTTCTCTCATCATCTTTCTGCTCACTTCAAGCTGCGGATACATGCAACCCACCTCCTTTTCTTACCTGGCACTGGGCGACTCTTACACCATTGGTGAAAGTGTTCCCCTGCAGAAAAACTTTCCCTACCAAACTGTTGCCCTGCTCAAAAAGAAAGGCATCGCGGTAGCCGAACCCTCCATCATCGCCAAAACGGGATGGACCACCGACGAATTGCAGGAAGCCCTGGCACAAACCCGGCTGGCAGTACCGTTTGATTTCGTGACCCTGCTCATTGGTGTGAACAACCAATACCGGGGTCGCAATACGGATGAGTATGCCCAACAGTTTGAGCAATTGCTGCAGCAGGCAATTGATTATGCAGGCGGAAAAACAAACCGGGTAATTGTATTGAGTATTCCCGACTGGGGCGTTACTCCCTTTGCCGCGGGGCGCGACCGGACTAAAATTGCGGCGGAAATTAACGCTTTCAACAGCATCAATCAACAAATCAGCAACCGGTATAAGGTACACTACATCAACATCACCCCCCTTACACGGGAAGCGCAGACCTACAAAGGCTTAGTGGCCAAAGACGGACTGCATCCCTCCGGAAAAGACTATGCACGCTGGGCAGCAAAAGTGGCGCTGGTGATGCAGGAGGAGTTGAAAAAATAATCCATCAGTTTTGATTCTGCCGGAAACGCCGGGCGATGATTTCCAGTTCTCTTTCCCGCAAACGCGACGTCTTCCGTAATATATCAATGAATGCTTTCACCTCTTCTGCTGAAGCCGGACATCCGATGTTGTCGCCAGGTTCCGACAGCGGCACGCCTGGCTTTCGTACGTAACTGTCTGCCAGCAGATTGAGTTGTGGATCCAGTACCACCCAGAAAGGTATACCCGCATCTTCTGCTTTATATTTCTTCAGCCATTCCAACCCGCCGGGATTTTCCAGGTGTACATTCTCCCTGCTTTCGTGTACGGTAAGATGTACGGGTACGTAATTGTCGTCAAAAAAACCTTTGCAGGAGGTATCGGCCATGGAACGATCCATGCGTTTGCACCAGACACACCAGCTGGCGGTGAATAGCACTAATATATTTTTTTTCTCTTTGGCTGCTACTTTAGCTGCTTCCTGCAATACAGCGTCGGCTGCAGGAACCGGTGTTTGGGCGGGTGCAAAAAACGGGACAAAGAATAACAGCAACGCGGGTAATGATTTCATGGTTAGAATTTTTAAATGGTTAAATAGCTTTTCATTTCTGATTGATAGTACTTTGCCGCGGATGCAGCGGCCTCCGCAAAATCTTCCCCGCCCGAAGCATAGATCACCGCCCGGCTGGCATTCACCAGCAGGCCGCAATCCGGAATCATGGCTTGTTGGGAAATCTCCTGCAGGCTGCCGCCCTGTGCACCCACGCCGGGTACCAGGAGAAAATGCCCGGGAAGGATGCTACGAATATTCACAAACTCCTCCGCCTGTGTGGCGCCCACCACAAACATGAGATTCTGTGGGTTACCCCATTGAGAAACCGTGCGGAGTACCCGCTCGTACAAATACTCCGCCCGCAGGTGTGCTTCCCCGTTAGTGCTCTTCAGTTGTCTCATCTCAAAATCGGCAGCGCCTTTATTGCTGGTAAGTCCCAGCACAATAGCCCACTTACCATCGTATTCCAGGAAGGGGCGCACACTGTCTTCACCCATATAGGGCGCTACCGTTACCGCATCAAACGGAAGTGTTTCGAAGAAAGCCTTCGCATATTGCGAGGACGTGTTGCCGATATCGCCCCGCTTGGCATCGGCAATTTTAAAATGAGAGGACGGTATGGCGTGAACGGTTTCTTCCAGCGCCTCCCACCCTTTTACCCCCATGGCTTCGTAAAAGGCGGTGTTGATTTTATAACTTACACAATAATCTTTTGTAGCTGCAATGATGGCTTTATTGAAGGCCGCCACCGGGTTGGGATGAGAGAACAGGTGGGCGGGGATCTTTGAACGATCTGTATCCAGACCCACACACAGGTAGGTTTGCTTTTGTTTAATCTGATCAACAAGTTGTTGTCTTGTCATGGCACTAAAATAAGAGATAAAAAAAATCAGGCATGCACTACGCGCTTCAACGCATCACCAAACGACCATACTTCTTCAAAGGTATTGTACAAGGGCACCGGCGCCAGCCGGATGACCGAAGGCTCCCGCCAGTCCACGAAGAAACCTGCCTGCATCAACCGGTCATAGATTTCCCGGCCCCGCTGCCGCATGTGCATGCTTACCTGGCACCCGTGCCCCGCAGGATCACGGGGCGTGATGAAGTCAATCACCGGTTCATTTTGTGAGCGGTTTACCTCCTCCAGCACGTTCCACAGCCAGGCCGTCAGCTGCTCCCTTTTTTCCTGGATACGGTCCCAACCCGCTTCCGCCACCACATCCAGGGCAGCGCGGTGACTGGCATAGAGCAGCAGCGGTGGGGTACCCAACTGCCATCCTTCCGCCCCGGCAGCAGGTTGAAAGCCGGGTTCCATGCGGAACCGCGTAGCTTTGTCGTATCCCCACCATCCGGCATAGCGGTGAAGGGAAGGATTGTTATGGTGCCGTTCGTGTATGAAGGCGCCTGCAACACCACCCGGACCGGAGTTGAGGTATTTGTAACTGCACCAGCAGGCAAAATCCAGGTTCCAGTTGTGCAACTGCAGCGGGATGTTGCCGGCCGCATGCGCCAGGTCAAACCCAACATACGCCCCGGCTGCCTGGCCGGCACGCGTAATGGCTTCCATGGGCATCACCTGCCCGGTATAGTATTGTATACCGCCGAAGATCACCAGCGCCAGCTCGTGGCGGTGGCGTTCAATCTGTTCGAGGATATCTTCGATACGAAGGGTGTGCTCACCGGGCCGCGGAGCCACTTCAATGATGGCGTCCGAAGGGTCATAGCCCCTGTGCCGCACATGCGTTTCGAGCATGTACTGGTCGCTGGGAAAAGCATTTGCTTCACACAGAATTTTAAACCGTTTCCCCTCCGGCCGGTAAAACGTTACCAGCATCAGGTGGAGGTTTACCGTCAGGTTATTCATCACCGTAAGTTCCTGCGGCTGGCAGCCCATGATGGTACTGAGGCCGGGGGTAAGTTGGTTGTGGTAGTCCATCCAGGGTTCAGACGCTTCAAAAAACGACTCCACCCCGTACCGGGCCCAGTCGTCCATGATCTGCCGGAGATAACCGGCGGTGCGTTTGGGTTGCAGCCCGAGTGAATTACCCAGGAAGTACACAAGGGGACGTCCTTTGTCTTCCGGGATGCGAAACTCCGACCGGAAATTGCGCAGGGGATCCTGTGCATCGAGTTGCTGTGCATGGTAAAGTGATGCGTCAAAAGTCATAGTACTGGTTGAACAGTGAAATGATGGATGTTAAAAGAGATCGGGATAATCGGTGATGATTCCATCCACCCCCAACTGACGGAGGCGGGTGATTTCTTCTTTTGTATTAACAGTCCATGGAATGAGTTTCATATTCCTGTCCCGGCAGTAGCGTAGTAATTCCTCCGTTACATGCGAGTAATGCGGGCTGTAAATATTGGGTATAAAGCCCAGCTCATCCAGTTGCCGGGCAATGGGCCGCTTATCGCTATCCTCAATTAACAAGGCCGTTTTTATATGCGGATATTTCTTGTGCAGGTATTGCAGGGTACGTACATCGAACGACTGGATGATGACCCGCTCCTCTACTTCCTTCTCCCTGATCACCGCCATCAGTAACTCTGCAAATTCAGCCGGGGGCGGATGAAACAAACCGTCGCCAATGGGCAGGCACTTGGTTTCAATGTTGAAATAAGGCAGCGGACGGCGGCTGGTGCGCATGTAGGCCGCTACGCTGTCGAGCAGGTCGCTGAGCAACGGCTTGTAAACGGCCATTTTCTGTTGCCGCGGAAAACGGGGATGCGGTTTGCTCCCTACATCATAGCGCCGGATCTCATCGTAGGTCATCCGGTAGAGGTTGAGACTTTTCTCTTCCCGCTCCGTTACATCGCTGCCATCGGGCTTGCGGCTGATTTCGTGTCCCATCCAGGGTTCGTGACTCACCACCACCTGCCGATCGCTGCTGATCACCACATCCAGTTCGAGGGTGGTTACACCCAGGTCCAGCGCGGTGTACATGGCGGGTACAGTGTTTTCGGGCATCAGCCCCCGGCACCCCCGGTGTCCCTGTTTATCGAATATTGCGGGTTGTTGATTGATTGATGATTCCTGCACCGGCATCAGTTTGGATGAACAAGCCAAAAATAAGGGGATCAGTATCCACAGCTGTTTTCTCATACCATGATTTATTCCTGTTTCAGCCGCTGCATCGCGGTTGCCAGTTGTGCGGCCTCTCCGCCCTGCTCCTGCAACCTGTCAATGATGGTGTCATAGCTTTGCCGGTCGCGGTTCTGGCTCAGTTTAAAGACATGCTCCAGTTGCTGCACCTGCACTTCAAAAGCCACGATGGCTTTCATGTGTTGCTGCACATAAGCTGGAGGCAGATGGTGAAAGCCGGCAGGCGAGTGCGGGTTGTTTTCAAAATGTGCTGTTGTCCGTTCGAGTAAACGCAGCAATTCTTCTTCGTTCAGGAAGCGCAGACGCCCCCGGGCGTGTACGCTCATGTAGTTCCAGGTACTGGCCTGCTGCGGATCGCTGTACCAACTGGCACTCACATAGGCATGCGGTCCTGTAAACACGAGCAACGCATCAGGATGTTGCTCAAATGCCCGGTGATGGTCGGTTTTACGCTGGATATGCCCGGTGATAAACAACCGCCCATCCCGCTCATCGGTAAATACGGGTACCTGGGTGGCCACGGGCTGCCGGTTGGCATTCACCCCGGCCAGCAGGGCAAAGGGATGGGCCTGCATGAAAGCCCGGAGTTCTGCAGGATCTGTGGCTTTAAAATACGGCACATCATACATAGGTCAAATGTAAGCGATGCGGGAGGAATAAATGAGACGGTTGCTAAATGGTTTTCAACACGGGGAACAGGCCTACACGGAGACCCACAGCGTATGGCATGAGGGTAAACTGTCTTCTTAATCTGCTTCCAGTTTGCCTTTTACGCATTTACAGCAAGTCAACCCGGAAACCGGCCGGATTATCCCGCGATGGTTGTCAGCAGTTGTGTGGCCGGCAATTCGGCATTGCGCATGGCAATGCTGCGTACGGCGGCCGCGGTAAACTCCTGGAACGCTTTTTTCGTGATGGCTTCGTCGCTCACCATGATGGGCATTCCGCTGTCGCCCCCCTCGCGGATGCTTTGCACCAGCGGTATCTGGCCCAGGAAGTTGAGCTCAAATTCCTCGGCCAGCTTTTTCCCGCCTTCCTTTCCAAAGATGTAATACCGGTTATCGGGTAGTTCGGCCGGTGTGAAGTAGCTCATGTTTTCCACCAGGCCAATGATAGGCACTTTGATCTGTGTCTGTGCAAACATGGCCACCGCTTTCTTGGCATCGGCCAGGGCAATATCCTGGGGGGTGGTAACCACGATGGCACCGGTAACGGGAACCGTTTGCACCAGGGTGAGGTGGATATCGCCGGTACCAGGTGGCATATCAATCACCAGGTAATCGAGATCACCCCACAGCACATCGGTAATAAACTGCTTGATGGCGCTGCTGGCCATGGGGCCACGCCAGACCACCGCGTCTTTTTCATTTACCAGCAACCCGATGCTCATAAACTGGATACCGTATTTCTCCATCGGCACAATCATGGGCTTGCCGTTGATCTCGGTCATTTTGGGGCGCTCGCCGCGTACGCCAAACATGATGGGTACGCTGGGACCGTAAATATCAGCGTCCATGAGACCCACTTTGGCTCCGCTTTGCGCCAGGGCCAGGGCCAGGTTGGCGCTGATGGTGCTTTTACCCACACCACCCTTTCCGCTCACTACCGCGATGATGTTCTTCACCTGCGGCAATACCTGCCTGGGGTCTTTCCGGTTGCTGGAGGTATTGGAGGTAAAGTTGACTTTTACGTTGGCGTCTTTATTGACCAGTAACTTGATGGCGTTGGTGGAGGCATTGCCCATGAGGTCCTTCATGGGGCAGGCGGGCGTGGTGAGTACAATGGTGAATGAAACATCGTTTCCTTCAATTTCAATATCCTGCACCATATTCAGTGTTACGAGGTCTTTGCCCAGGTCGGGCTCCTGCACATTCCGCAAGGCATCCAGCACTTGTTCTTTGGTCATGGTATGTTCAATTTGTTAAAAAAAAGCTGCGACTGCAAAAATAACCATTCAGGGAATGTATTTGTTGCGGTTAAAAAGACAAATCCGTTATTTTTGAAGCGCATGAAGAAAAGCCTTCTCCTGGTTGTGCTTGCCGCCTTTTTGGCTCCTGTGAGCGTACGTGCCCAGTTTGAATCGTTCAAAGACTCGGTGGTGCAGTTGTACGGGGTGGTGATGACCGCCGACAGCCTGCGGGGCATCCCGGCCGTTACCGTGAAAGTGCGGAACCAGAACCGGGGTACTTACACCAACGACCAGGGGGTATTCAGCATCGTGGTGCTGAAGGGCGACATCATTGACTTCACCAGCGTGGGTTTCAAACCCAAAGAAGTACTGATCCCCCGGAACCTGGAAGGAAACCGTTTCAGCATTATCCAGCTCATGGTGGTGGACACCATCTACCTGCCGGCCACCATCATCCGGGCACGACCCAGCCGGGAACAGTTTGAACGCGACTTTGTAAACACGCCGGTACCGGCCGACAAAATAGAGATCGCCCGCCGCAACACCCTCACCGCCCAGTCCCGTATTCTCATGCAATCACTCCCGAAAGACGGGGGTGAAGCCGCCAACTACAGCATCCGCAACGCTGCCCGCAGTACCTATTACTCCGGCCAGTTCCGGCCACAACCCATCTTCAGTCCGCTGGCATGGGCTGAATTTATCGACGCCTGGAAACGGGGCGATTTCAAATCAAAAAAATAACAGCAACTTTCCGCTTCTATTTTGCGGTAATCTGTTCGTTCAAAAACCGTTTATTGCCGGTAAACACATCTCCATTTGAAGTAACTTTGTTGGGTTAACGTTTTCTCCAACTAAACACCCTCCGGGGTCTTGCATATGAAACAGATTGCAGTCATTGGTGCCGGCACCATGGGCAACGGCATCGCCCATGTATTTGCCCAGTCGGGATTCCAGGTTCATCTCATTGACGTTCACGCGGCCCAGCTTACCAAGGCATTGGCCACCATTGCCCGTAACATGGACCGCCAGGTGGCGAAGGGAACACTTTCTGAAGCAGAAAAAAATGAAGCGCTGCAGCGCATCACCACCACACCCGACCTCATTGAAGGCGTGCGGCAGGCGGAACTGGTGATTGAAGCAGCCACTGAAAATACCGAACTCAAACTCAACATCTTTCAGCAGATTGACCGCACCGCGCCGGCAGGTTGCATCCTCGCCTCCAACACGTCTTCCATTTCCATTACGCAGATAGCAGCTGCCACCAACCGCGCCGACCGGGTGATAGGCATGCACTTTATGAATCCTGTACCGGTGATGAAACTGGTGGAGATTATCAATGGCTACGCCACGGCTAAAGAGGTGACACAAACCATTGTGGAGCTGACCCACCAGCTGAACAAAGTGCCCTGCGTGGTGAACGACTATCCCGGCTTTATTGCCAACCGCATCCTCATGCCCATGATCAACGAAGCCATCTGCAGCCTGCACGAGGGAGTGGCCGGCGTGGAGGTGATTGACACCATCATGAAGCTGGGCATGGCCCACCCCATGGGTCCCCTGCAACTGGCCGATTTCATCGGGCTGGATGTATGCCTCGCCATCCTGCGGGTGCTGCACGACGGTTTCGGGCAGCCCAAATACGCTCCCTGCCCGCTGCTCATCAACATGGTCACCGCCGGCAAACTGGGGGTAAAAACCGGCGAAGGCTTCTATCAATACACCGCAGGCAGCAAAGACCTGGTGGTGAGTCCGCGCTTCCGGTGATGGCCTGGAAGCGCATTGGCCGGATGTACCCGTAGAGATCAAAGACGGGTACAGATTTATTCCTGAAACGGGCACAAAAAAAGCAGGAGGGACATTCCCTCCTGCCTGTAATTAAATTTCCTGACGACTTATTGTCCGTCGCCGCCCTGTTTGGGTTCCAGCAACTGGAAGAACTGGTCCAGTTTGGGAAGGATGACGATGCGGGTCCGGCGGTTAGAGGCCTTGCCTTCTGTTGTGGCATTATCAGCCACGGGGTGGAATTCACCCCGTCCGGCTGCAGCCATCTTCATCGGGTCCATGCCGTAGTCTTTCTGTAACAGGCGCACCACAGAAGTTGCCCGCTTTACACTGAGATCCCAGTTATCCAGCAATACACCGTTACCGCGGAAAGGAACATTGTCGGTGTGTCCCTCTACCATGAATTCAATATCGGGCTGGTTTTTCAGCACCAGTGCCACTTTGCCCAGCACCACTTTGGCCTGATCCGTAACTTCATACCGTCCGCTCTTGAAGAGCAGCTTATCGGAGATATCGATGTACACAACGCCTTTGTCAACTTTGATGTTGATGTCCTTGTCATCCATGTTGCCGATGGCCCCTTTCAGGTTCATCACCAGCACCATGTTGAGTGAATCTTTGTAGGCAATCTGTTGCTGCAGATTCTGGATGTAAGCGTCTTTGGCGCCGATATTCTGCAAGGATTGTTTGATGCTTTCGGCCTGTTGCTTGCTGATGACAGACAGGTTTTCCAGTTGGTTCAACGCCTGGGTGTAGTTCTGCTTCACAAATTCCAGTTCGCGGTTCAACTCATTGATTTTAGTATTGAGCTGATCTTTTTCTTTCTGGAGATTGCCTTTATCCCGGTTGCAATCGGCCAGCGTTCCTTCCAGGGTCTGATAGCGGGTCTGCAGTCCTGCATAATCTGCCTGTGCCTGTTTGAATTTCTTACTGCTTACGCAGGAGCTGAGCAGGAATGCTCCCAGCAGCAGGGGTAACCATCGGTTCATACAATGAAATTTAAAATTGGAAAAAAGTGGAGCACCGCCATCTGCCTGTGCCGCACCACCCGCAAAGATACCCGCCGGGCGATGCCGTCTCCAAATGGATTTGTTAAAAATACGATCGGTTTTGCAAGACTACAACCAGGGGTTTTGCGGTTACAGTTCACCGCGGCCGGATTTGCAGCACCCGTACCTTTTCGAGTCCTTCGGGTCCCTCCCATTGCCCGGCCCGGTTACCCGTGCGTTCAAATACCACGCGAACCGGCAACTGGTCTACCCGAACACTTTCGGGCAAAGGCGACTGGGGAAGATAAAGCATTGCGTCGGCCTCCAGAACAAAAGCCACCGCGTCGCAGGCAGGACCACACGCATAACGCACTGTTTTCACCCGTGCATCAATTTCGAGTGTCGGCTTGCTGCAACCGGGCAAAACCAAATGCAGCCAACATATAAACAGTGTAAAAAAGAACCCTTTTTTCATCTTATCAGGAAGATCCGATCATTCAGGAAAATACCATTTCCGGCACTGCATCGGGCACCACCAGCTTGCCGGCGGTTTTGGATATAATATCCTCCACCGACACCCCCGGCGCCCGTTCCCGCAACACAAAGCCTGCCGGGGTTACGTCGAGAACGGCGAGGTCAGAAACAATTTTCTTAACGCAACGGGTACCTGTAAGCGGAAGTGTGCAACGGGGTAGCAACTTGCTTTCGCCTTTGGGGTTGGTGTGCATCATGGCAACAATGATATTGCGGGCGCTGGCCACGAGGTCCATCGCACCACCCATTCCCTTCACCATTTTACCGGGTATCTTCCAGTTGGCGATATCGCCTTCCTCGCTCACTTCCATGGCGCCGAGCACCGTCAGGTCCACTTTGCCCGCCCGGATCATTCCAAAGCTGAGGGCACTGTCGAAGAAAGCCGACCCCGGTACAGTGGTGATGGTTTGCTTGCCGGCATTAATCAGGTCGGGATCCTCTTCACCCGCCCAGGGGAAGGGCCCCATGCCCAGCAGGCCGTTTTCACTTTGCAACACCACGTGCATTCCCTCCGGAATATAATTGGCCACCAGGGTGGGGATACCAATGCCGAGATTGACGTAATAGCCGTCCTGCAACTCCCGGGCAATGCGTTGTGCAATTTGTTCTTTGGTGAGTGCCATTTCTTTCCGTTTATAATGTTGGATGCTGGCGGACGGTGCGTTGCTCAATCCGCTTTTCGTATTGGGATCCCTGGAAAATGCGGTGCACATAAATACCGGGTGTATGCACCTCGTTGGGATCGAGTTGTCCCGCTTCCACCAGGTGCTCCACTTCGGCAATGGTTACCTTACCGGCCATGGCCATGAGGGGATTGAAGTTGCGGGCCGTATCCTTGAAAATGAGGTTGCCGTGGGTGTCGCCCTTCCAGGCTTTTACCAGGGCAAAATCGGCTTCAAATGCATATTCAAGGAGGTAATCTTTCCCGTTAAACCGGCGCAGTTCCTTGCCTTCGGCCACTTCGGTGCCCACACCGGCCGGGGTATAAACAGCCGGCATACCGTAGCCGGCCGCCAGGCAACGGGTGGCCAGTGTTCCCTGCGGTATCAACTCCACTTCCAGTTCGCCGCTGAGCAGCTGGCGTTCAAACTCGGCGTTTTCTCCCACGTAGGAGGAAATCATTTTGCGGACCTGCTTTTGCCGGAGCATGCGCCCGATGCCAAAGTCGTCCACCCCTGCATTATTCGATATGCAGGTGAGGCTCTTTGTTCCTTTTTCCACGAGCGCGGCAATACAATTTTCGGGGATCCCGCAGAGACCAAAACCACCCAACATGAGGGTGGCGCCATCGGAGATGTCATGGATGGCCTCCCGGGCATTGGCAACAACCTTGTTCATAAGAAGCAATCGTATTTACTGCAAAGTAACGGCTATTTGCGGTGGGATGTATCAGGAAGACGATGAAGAATGCAGCGAAAAAAAGCGGCCGGCGCCGCTTGCATTATTTTAACATCTCATCCAGGTTTCTTTGAATAACCTGCTCAATCTTAAGTTCGGCTTCCTTTTCGTGCACCATCAGATCCTTGAGGGTTAGTTTTGTGAGCAGGTTGTCCAGTGTAAACTGAATCATTTTCCAGAGAGAGCGGGTGCTGCAGTCAACGGAATTGGTGCAGAGACGCCCCAGCCCCGTGTGAGTTTCACAGAACTGCTGGTCGAAGAGGTTACCGCCCAACGCCTTCATCACATCGCTGAGGCGGATGGTTTCGGCGGACGTACTGAGCACATAGCCACCCTTATTGCCGGGGGTACTGTTGATGAAACCGCTCATCCGGAGAATGCGGCAGATCTTGGCCACGTGCGGCTCGCTCAGCCCTTCTGCTTCGCTCAGTTGGGGAATGCTCATTCCGGTGCTGGCATCTGCGGATGCAATGCGGATGAGCATCCGTACTCCGTATTCTTCTGTAGCTGTAATTTTCATGGTAATTACTCCTGGGGAGCCAGCGGGTCCACCTGGTAGAGGTTGATAAAATATTCCCGTAAGGCAGCCCGCTCCGCCTCCGTGGTTTCACGTATGCAGTGTTCGTTATACACCGCAATCAATGCATCGGCAATGCTGCCGGCATCGGTGGTTTCGATCTGGTGACGCTGCAGGTGCAGCAGCACCTGCCCGTCTTTCATCACCAGGATGTTGGGCGAAGAGGGCGTGATGCCGGAAAGAAAACTGGCACGAAAATGGGCCACGGCTTCTTTCTCCATGCCGGCAAACAGGGTGGCCTTGATATCGGGCACCACATGATTAAAAAAGCTGAGGAGGGCCCCGGGACGGCTCACCCGGGCACTGCAGCCACATACGCTGTTCAGCACCAGCATAATCACCTTACCGGGACTACCGGCAATAACCCGGTTTACATCTTCCACCGTCATTAGATGATCAAAGCCGTAATCCACCAGTTCCTTGCGGTAAGGGGCTACGATCTGTTCGGGATAACTGGGTCCCTGGTTGCCCATTAAGCTGTCAATCGATATCATTGCCATAATACAGTTTTTAACATTTACAGGAATCCTAACTCCAATGCCGCCACTTCGCTCATCATGCTCTTCTCCCACTTGGGTGTCCAGGTAATCATTACATTCACATCCGTAACCCCTTCCACTTCCCGCACTTTCTGATCCACTTCCACGGGGAGTGACTGTGCGGCCGGACAGCTGGGGGCGGTTAATGTCATCGTAACCTGCACATACCCGTTGTCATTGATGTCAACTTTATAGATCAGGCCCAGGTCATAAATATTCACCGGAAGCTCCGGGTCAAAAATGGTCTGCAGCTTATCAATAATTTTTTGATGCAATATCGCTTTATCCGGTGCCATCAGTTGCTATTCAGTTGTTGTTGTGCCAGGTACACAGTGGCATCCAGCTTCATCTGCTTTACCATCGCCAGCAGTCCGTTGCTGCGGGTTTGAGCCAGGTGCTGTTTCATGCCAATCCTATCAATAAAGCCGAGTTCCGCATCCAGGATCTCCTTGGGCGAATGACCGCTCAGCACCCGTATCAGCATACTAACCAGTCCTTTCACAATTACCGCATCACTCTCCGCACGGTACCATACTTTTCCATCCCGGAATTCACTGATCATCCACACCGTACTCTGGCAGCCCTTGATTTTATTCTCGTCCTTTTTGTATTGCTCTTCCAGCGGCTTCAGCTTCTTGCCCATGTCTATGATGTACTCATACTTCTCGTCCCAGCTGTCAAACAGGGCGAACTCCTCCACAATATCGGTTTCAATGTCTGCTATCTTCTTTTCTGTGGTCATCGTAACAGTTTCATGGCTTTTTGCAAAGCAGCAATCATTACATCTATTTCTTCCTTGGTATTGTACATCGCAAAACTGGCCCGGGTGGTACCCGGTATACCAAAGCGCTGCATCAGGGGTTGTGTACAATGATGGCCGGTGCGTACAGCTACACCCTGGTTATCGAGTAAAATACCGAGGTCCTGCGGGTGTACACCCTGCACCACAAAGGATGCCACACTTACCTTTTTACGGGCCGTGCCTATCAGACGAACACCTTCCAGTTGCTCCAGTTGTGCCGTGGCATGATGCAGAAGTGCTTCTTCATGCGCACGTGCGGTGGACTTGCCTACCGACTGTACAAAATCAATTGCTGCTTTAAATGCAACCGTATCGGCAATATTGGGGGTGCCGGCTTCAAACTTATAGGGCAGATCGTTCCATGTGCTTTTTTCAAAACTCACATCCCGGATCATTTCACCTCCGCCCAAAAAAGGAGGCATTCCTTCCAGTAAGGCACGCTTGCCGTACAACACACCTACACCGGTTGGACCGTATACTTTGTGCGAACTGATGGTAAAAAAGTCGCAATCCAGCTGCTGCACGTCAATATCCAGGTGAACGGAAGACTGCGCTCCGTCAATCAGCACCACTGCTCCTGCCTTGTGGGCGGCAGCAATTATTTCTTCTACGGGATTGATGGTACCCAGCGAATTGCTGGCATGGACCACCGAAACAAGTTTTGTTCTACCGGAAAGCAGTTGGCGAAAATGTTCCATCTGCAACTCACCCCGGTCATCCACCGGAATCACTTTGAGTACAGCACCTGTTTGCTCTGCCACCAGCTGCCAGGGAACGATGTTGCTGTGATGCTCCATGCCACTGATGAGGATTTCATCCCCTGCCTGCAGGTTTGCCCGACCCCAGCTGTAAGCCACCAGATTAATGCTTTCCGTTACACCCCGGGTAAATACAATCTCTTCCCGGCTGCCGGCATTAATAAATTGCTTCACGGCATCCCGGGTGGCCTCGTAGGCAGCCGTTGCTTCTTCGGCCAATGAATGAATGCCCCGGTGAATGTTGGCATTGTATTTTTCGTAATACTCCGTTAACGCATCAATCACCACTTTGGGTTTCTGCGCAGTAGCAGCATTATCAAAATACACCAGGGGCTTGCCTTTCACCGTCCGCTGCAGAATGGGAAACTGCTGCCGGATGGCCTCAACATTGAAAGCTACTGGTACTGAAACTTCACGCATCTTTACATTTTTTTACCACAACTTGCCGGAAGCAAGTCACAAAGAATATGGAGCTACGTCTCTGTCCGCCCAACTATTTATTGGTGCACGTTGTGGTTCTCCTTACAATTCAAAACCCAACCGCTCCGAAATTATCTGATCGGCATACGCACGTATGGGCTCCAGTTCAATCTTTTCCAGAACTTCACCCGCAAAGGCATGCAGCAGCAACGCTTTCGCTTCCATATCGCCAATACCCCTTGCCTTGAGGTAGAACAACGCTTCTTCATCCAGCCGCCCCACCGTACAACCATGGGAACACTTCACATCATCCGCAAAAATTTCCAGCTGCGGCTTTGTGTTCACACTGGCAGTATCGCTCAATAAAATATTCTTGTTACTCTGGTACGCGTTGGTTTTCTGGGCATCCTGGCGCACAAATATTTTTCCATTGAATACCGCAGTCGCGTTTTCATCAACGATGCCTTTGTACAGCTCATTGCTGAAACTATTAGGCATCACATTGTCCACAATGGTGTGATTATCCACATGCGTTTCACCTTTCACGCAATACAAACCATACATGTGACTTTCGCAACCCGGCGCATCAAGAATGAAGTTGAGGTTATTGCGGATCATACCGCCGTTCAGGGTAAGGGTAACGGAGTTTACCTTGCTGACACCCACCTGGCGCACGTGCGTGGTTTTCACGCAACTGCTGTGGCTGTCTTCATTCTGAATTTTATAAATATGCACGTTGGCATTTTCTTCCACCACCAGTTCGCTTACACGGTTTGTAAACGAATCGCCGGCTCCCAAAGTAATTTCTTCCTCCACCAGAAAAACCTCCGCATTCACACCCACATGGATCAGGGTACGTGGTTGCGACAATATGCCGGCAATCCGGGCATCGTTGATGTAATAACAATACAGCGGATGCTTCAGCACCTTGTTCTTTTTCACCGCTATGAACAATCCCTGGTAGGCAAAGGCATTGCTCATGGCATTGATGCCATCGGCGTGGTACCTGGCGCTATGGCCAAGGTTACCGTCAATAATTGATTTGTATTCACCTTTCACCGCTTCGCTCAGCGGCAGTATCACCAACTCATCAGCAGCAGAACGGATGGTGGAAAGCTCTGCATGATAAATGCCATTGATGAATACCAGCTCATTAGCTGTTTCATGACCGGGCAAACGTACCGCGTCTACATCAGCTGCAGTTACAGCGGTAACATCCACAGCATACGTGAAGGGCTTATTCAACACACCGGAAATACGGGTGTATTTCCATTCCTCATGCTTTACGGTGGGGATACCCTGTTCATTGAACAATTGAATTCCCTGCTGGCTTAATGCCTGCAGCGAACCATTTCCACCAAATGGCTCCTTGCTGAATTTATTCTGTATTAACTCTTTTACGTCTGACATCTTATTTCTGTTTTAGCACGCAGGGCGCGTCGGGTTAAACTGTAAGGACAGGTACCGGTACTTGTTAAGCCTCCACAGTTTCGCCCAGCTCTTCTTTAATAAAATCATAACCCTTCTCTTCCAGTTCCAGCGCCAGTTCTTTTCCACCGCTTTTTACAATGCGGCCTTTGTACAGCACGTGCACATGGTCGGGAACGATGTAATCCAGCAAACGCTGGTAGTGGGTGATTACCAGGAATGAGCGGTTACCGTCCCGCAGCTTGTTCACGCCTTCGGCTACAATACGCAGGGCGTCAATGTCCAGCCCGCTGTCAGTTTCATCCAAAATGGCCAGTGAGGGTTCCAGCATTGCCATCTGGAAAATTTCATTTCGTTTTTTCTCGCCACCACTGAATCCTTCGTTGAGCGAACGGCTGAGCAGACTCTGGTCTATTTCCACCAGCTTCATCGTTTCCTTCATCTTCTTCAGGAACTCCACCGCATCCATCGGTTCTTCGCCGCGGTACTTGCGGATTTCGTTTACGGCCGTTTTAATAAAATTGGTGGTGCTTACGCCCGGAATTTCAACCGGGTACTGAAAAGCCAGGAACAAGCCCTCCCGCGAACGGTCTTCGGGGGCCATTTCCAGCAGGTCTTTGCCGTTGAACTCCACTTCACCGCCGGTTACTTCATAATCACTACGACCTGCCAACACAGAGGCTAAAGTAGATTTGCCACTGCCATTCGGACCCATGATGGCATGTACTTCGCCGGGTTTGATATCCAGGTTGATACCCTTGAGAATTTCTTTCTCTTCAATACGGGCCTGCAGATTTTTTATTGATAACATATAATTTGAAAATTTGATGATTTGAAAATTTGAAAATTATCCGACGCTTCCTTCGAGGGAGATGGCCAGCAGCTTCTGGGCTTCGACTGCAAACTCCATGGGCAGCTGGTTCATCACTTCCTTGGCAAAACCATTGATGATTAAGGCTACAGCGGTTTCTGTATCCAGTCCACGCTGATTGCAATAGAAAATCTGGTCTTCACCAATTTTAGAAGTAGTGGCTTCGTGTTCCACCTGGGCGGTGCTGTTTTTCACTTCAATGTAAGGGAAGGTATGCGCACCGCATTTATCGCCCAGGAGCAGACTGTCGCACTGCGAAAAGTTGCGGGCATTCACCGCGTTCTTGCCCACTTGCACGAGGCCGCGGTACGAGTTATGGCTGAAGCCGGCCGAAATACCTTTCGATACAATGCGGCTGCGGGTGTTCTTCCCGATGTGCATCATCTTGGTACCCGTATCGGCTTGCTGATGGTTATTGGTAACGGCCACGCTGTAGAATTCGCCCACACTGTTATCGCCCTTCAGAATTACAGAAGGATATTTCCAGGTAACGGCGCTGCCGGTTTCCACCTGCGTCCAGCTGATCTTGGAATTCACACCGGCGCAGATGCCCCGCTTGGTTACAAAATTGTAGATGCCACCCTTTCCTTCCTTATCACCGGGGTACCAGTTTTGCACAGTGCTGTATTTCACTTCGGCATTGTCCAGCGCCACAATTTCCACCACGGCGGCGTGCAGCTGGTTTTCGTCGCGTTGGGGGGCGGTACAGCCCTCGAGGTAGCTTACGTAACTGCCTTCTTCGGCGACAATGAGCGTACGCTCAAACTGCCCGGTACCGGCTGCGTTGATGCGGAAGTAGGTACTCAGTTCCATGGGGCATTTCACGCCCCTGGGAATGTAGCAGAAACTGCCATCGCTGAACACCGCGCTGTTGAGAGCGGAGTAGAAATTATCGGTCACCGGTACCACGCTGCCCAGCCATTTCCGGATGAGTTCGGGGTGTTCCTGGATGGCCTCGCTCATGCTGCAGAAGATGATGCCCATCTCGGCCAGCTGCGTCTTGAAGGTGGTGGCCACCGAAACGGAGTCAATCACCGCATCCACCGCTACGCCGGTAAGGCGCTTCTGCTCGTCGAGCGAAATGCCCAGCTTTTCAAAGGTGGCCCGCAGTTCGGGATCCACTTCATCCAGGCTGTTCAGTGTTTTTTTCTGCTTGGGGGCACTGTAATACTTAATTGCCTGAAAATCAACATCAGGATACTGCACATTGGGCCAGCGGGGCACGTCCATTTTCTGCCACTGGCGGAAGGCCTTCAGGCGCCACTCCAGCATCCATTCGGGCTCATTTTTCTTGGCGCTGATGAAGCGGATAATGTCTTCATTCAGTCCGGGAGGCGCTTCGTCGGCCTCGATGTTGGTCACCCAACCATACTTGTACTCACTCAGGGCGGTTTGCTCCAGGGTGGTCAGCATCTCACTCATAGCGGGTTTTGTTTAATCAGTTTACTAAAAAGACTCTACAATAATTTCGTGCCGCAAAGGTACGGGCTATTTATACAAAAAAGTATAAATAAGGTTTGAAATAAGAAAAATTTGCAGCATTGGGGATTGGGTGTGGGGAATTGGGGGCTGTGAGCTGCGGTGCCCGTGGCAGCAGTTGTTCCGTCCCCTGCAGGCTCCGCTTCGCTCCGGTACCGACCCTCCTGCGGCGGTCGGCACTGGCGGCTTGGGGCCGCCACCTTCCGGGCACGGCAGCCCGTGGGCAGCGGGCTTTTCAAATTGGCTGGGGGCTTCGAGCCCTATCAATCAAAACTAAAGAATATCGAAAAGATGATATATTCAATACTTTTCGCCATCGAATCAAATAATAGAATTACAGGCTGGCAAGAAAAACGTATTCGTGTCGAAATCCTCAACATAAAAATAGTCTGATGTCGAAAAAAGCCCAAAATTTCACCTTTACTGAAACGTCACATCCAGCAACTCCTGCTCAAACTGCCGGAACACTTTCCGCAGTTCGCTGTCGCCATCGGTGCCGTAATTGAGTAAGAAGCAATGCGAAACGCCGCGGCTGGGAAAATAAAACAAGTTGCCGCTGTGGCCAAAGTCGCGGCCCGAATGGCCCACCCCGGCATCCACACCGCGGGCAATGTATTTAAGCATGCTGCCATAACCGTAGCGGTTGGGCGGGTCATCCTGCCCCCAGGTGTTCATTTTGTCGAGCGACTTTTGCGTTAGCACCGTTTTCTTCAGATACATGGCATCGGTAAACTTCCACAAGTCGAATACGGTGCTGAACAGTCCGCCGTATCCATTCCCACTGCCCGTAGTAATATTCCCCACATTCACCAACGTGCCGTTGTTGTACAAATCATAGTACCCCTGTGCCGTTGTGCGGGGCAACGGGTCGTGCGGCTGGTAAAAGGTCTGGTTCATGCCCAGCGGAGCAAACACATACTTGCGCATCAGGCTGCTGTGCTTCTGCTTCGTAGCGGCCTCAACTACCATGGCAACCAAAATGGTGTTGGTGTTACTGTAGGATGCTGAGTCGCGTGGACGAAACAATGCTTTCTTGCCATTAATAAATTCCAACAACTCTTCCGGCTTCCAGGCTTTAACCGGTTCGTTCACGATGGCGAGGTAAAAGGGTATTTCTTCAATCACATCGGGAAGGCCCGTTTCATGCTTCATACAATCTCCGAGTGTAATCTGGCGCCCGTTCGGCAATTGATCCACCACCCGGGCCGGGAGCCACTTGCTGATGGGATCATCTAAAAAGCCATATCCCAGCTTTGTATTAACGGAGTCCTCAATGATTTTAAACACCGTGGTGCCCAGCATCAGTTTGGTAATGCTGGCCGCCTTACTTACCTGCGATACTCCAAAGGGTGTTTTAGCCTTCAGATCGGCATACCCCGCGCTACCCACCCAGGTACCAAAGCGGTCGTTGATCAGCAATGAAATACCGGGAAAACCCAGTCGCTTGTATTTATCGAGCAGGGCCCGGTACACGGCGTTCTTCGGATGCCGGTTGCTGCTGTCGGCCCAGGGAACGGTGTCCGACAAAACCGTACCCGCCTCAATGTAAGGCTTGCGGCAGGCCGTGGTCAGGCTTAGAATGACGAGGACGAAAAAAAGCAGGCGATTCATATAAAATGCGTTGTAATAGGTTGTTATTCGTTAACCGGTTTTGCCGGCCTTCTTCTTGCAGGTGAAATCATAATGCTTCTTCACCCCTATTTGCAGGCTGTTGTAGGGAAACAAGGGTGCATACTTCTTCACAAAGGGAAACTGCAGGCGTTGCTGGTAATCCACAAACAATTCCAATCCGTTTGCTTTACCTGCAGCAAATTTGTAGCCGGTCCCCAGGTTAAAGGCCGCCATCCCCTGCATACGACCCAGGTTGTTCACTTTTTCATACTCCCCTTCCCCGTTTAAACGGAAGCGCTCCACGGCCGGAATGGAATGCAGGTAGCCGGCACCCAGACTGGCATGTGCGTTCCAGGCCGGTGAAAACTTGTACCGGTAGCCGATGGAGGTGTACAGGGGAATGCCATGCTGCAGAAAACGGTGATAAAAATAACCGAGGCGAAAATCCTGGTACCAGTCGTGTTTGGACCGCACCTTCCAGTCGAACCCGGTGCCCACTTCAAAGCCGGGATGAAACGGCCCGGTAGCCAGACCACTGAAACGGGAAAACGGAAAGGCAGAATGATGGTTGGCCGCGGCAACCGACAGGTAATAAAACCGCTTGATCGTGGCTGTGGGATGCTTTACTTCCTGCGCTAATACCGCGATGGGAGAAAAAAGGACAGCCAACAGGCAGTGGCGTCCGGAACGAAAGATGAATTTCATGCCATAATGTTAGAAAAATATTTCAGATTTACAAAGCAGTGCCCACCCATTACGGTTGGTGTATAACTTTTTGTTGCAATCGGGGGGCGTATGTTTTACATTTAACATGCCATAAAAACACGTAACATGAAACATCTCGTCCGGGCGGCATTTGTTATTGCCTTGAGCACCGGCCTATCCCTGCCGGGAAAAACACAGGTGCTGAACAAGCTGAAAGAAAAGGTAAACAAAGCGGTGGATAAAGCCGTGGAGAAAAAAGTGAATGAAGCCATCGGGGTTCCCGACAACCAGCCACCAGCCAACAATCCTGGCAGCAACAATCCAACGAACAAAAAAGGAGGTGGGTTAAAGAACACAGCGCCGCCCGATGTGCAACAGCAGATGCAGGCAGCCGACTCTTCGTTTAAAACAGGTAATTACAGCGACGCCCGCTACTCCATTCAGCAGGCCTTAACGGGGGTGGAAATCCAGTTGGGAAAACAAATTCTGAAGTCGCTGCCCAATAAAGTGACCGACCTGGACCGTGACACCACGCGCAACGTGGTGTACAGCAACCAGTGGGGTTTTCAGAACATGACCATTCAGGCGGTCTATAAAAACACCAAAGAAAAACAACTGACGCTCACCATCGGAAACAACGTGTA
Source organism: uncultured Chitinophagaceae bacterium (assembly GCA_937862815.1). Lineage (GTDB taxonomy): Bacteria > Bacteroidota > Bacteroidia > Chitinophagales > Chitinophagaceae > Lacibacter. The sequence goes on along the minus strand of CALMED010000034.1, from coordinate 55,649 downwards.
TTACTCCGGTGTGCTGAATATGTACCTGTTCAACCCGGCATTCGCCCAGGCCAACAATGAAGAACAGAATGTGAAGCAGGTGCGGGTGAAAGGCAACAAGGCAATCATCACTTACGATGATAATAAGGGGTACACCCTCATTGTACCATTGGGCCAGTCGGCTTCAATAGTTTGGGAATGCATCAACTTCGACTCGGAAGAGCAGGTAATGGCTGCTGCAAATGCGTTCGACATTGAAGGCATCAAAAAAATGATGGGCGAAAAATAATCACTCAAACACCTCAATTTACAACTATGAGCAAGCTGTTTCTGATACCGTTTCTTTTACTGGCAGTTGTTACAGCACACAGCCAGAATTTCCAGGCCGCTATCAACAATGCCCGTTCAGCGTACACGGCCGGCAAACTGGAAGAAGCGCATTTTGCACTCATGCAGGCCATGCAGGAAGTGGACCTGATTGTAGGCAAGGAAGTACTGAAACTGCTGCCGCAACAGATGGGCGATCTGGCGGTGAATGTAAAAGATGACAACGTCACCACCAATGCCGGCTTCCTGGGCACCACCATCCACCGCACCTGGGGCACCACCCGCAAGGCGGATCTTTCCATTATAGGCAATTCGCCCATGATTGCAACGATCAACATGTTTCTGAACACACCCATGCTGGGAGGCATGGTAAGCGATGGCAACACCAAACTCATCCGCATCAAAGGTTACAAGGGACAGTTGCAACGCGAAACTTCTTCGGACGGTAAAATCCATTACAACATCAACATCCCGCTCGGCAACGCCCTCTTCACCTTCAAAGTCGAAGAGACCAGCGATACCGAAATCCTTAAACTGGCAGAAACCATCCCGCTTGACCAGATCGTTAAACTGATCCAATAAAATCGTTACGGCGGTAAGCGATCAACCGTTATAACAGAGACACCCTGTCAAGGTCCTTTACAGTGCCATAACAAAATAAATTGCATCCCGTCAATTGATGCGATTTAAAATTGTATTGCCTTCCGCTTGAATTTCGTTTACTGCGCCAGGCTGATGTTCACCTGGAGACCTGCCCGTGTATTAACCACCGGGGGCGGTGTGGCAATATAGCCCACTACCCGGTTCTGCTCCATGAAGAGACGGAGCCGGATGCGGTTGTTGAGTACGTAATCAATAGAGGGGTTGAAGCTGAGTACTTTCTGTCCGCCCGTGGGAATGGTATTGCGCTGATCGAGAATGTTATTCGAAATAGCATTGTCGCGGTAAGTTAGATCAAACCGGAAATTGATGTCGTTTTCCAATGTTTTGGAGCCGTCTTTGCTGAAGGGTATTTTAAATGGCAGCTTCAGTCCCCGCTTGCGCCAACCGGCGCCCACCGTGATATCGATGCTGCGTACTTCGCTCACCTGGAAGTCAATGAGGCTGAGGCTGATGCTGCGGCTGCGGCCATAATCCACCCGGAAGTTGAGCTGGTTGGTAAGCTGTACATCCACACCCACCAGCGGAGCAAAGCGTTCGCTGATGGTTACGTTGGGTACCAGGAAGAACGGTACAAAGTTGTTCGAAATCGTATCCACGAAAGAGGGGAAACCCAACCCGAACTGATCGGCATACAGCAGCGCCGAAGTAAAATTGTTCATGCTCAGGTTGCTGTTGTACCCATGCGTGATCGTAAAGTTGGTAAAGATCTTGTCCAGCCCCGGCATACGGCTCAGACCGCTGTAGGTCAGTCGCCAGTTGGGACGCGGCAGGTAGCGCTTGAACGGATTGTCGTTGATGCGCCGGTTGCTCTGGTCAATGAGTCCCACCTGTAACGGATCCCTATTGGTGTAAGCAGCCACAAAGGAAGGGATGAGCACATCCTGCGCATAGCGGCCGTATCCCTTGTAAAACCCATCCGGTTGCACCTGGCCACCCGCATACGGATTGGCCTGGCCGAGACGTTCCGAAAGAATCCGACGGTTTTCCTCAAACTGAATAAATGACTGACCGGGCGTTGTTGCCGAGAACTTCCGGAACATGGTCTGGAAGGAAATGAAGGTGATGTCGAATCCACCTCCGGCAAACGGACTGAGATTGGCGAACTTACCCGCACCGGTGGTGTCTTTAAACAGGCTGGAGTAATTCTTACTGAAACTCCGGGTCATATTCAGATCAATGGTGAAATCGCGGAAGGGTTCCACCGTTGCTTCCATGCGCAGTTCCTGCCGGTAGCTCTGCGTGAACAGGAAGTTGAAATTGGTGTCGTTGGTGATCCATCCCTTACCCGAAGCCCGGTTGAGCCAGGCGGTATCAGGTTGCCGTCCAAACACATAATCCAGCCCAGGTGCACGGGTACCCCAGTTGTTACCGATGTAGCGCGGGCTGTCCGTAAAGCCCGGCAGGCGTGAATTAAAGGATTCGTTGTAGTTGATGTTGATGTTCTTCAACGCGGTGAGCAACTTTCCGGCAAAGCGGGCGCTGCCACTCAATTCGATGGGGATCCCTTTGTCTTTCTTCGCTTCCAGGCGGTTGAGGCGGCGGAACAGTCGGGCAATGTAGGGCTTGCTCTTGCCCACCGTATCCTTGGGATTGAACTTGATGTTGGGTGATGCGAGTTGCGGCGTGGCGTTGGGGTTGGGCGTTACATCCAGGGCCCGCAGCCATTTCGACTTGGAATAAAGGCGCATAAAGTCGAGCTGCCCGGTAAAGATGCGCTGCTGCGAATTCTCCATGGTGTTACCCAGGTTGATGGCCAGCCGGGAAGCGCCTATCCAGTTGTAGGTAGCCGCGTAGTTGAAACGTGCGGTTGTCCAGTCGAGTGCCGGAATCTTGGCCGTGGGCAGGTTATAAGAAGCATTGGCCGTTTGCCGGTAAATCACATTCCGCCCGCCGGCAAAGAAGTTGCGCCGCACTGAGTCCTTTTTCTCTTTGGAATCCAGCCGACCGATGGGTTCGTCAATACGGGCATTGTTGGTGGCCGAAAAGTCGATGTTGATGGAGCGGGTAAGATCCCATCGCATGTTGTAAACCCGGTCGAAGACGAAATATTTATCGTAGGTCTCGGGGATTTTAAACGGACTGGGCGGTACACCGGGTATCTGCACTTCGCGGGCCCGGGCGGCACCGAACTGGCGGTTGACATCGGCCCGGAAGCTCAACAGGCTGGGCCGGAAGTTGAAGTTGAAATCCTTGACAGGGTTCCACCAGGGACTGCGGTATTTAATCAGCTTTTTAAACGGCTCCACAAATTTGGGTTGCGGTGCAAAATTGTAGCCCATACCCCCGTAATGCTTTTCCACCACATCGCTCTCGATCAAAGGGTTCCGGCGGGCGGTTTTAGTATAGGAGTAACTGAAATCAAAATTGGAGATATCGTACAACTTCGCTGGCTTGTCGTTGGTCTTTTGTTTACGCATGTTGGTGATGTTCACCGTTGTGATGCCCACAAAATCCTGGGATATATTGCGGATGGAGTCTTTGTTGTTAGTGGCCGATAATTTATCCTGCAATTTCACGTCCTGGTCGTAGGGATCATAGTCCGGACTCATCAGCGTCTGCGAATAGCTGGCATAGAACGGAATATCAATACCCGCCTTTTTCGGCAGGAGTTTACCCAGCTGCAGGTTGGCCGCCACATCAAACTGGGAGAAGTTTTCCAGGCTGCGTTCGTTCACCCGCTGCTCAATTGTACCAAAGCCCACGCTGCGGGCTGCCGCCGATACCGTAATGGTGCCCAGGTCGGCCAGCTGCAGATCCATGCGCCCCGTAGCTGCCCAGCCGCCGGCTTCGAATAGACCGCTCAGCCGCAGTTCGTTGATCCACACTTCGGCACAGAGGCTGGTGGCATTGTCGCCCCGCTGGTTTTCCACGCCTACCAGGAAACCACGCACTTCACCGAGGTTGGGATTGCCCATCACGCTCCAGCGGATACCGTTGCCGCGGTCTTCCGAATAAGGCGTAAGTACGCTGCCGGTGCGACGGAGTTTAAACCGCACGAGTTCATCAAGGTTCACATCAAATTCATTGGCGCTGGGCCACACAATCGTATCCCGCAGGAAGGATCCCCAGCGGGTTACCTTCAGCGGCATACGTACTTCGTAATAGTTGTTGATGAAGTCGGTACCAAATCGGATAACCGCCACCAGCTGGTTGTCCTGCAGGTCATCGGTCTTGCCCGATGATTCCGCGTGCATGAACATGCGTATGCGCTTGTACCGGCGGAAGTCGAAGTTGGTGGATTTGAAAACGGCACGGCTGTCGCCATCCAGCAGGTTGCAGACCTGCATGCTCAGTGCCTGCTCGTTCTGCAGCAGGTTAACGCCATTGTTACTCAGTTGCTGCACCCGCTCAATACCCGGTGGAATGACATAGTTAACGGGTACCCGCTTGTCGTTTTCTTCCACGTTCACGGCCGTTACGTTGAAGCTGGTCACATCCTGATTGGCCACCGGCAGGTACTGGCCGGAGGAGTCCAGTGCATTCTGGAAGGTCCTCCACATGTTGCGCACCAGTTCCAGCTTACCAAATCGCACCACCAGCGAGTCTTCAAACCCGGTCATGTACATGCGCATGAAGCGGATGGATTTAAAGTCGGGGATATTTCCCACTTTGTGCTGAAACTGGCGGATGGGAATGCGGAAGAGGTACCAGGTCTCGACCCGGGAATCACCGTTGGCCAGCTTCACGTCTACATCGCGGCGGTCGGCTATGAAATTCTGCCCCACCTGCATGGAAGCATCCAGTTTGGGCTTGAGGTTCACATAATACTGGAAATATTCCTCTACTTCGTTGAGTGTGTTGTCGCGGTTCAGGTCTTCGTTGTCGGGATACAGCGACGAGGCCGGCGTATAGGATTCGTTGTTGGTGGCTACCGGACTGTTGCCGTGTGGGTTGTTGAATTCCTTATAGCGGGCAAGGATACCCGCACCCGACTGGTTGTAGAGTTCATCACGGAAATGCCGGTAGTTGTCGCTGCTGGGATCGTTCTGCAGCCGCTGGAAGGCGGTACCGCTGCCGATGTTCGACTGAAAGGCAGTCAGAAAGTCGTTGCGGAAGAAGCGTTCTTCGTCATCGGTCATTCCATCGAATCCCACGTCCTGCTGCACCCGTTCTTCCACGATGTTGCTGAAGGCCTGTGCAATCTGAATGGGGTTACGCGGCACACGGGCCCAGGCGCTGGTATCTTCGCGGGCAGCTGTTTGTACGGTATTCAGCCCATTCTCATAAAAACGGCGGCCGTCTTTGAGAATATCTTCGGATATGTTGCCGAGGTTGAAATACAATTGCCCGCCGTTGCTGTTGGGATTGAGGATGAAGGGATCCTGCACCCACATTTCGATGAACTCGATGTTGTTGGTTTCGAAATCAATCTGGTCAATGGCTCGCATGATGCCGCCCCAGCGCTGGCGGGGGTTGTTGAGCTTGCCGGTGAGGGGGTTGATGCTGCCGGGGCGTGCATCGTAGTTGTAGGGTCCCCGGTCGGTGGGATAAAACGCCAGGTCGAAGGTGATCAGCTGGTTTTGTCCCAGGTCGGGCGTGGCCTGCGGGAACACCTCCACCCGGTTAACGAAACGCACGCGGGGATCGCTCAGCTCAGCGAGGTTATTGCTGAGTGGGTTGTTGGGACTGCGGCGTTCCTGCAGCACCGGTTCAATATTATACCAGGCAAGTTTGGCGCGGTTGTACCCGTATGCCAGGTCGTTGATGAGGTTTCCTTCGGGAAACAGGTCGGTGCCAAAAGGATCCCGTGCCCCCACGGGGGTGGAAGCGAGGGTCCAGGCGATGAACGGAAAGCGCAGATCAATGCCGTTACGGGTGCCTTCAAAGTCGTCGATGTACACCAGCCCACCCTCTCCTTTCTCGGGCCGGATCTGGCGGGCCGTACTGGGGAAGATGCGGGCCGCCTCTCCATAAAGGTTGACGGAAGACGTTTGCCGTGTGGTGTAGAAGGGCAACGCATCGAGCCACTTGGTCATGCGTTTCCAGTCGCTCCGGTAGTTGAGGTCGGTGCCCAGCATGGTGTTGCGGATGGGATCATCGCCGTAATTCATCTTGGTGAAGAAGGGACGTTCGCCCAGGCGCATGAGGGCTGCACCGATATTGAATTGCTTATCCTGCCGCTCAATGGCGCGGTAGTCGAGCCGCAAGGCCATGAAGTTGCGGTTCTGCATGCCAAAAGTGGCGTTGTTTTCGAAGCCTACGTTGATGGGTACACCGGAGTTGATGATGGCCTGGTTGATGATGCGTACCGTGCCCAGGTTATAATCCACCACATAATCCACGTTCTCCCGAAGCATTTGTCCGCCGGCCGTAACGGTTACCGATCCCTGGGGAACGTTGAAGGCCCCGATGGGAATTTCGGAACCGGCCCCACCGGCACTGCGGCTGGCACCTTTGAACACAAAACGGTTGAGCTGGGGCGACTGCTGTGCTACCCAGCGGATGGAATCGTAGAGCGGATAAAACAGGTATTTACGGCGCAACTCGGCAGAATCGGCACCGCGGAAAACATATTCCAGGTCTTTGCCAAAGGGCTCCAGCACCGGGAAAATCACCCGGCTCTGCTGGGAGTTGACGGTGAATCCTTCCACATAGTCAAAAACCCCATCGGGCTGGGGATCATTCTGGTTGTTGAGCCGGTCAAGGTTCACCAGTTCGATGATAGGGCGCCCCTTCTCCTCCCCTTCGGGCAGGTAGCGCTTTTCACCGCCACCCGGTTCCTGGTAAAGGATGTTGAATTTAAAATCCTTGCGTTCGAGCTGCCCGAAACCCACCGGGTATACGTTCTTCATCATCAGCCGCCAGATGGGCAATTGCGGCCGTTGCGAAGTGGCTTTGAGCATTTTGAGAAACAATACACGCTGGGTGCCCGAGTTGCTGGACGTGGTGTCCGGCGTAATGTCAACAGAAAATTCACCCACCTGGAACACCCGGCCGTTCACCGTGTACTGAAAGGCCACGCCCAGCACTTCATCGGGCTGGAGGATGGTATTGAGGGAGATGTAGCCGATCTGCTGGTTGAAGTAGTATTCTTCCGGGCGCAGTTTGCGGGCAAACGTGCGTTCAAAATCCTGTACAGCCACCAGGCCAAAGGAGCTGAGCCGGCTGGTTACCAGCGACGGGTCGCGGGTAGCCGGGTCGTTTACAATACGCTGGTAGAGATCGTTTGAATTATTCTCCGGAAAATCGGAACCCGACAACGTAAAGACGTTCGGGTTAAAGGGTTCGCTTTCGCCCAGGTCCATCAGGGTCACCACGTTCCGGTTTTCGGTGGTGGAGCCGGTGCGGTTGGTTACCCACACTTCCATGCGCAGAATCTGCACCGGGGTGGTTACGGCCGGGAGGTTCTGCATGTTGCGGTTGTAGTTTTTCCGGAAGTACTGGGCCAGCAGGAAGTGCCGGTTTTCTTCGTATTCGTCGGCTTTCACCTCAAAGTTCTGCAGGCCGGCGCCCCCCTGCAGCTGCATCTGCTGGCGGCTGGAGTTCTGGTTGGCCAGCAGGGCGGTGACGAACAGTTTGCCAAACTGAAGTTCGGTCTTTACGCCAAAAAGTGTGGAAGCGCCGGGCATCAGGGTTCCCTTGGCGGGGAAGGCTACGTTGCCGGCTTCAATGCGTTTGATCACCTGGTCGGTGTTACCGGTGTAGTCGAGTTTCAGCTGGTTTTCGAACTGGAAGTTGGCGAGGGTGTTGTAGGTGACGGGGAAGTTGAGCTTGTCGCCGATCTTGGCATTGAGGCCGAAGTTGGCCTGCATGTCGAAGTCGAAGCCCCCGTTGCGACGGGCCCGTTCGGGCAGGGTCGGGTTTTTGATGTTTTGTCCGAAATAACCAGCCGTGAGCGTAACATCACCTTGCGGGCGTATCTCCACTTTGGGAATGCCGGTATTGCTGAAGAGCCGGTTGAAGTAGCTGTCGCGGATCTGCAGTTTGGGGTCCTGGATTTTGCGGTTGAGGTTGAGGGTGGTGTTGAGGCGGCGCTGGAAGTACTCCTGTTCCTGCTGCCGGGCTTTGTACTCCACCATTTCATCAAAGGTCATCCAGGTGGGCTTGCGGAACCAGCTCCGGCCGATTTTCTCGTAGATATAATAGCGCCGGGTTTCGGGATCGTACACAACGGAATCGGTGATCACCGAAGGACGCTGCAGATCAAACGGGTTGCGGTTGGGGTTAAGCAGGGCATCGCCCCGGCGGTCGTTCAGCGGAAACCGGAGGGTATCGGTGCGGGGAACGGTATCGCGGGCAGGGAAAGGAGTGGGGGCGCCGGCCGCAAAGCCTGTATGGATGCAACAGGTCAGCAGGACCGTTACCAGCACAAAACAGGTGAATATGTTGCGAAACATCGGCGTCAAAATCTCAAAGCGAATAGTTCCTTATTGGTTTACAGGCACTTCAGCGCTGCCTTGATCAGCGATTCCACCTGGTCGGTGGGGGCGCCCGACTGGCGGGCTTTCCGGATCGCTGTTTCGGCTGCACTGCGGGCAATACCCAGGGCAGTCATGGCAATTAACGCCTCCTGCTCTAAAGTATTGTGAGTCAATGTAGAAATATTACCATCCGCCGGAGATTTTGCAAGTTTATCCCTGAGTTCCAGCACAATGCGCTGGGCTGTTTTTTTACCGATTCCTTTGATACGTTCGAGGAGCCCTTCGTTTCCCGATAAAATACCCCGCACCAGCTCCTCTGGCGGCAGGGACGAAAGCATCACCCGGGCCGTAGCGGCCCCCACCCCCGATACGCTGATCAGGTGCTGAAAGACTTCCTTTTCCGACTGATCGAAAAATCCATACAGGGTATGGGCATCCTCTTTGATGAGGAGTTGCGTGTAAAGCTTGCCTTCCTGCAGGTGCTGGAGCTGGCTATAGGTATGCAGACTGACCTGCACTTCGTAGCCCACCCCCTGTACATCCACATGTACAACGGTAGGCGATTTATGGGTGAAGGTTCCTCTCAGGTACGCGAACATAGAAAACGAAAATAGGGCAAAAAGCGCAAACAGCCGGCTGTTGCAATTTCCTGTACCTTTGCCCGTCTTTTAACCGTTTTACCATCAATGAGCCAAAAAACTACTGCCGCCATCACAGCCGTTGCCGGATGGGTTCCGGAAGACCGCCTGACCAATTCAGACCTCGAAAAAATGGTGGATACCAACGATGAGTGGATCCGCACCCGTACCGGAATCGTGGAACGGAGAATCCTGAAAGGTGAAGGCCTGGCCACCTCCGATATGGCGGCACCGGCCGTACTGGAACTTTGTAAAAAGCGGGGCCTCGACCCAAAGGATATTGAGTGCCTGATTGTAGCCACCGTCACCCCCGACATGGTGTTCCCGGCCACAGCCAACATCGTGTGCGATAAGATTGGCGCCGTGAATGCCTGGGGCTACGACATGAGTGCCGCCTGCAGCGGTTTCCTCTTCGCCCTCACCACCGGAGCCATGTACATTGAAAGCGGCCGCTACAAAAATGTGGTGGTGGTGGGTGCCGATAAAATGAGCGCCATTACAGACTATACCGACCGCAACACCTGCATTCTTTTTGGCGATGCCGCCGCGGCGGTATTGCTGGAGCCCAATACAGAAGGATACGGGGTACTCGACAGCATCCTCCGCACAGATGGCACCGGCCGCAACTTCCTGCACATGAAAGCCGGCGGATCGCTCAAACCCGCCAGTCATGAAACTGTGGAAAAACGGGAACACTTCGCCTACCAGGAAGGACAACAGGTATTCAAATTTGCCGTCAAGGGCATGGCCGATGTAAGCGCCGAACTGATAGAACGCAACCACCTCACGGCCGATGATATTGCCTGGCTGGTGCCTCACCAGGCCAACCTGCGCATCATTGATGCCACCGCCAACCGCATGGGCTTGCCGAAAGAAAAAGTGATGATCAACATCGGCAAATACGGCAATACCACCGCCGCCACCATCCCCCTGTGTTTGTGGGAATGGGAATCGCAGCTGAAGAAAGGCGATAACATCGTACTGGCCGCCTTTGGCGGCGGGTTTACCTGGGGAGCCACCTGGGTGAAGTGGGCGTACGATACCAAATAAGCCTGAAAAAGAGTTTCCTCCTTTCCCGGATCAGAATAATCCTACGATCCGACCGTCTTCATCTATGTCTATCTGCTCCGCAGAAGGTATGGCCGGCAGACCGGGCATGCGCATCATATCGCCCAGGATGGGAATCACAAAGCCCGCCCCGCTGGCATATTCGAACTCCCGCACGGTAATGGTAAATCCCTGGGGCCGGCCGCGCCGGCTTTCGTCATCGCTGAACGAGCGGGGCGTCTTGGCCATGCACACGGGCATGCCGGCAAATCCCAGCTCCGGAATTTCTTTCAGCTGCTTACGGGCACGGGGGGCATACTCCACCGTGTCGGCCCCATAGATGCGGGTGGCAATGGTATGAATTTTCTCTTCCACTGAAAGATTCCACTGGTACAGGGGTCGGAATTTACTTTCTTTCCGGGCAATGGAAAGGGCTACGGCTTCGGCCAATGTTTCACACCCTTTTCCTCCCTGCTCCCAGGCCTTGACCAGGATGGCCTGGATGCCCATGCTGTGGCAGTATTGCTGCACCAGTTCCACTTCTTCCGGAGCATCGCTGCTGAAATGGTTGATGGCCACCACGGGACGCATGCCAAACAGCTGTAAATTTTCGAGGTGTTTGCGCAGGTTGGGCAACCCGGCCTCCACCCGTTCCAGCGAAGGAGTGAGCCAGGCTTCCTTTTTAGCGCCGCCATGATAACGCAAAGCCTTAACCGTTGCCACAACCACCACGGCTGCCGGTTGCAGACCGGCCGACACAGACTTAATATCAAAAAACTTCTCCGCACCCAGGTCGGCCCCGAAGCCGGCTTCCGTTACCACATACGGCGCCAGTGACAGGCCCGTCCGCGTGGCAATCACGGAATTGGTTCCCTGGGCGATACTGGCGAACGGACCGCCGTGCAGGATGGCCGGGTTGCCCTCCAGGGTTTGCACCAGGTTGGGCTTGATGGCATCTTTCAGCAACACGGCCATGGCACCCACTGCCTGAAGATCGCGTGCAAAGACGGGCTTCCCTTCAAAGGTCATCCCGATGAATATGTTTCCCAGCCGGGCTTTCAGATCAGGCATGTCCCTGCTCATGCAGAGAATGGCCATGATTTCAGAAGCCGGCGTGATGTTGAACCCTTCTTCCCGGGGCACCCCGTTGCCCGTGCCACCCAGCCCCACGATGATGTGCCGCAGGGAGCGGTCGTTCATGTCCATCACCCGCTTCCACACGATGGTGCGGGGATCCAGTCCCAGGTTCCGCGCCTTGCTCTGCAGGTTGTTGTCAATCATGGCCGACAGTAAATTGTTGGCCTTTTCCACCGCCGAAAAATCACCGGTAAAATGCAGGTTGATGTCTTCCATGGGAATAACCTGCGAATAACCGCCGCCGGCGGCGCCTCCCTTCACCCCAAAAACCGGCCCCAGCGAGGGCTCCCGCAACACGGCAATGGTCTTTTTCCCGATGCGGTTCAAGCCTTCGGTGAGCCCGATGGCCACCGTGGTCTTGCCCTCTCCCAGCGGTGTGGGGGTAATGGCTGTTACGAGAATGAGATGATTATCCCGCGCCCGGCTGTCATCAATGAGCGAGAGCGGCAGTTTGGCTTTGTATTTACCGTAGTACTCCAGATCATCGGCGGCAATTCCCAGTGATGCGGCAATATCGCGGATGTGGCGGATGGGGGCCGACTGTGCAATGGTAATGTCGGAAGGAACCGTAACAGGCATGGCAAACGAGTTAGGGCGCAACATACAATCAGGCTCCCGGGCAGAGTATGACCTTGATCAGCCGTTTGCTTGATTTTCAGGTTCAGCCGTTACGCACGCTGCGGCACCAGTGGATGTAGTCGGTCTGTGGAATGTCCGTCATCCCCAACTGCCGCAGCATATGCACCAGCTGACCCCGGTGATATGTACTGTGGTTGCACACATGCACCAATACATCCCCTTTGCTGGCCGGAAACCGGTCGCCACCCGCCTCATTCGGGGGCAGCGGGGTGCACAGTTGTTCGGCCGTAACCTCAGCCGCCCAGTTCTTCCACAACAGCGACTGGTGCAGCAGCCCATTAACCGTCTCTTTCATGGTAGGATTGAACTGCCGGCTGGGAATGACCAGTTGCCGGTGCCCTTCCATCCGTTGCCACCAGCCGCTTTCGGCATCCCAGCTATGCAGTACGGTGGCATAGAGGTTGGGAAAGCTGCCGGTAACGATCTGCTGCTGCAGGCTTTCGCCGAGCTGCAGGATTACATGGGTGAGAGTTTCGTTGGCCCAGTGATTGTACGCTGCCAGGTCGGCCATCAAACGGTTCATAAACGGAACGATTTAAACCGGAAAATACAGAATTCTGCTGTGTGTAGTTCCGACCTGCCACACAGAATGCGTAATTTTAAGCCACCACCAAAGAACCTTGCATGGAGCTGTCCACCCGCCTCATACACGAAAACAATGTAAAAGACCCCTCTGGCGCCGTCATGTCGCCGTTAGTCCTGTCCACCACCTTTGAACGGGGCGAAGACGGTATCTCGTATCCCGGCAGTTATTTCTATTCCCGCTACGACAATCCCAACCGGCATGCGCTGGAAGCTAAACTGGCCGGCATGGAAGGAGGAAGTTCCTGCGTAAGTTTTTCGAGCGGCCTGGCGGCTGCCACCGCTGTGTTTCAAAGCCTCCGCACCGGGGATCACCTCCTGCTGGCCGATGATGCCTATTTTTCCATCCGCGCTATTCTAGACACGCTTTTCTCCGGGTTTGGACTGAGCTATACCCTGGTGGACATGACCAACCCGGCGGCTGTGCAACAGGCCTTCCTTCCCTCCACCAAACTGGTGTGGATGGAAACCCCTTCCAATCCTTTGCTCAAAGTAACCGACCTCGCTGCCATCACCCAACTGGCCCGTGAGCACGGGTGCGTAACGGTGGCCGACAATACCTGGGCAACGCCTTTTTACACGCGCCCCTTCGAATACGGTGTGGACATCGTGCTGCACTCCACCACCAAGTACATGGGCGGGCACAGCGACATCCTGGGCGGGGCACTGGTTTTCCGGGAAGAGAACGAACGGTCCACCTTCATCCGCTCCTGCCAGCGGCTGGGCGGAGCCGTACCATCGCCGTACGACTGTTGGTTACTCTGCCGCAGCCTGGCCACTTTTGCCGCCCGCATGCCGCTGCACAGCCGCAACGCTATTGCCTTGGCGAACTACCTCGAACATCATCCAAAGATCGAACGGGTGCTGTACCCGGGCCTTCCCTCCCATCCGCAATACACCACAGCAGCGAGGCAGATGAAAGGCGGCTTCGGGGGGATGCTGTCTGTACAGGTGAAAGGCGACCGCGATGCGGTTTTCCGGCTGACCCGTTCACTGCAACTCTTTGCCCATGCCACCAGCCTGGGCGGGGTGGAAAGCCTGGTGGAACACCGCAAATCCATTGAAGGTGAACAATCGCTCACCCCCGACAACCTGCTGCGGATTTCCGTGGGCATTGAAGACAGCAACGACCTCATTGCCGATTTTGAACAGGCGCTTGCCGCGGTATAAACAATGGATTGTGCCAGAACGGTATAAATGTGTCAATAACCCGGTGCGTTCCTTGTGCAAATGCTTTGTGCACCTTGTGGCAAAACAGGCGGAACCACTAATACAAAGCAGTTCACAATGCGCACAAAGAAATACAGGTGCCTGTAAGTTGATAGAAAAGATTTGACCCTACTAAATCATCCAGGAATAATACACGGGAATTTAAATGTGATTTCAATTATGAGCATAACAATCCGGAGAGCCGTAAAAGAAGATTGTCCGCGCCTGCTGGAACTGATCCATGAACTCGCCCTGTATGAAAAGGCGCCGGAAGAGGTAACCGTTACGCTGGAACATTTCGCCTTTAGCGGCTTTGGCCCCCGTCCCGTATGGTGGGCCTTTGTAGCGGAGGAAAACGGAATCATCCTGGGCTTTGCGTTGTATTACATCCGCTATTCCACCTGGAAAGGACAGCGGATGTACCTTGAAGATATTCTCGTTACCGGAGAAGCAAGAGGTCGCGGCATCGGCAGGTTGCTGATGGAGCGGCTGATTGAAGAGGCAAAGGAGTGCAACTTAAACGGAATTGTGTGGCAGGTGCTGGAATGGAATGAGCCCGCCATCAATTTTTATAAAAAGTTCAACGCCGGCTTTGACGGGGAATGGGTGAATTGCAGCATTGCGGTGTAGAGAAAATAATGGAGTAAATTTCAACACGGTTACACGGAGGACAGGAGTTACACAGAGAATTGCACAAAAAAAATTATTCTCTGTGTGCCTCTGCAGTCGCCTTAACTCCGTGTTGAACAAGTAGCCCACTGAATCAGATCAGCTAACACCCTCCACCACTGCCTCCCGGTGGATCTTCTGCACCAATCCCTGCAGCACTTTACCCGGGCCGGCTTCGGTGAAACGCCCGGAGCCGTCGGCCACCATGGCCTGCACGCTCTGCGTCCAGCGAACCGCACCTGTGAGCTGGTCAATCAGGTTCTGTTTGATCTCTTCTTTGTCAATCACCGCCGCGGCGGTAACGTTCTGATATATGGGACACTGAGGTGTATGAAACACCGTGCTTTCAATTTTTGCCCGTAACTCTTCGCGGGCGGGGGCCATGAGTGGACTGTGAAACGCCCCACCCACCGGCAGTACCAGTGCCCGCTTGGCGCCGGCCGCTTTCATTCGCTCGCAGGCCACTTCGATGCCTTTTACGGAACCGCTGATCACCAGCTGACCGGGGCAATTATAATTAGCCGGCACCACCACTTCGCCGGTTTCTTCCTGCACCTGGCGGCAGATCTCCTCCACTTTTTCATCGGCCAGGGCCAGTACCGCCGCCATGGTGGAAGGTTGCGACACGCAGGCCTTTTGCATGGCCGTAGCCCGTACGCTCACCAGCTGCAGAGCTTCGGCAAACGGCAGCACGCCGTTGGCCACTAATGCGCTGAACTCACCCAGCGAATGACCCGCTACCATGTCGGGTTGCTGGCCCGTAAGGCATTGGTAAGCGGCAACAGAATGAATGAATATGGCAGGTTGGGTGACATTGGTCTGGCGAAGATCTTCCTCCGTTCCGCTGAACATCACATCGGAAATACGGAAACCCAGCACTTCGTTGGCTGTTTCAAAAAGAGCACGGGCCTGTTCATTGGACTCGTAGAGATTTTTTCCCATCCCGGGAAACTGAGACCCCTGGCCGGGAAAAATGAATGCATGCTTCATAAGCAAGGTTGGTTTAACTGCAAAAGTAAAAAAGTCTGCCGAAGTGGAACACTCCGGCAGACGCTGGTAGAATAAGCAGATTTGTTTAGCTCAATTTGGCGCCTATCAGCCGGAGGAACTCACTGCGGGTTGCCTGCTTCTGAAACTCACCGGAAAAGGCAGAGGTGGTGGTAACGCTGTTCTGCTTCTGCACCCCCCGCATCATCATGCAGAGGTGCTGGGCTTCAATCACCACCGCCACGCCCAGCGGGTTCAGTGATTCTTTGATGGCATCGAGGACCTGTGTGGTGAGCCGCTCCTGCACCTGCAGGCGGCGGGCATATACATCCACCACACGGGCCAGTTTGCTGAGGCCGGTGATCCAGCCGTTGGGGATGTAGGCAATATGTGCCTTGCCGAAGAACGGCAGCATGTGGTGCTCGCACATGCTGTACAGTTCAATGTCTTTTACAATGACCATTTCACTCACCTCTTCATGAAACTTGGCGCTTTCGAGGATGGCCTTTGCATCCATCTGGTACCCCTGCGTGAGGTATTGCATGGCTTTTGCCACCCGCTCGGGGGTTTTTATGAGACCTTCCCGTTCCGAATCTTCACCAATCAGATCAATCACCTGTTTGTAATGATCAATCAAACCATGAGTGGAGGATTCATCGTATTGTTCTGTTTTTTTATATGCCATGTTGCTGTAATTAGACGGTTAAGCGGGATATTCCACGAAGTTGCGGGGTGTTTCGTACAGGCGGACCTGTACCTCCATGGCAGGATCAATGTGTGGCCGGAGCAGGCCATAAATCACCATGGCGATGTGCTCGGCCGTAGGGTTCAGGTTTTGGAACTCCACGGTATCGAGGTTCAGGTTTTTATGATCGAAGCGATCCAGCACCTCGCGGTGAATGAGATCACTCAGCACTTTCATGTCCATCACATAGCCGGTGTCGGGATGCGGGTAACCACTTACCTTCACCACCAGTTCGTAATTGTGTCCGTGAAAAGAGGGATTGTTGCATTTCCCAAATACGGCGTTGTTCTGTTGGTCGCTCCACGAAGGATTGTACAACCGGTGTGCCGCGTTAAAATGTTCCTGCCGGTAAACCGCTACTTTTTGCTTGTTCATGGGATTCATTCTTCCGGTATCTTGTAAGTTACCACACCTCCTTCAATCCGGAAAACTTATTTAACAGCCGCGGCAGCAAATGGTTCAGCCGCCGTAATATTCCACGTAAATACGGGGTGTTTCGTACAGCTTGATGCAGTGCAGCTGCACGCCGGCCGGCAGATGGGGGGCCAACTGGTTCCAGATACCGATGGCGAGATTTTCGGTTGAACACATTTTCCCGGCCAGGAAATCAACATCCAGATTCAGGTTCTTGTGATCCACCCGTTCTATCACGTGCTCCTTGATCAGCTGGCTTAATTGCTTCACGTCAAACAAAAAGCCCGTGTCGGGATCGGGATCGCCCTTGATGGTAACGTATAATTCGTAGTTATGACCGTGCCAGTTTTCGTTGGCGCATTTTCCAAAAACAGCTTCATTTTTTTCGCGGGTCCAGTTGGGATTGGCCAGTTTGTGTGCCGCATTAAAATGCTCAATCCGGGTTAAGTAAACCATGCTTTACTTGTTTGTTTCTTCTCAGCGTTGGGCGGAAGAAAATGAATCCGCGGGATTTCCGCGGTCGGCAAAGGTAGGGTTTTCGGGCGTTCGCCTGTAAGTACCGGTCTTTGATTAACTTGCAGGCCTAACGCTCCAACCACGCTTCAGCCCATGCGTTGTTTACTTCTCTCGGCCACCGCCGCTGAAATAAAGCCCCTCACCCGGGAACTGCCGGAACTGCCCGGGCTGGATCTGGATGTGCTCATAGGCGGTATCGGGCTCACGGCCACCGCCTATGCCCTGACGCGTTACCTCAGCCTGCAACGCCCCGACCTGATCCTGCAGGCCGGTGTGGGAGGATGTTTCGACCGGCAGCAACCGCTGGGTACCGTGGCAGTGGTGAAGAAAGAAATCATTGCCGACCAGGGTGTTGTGGAGCAGGGGGCATGGAGAACCCTATCGGACCTGAAACTGGCATCGCCCAATCGTTTTCCGTATCAGCAAGGCTGGCTGAAAAACGACCTGCCCCTGCTGCGGCAACTTCCGCTACCGAAAGTTACCGGTATCACGGTCAACCAGGTCACCACCTCCCGGCAGATGGCCGCCCTATACCGGGAGCGGTTCGCCCCGGTGGTGGAATCCATGGAAGGAGCCGCCCTGCATTACGTGGCCCGCATGGAGCAGGTCCCTTTCCTTCAACTCCGCAGCATGAGCAACTACGTGGGCGAACGGAACAAAGCCCGGTGGAAAATGGCGGAGGCGATTACCGCCCTGAACCTTTGTGTCCGGCAGATTCTTCACACCCTGCAACAACGTAACAGAACATGAAACTGCGCATCGGCTTCTCCCCCTGCCCCAACGACACGTTTATATTCGATGCACTGGTGAATGGCCCATTGGATGCGGAAGGCATCGAATGGGAGGTGCACCTGGAAGATGTGCAAACTCTCAACGAGTGGGCCCTGGAAGGTAAACTCGATGTTACCAAGATCAGTTTCGGCGTTTGGCCACTCCTCCAGGGAGATTACCACCTTTTACAAAGCGGGGGTGCCCTGGGTAAGGGAGTGGGACCACTTCTGATAGCAAAATCAAAACCGGGAAATACATCGTTGTCCGCATTACGGGATTTTGTTCGAAACGCCACTATAGCCATCCCCGGGCAGCACACAACCGCTCATTTTCTGTTTTCACGTGCCTTTCCCGATGCTCCGTATAAACAGTTCCGGGTGTTCCATGAAATTGAAAATACCGTGGTGCAGGGTGAAGCCGATGCCGGTGTGATCATCCACGAAAACCGGTTCACCTATCACCAGAAAGGGTTGCACCTGCTGCTGGACCTGGGCGCCTTCTGGGAAGAACAAACCGGCCTGCCCATTCCGCTGGGGGGAATTGTGGCGCATAAACGCATCGGGGCTGAAACAGCCGCCCGTGTAGACCGGCTCATCCGCCAAAGCCTGGAACAAGCTCTCACAAACTATCCCAACCTCCCCCCCTTTGTGCGGGAACATGCGCAGGAAATGGAAGAAAGCGTCATGCGGCAGCATATAGAGCTCTATGTGAACGATTGCTCCCTCGGCATGGGCACAGAGGGGCAGCAGGCCGTGGAGGAGATGTTAAAGATTTTTCAAAAGGGGTAAATACCTTTGCTTTACTCAGGACCGCATCTTAGCTTCACGTTTTATATGACAAAACGCCTGCTCGCCACATTGCTCTTGTATTGGTTTACCGGTGCCGTTTTCGCCCAATCCAAAGTTCTCCCCCGTCAGCGCATCCGGATTTTTCTCGACTGCAGCAATACCTGGTGCGACCAGACCTTTATCCGGACCGAGTTCACCGTGGTGGATTTTGTGGTGGACCGGCTGGCAGCAGATGTGCATGTATTGGTTACGGCGCAGCCCGTGGGAAGTGGCGGCGAACAATATCAACTGATCTTTTACGGGCTCAATAAATACCAACAAGCCAAAGATACCCTCCGCTTCGAGACGCTGCCGCTGGCAACAGAAGCAGAAAGACGAACAGCGTTGCTGCAGCACATGAAAGCAGGACTGCTGCCCTTTATTGCAAAATCGGGATTCCTGGATGAGGTAACGATTACCACATCATTAAAAACCGATTCACTCACCAACAAACCGGCAGGAAACGCCGCTACAAAAGACAAATGGAATTACTGGGTTTTCCGGGCCCGCACCAATGGCAACTTCAGTGCCGACCAGAACTACCGTTCCCGCGACCTGGGTGGCCGCCTTACAGCCGAACGGATAACTGAGGAGTTGAAAGTTTCATTCACGCTGAACGGCAACGATAACCGCAATATCTTCAGGGTGGGCAGCACCGATATCAAGGTCAGCAACCACAGCCTCAACTTCGGACACCAACTCGCCCGGAGTATCAACCAGCACTGGACATACGGCTATGATGTAAATGCGTCGCAAGCCACCTTCACCAATATTAAAAGCAGTTTCTACTTTAACCCCGGCATTGAATACAATGTATTTCCGTACAAGAGCGTCAACTCCAAATTGCTGACCATCCGCTACGGACCGGATATCCGGCTGAACAATTATTACGACACCACCATTTACGGTAAAACATCGGAGTGGCTGGCCGGGCACAACATATCCGTTAATCTTTCCCTGAACCAGAAATGGGGCACCGTTTCCAGCGGGGTAAGCTACCGGAACTTCTTCAACAACTGGAAATTTTACAACATCTCCTTCAATACCTACCTGGATGTACGGCTGACGGGGAACCTTTCGTTCAACGTATATGCCTTTCCGTCCATTGTCCGCGACCAGGTATTTCTGCCGAAGGGTGACGCATCCCCGGATGATATTTTATCCCGTCGCCGGCAACTGCAGACAAGCTATAATTTCTTCATGGGCTTTGGCGTGACGTACCGGTTTGGCAGCATCCTGAACAACTTTGTAAATCCCCGGTTCAACAACAACGGGGGCGGCGTATTTTTCTTCTGATCTCAGCCCTGCTTCAGGGCAGCGGTATAAACTTCCAGGCACCGCTTGCGGGCCAGTTCGTGTTCCACCACGGGCTTCGGATAACTCCAATCTTCGAATTCGGGTACCCAACGCCGGATGTACCGGAGCTCGGGGTCAAACTTTTTCGTCTGCAGGTAAGGGTTGAAAATGCGGAAGTACGGCGCCGCGTCGCAGCCGCTGCCCGCTGCCCATTGCCAGCCACCGTTGTTGGCAGCGAAATCGAAGTCGAGCAGCTTTTTAGCGAAATAGGCTTCACCCCAGCGCCAGTCAATCAGCAGGTGTTTGGCTAAAAAAGAAGCCACAATCATGCGCACCCGGTTGTGCATAAAGCCGGTAGCGTTGAGTTCCCGCATGCCGGCATCCACGATGGGATAGCCCGTCTGCCCTTCGCACCAGCGTGTAAATTCATCTTCGTTGTTGCGCCAGACAATACGGTCGTATTCGGGCTTGAAGGCTTTACCGGCTCCCACCTGCGGGAACTGCCAGAGGATCATGTGGTAGAAATCCCGCCAGATCAGCTCATTCAGAAAACCTTCGCTCAGTAGTTGTGCAGCACGGGCCAGTTCGCGGATGCTGATGGTGCCAAAGCGCAGGTGTACGCTCAGGCGGCTGGTGCCCGGCACCGCAGGCAGGTCGCGCTGCTCTTTGTAATGCCGGATGATTTCGTTGCGGATGGTCTTTTCCGGAAAAGGTTGACCGGCTGCCTTAAATCCCATCTGCTCCAGGGAAGGCAGGTCCCGGGGTTGCTGTTGATGGAATTGAGAAAACAAGGCTTCGGTTGGATAAGGCTGCAGGTGAGCGGGCGTAAGGGCCGCCTTCCATTTGCGGCTGTAGGGCGTGAAAACGATATAGGGTTTCCCGTCGTCTTTCACCACGTCCGACTTTTCAAAAATCACCTGGTCCTTGTACGTGTGAAAGGCGATGCCTTGTGCGGTAAGCAGGTCATGGATCTCCTTATCCCGCTCTTTGGCATAGGGCTCGTAATCGTGGTTGGTGTAAACGGCTTTAACGTCGTAATCGCCGAGCAATCCGGAAAACACATCCCGGGGCGTTCCGTACCGTACGTCCAGGCTGCTGCCGTATTGCACCAATTCATCCTGCAGTTCCTGCAGGGTGTTATGAATAAAATCCACGCGACGGTCGGAGGGATCATCGAGCCGGTCCAGTATGGATCGGTCAAAAATAAAGACCGGAACAACGGGGAAACCGCTCTGCAGGGCGTGGTACAGGGCGGCCTGGTCGCGTAACCGCAGGTCGCGGCGCATCCAGCAGATGACAATGGGTTGTTTTGGCATGCAATTATAACGGTTCGGCTGGTGTAAAGTTCAGGCAAAGAGGGGCTTTACCACTTCTGCAAACAGGCGGGAGCTGAACAGGTTCCGCAACGAAGCATCCCCAAACTGTTTCACCCACCGGATGCCGTAAAAAGCATTGGTGAGAAACAACTCGTCCGCCGCCAGCAGATCGGAGGGGGAGCAGGCGGTTTCTTCCACAGCAATGTTCATAGCAGGCATCTGTTCCAGCAGGTAACGGCGCATGACACCCGCAACACCTCCTTCCCGGAGGGCAGGCGTATAAACAGTCCCCGCCTTAACATAGAACAGATTGGCAATGGTGGCATCAGCAATGCGGTTGTGCTGGTTGAGCACCAGGCATTCGTTCCAGTGTTGCGTTTTGGCGTAGCGGGCGGCCTGTGCATACAGCAGGTAATTGGCGCTTTTGAGATTGGAAAGCGGATCGCAGCTTTTATATCCGCCGTCAAAAACACCCAGGTCCAGCCCGTTTTCATGCAGGTGGAGGAGCGGTTCGGCCTTCCAGCATTCCACCACCCAGCGAAAAGCGGGGCGCGGCGTTTCCCACAGTCCGCCTTCTCCCGGGCAAACCGTGAGCCGCAGGCGGGCGGCCGTTCCGCATTTGTTTTTCCGCACCAACTGCAGGCATTTTTCCAGAATTTGTTCGGGACCCCAATGGACGGGCGGCTCCAGCCCAAGCAGGGCCATCCCGGCACGAAGCCGCTCCCAGTGGTAATGCCACAAGGCGATACGGCCGTGCTGGTAACGCATCGTTTCAAACAGCCCTTCGCCGTAGCGGAATCCCCGGTTCGAGGGAAACAGACCCGGTTCGGTTGCGGAAATAAAAACGCCGTCAAGCAGGTAAAAGGAAGCAGACATGCAGCACGAAAATAAAAAAGAGGCGGCACTTCGGTACCGCCTCTTCTACAATTGGCAAAATTGTTATCCTTCGATGATGTTATGTTTCACCGCGTAGAGGATGAGACCGGCGGTGGAGCGGGCGCCGATCTTGGATTTGAGTTTGTCGCGGATGGCCTCCACCGTACGCGGGCTCAGATCCACAATATCGGCAATCTCCTTGGTGCTTTTTTCCTCGCACATGAGCTTGAGCACGGTCACTTCCTTGTCGTTGAGCTTTACGTCGTGGGCATAGGGACTGTCCTGCCGCTTCATGCGCAGCCCGTCTATCAGAGCCTTGTTGGTAAGGGCATTGAAGAAAAACTCATGCTTATGGCAGGTTTTGATGGCCTCGTAAATGAGTTCGCTGTCGGAGTTCTTGGTGAGGTAGGAATTAGCCCCCAGTTCCATCAGGCGGGTGATCATGGTACTTTCATCGTGCATGGTAAGCATGATGATTTTGATGTGCGGATAGAGCTTCTTTACCTCCGGCAGGGTGGCAATGCCATCCATGATGGGCATCTGCACATCGAGCAGGATCACATCGGGCTGCATGTGCTTGAGCATGTTGAGCAGCTGCATGCCGTTGTCGGCTTCAAACATGATCTTGATGTCTTTTTTCATTCCGAGGGCGGTTTTCACGCCCTGGCGGAATAAAACGTGGTCATCGGTAATCGCTACATTAATGGTTTCTGTCAAAGTATCGGTTTTTTTAATCGACGTTGCTTCGTACATAGGACTCGGATTTTATAAGGATATGGACTATACGGGTGCAAATTCTTAAAAATCCGCCGTTTTTTTGTTGGTAGAACTACCTGAATTTGGGCTTGTGGTTTTTACGGCACCCGTTTTAATCCAGCAGTTTGTTCCGCATGCCGTATACAATCAGCCCGGCAATGGTCTTGGCGCCCACCTTGCTCTTCATGTTCTGGCGGATGGTTTCGATGGTACGCGGACTGAGAAACACCGTCTTTGAAATTTCTTCGGTTGTCTTGTCTTCAGCCAGCAACTTCAGAATCTGCAATTCCTTCTCATTGAACTTTACCGGGTTGGGGTAAAACTGCCGGACGGTCTTTTTGTGGTTCAGTTTGAGGAGCACGGCCTGGTTTACCAGGTCATTAAAATAGAAATCCTCGTTCATGCAGGTGAGGATGGCGTCGTAGATTTCGTTGGGATCGGTGGTTTTGGTGAGGTAGGCATTGGCGCCCATCTCCATCATTTTGCTCACCATCTGCTGGTCGTCGTACATGCTGAGCACGATGATGCGGATGTCTTCGTATTGGGCCCGTATCAGCTGGAGTGCGTTGATGCCGTCGAGCTCGGGCATGCGTATGTCGAGCAGGAGAATATCGGGACGTTTGATGGTGAGTTTGTGCATCATTTCCTTGCCGTCCTGGGCTTCCCACACCAGTTTGAGATGGGGTTTACCGGCAAGGGCCATTTTGATGCCGTCGCGAAAGATTTTGTGATCGTCGGCTATGGCGTAGCGGATCTGGAGTTCGTCAGGCATTGGAGTTTTAATTTAATGGGGTTCCCGCAAGATAACAAAGTCCTGCCAACAAAAAAACAAATGGCGGCGGAATTTACCCGTATTTTTACGGGTGAGCGCTTGCGAAACTACGATAGCCCCCACCCCCGCAAAGTGTCGTATCTCATTCAGAATGAAGCACTCAGAGCTACATATCCGGTGCATTACCCGGCACAACAGCACCAACGTAGTTCTACGTGCCCGCACAACGTAATCTTCCGAAAAGGTTCCGTAAATACCTGCCACCTGAAATTGGTCAGTTTTGCGCTGGTACAGTTTCCGGCGGGCTATTAGTTTTGCACTGTACCAATTGACAGAGGCCGGGTGGGCTGTTTGGATCCAACTATCCGAAAAACCAACCAGAACTTAATCCAATATCCGTCGTAAAAACCAACCTGTAAGCAAACAAACGCATTTCCTGGCCTCTGTCGAACCGGTACACCAGGCTCCGTCTTAAAATCCAATCCTCCTCAAACCAGCCGCCGGGTGTCGAACGGTACACCCGCTTCCCGACAGGGATGTTACGCTCTTATCCACCCTTTTCATCGTTTTAGCAGCAGTCCATCCCTTG
This sequence comes from uncultured Chitinophagaceae bacterium, assembly GCA_937862815.1. Lineage (GTDB taxonomy): Bacteria > Bacteroidota > Bacteroidia > Chitinophagales > Chitinophagaceae > Lacibacter. The sequence goes on along the minus strand of CALMED010000034.1, from coordinate 31,533 downwards.
GGTTGCACAGTTATGCTGGTACCCCCCCCTGCCTTCCACCCCCATCCAGTTAGTATTGGCTGCCGGGTGAAAAATCCAATGGCCCTGGCCAGTAGTATGCGGCCACCACTGCTACGATGGCAAAGCCGGCAATATGTGCCGGCAGACAACGTGCACCTGGCCGCAGGCAGCTGAGCTCCGGATGCAGTCGAAAATAGCTGGCGCCCAGTAGTGCTCCGCGAAAGGCCGATTGCATCAGGCGGGCCAACATGGGAACAGAAAAAGTAAGAGATACGTTTGAAGCCGACCAGCAGTCACCACTTCCCCGAAGAGCATAACGCCAGGTTTCGTATGCGAGCAACCGTCCGATCCGGTATGCAAACCATTCCCCGGATAAACATTCGGGTTGAGATGCAAGCAGACTCAACTTGTCCATCGGGGACCACATCCAGCCTGAACATGTATTATAATGATGAAAAAACGAATCGGCTTGAATCAAATCATGTTCAAAGCCGGAGGAAATGGTAATACCCGGCAATCTGTCCCGTAGCATAGATACAATGGTTGAACTGGCATGAAGCGGCAGCATCTCCGGGAACAACTCGTCCAGCAGATCAAGATATCCGGATGCGGGCAGCGAATGACAAGGAAAGGGTGAGCACAGGGAAGCCGTACTTTCAAGAATCACATCGGCCAGGTCGCTGTTGATATTCAATGTAAAGGAATCGCATTTAGATATAACAGCATGTGCAGCATGCCGCTGATGAACAGTGGAAAATACCCCATCCAGGAGCAGGGAAAAAATCCTGACAACAGCCGCGTCACCACTGCCTTCCACCAGCCAAAGTTTATTGGAGAACTGGCAGTCTTGCGCAGATGGAACATAGTGGTAAATAAACACGGGAACCAACAGTACAAACAGGCGTCTTTTCATAACTACCAGGCATTAGCGTGATAAAATAACAGGGACACAACTCATTAATTATCACTTGTCTTTTGCAGGCAAATGATTAAAAAAACCCCGACAGGAATGCCGGGGTTGAGGTGTTTTCCAAAGGCTGCATTCCGTTGACCTAGAATTACGCCTGAAATAAGCGGAGGACTTATTTCCCCACAAAGATGGGGAAGTGGCAAAGCAGGTTCCAAGGGAAAAATCCTAAAAAATAATAGGAAAAACCTCTTAAATTAATGGCTAGCTTCGTCTCTTAAAAGGAAATAATTTTGAGATGATACCAATATTTCACCCATACTCAATTCTTCTAGTAACTGGGATAATTTGTCTTGCTTTTGTTGTAAAGCTTGCATTAATAAATCACAGACTATTCTTTAAGTATGTTATATATTATATCATTTCATTAGCAGCTTCTATACAATCTTATCTTTTAGACAGACAATTGAGCCAAATAATAATATCCATATTCCTAGGTTATGATCTTATATTCTTTTTATGGGAATTAAAAAAATTTAAATTGCTAATCCGCAAAAAGAAAGAGATAATTTTTACCATTATTACTTCATTATGTATTTTAATACTTACTTTAATAATTTTTCATACTAACGAAAAGATAACCGGAATTTTTTCGATTTATAATTCAATAGTTATAATAATTTTTTCATTTCAAATTCTCGTTAAAATATTTAAAAACAATGACATTAAAGAAGAAATAACAGAATCGCAGTTTTGGCTCATTTCTGCATTCTACTTATGTAGCATAGCCAGCATCTGGGCAGATATGCTTATGCTGTTTTTTTCACTACAAATTGAAAGCTACGTTTTGATGATTAGTGTATTTTTCTTTATTACATGGGCAGTAAAATACTCGCTTTTATTAAAATCAGCAATATGTCTGCGGCAGTCCATACACTTAGCCTGATTATTTTTGCATTGTTAATGTTTAATTTAATATTTAACTTAACAATCCTTATTGTTTTATTTCAAAAAAAATTTTCTTTCAGAAAAGAATTAGAAAAGATAAACGAAGAGTATAACAAAACAATATTAAATTCCCAAATAGAGATTCAAGAAGAAACATTTCAGAATATTTCAAGAGAAGTTCACGACAATATTGGCCAAAGACTTAGTCTTGCAAAATTAATATTTATTGAAAACAATATAAACGTGCTAAAAACAAATAAATCAGTAGCAGAAGAAATAATTGAAGAATCCATAAGTGATCTTAAAAACCTTTCAAGGAGCCTAACAGCAAACCTCATAAAAGAAGAAGGCTTAAAGAATGCAATTGAAAAGGAAATAGATCGACTTATTCGACTAGCCAATATAAATATTAACTTTTCATGCAAAGGCGAAGATTATTACATGTCTTCTGAAAAGGAACTCCTGCTATTCAGAATCATCCAGGAAGCCTTACAAAATATCATCCGTCATTCTGCAAGTAAAAAAGCTGAAATTTATTTAAATTACACTAAAGAGTTTATAGAACTCCGAATTTCCGATAATGGAAGAGGATTTTTCATTGAAAATAAGAAAAATGACAGTCACAGGTTTTCTTCCGGTTTATCAAACATGAAAAACAGAGCAACCGCCTTAAACGGTTCCTTTCATTTAGAAAGCCAACCGGGAGCCGGCACAACCATTATTGTTAAAGTCCCTTCAATTGAGAAAAATGACAGCAAACACCACAGCTAACAAGCACATTACTCTAGCATTTGTAGACGATCATGTATTACTCCGGGACGCAGTAGCCAACCTGATGGGGCAGCAGAAAGACTTCCATGTTCTTTTCAAGGCCGGCAACGGAGAAGAGATGATTGATTGTATACCGAAATACGGCAAACCGGATATACTGGTACTTGACCTGAGCATGCCGGTTATGGATGGCTATGAATCCGCCGCCTGGCTTCGCCAGAACCATCCCGACATCAAAATACTGGTGCTAACGATGTTTGACACCGACATCCCGCTCATCCGGCTACTGCAACAGGGAGTCCGGGGCTTCATTAAAAAAGACGCCCACCCCGATGAACTTCAACTTGCAATCCGGACACTGTACCAGGAAGGTTATTATTACCCCCAGCAGGTGGTTGGTAAAATGGCGGGCATGTTCCAATTGAAGGATAACAAAAGGATGCAGGTGGACATTACCCAACTAAGCACACCGGAACTGGACTTCCTGCGCATGGCCTGCACCGAACTCACCTATAAGGAAATCGCTTTGAAGGTCAATGCCAGCCCAAAAACCATCGACGCCATGCGGGACCAGCTGTTTGTACGCATAGGCGTAAAAAGCCGCATCGGCCTTGCCATGTTTGCCGTTAAAAACGGAGTGGTACATATCTGAGAGAATCGCTGCCCGTTTTGCAGAAACCCGGCTCGCCTGCGCCAACGGGCAGCCACTTGCAGCATTCCCGGGGCTGCTGATTTTTCATTACTAACAACTCCGGTATTTCTCACTCCGCCCAGCTCATCGTATAGTTCCGGTTCTCCAGTTCCAGCGCCTGGCGGGTGAGCATCAGCGGGCGGAAGGTATCCACCATCACGGCCAGCTCCTTCGTTTCCCGGGCGCCAATACTTTTCTCCACCGCCCCGGGATGCGGCCCGTGCGGGATGCCCGCCGGGTGCAGGGTAATCATGCCGCGGGTCACGTTCTTGCGGCTCATGAAATCGCCGTCCACGTAATACAACACTTCATCGCTGTCAATATTGCTGTGGTTGTACGGCGCGGGAATGGCGTCGGGGTGGTAATCGTACAACCGCGGCACAAAGCTGCACACCACAAAGGCACTGGTCTCAAAGGTCTGGTGCACCGGCGGCGGCTGGTGCACCCGCCCGGTGATGGGCTCAAAGTCGTGAATGGAAAAAATATACGGATAACAGCAGCCGTCCCAGCCCAACACATCAAAGGGATGGGTGCCGTAATGCAGTCCGTACAGCATGCCCTTCTTTTTGGCCCGGATGAGAAAATCGCCCTTCTCATCAAAGGTCTGCAGGTCCTGCGGCGGACGGATATCGCGCTCGCAGAAGGGCGCGTGCTCCATCAGCTGGCCGTAGCGGCTGAGGTAGCGTTTCGGGAACCGCAGCGGCGTGAAACTTTCCACGATGAAAAGGCGGTTGTTCTCCGTCTTAAACTCAACCTGGTAAATGGTGCCGCGGGGCAATACGATGTAGTCGCCGTAACCAAACGGCAGCTGCCCGTACTGCGTCTTCACCACCCCGCTGCCCTCGTGCACGAAGATCATCTCATCGCCGTCGGTGTTCTTATAAAAAATATCACCCGTACCCCGTGTGGGTGCGGCCAGCACAATGTGGCAGTCGCTGTTCACCAGCACCGGCACCCGGCTCGCCAGGTAATCGCCGCCCGGCGGCAGGTTAAACCCTTCAAAGCAGCGGTGCTGCAGCATTTTCTCTTCGGCTACCTGCGGACTCACATCCACCTGTGGTTCAGTGCGGATGATCTGCGTGGGCGGATGACAATGGTACAGCAGGGAATAATCGTCGCTGAACCCTTCGGTGGAAAACAACTGCTCGCTGTACAACCCGCCATCGGGCTTGCGGAACTGCGTGTGACGTTTGTGGGGGATGGTACCCAGGGTATAGTAATGGGGCATGGAGATAATATGATAATGTGTAAAGTAAATGTGTAAATGTGAGAAAAGGTAAATGGGTCGCTGCGGGGAGGGAGCAGCGGCTCATCGGGACAGTTCCAGCGAAACGAGCAGGAAGCTGAACTTCCAGCGGCGTTTGTCCATCCAGTAGAGAAAATTCCGGCAATGAGGCATACAACAATCGTTGCCTAAAGGTAGCGATTCCCGGCAAACCACGAACTTTGAAGCCGGCAGAAACACCCGGTTTGCTGCCCAACATCCAGTATGACAAAAATTGGCCTGATCTCCGATACACATGGTTTCCTCGACGAATCCGTTTTTTTACACTTCAACGATTGCGATGAAGTGTGGCATGCCGGCGATTTTGGCAGCGGCGTGGCCGGAGCCCTGCGGAACTTCAAACCCCTGCGGGGGGTGTACGGCAACATTGACGGGCCCGCAATACGGGGCCTCTTTCCCGAAGAGCTGGTGTTCCGCTGCGAAGAGGTGCAGGTGCTGCTGCGCCACATCGGCGGCTCACCGCCCCGGTACAACCCCGAAACCCGGAAGGCCCTGCAAAAACACCGTCCGCAGTTGTTTGTCACCGGTCACAGCCACATTCTCAAAGTGCAGTACGACGAGTCGCAGGCCTGCCTGTTCATGAACCCCGGCGCCGCGGGCCGGCAGGGCTGGCACACCGTACGCACCCTGCTGCGCTTCAGCATTGACGGGGCCGAGATCCGGGATTGCGAAGTGGTGGAACTGGGAAGAAGAGGCGGTTAATGGGGAAATTTGAAGATTTGAAAATTTGAAAATGGGGGCACGTTGGGCCGGATGATCCTGCCTTTTGTATAAATCTTTTCTCAGGAGCCGGGGGGGCTGCCTTTCCGGACCTTTTCCTTTCCGGCCTCCGTCATGGCAAAGCCGCGGGTCATCTTTTTGATGTATTCCACGCGGCGGAAACGGAGGGCGCTCCAGTCGGCATCAATGGCCACCTGCCGCACCGGCTCAAATCCCGCCCGGCCCAGGCTGGCCCACCCCGTGTCGCGGTTAAATTCACAGGTATATTTTTTTGAACTGCCCTTGGGATATGCGACCCATAAAAGTCCATCCTCCTGCAGGGCGGCCCCGGCCAGTGCCGCCACCTGCTCCACCTGCTGCAGCGAGGTGCAGAAAGCCAGAATGAAATAACACTGGCTGGTCCTGGTGAGTTTCTGTTTAAACGTGGCGTACTGCTGCATGACAGTCCATTCAGCCGTAAGGTCGGCGGGCGCCTGCAGGAGGTACACCACCTCCTGCCCTTTCCAGTTGAGTTTTTTGAACAGCGGCGTCATGCTGCGGGCGTTACAGCGGCATACCCGGGAACCAGGGACGGGCAATGCCTTCGCGGAAGGGCCAGGGCACAGCTGCCAGCACCAGCAGGAGGGCAATCAGATAAAACAGCGTGGCCCCCTTGAAATTCTCTTTCTTCACCCGGCCGCGGGCGAGGGTTATAAGTACTATGGCCAGGAGCATGGCGCTGATATGTTCCACCACCCAGAAACGGGCGAAACTGTCTTTCATCACATTCCCAAAGCCCCCCACCCGCTCAATAATTTTAAAGCCGGCCATTTCGCTGTTGAAATACTGAAAAAGGCCCAGCAGCAGGGTGATGTGGGCGGAGATCAGCAGAAACAGGCTTGTTTTCTGCAATCCGTTCTTTTTGGTGAGTGCCTGGAAAAGCGCAACCAGCAGAAGGATGAGAATCACCCAACGCAATACATTGTGCAAGTGTACCAATCCGGTGAGCATAGAAAAATTTTTATCAAAACTACTGGTTTGAGCGCATCCCACCAATTATGGGAGGTGATTGACAAAACCCGGGCATTGCCGTAATTTTATCCTTAACTGCCTGCTCATGTTAGTCCGCTCTTTTATTCTGCTCACTTGTACGTTTATTGCATTCCATGCAGGCACCCAGCCGCTTGTGGTACCGGATTCGCTGGTGTTGAAATTCAAACCGTTCAACCCTTCGTTTCAGGAAGGCCTGAAGAAAACCGATTCCACCCGGCTGGGTTCGGTTTACCTGCATCCCCGGTTCAACATGCCGGTGCTGGTGCCTTACAGTTCAGCCGTAGCGGCTATGCCCAGCTGGAAACCCGCATCCACCTTTCATTCCGGAATGCCGGTCATAAATCCGCTCCGGAACTTTATAACGATCCGGCCTGTTAAACAACCGGAAGCCACACCCGTTACTCCACCCAATCGGCAATAAAAATATTGGTATCCCGTGTGCCGCCGTTGTTGCGGTTGCTGCAGAACACGATTTTCTTTCCGTCCGGACTGAACATGGGGAAGGCATCAAAGCCCTTGTCGCGGCTGATCTTATTCAGATTGCTGCCGTCGCCGTTCATGGTATAAAGATTAAACGGAAAACCCCGCTTGTATTCGTGGTTGCTGGCAAAGATGATGCGTTTGCTGTCGGGCATAAAGGCCGGCGCCCAGTTGGCCTGGCCGAAGTTGCTCACCTGCCGGGCATTGCTTCCGTCGGCATTGGCCACCCATACTTCCATGTTGGTGGGTGCCACCAGTCCCTGCGCCAGCAGTTCCTTGTATTCGCTGATTTCGGCTTCCGTTTTGGGACGGCTGGCCCGCCAGATAATTTTTTTTCCATCGGGGCTGAACCAGGCGCCGCCATCGTAGCCCACGGTGTAAGTGATCCGTTTTTCCCTGCCGGTGCGCAGGTTCATCACATAGAGCTCGAGGTCGCCGTCTTTCGTGCTGGTATAAATCATCTTCTTTCCATCGGGAGAAAGTGTTGCTTCGGCATCATAGCCCTTGCTGTTGGTAAGTTGCTTTACGATCTTCCCGTTGAGATCGGCCATGAAGATATCGTAGGTATCGTAAAGGGGCCAGATGTATTTATTGCCATACTGGCTGCGGTCGGGCACCGGTGGACAGGCATCGCCGCCAAGATGCGTGGAGGCATAGATCACGTGCTTGCCGTCGCGGGTGAAGGTACCGCAGGTGGTGCGGCCCTTGCCGGTGCTTACCAATTGCGGAACAAACGGTTCATCGGGCGAGGTTGGGATCCGGGCAATGTACATCTGGTCGCAGGGGATGTTCTCGGCCGGATTTGTCTTCTGAAAAATCAACCACTTACCGTCAAAACTGAAATATGCTTCGGCATTGTCGCCGCCAAAGGTCAGTTGGCGTACATTCCGGAAATGCGTTTCCTCCGGGTAATGCACCGTATCGTTGTTGACGGGCGTCAACGGGGAAAAAGCAGTTTCGGGATGGAACAGATGGAAGAACACCGAAAAAAACAGGATCAACCAGGTGGCAAGAGGACGCATAAAATGAATTTAGACAAAGGTATTTACCGTTGAAAAGGCAAATGTCTGCTTTTTGTAAAAAGGAGCTGGGTTTTTTTCAAGTAGCTTTGCACCATGTTACGCCACGTTGTTTCGCTTTTCCTGCTTACAGCCACCACCGCGGCCTGCAACAATGGCCCGGAAGCACCCGCAGGAAAAGATTCCATCGAAACGGTACAACCGCCGCCGGTCGTTCCGGAGGGCAACCTGCCCGACTCGGTACGGGAGCAGTGGGTAAAACGGCTGGCTGCCCGGAAGGATTATACCGGCGCGTTGGAACAGGTGAACATGCTGCTGCAGAAAGACTCCGCCAACCCGGCCTGGCTGTTCATGAAAGCCGATGCGCTGGAGAAAAAAAGCGATACCACTAATGCCATCCGTTATTTTGAACAGTCCATCGCTGAAGCCGGCGTTTTCAACGAAGCGGAGATGCGGCTGGCCAACCTCTATGCAGAAACCGGCCACCCGAAGTTCCTGCCCCTGTCGGAACAATTGTTGCGGCAGCCCGGTACCCTCGCCTATCGCTCCGACATCCTGTTGATGAAAGGGATTTATTACACCCGTTTGTACGACCACTCCCGGGCGCTGGCCGTATACGACCAGATCATCCGGGAAGATTATTCCTATCTTGATGCCTACATTGAAAAAGGCCTGGTGTATTACGACCAGAAAAAGTACCAACCCGCTTACGAGGTCTTTCGGCTGAGCACCACCGTTAAGAATAGCTTTGCCGACGGGTATTACTGGATGGCCCGCTGTGAAGAACAACTCAACCGCTCCGGTGAAGCCGCCGACAACTACAAACGGGCCCTGGCGCTGGACCCCTCGCTGGAGGAGGCCCGGGATGGATTAAAACGGCTCGGTCAGATCAACTAACTTACAAATCCTGTTTATGCCCCTCATCGCCCCTTCCCTGCTCTCGGCCAACTTCCTGGACCTGCAGGCCGACTGTGACCTGCTCAACAGCAGCCAGGCCGACTGGTACCACCTCGACGTGATGGACGGCCGCTTTGTGCCCAACATCAGCTTTGGCCCCATGCTCATCGAGTTCTTCCGCAAAACCACCACCAAGACCTGCGATGTGCATCTTATGATTGAAGAGCCGGAGCGCTATGCGGAAGCCTTCCGCAAAGCCGGGGCCGATATCCTGACTGTTCATTACGAAGCCTGCACCCACCTGCACCGCAACATCCAGCAGATCAAATCGCTGGGCATGCAGGCCGGCGTGGCCCTCAACCCCCACACCCCGGTGCACCTCCTCCGCGATGTACTGGCCGATATTGACCTCGTATGCCTGATGAGCGTGAACCCCGGGTTTGGCGGACAAAAATTCATTCCGCATACCCTCACCAAAATCCGGGAACTGCGGCAGCTGATTGATGACGAGGGACTGGACGTGAAAATAGAAATTGACGGGGGCGTAACGCTGGAAAACGCGGCCGACATCGTAACTGCCGGCGCCGATGTGCTGGTAGCCGGCAATACCGTTTTCCGGTCGGACGACCCCGCCGCCACCATCGCGGCACTGAAACAGATCGGCTGAAGCATACAATAGTAACAAGCATGCAACGCCTTTGCCTTTACGTTTTACTGCTGGCCGCCGCCGCCTGCCGCTACCCCTGCACCGGCACTTCCGGGCTGGCCGTGCATTTCACCGGCTACAGCGAAATGGAGATTCAACCCTTTGTGATATACCGTTACACCAAAGGATCGGGATTCCAGGCACCGCTGGATTCGGTGGTGGTGGACAGTAGCCGGGCGCGTTTCCGCAGCTCGGGCGACAGCCTGCGGATGGGGATAACAGACGGAGGTGTTTTGCTGCAACCACGCTACGATTACGAAGTGTTCCTGCCCGTGCCCAACCGCCGGTACCAGGTAAGTGAGCTGCTGGAAGAGCCGGCAGAAGGGGTACAGTTCCCCGGCAGCCGGGGCCCGCAGTGCGTCAACCCCATCACTGCTGCCCGGGTCAACGGCTTGCCCGCACTCGTCAGCCGGGAGGAGTTGTGGCTCAGAAAATAAAACAGGAGCCCCCGCGTTTTCACAGAAAGACTTAGTTTTAACCCGGATGAAGATACGCCCCATCACGCTGCTTATACCACTGCTCCTGTTCTGCCTGGTTGCCGGGGCGCAGAAAAAATCGGCTACCGTCACCGGGCGGGTGCTCGATGAAAATGAAAATCCCCTGGGCCAGGTTTCCGTCGTTATCCTGGGACGCACCACCGGCGTATTAACCAACGACTCCGGAAAGTTTGTACTGCAGGTGCCCGCGGAGAAAGCCTTTGCCCTCGTATTCAGCTATACCGGCTACCAGACCGAACAACGGAATTTTTACCTCAACGAAAATGAAGACGAACGGGTGGTGGTGCGCCTGGAACGCGGCGTCACCCAGCTGCAGGAAGTAACGGTGCGGGATGACCGCATCCGTACGGAAGTCTCCGCCATCCGCATCAACCCCAAGAACGCGCTGCTCCTCCCGTCGGCCACCGGCGGCATTGAAGCGCTGATCAAAATATTTGTGGGCAGCAACAACGAACTCACGTCGCAGTATTCGGTCCGCGGCGGCAACTACGACGAAAACCTCATTTACGTCAACGATTTTGAAGTGTTCCGCCCCTACCTCGTGCGGCAGGGCCAGCAGGAAGGCCTGAGCTTCATCAACCCCGAAATGGTGCGCAATGTTACATTTTACAACGGGGGCTTTCAGTCGAAGTTCGGCGACAAGATGAGTTCGGTACTCGACATCCAGTACAAACGCCCGAAAGGATTCGGCGGATCGGCGTATGTGTCGCTGCTGGAACAGGGCCTCCACCTCGAAGGCTCTTCCCGCAACGATAAAATAACCTACATCATCGGCGTCCGCAACCGCAACAACCAGAACCTGCTCAGCAGCCAGCAGGTAAAAGGCAATTACGTACCTTCCAGCAACGACCTGCAGGGTTACCTCACCTGGCAGGCCGGCCGCAAATGGCTGCTGGAAGCCATGACCAACGTATCGCAGACGCAGTTCCGCCTGACGCCGGAGTTCAGCAACCAGACCTCTTCGGTGTTCTCGCCTTTCTTCACGGCCAACCTGGGACTGGATGTGTTTTTTGCCGGTGGGGAGGTGGACCGCTACCAGACGAACATGGTGGGACTGGCCTCTACCTACCAGCCCCGCAAAGACCTGAAGCTGAAATGGATGTTCAGCCGCTTCAGCAACCAGGAGCAGGAGTCCTTCGACATCCAGGGCGCATACCTCTTCGGCGAAAGGGATTTCGACCGCAGCCGGGCCACTTTCGGGCTGATCGTCAACCCCCTTGGCGCCGGTGTTTTTCAGAACTTCGCCCGCAACCGCCTCAACATCGAACTGTACAGCGCCACCCACAAAGGGAGCCTGGAAAAGGGAAAGCACGTATGGCAATGGGGACATACCATCGAACGCCAGCACATCAACGACCGCCTGAACGAATGGGAGCTGCAGGACAGCGCCGGCTACTCCATCCCTTTCAATCCCAATGTACTGGAGCTGAACAAAGTGATCAAGTCTTCCGCCAACCTCAATTTTTTCCGTTCGCAGGGCTATGTGCAGGACAACATCCTGCTGAATGACTCCCTCAACATGACCCTGCAGGTGGGACTGCGGTACAACTACAACACCCTCAACAACGAACTGCTGGTGCAGCCCCGCATCCAGTTTGCCGTGCAGCCCCGGTGGAAACGCGACGTGGTGCTGCGGGCGGCCGCCGGCGCTTACCACCAGCCACCCTTTTACCGGGAACTGCGGCGCTACGACGGCACCGTGAACGAAGCCGTGCGGGCGCAGAAAAGCTGGCAGGTGGTGGGCGGATTCGATTACAACTTCCAGGGATGGGGCGGACGCCCCTTTAAACTGCAAACGGAAGCCTACTTCAAATACATGTACGATGTGGTACCCTATGATATTGACAACGTGCGGATCCGCTACTTCGGCACCAACAATGCCCGGGCCTATGCCACAGGCGTGGAAGCACGGCTCTTTGGCGAACTGGTGAAAGATGCGGAAAGCTGGATCAGCGTGGGACTGATGCGCACCCGCGAAAACCTCGACAACGACCAATGGTTCAATTACCAGCTCGACTCCCTCAACCGGCCGGTGGACAGCACCCTGGTGCAAGGCGGCTGGCTGCGGCGCCCCACCGACCGGCTGCTCACCATCGGCATGTTTATCCAGGACTACCTGGCCACCAACAAAAATTTCAAGTTCCACATGAACCTGCTGTACGGCACCAACCTGCCCTACAACATTCCCAACAGCGTGAAGTACCGCAACGCACTGATCATTGACCCCTATATCCGTGTGGACTTTGGCTTCAGCGCCCTGCTGCTCGATAGTGAAAAGGGCAAGCGGAGAAGTCACAGCCCCTTCCGCGATTTTCAGAACATCTGGGCCAGCCTGGAAATTTTCAACGTAATTGACCGGCCCAATACCATTTCCTACCAGCTTATCAAAGATTTCTCCAATACCATCTACACCATTCCCAACCGGCTCACGCCCCGGCTGATCAATTTCAAAATTGTGGCCCGCTGGTAGCGGGTGGCAACGCCGGAATGCAAAAGACCTCCCACCAGTTCGGCCAAAAACCGTAATTTCATCATCGAAAAGATTCACATGAAATACCTCCTTGCATCCATCCTGCTCTTGCTGGCGGCCAACGGTACGCAGGCGCAGGGTAATTCCGAACTACTCACCTTTCCCATTGAGTTGAAATATTTTAAGGCAGAAAGAAAAAGCAACCTCGTGAAACTGCACTGGCTGGCCCCCTGCCAGGTTTCGGAAGCCACTTTTGAGATTCAGCAGGGTACAGACGGACGTAACTTTGCCACCATTCATTCCCTCACGGCCGACCAGGTACGGTGCACCCAGCCCTTCGATTTTACCGATCCCGTTGTACGTAACGGCCGAACTTATTACCGCATCCGCATGACGGCCATCACCGGCGCTTCCCTGCATTCGTTTACCCTTGCTGTACTGAGCAGCGGACAGGAGTTTGCCCTGAACGCACTCCTGCCTTCCGTGGTGCAACAGGCAACGACATTGCACCTGTCGGCTGCAGCACCGGGAAAACTGCAACTCACCATCACCAGCCTGTCCGGTCAATCGTTCCAGCAGCGTACAGTTGATGTAATGTCCGGCACCAACCAATTACCGCTGGAACTCGGCAACCTCCCCGCAGGTAACTACATCCTGCGTGCCGTGAACGAACGGCAGGAGCAGAAAACAATCCGGTTTATCAAACTCTAGGCCTTTCAGCCCGCGGCCGAACGTCCGGCCCAACTTAACAATTTCCACAACTTGTGCATAAGTAACTTTATGGCATCTTGTTTTATGTAGTTAATATTGAAACAGGATGGTTAGTCAGCTACCCTTTCTGAAGACCGGTGTCCATATGTATGATTAACAATGTTGGCCTGCCGTGTTAACCGGAACACCACCGGGCCAGCAGCTAAACTGAAAACGCATTGACTGAAACGATCATCAACCTCGAAACCGTTAACCCGATTGAATTCTTTGGCGTTAACAACGGCAAGCTCGACCTCCTCAAAAAGAAATTTCCGTTGCTCAAAATCCTCTCCCGCGGCACGCAGATTAAACTCAGCGGCAGTCCCGAACAGGTGGAACAGGCAAAAGAAAAAATTGACCTGCTCATCGCATACCTGGAACGCAACGGGCAACTGAGCGAGAACTATTTTGAGCAGATTCTGGGGGGCGACGACCAGGAAACCATTGATCATTTTGTGGAGCGCCACCCCGGCGAAGTACTTGTGTTTGGCCCCAACGGCCGCACCGTGCGGGCCCGCACCCAGAACCAGAAAAAAATGGTGGCAGCGGCCGACAAAAACGACGTGGTCTTTGCCATTGGCCCGGCCGGTACCGGTAAAACCTACACTGCCGTAGCCCTCGCCGTACGGGCCCTCAAAAACAAAGTGGTGAAAAAAATCATCCTTACCCGCCCGGCGGTGGAAGCCGGCGAGAGCCTCGGCTTCCTGCCCGGCGACCTGAAGGAAAAAATTGATCCCTACCTGCGGCCGCTGTACGATGCGCTGGACGATATGATCCCGGCCGATAAACTGGGTTACTACATGAGCACCCGGGTGATTGAAATAGCACCCCTCGCCTACATGCGCGGGCGCACACTCGACAACGCCTTCATCATCCTGGACGAAGCGCAGAACACCACCGACCTGCAGCTGAAAATGTTTCTGACCCGCATCGGCGCCAATGCGAAGGCCATCATCACAGGTGACCTCACGCAGGTAGACCTCCCGAAGAACCAGCGGAGCGGACTCGAGAAAGGCATCCGCATTCTCAAAAACATAGACGGCATCTCGCACATTGAACTGGACGAAGAAGATGTGGTGCGGCACCGGTTGGTGAAGGCCATCATCAGGGCCTACGACCGCGATCACCAGCTCGAACAACACCAGGGCCGCTAAGCCGCCTGTCAACTGATAATCGAGGCTGCCTTGCCGGGCAGCCTTTTTTTTGCGGGTAAGCGACCGAAACGTTCACTTTTTTACAACACGGCATTTATGTTACCTTTGAACAGATGAAAAAATTCGTTCTGCCCCTGATATCGATCTTCTTACCGGCCTTGCTGCTGACATCCTGCAGCGGTGAGCGGCAACGTCCCGATGACGCGTTGGGCACGGCCCGTGAATTTGTACGCAGCTCACTCGACGGCGATTATAAGTGGGCGCGGGAACTGCTATACCAGGACAGTGTGAACCTGGTGGAACTGGAAATGATTGAGAGGCGGTACGACGATGAAATGAGTAAAGCCGATAAGGACGGCTATAAAAAATCCTCCATCCTGATTCATTCCGTGGAAAACGTGAACGACACCGTTGTGATCGTGAATTACTCCAACTCCTGGAAAAAGAAACAGATGCCGCTGAAGGTGATCAAAAAAGATGGCAAATGGCAGGTGGATCTCGACTATACCTTCTCCGGTAACCTCTGAATGGAGCAGCTCAGGGCTACCAAAACATGGCTGATATGCTGAAATATTTTCTCTGGGTGGGATTGGGCGGCGCTCTGGGCAGCATGGCCCGCTTTGGTGTTTCGCAGGTGCTGCGCTCCTCGCATTTTCCCTGGGCCACCTTCCTGGTGAATATGATCGGCTGTTTATTAATTGGAGGGATTCTCGCCTTTTCCCTGCGCCATGCCGCCTTTGAACAAAACTGGCGCATCTTCCTGGCCACGGGCGTGTGCGGGGGATTCACCACGTTCTCGGCCTTTTCCCTGGAGAGCATGGCCCTGCTGCAACAACAGAAAATTGCCCTCTTTCTCCTCTATGTAGTGGGCAGCGTCCTGCTCGGACTGCTGGCCACCTGGCTGGGATATTTCCTGCTGAAATAAAGCAGGTTCGGTGGCACACCATCCGCTTTTCGCGGCACCCAGCTGCCAAAACGAGTTTCCGTTTTGCTTTTTGCCATTTTTACAGGTACTTCGCAGAACGAACAAGAAGCGAACGATATGAGTCAACCCAACAAAAAAGACGCGCTGGGCAAGGGCATCCGCTCCCTCCTGCAGAGCATTGATGAAGACCTGAAAACCACGGCCGGGCAACTGAAGCCCACCGTTACAGAACAGGTCACCGGCACCCTGCGCATCCCGGTGGATGCCATCGAAATCAACCCCAAACAACCGCGGCACGACTTCGACGAACAAGCACTGAACGAGCTGGCCGACTCCATCCGTCTGCACGATATCATCCAGCCCGTTACGGTATCCCGCATGCCTTCGGGCAAATACCGGCTCATTGCCGGTGAGCGCCGCTGGCGCGCCTCGAAACGGGCAGGGTTAACCGATATCCCCGCCTATGTGCGGCAGGCCAACGACGCCGAACTGCTGGAGCTGGCCCTGCTGGAAAACCTGCAGCGGGAAAATCTCAATGCCATGGAAGTGGCCCTCAGCTACAAACGGCTGATGGAAGAGCTGGACTACACCCAGGAGCAGGTGGCCGAGCGCATGGGAAAGGACCGCACCACCGTTACCAATTACATCCGCCTGCTGAAACTCCCCCCCGACATCCAGCAGGCCGTGCGAACCGGGTCGCTCAGCATGGGACACGCACGGGCGCTGATCAACGTAGATACCGTGGACAAGCAGTTGTACGTCTTTCAGCAGGTGAAACAGAAAGACCTCTCGGTGCGGCAAACCGAAAACCTCGTACGCCTGCTGTACAAAGCGGCACCTGTTAAAAAACCTGCAAAGAGCGGACTGGAGCAGGCATTCCACAAAATTGAAGATAACTTAGCCGCCCAGCTGAGCACCAAGGTGAAACTCAAGCACAGCAAGAAAGGCAACGGCTCCATTACCATTGAATACTACTCACTGGAGCAGTTCAACCACATTTTGAAAGTGCTGGGTGTAAGCGTGGACTGACAACATGCGGTTTCTCTACCTTTTTATAACAACATTGCTCGTGGCCGCATCCCTGCAGGCCCAGCAAACCGACAGTCTGCGGCAGCCAACTGCTCCTACGGCTGATACAGCCAATGTTTCCCTGCTGCGCCCGCCCCACTCCCCCCGCAAAGCCACCATCCGCTCGGCCATCCTGCCGGGTTGGGGACAGGTATACAACAAAAAATACTGGAAAGTACCCATCGTGTACGGGGCCCTTGGCACCTGTGTGGGCTTCTTTTTCTACAACCGCACCGAGTACATCGCCGCACGCGATGCCTACCGGTACAAAGTGGACAATGACCCTTCCAACGATTTTCTCATCGACCCCCGGTTCCGGCCTGTTGACGCGGAAGCCATCCGGCGCTACCGCAACGATGTGCGCCAGAACGTAGACTATTCGGTGCTGGCCTTCCTGGTGTGCTGGGGACTGAACGTGGTGGACGCCACCGTGGACGGTCACCTGAAATCCTTTGAAGTGGGCGAGAATCTTTCCATGCGGATACATCCCTCCTACCAGCCACAAACACGGCAAAGCTCCATCGGACTTGTGTTCACCTTCCAGGGAGGAAGATCATCCGCCCGGTAACGCACATACACTTCTGTAAAAAAACGAAAACATGAAACTGGCATTAATCGGGTACGGAAAAATGGGCAGGGCCATCCAAGAGATTGCCCGGCAACGTGGTCATGAAATTGCACTGATCATTGACCTGCACAACCGGCACGAACTCACCGCACAGGCCCTCCAACAGGTTGATGTAGCTATTGAGTTCACCAGTCCGCATACCGCCTTCCACAACGTACTGTTCTGCCTGCAGCAACAGGTGCCCGTGGTGTGCGGTTCCACCGGCTGGCTGGATCAACTGGAGGAAGCCAAAGCCGCCGCCGAAGCCGCCCGCACCGGCCTGATTGTAGCCAGCAACTTCAGCGTGGGCGTCAACATTTTCTTTGAAGTGAACAAGCGGCTGGCCCAACTCATGAGCGGGCAGCCCGACTATGCCATCAGTCTGAAAGAAATTCATCATACCCAGAAAAAAGATGCGCCCAGCGGAACGGCCATCACGCTGGCCGAACAGATTCTTGCCGCCATACCCCGCAAGGAAAAGTGGGTAAACAACCCCACTTCAAATGAAGCTGAACTGGGTATCGCCAGCGAGCGGGTGGACCCGGCGCCGGGCACCCACCACGTAAAATACAGCTCTGAGGTGGATGACATTGAAATCATACACACCGCCCACAACCGCACCGGTTTTGCCCTGGGCGCCGTACTCGCTGCCGAATTTCTCAAAGAAAAAACCGGGTTCTTTGGCATGAAAGAAGTCCTTAACTTGTAAGGATCATGAAGCGCTTGCTGGTTTCTTCTTTTCTCGTTGTTTGCATGCTGCAGGCTGCACCGGCGCAGGTCGCTAACCTGCTCGACAGCCTGCGCGGGGTCATAGGCAGTAAGGAACGGGATGCCGACCGGCTGAATGCCTACGTGCAGCTTTCGGGACGTCTCAGCATGAGCAGTTTCAACGAGTCCATCAAAACAGCAGAAGAAGGATTCACGTTGGCCAGCAAACTGAAAGACTCCGTTGCCTACGGCCAGTTATGCCGCAACATGGGAGTAGCCAATTATTTCAAAGGCGATTACGAGCGCGCCACTGAGCGGTTTTACCTGGCCGCCGGCATCTTTGAACGGAGAGGCAAACGTGCCGAACTGGCCGTTCTGTACAACGACATCGCCAAACTGTACCGGAAGTTACGGGACCTGGAACGGGCCAATGCCATGTACGACAAGGCAATGGAGTTATTCCAGGTACTGAACGACTCCAGCGGCATCCAGATGGTTTACAACGAAAGCGGGGTGGTGTACGAATACATGGGCAATTACCGCGAAGCCCTCCGCCGGTACCAGGCTTCGCTGCGGTATGCGACACTCCGGAACGACGAAATGGGAAAGAGCTGGTGCTATAATTTCATCGCCGGCGTGTACCTGTTGCAAAACAAATTCATTTTGGCAGAAGATTACCACATCCGCGCCCTGTCCATCCGCCAGCGGGAAAAAGATACGTTCGCCCTCACCCTCTCCTATTCCGACCTGGGCGAACTCTACAGCAACTGGGGCAAATACGACATGGCCCGCTATTACTATGACCAGAGTAATTTTCTGGCCGAAAAAATGGAATACAAAGAGCTGCTGTCAAACAATTACGCCAAGATGAGCAAGATGGCCAACATGATGGGCAACTACAAAGAGGCGCTTGACTTTTTCACCTGGCACACCCAACTGAAAGACTCTATTTTCAGCAACCAGAAAACACGGCAGATTGAAGAAATCAGCACCATCTACGAAACCAACAAGCGGGAACAGCAGATTGAGCTGCAGCAACTCACCATCCGCAAACGCAACATCCAGTTGCTGGCCATTGCCGGGCTGGCGCTACTGATCGCCGCCGGCGCGTGGTTGTTCTACAAACGCTACCAATGGAAGCAGGAGCTTACCATGCAGCAGGAACTGGCCCGGCAGCAGGAACTGTCTACGCAGGCCATCCTGGAAGCGGAGGAAAAAGAACGCACCCGCATTGCCAAGGACCTGCATGACAGCGTGGGACAAATGATGAGCGCTGCCCGCATGAACCTCTCCTCCTATTACAACCAGGCACAGCCTGCAGCCGGTGAGCAGGAGGAATCGCTCCGGAAAATCATCCGCCTGGTGGACGACAGCTGCCGGGAAGTGCGGGCCGTATCGCACAGCATGATGCCGGCTGCCATGATGAAACGGAACCTGCCCGAAGCCATCCGGGAACTGATCAACCGGATCGAAAGTCCGCAACTTCGCATTCACTTTCATACCGAAGGCGAACCCGGGGAACAGGAAAACCAAACCAGTTCCATCCTCTACCGTGTCATCCAGGAATGCGTGAACAACGTAATCAAACATGCCGGCGCCAGCGAGCTGGACATTGCCTTGCTGTACGACCACGAAGGCATCAGCGTAACCATCGAAGACAACGGGAAGGGATTTAACCTGGAACGGTTGCCCGAAGGTGCCGGCATCGGCCTGCAGAATATGCGGGCCCGCGTGGAGTTTCTCAAAGGCACCATTGAGTTCGATTCATCACCCGGCAACGGTACCCTGGTGGCTATTCACCTGCCGGCCGCTCAGCCCGTGTAAGCAGGAAAATTCATTACATTTGAAACATGTCGCACCCCAAAACCACCCTGGCCATTGTTGACGATCACCAGATTGTGATTGATGGACTGAAATCGCTGTTGAAAGGTCATCCCCGCTTTGAAATTCTTTGCGAGTGTACCCAACCAGAACAATTTCTTTCCCGGATCAGCCAACAGGTCCCCGACATTCTCATCACCGATGTGATGATGCCCGGCATGACCGGTGTGGAGCTGGCGCGGGCGGTAAAGCAACAGCACCCGGGCATCAAAATCATCGCGTTGAGCATGAACGGTGAAGGCAGCCTTATAAACCAGATGATTGATGAATCCGACATCGCCGGTTACCTGCTGAAAAACATCGGTCAAACCGAATTCATCCAGGCGCTGGATAAAATTGCAGGCGGCGGCATTTACTTCAGCGACGAGGTATTGCAGGAGATGCTGAAAGACAGCGAACGGAAAAAAGAAACGGCCGAAAGCAAGCTCACTAACCGGGAAATAGAAATTGTACGCCTCATCGAAAAAGAATACAACAACAAGCAGATCGCCGAACAACTGTTCCTCAGCGAACGCACCGTTGAAACGCACCGGAAAAATATTTTCCGGAAGACCAAAACCAACTCGCTCATCGGCCTCATCAAGTATGCCTACGAGCGCAAACTGATCTGAACTCAGCGAAGCGCCAGTCCCAGCTTCAACTGCACGGAGTTGGACGTACCCGGATTGCTTTTCCGCTTCCATCCATCGTAATGGATACCCAGCTGGCCCAGGGCCCCGTGGTAACCGATCCCCGCATCGTAGGTGAAGCGGGCGGCACGGCTGCTCATCTGCTGGTCTTTGATGAAGACGGCCCCCAGGTTACCCGCAAGGAAAATCTTTTTTGTGGCATACAGGCGCACACCTCCCTTCAGCGGGATGGAGGATATGCGGCCAAAACCGTTGTTGCTTTGATTGGCATAGGAAAGAATACCCGTGGTGGCCAGCAGGTAAACCCCGGAACTACCGGCTCCAAGGGATGCCTCCACACCTCCCACCCGCTTGTACCCGTTGGCAAAGTCGCCGGTGGGAAAGCCATAGACGATATTGCCGCCTATGAACGTGGAACGATCCTGGCTCGCAGCCCGTTGAACCGGTATAAACAACCCGCAGCTCATTACCAGAAAAAAGGAAAGCAGACGCATGGAATAAATTTTACCGAAAATAGCACCAGCAAACAGAATGCCGGATACCCGCTACCCCGTAATTTTAGCGCAACAATTGTACGTCATGCTTTCGAAGAAAACCCAATACGCCTTCCAGGCGCTTTCCTACCTGGCGCAACAACCGGGAAACGAGCCGGTATTAATTGCAGAAATCAGCAGGAAGCGGAAGATCCCCCTCAAGTTCCTGGAGAACATCCTGTTGCTGCTGCGGAAAGACGGCATCCTTGAAAGCAAGAAAGGCAAAGGCGGCGGTTATTTTTTCCGGATTCCGCCAAAGAAGATACCGCTGGCCCGGGTGATCCGCCTGCTCGACGGTCCCATAGCACCCCTCTCCTGCGTGAGCCTGCATTTTTACGAACGCTGCCGCAATTGCGATGAAAAGCATTGCGGACTGCACGACATGATGATCAAAGTGCGTGACGCCAACCTGAAAATACTCGAGAAAAAAACCATTGCCGACATTCTAAACAGGTAACCTGTTCCCTTTTCACCTGCATCATTCATCCATTGCTTTATGGAATCATCGCAGCCGCACCTGTTGCATACCTGCCGTATCGCAGTGAGCGGCAAGGTGCAGGGTGTATGGTTCAGGAAACACACCGTGCAGCAGGCAGCAGAACGCGTTATCACCGGCACCGTGGAAAATCTTCCGGACGGGTCGGTGCAGATCGTGGCCACCGGTACGGCCGAACAGCTGAAGGAGTTGATCAGTTGGTGCCACCAGGGACCGCCACTGGCGCAGGTACAAAAGGTGGAGTTCAGGGAGGTACCGCTGCAACTGTTTTCAACGTTCCGGCAAATCCGGTGATCAGGCGGGAAGGGAACGGATCCGCCGGCGCATCAACACATAATTCAGCAACATCCACACAGGTATCAGCAGGTACGGAAAGCCGCTGGCTTCCGGAAGTTGCAGCCAGGCCAGAAACAGGCTTGCCGCGCCCACCAGCAGGTTAAAAACAGCGTCGCGCTGTTCATACCGTAGTACCTGCGCTTCATAGCCGGACAGTTTCAGTAGGATGCGTTGTTGCCAGGCATGACGGTAGAGCAGGAAAAACAACAGCCAGAGGATGCAATAGCCGGCACTGAAGAAAACAACCAGGCGGGGAAAATCGGCTTCGGCCAGCACCATATCGCCGGCGGCGGCCACCTCCGAAAAATAATTTACACCGGTAAACCAGCTGAGCAGGATGGTAAAGAGAAACTTGAGCGGAAAAATGTACACCAATAACCACGCAAGCAATGCCAGGTTCAGCAGGATCACCCGGCGGCTCTGCAGGCCGTAACGGCGGAAATAAGCGTTTTGCTGGTACCAGAACAGAAAAACCAGGCTGAAGGTGGCGAGGAAAGGCGGTATGTCGCGGATGGTGTGCTGCAGCTCGGCAAAGGTCTTGGGCACTTCCAGCGACATGATGAGCAGCGACACCGAAAAGGCAAAGACAGCATCGCTCAGGGCCTCGATCCGCTGGATCTCCGTACCCCGCACCTGCAGGTGCTTATTACCGGGAAAGATCTTCTTCCGCAACATAGACGAGGCGGCAAGGTAGCCACCGGCCCGGCCGGATACAATGACCAAAATAAGGTCCGCACGTGAGGCGGAGCAGCCGGTTTCAACACAGAGCCGCGGAGAAGAGGAGTAACACGGAGTGCTTTCCCCGTGACCTCTGTCTCTCCGTTCCTCCGTGTTGAACCGTTGCGGCAGCAACAGCCTCTCTTGCTCCCTTACCCGATCTTTTTCTTCAGGTTCGCATCAATGGCATCCAGGAACTCTTCGGTGTAGAGGTAATGCTCGCCGTGTTGCACCTTGTTGCCGTGAATGCATACCGCCAGGTCCTTGGTCATCTTGCCGCTTTCCACGGTTTCGATGCACACCGATTCGAGTGTTTCGCAGAAATCAATCAGTGGTTGGTTGCCATCCAGTTTACCCCGGAAAGCCAACCCGCGTGTCCACGCAAAAATGCTGGCGATGGGGTTGGTGGACGTGGGCCGGCCTTTCTGGTGTTCGCGGTAATGGCGGGTAACCGTGCCATGTGCGGCTTCGGCTTCCATGGTCTTGCCATCGGGTGTCACCAGCACAGAGGTCATCAGCCCCAGCGAGCCGAAGCCCTGCGCCACGGTGTCGCTCTGCACGTCGCCGTCATAGTTCTTGCAGGCCCACACAAAAGCGCCGTTCCACTTGAGGGCGCTGGCCACCATGTCGTCAATGAGGCGGTGTTCGTACGTAATACCGGCCGCTTCAAACTGCGGTTTGAATTCCTGTTCAAACACTTCCTGGAAAATATCCTTAAAGCGCCCGTCGTATTTCTTCAGAATCGTGTTCTTGGTACTCATATACAACGGCCAGCCTTTCTGCAGGCTCATGTTCATGCAGCTGCGGGCAAATCCGCGGATGCTTTCATCGGTGTTGTACATGCTCAGCGCCACGCCGGCACCCTTGTACTGGTACACTTCGTGCTCAATCACCTGCCCGTCTTCGCCTTCAAACCGGATGGTGAGCTTTCCCTTACCGGGCACAACAAAGTCGGTGGCGCGGTACTGGTCGCCAAAAGCATGGCGCCCCACGATGATGGGCTTGTCCCAGGTGGTAACCAGGCGGGGAATATTGCTGATGACGATGGGCTCGCGGAACACGGTGCCGTCGAGGATGTTGCGGATGGTGCCGTTGGGACTCTTCCACATCTGCTTCAGGCCAAACTCTTTCACCCGGGCTTCATCGGGGGTGATGGTGGCGCACTTGATGCCCACACCGTATTGTTTGATGGCCTGGGCCGCCTCCACCGTCACCTGGTCATTGGTGGCGTCGCGGTGTTCGATCCCGAGGTCGAAATATTTGATATCCAGCTCGAGGTAGGGAAGAATGAGCTTGTCTTTGATAAAAGACCAGATGATACGGGTCATTTCATCGCCATCCAGCTCCACAACCGGGTTGGCCACTTTAATTTTTTCTGCCATAAATGGATTTAGGTTTGAACGTGAACAATGCTTGGTTGTTACGGGTCAGCAAAGATATAACCGGCAGGAATACACCCGCCGAAAATCCCCGGGAACGTTGGCGTTATTCGTTCAGCAGGCGGTTGATGGTGCGGTAAAAATCGTCGCGGAAGCGGGTGAAATACTCACCGGTACCCGGACCGTAAAAGCCCTGGTGGATCTTATGGACCGATCCGTCTTTTGCCAGGAAGATGGTGGTGGGAAAATAATGCACACTGTTGAGCTGGGGCAGGGTTTTCTCCGTCTTTTGAGGGTCGCTCACCGTTACCGGCGCCACCAGCACCGGGTAGCGGATGCCTATGCGTTGCACCAGTTTGCCCAGGCCGGACCGGATGCGTTCGGGCTGCAGCGTCAGTTCGTAGGCCAGGGCCACCACTTCCACCCCTTTTTCCCGGTATTCGTTGTAAAAAGTACTGAGAAAACGGCTCTCATCGAGGCAGTTGGGACACCAGCTACCCATCAGCTGCACCACCACCACCTTGCCGCGGAAGCGCTCATCGTCCAGCGAAACGGGCTGTCCGGTCAGGTCGGGGAAACGGAACGAAAGGCGGGTGAACCCGGGCTTCAGTTGGGTCTGCAGCACCGTATCGGGCAGGGTGGCCCGGGCATCGGCTACCGCCCGCCAGGTTTCCACGGGGGCGGCATTGCTGTAAAAGCGCCCGGCGGTGAGTTGGCCGTTGCGCAGCGCGGCGGTAAAGAGGTAGGCCCGGCTGCCATCAAAGCAGCTCAGGCGCAGGGTATCGGCATCCAGCACCCCTTCGAGGTAACGGTAGTCGCCGCTGGGCGTGAGAAAAGTGCCGGTAACAGCGGAGCCGTTTTGTTCAAACAATGCGAGGGCGGGGCGTTCGGTGCCGTTGGGGCGGGTAAAAGTCACCGCCCATTTGGGGGCCAGTTGTCCGCTGGCGGGGCGGCTGCCGGGAAATCGTTCTTCCCCGCCCGGTGTGGCCGTCACCGGCAGTTCCAGGTCGGCGCCGGCGGTGCCCTTGCTCCAGGTGCCTGTCAGCCGGTCGTTGGGTAAGACCCTGAAACGGAGACGGGCTTCAAAGAAGGGCATTTCCGCAAAAAGGGAGTCGCCCTGTTCCCGCACTTCCTCCACCAGCAGCCGCTCGCTGCCGTTACGGATGTAAAGGCGCAGGGAGCCGGTAGTGCGCTGTGCTTCAAAATTGAACACCAGTGCCGCCCCGTCGGGCCGCAGAACGGAAGCGCGGTACCAGCCCGCCGGCAGCTGGGCCGCGGCGGTCTGAGCCAGCAGGAAAAAGGCAATGAACCATCTTTTCATACCAAAACAGGGAAAAGGTGCAAGATAACCGCCGCCGGTTGTACCCGGGCGTAAAAAGGGATAACCGGCATCAGGCGGGCGGGTTCAGCTGAGGTTTTCCTTCAGGTTGGTGAGCATGTCGGCCGTCATTTTGGGCAGGTCAAACGCGGGTTGCCAGCCCCAGTCGGTACGGGCCACCGAATCGTCAATGCTCTGCGGCCAGCTGTCGGCAATGGCCTGGCGGTAGTCGGGTTCGTAGTCCATCGCAAAGCCGGGACGGTGGCGGGCGATTTCGGCGGCAATTGCGCGGGGCGAGAAACTCATGGCGCCGATGTTGTAGGAATGGCGCACCGAGATGCGGTCGGCCGGCGCTTCCATCAGTTCAATGGTGGCGCGGATGGCATCCGGCATGTACATCATGGGCAGGTAGGTATCTTCCCGCAGGAAGCAGGTGTAGGCGTTGTGCTCCAGTGCTTCGTGAAAGATCTCCACGGCGTAGTCGGTGGTACCGCCGCCGGGAGCCGATTTGTAGGAGATGAGACCGGGGTAGCGCAGGCTGCGCACGTCCACGCCGTAGCGCTGGAAGTAGTAGTTGCACCAGAACTCGCCGGCGTATTTGCTGATCCCGTACACCGTGATGGGTTCAATGATGGTTTGCTGGGGGCAGTTCTGTTTGGGGCTGGTGGGACCAAACACCGCGATGGACGAAGGCCAGTACACTTTATGGAGGTGTTCCTCGCGGGCAATGTCGAGCACGTTGAGCAGGCCGGTCATGTTGAGGTTCCAGGCCAGGTTGGGATTTTTTTCGCCGGTGGCCGAGAGGATGGCGGCGAGCAGGTAAATCTGTGTGATGCCCTGGCGGATCACCTGTACGTGCAGCATCTCTTTGTTCATCACGTCGAGGCTCACGTAGGGGCCCGTGCCCACCAGCAGCGGGTTCTGTTCCCGCAGGTCGGAGGCAATCACGTTCTGGTTACCATAGATGTTACGCAGGGCGAGGGTGAGTTCCACCCCTATCTGGCCGGAGGCGCCGATGACGAGGATTTTTTCTTTGACCATGGCAGGCAATTAGGAGCGCAAGTTACGGGGGAAGGGCGAATGATCCATGCGGATGGGGTGGGTTGATTGGTTGACTGGTTAAATGGTTAACAAGTTGATAGGTTGACACGGTTGAGTTGAAGACTGGAAGATGGGGGCTATCGGCGGTGGTGCCCGCTTCGGTGGTGGTCCGGGCTGTTCCGGGCTACGCTGCGCTACGGTGTTCCGCTGCGCTGCACACTACCCCTGCACATCCCGCAGCCCGTGGGCGGGGGGAAGGCGGGGCGGCAGGTGTGGGGCGGCCTGCGGCCGCTTGAATTATTATTTTATCAAAACAAGATTTTAATGATTTGATATAAAAAAGCCCCGCATTGTAAGGCGAGGCGGCTTGAATGTTTTCACAACAGAATAATCTTTATTGTGATTTGCTTCGTAGCAAATATAAAAAATGAGAATTGAAAAAAAATATTTTCTTGTATTTTAGATATAAAGCTACTACCATGAAAAAGATTCTGGGACTCGACCTCGGAAGCACATCTATCGGATGGGCCTTTATTGAAGAAAACAAAACAAGCCGTGCTATCAGGAAACTCGGCGTTCGCATCATTCCCTACTCAGGCGACGAGAAAGACCAGTTTACCAAAGGGCAGGCCATTACGCTCAACAAAGACCGAACGCTTAAACGCACGGCACGCAAAACCATGCACCGGTATAAAATGCGGCGTACGGATTTGTTACAGGTTTTCTCCGACTGGGGAATAACGATATCGCCCAAACTCATGCGCTCGCTGACTGCTTTGGAATTATACGGCCTTCGTGCCAAAGCTGTCAGCGAACCGGTAACACGCGAGGAACTGGCAAGAATCCTCTTTCACCTGAATCAAAAAAGAGGTTACAAAAGCAGCCGGCAGGCAGCGGAAGAAGAAGGAGGAAAAAAGTTAAGTGATTACCTGACAGAATTGAAAGAGCGAAAAGAACTGCTGGAACAGCAGCACATCACGATTGGTCAGTATTTCTATTCACAATTAAAAAACGACACAACTTTCCGTGTAAGGCAGAAGGTTTTCCCAAGAGAATGTTACATTGACGAATTCAACCGCATCTGGAACGAACAGAAAAAGCACCACCCGCAACTGCTGACGGAAGAAAATAAATCACGCATCCGCGACGAAATTATTTATTACCAACGCCGCCTCAAATCACAAAAAAAGCTCGTGTCGGAATGCCGCTTCGAACTCCATCACAAAGTGGCACCTAAAAGTTCCCCGTTGTACCAGGTTGAAAAAATTTGGGAAAGCATCAATACCATTTCATTAACCAACAAGTTCAAGGAAAATTATACCATCACTCCGGAGCAAAAACAGGCAATATTTGAGCATCTCGACAATAAAGAGAAACTGACTCTTACGGATCTGCTAAAGATTCTTGGGCTGAGCCGAACGAGCGGATGGCACGCGAATGAACAAATAAAAAAGGCTGGCTTGCAAGGCAACACAACGAAAGCCCGGCTCCTGAAAGAATTTAAAAATCTGGGAATCGAACGCCCCGATTTACTGGAATTTCATTTGGAAATAGAAACCAACCAAAAAGTTAACAAAGAAACCGGCGAAGTTTCTGAGTATGAAATGATCAGCCCCGGCTTTGAAAAACAGCCACTATACCGAATCTGGCACCTGCTGTATTCCGTTGACGACCCCGGCCAGGTAATAAACGTACTGCAGCAGCAGTACCACTTTACTAAAGAGCAGGCAGAGCAACTGAGTAAAATTGATTTTACAAAAGCCGGATTCGGGGCAAAAAGCGCACGGGCTATTCGAAAATTATTACCGGGGCTGATGCAGGGACTTACCTATGCTTATGCAGCGGAAATTGTGGGTTATAATCACAGCGACAGCATTACCAAAGAAGAAAACCTGCAGCGCCAACTGCTGGAACAACTTCCTCGTATCCCCAAAAACAGCCTGCGTCAGCCGGTAGTTGAAAAAATACTTAACCAACTGGTAAATCTCATAAACGCGATTTTACAAGATCCCGGCCTGGGGCGTCCCGATGAAATACGGGTTGAACTGGCACGGGAATTAAAACAAAACCAGGAAGAACGAAATAAAGCCTACCAGAATACGATTGATACGGATAAACGCCACAAGCTGATTCGCGAAAGACTGCAATCAGAATATCCCGGATTGGCTGTGACGAGGAAAGTCATTGAAAAATTCAAACTTTTCGAACAGCAGGACGGCCTCTGCATGTATTCAGGAAAAACCATGCAGCTGGCACAGGTATTACGGGGCGAAGGAGTTGATGTTGATCACATCATACCACAATCCAAACTGTTTGATGACTCTTTTCAAAACAAAGTCCTGGCTTTCCGCACAGAAAACGAAAAGAAAGACAATTTTACGGCTTATGACTACATGAAATCAAAAGGTGATGAAGCATTCCGGCAATACCTTGAGCGCGTGGATAAATTACTGGAAACCCAGAAAATCACAAGAAGCAAACAGCAGAAATTACTGATGAGCAACGATGAAATTCCCAGCGATTTCATCAACCGGCAACTCAACGAGACCCGGTACATTGCCAAAGAAGCCCGCCAGCTTTTACAACAGGTATGCCTCAATGTGCATAGCTCAACGGGAATGGTAACTGATTTCCTGCGCCACCAATGGGGCTATAACGAGGTTTTAAAACAACTGGGGCTGAAAAAATGGGAAGAGGCGGGATTACTGGATAGCGAAAACATGCCCAAATGGAGCAAACGCGATGACCATCGCCACCATGCGCTCGATGCATTGGTGGTAGCCTGTACAAAACAATCCATCATTCAACGGCTCAACACACTGAACAGCAGCAATACCCGAACCGAAATGCTGCAGGCCATTCAAGGAAAAACCGCTGAAGGGTGGCAGAAGAAGAAGAGCCTGTCCGAAATGTACATACAAACCGAACAGCCCTTCACCACCCAAGATGTGGCCGAAGCCCTAAGTCATATTCTTATTTCCATAAAGCCCGGCAAACGGGTGGCTGCCCGCGGCAAAAACAAAGCGACCGGACAACGCCCGCTCACGCCCCGCGGCCAGTTGCACAAAGAGTCGGTTTATGGTAGAATCCGCCGTTACAGCAAAGAGAAAATACCGTTGAACGGGCGCTTCAACAAAGCGGATCTGATTGCCAATGAACAGGAAAAGAAACTGGTTTTGGAACGCCTAACTCAATACGAAAACGACCCCAAAAAGGCATTTAAGAATCTGGAGAAAGATCCCATCTGGCTGGATGCCGAAAAAACAAAGTCCCTGACTGCCGTAACCGTGTGGGAAGATTATTTTGTGATAAAGTACAACCTCGATCAGAACTTCAAGGAAAAGGATGTTCCCTTCATTGTAGATGATGCCATCCGGCAAAAAGTGCAGGAACGGTTTGACCAATACAAAGAGCAAAAAGAACACCCGCTGAAAAACCTGGAAAACGACCCCATCTGGCTCAATGAAGCAAAGCGGATACCCATTAAAACTGTACGCTGCTTTACCGGTCTTAGCGATCTGGTACCCCTGCACAGCGCCTCCAATGGCATAACAAAGCCCATGAGCCGGAAAACGGATCAGGATGCGCCGGTAGACTTTGTAAGCACGCGGAATAACCACCACATTGCGATTTATCGCACCTCCGAAGGCAAACTTGAAGAAATTGCAGTCACCCTCTGGGAAGCGCTGGAACGAAAAAAACTGGGACTACCCGTAATTGTAACACAACCCCAGACTCTATGGGATCTGGTATGGTCCAAAGGAGTTGACAATCAAGAAGTATTAGCGCAGCTACCTCAACCTGAATGGGAATTTGTTACCTGCCTGCAGCAAAACGAAATGTTTGTATTGGGAATGAATGAAGATGATGTGCAACACTGTATTGAAATTAACGATCATAAAACTATCAGTGCTAATTTATATAGAGTACAAAAGATTTCTGTAGGTATGTACTATTTTAGACATCATCTTGAAACGTCTGTTGATGATAAAAAAAATGGAGGAGAAAGTCAATCAATAGTCTTAAGAAAATTAATTAGAATTCAAAGTTTGAGATCATTTATGCAAAATAAGCCTATTAAAGTATTTGTTTCTCCATTAGGTAAAATAGAAATTTCAAGGGTATAATAAATAAAATAATTCTGCGTTATCGTAAGGCTCTAATCTAACCCTATGATTAAACGTACTTTATACTTTGGAAACCCGGCACATCTGAAAACTATCAACCAACAACTTGTTGCTGAATTTCCGGAGACCAATGACCAGAAATCGTTTCCGATTGAAGACATTGGTGTATTAATCGCGGATCATCAGCAGATCACCTTTTCACAGGCCCTCCTGGCCCGTCTGCTTGAAAGCAATGTTGCCTTCATCACCTGTGATGCCACCCACCATCCGGCGGGACTACTTTTGAACCTCGAAGGCAACACCCTGCAAAGCCAGAAAACCCAGTACCAGCTTGATGCTTCTGTACCGCTGAAAAAGCAATTGTGGCAGCAGACAGTAACCGCCAAAATTAAGAACCAGGCAGCCGTTTTAGCCGGTCTGCGCCAACCTGTAAACTATCTCCTGCAATTGGCCGATGCGGTAAAAAGCGGTGATACCGACAACCACGAGGCCAAGGCGGCGGCTTATTACTGGAAACGGATTTTCCCCGATTTTCTGGAATTCAAGCGGGAACGCTACGGCCCTCCCCCCAATAACCTGCTGAATTACGGGTATGCCATTCTGCGGGCCATCGTGGCCCGCAGCCTGGTGGGCAGCGGCCTCATGCCAACCGTGGGCATTCACCACAAAAGCCAGTACAACGCTTTTTGCCTGGCCGATGACATCATGGAGCCTTACCGGCCCTATGTAGATGGGGTCGTTTGCAATATTGTACGCAACAACGGAAATTTTTTAGAGCTCACAACCAGCATGAAAAAAGAGTTGCTGGCACTTCCCGCCATGGACGTGCAGCTGGAGGGCAAAACCAGTCCGCTGATGATAGCCGTGAGCCGCACGACCGCCAGCCTGGTAAAATGCTTTGAGGGTGAAGCCCGGAAAATCATCTACCCGGAAATACCCCGCCCATGAAATCCTATTCCGAACGCCTGAATGCCTACCGGATCATGTGGGTACTCGTCATGTTTGATCTGCCAACCGAAACCAAAACCGACCGGAAAAACTATGCCCAGTTCCGGAAAAAAATGCTGGCCGACGGGTTCCAGATGTTTCAGTTCAGCATGTACATCCGGCACTGCCCCAGCCGCGAAAACGCCGATGTGCACCTTAAACGGGTAAAAAAAATGCTGCCGGCCAAGGGTCATGTGGGCATCATGACCATTACCGACAAACAATTTGGCCTGATGGAGGTGTTTCACGGAACGGAACCCTCCCAGCTACCCCCTACGGTTCAGCAACTGGAAATGTTTTAGGACAAAAACCGGTCCGATAGGATAAAAAAATTGGTTTTGAGGTTCGGTTTTTTTATCCTGTAAACCACCTCAAAACCAGTCCCAGCAAGGCTTTCAGCCATTTGTGTTGTTGGTAGCCGAAGCTAACCAAAAATTTGAAAGCAAATCACAAC
>CALMED010000033.1 GCA_937862815.1 uncultured Chitinophagaceae bacterium | reverse complement strand
TCACCCATGAAAAAGCCCCACTGGCGTGGGGCTGTCATGGGTGCTGGCGGAGAGACAGGGATTCGAACCCTGGGTACCATTGCTGGCACAACGGTTTTCGAGACCGCCCCGATCGACCGCTCCGGCATCTCTCCAGGGGTGCAAATGTACGGAAGATTCCACTTTCTGCTGTATACGTTCTTTAACGATCCGGTCTCCGTTTTCCTTTGCGGAGACTTATGAGATGCATCAAAAAAAGCTCTGATTTACATCATACTACAAATTATGCTCTTGCATTAGTTTACAGCACATAAAAGGATCGCATTATGAAAGAAAAAATCGCCCCCGAAATCAGGGAAGTTCTGGAAGCCGTGCATTACCGTCCGGCTGTTTCGGTTATCCTTCCTTTTGAAACCAAAATCGGACTGATGGCTGAGTTGCAGAAGGAACTGAAATACGCCTTCGATAAAGTGGAAAAGCAGCTGAAGGAGCAGTATCCGCCCGAACAGGCGGAGCCTGTATTCCGGAAACTGTTAACTATGGCGGCCGACATCCAGGTGCCCGCCAATAAAAAAGGAATCGCCCTCTTTGCCTCTCCTGTTTATGAAAAGCTCCTTTTCCTGGATGCAATGGTTCCGGCACGGGTTGTCATTGATGAGTCGTTTGAAATCCGCGACCTGGTATTCAGCCGTAAAGAACAACAGCAATTCATACTCTTCCTGCTGAGCAGCGAACACTGCAAACTTTTTATGGGCGAAAACGGACAGTTGATGCCGGTGAAACTGCAATCGCCGGATTCGCTGGAAGCTTACTGGAATGATTCGGTGGAGCGGGTGTCCAACTTTACCGACCCCGATGAATACAAAACCACCCAGGTGGAGAAATTCATGCGGCAGATGGACAAAGAACTGCAGCAGGTGATGAACAGCCACCGCCTCCCGGTATTCATCATGGGCACCAAAACCATCCTGGGATTGTTCAAATCCATCACCCGCAATTCATCCGTCATCAGCGGTTATGCAGAGGGTAATTTCGACAATGCCTCCGTGCCGCAGTTGCTGCAGGTGCTGGAGCCGGCTTTTGCTGCATGGAAACGCAGACAGCACAATCAATTGCTGGAACAGATTGAGCAGGCGGCCAATGAAAAGAAACTGGCAACCGGTATCCAGGATGTGTGGGAACAGGCTTATCAGAAAAAGGGACGGCTCCTTATTGTGGAGAAAAACTTTACTGCTGCCGGCGAACATATTTCGGATGGTAAAATTGTGTACAAACCTACCGGTAAAGAAAATGATTTTCATTTGTCCAATGATGTGGTGGATGACGCCATTGAACTGGTGTTGCGGTACGGTGGCGACGTGGCCTTTGTGGAAGATGGCAGTCTGCAGCAGTTTGACCACATTGCCCTGATCCAGTTTTACGTTTAAGTGTTATCTTAGAATATCAACATGCGGGAAAGAGACAACCTGGGTACATTTTTCAAAGAGACCAAAGATCTTCTGCAGGACTACCTGGAAACGAGGCTGGAGATTTTCCGGTTGCAGGGTATTCGTGTGGCTTCCCGTACAATAGGCTTTCTCGCCTGGTTGTTTTTGTCCGTTTTCCTTTTTGTGCTGGTGTTGATTTTTATCGGACTGGTGTTAGGCTTTTGGTTTTCGTCGCTCACCGGCAGTTTAGTAATGGGCTTTGGCATTGCCACCCTTATTCTTGTACTACTGATTGTACTGTTGACGATCTTCCGGAAAGCTTTGTTTGTAAATCCCGTCATCCGCACGTTCATCCGGCTCAGCTCGGAACCTGAGCCGGAGGAGGAGGAGTCTGAGCGATGATACAAATGTTGACGCAATGGCAAAACTGAAAAAACCGGTAAACACGATCACCGCGCTGGAAAAGGAAATCTACCGGCTGCGGCTGGAAGCCCGGCGGCTGCAAGACCGGCTGGAAGACCAGGCGGATCACCTGCGGCAGAACTTCGGCGGCATGACCTACAACAGCATCTTTCACCGTACCTACCAATCGGGCACGGAAATGCTGGGTGCCAAGCTGACGGAGCGGATCTGGAACAATGAAAAATTGCAGGATGGGCTGGGGAAAATCATGGATCATTTCCTTGATAAGGCAGCTGAAAGCATCGAGCGCTTTGCAGATAAAGTGAAAGAGAAAAAAGAGAACGATTCCTGAAACTTCTCAATAGCATATTTGAGCTGCGTTTTGTCATGCATATGACGGACGGCGGTGGTTGAAATAAAGCGCAATATTTTAATGCCGGGTCCAAAAGTTTAACCACAGCTACTATTCCTTTTTCCGCTGGCGGAAGTAAAAGGTAAAGAGAAAGACGATCGCCCGGTAAAATTCGTAACTGAACCAATCTATGAATTGGGTGAACAGGTTCCTCCGCCGGGCAAAGCGTTCCGGAGTTATTTCGGTACAGTTTTCCCGGATGATTTTAATGAGTTTTTCCCGCGTACTGCTACCAAATGCGTTGTTCAGCACATCCAGGTTCAGTTCAATGCTGGCATAGGCGCTGATGTTATTGATGTTGTAAGAACCCACTGTTACCCATTTTTCATCATATACCGACAACTTCCCGTGCAATACTCTTGGTTCGTATTCATAGATGCGGATACCCTGTTTTAACAGCCAGGGATACCAGTACCGTTCTGCCGCCTTGGCAATTTTTATATCGGAAGTTCCGGCAATGATGATCTTGATGTCCACTCCCCGCCTGATGGTTCGCTGCAGCGCCGTTCGGAACAGGCGTCCGGGCAGAAAATAACTCGACATGATGATGATTTCCTTTTCCGCCCGCCGCAGCATTTCCAGGTAACTGCGGGAGATGTCCACCCGCCGGTTCACCCAATCGTTCCGGCGAACTCGCACCAGGCATTCGGGTACATCTTCCACCTGTTGCGACTGTACCACTGGCGCGATGGGCCGGGAACGGCGCAGGGAGGATTTGTTCCATAGTTTGAAGCAGAGATGGTCGAGTTGCAGTGCCGCTTCTCCCCGCACGTCCAGGGCCCAGTCGAGCCAGGCGGGAGCATCGGGCAGGTCGTTGTAGCGGTTGCTGATGTTGATGCCGCCCACCAGCGCCATCCGGGCGTCTGCCACCACTACTTTGTGATGCAGCCGGCGTCCGAAATAATAGCTTTTACCCCGCAGCAGCGGCTCAAACCACCGGTGCCGGATACCAACAGCTTTCAGCTTTGTGATGAAGGTGACCGGCAAGCTTTGCGATGCATAACCATCCAGCAACAGGAAAACCGCTACACCCCGTGATGCCGCGGCTTCTAAGGCGGTAGCAACTTCCAGCCCGGTTTCATCAGCGTCAAAGATGTACGTCTGGAAGTGCAGGGTGTGCTGCGCCTGACCGATCAGTTCCAGCAGCCGGTCGAAATACGACCGGCCCCCTTCCACCAGTTGAACCTGGTTGCGGGGGGTGTAAACCGAGGCCAGGGTTGGACGCACTGCAGACACAGGAAGAATTTTAACCAAGATACGCATCATCGGGCATTTGGCAACTGCCCGGTTCGCCCCTGCTGCCGGTCCATCCGTTGTCGCTTATTTTCTTTGAGGCCTTGTTGTTTTTTAAGTATTTTGCTCCCCTGTACAGCGGGGTGGCAAGCTGCTGCTGTACGGGTTGCCTGCCTGTGTATTTCTGTGATCCGCACACCGCAGGCACCACGTCTGATTACCTGTAAACCTCTTGAAATGAAAATTCAGTTTTACCTGCGCTTCCATACCGTTTATGGACAGGGCCTTTTTCTTACCGGCAACTGTGATGCCCTGGGCAATGGCGATACCGCGGCCGCCTTGCCGATGCATTATCTCAACGATGAATTCTGGACAGCTACCATCGAACCGGGTAAGGATTTTGAAAACGTTTTACAATACAATTATTTCCTGGTGAACGAAGCCGGCGAGCAGATTCTGGAATGGGGAAACGACCGGCGCCTTGAAGTTATGAAGCTGGATGCCGATGATGTAACGGTGGTGGACACCTGGAACCATGCCGGTGAATTTGAAAACGTTTTTTACACGCAACCTTTTCAGGAAGTGTTACTGCCCAAACGCAAACAGGCCCGTCTGCGTTCGCTGAAAAACGTGACCCATGTATTTAAAGTGAAAGCACCCCTGCTGCAGGAGCACGAAACGCTTTGCCTGGTGGGGAGCAATAAGACATTGGGAAACTGGGAAACCGATGCGCCGGTTGCGATGAGCCGCGAAGGCAACTGGTGGGTTGCCCGGCTCAACCTGGCGTCGGAGAGTTTTCCCATCGCGTACAAGTACGGTGTGTATCACGCCAAAACCAAGGCTTTCTTATATTTTGAAGGAGGCAACAACCGGGTGCTGTACGATGGGCCTGCTGCCCGCAAACTGACGGTCCTGCACGACGGCTTCGTGCAAATTGCCAACAGCACCTGGCATGGCGCAGGTGTGGCCATCCCTGTATTCAGCCTGCGCACGGCAAAGAGCTTCGGCGTTGGGGAGTTCACCGATCTTAAGTTGCTGGTGGACTGGGCCCGGAAGGTGCACCTGAAGCTGATCCAGATACTGCCGATCAACGATACTACGGCCACACATACCTGGGTGGACTCCTACCCGTACGCCGCCATTTCCGCCTTTGCCCTGCACCCGGTTTATATCAACCTGGAGCAGGTGGCCGGCGGACATCATCACCCCGTCATCCAGTCGTTCAGCAAGCAACAACAGGAACTCAACGCCTTGCCCGAAATTGACTACGAACAGGTCATGAAGCACAAATGGACCGTGCTGAAAGAACTGTATAATGAACAGAAAGCCGACCTGCACGACGATCTTACCTTTTTCGAATTCTTTGATCTCAACCGGCACTGGCTGGTTCCCTATGCGGCGTTCAGCTACCTGCGGGATAAATACAAAACACCCGACTTCAGCCAGTGGAAGGAGCATTCCGTATACGATGCCCATGCCATCCAGGAATTTGTAGATCCCGCTCAGAAGCACTACGACGAAATCGCCATCTACTACTTTGTGCAATACCATTTGCACCTCCAGCTGAAAGAAGCGGCCGAATATGCGCACGCCCATCAAATTATAGTGAAAGGCGATATTCCCATTGGTATTTACCGCAACAGTTGTGACGCCTGGATGGAGCCGGAACTGTATAATATGAACATGCAGGCAGGCGCTCCCCCCGATGATTTTGCGGTTAAAGGGCAGAATTGGGGATTCCCTACCTACAACTGGCAGCGGATGGCCGATGACGGTTTCAGTTGGTGGCGGAAACGTTTTGAGCAGATGAGCAACTATTTCGACGCTTTCCGTATTGACCACATCCTTGGGTTTTTCCGTATCTGGAGCATCCCCATGCATGCAGTGGAAGGTATCATGGGTTACTTTGTACCCGCCACACCGGTACACATCAGCGAGTTTGGTCAGCGCGGTATCTGGTTCGATTACCAGCGCCTCTGCAAGCCATTTATCAATGATGCCGTGATGCGGGAATTGCTCGGTGATGATGCGCATTGGCTGCACGGATTCCTGAACCCGGTGGGCAATGGGTATTACGAACTGAAAGAGGCGTTTAACACCCAGCGCAAAGTGGAAGCCCATTTCCTGGCACAGGAGCAGAACGACATGAATGAGCGCATGAAGCTGGCACTGTACGATTGCATCAGCAATGTGATCCTGTTTGAAGTGGAAGGCAGCCAGGCGCAACAGTTCCACTTCCGCATCAGCATGAGTTCCACGTCATCTTTCCGCTACCTGGATGCCGATATGCGCTCCAAACTGGAAGAGCTTTTTGTCAACTATTTCTTCCGCCGCCAGGATGAGTACTGGCGCAAACAGGCCATGGCCAAGCTGCCTGCTCTTAAGCGGGCCACCAACATGCTCATTTGTGGTGAAGACCTGGGCATGGTGCCCGACTGTGTACCGGATGTGATGAATCAACTGGGAGTACTGAGCCTGGAAATCCAGCGCATGCCCAAGGATCCAAAACGGGAGTTCTTTCATCCCAATGATGCCCCTTATCTCAGCGTGGTAACACCCTCCACGCACGACATGAGTACCATCCGGGGCTGGTGGGAGGAAGACCGGGGCAAGACCCAGAAATTCTTTAATAATGAATTGGGTCAGTATGGCAGCGCCCCCTACTTCTGTGAGCCCTGGATCGTTCGCGATATCATCAAACAACACCTCTACTCTCCTGCGATGTGGAGTATTTTCCAGGTTCAGGAACTGTTGGGGATGAGCGTGCAGCTCCGACGCGAAAATCCGCAGGAGGAACGCATCAATGTGCCCGCCAATCCCAAACACTACTGGCGCTACCGCATGCACCTGTCGCTGGAAGAACTGTTGCACGAAGAAGAGTTTAATGCGGAACTGAAAGAGTATGTGATTGCGAGTGGGAGGGGTTGAGCGTTCGTTGTTTAAGAGTTGAATGGTTAAAGGTTGCGGGCAGGCCGGCGGGTTACGGGTTAAGAGTTATGAGTTACGGGTTACCGGTTCCGGAGCATCTGATATGCGGTTTTTTTTGGGCAGGAGAGCAGCGATGTTTTTTTACAGCATGCTTATGGCCAATTGAACAAGTTTTTTTCAGCAGGCGGCAGCGGCACCCGTGTAAATCAAGTCTTCTTTTACGGTTAGAACTCCCGGAAAAGGGGGCGTTCAAACGCTGCTGTTGACAGCGCCCGGCTGAAAGCTACTGATCATCTTTTCAATCTTATTTTCCATGCCGCTGCGTGTACGTTATAAAAAAACTGAACTGCCGTTCCGCTATCCGTTCACCATCTCCAAGGGTACCAAAACACACCAGCCAGCCCTGGTGGTGGAACTGGAATACCTGGGCCGGAAGGGGTACGGGGAGGCGCCGGCCATCACGTACTACGATATTACCGTGGAGCAGATGATGGCGGACCTGGAGCGGAAGAAACTTTTCGTTGAAAAGTTTGCCTACACCGATCCCGAACGATACTGGCATTATCTCCATCACCTCTTCCCGAAAAATCCTTTTCTCGTTTGTGCGCTCGACATGGCTTCGTGGGATTTGTATGGCAAACTGCGGGGCCGTCCGCTGTATAAATTGTGGGAGTTGGATGCGGCAGCCATGCCTCTCTGCGATTACACCATCGGGCTGGACACTGTTGAGCAGATGGTGGCCAAGATGCAGGAGAAGCCCTGGCCCATCTACAAAATTAAAGTGGGGGTTCCGGGGGATGTGGAACTGGTGGCCGCTCTGCGCAGGCATACCGATGCCGTATTCCGGGTGGATGCCAATGCCGGATGGACCTTCGAAGAAGCGATGGAAAAAATTCCGCGGCTACAGGAACTGGGGGTGGAGCTGGTGGAACAGCCCCTGGCAAAGGACGATGCAGAAGGAATGGCAACACTGTTCCGGCAATCTCCACTACCCCTGCTGGCCGACGAAAGTTGTGTGGCGGAAGCCGATGTGGAACGTTGCAGCGGATTGTTTCATGGTATCAACATCAAGCTCACCAAGTGCAGCGGGATAACGCCGGCCCTGCGGATGATCCGGCGGGCACAAGAACTGAATCTTTCGGTGATGATCGGCTGCATGAACGAAAGTACGATCGGTTCGGCTGCCATTGCCCACCTGGCACCCCTGGCGGATTACATTGACATGGACGGCCCCTTACTGCTTGCAGCCGACAACGCCACAGGCCTGCAGTACGATTTTGGCAAGGTGCAGATGCCCGAAGAACCGGGGCTGGGCATAGCCACGCGGCTTTTTATGAATTAATTAAAAGCAGGGGCAACTATCATCCCTGTCCTGCAACCTCCTGTACACTTTTCGGGTTGCCATTGGTTTGCTTTCGCAAGGGTTCTGCTCATTCATTCATTCACTCACTCACTCATTCATTCATTGCTTCAATGCATCACCAGCGCACTTGCACCCAGGATGGCCGCGTCCGATTCCGGCAGTTTACTGAACATTACTTTCACTTTGTTTTTAAACACTTTGATGAGACTGGCTTCCATGGCCTGCACGGTGGGATCCATGATCAGGTCACCGGCCTTGGTGAGTCCCCCGAAGAGTACAATGGCTTCGGGAGAAGAGAACATCACAAAGTTGGCGAGCGCTTCACCCAGGATCTGTCCGGTGTATTCGAAGATGCGGTTCGCGATCCGGTCGCCCCGTATGGCACATTCGTACACGGTCTGGCTGGTGAGGTCGTCAATGGAATAGTTGCGAAGCAGGCTTTCGGTACCGGGTTCGTTGGTTAGAAATTCAATGGCCGTTTCCCGCACGCCGGTAGCCGAGGCATAGGCTTCCAGCGGACCGCGGATACCGGTGCCCTTGTGCAGGCGACCACCCGGGCGGATGATGGTATGCCCCAGTTCGCCGGCAAATCCGTCGTGCCCCAGTACAATGTTTCCGTCAATCACAATGCCGCTTCCCACACCGGTTCCCAGTGTAATGGTGATAAAATGTTTCATCCCTTTGGCGCATCCGTAAATCATCTCTCCCACGGCCGCTGC
The DNA here is from genome assembly GCA_937862815.1 of uncultured Chitinophagaceae bacterium. Lineage (GTDB taxonomy): Bacteria > Bacteroidota > Bacteroidia > Chitinophagales > Chitinophagaceae > Lacibacter. The sequence continues at coordinate 41,035 of CALMED010000033.1, read as the reverse complement.
ATTGGCGTCGTTGGTAAGCCGGGTGGGAAGGTTGAATTTTTCTTCAATGAGCTGGGCCATGGGTATGATGCCTTTCCATTTCAGGTTGGGAGCGTATTCGATGGTGCCGGTGTAGTAATTACCGTTGGGTGCACCCACCCCGATGCCCGCATAATCACCCGGTGTACCGTGCCGCAGCAGCATGGGCCAGAGCCGGGCATGCAGGTCTTCGATGAATTCGCTGGCCAGCTCGTGTTCGTTGGTGGGGATCCGGTCCTGTTCGAGGATTACGCCTTCTGCCGAAACGATCCCAAACTTGGTGGTGGTGCCGCCGATGTCAATTCCGATTGCAAGATTTTTGCTTGAAGTACTCATGAACGATTGAAGTTTTAATGTCCGCCACTAACTTGTTTGTCGTAATCAATACCCTGCGCTTTCAGCAGCGCTTTGGCCCGCAGGGCGTAAAATGCCAGGTAGGCAAAGCAGGCCACGCCCACGAGGTAGGACCATTGAATGCCCAGCAGCTCATCGGAGGCCAGGTAGCCTTGCAGCAGGCTGATGATACCACCGCCCATGATCATCATGATGAGAAAACTGGAGCCTCTGTTTGTGTGCTTGCCCAGTCCCGCAATGGCAAGGGTGAAGATACAGGGCCAGAGGGTGGAGCAGAACAGGCCCACGCTGATGAAGGCATAAACGCTGGTCATGCCATCTGTGAGCATACCAAAGAAGAGCGCGCAGATGCCCATGACGGAAAAAATCAGCAGCTGGCGTGCCGGGTTGCCCTTGCTGAGGATGTCGCCGATGATCATGATAATGATCACCAGGCCGTACACATAAAACGGCGTAATGTCGTGTTGTGCAATCTTATTCACCAGGAGGAACACGCCAAAGGCGAGGTAGGGCATAAAGAAGCGCAACATTTTTTTGGTGCCGGCCGTTACATCAAAAGCACCCACGGAGCCGGTCCAGCGGCCAATCATGAGACTGGCCCAGAAAAGGGATACAAAGGGCGCAATGCGGTCGGTGGGGAAGGGTTGTCCATCGGCCGTGATTACATGCACTTTCATGAATTCGGGGAGGTTGCTGGCGGTACTCACCTCCACGCCAACATACACAAAGATCCCGATCATGCCCAGCACCAGTTGGCCGTACTGCAGGGGGCCTTTTCGGTGAAGTACTTTCTGTTCTTCGCCTTCCGCTTCTTCTACGGCAATTTTATCCAGGTCAATTTTATTGGGAATGGATGAAAACCTGAAGATGATGGCTACCAGAATAAACGCCGCCCCCAGGATAAGGTAAGGGGTTTGAATGCTTTGAATGCTGGCCACACCCTTGCTCCCCGCAGCCACTGTTCCAAAGATGGCGAAGCTGACCAGCAGGGGGCCGATGGTGGTGCCGAAGTTGTTGATGCCGCCGGCCATGCTCAGGCGCTGGGACCCTTTTTTGGGGTCGCCCATGATGATGGCCAGCGGGTTGGCGGCGGTCTGTTGCAGGGAAAAGCCCAGTCCCACAATGAACAAACCGGTAATCATAATCCCAAAGGAAGCCTGCTGGGCAGCCGGGTAAAACAGGAGGGTGCCGAGGGCCGAAATCACCAGGCCCAGCGAGATGCCGTTTTTATAGCCGATTCGGTTGAGCAGGTCGCCGGTTGAGCGGGAAATAAAAAAGTAGATCAGCGAACCCACCGTGTAGGCAACGTAAAAGGCAAAGGAAATCATTTGCGATTGCCATTGTTCCAGGTTCAGTTCTTCCTTGAACACGGGGATGAGGATGTCGTTGCTGGCGGCCACAAATCCCCAGAAGAAAAATACGCTGATGAGGGTCCCGAACTGGGACCATTTTGTAGTTGGTTGCATGTGCCGTTCAGGTGGTTTGTAAATGAGTGCTGAAAGTACTAATTTTCTTTTCTCAAAAATACTTTTCCTCATTTTTGGTTCGGGGGAAACTCCTTGCTATATTGACATCAATTTCAAGCAGTTCAGATGACGATTGTACATGTTACGGCGGAATGTTATCCCGTGGCCAAAGCGGGTGGCCTCGGCGATGTGGCCGGAGCCTTGCCCAAATACCTGCAGCAGGCGGGCCACGATGCAAAAGTCATAATGCCTATGTACCGCACCCGCTTCCTGGAGGCAAACGAATGGGAGGTGGTGCACAAAGGCTATACCAACCTGGGAGATTACTTTTTTGATTATACCGTTATCCGCGAAACATCCAATAAACTCGGTTTTGAGTTATACCTGGTGGATATTTACGGCTTGCTCGACCGCGATAAGATTTACGGCTATGACGATGATGCGCAGCGGTTCACCGCTTTCCAGATTGCGGTGGTGGACTGGATGTCGTACTGGAATTACCGCCCCGATGTGGTGCATGTACACGACCATCACACGGCACTGATCCCGTTCATGATGCAGCATTGCTACCGGTACAACAGCCTGCGCAGTATTCCCACCATTCTCACCATTCACAATGCCCAGTACCAGGGCTGGATGGGCTGGGAGAGGAGTGTTTTTCTGCCACCCTATGATGCCTGGAAAACGGGTTTGCTGGATTGGGAGAACACGATCAACCCGCTCGCCTGCGGTATCCGTTGTGCCAACCGTGTTACCACGGTTAGCCATAGTTATCTGGACGAGATGCGCTCCGCCAGCAATGGCCTGGAGCCGCTGTTTGAATACGAGAAGGGCAAATGCAGCGGTATACTCAACGGCATTGATGCGGATGTTTGGAATCCAGCGGCAGACACATACCTCCGCAATGATTACACGATTGCCGCCGCAGCCGAAGGAAAAGCAAAAAATAAGCAGGAACTCTGCGATGTTTTCGGCCTCGATCCTGCCAAGCCGCTCTTCATTTTCATTGGCCGGCTGGTGGGAGAGAAAGCCGCCGATCTGCTGCCTGCGGTTATTGGCGACAGTTTTCATCACATTGGCCGGGAGATGACTTTCCTGGTGCTGGGCAGCGGCGATCCGCAGGTGGAAGGAGAACTGAATGGTCTGCGCTCGCTGTCGCAAGGCGATTATAACTGTTATATCGGATACAACGAAGGATTGAGTCACCTCATGTACGCCGGGGCCGACTTCCTGCTGATGCCCAGCCGGGTGGAGCCCTGTGGACTCAACCAGCTCTACGCCATGCGTTACGGTACCGTACCCGTGGTACGTAATACCGGCGGCCTGCGGGATACGGTGCTCGACATGGGGGCACCCGGCGGCTACGGACTCCTGTTCAACGATGCATCCGTTGGCGACATCACGCATGCCATCTGGCGCGCCCTGGGTTTGTACCAGGATGCAGAACGCCTGCAAGCTGCCCGTACCACCATGATGGGCCTGGATTACAGCTGGGAGAAGACGGTACAGCAGTACATTGATTTATATACCGCTGTTTTATCATAATAACCTGAAAACAGAATCATATGATCCGCAAGTCACCTGCAAGAAATACGCTGGCCATTATCCTGGGCGGGGGCGCCGGTACGCGTCTTTATCCGCTTACCGCCAGCCGCAGCAAACCGGCTGTTCCCATTGCGGGTAAGTACAGGTTGGTGGATATCCCCATTTCTAACTGCATGAACTCGGGCATCAACCGCATGTTTGTGCTCACACAGTTTAATTCAGCTTCCCTGAATAAACACATAAAGAATACGTATCACTTCAGTATGTTCAGCAGTGCGTTTGTGGACATCCTTGCGGCTGAGCAAACACCCGACAACCCGGGCTGGTACCAGGGTACGGCCGATGCCGTTCGGCAGTCGCTCCGTCATGTACAGCAACATGATGCGGAATACGTACTAATTCTATCCGGGGATCAGTTGTACCAGATGGACCTCCAGAAAATGCTGGAAGACCATATTGGTCGGGGTGCCGATATCAGCATTGCCACTATTCCGGTAGCCGAACGGGAAGCCCCGGAGTTTGGCATTCTGAAGGCAGATGAGCAGGGCATGATCACTTCCTTTGTGGAAAAGCCAAAAAAAGAAGTCCTGGGCGATTGGGTGAGCGATACCGGCGATGAGATGCGCCACATGGGACGGGTGTACCTGGCTTCGATGGGTATTTACATCTTCAACCGCAAACTGCTGACAGCTTTGCTGATGGAAGAACACAAAGAAGCAACTGATTTCGGCAAAGAGATCATTCCGTCGTCCATCAGCAATTACAAAGTGGCCAGTTACCAATACGATGGCTATTGGACTGATATCGGAAACATTTATTCCTTTTTCGAGGCCAACCTGGCCCTTACACAGGAGATTCCCGAGTTCAACCTGTTCGACAACGACAACCCCGTCTTTACCCGCGCCCGCATGTTGCCGCCTGCCAAGATCAGTGGCACAACACTCGAAAAAACCATCATAGCGGAAGGTTCCATCATCATGGCGAGCCGGGTGGAAAACAGTGTGATCGGCATACGCACCCGCATCGGACATGGTACCACCGTTGTGAGCTGCTATATCATGGGAGGGGATTATTATGAAACGCTGGAAGAAATGAACCAGGCGGCAGAACGCGGTTTTCCCAAAATCGGAATCGGTGAGCGGTGTTATATTAAAAACACCATCATTGATAAAAACTGCCGCATCGGCAATGATGTACGCATCAACGGCGGACCGCACCTGCCCAACTCCGATCATGCGCTGTACACTGTGAAAGACGGCATCGTGGTGGTGAAGAAAGGCGCCATCCTGCCCGATGGATTTGTTATTTGACAACACCGTATACAACTATTGATTAACGACTAAAACCACGCCTCCGGGAGGAGGATTTTTCGCCATGGCAGTATCAGGAACCACCACTACCAGTTCTTCCGCTTTAAAACCCACGCTCTCCTTCTGGCAGATCTGGAACATGAGTTTCGGATTCCTGGGCGTGCAGATCGGCTACTCGCTGCAAAATGCCAATACCAGCCGCATCCTGTCGGCTATCGGCGCCGATGTACATCATCTCAGCCTGTTCTGGCTGGCCGCTCCTGTGGCCGGTCTTATCGTGCAACCCATCGTAGGACTGTCCAGTGACAAAACCTGGACCCGCCTTGGACGACGCATTCCCTTTATCCTGGGAGGCGCTTTTGTTTCGGCCGCAGCCATGTTTTTCATGCCCAATTCGGAAAAGTTTGCCGCCCTGCTCCCCCCACTTTTTTTCGGGGCCGCCATGTTGCTCCTGATGGATACATCTTTCAACGTAACGATGCAACCATTCCGCGCCCTTGTAAGCGATATGGTGCCCGACAAGCAACGGAATAAGGGTTATTCGGTACAGAGTTTTCTCATCAACGCAGGCGCCGTGTTCGGATCTTTGCTGCCTTTTCTGCTGACCGGCTGGGGCATGGCCAACGAACCTGCTCCCGGTGCCAAAGTAGCGCCTACAGTGATCTGGTCGTTTTATATTGGCGGGGCTGTACTGCTGCTGACGGTTTTATGGACTTCTTTCCGTACGAAGGAATATCCTCCTGCAGAATATGCCCGCTACAACAACATGGAAGCGGAAGTGAAAGAAAAAGAAAAAGTCAGCTTCTGGCAATTGCTGCAGAACATTCCATCCACCATGTGGCAGCTTTCCGTTACCCAGTTTTTCTCCTGGTTTTCGCTCTTCCTTATGTGGGTGTACACCACGCAGGGCATTGCGCAGAATGTATGGAATACCAGTGATCCCACATCGAAGGATTACAACGAGGCGGGCAACTGGACCGGTGTCATTTTTGCGGCCTACAGCGTATTTGCCGCCCTCTACTCCCTGCTGCTTACCCCACTTGCCAATAAGTTCGGCCGCCGCAATACGTACATGATTTCTCTCCTGCTGGGGGGTGTCGGATTGTTTTCCATGGTCTTCATCAGGGATAAATACCTCCTGTTTGCCGCCATGGCCGGCATTGGAATTGCCTGGGCCGCTATCCTGGCGCTGCCTTATGCCATTCTTTCGGCCTCCCTGCCTCCCAAGCAAACCGGTGTGTACATGGGTATTTTTAATGCCACCATTACCATTCCGCAGATCGCTGCCGGCCTGCTGGGCGGGTTGGCCATCTCCGCGCTGGGTGGCAGCGCCATCAACGTAATTGGCCTGGCGGGTGTTTCCATGTTTATCGCGGGCATCTGCGCACGGCTGGTGATCAAGGATAGTCATTGATTTACTTTAAATAACGCAACGCATGCAACGCATTCTTCATTCTGTTACTTTGTTCCTTTTCGCACTACTGTTACAGCCGCTGAGCGGTGTATTTGCCGGATCTTTTGCTGAACCCGATCTGTATCCCTCCAGTTGGTGGGTGGGGATGAAAAACAAAAATCTCCAGCTGATGATTCACCAGGAGAATGTTGGACAATACACAACAGTTACCTGTACCTACCCGGGTGTGGTGCTGCGCAAAGTGAACCGGTTTGCCAATCCCAACTACCTTATCCTCGATCTGCAGCTGGTGGCGCCCAAACCGGGCCGGATGGTTATCCGGTTGAGCGGGATAGGGAAGGCTGCTCAAACGATCAGCTACGAACTAAATGCCCGTCGGTCCGGTAATGGCAAAAGCTTTGCCAACGGGGCCACTTCTTCCGACCTCATGTACCTCATCATGCCGGATCGTTTCAGCAACGGCGATCCGTCCAACGACCGGGTGCCCGGCATGCGGGACCAGACCCTGCGCCGCGACACCGTTTTCAACCGGCACGGCGGCGATCTCAAAGGCGTTGAAAACAAACTCGATTATCTCAGGGACCTGGGTGTTACGGCCATCTGGCTCAACCCCATCTGGGAAAACGACATGCCCAACCGTACCGAGCACGGCTACGCTTTTACCAATCACTACAAAGTGGATCCCCGTCTCGGCGGTAATGACGCTTACAAAAAACTGGTGGATGCCTGTCATACCAAAGGACTCAAGATGATCCAGGATGCCGTGTACAATCATGTGGGACTGGAACACCACCTGTACCGCGACATGCCCGACAGTACCTGGTTTCACCGCTGGCCAACGTTTACCCAAACCAACTACAAAGACCAGGTGCTCTTCGATCCCTATGCATCCGAACTGGATAAAAAGATCATGAGCAAGGGTTGGTTTGTACGGGAGATGCCCGACTGGGATCACAGCAACCCGTTTGTACAGACCTTCCTCATCCAGCATGCCATCTGGAGCGTGGAAGAATTCGGAATAGACGGCTACCGCATTGATACCTATGCCTACAACGATCTTGCCTTTATGAACCGGTGTAACAAGGCCCTGTACGATGAGTATCCCCGCATCAGTATTTTCGGCGAAACCTGGGTGCATGGGGTGATCAACCAGGCTTATTTTTGTGATAATACCTTCCGCATCCCGTTCAGGAGCAACCTGCAGGCCACGACCGATTTTCAGACGTTGTTCTACGGCATCCAGCCGGCCTGCACCGAGAAGTTCGGGTGGACGGAAGGGGTGAATAAACTGTATACCACCCTGGCACAGGATGTTGTTTACAAGGATCCCATGCGCCAGGTCATCTTCCTCGACAACCACGACATTGCCCGTTTTTATTCGGTGGTGGGAGAGGATACGTCCAAATACAAAATGGCATTTGCCTGGCTGCTCACCTGCCGGGGCATCCCCCAGATGTATTATGGCAATGAAATTCTTATGACCGGGTTTACTTCGCCCAACGATGGATACGTGCGCCAGGATTTTCCCGGTGGCTGGGAGGGCGATCCGCAAAACAAATTCACCCCCGGGGGACGTACGGAAAAGGAGAACGCCATCTTTAACTACATCCGCCGTCTCGCCCAATTCCGGCAGGGTTCATCGGCCATTAAAACCGGCCGTTTCATGCAGTTTCTTCCTGTGGATGGCGTGTATGTGTATTTCCGCTACGATGCCGGTCAAACCGTGATGTGTCTCATGAATACCAACGACCAGTTGTCTACGGTGAACCTCGCCCGCTTTGAAGAACGTATGAAAGGCTTCACTAAGGCCTTTGATGTGGAGGCCGGCGCGGAGTTTGCGTTGGAAGCACAAATCCGTCTGGTGCCACATTCAACCCTGGTGCTGGAGCTGCGGAAGTAAGGCTCCCCATCGGCTTACTGCGGTTGCAGGGTACGGTTGTGGAGGTTAAGTGGTACATTTAATCCGGAACAGCACGGCTGGCTTGCGGCAATGATTCTTCTTTTTACCCGCGCCGGGTAGCCGGCTTTGTTGTTTGCAACCCCTTTTTTCATTCAACAATTAAGCTATATGGCGAAAGCATCCCGCAAGTCTGATCAACCGGCAACGAAAAAGCCGGCATCAAAAAAAGCTGCCGTCATTCAACCAACACCTATGCAACGCTACGAAGATTTTCACTTCATTGATACCACCCGCCCGGTGTGGAACTATTCCCGCTTCCAGGGTGATGACATTTCCAACTTTCAAAAGGGCACCAATTACCGGTGTTACGAGCTGTTTGGTTCGCATGCGATGAGCGTGCTGGGTACGCCCGGTTATTATTTCGCCGTGTGGGCGCCCAATGCCACATTTGTATCGGTGATCGGCAATTTTAACGACTGGAACAAAGATGCGCATCCCTTGTTTGTACGGCTCGACAATTCCGGCATCTGGGAAGGGTTTATTCCGCATATGGCCAAAGGAGAAGCCTATAAATATCACATCCATGGGTACGGCGGCGTTAAGCTCGACAAGGGCGACCCCTACGCCAACTACTGGGAAGTGCGTCCCAACACGGCCTCGCTTACGTGGAACCTGGATTACGATTGGAATGATGCCGGCTGGATGGAGCAACGCCACCAGCACAACAAACTCGACGCCCCCTGGAGTGTGTACGAAGTGCATCTCGCCAGCTGGATGCGGCCCGACCGCCACAATGAGGAAGTCTATCATTCCTACGATTATTTCCGGGAACGCCTTGTGACCTATGTAAAGGAAATGGGTTTTACACATGTAGAGCTGATGCCGGTGATGGAACACCCCTTCGACGGGAGCTGGGGCTACCAGGGAACCGGTTATTTCGCTCCCACATCGCGCTTTGGAAATCCACAGCAGTTCAAACAGCTGGTGGATGCTTTTCACGCGGAAGGCATTGGCGTAATACTCGACTGGGTACCTTCCCATTTTCCGTACGATGCGCACGGGTTGTTTATGTTTGACGGAACCCATACCTACGAGTATGCCGATATGCGGAAGGGGTATCATCCCGACTGGAACAGCTACATCTTCAATTACAAACGGGGAGAGGTCCGTTCTTTTCTCATCAGCAGCGCCCGGTACTGGTTCGACCAGTATCACATTGACGGCATCCGGGTAGATGCGGTTTCTTCCATGCTGAAGCTGAATTACTCGCGGCAGGCGGGGCAATGGGAGCCCAATGAGTTCGGGGGCGATGGTAACCTGGAAGCCATTGAATTCATCAAAGACCTTAATGCAACCATCTACCGCGATTTTCCGGATGTGCAAACCATCGCCGAAGAAGCCACCGACTGGCCGGGTGTCAGCCGCCCCATTTTTGACGGTGGCCTGGGGTTTGGCATGAAATGGATGATGGGCTGGATGCACGATACGCTGAAATATTTCAAGCAGGATCCCCTGTACCGCCAGCACCAACAGGACCAGTTTACCTTCAGCATGATGTATTATTATGATGAGAACTTCATGCTCCCCCTCAGTCACGATGAAGTGGTGCACGGTAAAAGTCCCATGATTTACAAGATGCCCGGCGATGAGTGGCAGAAGTTTGCCAACCTGCGGCTCCTGTACACCTACATGTTTGCTCACCCGGGCGGGAAGTTGCTGTTCATGGGCGATGAATTTGGCGCCACCAATGAGTGGAACTACAAGAGTGAACTGCAGTGGGAGTTGCTGGAACACGCACCGCACAGCGGTATGCGTGCCTGTGTGAAAGATCTCTGCCATTTGCTGCGCAATGAGCCGGCTCTGTATGAAAACCAATTCAACCTGTTTGGTTTTGAGTGGGTGGATCTGAACCACCGGGCTGATACGGTTTTGAGTTTCCGTCGCAAAGGGAAAGACCCCAACAACGATGTGCTGGTGATGCTGAACATGACACCGGTGGTGCGCAACGATTGGGAAGTGCATGTGCAGGGTAAAAAAACCTGGCAGGAAATCTTCAACAGCGATGCAGAAAAATACTGGGGAACCGGAAAAATCCTGAACCCGGAGGTGCCGGTAACGGTTACCGACAAGAAGGCAAAATGGAACAAGCTGACCGTTCAGTTGCCGCCGCTGGGGGCGGTGCTGCTAAGATGATGCCCCTAAAACCGGGAATTTCTCCTCTCTTTTTTGGGTAGTTTTACGATTTCTGCATAGTTTGTAGCAACCTATATTTGCGGTAAATCCAAATTTACCTTTCATGAGAACCGTTTTTCTGCTTGGTTGCGCATTGCTGTTATTCGCTGCTCCTATGGTGGCGCAGCAGCGCGACAGCTCCGATCACTACCTCCAGCGTGCACACGCCGCCCGCCAGGAACGCCGTATTCAGCAGGCGCTGAACCTTTTTGAACAGGCGATCCGGTTCGATACCACCCATATAGAAGCCCTGAAGGGTATGGGAGAATTTGCACTGGAAACCCGTAACTACCGGCAGGCTGTTCTGGCCTACAACCGCTGGTATGCCCTGCAGCCCGACAATGAATCTATTTTCCGTCAGATGGCCGAGTTGTATTTCATGCTGGGTAAGCACCGCGAGGCCCTGGATTTCACCGAACGCTGGGAGAAGCGGCACAAAGACAAACCCATGCACCATATAGCCGGTATGTGCTATTATTACCTCGAGAATTATCCATACGCCATCAACCGGTTGCTTTATGCCATCGAGACGGACTCTTCCAATGCACAGACATATTACACCATTGGCAGGAGCTACCTGGAAATGGAGCGCTACAAGCAGGCAATTCCGTACTACAGGAAAGCCGTTGATCTCGATACCACCAATGCCCGCTACGCCTACGAGATGGCGATGGTCTATTATTCCATACCCGACGACAGGAACGCCATTGCCATGTTTGAGCTGGCGGCGCAGCGTGGATGGGCGCAGAATGCCGATTACTTCGAGAACCTGGCCTACAGTTACATGAACACCCGCAACTTTTCCAAAGCGGCCGAGCTGTTGCAACATTCACTTGAGAAACGTCCTTACAGCGTTTCCGTAACCTATGCACTGGCGGAAGCTTTCTACAAAGGAGGTAAATACCAGGAGGCCATTGATAACTGGGACAAAGTGTTGCAGTTAGATCTCAACAATGCCCGCTCACTGTATATGATTGGTATGAGCTACCAGAAGATGGGGCAGAAAGACAAGGGGATGGCTTTGTGCGACAAAGCCATTGAAATGGATCCATCGCTCAGCAGTTTGAAGCAGAAGAAAATGGACATGGGCCTTTGATTTCCACGTGAATTATCGGGTTGTTTCATCTTATCAACACGGAGTTTCGGAGCTGAAGAGGAACACGGGGGCTTCACCGTGTATTAAACCGGATACCATCACACCCGGTTTCACATGTTTTAAGCCGGTCATAACAGGTTAATGAATCTTTCCACAAACTGTGGATACAGGTGGCAGCCGTTCAACACCCATTTTTCGGTAATTTTGCCGCTATGGATCATCCGAACGGCCGTCAGATCCGGGTTGCCATCCTGGACCTTTACAACGGGCACCCCAATGAAGGGATGCGTTGTATCCGGCAGATTCTGAATGAGTTCGGAGCCGCTCACCACCTCCAGCTCCTGTTTGACGAATACGACGTGCGGGGCACCGCCCGTGTACCCGATCTCAGTTACGATCTGTTTATCTCCACCGGCGGACCCGGCAGCCCCTTTGATGGAATTGGCATGGATTGGGAGGAGAATTATTTCTCCTGGCTCGAAGCCGTTCTGCAGTGGAACCAACACCCGGGGCATCACAGGAAAAAGCATGTTTTCTTCATTTGCCATTCGTTCCAGATGGCCTGCCGCTATTTCCAGGTGGCAACGGTGTGCAAGCGCCGTTCCACAGCCTTTGGTGTATTTCCTGTGCACCCGATTGAAGGAGCCGAAGATGAACCGGTCTTCCGTGGTTTGCAGAACCCTTTTTATGCGGTGGACAGCCGCGACTACCAGGTGGTGCAGCCCAGCTTTGAACAATTGCGGAAAATCGGCGCCCGTATTCTGTGCATTGAGAAGGACCGTCCCCATGTGCCCCTGGAACGGGCCCTGATGGCCATCCGTTTCAACGATTACATGGTGGGCACCCAGTTTCACCCCGAAGCCGATGCCATGGGTATGAGCATGTACCTGCAGAAAGAAGACAAGAAAAAAACGGTGATTGAAAACCACGGTTTTGATAAGTGGAAGGGCATGATTGAGCACCTGGAGGACCCGGATAAAATCCTGTGGACTTACAACCATATTTTGCCTAATTTTCTGGCACAGTCCATTTACAGCCAGGTGCCCGAACCGGTTTCCTGAGCGCAGCCGAAGACGTTTTCAATCACCCAAAATCACCCAACATGTTGCCGCACCTCCGCACCGCTTACAATGATCGTTTTACGAAAGAGAACTATGCTGCTTTCCTGGCCGATCTCAACAGCCTGCATCCGGGTCAGGTTGATTTCAGGGTGGCGGAGACCCCGGTTTTTGTTGACCGTTCGTTCAAGGAAAAACTGCTGCATGCCTGCGAAAGCATTGTGGATGTGATCTGCAGCCCTTCGTTCCGCGAACTGACCACCCCGGCCATTCCTGCCGGCGAAAACGTACCCCGGGAACACCCGTTCGCTCACATGATCTCCTTTGATTTCGGCGTGTGCGAAAATGCGGCGGGTGAGCTGGAACCGCAGCTCATTGAAATGCAGGGCTTCCCCACTTTGTACGCTTTCCAGGCTTATTACCCGGAGGTGCTGGAGCGGCACTTTCATCTACCCGCGGGTTTCAGTCATTATTTCAATGGCTACAAAAAAGATACGTACCTGGATATGTTGCGCCGGCTCATCCTCGGACCGCATGCACCCGAAAATGTAGTGTTGCTGGAAATCAAGCCCTATGAGCAGAAGACGCGGATTGATTTTTTCTGCACCCGCGATTATGTGGGCATTGAGCCGGTTTGCCTGACCGAACTCATACAGGAAGGCCGCAAACTGTATTACAACAGGAATGGCGTGAAGACGGCCATTCACCGGGTGTACAACCGCATCATCTTCGATGATTTTAAGGCCAACCGTGCCGCGTTGGGCGATGTGGTGGATATTACCACGGACCTCGATGTGGAATGGCTGCCGCATCCCAACTGGTTCTACCGCATCAGCAAGTACACCTTGCCGTTGGTGCAGCATCCCTTTGTGCCGGAAACCTTCTTCCTCAACGAGGTGAAGCAATTGCCGGGTGAGCTGAAGGATTTTGTACTGAAGCCCCTCTTTTCCTTTGCCGGGCAGGGTGTTAAGATTGACCTGGTTCAGGACGACCTGGATGCCATCACCGATCCTGAGTACTACATCCTGCAACGCAAAGTAAAATACGCCGATGTAATCCAGACCCCTGATGGTCCTGCAAAAGCCGAGATCCGGATGATGTATGTCTGGCCCGAAGGTGATGCCCGTCCGCATGCAGCCACCAACCTGGCCCGGCTGAGCAAGGGGAAGATGATTGGCGTGCGTTACAACAAAGACAAGGAGTGGGTAGGGGGCAGTGTGGCGTACTGCGAAATCTGATTAAAGTTCAAAAAAAATAATGATGGCTGTTGCGCCTCAGGCTCCGGCAAGGAACTGTGCTCCTATATAATCCACCACGGAAGTAAGGTTCTTGGATTCATCAAACACCCGCAACTGGCGGTCGGCCCCTGTTCCCTGTTCCATCATCACCGGCACGTAGTTGATGGCAGCTCTGCAGCCCAGTTCATCCACCACATCGTCTACAAAATCGAGCAATTCGTAAATGAGCGCCCGGGTGTTGGTTTCCTCCTCCTTGCCAAAATCAATCATGTAGCCCTCAATGCCGTAACGGCTGGCCCGCCATTTGTTTTCATTGATCAGGGCACGCTGGTACTGGATGAAGTTGAGGTTTTTGTTACGCAGCTTGTACAGTTTAGCAGTAATGGCCTGGAAGAGGGCGGTGATGGCGATGGTTTCCATCACCGTCATGGGTACATCACAAATGCGGAACTCAATGGTGTTGAAGAAAGGATGCACCCGCAGGTCCCACCAGATTTTCTTGGCATTGTCAATGCAGTTGGTCTTGATGAGCAGGTTCACATAATTATCGTAGGCTTCGATGCTGTCGAAGTATTCGGGAATGCCCGTGCGGGGGAACTTGTCGAAGACCTTGGTGCGGAATGATTTATAGCCCGTAAGCCGCCCTTCCCAGAAGGGCGAGTTGGTGCTGAGGGCATACACATGGGGCAAAAAGTAACGGGCGGAGTTGGCAAGGTGAATGGCCATCTTTCGGTTTTCCATGCCCACGTGTACGTGGAGCCCGAAGATGAGGTTGCTGCGGGCGGCTTCCTGCAGTTCGTTTACGATCTGGTTGTACCGCACATGATCGGTGATGAGCTGGTCCTGCCAGTGGCTGAAAGGGTGGGTGCCGCTGGCGCCCACGGCGAGGCCCAGCTCGCCGGCTATACCGCTGATGGTACTGCGCAGGGTGGAAACGTCTTTAAATGCCTCGTCAATCCCGTGACAGATATCGGTACCCACTTCCACCACGGCCTGGTGCATCTCAGCTTTTACTTTGTCGCGGATCACTTTCTGTCCTTCCGTTACAATTTTCTGTTCATGGCTTTTCAGTTCCCGGGTTACCGGGTCAAATACCATGTACTCTTCTTCCACACCCAAGGTGAACTGTTTGTAGTTGATGTTTGCCATACGTTTTATTCAGTTGGAAATAATTCGGTAATATCCAGCACAAAACCCGGAACGGCAGTTGCCGCCAATGAATCGCCGGTGGCAAAGAGCCGGGCGCCGCCGTAACGGCCGTTTTTCTCCAGCGCGAACACCGCGATGTTTTGCTCTTCCGGGTTTACAATCCAGTATTCTTTCACACCGGCTTCTTCATATAATTCAAACTTGATGCGCACTTCCTTGCGGGAGTTGCCGGGCGAAAGGATCTCCACCACCAGGTCGGGGGCTCCGAGGCAACCTTTTTCGTCGAGTTTGTGCAGGTCGCATACAACACAGAGGTCGGGTTGAACCACCGTAACAATTTCTTTGGGACTACCCTGCTCTGTACGGGGGAGGCGCACATCAAAAGGAGCGGTATAAATTTTACACGACCGAAGCCTGAGGTAATTTCTGAAGGCCGTAGACAGGATCACAGAAATTTCCTGGTGTTTCCGGTTGGGCGCCGTCATCTTCATGAGTTGGCCGCGGATGAGCTCCACCCGCTCTTCAAAACGCCATTTCAGGTAATCGGCATAGGTGTATTCCAGCGAGGGATCGGGCTCCTCCACCTGGCGGAATGTGTCGGTATGCGGGTCAAACTCGGTGAACATGATGTCCTTTATCAGAACAGTGTGGTTTTATTGGCACTGCGTGAAATATACTCGCCCCAGGTGAGATTATCCATGCCTTCTTTGTGTTCCAGCGCCCGCTCGATGGCATAACTGGCGGCCGCTTCCACCACCCAGTCGAAGTTCTCCTGTCCCACGCTGGCAATGTCGGCGTCGGGGGCGGGGTTGCAGAAGTCAATGGCATAGGGCACCCCGTCGCGGAGCGCCAGTTCCACGGTGTTGAAATCGTAGCCGAGGTAGTTGTTGATGCGGAGTACGATTTCGGTCATCATGGCCAGTTTTTCCCGGGAGGGGCTGAAGTCGGCCACATAGCGCAGGTGGTGCGGGTTGCGGGGTTCGTAGCTCATGATGCGAACGTGCTTGCGCCCGATGCAGTAGCAGCGGTAATATTCTTCAAAGATGATTTCTTCCTGCAGCAGCATCACCAGCTGGCCGGTTTCGGCGTGTTTTTCAAAAAACTCATCGGCATCCCGGAGTTTGTATACATTTTTCCAGCCACCGCCGGCGAAGGGCTTCATGTAAGCCGGGAAGCCGATGTAGCGGAACATGCCTTCCCAGTCGAGCGGGTAGGCCAGGTTGGAAAAGGAATCATCGCTCGTGTCATCGGGCCGTTCTTTCGAAGGAAGTATCACCGTTTTGGGAACCGGTACGTTGATTTTGGTGGCCAGGGCATTGTTGAAAAATTTTTCATCGGCACTCCACCAGAAGGGATTGTTGATGACGGCCGTTCCGGTTAGCGCCGCATTTTTCAGGAAGGCCCGGTAAAAGGGAACGTCCTGGGAGATGCGGTCAATGATCACGGCATACTCACCGCCCTCGCCCTGTATCACTTTGTCAATGTGCACGGGCTCGGCCACGATGCCCGGCACCTGTTTGCTGTTGATGCGGTCAATACAGGCCAGTGGGAAGGAACGTTCTTTGCCAAAAAGGAGTCCGATTTTTTTCATAAACATGCGGTTATAATGTTGAGAATGGATGGTGCGGTATGCTTTGTCAATATAAGCCACAATTTTTAAACCTGCTTACCCGTAGGCCAAAAAAATTATCACTCTTTTCACTATTTTTGAAAGATGCGTAAGGAAGCGATGCTGCGGGTTCCCGCAGTGCGGACAGAACTTGAATCCGGATACCTCGACAGAACGGTGGATGTGGATGTGTACATACCTTCCCATGTCAAGCATCCCGAACAGATGAGTCTCCTCCTCATTAACGACGGGCAGGATCTTCCCAAAATGCCTTTTGATGAAATCCTGGGTGATCTCTACTACTACCAGGAGATAGAACCGCTGGTGTGTGTGGGCATTCATTGTGGTCCCGACCGGAAGAACGAGTACGGGGTTGCCCGGAAGGCCGACTACCTGGGGCGGGGTTCAAAAGCAGGGGCCTATACCCGCTTTGTGTTCAATGAGTTGCTTCCCCTCATTCGTAAGGAATTTCACTTGCCACATTTCCGGGAGAAGGCCTTTGCCGGTTTTTCGCTGGGCGGACTCATGGCGCTTGATCTTGTATGGAATCATCCGCACGAGTTTACCAAAGTGGGTGTTTTTTCCGGATCGCTATGGTGGCGGCAAAAAGCCTATGAGGATGGCTATAATGATGAAACCGACCGCATCATGCACAACCAGGTGCGGGAAGGGGAGGCAGCACCCTGGCTGCAGTTTTTCTTCCAAACCGGCGCTCTTGATGAAAACAAGGACCGCAACAACAACGGGGTGATTGACTCCATTGACGATACACTCGACCTCATTGCCCTTCTCGAAGAGCATGGCTATCCCCAACAGGCCATTAAATACCTCGAACTGGCCGATGGCAAACACGATGTGGCCACCTGGGGACAGGCGTTCCCCGATTTTCTGAAGTGGGGCTGGGGACGGCATCATCATTGATTTGTTTCTCCCTTTTTTGCAGTTTCATCGCTTTTTTGCCAGAATAATACCTGTTAGCCAGGCTGGCGGAGCCTGCTTATTTTCCTGCAGATATACGCAATAAAAAACCCCGGCTTTGGCCGGGGTTTTAGTTTATAACAGGCGTTATTTATCAGAAGATATAGCGGATACCCACTTGTGCACCCCAGGTGCTGGAAAGGCTGCGGTTTACCTGGAAGGGCTGTGTGGGGAGCTGTCCGCTTACGAGGCTCATGCGATAAGCAGGAACGCCGTTGGTTACGCTGGCCACCTGCAGCGGGTTGTTGCCGCTGAGGGTGTTGATGAAGCGGTGACCCCAGTTCTTGTTCAGCATGTTCAGGAAGTTCAGCACGTCGGCCTGCAGGCGCAGGGTGTTCTTTCGCTTGCCGATGTTGGTGAACAGGTCCTGTTGTACCTGCAGGTTCACAGTGTGTACAAAGGGCTGCAGGGCGGCATTCCGCTCGGCATACTGGCCGCGGCGCTTGCGCAGGTACTTGCTGTTGTTGATGTACTGTTCCAGGGCATCGCGCTGGGCGTCTACACTCCAGGGGTTGGCACCTGTGATGGGAAGGAAGTTGATCTCATTCCGGTTTTTGGGAATGTACATCAGGTCGGAGCTGATACCATCGCCGTTCAGGTCGCCGTTGGTGGTGAAGCTGAAGTTGCCCTGGTTACGTCCTTCGTAGAAGAGGGTAACGGTGGTGGCCAGGTGCTTCAGGTATTCTTTGCGGTAGCTCACCCATGCCATGAAGCGGTGGGGGATGGCGAAGCCCGACATGCCCAGTGCCGTGGTGTTGGGAGTTCCAACAGCAGGAGTACCCTGCCAGGTGGAACTGGCCTGCGATCCGGGGTTGGATGTGATGTCCCACGCAGCGGTGTAGGTGTAACTGGCCGATGCGGATAAACCTTTGCTGAGTGCCTTGTTTAACTGGGCCGTTAAAACAATGCCACCGCCGCGATTGGTGTTTTCCAGTACAATGGCCGTGTTAATGTTGCTGTAGAGGCGACGGCCGGCATCTGTTCTGTTGGCGTATGCCTGGCGGTTATCAGCACCTGTCAGACGGGCGTCCGGCTCCCGGAGGTTGGCGTTGCGGAGACGGATGGCATTTACGTCTTTGGTGATAATACCTTCCAGGGTAATGCTCCAGCCATTGTTGAAACGCTTATCCACAGCCAGGTTGGTCCGCCAGATCTGGGGAAATTTAAAGTTAGGATCCGTCATTACCAGGTTGGCGTTATTGGGAATAGCGCCGACTGTGGGATTGAACAGGTTTTTATGCGCATCCAGTTGAGTGGAATACCGGATTCCGGCCAGAATGGTAGGATTCGTGATAGCCGAACCCGATTGGTACATCAGGCTTCCGGAGGGCATGTTGGTCAGCCACACGAAGGGGAAGCGGCCGGTAAACAAACCGGTACCACCGCGGATGATGGTGTTTTTGTCGCCGTTCACATCCCAGCGGAAACCAACGCGGGGACTGAGCAGCACCCGGCTTTTGGGCCATGCACCGGTATTGTAGCTGGTGAGGTTGCCATTGGCATCGGGGAAACGCAGTGCAGTGATGTTGGGGTTTTCCAGCGGTTGCTCGAGGTAGATGGGGGCATCGGCGCGGAGGCCTACGGTCAGCTTCAGACGGTCGCTCACGTTGATGTCGTCCTGGATGTAAGCGGCAGCCTGGCCCACTTTCAATTCGGCGGAGAATACGGCTTCCTTACCGGGTACTACCGAGAAGAGGTAGGAATAGAAAATGGGGGCGCGGTCATTAATAAAGTCATCCAGTGTATTGTAGACGTAATGACCATGCGAGCCGGGCATAAACATATTGCCGACGGTTTGGTATTCATACGAGCCACCAAGCGTTAAAGTATGTTTACCGCGGTAGTATTTAAAATTATTGGTGATGTTAACGATGTCGTTCTTAACCTGGTTGTTGTTGGAGAAGGGGTCGGTTCCAAACGACATGTAGTTCCGTCCATCGTTATTGAATATGTCCACTGCAGGCATGGTTTGTCCATTGTATCCGCGGGTGGCGCTGATACGGGAAAAAGTAGCAATGAACTGGTTGGCCCAGTTGCCCGACTTCGAACTGTTCAGTTCCAGTGCGCCCGAACGGATCTTGTCTTCAAAAAAGTAGTTGCTGTTGGCAAAGGACATGGAGTTCACACTGAAACGGCTGTTGGGTAAGGCCGTAATAGAGGTTCCGTTGGGGGGAGTGAAAGTTGATGTATTGGGTATGGATGTGTTGTTCAGCTGGCGGTCATCGGTGCCAACCGTTTCCTGGTAACGCAAGGTCAGTTTGTGCACGTTGCTGATGTTCCAGTCAATCTTGCCCAGCACTTTATAATTGCTGGTCTGGAAATTCGGGAAATTGTCAAAAGCTCCCGGGTCGTAATTGTACTTTGAAATGAGGTGGTTGGCCAGCTTCCGCAGGGAGTCAACCGGAGTGTTGGATACGTTTCCGGTACCTGAGCCACCGCGTGGTGTAACGGTAATACCGGGACGGCTTTCTTCTTCCTTCTCGCCGCTGATAAAGAAGAACAGTTTGTTCTTAATGATGGGCCCCCCGATGGTGGCGCCAATGATCCTGTTGGTCTGCTCAGCCAGATTGGTAAGCTTGGTGTTGCCAATCCGGGTGCCGTTCATCTGCTCTGTGCGGAGCAGGTAATAAGCACTACCCTTGAATTGGTTGGTACCGCTCTTGGTAACCACGTTTACACCGGCACCGGTGAAACCACCCTGCCACACGTCAAACGGAGATACATTCACGGCTACTTCCTCCACGGCATCCAGCGAAATGGGCTGGTTGTTACCGCCGGGCAGCAGGTCGCTGCTGAGGCCGAAGTTGTTGTTGAGGTTGGCACCATCAATCTGAATATTGTTCATCCGGTTATCGCGTCCGGCAAAACTGGTACCGTTAGCCTGGGGAGTTACCGCGGTAAAGTTGGTGAGTGAACGGCTGATGGTGGGGATGGTGGTGAGAATGCGCTGGTTGATGTTGGTGGATGCGCCGGTCTTTTCCGTTGCACCGGTACGACGGCCGCCGGTCACCACCACTTCCGTAATTTGTTTTACGTCCTCGCCCATTACGACGTTCAGGTCGTACACATCGCCGAGGATGAGGTTAAACCCTTCCACTTCGTAGGCTTTCTGACCCACAAATTCCACTTTCAGGCGGTAGGGGCCGCCGATACGGGCGTTGGAGATGTTAAAAATCCCTCCTTTTTTGGAAAGAGTGTTGTACACCGAGCCCGAAGGGAGGTGTGTGGCTGTGATGGTGGCGCCTTCCAGGGCGTTTCCACTTTTGTCTTTAACTGTTCCTGAAATGCTACTGGTTGTAACCTGTGCAGTTACCGCCATGCCCAAAAGGGCGGCGCAGATTGTAAGCAGCAGTTTTCTGAGTTGTAACATAAATGTAAATTTTTTACAGGTGCAAAGAAACGATAAACTCCCCGTATATACCCAAAGAAATATTAACAATCCATAAAGTTAAAAGACAAGCCTGCTCTCCCCATAGCTGCAGAAAGACGCTGAACGGCCAAAATCCCGTCCCACCGGGAAAAACGCATGATTTTCAGCTAACTTTGCGCAAAATCTGCATCCGTTATGCTCGCAACAATTGAACGTGCCCTCGAAGACATCAAAACCGGCAAAATGGTGATTGTGGTGGATGATGAAGACCGCGAAAATGAAGGCGATTTCGTGGTGGCGGCCCGCTTTGCCACTCCCGAAGTGATTAATTTCATGAGTAAATATGGTCGCGGACTGATCTGTGCCGCCCTCACCGAGGAACGATGCGCCGAGCTGGACCTGGTGCCCATGGTCAGCACCAACACCTCGCTCCACGAAACGGCTTTTACGGTGTCGGTGGACCTGATTGGCGAGGGTACCACTACGGGAATTTCGGCCCAGGACCGGTCCAAGACCATCCACGCCCTCATTGACCCGGCCACCCGCCCTGAGGCCTTGGGCCGTCCCGGCCATATCTTCCCGCTCCGGGCTAAAAAAGGCGGGGTGCTCCGCCGCACCGGGCATACGGAGGCTACGGTGGACCTGGCACGCCTGGCCGGACTGGAGCCCGCCGGGGTGCTCGTGGAGATCATGAACGAAGACGGAACGATGGCCCGCCTGCCCCAGCTGGAGGAAATTGCCCGGCAGCACCACCTCAGCATCATCTCCATTAAGGATCTGATTGAATACCGTCTTAAGACCGATTCCCTCATTGAAGAGATCGTGCGGGTGGACATGCCCACGGCTTACGGTCATTTCAACCTGGTGGCTTTCCGCGAAAAAGAGACCGGCCAGGAACACCTGGCACTGGTGAAGGGCAGCTGGCAGCCCGGCGAACCGGTGCTGGTGCGGGTGCATTCCAGCTGTTTTACGGGCGATATCCTGGGTTCGCTGCGATGCGACTGCGGCGACCAGCTCCACCGCGCCATGCAACTGGTGGAGCAGGAAGGCCGGGGCGTGGTGCTGTACATGAACCAGGAGGGGAGAGGCATCGGACTGTTCAACAAGCTCAAGGCCTATAAATTACAGGAAGAAGGCATGGATACGGTAGAGGCCAACCTGCACCTGGGCCTGCCGATGGATGCCCGCGATTACGGGGTAGGGGCCCAGATACTCCGTTCGCTGGGTGTGACCCAACTGCGGCTGATGAGCAACAATCCCAAGAAACGTGCCGGCATCCTGGGCTATGGACTGGAGATTGTAGAGCAGGTGCCCCTGCGCATCGCACCCAACGCCCACAACCAGAAATACCTCGAAACCAAGCGCGACAAAATGGGGCATGAAATCCTGAAGTGATCCCTACCAGAGTTTATTAAATTCCCGCACATAGGAGAAACTCACGCCGGTACGGTCGTTGCGGCGCTGGATGTCGAACACCGTCCGGTAGAAGCCGATGAGCCGGAGCTTGCCGTCGGGCGTTATCAGCCACTCGATGGCCAGGTCCGGTGTCAGCTGGTTGTTGTTCTGCACCGTGGCCATCTGGCCGGCTCCCACCAGTACCGATCCGCCTGCTTTGAGCAGGATGCGTCCGTTGAGCAGGCGCCGGGTAAATCCAAAGGTACCCGTTCCCTGGAAGCCCATGCCCTGCGCCTGCGTGCCGGAGATAAGTCCCGGTGTGAAAGTGATGTAAGGATCCAGTTCCAGGTCTTTGATACCGGGAATGTTTTTGAGTACCGCATCAAGGCCGGTGGTCACCTGCTGGGCGATAAACTCCGAAAGCGTACCCGCAACGTTGGTAATAAGGGTGCTGCCGATGTTGCCGCTGGTGATACCTGGTTGGGCGGTGCCGGAAATGAAGGAGCCGATGAGTAAGAGAGATATGACCTGGCGGTTGAGTTCGTCGGGGTTGTTGTACAACTGGTTAAAGCCGCTCATGGTCAGCGGGTTGTTCCGGCAGGGGTGACTCGGCGGGAGTTCGAAACGGAATTTAATCTCGGGGTTTTTCAGCGTGTTGCTCATATTGGCCACCACGATGATGTCGTTGCGGGCATCGCTGCAACCGTTGGTGAGTTCCGGCAGCAGGGCTACCCGTTCCACCAGCACCTTTGCATCGATATTGATACGGGCATCGTAAGGATCACCGCTCCAGTTGATGGTTCCGTTGTTGATGAGAAAAGGCTTGCTAATCAGTTTTTGCCAGTTGAAGTTGTAACGACCATTGGTTATTTCAAAATTACCCGTCATCGTTGTGCGTTCGCTGGTGCCCACCCGCAGGTTGATGGAACCGGTACCCTGTCCTTCGATAACGTCGTTGGTGAGTTCGTCGAAAATCAGGAAGATTTTCGCGTAGGGATTGGCCGTTACGTCCAGGTCCACGGTGATGTTGGAGGTCTCTTTAATTTCGGTTTGGACCTGCAGTTCGCTTCCGTATTTCCGGAATACGATGAAGTCGGCTGTGCCGGTCACCTTGGTGTCGGACGTGAGCAGGTGCAGCCGCGAACTGTCGGTGGGTTCTCCCTGCAGCCGCAGCTGGATGTCGTTGGCCGGACCGGTGATGCTGCCTGAAGCCCGGGCCACCACGGAGCCGTAGAAGAGGTCGTTGTCGCGCTTGGTGGTGTTGAGCACCAGCATACCCTTGCGGTCGTCGTCGGTCCGGAAGCGGAGATTGAACGACATCTCGTTGAAGAACTGGTGGTTGAGGATGCCGCTGAATGTGGCGCTCCGGTTGAGCGTGTCGCGGAGTTTCATGCTGCCAAAGTCAATTGCGCCTTCGCGGAACTGGATCACCGTTCCGTTTTCCAGCCAGTACCGGCAGCGGGTATAATCCAGCACAAAGGAAGTGTTGTTGAGGCGTACACTGCCAATGAGTTGGGGTCGGTTACCCTTGCCCGTTACGCGGATGATGCCGTTGCCGGTACCCCTGATGCCGGTGAGGATGACGGACAGGTAAGGATTGAGCACCGTGAGAGATTCGTTTTTCAATACCAGCACATTATCCGTGGTGATATTGGCGGGGTCGAGAATGTTGGTGTTACCGGTGATGCTGAATACATGGTTCAGGTTGTCCGACTCCGCACTGTAGTTGATGACTCCCGAGTTGCTGTTGTAATTGCCCCGGATGGTTACCACGCCGATGGAGTCGTTGTTGAACCGGAACTTGTCGGCTGTTATGCGGGCATCCACCTGCATTTTGCCGAGCGGATTCATGATGTCCACCCGGCCGGTGACCGACCCCTCCAGCCGCGGGTCGGGCAGCAGGTAGGGCATGACATCGCCCAGTTGCACCCGACGCAGTTCCACGATGAGGTCGTTTTTGTTACCCAGGTCGGAGGGTTGTGTATAAGCATAAATTTCTTCCACGCCGCTGCTGAAGCGGATACCGCTGGAATAGATGTTGTCATTGCCAAAAAAGAAATCGCCTTCTTTTTCAATGCGCCAGGTTTTTTCGCTCAGTACGAGGGTGGAGGGTTCAAACGTAATGGTGACCCCGTTGGTGGCCGTGTGGAAACGGGCGTTGAGGTTGGCATCTTTCAGTGTTTGGGAGGCACTGGTGCGGATGGTTACCCGGCCGGTATCGCTCTGTGCGGAGGCGGTAAAGCTGGTGTTGGGCAGCGACAGGCTGTCGTTGAGGCGTATTTCGCGGATGCCTCCGTTGAGATACAGGCGGCTCAGGTTGCTCCGTCCGTTCAGTGTCACTTCTTCAAAAAGGATGTTGTTGTACTCGAAGAAGGGAACGCTGGCGTTGATGTTGAACGTGTTTTCGGCAATATCGAAGTTGCCCATCACTTCCGATTGATCGAAGCCGCGGAGCGGCACATCGAACAATTGCAGGAACTGTGTGATGTCGCGTGTTTCCAGCCGGAAGTCGAATCGTTGCTGATTGACCGTTGCAGTGGGTTTGCGTATGTAGGAGGGGAAATAATTGGAGAGGTACAGCAACGCCAGGTTGGGCAACTGAACTATGTTATAATCGCCAATGAGAGAGGCGTCAAACTCATTGCTGCGCAGTTCCAGCTTTTTGTTTTCGGGGTCTATGAACACATTGCTCACGAAAAGCGAATCGAACGACAGCAATTCTTCATTGTACAGCAACCGGGCTTCCGAGATGCGGGCCGTACCCATAAAGTCTTCGATCCGCCGCACGCGGAAGTTGAAATCCACCATCCCGCTGAATGATATGTTTTTCTTCCAGAGGTTCAGTTCCCGGGGTTCCAACCGGGTGATCATACCATTGAGTTTGTAAACAACGGTATCCTCCGACGCATCGAGCAGCCCGGTGAGGTTGAGCGCCAGGTGTTCGTCGTTGACCACCAGGGATCCGTCAAATTTCTTCCGTTCGGCAATGCCGCGGGCTTCGATGTTGCGGTAGGTGTACCCGTTGATCTCCACTTGCCTGATTTTGCCATCCACTTCGGCAAACAGCGAGCGGGTGGTAAAACCTTTGCCCCGCAGGTAGCCTTCCATGTCAATGGAGCCGAGCAGGGGTTCGTTGAGGAAACTGCCCAGCTGAAAATCGGTTGTTTTGATTTTTCCGGAATAGATGGGATCGGCACGGGCGGGCAGTTTGAGGTTGATGTCGCTCACGATGGTGCCCAGGTTGGTACGTATGGTACCATAGGTAACAAAATCGTTGAGATAGCCGGTGAAAGAGCCGCTGAAGTTCAGCCGGCTGATCTTTTGGATGGCGGGGAATTTAATCTTGCGGAGATCCGGGTAAACAAGAGCTGCGTCGCTGTAATTGGTGGTAAAGCTTGCGGCATTGATGTCCAGGAAAGTGGTATTGATGTCGGGCAGTCCGTCCATGGTGAACTTGCCTTCCAGCCGGGTGTTTTTTCCTGTGGTAACAACAATGTTGTCGCCTTTCAGGTGATCGAGGGTGCCCCGGGCGTTGCCGGACAGTTCAATCACATCGTCCCAGTCCTTGAGTTCCGGTGCAAAAAAGGCGATATCGTCGCTGTGTAACCTGCTTTTTTCGAAATGGCCTTCCATGCGCACATGGTTGATGAACCGGCTCATGTCGTGGTTGAAGTTGTTGTACCGCAACGCGAAGAAATTGCCCAACCGGCTGCGGGGTGTTTCCAGCAACAGCTCATGAAACTCCATGCCGCGTCCGTGCCAGTTGAAGTTGGCGTTGAGGCGGGTTACTTCCAGCCCGCTTTGTTCGCGTAAGGAGAGGTTGATTTTCGCCCGCAGTGAATCGCCGCTGAGTGCGATGTTGCCAAAGCCGGCGTTGATGTCGTAAAACCGGATGTGCTCTCCGTCAAAATAAGGATAGGGCGGACGCACAGTACGGATATCGTTCGTAAATACCCCATCGTTGATCAGCAGGGAGCCGGCCAGTACCTGCCAGCCGGGCAGGAATGGTTCGGGGGGTATGGTGTCGTTGACGCGGTGAAACAGGTTCTCGTCCATGCCCTTGCGGGGCGGTTTGCGTCCCTCGTAATTTGAAATCGCAAATGAAGGAGCGTTCACCAGGATCCGGTTGATGTCGATCCGCTGTTCCTGCAAACTGATGCGGTTGGCATCCAGCACTAAACTGCGGAGGTTGCCTTCCAGGTCCTGGCCTGCCCATTCGTCCCGCTGTAGTATGCGGATGCGGTCGAAGCGCAGTTTGCGCAGTTGCACTTCGAATGCGGAGGTTTTTTTCTTGCCGGTGGAGGGCGCAGCAAAATAATCCACGATAAATTGGTAATTCCACACGCTGTCGGTGCGATGCAAACGGGCATACAGGTCTTCCAGTGTCAGTTCGTAGATGACCGCTTTGTTTTTGAGAAAAAACCAGTTGTTCATCCGCACACCCGCCCGGCCGATGTAAGCAAGGGTGTCTTTCTGCTGATCCCGCACCAGCACGCCTTCGAGCAGCACTTTTTTAAAGAGGGAGAAATCCACCCGCTGCACCTGTACTTCAGCGCCCAGGTCCCGCGACAGTTGCCGGGCGGCCTGTTTTACCAGCCAGGTCTGAACCGGGGAGAACTGGATGACTACCCACAGGGTTGCCAGCAGGAGCAACAGGACCAGTACCAGTTGGCTGAGGATCTTCGTTATTCGTCGTAACACCGTGAGTGTAAAATTAACCCATCGGGGCGTCGCTTCCAATTTCAATCCGTTAAAAGGGGGGCGCGGTTGCTGCTCCGGTGAGCAGGCAGGTGCATCTTATATCCTTAAATACTGTGGATGGAGGGTTACCTCCCTTTTTTTCCTCCCACTGACAGGGCCAGGCCCAGGCTCACACTCCGGTATTTCAGGCTCGGACCAAGTTCGGTGTTGATCATGTTGCTCAGGCCGTGGTTGTAGTCCACATGCAGCTGCATTCCGCCGGCTCCTTCGTAACCCAGGCCCACATGCGCCGAAGCGTCGTAGCGGCCGTAAGCCTGGTAGCCATAGCGCAGCGAACGTGACTCGGGCTGGTTGGAGCCCGACTGTTTTGTTTGCTGCCCGCTCAGTCCAAACCCGATGGACGGCCCGAAATGAACGAACCAGGTTCCTTTCCCCGTGGCAGGATAGGTGAAGTCGATTTGCAGGAGGGGGGCCACCCGCCACTGCAGTTCATTGATCCGGCTGAACTGGTTGGCCACCGGTTCCTTTACGTCCATGCCGCGGTAGGCCACATCCATGACGGGTTTAAAAAAGAGATGGTTGTCGAACGGAATTTTCAGAAAGATCCCCGCGTAGCCGCCGTGGTGGAGGTTGGTGGCCTGCGATGAGGGGAGTTTGAAAGCGGCAAAGCCTGCCTGGTAACCACCCCGCAGACCAAGGCGTGTTGGGCCCAGGTCCTGGGCAAGGAGTTGTGCACTGCACAGCAGCAGCAAGAGGAGGAGGCGGGTTGTTTTCATCTGTGTTGTTTGGCGGAATCCGCTGGGCGGGGTTCCGTTTTTTCTTGGTTGTGTTTACGGCTGGTTTTGTTGTTCGTGCAGCACGGCGACCAGCGTTTCCAGGTCGGCCAACGTGTGCAGTGCGTTTATTACCACCCGGTTCACAGCCGCGTGCTGTGGATCGGGATAGGAAAAGGAGGAAATGATGATGTGGCGATCGAGCAGCTGTGCGGCTATGCCCTGTATGTCCACCACAAACACCGGTGTTCCCCCGTTGCGCACAAATGTAGTGGTTGCGCTGAGCTTTTGCAAGTGGGCGATGTTTCGCAGCAAGAGGCGACGTTGTTCGTTCCGCAGCGCTTCGCTTTCCAGCCAGGCATGGGCCAGCGCCGGCATCAGGGGGGTGCTGGTGGCGTAGTTGACATGCTGCCGGATGCGGCCAATCCACTCACGGCTGCCACAGATGGCGCCCCCGTTGAGATGAAAGGCTTTTGAAAGGGAGAAGTGGTGCAACAGTTCCACGTGGGCGGGTAACCGAAGCTGCTCCGCCGCTCCCTGCCCGGCAGCACCCATCCAGCCGATGCCGTGGGAATCGTCGAGCAGCAGCAGGATGCGGCATTCCGGTGGCACCTGTTGCAGGAAGCCGAAGTCGTTGATTACACCCGGGGTGGGGTGGATGCTGTCGGCCGCCAGGGCAAACTGCGTCTCGCCCGCCTGCAGCCTTTGTTCGAGAAAGGTCTCCCAGCGGTCATGGATCACCGTTACACCGGGCAGGCCGGTGGAGGCGGGGTGGGTTTGGGGCAGGGCGTAGACCGGGAGGTATTGGGCGGCCACTTCCACGGCGGTGCGGGCCGAGAGGAAGCCGGAGGAAAAAGTAGCGGCCGCTTCAGTGCCGGTGAAGCGGGCCAGCGCCGTTTCCAGCCGTTCGTAGAGTTCGAGCGGGGTGTTGGAGACCCTGGACGAAGGATACACCACGCCGTAGTGCCGGATGCCTTCACTCACCCATTCCTGGAATTCAGGCAGGGCGCCGAGGCCGAGGTAGGAATAACCGGAGAAAAAAAGATAGTCGCTTCCGTTGATGCGGGTGGTGCGGCCGGGCAGTTGGGAGAGGGTGATCATGGGGTACAATTTAATAACCGGCTGCATGGTCATCGCCCCGGTTGTCGGCCACAGCGGTGATCACACCGTTGTTTATCTGGATGGCTTCAAAGCGGCCGATGCTGCCGCGTTCCACCACTTCGTAACCCATGGTGCGAAGCGACCGGCGGAGGGATTCCGGGATGCCCCGCTCCACATACACCAGGTCGGGCAGCCATTGGTGGTGAAAGCGGGGCTTCCATACGGCTTCTTCGATGGGCAGCGCAAAGTCGAGCACGTTGAGCAGCACCTGGTACACCTGGGTGGGGATGGTGGTGCCGCCGGGTGATCCCAGCACGAGGAAGGGCTTGCCGTTTTTGAGTACGATGGTGGGGGTCATGGAGCTGAGCATACGCTTACCGGGGGCGATGGCGTTGGCTTCGGTGCCCAGGGCGCCGTACATATTGGGTACGCCGGGTTTGATGCTGAAGTCGTCCATTTCATTGTTGAGCAGGAAGCCGGCTCCGCCCACCACGGTGCGGCTGCCATAGTTGCCGTTGAGGGTGGTGGTAACAGCCACGGCGTTGCCCCACTGGTCGTACACGCTGAGGTGGGTGGTTTCTTCCGATGCGGGATCTATGCGTCCATGGGTGGTGTGTTTACTGCTGCCGGCACGGCCGGGCACAAAGTCGGACATGCGCTGCTGCAGGTAGCTGGGGGAGGTGAGGGTTTTCACCGGCACTTTTACAACATCCACATCGCCCAGGAATTCGGCCCGGTCGGCAAAGGCCCTTCGCTGCACTTCGATCATCAGTTGAACGGCCTCCGGGCTGTGTACGCCCATGGCACCGATGTTGCGGCCGGCCGTCATGCCCAGCATCTGCTGGATGAGCAGTCCCCCGCTGCTGATCAGGGGCATGCCAATGATGGTATGCCCGTTGTACTCCGATACCATGGCTTCGCGTTCGGCGGTGCGGTAGTTGCGCAGGTCGGCCAGGGTGATGAGTCCGCCGCCGCGGCGCATCTCTTCCACGATGAGGCGGGCCGTGGTGCCGGTGTAAAAACCGTCGCGGCCCTTGTCGCGGATGCGGCGCAGGGTACGGGCCAGGTCTTTCTGGATAAGCGTGTCGCCGGCTTTCCAGCCGCCGTAGCGGATAAAAGCAGGTGGCCGGGTGTTGTATAAAATGAAACTGCCGGCACTGTTGTTGAGGTTGCGGGCCTCCGATTCAGTGAGTACAAACCCTTTTTCCGCCAGGTCAATGGCCGGCTGGATGAGCCGGTCAAAGGGCAGGCGGGCCCGGCTGTGGGCGCTGAACAGTCCCGATACGGTTCCCGGTACCCCGCTTGAAAGGTGACCGTTCTGGCTTTTATTCGTTTGTGCGTTTCCGTTACTGTCGAGGTACAGATCGCGGTGAGCGGCGGCCGGTGCTTTCTCGCGGTAGTCGAGGGCCACTGATTTTCCTTCCTGCGTATACGCCAGCAGGAAACCGCCACCGCCCAGGTTACCCGCCCCGGGGTACACCACGGCGAGGGCCAGCTGCGTGGCAATGGCCGCATCGAAGGCGTTACCACCCTGTCGCAGGATGGCCAGTCCCACTTCACTGGCCAGCGGGTGAGCGCTCACCACGGCGCCCGATTGGGCGGTCACTTTCTTGACGGCCTCGTACCGGTACGGAGTGTACTGGGCGCTGGCGTTGAGAAAGAATACAACCAGTAAACCGGTAAGCAGGCGGCGCATGAGAAAATTTTTCCGAAGATAATTTTTAATTCCTTTCGGCTGTATATTGCAACGCAATCAAAACCCACTGTTACAAGCGGCAGGCGTAAAGTCGGCCGCTTTTTTTATTTTCGGCCTTCAAATTTTAATATGAAACAACTTCTCGCGGCAGGGTTCTTCTTCCTGCTCACGCTCGCCGGTTCCGCACAGGTCATGAGTCCCGAACAGTTCCTGGGTTACCCGTTGGGCAGCCGGTATACGCCCCACCATAAAATCGTGGCCTACGTGCAACATGTGGCGGCCCAAAGTCCGCAAATGGTGCGGCTGGAGCAATACGGCGTTACCAACGAGCACCGCCCTTTGCTGGCCCTGTTCGTCTCGGCCCCGGAGAACATCCGCCGCCTGGAGGAAATCCGCCTCAACAATCTGCGGTTAGCCTCGCTGTTGCCCGACAAAGCCGCTGCCACCGAAGAAACACCGGTGATCGTATGGTTGAGCTACAACGTGCATGGTAATGAGACCTCCTCCAGCGAAGCGGCCCTGATGACGCTCTATGCGTTGGTGGATCCTTCCAATACCAAAACAAGGGAGTGGCTCCGCAACACCGTCGTAGTGATGGACCCCTGCATCAACCCCGACGGCCGCGACCGCTACATCAACTGGTACAACTCGGTGCTGGGGGTGCAGCCCACGGCCCGCATGGATGCCCGGGAGCACCGCGAACCCTGGCCCGGCGGACGGACCAATCATTACAACTTTGACCTCAACCGCGACTGGGCCTGGCAAACACAGGTGGAAAGCCGCCAGCGCCTGGTGCTGTACAACAAGTGGATGCCGCAGATCCATGTAGATTACCACGAGCAGGGTATTAATTCTCCCTACTATTTTGCCCCGGCGGCCGAGCCTTACCACGAAGTGATTACTCCCTGGCAGCGTTCCTTCCAGGAAACCATCGGCCGCAACCATGCCCGCTATTTCGACGATCGTGGCTGGCTCTATTTCACTAAACTGCGGTTCGATCTCTTTTATCCTTCTTACGGTGATACCTACCCGACCTACAACGGCGCCATTGGCATGACCTACGAACAGGGCGGCATCGGCGCCGGCCTGCTGGCGGTGAACAGCGACGGCGATACGCTTACGCTCACCGACCGGGTATTGCACCATTACACCACCGGTATCAGCACCATTGAAACGGCATCAAACCATGCCCGCAAACTGGTGCAGGAGTTCCGGGCCTTTTTCAATAAGGCGCTCACTACCGGGTACGGTTCCTATAAAACCTATGTCATTAAGAACAATCCCCGCGATGCCCAGCGCATCCGCGCCCTGCTGGGACTGCTGCACAAAAACGGCATTCAGTACGGAACGGCCACCGGCAGCGGAAGGGGGTATAATTATCTGACCGGTAAAGAGGAAGCCTTCACGATGGGGGGCGGCGACATTGTGGTGAGCGCCCTTCAGCCGCGTTCGGCGCTGGTGCAGGTGCTGTTTGAACCCCGTTCGGCGCTCAGCGATTCGGCTACCTATGATATCACGGCCTGGAGTTTGCCCTATGCATACGGACTCACGGCCTGGGCCAGCCGCGATCGCATCAACCCATTGCCTTATCCGCAGGCGACGCCCGTTGCCAACAGCGGGGCGGCCGCTTATGCCTATGTGATCAAATGGGAGGGGGTGCAGAGCGCCCGTGCCGCGGGTTACCTCTTGCAGAAAGGCGTCTTGCTCCGTTACAGTGAAATACCCTTTGCCGTGAACGGGCAGCAATTCGATCGCGGGTCGCTGATTGTGGCGAAAACCAGCAACCAGAAGACGGGCGATAAACTGTGGCAATATGTAAAGGAAGCCTGCGACCGGAACGGGCTGTATGCCTACCCGGTATCCACCGGTATGGTGGATGAGGGCGGTGATTTCGGCAGCGACCTGGTGAACAGCATGAAGCTGAAGCGGGTGGTACTGCTC
The DNA here is from genome assembly GCA_937862815.1 of uncultured Chitinophagaceae bacterium. Classification (GTDB taxonomy): domain Bacteria; phylum Bacteroidota; class Bacteroidia; order Chitinophagales; family Chitinophagaceae; genus Lacibacter. The sequence goes on along the minus strand of CALMED010000033.1, from coordinate 8,691 downwards.
ACGGGTGAAGGAACGAATGCCAACGCGGTGGGAGCCATCTGGCATTTCTTCGACCAGCAGTTGAACTACCCGGTTACGCTGGTGAATGTGAGTGACTACAGCCGCATCAACTGGCAGGAGACCGACGTGCTGATTATGGCAGACGGGAATTACCGTTTCCTGGGCGATAAAACTTCGGCCGACGGGCTGCGTGACTGGATCAGCAAAGGAGGCCGGGTGGTGGCCCTGGAAAATGCAGTGACTGCCTTTGCCCGGCTCGACTGGGGGTTGAAAGTGAAGAAGACAGAAGAGACGGAGAAAAAAGATATCTACAGCCCGCTGCGTTCCTACGAAAACCGGGAGCGGGATTATATCATGGGAATGACCCCCGGCTCCATCTACAAGGTAGATCTCGACAATACCCATCCGTTGGCATGGGGTTTTCCTGCTTACTACTACACCCTTAAACAGGATGATCAGATTTACGAGTTTATGGCTCCCGGCACCGGTTGGAATACCGGGGTGATCAAAAAGGAGGCCCAGTTGGCCGGATTCGTGGGGTCGAAGCTGAAACAGCGGTTGCAGGACGGGTTGCTGTTCGGCACCCAGCAGATGGGCAGGGGCAGTGTTGTGTACCTGGCCGATGACGTGCTGTTCCGCAGTTTCTGGGAAAACGGAAAACTGTTGCTCTGCAATGCTGTGCTCTTTTAAACGATAGCCAAACTGCAGAAGTGGGGTTGCAGCGTGCAGGAGAGCTGTCCGTTTGGACGGCCGGGCAATCATTTTCCGTTTTTTACGTGAATGGTTCCCCCGGCCGGGGAGCTTCCGTTAAATTCGCTGTACAAACTCCGCACATGCGTCGTTGCCATATGCTGTTTTTACTGCTGCTGCCCCTGTTGCCTCTGCGGGCACAGGATCCCCACCCGGCTACCGATTCCGTGGCGCAGGTGGTGGCCGGGTTGCTGCGGCAGGGCAACTGGAACGGCGTATACGACCGGACCGATTCTTTTTTCCGCAGCAAAGTGCCCCGCGCCGCTTTTACGGGCCAGATGAATCAACTCCAGCGTACAGCCTTCGGTAACTTTCACAGCATCGTGTATGACCGGCGGCAACAGGCGGTGCATTACTACAAGGCCGCTTTTGATGAAGCCAACCTGTACCTGATCATTGCGTGCAATGCGCAGGACTCCATCACCACATTCGCACTCCGTAAATATTTTGTGCCGGGTCAGGACAGCCTGGTGCAGCGTTCCAATCCCATGCGGAGCCAGCTCGACCGTGTTGTTGATTCGGTGGTGCGCAACTGGTTGCGGACCTCCTACAGTGCCGGCATGACCATTGGCGTTTATACAGGGGGTACAGCAACCTTTTACGGTTACGGCGAAACCAAGGCCGGAAACGGGCGGTTGCCCGACGAAAACAGTCTGTACGAAATCGGTTCCATCTCCAAAACCTTTACCGCCCTGCTGCTGGCCAAGCGGTACAACGCGGGTGTGCTCAATCCCGACTCCTGCATCAGTCTGTACCTGCCCGATTCGCTGCCCCGCCTTGCCTGGAAAGAAAAACCCATCACGCTCACCCACCTGAGTAATCACAGCTCCGGCATCCCTTCGCTGCCGCTCAACTTTAAAGTGGTTCCGGGTTACAATAACGGGGATCCCTATCGTTCGTATTCGCGGGAAATGCTGCTGCATTATCTGAAATCGTTTACTCCTTACCGTGAGCCGGGTAAGAATTTTGAATATTCCAATATGGGGGTAGCCATCCTGGGACAGGTACTGGAACTTCAATCGGGTAAGCGTTATCACGATCTTGTTAACCGGGAGATCTGCCGGCCCCTGGGGTTGCGGCACACCGGCCAGTTTCCCGCCCGCCTCCGCCGCGTGAACCGTACCTCTGGTTATACCGGTACCGGCGATGCCACTCCACCCTGGACCTTCCAGGCCTTTGCTGCAGCAGGGGCGCTGCATTCAACCGCCGCCGATCTGTTGCGCTACGCCCGCTTTGTGCTGCAGCCGGGACAGGGGCCGCTGGCCGATGCGCTGGAGCGGACACTGGTGCCTGCGTTACGGACGGGCCCTGCAACGCAAACGGGACTGGGTTGGTTCCTGCAGACCACGCAACAAAAAACCTTCATCACCCACAGCGGCGGCACCGGCGGTTACCGGAGTACTCTGCTGATCTGCCGCGGGACCGGTGACGCGGTGGTGGTGCTGAGCAATACGGCCATTGAAGTGGATGCATTGGCCTTTTCAATCATGGAATATCTCACAAACAGGAAATAATTATGCGGATCCGTTTAGTTGCTGTTGTATTGTTCTGTTTTTTGACCGGCAAGGTCCGGGCGCAGACACCGCCCGCGCCTTCCAGTGCAGAGATCTTGCTGGCCCTGAAGAAGCTCAAAGTAGTGGGAAGCGTCTTGTACGTAGCGGCACACCCCGACGATGAGAACACCCGCCTGCTGGCCTACCTGGCCAAAGAGCGCCTGTACCGCACGGGGTACCTCAGCATCACCCGGGGCGATGGCGGGCAGAACCTGATTGGTGATGAGCAGGGCGTGGAGCTGGGGATGATCCGTACGCAGGAATTGCTGGCGGCCCGGCGCATAGACGGTGCCGAACAGTTTTTTACGACGGCTTATGATTTTGGTTTCTCCAAATCAACCGACGAAGCGCTGCGGATCTGGAACAAAGAGAAGATACTGGCCGATGTGGTGTGGGTGATCCGCCGTTTTCAGCCCGATATCATCATTACCCGTTTTCCGCCCGACAGCCGGGCCGGGCACGGGCATCACTCGGCTTCGGCCGTGCTGGCACAGGAAGCCTTCCTGGCGGCGGCCGATCCCAAACGTTTCCCCGAGCAGTTCAAGTACGGTGTGCGCCCCTGGCTGGCCCGCCGCATCTTATGGAACACCTTCAGTTTCGGGAGTACCAACACCACGGCGGAGAACCAGATGAAAATGGATGTAGGCGTGTTTAACCCGCTGCTGGGGAAGAGCTACGGCGAGATTGCCAGCGAAAGCCGCAGCCAGCATAAAAGCCAGGGCTTTGGTGTGCCGCGGCAGCGGGGACAACAATGGGAATACTTCACCCACGTAAACGGCAAGGAGGCACGGGCCGATATCATGGATGATGTGGTGGCCGACTGGAGCCGTTTCGAGGGAGGAGCGGCCATCAATGCGCAGGTGGATGAACTGGTGCAACAATTCTCGTTTGTGAATCCGTCCGCTTCGGTTCCCGCATTGATCCGTCTGTATAAAGCCATCGCCGATGTAAAAGACGGTTACTGGAAAGAGCAGAAACGGGAAGAAGTAAAGCACCTGATTGAATACTGTGCCGGACTGTGGCTGGAAGCATCCACGAACCAGGAGTACGTGGTGAACGGCGATTCGCTGCGGGTTACGCTAACGGCTATCAACCGCAGTACGCTGCGGGTAGAGTGGCGTCGCGTGCAACTTGATTCCTGCCGCATCCGGGTGGGTGACGCCTGGGACGGCCGGAACGCAGTAAACCAGGCGGCTTTGCAGGATTCGCTCTGCCAACGGCAACCTCATTTCGTGGATACACTTTTGCGGATGCCGTTGCAACTAAATGTGCAGCGCCTGTTACAGCAACGCATCGTGGTGAAGAACCGCACGCTATCTGATCCCTACTGGTTGCAGCACCCCATGCGGGCCGGCTCGTTTGATGTAAGGGATCCGTTGCTGGTGGGGCAGCCCGAAAATGCCCCGGTATATGTGGTGAAAATTACACTGGTGATTGAAGGAGAGGAACTGGTCTTCACCAAGCCGGTGTTGTACAAGTACACCGACCCGGTGAAAGGAGAATTGTACCAGCCGCTGGCGGTGTATCCCCCGGTGACGATCAAACCCAACCAATCGGTATTGGTTTTTTCCGATACCAGCAGCAAGCGCCTCAACTTTCGTTTTACAGGCCATACGGCCATCAGCCGGCGCACAAACGTGCAGCTGCCGGCACCGGCGGGATGGAGCGTACGCCCGGAAGGCAAAAATTTCCAGCTGGATAAAAGCACCGTGGTGGACTGGACCGTAGCGGTGAGGGCCCGCAAGCAACAACAGGCCACCGGCGTATACCTTCAGCCGGCAGCGGCTTCGCACATCAGCGGCACGTTTTCGCAGCGGATCCGGAAGATATCCTACGATCATATTCCCACCATCACGTACTTCCCCGACGCGGTGAGCAAACTGGTGTATGTGGAGGTGAAGACGGCCGGTAAGAAAATCGGTTATATTCCCGGCGCCGGTGACTTCATGCCGTACTGCCTGCAGCAACTGGGTTATGAAGTCACCCTGTTGAAGCAGGAGGATATTACCGCCGCTCAATTGCGGTCCTTTGATGCGGTGGTGACGGGAATCCGGGCTTACAACGTAAACGACTGGCTGGGGTCGGCCTACGATGCGCTGATGCAGTATGTGCAGGAGGGGGGGACCCTCCTGGTGCAGTACAACACCAGCAGCCAGATCGGGCCGGTGCGGGCAAAGATCGGGCCGCTGCCCTTTACGATCTCACGGAACCGTGTAACCGAAGAAGACGCGGCAGTGACCTTCCTGGCGCCGCAGCATCCGCTGTTCAATTACCCCAACCGCATCACGGCCGCCGACTTTGAAGGATGGGTGCAGGAGCGGAGCGTGTACGAAGCCGATCAAACCGATCCGGGCTATGTACCTTTACTTTCCATGCACGACGCCGGCGAGCCCAACCGAACCGGCAGTCTCGTGGTGGCCGATTATGGCAAGGGGCGCTTCATCTACACCGGCCTGTCGTTTTTCCGGCAGTTGCCGGCGGGCGTACCGGGGGCGTACCGGCTGATGGCGAATTTGCTGGCGGGAAGGGTTCAATGAATGAATGAGTGAATGAATGAGTGAATGAATCAAGGACTGAAGGAATGAAGGAATGAAGGATTGAGGGATTGGATCATTTCCGTTTCCGGCTTTGCGACAGAAATAAAAATTTGAACATGAAGCAATCATCACCCGGTTCCCGTTCGTCGTGGTGGCCCTGGTACCTGCTGGTGGCCGGTGTGCTGGCCGCGCTGATCCTGCTCTTCCGTATCTTCACTCAACATTTTGCATGAATTTCCAGTGGACCGATTGGCTTGTGTTGGTGGTGACCCTCCTGGGGGTGATCCTCTATGGCGTGTACCAGAGCCGCACCACCCGCAACCTCGAAGGTTATTTTCTCAGCAACCGCCAGATGCCCTGGTGGCTGGTGCTCCTCAGCATCATGGGTACCCAGGCCAGCGCCATCACCTTTCTTACCGCGCCGGGGCAAGCGTATACTGACGGGATGCGGTTTGTGCAGTACTATTTCGGACTGCCGCTGGCGATGATTGTCCTCAGCATCACATTTGTACCCCTCTTTCACAAACTGAAACTCTTTACCGCCTACGAATTCCTGGAGCAACGCTTTGATGCCCGCACCCGGGCGCTCACTTCCTTTCTCTTCCTGCTCTCCCGCGGCCTCAGCACGGGCATCAGCATCTTTGCACCATCGCTGGTGCTGCACAGCATGCTGGGGTGGGACATCTACTGGACCAATATTTTCATGGGCGGTTTACTCATCATTTACACCGTTACCGGTGGCGCCAAGGCAGTGGCGTACACACAAAAACTCCAGTTCCTGATCATCTATGGCGCCATGCTGCTGGCCGCCGTGTATGCAGTGCAATCCCTGCCGGCCGGCATTGGTTTTACCGATGCCCTGCACATTGCCGGCAAGAGCGGCAAGCTGAACGTGATCACAACGGGCATGACGCAGGAGGGTTTCGACTGGAAGGACCGGTACAATATCTGGAGCGGTCTCATTGGCGGCTTCTTCCTTGCACTGAGCTATTTCGGTACCGACCAGAGCCAGGTGGGTCGTTACCTGACGGCAAAGGATACCCGCGAAAGCAGGGTAGGGTTGCTGATGAACGGATTGGTGAAAGTGCCGCTGCAGTTTGCCATCCTGCTGATAGGCTGCCTGCTCTTTGCGTACTACAGCTTTTTCAAGGCGCCCGTTTTTTTCAACCAGGCGCAGGAAGCACAGGTGCTGGCATCGGCCCAGGGGCCGGCTTATCGCACTGCCAGTGCCCGCTTTGATGCGTTGCAACTCGAAAAGCAGGCCGCTGCGGTGGCGCTGAGCCAGGCCCGTCGGAACGGTGATGCGGCTGCGGAAGCACAGGGAAGGGAGGCATTGCAGCGCATAGAGTCGGAAGGCAAGAAAATCCGCAAAGAAGTACAACAGATCATCCGCACGGCATCGCCCGGTGCCGACACCAATGATACCAACTACATCTTTTTGCGGTTTGTGGGCGACACGCTGCCGGCCGGGCTGGTGGGACTGGTCATCGCCATCATCTTCCTCGCCGCCTGGGGCAGCATCGCCGCGGCGCTCAACTCGCTGGCATCGTGTACGATGGTGGACTTCCACAAGAAATTCGCCAAACGTCCCATGAGCAGCATCCACGAATACCGCTGGGGTAAATTCTACACGCTTCTCTGGGGCGTATTCTGTATTCTTATCGCCCAGTTTGCGTACAACCTCGGCAACAGTCTCATCGAAGCCGTCAATATTCTTGGCAGTTGGTTTTACGGCACCATCCTGGGCATTTTCCTGGTGGCGTTTTTCCTGAAGCGGGTGGGTGGTCCCGCTGTGTTTGCGGCGGCCCTGCTGTCGGAGGCCCTGGTCATTGGTATTTACTACCTCGACATCATTTCCTTCCTCTGGCTCAATGTGATCGGGGCCGTGGCGGTATTGCTGCTGGCTCCGTTGTTTCAAATTTTAACAGGCGGAACGAAGCGCCGGTTATCCTGATGCCACTACCTTTGTGCCCGTAAAGCGGGACCACCTAAAAGTTGGTTCCGGTGAAAAAAGTAATCCATGAAGTTTATAAAAGTTGTTTTCCTCGGATGTGCTTCCCTGCTCTTATTCTCACAGTGTGGCAAGGATTGTGCACGGGATGAATGTCCGTTGCCCAAGGCGGCCACTTTTGCATTCCGGCTGGTGAACAGCAGCAACCAGGATCTGCTGACGGGTCCGGCTAAAGTCTATGATACCGTTAACCTGCGCATCCGCGCCCGGCGTATTTCCACCGGTGCTGTAGAGGAGATACAGCGCCTGTTCCTTGTACAGCGTAATGCCATAGGCACAGCCGACAGCATCATTACTGCGGGCTTTACCGTAAACAACGCTTTTGGCGCGTATTACCTGGTCCTCAATAATACCGTTACCGATTCGCTCTTCTTCGGCTTCAACAACCGGCGCAGTGAATGCTGCGACCAGAGCAGTTATTTCTTCGATCGGCTCAACCTCAACGATCTTCCCAATGTAGAATTACCAACGGCTATTGTGCTCGTGAAATAGAAGTGCTGGAACGGTTTGCAATATTCCGCTTTCTATGGGGTGTTTTCAATTTTAAGAGCCGGGTCCTCAACTCAACAACTCCCCTCCGGAGTTTATCGGAGAAGACCCCGGAGTTCCGGAATTACATTGGCTGAAATTCATTCAACAAAATCCTTCACCTTAATCCCGGGGTCCCTTTCAGGAGACCCCGGGTAGGGCGGGTGTTTTCAATTTTAAGAGCCGGGTCCTAAACTCAACAACTCCCCTCCGGGGTCTTTCGAAGAAGACCCCGGAGTTCCGGATACGTTTCGGGGTGAAATTCATTCCAGCAATTACGTTTTCTGAATCCCGGGGTCCCTTGGAGGAGACCCCGGGGTGGGCGTTTTGGGATAGGCAGACGGTTTCTTAACTCAAATCCACCCCTCCGGGGTCTTTCGGAGAAGACCCCGGGGTTCAGTATATGGTCATAACAAGTAAGCTTATGCATAAGGGTCTGCGTCAGGAGGCAACCAAGGTTTCTTCATTTTTTATAGTTCGAAAATTTTCATCTACAGGATTATCATTTAACTTCATAACGCTAACTAATTAAAAAATTCACCTATGGCTGTCAGGACACCACACCAATTATTGGATAATAGCATCTATTTTATCAGTTTCACATGTTGCCGCTGGCTTCCATTGTTTGAATTATCACAGACTTACAGCAATGTTTACAAATGGTTTGAACGACTTTATGAGCAGAATATACGGGTGATTGCTTACGTGGTTATGCCAAACCATATCCATGTGATGCTACATTTTCCATTCATGAAAACATCCCTTCAGGTATTAGTCGGTAATGGAAAGAGGTTTTTGGCTTATGAAATAATCAGCCGGCTAAAACAACTCAATGAATGGAAATTGTTAAATGAACTCAGTCAGTATGTCAGTAGTAATGAATGCAAAAAGGGTCAAAAGCACAAGGTCTTCGAACCTGGCTTTGATGCCCGTTTGTGTGAATCATCATTTATGGTGAATCAGAAAATTGATTATATCCATTATAACCCAGTATCAGGGAAATGGAATCTAGCTGATAACTATAACGAATACATGTATTCAAGCGCCTCTTTTTACGAAACAGGTCACTCGGATCATAAATGGTTAGTTCACGTACAAGAAGTTATGTGACTCACTTTGCCTATAAAGACTTGTTCCAAAGCCCCGGGGTCCCTTTCAGGAGACCCCGGGTAGGGCGAATTTAATTTATGAGCGGGTACTCAACTCAACACCACCCTTCCGGGGTCATTCGGAGAAGACCCCGGAGTTCCGGAATTGCATTGGCTGAAATTCATTCAACAAAATCCTTCACCTTAATCCCGGGGTCCCTTTC
>CALMED010000032.1 GCA_937862815.1 uncultured Chitinophagaceae bacterium | reverse complement strand
GATGTAGATGAAAAAAGGCTGAAAGCTTTTACAAAAACCTACAATTGCTACGGCTACACTTCGCTCGGTGATATGCTTCATTATGAACGTGCCGATGCCCTGTTGGTGTGTACGCCCAACGGATTGCATGCGGAGCACAGCATTGCCGGACTGAAAGCAGGTCTGCATGTGCTATGCGAAAAGCCTATGGCACTCAATACGGGTGATTGCAGGAAGATGATCCGCGCTGCCCATACGCACAAACGCCACTTGTACATTGTAAAGCAAAACCGCTTCAATCCGCCTGTGGCAGCATTGAAAAATCTGGTGGAAAAAGAAAGGCTGGGAACTGTTTACAGCCTGCAGATAAACTGCTTCTGGAACCGTGATGCCGGTTATTACCGCAAGGCTGCGTGGCGGGGTACCCGGAAGCTGGATGGCGGCACGCTCTTTACACAGTTCAGTCACTTTGTGGATTTACTCTATTGGTTGTTTGGTGATGTTGGTGTTGTGAATGGTTTTACGGCTAACAGGGGTCACAGGGCTGTTATTGAAACTGAAGATACAGGTGTCTTTTCCTTCCGTACCCGCACAGGTATTCCCGGAACCCTGCATTACACCACCAACACCCGCAGGAAAAACATGGAGGGTTCCATCACCGTTTTTGCAGAGAAGGGAACCATTAAGATCGGGGGCGCTTACCTCAATACGGTTGAGTACCAGGAGCCGGTGCTCATCCGCCCGTCAACACTGATGCCCGGCGGTGAAGAAAATACGTATAAGGGATACCGGGGTTCCATGAATAATCACGAGCGCGTATACAAGGATTTTTTGCGGGTACTTTCCGGGCACCAGGCGCATTACTCTTCCGGTGAGGAGGCCCTGCACAGCGTGCGCATCATTGAAAAGTTTTATCATGCAGCCAGCAGGCGATAATCCCGAAATCCGGGAAGCCGGCATCCGTGATGTGATAACCGGGGAGGGAGTGGTGATCACCCTTCCTTCCAATGTATATGAATGCACGATCGGGGAAGGTTCTTTTGTAGGACCTTTCTGCGAAATACAAAAGAAGGTGATTGTTGGAAAGTTCTGCCGGATCCAGTCACACAGTTTTATCTGCGAAGGAGTGACCCTGGGGGATCATTGTTTTATCGGACACGGAGTAATGTTTATCAATGATACCTTCAGCTCCGGTGGGCCTGCCGGGGGTGATCAAAGTAAATGGAGAAAAACGGTCATTGGTAATCATGTTTCCATTGGCAGCAATGCGACCATTTTGCCTGTTTCGATCTGCGATAACGTGGTGATTGGAGCAGGCGCAGTGGTGACGAAAGATATTCAGGAGGCGGGGACATATGCCGGCAATCCGGCAGAGCGTTTAAAATAAAGGAAAGAACCATGAATCATTATAATTCATCTGAAGAAATCTGGGACCTGGAGATCAGGCCAACCACCTCTCTTTTCGATTTGAAGTTGAAAGATTTGTGGAATTACCGTGATCTGTTAGTGCTGTTTGTACGGCGGGACTTTGTAGCACAGGACAAGCAAACCATACTGGGTCCCCCCTGGCATTTGATTCCGCCTGTACTCCCGACTATTATGTTTTTGCTGATTTTTGGAAAAATTGCCAATATCCCAACCGATGGTATTCACCCAGTTCTCTTCTACATGAGCGGAATTACCCTCTGGAACTATTTCAGTGCCTGCATTACCAATACTTCGAACACATTTGTGGCCAATGCGGCAATTTTCGGGAAAGTCTATTTCCCCCGGTTGGTTATCCCGTTATCGGTGGTTTTTTCGAATATGGTGCGCTTAGGAATCCAGTTCGGACTATTGATGGTGATGGTTGGATGGTATGCACTTTCAGGGGACGTAAAGGTGAACCTTGGCTGGAACTGGATCCTGCTGCCGGTGCGGGTACTGCTGAGGGCGGGTTTGGGCCTGGGGCTTGGGATCATCATTTCTTCGCTTACCACGAAGTACCGCGATTTTACCGTGCTCATTACATTTGCGGTTCAGCTCCTGCTCTATGCCACACCGGTTGCCTACCCTTTGTCTTACCTGGAAGGAAGAAGTTTTGCGCCGTTCATCATCTGGAATCCATTAAGTGCCGTGGTGGAAGGGTTTCGATATGCTTTATTCGGAACTACGGGTTTTGAAATTGCCTCACTTTGGTATCCCTTTGTCTTTATGGTACTTGTATTGTTTGCGGGGACGATGATCTTCAGTAAGGTGGAGCGGACTTTTATGGATACAGTTTAAAATTCAGAACCTCTAAACCCTAAACTCTTCTCATCAACACAATGAATACGGTAATAAAAGTTGAAAACCTTTCAAAACAATACCGCTTGGGTACGGTGGGCACCGGTACGATGGCACATGATATTAACCGCTGGTGGTACCGGGTGAGGGGAAAGGAGGATCCTTATCTGAAGATAGGCGACGCCAATGACCGGACGCAAAAAGGGGACAGCGATTATGTGTGGGCGCTCCGGGATGTGAATTTTGAAGTAAAGCATGGCGAAGTACTGGGTATAATCGGCAGGAATGGTGCCGGAAAAAGCACGTTGTTGAAAATATTAAGCCGCACCACCGCTCCCACAACCGGCAGTGTAAAAATCAAAGGTCGTGTTGCCAGTTTGCTGGAAGTCGGAACAGGGTTTCATCCCGAGTTAACGGGGCGTGAAAACATTTATCTAAACGGCGCCATCCTCGGAATGACCAAAAGGGAAATCACCCGCAAATTTGACGAGATTGTGGACTTTGCAGGAGTGGAGCGTTACATTGATACCCCGGTTAAGCGTTACAGCAGCGGAATGTATGTACGGCTTGCTTTTGCGGTTGCCGCTCACCTCGAACCGGAAATTCTGATTGTCGACGAAGTGCTGGCGGTAGGGGATGCTGAGTTTCAGAAAAAGTGCCTGGGTAAAATGAAGGATGTAAGTATAAGGGAAGGAAGAACGGT
>CALMED010000031.1 GCA_937862815.1 uncultured Chitinophagaceae bacterium | reverse complement strand
CTCCCAGCGGCCTGAACCCTCCCACCGGATCGGGACGCTCCCAGCGGCCTGAACCTTATCTTTGCAACAGCTAATCACAAAAACACCAAACCATGCACCTTAACCTGCACGAATTTTATCATGTTTACAACCGGGGTAATAACCAACAACCCATCTTCTTTTCAACGGCGAACTACCTGTTCTTTCTTAAAAAAATACATGACCAGTTACTACCGGCAGCCGACATCCTTTGTTACTGCCTGATGCCCAATCATTTTCACCTGCTCATCCGGGCCAATGAAAACAGCATTACAGAGCGAAAAAGCTTTGGCGGAAAACCGATGCAGGAATTCGCGTACAGAACCGGGATTCTTTTAAGTTCATACACACAGGCTGTGAACAAAGCTTCCGGCAGATGCGGCTCTCTTTTTCAGCAGAAAACGAAGTGCGAGGAAATAACCGCATCGCCGAACCGTACCCGATCTTCGTATCTGGAGGATTGCCTCGATTATATCCATCGAAATCCTGTTGCGGCTGGTATTGTAAAAGAACCGGGCGAGTGGCCGTATTCTTCCTATCCCGATTATGCCGGCTTGCGAAACGGGACCTTGTGTACTAAAGAACTATTTTACCGGGAAACAGGGAGAGAGGAAAGAGATTTTCGCCTCTAAATGCAGAAAGCGTGCAAGTCAGGTCGCTTTAAGCGCCCCGACTCCCCCGCCGCACAAATTCGTTCAAACCCTCCAGGTACATGGCGCCCCTTCGTTCTGCAAAATAATCGGCGCCCAACGCCATCAGGGCCATGATGAACAGCGCCACTCCCAGGCCACACCAGAAAGCCTGCCCGGAATTGTTCCGGAAATAAACAAACAGGAGCAGCCCTGTAACCGCCAATACGATTTCTGAATAGCGATACAATTTAAAATTCCGCATCACAGTTTCCATGCGGGGAATTTCCTGTTCCTTCAATTGGGTGGGATTCATATCAAAGGCATACACATTGCGGATGCGATCAGCATCGCTGCGGGCATAAACGGTGTAGCCCACAAGGGCCACCAGCAGGCCCATCAGCAGCAGCGGCAGGGCTGCGCCCTTGTAAAAAGCGGTCTTCAGGAAAAAATAAAAGAGTACAGCGGCCACCACAGCGGCCAGGCCAATGCCGAGGAACAGCAGGCTTTCTGCCTTTTCGGCGTTGAAGTATTTTTCAATGGCAGCTTTGCTGAACATGACGGCCTTGTATTATACAGTAAACTGGCGCAGGTGATGATCGAAGTGCTTCCACACGAGAAATCCCCACAGGCGGGTGGACAGCGGACCGAAGAGCGGATGCGGGCCGAGGCTTTTCGCTTCCGCCACTTCCTCCAGCCGGCGGAGCAGCAACTCCCGCTCCACACCAAATTCCTGTACAATGGGATTAGCTTTTCGAACGTGCATCTCGGGTGCCGTAGGCGATCCCTTGGGCCAGGGCATGACACGGATAGCCAGCCAGCGGAGGGGCGGAAGGCGGAGCATGCTCTTTACATCCGTCTTGAGGGGTTGCAGGCCCAGCGCCAGCTCCAGCTGGCTGCGCAGATGCCACAGCATTTCGGCGGGTTGCATGGTTCCCCACAGGCGGGGCGTTGCCGGCGTCAGCAGGCCCAGCCGCTCCGCCAATTGTTGCCGGCTCTTCAGCTCATGAATCGTTTGCATGCTTAAAGATAGCATTTACAACAGGCTGTCAAAAGGGATATTTCTGACCAATGACCGCATCCAGCACCGACACGGCGGGATCTGCTTCCCAGAGCCGGAGCAGCTCCTGCCGCGGATAAAACAGGGGTTCATCGCTCAGGTCGAAAGTGGCATGGTGCATGGGGAGGAGGGTGCGTGCACCGAGTTGCCGGCAGGCCAGCAGGGCATCCGCCGGACTGGTATGAGCGGTGTGCATGAACCATTCGGGCATGTAGGCCCCGATGCCCAGCAGGGCATAGTCTATCCGCGGAAACAGGCGGCCGATTCTTTCAAAATGAACCCCCATCCCGCTGTCGGCTCCGAAGTACACGGTTTGCGATCCGGATTGGATGAGAAAACTACCCCAGAGAGTTTCATTGGTATCGGTAAGTCCGCGCCGGCTCCAGTGCCGGGCCGGCAGGTAGGTGATGGTACAATCTGCGTCCAGCGGGTACTGTTGAAACCAGCCAGCCTCCACCACTTGATTGGGTATCTTCCATTGCAGCAGCAGCTTTTTCATCTCCAGCCCGGTGCAGATCACCGCCCGGGGGTTCAGTGCACAGAGCTGCTGCAGGCTCCGGCGGTCGGCATGATCGCGATGGTTGTGCGACAGCAGGATCACATCAATGGAATGCAGATCGCTCACGCTGCAGGGGAGCGGCGTATGCCGGCGGAGGGGACCTATGTTGTAAAATACCGGGTCGGTGATGAGCTGCAAACCGCCCATCCGCAGCAGGAAGGTGGCATGACCCAGCCAGGCAATACCATCCTCTGCATCGCGGGTCAGCTGCCTGTTGAAAACAACATCAACACCAGGACGTTGCTTTTTTTTAAGCGGACGCAGGGGATTGGGCTGCAGTTGCCAGCGCAGCAGTTCGCGGAAGGTGCGTTCACCGGGCGTATCGAGATTGAGATACCGGTTATCGTTGCCGATCGGGTTACCGTTCCAGTCGCCGGTAACAAAGGGCAACAGGGGATTGTATGCGGGGCGGAGCAACGGCATCAGATCATCAGCAATACGGCTACATAGTGACAAATGGCTGCGGCCAGCACAAAAAGATGCCAGATCACATGGTGGTACCGCATGCGTTCCCGCAGATAAAAAAAGGAACCCACCGTGTACAACACGCCACCGATGATGATCATGATCAGTACCGGCCAGGGAATGACGGCAAAAAAGCGCGGTCCGCTGAACAGGAGAATCCACCCCATTCCGAGGTAAATGGCGGTGGAGAGCACATTCCATTTACCGGTAAAGAATACCTTGAAAAAAATCCCAATGAGGGTTAATCCCCACAGCACACTGAGCAGCACAACACCCGTGGCGTTTTGCATGTAGTTGAGCAGAAAAGGCGTATACGTGCCGGCAATGAGGAAGTAAATGCTGATGTGATCAAAAACCCGCAATACCTGTTTCACACCGGGATGCTGAAACGCGTGGTAGAGGGTGGAAAAGGTAAACAGCATCAGGAAACAAAAACCATACACCGAGGCGCCCACCACCGCTACGGTATTGGCTCGGGTGGCGGCCAGTGAGGTGAGTACCGGAAGTGCCGCGATGCCGAAGAGAATGCCGATGCCATGGGTAATGCTGTTGGCCATTTCCAGGCGCAGATCAGGGGCAGTACGCATGGTTATTGTTCTAGCGCCTGTATTACCTCCTCACCGAGGGGCGATACGGCGGGGTCAAAATAATGAGTGAGTTCTCCCGCTTCATTGACCAGGTATTTGGAGAAATTCCACGAGGGGGTCTTGCTGTTCCACCCGTTCTGTGCGGGATCGGTAAGCCAGCGGTATACAGGGTGCTGGTGAGTTCCCTTGATCACCGACGCTTTTTTAAAAATCGGAAAACTGACCCCGTAATTGCGTTTGCAGAACTGCGCAATGGTGGCATCATCGCCTTTTTCCTGCTCTTTGAAATCATTGGCCGGAAATCCCAGTACCACCACGGCCCCCGGAAAGCGTCGATGCAGCTCTTCCAGCTCGGCATACTGGCCGGTATAACCGCAATCGCTGGCCGTATTAACGAGGAGCACTTTCTTTCCGCGGAATGCGGAGAAGTCGAGTACCGAATCATTGTTCTGCACAGCCTGCAGGGTGTAGAATGAAAGCGGTGGTTGTACACCCTTCTGTTCCAGGCGGGTAGCGGTTTTACCCGCCATTTTCATGATTACAGGGTATACCCGCTGTAAAAAATACTGACGAAGCGTCATGTCAGATACTTGAAGTTTATAAACAAGGTAAATGCCTTCTGCCAGAGAGAAGAGCAGAAAGACAACAACCAGCAACCATTTTAGTTGGGTCATGCGTCCGGCCGGCTTTTTATGCTCCTGCCCGGCTACCATCAGCGGATCACCATTTTAAACAGTCGCAGCTTGCCTTTGAACGGCGGGTATTTGAGATCGGGATCAAACCAGGTGGGTGTTTTGAGCACCGATTTCTGGTGCGTAAACGTCAGGAAAGAATGCTTGCCGTGATAGGCGCCCGTACCGCTGAACCCGCGCCCGCCAAACGGCAGGTGATGATTGGTCACGTGCCAGCTGGCATTGTTCACGCATCCGCCCCCAAACGATACCCGCTCCAGCCACCAATCCTCGTTGGAACGGGAAGAAGTGAATACATAGAAAGCGAGGGGGTTCCGGTTCTGCTCAATGATCGCAAGTGCTTCCTCACGGCTGCGGAAGGTGAGGACCGGTACGATGGGTCCGAAAATTTCTTCCTGCATGATGGGGTCCTGCAAGGTCACTTCTTCCAGTACGGTGGGTTCAATGAACAGGCGGCTCCTGTCGTGACGGCCACCATATACGATCTTACCGGCAGCCAAATACCGCACCAGCCGGTCGAACTGCTTTTCGTTGATGATCTTGCCGTAGCTGTGACTGTTCTCCGGGGCATCGGTATAAAACTGTTTGATGGCGCGGATGAAATATTGCAGGAAGGCCTCTTTCACCGATTCGTGCACCAGCACATAATCGGGTGCCACACACATCTGCCCCGCATTGGAATAAGTGGTAACGGCAATGCGGCGGGCCGCCACCTTGAGATCGGCATCGGATTCAACCACACAGGGACTTTTACCGCCCAGCTCCAGGGTAACCGGCACCAGGTCGCGGGCTGCCATCTGGTAAATGATTTTTCCCACGGTGGTGCTGCCGGTATAGAATACATGATCAAAATGAAAGTTATTCATCATCTCCGGGATCACCGCAGCCCCATCACCTGTTACATACAACACATACTCCGGCGGAAAAATTTCTTCAATGATCTTCCGCATGACTGCATCGGTATGCGGCGCAAATTCACTTGGTTTCAGCACCACACAGTTGCCACCGGCAATAGCGCCCACCAGGGGTGCAAACAGCAGCTGAAAGGGATAGTTCCATGGGCCTATGACCAGCACCACACCGAGCGGCTCGCGGTAGATATAACTGGAAGAAGGAAGGTTGAGCAGGTTGGTGGGCACCCGTTGAGGCTGCATCCAGCTGCGCAAACCCTTCAGGGTGGCACGGATATCGCTCAGCAGAAAGCCGGTCTCCGTTACCCAGCTTTCTTCCGCACTTTTTTTCAGATCGGCAAATAAGGCATCGTGCAGTTCGGTTTCGTAGCGGAGGACGGCCTGCCGTAGTTTTTCCAGCTGTGTTTTGCGGAAGGCGTAGGGGCGGGTGGCACCGGAAAGATAGTAGCGGCGCAGTGCCTGGAGTTGTGTAACAAGGAACGTATCGGACATGCTGCTTTCAGTTTTTCGTTTCAGGCGGCGGACAGCCGCTGTACGCGGATAAAGGTACGCAAGTTGAGGAAGGAACCGGGGCGCGGCTGACCGTGATCATTGCCTTTTTACATAAGCGGATACTATTTTTGAGAAAACAAAGCATGTGGGAACGTACAAACGGAAAAGCTGGGTGCAAAAGCGGGACATCGCACTGGAACCGGTGGTAAAACGCATTACAAAAGATTTTGCCGGCATGAAGGCAGGTGAGCGGATGCTGATTGCCACACCGCAGGTGGTGGACCAGTACATCCGGCAGTTACCCAAAGGCTGCAGCGGCACGCTGACGCAGATGCGCAAAGACCTGGCGGCGGAATACCAGGCCGACACCACCTGCCCCGTCACCAGCGGCATCTTTCTGCGCATCGTGGCGGAAGCAGCGTATGAAGAATATCAAAAGGGAATGGCGCTCAGCAGGATCACGCCTTTCTGGCGCATCCTTTCGCCCGACTCCCCTACCGCCTGCAAACTGAGTTTCGGTACCGATCTGCTGAAACAGCAACGGCACCGGGAACAGCTGGATGCGCCTCCCGCTGCTGCCCGGGGTACAACCCGGAAAAAGACGGTCTCCGCGGAGTGATATTTTTATTGCATATTTGACGCATGGAGCCCCGGTCGGATGTGTATTTCATGGAGCAAGCCCTCAAAGAGGCCCGCCTGGCCTACGAAGAAGGCGAAGTGCCCGTGGGTGCGGTGGTGGTAGTGCAGGATAAGATCATTGCCCGCGGCCACAACGAAGTGGAAAAGCTGAACGACCCCACCGCCCACGCCGAAATCATTGCCCTCACCTCCGCTTTCAACTACCTGGGTGCCAAATACCTGCCTGATGCCACGCTGTATGTAACGGTGGAGCCCTGCCTCATGTGTGCAGGCGCGCTCTACTGGAGCAAGATCGGACGCATTGTGTGGGGGGCCGATGACGAAAAAAACGGGCACCTGCGCATTACCGGCACCACCTCCCCCTTTCACCCGAAAGCAACCATCACCAAAGGCGTGTGCAAAGAATCCTGCACGCAGCTCATGCAGGCGTTTTTCAGGGAGCGGCGGTAAGAAGTAAAAAGTGGCAATTCAACCATCCTGCAGTAATTTTGTTGCTCTTATTTATTGCAAACATTTAAACTCATTTATTATGCCGTTTACATTAGCGCCTCTTCCCTATGCACACGATGCACTGGAACCCCATATTGACACTACAACCATGCAGATCCACCACGGCAAGCACCACCAGGCTTATGTGGACAACCTCAATAAAGCCATTGCCGGTACCGAACACGAAAACAAGTCGCTGGAAGAACTGGTAGCCAACGCGGGTAAAATCAGTGCGGCTGTACGCA
Organism: uncultured Chitinophagaceae bacterium; assembly: GCA_937862815.1. GTDB lineage: Bacteria > Bacteroidota > Bacteroidia > Chitinophagales > Chitinophagaceae > Lacibacter. The sequence continues at coordinate 57,171 of CALMED010000031.1, read as the reverse complement.
ACAACGGCGGCGGACACTGGAATCATACTTTCTTCTGGGAATCACTGGCTCCCAACGCAGGCGGCGCCCCCACCGGTGAACTGGCCGATGCACTGGCAGCTGCTTTCGGCTCCTTTGACGCGTTTAAAGAAAAATTTGCCAACGCGGGTATGACCCGCTTCGGCAGCGGCTGGGCCTGGCTCTGTGTGGATGCGAAAAAAGAATTGTGCATCTGTTCCTCGCCCAACCAGGACAATCCCCTGATGGATGTGGCCGAATGCCCGGGCACTCCCCTGCTGGGAGTAGATGTGTGGGAACATGCCTACTACCTCAAGTACCAGAACCGCCGTGCCGAATACCTCGCCGCTTTCTGGAATGTTGTAAACTGGAATAAAGTAGCCGGGCGTTACGCCGCCGCGAAATAAACGGGTAGGAAAAATATCAAGGGGCTGCGGCAATCGATTTTTATTTACACAAAGCAACAACGGAGCAAAGACACTGCGTTTGTACTCAAACTTACCCGTTTTGTACACCTTGTATACTTTGTGGCCTTTGTGTGAAACCTTCCTCGCTTTGCGGCAGCCGCTTTTTAATGCCGTACGATCATCAGGCGCTGCCGGCCCAGGAGTTCCTTTTCCTTCCATACTTCCACCCACAACACGCCTTTCCCGTACGATGCTTTCAGGGGAATGAGTTGCTGCGGTTGCAGCAGCACCAGGTTCTTAACGGGGCGTCCTTTGCTGTCTTTCAACAGCAGGTTGTACCGGAAGCGTTGATCGAAATCCTTTACCGTTACAAACACGTTGTCGCGTGCGGGATTGGGATGGAGGCGGATGGCCGAAGAATCATTTGCCGCAGAGGGCAGTACAGCCTGTTGCCCGTGGGTGAAAACAGCGGGGAGAGAGAGAAATACAAAGAGTATCATTTGCTTCATGGCGCCTCCTTTTTTGCTTCCTGTAAGATACGCCATCACCGCCATTTCCGGCAGGCAAACAATCTTAAAACTCCCATAAATTGCTGCTCAGGGTACCGGGTCGTACCCGCTGCCACCCAGCGGATGGCAGCGGCTCACCCGTTTGAGCGTAAGCCAGAGACCCTTGAGTGGCCCATACTTCTTCAGCGCTTCAATCCCGTACTGGCTGCAGGTGGGGGTAAAGCGGCACTTGGGCCCGATGAGCGGACTGATTCCATACTGGTAGAGGCGGATAAGCGCAATAAACGGGAGGCTGAGCCAGTACTTAACGGATTTCATGGAATTGTTGATGAAGTTGGGCAAGCACGTAGGTCATTTTTTCATACACCCGGTGATAGTCCGGCAACTCCCGCCCGGTGTACATAACAAAAAGGGCCAGTCCCCGGTTGGTTTTTTGCAAGGCTTCCTGCAACGGTTGTTTCTGCAGCCGGTACGCCTCGCGGAGGAGCCGTTTTATGCGGTTACGGTCCACCGCCTTCTTGAAATGCCGGGTACCCACCCCCACCCCAAACTGCAGCACCGGTTCTTCCAGGAGAATATAGGAGGCCCGCAACGGGGGTACCTGCAGCGCTCTTCCTTCCCGGAACAGCTGCTCCATGCGCTTGCGGCTTTTGATCCGTTCACGGGAGCCCAGGGTATGGCGGGTTGTTGGCATATTATCGGAAATTACAGCATTCAGCAGTAAACAAAAAAAAACCCGGCCAATGCGGCCGGGACCAGCGACAGTTGCCTGCCGGATTATTTCTTGGCGCCCCGCTCGTCGCTCACCGTAAGTTTATGACGGCCTTTTTTGCGGCGGCTTGCCAACACCTTGCGGCCGTTGGCGTCCTGCATGCGCTTGCGGAAACCGTGGGTGGTTTTACGGCGCCGCTTGGAGGGCTGATATGTACGTTTTTGTGCCATGTTGTTTCTTTTTTCCTTTTAAAAATACCGGGGAGAAGCCGGTTGTTGGTATACACGCAGTGAGAACACCACTTCCCACTGTTTGTGAAAGGACGGCAAAGGTAGGGAAAGCAAGCCGAAATCCGGCGCAGAAACACTAAAAATTCAATGGCCGGGCGAAGGATCCACCTGTTCTGAACAGAGGGGCTCCCCGTAAAACAAGGTGGCGTGGCGGTCGAAGTCGGCTGTGGAATCGGTGGTACAGAAGCGGCGGCGGCCCTTGCGGAGGAGGCGCGATTCCATTTCGGGATGCCGCTGCAGATAACCGGCCAGGCTGTGAGCTACGATGCTGCCCTGGGACACCAACTGTATGCCGGGAGGAAGAAAGCCCCGGATCCGTTCTTCCACCAGGGGATAATGGGTGCAACCAAGCAGGATGTTATCGATGCGGGCATCCTGCTGCAGGAGGGCCTGCACATCTTTTTGAATGAAATAGGCGGCTCCTTCACTCCGGTGTTCGTTGTTTTCTATCAGCGGCACCCACATGGGGCAGGCCTGCTGGTGCACGGTAAGCTGCGGGAAAAACTTCTTCAGTTCAATAACATAGGAGCCCGACTCCACGGTACCAGCCGTGGCCAGTATACCGATGTGCCCGCTGCGGGAAAAGGAGCCCATCACTTCGGTGGTGGGGCGGATAACGCCCAGCACGCGGTTGGTGGGGGCGAGCCGTGGCAGGTCCTGCTGCTGGATGGTACGCAAGGCCTTGGCCGAAGCGGTGTTGCAGGCAAGAATAACCAGCGGACAACCCTGCTGAAAAAACCAACGCACACATTCGAGTGTGTAGCGGTATACAGTTTCGTAGCTGCGTGTACCATAGGGCGAACGGGCATTATCGCCCAGGTAGAGGTAGTCGTAGGCCGGAAGATGTTCCGTAATGGCTTTCAGTACGGTGAGTCCGCCATAGCCCGAATCAAAAATGCCAATGGGCCCGTTTTGCATGATGCAAAATACTTAAAAAAAATCCCGCCGGGGATTGGCGGGACTGTGTAAACTTTTTGTGCTTTATTTTTTAGGAGCAGCCGGGGGAGCATCCGGGATTTTGAGATGCTTTTTTACCAGCGGAAGCAGGTCATCGCCGGGAGGGGAAACCAGCAGGGCTTCTTCGCTGAACACATAGGCATACCCATTTGCTTTGGCTACTGCTGTGATGGCTTCGCGGGCTATGCGTTGCAACGGCTCAAACATTTCCTGCTCTTTCTGCTGCAGGTACTGCTGGGCGGCCGTGCTGTAGTTCTGCAGTGATTCGCCCAGGTCCTGAAATTCTTTGAACTTTATTTCCTTACGGGCCGGGGTCCATTTGGCAGAATCGGCCCGGATGAGGCTGTCTTTTTCCCGGTATTCTTTGATCAGTTCAGCGTAAGAGGTATTCAGTGAATCCTGCATTTTCTGCAGTTTTTCCTGTGCTTTCTTGGTTTCGGGCATTGCGATCAGCAACTCGGTGGTATTGATGTGACCTAATTTCTGAGCAGTTGCGGACATAAACATTCCCGCGAAGGCAACTACCGACAGGAGTACTACTTTTTTCATGCTGTTTCAGTTTGTTTTAAGTAAGAGTGCCCCGGAAAAGAGTCCGTTGCACCCGTTGTTCACGTTAATTAAAGTTTAACACCCAGGATTTTCAGCACATCGTCGCTTTTATCCAGTTTTGGGTCGGCAAATATAACGGTAATTCCCTCACTTTTGTCCAAAATAAAGTCATACATCCGCTCGGTTGCCAGTTTCTGTACTGCGTTGTATACCTTGTCCTGTATGGGTTTCACGAGTTCCTGCTTCTTGCGGAAGTAGTCGCCCTCGTATCCAAAGCGGCGGCGTTGCAGGTCGCGTACCTGTTTTTCTTTGTTGAAGATTTCATCGTCGCGCTTTTTCAGCAGTTCGGGTGTGAGCAGGGCTCTTTCGGCATCCAGTTGACGGTACATTTTGTCCAGCTCAGATTGCAGCTGGTCAATTTCCTTTTGCCAGGCTTCGGCCATTTCCTCCACTTTATCGTTGGCGTCTTTATACTCCGGAATTTTTCCCAGGATGTACTTGGTGTCAATAATGGCATAGCGCTGCGCCGATGTGCCGGTGGCGAAGGCCAGCAGCAGCAGTAAGGAGAAGAATACGTGCTTCATACTTTTTGTTTTTGGGTGACAGACACGCTGCCGGTTACCAATAGACCATTTTTTATGCCGGGGGGTTCCGCCATCCCGGAATTTAACATCTTATTCGGGTTCGAAGCCCAGCATGAAGGTAAAGCGGCTCATATCCCGCATGCGTGCTCCCGGGAAGGCCCGGTCGAAGCCGATCCCGTAGTCGAAGCCCAACAGGCCAAACATGGGCAGGAAAAAGCGCATTCCAATACCGGCACTCCGGCGTAATTTAAAGGGGTTGTAATCTTTAAAATCGTACCAGCCATTCGCGGCTTCGAAGAAGGTCAGGCCAAATATCGTACTGCTGGGATTGGTGCTGAGCGGGTAGCGGAGTTCCAGGCTGTACTTGTTGAAAATGGTAAAGAACTGGTTGGCCGTTGTCTGGTTGGAGTTGTTGACCCGTGGGTTGCTGTTATCGTACACCGGGTAACCGCGGTGGGCGATGATGTCGAAACCGATGATGCCGAAGTTATTCTGCAGTCCGGCATCCCCCACCTGGAAGCGTTCAAAGGGGGATTGGGCGATGTTGGTGTTGTACCGGCCCAGGAAGCCGTACTTGGCGGCGGCCCGCAGTACAAACTGGCGGTTTTTCTCGGCACCCATGGGGCGGCCGATGGGTACAAACCATTCGTAGTTCAACCGCCACTTGTGGTACTCCACCAGCCGGTATCGCTCCGCGGGATCATTGTATTTAGCCGGATCGCGGAACAGCGACCACGGCGGCGTAAAGGTGGCCGACAGCGAGAAGTTGGAACCCGAACGCGGGAACATGGGCTGGTCCACACTGGAACGCAGCAGCTGGATCCGGAAGTTGAAGTTATTCGACACACCACTGTCCAGTTCCGGAAAAATCGGGTAATTTTTCAGCTTGTACTGGGTATAGCTTACCGCCGTCACCAGGCTGAAATAATCGTCGGGCCATTTCAGTTGGCGACCCAGTGATACAGAGGCGCCCATGGTGCGGAGAAACTGGTTGTCGGCACGCCCGCGAACCGGGAAACCGGTGAGCGGGTCAAAGGCGTTGGCCAGTTTGGTGCGGAAAATGCTCACAGTAAATGCGTTCCGCTTTTTGCCGCCCAGCCAGGGTTCGGTAAAGGAAAAGTTCTGGGAGCTGAAGGAGGGACCATTTGATTGTACCCGCAGCGACAGCCGCTGGCCATCGCCGGAGGGCAAGGGAGACCAGGAGGACTTTTTAAAGAAATTCCGGGTGGAAAAGTTATTGAACGTGATGCCGAGTGTACCGGTGAGCCCGATCAATCCGCCCCAGCCAGCACTTAGTTCCAGCTGGTCGCTGGATTTTTCTTCCAGGGAGTAGTTGATGTCCACCGTTCCGTCGTCCGGGTTGGGGATGGGGTTGATCCCGATTTTTTCCTGGTTGAAGTAGTTCAGCGCGGCCAGTTCGCGATTGGAACGGATGAGGTCGCTGCGGCTGAACTTTTCACCGGGCACGGTACGGATTTCCCGGCGGATTACGTACTCCTTTGTTTTATCATTTCCGGAAATATTGACGGAGCGGATGGTGGCCTGCGGACCTTCCGCCAGGCGGATCTCGTAATCAATGGTGTCGTTGTACACCCGGGTTTCTATGGGTTCAATGCGGAAAAACAGGTAGCCATCATCCATGTACAGGCCGCTGATATCCCCCCCTTCCTGCGACAGTTGCTTGCCCAGTTTTTTGTTCAGCAGTTCCAGGTTGTAGATATCTCCCTTTCGTATGCCAAGGATGGCTGTGAGCAGCGAATCGGAATACTTGGTATTTCCGCGCCAGGTAATGTCGCCAAAATAATACTGCCGGCCTTCCTGGATATTCAGTTCAACAATCAGGTTGCCCTTGCGGTTGTAATAAACCGTATCGTCTGCAATGGCAGCATCGCGGTAGCCGAGTGAATTGTAATACTCCAGGATTTTTTCTTTGTCCTCTTCGTATTTCACCTGGTTGAACTTGGAGGAAGAGAAAAATTTAAAGCGTGCCCAGGGGTCAATGAAGTCCCGCACTTTGCTGAGGTGGAGGAAACCAAGCTCAGAAAAAAACTGCCGGGTGGTTACGGAGTCTTTTGCGCCGTACAAAGGCTGATCGGTATTCGGGAAAAGAGTGATCCTTGCTTTTTCTTTGGTGCCTTTCAGCTGTTTTTTAATTTTCAGATCAGATGCAATTTCATTGCCGGATATAAACACCTCTTCAATTTTTACCTTGGCTCCCTTGGTTACGTGAAAGGTGAGGTCGGTAAAGCCGGCGTTGATGCGGTTGGGATTGTCGGTAATGTATACGGAAATGGAGCGGTATCCTTTATCCACGTAAAATTTCTCAATCCGTTCAATGCTGGTGCGGCGCAGGTTCTCCGTAATCACCTTATTGGGTGTGAGCCCGATTTTTTCCTTGAGGTCATCTTCTTCTCCTTTGCGGATTCCCTTGAAAAAGAAGGCACCAAGGCGCGATCGCTCCTTTACATTGATTTCGATGTGAATGTCGCGCCCATCCACCTTGGTGATGTAAATGGCCGCATCGTCAAAATACTGCTGGCGCCAGATGGCGCTGATGGCTTTGCTGAACAGGTCACCACCCGGCAGAAAAACTTTATCGCCTTCGGTGATGCCGGTGATGGAGATGAGCAGGGCGGTATCAAAGGTGGTTAACCCAGTAACCTGGATGCCCACGATGGTGTATTCTTTGGGCGTGCGGGCCTTAAAAATCGCCTCCAGTTCCGGATCCACGGATACGGGGGGGATGGTGTCGGTGTCCTGCGCTGAACCGGCTTGTGTGTAAAAAAAGGCTATAAAAAACGTGAGCAGAAAAAATCCGGTAAATCGCTTATCACGTACACAGTTGAGTTGCATGGTTTGTTGTTGGGGGAAAGCCGGCGTTTTTTTTGACCGGCAGGCAAAATAAACGCTTTTGCTGAAACTCTTTGTTAAAATCAACTTCATACGTCAGGGACCTCAGGATTGAAGCTGGGGCAACTGACCCTGTACCTGCTCGCCCGTTTTGCCAAAGCGGCGTTCGCGTTGTTGAAAATCGAGCAGGGCCTCGTACAGGTTTTCCTTGCGGAAATCGGGCCAGCGCACATTGGTGAAATACAGCTCGGCATAGGCCAGCTGGTAGAGTAAAAAGTTACTGATCCGGTATTCGCCGCTGGTACGGATCATGAGCTCAGGATCCGGGAATTCCCGGGTGGTGAGGTAATCTTTTATGGTATCCTGGTCTATTTCAAACGGCTGCAGTTTACCGGCCTTCACATCGGCCGCAATGTTCTTGATGGCGTTCACAATTTCCCAACGGCTGCTGTAGCTCAGGGCCATGATGACATTGAGACCGGTGTTGTCTTTCAGTTCATCCAGACTTTCCTGCAGTTCCTTGCGGGCGTAATCGGGCAGCATATTGGTGTCGCCGATCACGTGCAGGCGGATGTTGTTTTTCTTGAGTGTTCCGGTTTCTTTCCGTATGGAATCCACCAGCAATTCCATCAGTCCGGTGACCTCTTCAATGGGCCGATCCCAGTTTTCGGTGCTGAAGGCATAAAGGGTCAGGTACCCGATGCCCAGTTCTGCGCACCCCTCTACAATGCTGCGCACACTTTCCACGCCATGAAAATGCCCAAAGAGCCGGTCCTGCCCCTGCTCCCGCGCCCAGCGGCCGTTGCCATCCATGATGATGGCAATGTGTTGCGGAAGGCGGTTCATGTCCAGTTGGTCCTTGAGGGAAGCCATTTATCTTGTTTGAGGGGGCAAAGGTACAAAAGATTAGGTTGGCGGGTGAATATGCAGGCGGACACGTTAAAAAAAAGAGCCGGCTTTTCAAGCCGGCTCCTCACGATATTCCTGGTTGATTCTTATTGGGTGAGCTTGTATTTACCCGTGAAGAAATCAATGCTGAATTTATAGCTGCCGCTGGTGGCAGGAGCGGGGAAATCGGCGCCTTCCGGCACAAAATTGCCGCCCAGGCCGGCACCGGGTGCTCCGGCATCCTGGGCACCGAATTTACGGCCCCAATCGCCGTTGGTGGGCAGAATCAGGTAAGCCTGGCCCGAGGTGAAATTAAGTGTGACATCCCATAATACGGAGTTGCGGCGGGTAAGCTGTTGTTGCGGCAAAGGCACCGGGTTGTTCCAGCCTCCAGGTGTAGCACCACCCACGATAAAGAGTTGGGCAGGCAGACCATGTTGCTGGAGGAAGGGCTCCACTTTATAACGTCCCTGCTGGAAATCAAGCGTAATTTTATACTGGCCTGATGTTGCCACAGAGCGGAAATCATCGCCGCCCGGTACACCCGGTGCATAGTAGGCGAAATTACCTTCCTGCTCCACATTGGGTTGGTTGGTGGTGGGAAGCGCATATTTGGAATCCCAGCTGCCGTTCACCGGCAACACGAGGTAGTTCTGGCCGGAACTCAGGTTGAAGATGCCGCCGAAAGTAGTTTCATCAACCCGGGAAAACTCCTGGGCGATTGCAAATGCTGAGGGAATCGGGTTATTCCATCCGCCTTCCGTTGCACCACCAACAATGAAGAGGCGGCCGGAGGGAGGAAGAGTTACCTTAGGCGGTATTTTATAGGGTGTACCGCGGATGGTAAGCACATTGGAAGAAAGCCGCTCGTTGTTATTGCCATACGAAGAAGTTACACGGATGAATACATTGTATGCAACATTAAACTGGAAGCCCCAGCTGAGCAACAGGGCATTGAAATCGCGTGCCAGGAAGGAGTAGGAGCGGGTTCCGGTTACGACTTTCTTCACCGCATTGTTGAAATTGCCGTTAACCGAATCAATTTCCACCACGAATTTGTAGAGAGAAGAATCCTGCGCATGGCCGGGATCCGTCCAGTTGAGAACCAGGGCTACCTTCAGGGAATCGGCGGGAACAGGCGCTACCGTAGCAGCGGAGGCCGATAAAACCGGTGCAGTTCCTTCGCCATAGAAAGGAAGTTTATCTGCTTTCTGGCAGGCGTTGAAACCCGCTGCGAGCACCAGCAACCAGAGCGGGAAGGATGTTTTTAAGAATTTCATAAATCAATAGTTTTATTGTTTAACAACAGTGTATCGGCCGGTTTGGAAATCGAAGGTCATTTTATAGGTGCCGGAAGTGGGAGGACCGTCAAAGCCGGGGTCGGCATCCCGCTTTTCAAATTCGCCGCCATCCCAGGCGCCACTGAGGTAACGGTACTGTGTACCCCACACGCCCTGTGTTTGGATGAGCTTATAGTTACCGCCGCCGGGCAGGGCAATGGTTAATTCGTACAGCGTATTATTCACCCGGGTAAACTGTTGCTGACCGTCAAATGGAGGCGGAACAGGATTCTGCCATCCGGAAGGAGCTGCGTTGCCCACTATCCACAAGGTACCGGCATCGGGAACGGCTACTTTGGGCGGAGGAGCAAAGGGACTGGCAGTAAATGCCACTTTGTTGGAAGAGATCAGTTTCACAGCATTTCCTATGCTGGAAACCACCCTTGCTTCCAGGTTGAAGGTGCGACGCGGGTCAATGGAAAGTTCCATGCCCTTGCCGCCCGCCAAACCAGTTGTGAGAATTTTATTCAGATCCCCTACGGTGTAGGTTACCGAGAGTTCCTTGGCAATAATCACTTCCACTTTAGCACGGCTGTTGAAATTAGCGCCAACGGTGTCAATTTCGAGGGTGTAATTAACGTCCTGCGAACTAACGCCGGTGGTAAAGCGGTAATTGGGGTTGGTCCAGCGGAACGTAATCGCCGTTTTCTCCTCGTCGCCGGGCTGGAGGTTCACTGCCTGGGTGCTGGCGGAGATTACCGGTGGTGTACCTCCTTCAAAATAAATTTTGTTCTCTACTTTGTTGCAGGCAGCCAGTCCTGCAAAGGCGAGTAGAAACGTGATCCGGAACATTGCTTTCATATCAATAGTCTTTATTGTTTTTATTAATAACCCGGGTTTTGGCGGATGTTGGAATTGGAAGCCACTTCCGAATCGGGGATAGGGAAGAGCTTACGGAAAGCCGGCACCCCGGTTCCGTTGCGCACACCGCCTTTCCAGGGCCAGAGGTAGGTGCCTTCCACGAATTTGTTGTGGCGGATCAGGTCGCTGCGGCGGTGACCTTCCCAGTACAATTCACGGGCACGCTCGTCCAGGATAAAATTAAGGTTTGTAGCATCAGCGGATGTGATGTTTCCAAGTGCGGAACCATAAGAACGTTGACGCAACTGGTTGATGTAATCACGTGCCTGGGCAGAAGTACCTGTAGTTGCTCCACGGGCAACACCCTCGGCATAGATCAGGAACATCTCTGCCAGGCGGAATACGGGGAAATCAATGTCGGAAAAAGTACGCTCCGGATCGCGTCCAAAAGCACCGGAACGGGTGCGGTTGCGGTACTTAATTACGGCCAGGCCGTCCTTAAAGCTGGAGATGTCATTGATCTCCAGAGTCTGCGATCCTTCCACAAACTGGGCACGCTTGTCAATGCTACCTGTAAAGTCGGGGAACAGCAGGGGGAGATTGCGGGTGGTGCGGATGCCGCCCCAGCCACCCAGACCGGAAACGGTGTTGTCCATATCACCTCCTACAGACGCATTCACCAGGAAGGTGGTACCACCAAAGTTCTTGGTGTTGATACCGTCGTAGTTGATGGTCCAGATAAACTCGCGGGTGGTACGGTTGGTCTGGTCGTTGTCGGCCAGGAAGAGCCAGGTGTAATTGGTAAACAGGTTGTATTTATTGGACTCAATCACCAGTTTGGCATTGTTCACCGCGTTGTTAAATACCTGCTGTGCGGTAAGGCCGGAAGGCAACGGATCGAGGTACACCTGGGCATTCAACCATACACGGGCCAAAAGCGCCCAGGCAGCGGCTTTGTCCACGCGGCCATAATCATTTGCGCCCGGCTCAGGAAGCTGGGGAATAACTTCACCCAGTTGCTTGGTGACGTAGTCAAACACTTCCGCCCGGGAAGCCTGCCTGGGCTGGAAGGTTCCGATACCATCAGTCTCGGTTACAAAAGTGGGGCTGCCAAACATATCCATCAGCACCCAGTACTGGAAGGCCCTCACATACTGTGCTTCTGCCCGCATACGGCGCACGCTGGTGGCAGCAGTACCGGTAATGTTGCGCTCGGCCAGTTTTGCATCGGCGCTTTCGCGGATGAATTCGTTACAGATGGTGATGGTATAAAGACAGCGGTAATACAAGCCCTTGGTCATGGGGTTAGCCGAACTCCAGTTCATGTTGTGAAAATCCTGGATACCGGGGTCGTTCCAGGCTACCACAGCCTCATCGGTTGTCAGTTCCTGTGCTTTCCAGAACAGGCGGAGGAAGTCGGAAGTACCTTCGTCAATACCGGCTACGTCGCCGCCACCGGCAGGACCGATGTTACCGGTAAGGGCCATGCTGCCATACACTTTGGCCAGTACCTGCAGGTATCCGCCTTCTGAGCGGTAGACATCGGCAGAGGTCAGCGAGTTCGGCGGAAACTTGTCGAGGTCCTTGTGACAGCCCGTCAGCAGAACCAATCCAAGCATCAGCGGAGAAAAAATCAGCAATATGCGTTTCATAATATCAATAGTTTATTTTGATTAGAAGTCAAGGTTCAGGCCAAATACAAAGGTCCGCGGGCGGGGGTAAATGTTGTTGTCGATACCACCGAAGTTTTCCGGATCAAGGCCCTTGTACTTGGTAATCACAAATGCATTCTGCACGTTGGCGCTGAGCCGGAGGCGTACGCCCTTGGCAATTTCACCGGCATCGTACCCGATGTTGATGTTATCCATCCGGAGGAACGACGCATTCTGCACATAGTAATCGGAGAAATACTGGTTGTTGGCGAAACCGGTGTTCAGGTAATCGGCCGAACCATTGGCCAGGAAGCCCAGCGGGTTGATAAAGGCCCGCAGCACCCCGGAGTTGGAGGCGAAGTTGTTGTACATGTAATTACCAATGCTGGCTCGTGCCACGAAACCGGCCGTAAAGCGGTTTACATTGATGCTGGAGCTGACACCCATAAAGAAGGGTGCCTGGGGATTCTGGTAGACCACCAGATCCTGCTCGTTGATGATGCCATCGCGGTTGATGTCTTCATACAGACCTTCAATGGGCTTGTTGCCCTGATCGTATATCTGCTTGTATACGTAGAAGGCGCTGGGACGTTCCCCTACGATGTGGCGCTGGATGGTATTACCCGTACCGCCGCTGATGCCGCCCACAGCAATTCCGGTGAAGTTGGGGTCGAACACATCAATCAGTTTGGTGATCTTGGGAGCCACATAGGTAAAGTTGGTGGCGATGTTCCACTCTACTTTGCTGTTGCGGATCGGTACCAGGTTCAGGGTGACCTCGGCACCGGTTGCTTCGATATTACCTACGTTTTTCAGCAGTTTGTTGCTGAAGTTGGCGCCGGCCGGAACGTCCACCACACTGAGCAGATCCCGGGTGGTACGCTTGAAGGCTTCCACTGTACCGCTGATGCGGTTGTCGGCAAAACCGAAATCAATGGCGGCATTCATGTTGGTGGTGGTTTCCCAGCGGAGTTGCTCAAAGTAGGCAGACGGGCGAAGCATGTTTACAAACGTGTTGCCAAACTGGTACTGCGCCTGGTTGTTGCTGATGCCATAACGGGGAATGTAACCATAGAAGTCAATTCCATCCTGCTGACCGGTGATACCATAACCGAGGCGGAGTTTCAGGTCGGATACTGCAGTGGAATTCTTGAGGAAATTTTCCTCGCTGATGCGCCAGGCAACGGCACCGCCGGGGAAAAAGCCCCAACGTCCGCCGGGATAGTACTTGCTGCTGCCGTCAGTACGGGCGTTCAGCGTAATCACGTACTTGTTGGCGATGGTATAGTTCAGGCGGCTGTAATAGGAGATCAGGAGGTAGCCGGGGTTGCCGTTGTTGATGAATTCCTGTACAGATCCGGGAACCGTGTCGCCGTTAAAGCGGCGGCCGGGATGGTTGAAGCTGTAGAAGGTGAAGTCCTGGCGGCCGTGACCCACCATGAAGTCGATGCGGCTGTTGATGGACTTGATATCTTTTACATAGTTCAGATAAGCATCATATAAGAGGTTGGTACGCTCACTGTAATAGGGGCTGTACGAACCCTGGCCGCGGTAATTGGCCGCTGCGCTGTCGCTCAGGGTATTCAGCCCTCCGCCTTTGGAAATGTCGTAACCCACATTGAAGTTGGCACGCAATCCTTTGATGAAGGGAATCTGGTAGTCGAACTGCACATTACCAATACTGCGGAATACGTTGCTGGTGTTGTGGCGCAAGCCCCGGTCGAGGAGGGCAACGGGGTTGCGGTTGGAGAGCAGCTTGGGCAATCCATCGGGGTCCAGCCACTCCCAGTAGCCACCGTAGCGATTGCTACCGGAAAGAACGGGTTTGGTGGGATCAAACGATACGGCGTTCCCAATGGCTCCTTCATCGGCGAAGAAGCTGTTGGTTCCGGTCATTTTCAGGTTCACATCCACCTTCAGTTTATTGTTAAGGAAACTGGGGCTGAGATTGATTGCTCCGGACATCCGCTTAAAGTTACCGGGCTTAAGAATACCGTCCTGGTTGAGGTAGCCGCCGGAGATCCGGAAGGGCCATTTGCCATTGAACATGGCACCGGAGGCGCTGAGGTTGAAGTCCTGTCCCCAGGCATTGCGGTAAATCTGATCCTGCCAGTCGGTGGTTTCTTTGCCCAGCTGGGCGATCTGGGCAGGGGTGCCTTTTTCGTTGATGAGTTTGTTGAATTCAGCGGCATCCAGAATGTCCACTTTGCCGGAAGGCGTTTGGAGAAAAGCCTGTGCGCCAAAGTTAAACTTCACCGCTCCTTTTTTACCTTTTTTGGTTGTGATGAGGATTACCCCGTTGGAGGCACGCGAACCGTAGATAGCAGCCGCCGAGGGATCCTTCAGGATGGTGAAGGTTTCAATGTCATTGGGGTTGATGAGGTTGAGGGGGTTGGCCGCACCGGCGATACCGCCGTTGTCTACGGGAATCCCGTCAATAACGATCAGCGGATCATTGGAGGCGTTGAGCGATGCACCGCCGCGGATACGAATGGTGCTGCCGGCTCCGGGCTGACCGTTGTTGGGTGTGATCTGCACACCGGCCACTTTACCGGCAATCAGTTGTTCGGGGGTCTGCAAAGCACCTTTCACGAAATCCTTGGAGGAAACCGTGGCGACGGCCCCGGTGAGATCGCGCTTGCGCTGGGTACCATAACCTACCACCACCACTTCATTGAGGGCAGCGGACGTGGCGTTGAGGGAAATGTCCAGCTGCAACTGAGCGCCTACCGGCACTTCCAGGCGGCTGAAGCCAACCGAGGTAATAACCAATACCGCATCATTACCGCTCACTGAGATTCTGAAATTTCCGTTGGGATCAGTGGTGGTACCGGTGCTGGTGCCTTTCACAGTAACGGATGCATTCGGAATGCCACTGCCATCTTTGCTGTCGGTGACTTTACCGGTTACTGTTCTTCCTTGTGCGAAACCGTTTAGTGCTACAACCAGGAGCATGAGAAACAAGGCCCCGGACCTGGCAAGCAGTCGTTTGAAGGTCATAATCAATAGTTTAGGTTTTAAGAGTTGCAAGATATACTGGTGTTCAGAAAGATTAATTTTCTGTTAAAATAAACGCCGTTACGGTTTAAACAAAGATGCAACAAATCCAGAATCAATCAGTTAAACCTCAAGGATAGACAAAGTACAGCAACTTATTGCTGCACCATGATTTTTTCATACCGCACCTGGTTGTTAACCCGAACCTGCAATACATACTGACCAGCTGTGAGCGGTGCAGAAGCAAATGTATTGCGGTCGAGCTCAAATACCTGGAAGCCCTTGAGCTGGAAGCCCATGTTACGGGAAGCCAGCACCTGGCCCTGGATGTTGATGAGCTGGATGCTCACCTGGCCGCTTTCGGGCAGTTCGTACTTCACAACCGATTTCTGCTGTACCGGGTTGGGGTACACACTGAGTTTGAACTCGTTGTTGGTGAGTACCTGGTCGCGTACGTTGGTTACAATACCGGGGATGTTCTGATCAATGAAAACCCGGAACTCGCCCGGACCCAGGGTGATATTCTGGGGCGACCCGAAAGACGTAAATGTGCCGCCCTGCAGATAATTGTTATAGGTTCCTGCCGTGGGGAAAGTAACCTGGCGGGTTTGCTGATTAATATCAAAATTACCCACAAACAACATCCGCAGCGTGCTGTGGTTAATGGCCACCGTCTTCCAGAGATCATTTCCCAACGATGTGCCTGAAGTGATCGTGGCCCTGTTAAATGCATTGGGTCTTTGCAGGCGGAGAGCGTGCATCAATGCATAGGTTTCATACAACCGCCTCCGCTCAATGGTGGTGGGGCTGGTGAAGTAGTCCCAGCGAACAGGCTTGGGGGCTGTGCGGCATCCTTCACTAATGGTGCCGTTTTCGCAGCGGTTGATATGAAAATCATACCCCACTTCGCCAAACTGCCAGATCATCTTGGGGCCGGGTATGGAAAGCAGCATAGCGGCCATAGCCTGCGTGCGGCGAAGAGCAATTTCGAGATTGCGCACATTGTGCGATGAATTCGCTGTGTTGCCAAACGTGATGTTTTGGTACATAATCCGTTGTTCATCGTGGCTTTCTGCATACGCTATGATGCCCGGCTTATCGCTGATGAATGTGGAATTACTGCCCGAATTAAATACAGATCGGTTCATCCAATAAGCCCTGTTAACATCCGAGTTGGTGGAGAAACCCATGGTGTTCTGGTTAAACTGGTCGGTCATTTTTCCCCACAGCAACATACCGCGGGCCGCCAGTTCATATTCCTCTGCATCCTCGGAGAGGTGCTCAAGAATGCAGTAAGAACCGGGCGACACCTGCTGCATTTTGTTGTAATAATTCTGCCAGATATCGATCCGGCCCTGATTGAAAGCGTTCCAGCAGGCTATGCTGCTTCCACAGTTGTTGGTTGTGAAGCCTTTACTCAAATCCCAGCGGAACCCGTCCAGTTTATATTCTGTAAGCCAATACTCAATGTACCTTTCGGTATGATACCGGGTTGGCGCCACATTGTGATTAAAATCGTTGTATACATTGAACGGGTGTTGCGCCACCTGGTAGAAATAAGGGCTGTTGGCGGCGGGCTGGCTCAATGCCTGGTTCCACCACATAGCTGCAAGCGGCGATTGGCCGGTGGCATGGTTGAGTACTGCGTCCACAACAACCGCCATCCCGCGCCGGTGGGCTTCATTGATGAATTCCTTAAAGGCACGCTTGCTTCCGTAAGCTTTGTCCAGGGCAAAGAAGTAAGCCGGATTGTATCCCCAGCTGTTGTTGCCATCAAACTCATTAACGGGCATGATTTTGATGCAATTGATTCCCAGTCGCTGCAGGTATGTGAGCGTATCTTTCAACACCTGGTAGCTCTGCGCTTGTGTAAAATCACGCATCAGCAATTCATAAATATTGAGGTTGTATTTATTGGGACGTACATAAGCCTGATCCGTCCAAACAAAATTATCTCCCCCTGCAGTAAACACGCCCACAAACCCACCCGGCGTACGGCCGGCCGGATACTGGGGCATGTCCGGGTAGATCGAAGCTGGTATAAAACGGTCGTTGTTGGGGTCAAGTACCAACTCGCTGTAAGGGTCTGCCACGCGAATACTGTCATCCACAATGTACTGGAACCGGTATTGTTGTCCCGGGGTAAGGCCGGTTACTTGTGCCCAGTAGTAAAAATTCCCGTTACCATCGGTCTGCCGACGCATCTGGCCATCACAGGTCTGGCGCCAGTTATTAAAATCACCTACCAGGATAACGCTTTGCTTCAGGGGTGCATATAAAATGAAGGTGGCCTGGGTGCCATTGTTTTGAAAAGTGACCCCATCGGGTATTCCGGAAGGACGGTTGCCTGTGGGATAAGAAGCAGGCGGACGAAACAGGCTGATGGTATCACGAAGGGTCGTGGAACCGCTGGTGGCTTCCAACGTCACCAACTGCTCACAGGTGCCGAGATTGGCCGTGGCACTAACCGTTGTGGCATTGGTTGCTGAACCAATAACTGTTCCATTCAGGCGAAGAGTCAGATTTCCCGATGTGGATGAAACAGCGGTAACAGGTACCGAAGTGGTGCTCGCACTGATTGGTTCGGGAACGGGCACAAACGTAGGCTGTATAAAGGGGGATGTGAACTTAGCGGAAAACGAACCCGTAGGATAAACACGTATATACATATCACTGCCGTCCCTGTTGCGCTGAACCTGTGTTCCTGCCTGGTTCCTGAACAATACAGTAATGTAAAGAACCTGTTCGCCGGCAGGCACGTTGTAGAATGTGCGGACGTTCGGTACAGTAAACGTCCATCTTCCGCCGGAAAGCGTGGCCTGCGGAGCAGTGGCGGTTCCCCAGGTTCCCTGCACATACTTCCAGTCGCTGGGGCCTGTACTCAGATTTGTAATTACGCCGGTATGGAGATAGACCGGACCGGCAAACCCTTCAAGTCCTTTGTTCCCTAAGCTGGGATCCATGGAAATGGTCACGGACGCATTATCAGCAGGAAATGCGGGAGTGGTGGACAGTAACTGGGCGTTGACAAAAGGGCAAACGAAGGCCGCGAGGAGGATAATCAATAGTCGTTTCATACAGCAGATTGTGCTTTAATTGAGGACAAATTTAATAGTTCACGCCAATAAAAAAACTCTTGTTGAAGTATTTTGAGCTAACTAACTGTTGTAAGTCAATATTTTATAACCTGATTGTTTGCAAATTCTGAGTTAACAAACCCGGAATCAATAAAAAAGAACCCGCCGTATTTAAGGTTTTGGTTTCCTGTATACAAATTCACCTCCGGAAACGACATAAAGCACACGGGCCTGTTGCAATGCGTTAAATGAAGCCTGCAGCAGGTCGGTATCAAGCACAGAAAAGTCAGCAACCATTCCGGGTTCAATGCTTCCTTTTTGCTTTTCTTCAAACGCCGCCCGGGCCGCCCAGACCGTCATCCCCCGCAGCGCATCTTCCCGGTTCAGTACTTCACCGGGTTGAAAGCCTCCGGCCGGCCAACCCGCCTGATCCTGGCGAAATACGGCTGCAATAAATGTCTTTAACGGATCAATGTCTTCCACCGGGAAGTCGGTGCCCAGTGGCAGCCAGCCATTCTCCCGCAGCAGGGAGGCGAAGGCATAAGCGCCCGCCATCCTGCCGCCGCCCAGCCGTTCTTCGGCCCAGTACATGTCGCTGGTGGCGTGCGTGGGTTGCACGCTGGGCACAATGTTGAAGCGCCCAAACAACGACCGGTCCTGCGGATGCACCACCTGCGCATGTTCGATGCGCCAGCGGCGGTCGTTGGGGCCACCCAGGTATTTGGCATAGATGTTCAGGATGGTGCGGTTGCCGCTGTCGCCGATGGCATGGGTGCACAGCTGGAACTGCTTTTCGTACAACAGTGCGGCCACCGAATCGAAATGGGCCGGGTTGCTGAGCAGGAAACCGTATTGTCCGGGCCGGTCGCTGTAGGGGTGCAGCAGACAGGCACCACGGGAGCCCAGGGCACCATCGGCATACACTTTAAAACTGCGCACCTGCAGGCGGTCGGTAAGAATCATGCCTCTGCGGAAGATGGCTTCATAATTACCGGGCGCATCGCTCAGCATCACGTTGAGCCGCATCTTCAGCTTGCCGGATGCATAGGCCCGCTCCAATTGCTCCACCTGTTTGTAATCAAGTCCGCAGTCGGTTACCGACGTCAGGCCCGCCGCAAAACAACGCTCCTGGGCTTCCAGCAGCCAGTACTGTACTTCCTCTTCGGTGGGAGATGGAATGACGGCAGTTACCAGGTCTACGGCATTATCAATGAGTAACCCGGTGGGCTTGCCGTTTTTAAGCAGCACGTCTCCCCCGGTCATGCGGGTAGCTGCCGTAATGCCCGCCAGCCGCAGCGCTGCCTCATTGGCCAGGGCTGCATGGCCATCAATGCGTGTCAGCAACACCGGGTTATCGGGATAGCGTTCGTTCAATGCTGTATTTTCCGGAAACGTTTTGATCTCCCAGTCGTTCTGGTCCCAGCCCCTGCCCCGGATCCAGCTGCCGGCCGGCAGCTCACGGGCAAAACTGTCGAGCCGCGCCAGCACGTCCGCCCAGCTGCGGGTGCCGGTGAGGTCGCAGTTCTGCAGACCCAGGCCGTAGCGGTAAAAATGGGCATGGGCATCGTTGAAGCCCGGATACACAAAAGCGCCCTGCAGGTCCACCACCTCCTCAGCCCGGTAACGCTGCTGCAGATCAGCCGTGGTACCGGTGGCAACGATCCGCCCTTCTTTAACGGCAATGGCTTCCGTTACAGTAAACAGACTGTCCACTGTGTATACAGTGGCATTGATGTACAGGGAGTCCACCGCCGTACGCGTGGAACAGGAGAACAGCAGGACCGCCGCAAGCAAAAGAAGAAGAGTAGTACGCATGTCAGTAAAAATGAGCACGAAGGTACAGGGGTTTTGCAGCAGTCCTGTATTTTTACCTCCCCGATTCCATTACCATGTACACCCCCACCCAAACCCGCTCCTTCCAGGAACAAAGCCGGCAACTGCTGCTGGAAAAGACAGTTCCGCTCCGCCAGATCACCGATCTGCGGGAGGTACTGCGGTTTCACGAATACCGTTACTACATCCTCAACGACCCGCTGATCAGCGACGCGGAATACGACCAGCTCTACAAAACGCTGGAAGTCCTGGAACGCAATCACCCGGAGCAAATCACGCCCGACTCGCCCACCCAGCGGGTGGCGCCCGGACTGGGAACCGATTTCAAAAAAGTGCAGCACCTGGTGCCGATGCTGAGCCTGGAGAATTCGTACAATGCGGAGGACCTGGCCGACTGGGACCGGAAAGCACGGGAACTGACCGGAAAAGAAGGGCTTGACTACTGCGTGGAACCGAAGTTTGACGGTGCCAGTATTTCCCTCGTGTACGAAAACGACCTGCTGGTACGGGGTGCCACCCGGGGCGACGGTACCGAGGGCGAAGATATCACCACCAACATCCGGCAGATCCGCTCCATACCCCTCTCGGCCGCTTTCAGCGGCTACGGCATCCGGCAGATTGAAATACGGGGTGAAGTGTTGCTGAGCAAGGCCCATTTCCGGGCCTTCAATGAAAAACTGGCGGAAGAGAATCTCCCCCCGCTGGCCAACCCCCGCAATGCCGCCAGCGGCACCCTGCGGCTCAAAGACCCGAAAGAAGTGGCGCGGCGCAACCTGGAGGCATTTCTCTACCATGTGGGATATATCCAGTGGGAGTCGCCGGCACAAAAGAACGGCGGGGATGCCGGCATCCACACCCACAGCGATGCCCTGCAGATGCTGTGGGACCTGGGTTTCCGCAGCCCTGAAAAAGAAAAGAAAGTGATTCGGGGCATCGGCGGCGTGATTGATTTTTGTAATGCATATGAGGCCGGGCGGGATGATCTGCCGTATGAAATTGACGGCATGGTTATTAAGGTAAACGACCTGGAACTGCAGGAAGAGATGGGCATGACATCCCATCACCCACGCTGGGCCATTGCTTACAAGTTCAAGGCCCGCCAGGCTACCTCGCATCTCCGGGCGGTGGATTACCAGGTGGGGCGTACCGGAGCCGTAACACCGGTGGCGAAAATTGATCCGGTACCCATCGGGGGGGTAACGGTGGCCAGCATCTCGTTGCACAACCAGGATTTCATTGCCGAAAAAGACCTGCGCATCGGCGATACCATCCTGGTGGAGCGGGCCGGCGATGTAATTCCCTATATCGTGAAATCGTTTACCGAACTGCGCACGGGGCACGAACAGAAAATACAGTTTCCCGCCAACTGCCCGGTGTGCCACGACCCGCTGGTGAAAACCGAAGGCGAAGCGGTATGGCGCTGCAACAACATCAACTGCGAGGCTCAGGTGCTGGAGCGCATCATTCACTACAACAGCAAAGACGCGATGGACATCCGCGGGCTGGGCGAAGCGCATGTGCGCAAGTTTTATGAGCTGGGCTTCCTGACCAACATCCCCTCCCTTTACCGGTTACCCTTCGATAAAATCCGCATCCTGGAAGGCTATGGCTCCAAAAGCGTGGACAATCTGCGCAGCGCCATTGAACATTCGAAAACGCAGCCCCTGCACCGGTTAATCTATGCCCTGGGGATCCGTTTCGTAGGCGAGGCCACCGCCAAAACCCTGGCCGCCTCGGTGAACCACCTGCTTGAACTGGAGCAGCGGTCGGTGGATGAATTGCAGCAACTGGAGGATGTGGGCCCCAAAGTGGCCGAATCCATCTTCCGTTTTTTCCGGAATCCCGATAACATTGCCCTGCTCCGGGAACTGGAAGCCCTGGGGGTGCAGATGAAGAATGAGCACAAAGAACGGCGCAGCGGAGGAAACCTGGAGGGGCTGACCTTTCTTTTTACCGGCACCCTGCCCACCCTCAAACGCAGCCAGGCAGAAGAACAGGTGGAAGCCAATGGCGGTACCATCCTGAGCGGGGTAAGCGCCAAACTGAACTACCTCGTTGCGGGTGAAGATGCGGGCAGCAAGCTCGAAAAAGCCAAAAAACTGACTACCGTAAAAATTATTTCGGAAGAAGAGTTTCTGGCGATGCTGAAAAAATAATACAGGAACCCGCTTCGATACCAGGAAGGGTTTTGTATATTTAAGCAAACCAATTGCTTATGATCAGGAAGTTACCGGGCGAACAATGGAAACAGATGCAGTTTGCCGGTTGGAAACAACTGAAGAAAAGATACGCCGTGTCCAGCCTGGGACGATGTGCCAGTTATACAAAAGAACTGACAGAAGACGGAAAACTCCTGAACGGATCGGTCACCACGGGTTATCGCACCCTTAACCTGCACCGTCCCGCCAACAAAGGCACTATTTACCTCCACCGGGAAATAGCGAAATTGTTCGGGAAAAAACCTACACCCCGCCATAAATACGTTATTCATGTTAACCATAATAAAACCGACAACAAGGCTTCCAACTTAAAGTGGGCTACGCTGGAAGAAATGGCAACGCACCAGCAGAAAAGTCCGCAGAAAATCGCCTATAAAAAACTGCAGAAAGAGCGCAGCGCCATGCAAAAAGGGTTGAAACTCACCCCCACCCAGGTACGCACCATCAAGAAAATCATTGAGGATCCAAAACGCCGCATCACGTACCGGCAACTGGCCAAAAAATACAACGTGAGCGAAATGACACTCTATCGTATTAAAAGCGGGGAAAACTGGGGAGCAGTGAAATAATAAAGAATGCTTCGCCACTGAACACTACACGAAGTTCCTGCTGTTCATCCGGCACGGTTGTTTTCATCCTTAACACGTTTATACCACTCCTTCATGCTGCAGCAAGCAACGCTGAAATTTCTGACAGACCTGAAAAAAAACAACAACAAACCCTGGATGGATGCCCATCGCAGCCGGTATGAAGCGGCCAAAGCGGATTTTGGCCAGTTTGTGGAACAGGTGCTGAAAGGGCTTTCAAAGAAAGACCCGTCTGTTGCCCACCTGGCAGCGAAAGACTGCACCTTCCGCATCAACCGCGATATCCGGTTCAGCAAAAACAAAGAGCCGTACAAAACCAATATGGGCGCATTTATCAACAAAGGCGGCAAAAAGGCTCCCATGGCCGGCTATTACTTACACCTCGAACCGGGGGGCAGTTTTATGGGGGGCGGTTTATACATGCCTATGCCCGATGTGCTGAAAAAAGTACGCCAGGAAATAGACTACAACCTGGGTGATTTT
The DNA here is from genome assembly GCA_937862815.1 of uncultured Chitinophagaceae bacterium. Classification (GTDB taxonomy): domain Bacteria; phylum Bacteroidota; class Bacteroidia; order Chitinophagales; family Chitinophagaceae; genus Lacibacter. The sequence continues at coordinate 34,439 of CALMED010000031.1, read as the reverse complement.
AAAAAAATTATTAGCGCAAAAAAATTCAAATCAGTATATGGTGACTTGTCGAGAGATGCAGAATTTTCGCTGAGCCGGGTACCCAAAGGATACGAACCGGACAATCCGGCAGCGGAGTATCTGAAGCTGAAGAGTTTTGTTGCGACCGTAGAGCTTAAGGACCGTGAAGTTATATCCGCTTCATTTTTAAAACAGGCGCTTACCGCTTTTGCCGCATTGCAACCGGTCATTGCGTTTCTTAACCAGGCAACAGAAGATTAAATTGGTTTCGTGTGTGATACTACCCGCTTGTACACACCTGAATAACTCCGGCAATACCGCATACCCCGCTATGACTGAAAGGGGACGTTAACCAATACTTTATGCATGGCAGGGCATACGGATACCTGTTTCCGTTTATTCCATCGAATTCATCGGTTACTGTTTCATCACTTTCAACACTTCATTGTTCCTGAGCCGGATGAAGTATATGCCATTGGTAAACATGCTTAAATCTACCTGTTGATTCTCGGCAGTAATCAGCAGTTTCCGGATTACCCTTCCGTTTACATCGGTGATGATGGCTTCTTTTCCGAGCAGCGTACGGTTACCGATAAGTATGTTGACAATACCATTTGTCGGGTTGGGATAAACAATCGAAGCCTTTGTACTGATCCGGCCGTAATTCAGGCGCACCACATTGGAATATTTATAATCATTAAACACATCGACCTGCTTCACCCGGTAGTACATAACAGCACTTTTCAGCTGATCAATATTATAATCGGTGAACTGATAATTCCTCGGGGCAAAACTGGTGCCTGCGGCAGGAAGGGTGGCAATGGGTGTGAATACAGAACCGTTCAATGAGCGTTCCAGTATGAATTCTTTGCTGTTTTCCTCCCGGGTGGTTCCCCAGGTGAGAATGTTGTTCTTCCCTTCGTTGGTGCCATTAAAGTAAAACAAATTCCCTGGCACATTGGTGACGATAGAGGCACATTGAATCATACCCGGCTGCAGGGTTTCCATATTGCCTACCCGGTCGGTGGCCAGCACGAAAAAGCAATAATTACCATCCGCCGGCAAGTTGATGGCGGTATCGGTTCTGCTGATGCGGGGTATGAGCACGCTGTAATTCACCTGGTCGGTGGATACGTAAATACTATAAAAGTCAATACCACTGCCGTTGGTATCATCGGCTCCCGTCCAGCTGAGTGTAATGGGGTTGGTGCCACTAACGGTAATGGCGGTAAAGCGGCTGGACGGTGGCAAGGCATCAATGGTATTGGTATGTATATTGGTCAGAATTGCCTGGTTTTCATCAAAGATGATGGAGGCCCTTGCGCCAATGGTGTCCAGCGTTTTTGCATTGGTCCGGGGTTTGATGCTGAAGTTGACGAATCCGTTGCCATAGGCGGGGTTGGCGGTGTCACGCAGAAACAGGAAACCTGCCAGCGGATCTTCCGGCGGCATGAGCGTAAGGGGATCAATTGACTGAAATTCCCAGAACACCAGGTTGTTGATTACATCGTATCCCGCCGTAATGTCCACAAACACGCCTGTAGAATCACGGGCATCCAACCGCTGGTAGTAAGACGAACGGCCCTTGGGAAGGTCGAACGACTGGTTATTGAATCCAACACTGCCCAACTCCAGGGTTGCGGGGTCCTGCTTGGGTTCAATGGGGGTGATTATTCTTACATAGCGGGCCCTTGCCGTTGCCGTTGAATCATTTTCAAATAAAATGGTGTAGGGCAGCCGGTCTTTAACGCTTACCCATGCTTTGTCGGGTTGGCCCTCGGGACCGAGGATTTCGTTGGGATCGAAGGGTTCAAATACAAACATTTGCTTTTCGTAATCCCAAATCCATTTACCTCGTTTACGAGTGCCACCTTCATTACATTGAGAATTATTATAACTATCATAGTCTAACCTATATCCTCTTTTTTTTATAACAAACTCAATAGCCCTATCTTCATCCCACAAGGCCCTTGCTTCAATCCAATCTTCTCTACTAAAATACCTGGAGTTAAAATTGTGATTTATAAATTCATAAAACCCTTCAGAGCTTGAATTTTTTTGAAACTTTCTTACTATTGGAGCTTCAGTGTGTTGACGAATATTTTTTTTAGTAATCTTAGTTGAAGCATAATCAGCTCCGGCAAGAACTCCTGTTCCAATACCAATACCTAAACCTATCGGGCCTCCAACAGCAGCAGATCCTAATCCGGCTAATAAGCCGCCCCCACTGCCAACAACATCATAGTTTGCGTCAACTCTTTCAAAATATGTTGAAGTCGCACTTGTTTGAACAGTATAATTATTTGCCCCTTTAATTCCTAAGTCTGTAAAACTAAAGACTGTACCAGCCCCACCGATACCACCACCCGGTTTATTTATTGATTGCGGTACGTCAATTGACCCTGTATTTACAGCTTGTCCGATACTATTTCCTGTACTCCATGAAAAAGATGCATTTGTGGCAAAGTCATTTACTTCTTGAATGTCACTCCATACATTCCTATTCATTTTTGATACATTCACCTGACAGGCAGCCTGTGGCCCTATCTCGGGGTTAAAAGACTCATAGTCCCCTGCCAACCCCCACACATCCACCCCATTTGCCGGGTTATTACCCACATACTGGTACATCCCCATACCGTCTTCATACTCAATCAGGTCTCGTTGGTTGAACACCCCGGTTTCGGGTGAATAGTTGCGATAGAAAAAACGATAGCTTCCCGAAGCACTGTCATACTCCTGACCGGTAAAACCAAAACGGTTGCCGGCAAGGGATGCAGGCAGGGGATTATTTACACTGTCGTATCGCGACAGTTTTCCATACACATCGTAGCGGTACGTTTCCACCACCCCTCCATTGCTGTTTGTAATGGCCTCCACCGAACCCAACTCATTGGGATGGTAATAAAACAGGTTGCCACTGTTCTCATTCAGTACCGGCGATAAGAAATTAGTGAAAACAGTGCGGTTGAGCAGGTTATTACTGCCATCCCGCTCTTCTATCTGGGCTACGCCGCTGTACGTGTATTTAAGCAGGGTTCCGTTGCTGTTTTTCACCACCCGGCGGCCGATGGCATCGTAACCATAGGTGATTACAGAAGACGGTGATGAAGAATCTTTCACCAGCCTGTTTTCGGCATCGTAGGTTTTGTAAAATTTGCCATCGTAGGTAAGGTTACCCCTTTGGTCAAATGTAAAGGCGGTGCCATTTACCGCCCGTACCTGGTTCAGGTTATTGATTGTATAGGTGGTAGCTGCACCATTGAGGTTGGCCGCGGTGCGGTTACCCACCGCATCGTAGGTATAGGTGTTTTGTACCACCGGGCTTCCCGCCGGCCCTCTTTTATATTGGGTAAGCCGGTAACCATTGTCGTAGGTAAACTCTTCCGATAAAGAGGGATTGCCCGGCCGGATGATGGCGGTTTTATTCCGCATTTTATCATAGGTGAACGTCGTGTTCTGGAATGAACCCGTGGTCATCGAAGTCAACCGGTTGGCAAAATCATATTGCAGGATAGTTGCTAACCCATTGGCGAACCTTCTTTGCGTCAGCTGATTGAAATTGTTGTATGCATATTCTGCAACCGTAACATTATTCCGTGCGATCCGGATCAGCCGGTTCCTGGTATCAAATTCTTTCAGCACCACGGTGCTGTCGGGGTAAATCGTGGTTTGTGTGCGTCCGGCAATACTGTAGGCGTACCGGGTTGTTCGTCCGTCAAATGTTTCGGAGGTTACCCGGTTGAGTGCATCATAGGTAAAAGCAACTGTTCCGTTTCCATTTGTAGCAGTTAACACCCGGTCCACTTGATCGTAGGTATAACTATACACTTCGCCATCCGGTAAAATCCGGGCAGTTACCCGATTGAGTGTATCGTACTGAAAAGTAACAACAGACCCGTCTGTACGGCGCAGGGTGGTAACATTACTTTCTTTATCATAGTTGTACTCAAGGTAGGTTCCGTCCGGATAGATCATTCGTTTCCGGCGGTTCAATTGATCGTAGGTATACGTTGTAACATTTCCGTTCTGATCGGTGAGCGACGTAATATTATCCATCGCATCGTACCCGACTGTTATTACAAATCCATTATTATCCGTATAGGTTTTCACCCGGTTGAGGCTGTCATACGTGTACTGACTGGTCTTTCCTTCACGATCTGTTACAGCAACGATATTGTTATTCTTATCATAGGCGAAAGAAGTGCTATGCCCCAGCGGGTCGGTAATTTGCCGGATGCGGTCAAGGTTGTCGTAGGTTGCCCGTACAACAGCCCCGGTTGCGTTGGTGTAGCTTGTAACATTTCCGTTTTTATCATACGTATAGGTTGCGATGGTACTGGTGGCATCCCGCACCGACAACAAACGATTCAGCCGGTCGTAGGTATAATTGAACGACTGTCCATTGGGTAAATTAACTCCAATAACATTGCCATTATCGTCGTAGCTGTACACCGTACCGTTGTTTTCCGGGTCCCTTACTTCCCGCAACCGGTTGCGGTTATCATAACTGTAGTTTACCGGGTGTCCTAATGCATTCCGCACCGATAAGAGGTTATCCATGCCATCGTAGGCAAAACTTACCTGGTTGCCTGTTGGCCCCGTTACTTTCACCAGCCGGTTGCCGGCATCATAGTTGAACCTGGTGATTTCATTGTTTTTATTGACAAGGGTGATGATATTGCCCGCTGCATCATACGCCAACTGAACAACCTGATTGAAGGGATCGGTAATTTTTTTCAGGCGGTTTAATATATCATATTCTGCATTTGCCGTATTACCATTTGCATCAGTATAGGAGAGCAAACGTCCTCTTGCGTCAAAAGAAAGATTGGCTTTGTACCCATTCGGACCTGTTACATTAACCGGGTTCCCATAGTTGTCGTAATTATAAGTATACCTGTTTCCTTTGGGATCGGTGCTGGTAATAATATCGCCCGATGCGTTGTAGGCAGCGGTATAGATTTGATTGTCCGGTGTAGTCAGCTGTGTTAAATTGCCTTTCGCATCATATTGCAAGGTGTAAAGGTTTCCGTTGGGATCTTTAAAACTGCTAACCTTGTTAAAATCGGTTGTATAGGTATAAAAACGGGTCTGATTCAGCGGATCAGTAGCGGTAAGCATATTGCCATTTGCATCATACGTGTACGTATACACCTGGCCGTTCGCATCCGTCATTTTAATCTGATTTCCCTCGTCATCATACTCATAACTCATATTAAAACCACAACAGTTACCCGACACGGATGTAATCCATGAAAAATTGTCAACGGTTTTATAGGTATATTTTGTAACCTGGTTGCCGGTTTCCAAATGGTCTGTAACAATGGTTGTCTGAGCAGTGGTATCGTAGGAAAAACTCAACCGCTTATTACAGCCTATCAATTCCCTAATCGTTAAATCCGGGAAATAAATAATATCAACCTTATTGTTATTCTCATCGGCTGTTGACTTAATCGGGCCATTCACCAGGTAGGTGTACTGCCAGGTGCCATTGAGCGGATCTTTTACTTCCCTCAGATTTCCGCTTGCGTCGTATGTATAGGTAAATGTGCGTGACGGCGATGCTACCGCGTCAATGACCGAGGCCAGCCGTCCCTGCGGATTATAAGTAAAAGTGACCGTTTGTCCTGCCGCATTGGTTATTGCCGTAAGCAGGCTGTCGCTATAGGTAAAACTGATATAATTACTGTTGGGTTCTTCCATACGGGTTATCCGCCTGTGTACAGGATTGTCAAAGAAATATTTCACTCCATTCAGCTTCCGGAGTACATATTTACCGGGCTGGTATTGCATTAATGTGTCAAAAAAACCCCTTGGAGAACGGTAACCGCCCCCAGGTATCGAATCGTATTTATCCTCTCTTCCATCCCCCCAGAACAGCAGTCGTGCACCCGGTGTTGTATCGTGACTGTATCTGATATTGTAGTTAAAACTCCAGCCCTTTCCATAACCAAACTCTTCTGTAAACAAAAAACTGTTGTAGGAAAAAGAAATATCCATATCAAATCCCCTTGCCGGAATGTAGATATCTGTTCTCGACAGAAACAGGTTGCCGCTTAAGGTATTCACCTGGGTATTTAAGGGGCCCCGTTTATTCGGATTATTCAGTTTCTGCCCGTACGAAACAAGAAGTGAAGTACTGAACACCACGAGCAGCACTATCCTGCCCGTTTTTATGAAAAGCCTTGTATCCATATTTCCATACCAAATCATACAGTTAGTTTTTTTCTGGCTGTTATTTTATTTTGAACAGTACAGACCCGTCTTGCGGTACATCTCTTGGCGAGCGGCAATGAATTGTTATTGTGCCGCCGCCTCCCGGCCGGAGTATACCTGGTGGTCCGCCCGGTTCAGAAAACTCGATATACAACGCTGTGGTACCACTTTCCACTCCTTCCCTGGTGAACGCCATCTTCACATCTTCTTCACTGAAAAGAATCCGCGACTGAACAGGCAAATCAAAGTTTGTGGGGTTGCTGTAGTTGATTTGAATAACAACAGGCCGGTTGGTAAGCACCCGGGTTGGAACAACGAGGTCAATCACCAACTGTGAGTTCAATCCGCTGGGTGCACCGGGATCGCATCCGGGTTCATTTCCGTCGCCCGAGCCGGTATTGGGACCGCTACCGGTTATCAATCCACCGTTGTTAGCATTGACAATTGAAAAACTTCCCGGCAACACGGCCTCCGATGAATCGGGCTTGATCAATGTTACATTATAAACACCCAGCGGTTGCCCCCTGAGCGGGAAGGTGGCAAAAACCTGTGTGCTGTTGGTATAAAAAACAGCTGACGCATAGATGGTTGTTGTGCCGTTGCTCAGTTTTGCCACCATGCTGTCGCGGAAGAGTGACCCCCGTATACGTATTGTTACGTTCCCGATATTCGCACCTGCATTGGTATGCACATTCAGGATAGCGAAGGGTAGTTTGACCGCCTTAAGGGTAACCGTTTGTTCCCGGGGATTCGGCGTTACACAGCGGTACATGATGTAATAAACAGAATCGGTTACATCGGTAATTACAATTTGCTGGTTGCCAAAATTGGGGGTCTCAAACCGGTAATCGTGGCGGGCGGCTGTTGGCACATACCCGCCGGCAATAAAGAGTTCGTTTTGCAGCGTCAGCGAGTCCGGTGTTCGCAAGGTTACCAGTATCGTGGAACCAATCAGCGAGTCGGGTATGAACAGTTTATAAAAGCGGTTCACATTTCTCAGCGTATTTGTTTCCGGCACATCCAAACGGAGCTCTTTCACTTTCACAAATACCGGGGTTGCCGACATGCCGACATTGTTGCCTTCATCTGATTCCGCAATGTTATTGACCACATCTGTTTTAACGAATACATGATAATTACCCTCCACCACACCGGTTACCAGGGGCGCCATGCGAACAGTGTCCTGCTGCAGCGGCTGCATCAGTATATTTTTATCCCTGATGCCAAGGAGTACTGCCGTTGAGTCAAAGAATGTTCCGGCAGATAAATAGATACCGTCTCTGCTGAAACCTCTTGCCTGCTCGCCCGATGCATTACGAACAACCCATTTGGCCGTATCCATGGTATAACCCAGCATCACGGTATCCGGCTTCAACACATTGCTGACAACAAGGTCTGTTAACGGCGCCGCCACTACAGTAATAAGCCGGAAGCCAAAATTGTTGGTGGTATTGGCTTCAATCACCACGTTGTTGGCATTGGCATGATTGATCAATACATAGTTGCCCGGGGCTGTGTTGGCAGGAATGGTAACCGTTACTGTATCATAGTAAAACTGTCCGGCTGCCAATGGCGATGTGCGGTTACGGGTTGTCAGGAGCCGGTCGCCATCATTCGGCGCTGCAATAAAATCGGCCGACAACAACAACCTGTTCTGGAAATTCGTTCCCGGGAAAGTTATGCCATTGCCCTTGTTTTCAACTTTATAAATCACTGTGATGGGCTGCCCGGCATCCACTAACGGCGGTGCGGCAATAATGGTAGCCTCCAGGTCAGCAAGGTCGGGCAGTATCACCTGTACTTTTTTGGCCGCACCGGAAGCATTCCTGATGAAATTAATATTGTTAGCCAGATTCTTTTCGCCCGGTATACTGTTCCTGTTATTGTTCTGCACGTACACATAATAATCGCCTCCGGACATGTACGGTGTTAATGGCGTCATATTCATAGGCAGCTGCGCATCGCGGTTGATCCGGTTAAAACGCAGGTGTTCGCCGGCAAAAATATCTCCTGCATCGGCAAGCGAATCTGTAGAGAAATAAACGGCCTCAAACCAGGAGTTGTAGTATCGCGTTGAATTGGGGTTGTAACCCACGTTTCTTATCTGCCAGCTTAATGGGAAAGCGGATCCAACCGAAGTAACATCCGGACCGTTCACATTTGTGACAGCATGATCCACCAACGGATTCACCAAAACCCGAAGACCGCTGCTGCCCACATTATTGTTAAGGGCAGTACCTTCAAAAGCGCCATTGTCGGCATTTGCCTTCACAAAGAAATAGGCATTGGCAAACATTGCTTCCGGAAAACAGATGTTTATCTCGAAACCATACCGCATGCTGAGGGTAAGGGTATCGGTATAGCTGGCAGCAGGTGCTACTGTTCTTGACTGGGCACGTCTGCCAATGAAATAAGCAGTAGCCGGGTTAAATACAGGACTACAGCTTATGTACACACTGTCTGTCCAGGTTCCGGTTGCCACACCGCTTCCACTATTTGTGACGGTAAAAATTAAGCGCTCATTAAATACGGTGAATACAGAATCAGCAGCCTGCACGGCACTTACAATCAGGTCGGCCGGTATGGCTGAGGTTACAACAGTTGCTGCAGCATTACTGCGGTTATTGGCATAAGTTGTTTCCCTGAATGCACTGTCAAAATTGCTGATTACATAAAAATATTTAGTACCCGAAGTTGCAGGCGGCAGGTTGTAGGTAAATGTATGTGAAACAGGTGTGCCAACCGGAAGGTCCTCCGTAAAGGTGTTGGTACCAATCAATTGAGCGCTGCCATCAAAACTGGAAGAATTGCTGATGTAAATCCTGTCCCTGCGGATATGATTGAACACCGTACCCGGACCATTATTCAGCACATTATAGCTGACAACGAGGGATCCGCCGCCGTTAGCTGTTGCCGGAACAGAAATCACCGGCACCGAAACATCGGGTCGCTGAATGGTTATCGGTAATGTACTTCGCTTTATTTGAGGGGTGCCGGGGTATTCAAATACAGTTTTGGTTGGGTTGGTAAAAACATACACGTAATAATTACCCGGCGGCAGGTTGGAGGGCACATTAAAGTTGAGCGATTTTGGAAATACAGAACGGGGCTGAATAACATTATCAACATTTACATTACCCGTTACAATGGCCGGGCAACTTACAAAACTTGTAAACTGCGGAGGAGGATCAGCGTTAAGTCCTGAGTTTTCAATACCATGTGGCACTTCACGCAGCAATACGGCATTGGACACATTGAGCGTATTGGGATCTGTGCTCAGGTAAACCCTGTCTATCCAGTAGCTGCTGCCGGAACCCACACTGTCCCTGATTACTGACGGAGTGACACAAACGGCACCCCGTGGCGAACCCGGAGGACATCCACTAGAACAGGTACCCATTGTAATGTAATGCCCCTTGTTTTTTTCAATATTATCCGTGAATCCTTCATTTCTGATAACCCAGTTTATGCCAATAGGCTGCGTGGTACTGGCCTGCGTTACAGGAACTGAAATTGTATTGACAGTGAGCTGGGGTGTAGGTGTGAGATACACCTGCAGTTGTGCCTGCCCGAGATTATTTTCTGCAAACGCGCCTTCAAATATGGATGTGGCAGCGGTTGTTCCTGCATTTGTTTTTACGTAGATAAACCAGTTACCAAAAATAAAGTTGGGAACAACCACATTAACGGCCCTTGTATAAGAACTATCCGACTGCAATTGCGCATTATTGTGAAATGCAGCAAGAGGTGCATCGGGATAATAGGAGCCATTCAATTTGGGAATGGTGAGCGGAATAGCGTTTCGCCGGTCGAACAAGGGGCTTTGAGAAATAAATACAGAATCTACCCAGTTGCCTCCCGCCGGTGTCAACACGCCATAATTCTTCACCCGGTAGGTCACATTAATTGTACTTCCGGAGAACGTGGTTAAAGGCGCAAATACTGAATCCACACGCAAATCAGGCGCAGGAGCCAGGGTAATTTCCATGGGCGTTTGTTTACGGGCCGTATCGTTTGCCACGGAAACCTGCATGATCTTATAATTGGCGCTTGCATTATCTGTAATCACATAGACATACACCGGGAAACTATAACTCTGTGGCAATGTAAAATCAATACTGTTGGTATAAAACTGTCCGCTTTCCAATGAAGTAGGCCTGATTTTAGTACCCAGCAGCAATGGCCGTCCGTTAGCCGTTAAAGCACTCCACGAAAAAGGGTTCCAGTTAGGAGAACCGGCAAAACTTACATTTGGAAGCGTATCCAGTGCCAGGTAAACACCATCATACCAAACCGCATCCGGCGCCGTTCTGCCCGGGCCCGTATTGGTCACCCTCCAGGAGATCGTAATAGTTTGCCCTGAGGTGGCGGTTGCCGGCGTCTGCACGTCACTCACCTCGAGATCGGGCAGCGGTATGATGCTGAACTCCTGTATGGGTCCCGGCGTTTGCGAACAGGGATTTTTTGATACTACCCGCCACTTATAGGTATTGTTAAAAGCAAATGAATTCAGGGGCAAGGTAAAGGTGATGGCTTCCAGGTCGGAAACATAGGGCGTAAGCGGTTGGGAAGCCGATGCGTTCCAGACGTACAAATCGTATTTGGTGGTGTTGGAACCTGGTATCCACGATAAACGCAAAGGGAGCTGCTGATCAATGGCGCCGTTTGCCGGCAACATGCCGGTAACAGGCGCCGGAGCGTTATCGGATGTGGCGATATTAAGCACACTTTCACTGGAAAACACCGTATCACAACCGCTATTTACCTTAACCCGAAGGGTGTGGTTACCAGGCGTCTGCCAGGTGATCCATGCCGTATCCTGGTTTGTTGTAAGTGTTCCTCCTCCGCTTAAAGTCCATACATAATTGGCTCCCGGAATTCGCTGCGCATTGTAACGGTACGTATTGATACAAGGTTGAACATCGCCGGCAATAGCAGCCAGTGTTCGTACGCCAATACAAAATGTTCGCTCCACGGGTGTGGCACCCAGATAGTTGGGATTGCCTGCCTGCGAAGCACGGATGGTTACGGTGCCTGCGCCATTCAGCCGCACAGAGTTCCCGACCATACTGGCAAAGTTGCTGCCGGCAACAACAGTATATGTTACGGGCAAACCGGATGATGCACTGGCTGTAAGGGGAAAGAGTTGCGGGCCGAAAACCATATCAGGAATGGAATCGAAGGTGATGGTTTGGTTACCTCTTAACACCCGTATCGTTCTCAGCACATCAGGGGCGGGACTAAAAACCTCGTTGCCGGGCTGAATGGCTTTTATGAGAATTTCACCCACCAGGGTACCGGTTCCGGTTATAAACAAGGTGTCGTTCTGAATAAAACCGGGACCCGAAATCTTCTGGAAAAATACGGGGAGGCCCGATGTGGAAGTGGCTTGCAGTTTTACCCTTGCAGTTGGAGTGAGCTGAAAATCCGGAACAGCTGCAAAGTTTATGGTCTGCGGAGTGGCATCATTGGAAAACGTGATGGCATTGGATTCGGGGCCCGCAGCACAGGTGCTGATAAAGCGTGCCGTATAGGTACCATTGATGGCCGCATAATAGACGGGCTGATTGGCGTTGGTGATCGCCTGCCCGTTTCTGTACCACTGACAAATAGTTCCCGTTGGGAAATTGCTGGCAGAAAGTGTACGGGCAAAAGCTACAATAACCGGCGCCTGGGTGGGTGGTGTTCCACCCGTAATCACCTGCACTGTTTTTCGTTTGGGTGCTGTGGATCCACCGCTGTTTGATAAATATAATTCAATACTCCTTGGGCCCAGTGTGGTCCAGTTAACCGTTGCAATACTGTCATTAGCAGTTAATATTCCTCCACCATCCGGAAGACTCCAATGGTAGGTTATGTTATCCCCTACAACGTTTACCGCTGCATAGGTTGTGGTGCTGCCAATACATGCAGCCGTATCGCCCTGAATCGAAAAGGAGGAAGAAGGAGCAGATAAGGCTGTGGCTTTCCATATCTCCCTGCCAAAGACCGGATGCGTGGCAGCAAATAACAGCATATCATTTAATGCTACCAGGTTATCAGGTGAAGAGCCGGTGGTTCCGGGAAACAGATCAAAAGCAATCGTGCCTGCTTCTGTGCCATCGCTTTGATGCAATTCAAGTCCACCGGCGGGTGTGGTTGCTCTGAAGAAAAGAGTGTTGTTAACCGCAGTAAGCAATTCGGGGCTTACCTCTTTTATCCGGGTGGTTCCAAGAGCGGTTCCATCGGTTCGCCAGAGTTCACGCTGGGAAGCCTGGGGACCGAAGGCACTGAAATAAACATAGCCATTCATTTCCGTAAAGCCCTGCGGAACTGAACCGCTGCCGCCCGGCACAAGATCCGTAATCATAAAAGTACCTGCAGGGGTACCGTCGCTTACCCATGGTTCAAACTGGGTTGCCGTTTGAAAGGCGGTAAAATAAATTTTGCCGCCGGCTACTGCAAAATTGGCGGGATTGGAGTTTGGAAAAGACGAACCCGTGGCAATATCTACAAGCATGAATGTACCGGCTGCTGTTCCATCGCTCACCCAAAGCTCTCTTCCGTTTACACCGTCATTAGCGCCAAAATAAACCTTACCATTCAAGGCCACCATTTCAGTGATGCCGGATGAAGTAGTACCGGCAGCAATATCTTTTACCAATAAAGTACCGGCCTGGGTTCCATCACTTTTCCAAAGCTCTGTACCAAATGGCGCCACTGTTGCTACAAAGAACAATGTGCCGTTGGCATTGGTCAGAAACTGAAAATTAGGCGATGGTGTGGCACCCGGAATGATATCGGCCACCATAACAGTACCGGCAGCAGTACCATCACTTTTCCACAAGGCAGCTCCCTCTGCAGGAGTGGTGGCTACAAAAAACAAGGTGCCATTCACATCCGTTAACATGGTAGGCCCCGAACCTGAGCTTCCCGGAACAATATCTCTCACGAGTACCGTGCCCGCTTCGGTACCATCTGTTTTCCAGAGCTCACCGCCACTGACGCCGTCTGCCGCAGTAAAAAAAACAGTATTACCCACTTTGGTCAGATTCGCCACAGAAGAACCAGTAGTTCCGGGCCGTATGTCTTTCACCATCACCGTACCCGCTTCCGTACCGTCTGTCTTCCAGAGTTCAACCCCATTTATACCATCATTTGCTGAGAAGTAAACGGTATTGCCCGACCGGCAGAAGCCGGCAGGAGCAGAAGCGGACGTGGTGGCGTTAATATCCTTTAATAATTTTGTTCCGGCATCCGTACCGTCACTCACCCATGGCTCACGACCGGTGGCCGTGGAAGGCACACCCGGTAATAGCCCGTCGTGCTGAAACAACAGTTTGTTCCCCAACGCATACAAGGTTGCATACGTACCTCCCCGCACAACAGATGTATTAAGCGCCACAGTTCCGGCATCGGTGCCATCACTTTTAATCAATACGGTTTGTCCGGCCAAAGAACCGGTGTAAAACAAAACGCCATTGACATTCGTCAGGTTCAAAGGGGTTGTTGATGCAGTTCCGGCATTAAAATCTCTGACTAAAACGGTACCGGCTTCTGTACCATCACTCCGCCAAAGCTCTCTTCCGTTGGCCGTTGTTTGTGCAGAGAAAAATAATACGCCATTGATGCCAATCAGGTTTTGAGGCGATGAACTATTCACTCCGGTATTAATATCTCTTACCAGCACAGTTCCTGCCGGGGTACCGTCTGTTTTCCAAAGTTCTAAACCCGTTACACCGTCGCTGGCACTGAAAAACACAGTTGAACCCACCACCGTTAAGTTTTGCGGGCTGGATGAACTGATGCCTGGAAGAATATCCAGCAACAAGGTGGTGCCCGATACTGTACCATCTGATCGCCACAACTCAGTACCAATACTTCCGTTATTTGCGGTGAAAACGATGCCGCTGCCCAGAGGCGTTACAGAGGCTACGCTGGAGGAAAGAGAGCCGGGATTGATATCACTCAGTAAAAACGTACCGGCCGCCGTACCATCCGACCTCCACAACTCAACACCATTGACGCCGTCAGTTGCCGTAAAATAGAGTAAAGATCCTGCAATTGTGAGACTGGCGGGAGTTGCACTTGCCGTACCTGGATTGATATCTCTAACCAGTACGGTACCGGCATCGGTACCATCACTCTGCCATAATTCACGCCCTTCGGCTGCCGTCTGGGCCGTGAAAAATAAAATGCCGTTTACATTTCTGAAAAGCGTGGGAGAGGAACTCACAGTTCCGGGATTAATATCTTTTACAAGTACGGTACCGGCATCAGTACCATCACTCCGCCATAATTCTATGCCGCTGGCAGAAACTGACGCTGAGAAATATAAAACACCGTTGATGGCAAGCAGATTGGAAGCAGCAGAACCGGTTGCGCCGGGAAAAATATCTTTTACCAATACGGTACCGGCATCGGTACCATCTGTTTTCCAAAGCTCCACCCCGTTGGCAGCAGTGGTTGCAGTAAAAAAGAGCGTACTGCCCACAGCGGTGAGGTTTCCGGGGCTTGAAGAGGTAATGCCGGGGTTAATATCTTTTACCAGCATTGTTCCAGCCTCAGTTCCATCTGTTCTCCATAACTCCACACCATTTACCCCATCATCGGCAGCGAAATAAGCGATACCATTCATGGTAACGAAAGCATATCCCGCTGTTGTTTGTGAAGAAAGGGTAGCTTGCCCACTGATATCTTTAAGAACCCGGGGCGCCTGTGCCCATAACTGCATGTGCACCAACATAATAGCCGCTAACAGTATAAACCGGATGCGGATCTGTCCGGACAGACAGCCTAAAAACGTAATCTCTTTGCTGTAAATGCCTGACAAACAGCAAAAAGGTTGTTGAAGGATAGCTTTTCTCATACCAGTTCGTTGCCGCTGACCATTTTCGTTTATAAGATAAACCCGTTGATTCTTTAATTGTATCACCCGTCCTGTTTGTTCACTGGACCGGGATAGAACAATAGGTTGCATTACAGGAAAACTGCCTGGCTTTTCAGAAGAAGTTGAGATTTGCTGCTGTAAATAAACCCCGGTTTTCTTTTTCAGGAAATAATCCATTTGGATTACAAAGGATTTCATCAACGAATGCGTAATTTGATCAGCAAAACCTGCCTGGTTTGATTAAGTCCCCGATCATACTGTTGATTATTGCCTGCCTGTTTCGTTCCGGGGTCATATTGTCACAACCGGTTGTCCGGTACAACACATTCAGTTATAATGTAAATGAGGGATTGCTGCAAAGCACAATTGGAAATTTTGCTTTTGACAGAAACAATTTTTGCTGGATCAGTTTTCCAAATGGTCTGCAGAAATTTGATGGAAAAAATTTCATAAACATCCCCTTGCAGGAGGGCCTGCCGAGTATTGAACTGTGTGAGCTTTTTTCTGCTTCCGACGGCACTTTGTTTATCAGTCACCGTTTGGGTATCAGCCGGTATGATATCAAAAAAAACAGGTTCAGCCTCGTGTGGGAAACCGAACCCAACACCAAATTGTCATCGAAATTTATCGGGCAGGAAAACGAGGTACTGTATATCTACACACAAAGAGGTCATATTATCGGAATCAGTACGGCGAACTTTTCTGTTGTCTCCAACCACCCAACCGGCCTTCCGGATTTTTCCGACAAACCCGATTTTGTTCCCAGACCAGGCAGGGAAATTATCAATCACAAAACAGCGCTGCTCATAAACAAATCCATCTGTATCTGGGATGTTAAGCAGGGCATATTCCGGTTCCGATCAACTCCCATTGAAGATATATCCCTGTACCTGTTGAAGATGAAATCGGAAAACGAAGTGGTATTTTATACGTACAAACCCGCAGGCACGTTAAAAATTTATAACACGGTTACCAATTCGGTAAAACTGTTGCCTATCCGGCAGGCAGCCGGAGTTCAATTTGCCCGCTGTACTATTTTCACCTGGCAAAAAAAACTCTTTATTAACCTGAATAACCGGATTTATGAAACAGACTCCAGCCTGCAGGTCTTAAAAAGCGAAGTAGTCAATTTCCAGAACCAGGCACTGTCTGACTTATCGAGCTTTTCGGATGTTAAAGAAGATGGTAACGGGAATTTGTATGTTCAAACCGTTTCCGATGGTATAAAAAAAGTACTCTTCAACACCTACCCCATCCGGTTTTATAACCAGCGGCAGGTGAATGGAAATTTTATTATGAGTATCCTGCCCGACAAAGTCAATAACAGAGTCTTCGCCGGCGTTTACGGAAACGGGTTACTGATATATGACACCCTGCAACGCCTGGTGCAACACCTACGCATTACAAATGCCGGCGGAGAGCTGATTTCTCCCCATACAATGCTTAAGACAAACAGCAATCAATATCTTGTTTTTGGGTCCGGTGAAAAATTCGCCTGGGTCCTGTCACAGGACCTCCGGCTGGTAAAAGCAATTCCTATACGGCCGGAACATAACCGAATCAGAAGAGGAACGGAGCACTTTGCCAATGTTGTATGGCAAAACAAAGACCGGGCAATCGTTCAAAGTCAGAGCTTTGCCTATAAGATTGATTTTTCCGGAAACAATATAACCATCCGGGAGTTTTACGCGGCCGACGGATATATCATGAGTGGTCTTTTCTACCCCCCCTACCTGATTACACACGGAAACAACAACCTTCTGCTTCTTGATACGGCTTCTTTCATACAGAAAAAAAAGCTTGCGTTTGAAAACACAGCATATGTACGGTGTTTTGCAACAGACGCAAGCAATAAAATATATGTGGGTTCCAATAATGGAATTTTTATCACCGATACATCTGGACAGGTACTACAGCATCTGAATAAGAAGACCGGATTAGCCGACGATTGTATCTACGCTATGCATTTTGACGAATCTGGCCATCTGTGGTGCAGCACCAATAAAGGTATTTTCAAAATACAGAAAAACAGACTGGTCCTGCAATTAAGAAAGGAAGATGGTTTGCAGGAAAACGAGTTCAATACCAATTCCTTTGCCCGCTCAGATGACGGCGAACTGTTTTTTGGCGGCGTTAACGGAATCAGCAGTTTTTATCCGGCTGCCATCACCATCAACAGCAAACAACCGGATCTGCTGTTTACAGCTATCAGGGCCAATGGCGAAGAGGCGGTGCAGGATACAGCTGCCTGGGAGGTAAGCTCCATTACGATGCCGTATGACAGAAACGCGCTGTCTTTTGATTTTGTTGCAATGGGAAATTACAACCCGGACCAGTACATTTATCAATACAGAATGGACGGCGTAGACCAGGAATGGATACAACAGGATGGCATGCAAACCGTCCGGTACAGTTTACGGCCCGGCCCCTACACCTTTAAAATTTATGCATCCCGCTCGTTTGACCCACATGCAGCACCTATGAAAGAAATCCGGATAATCATCCATCCCCCGTTTTGGCGAAGCTGGTGGTTTAATACGCTTGCAGCCGTTGGTGTTCTCCTGCTGCTAACCTATTTTATCAACCAGCAGAATAAAAGAAAATACGCCAGGCAACTGCAACAGCACGAAAACGAACGGCAACTGCAGCAGGAACGGGTACGTATTTCCAAAGATCTGCACGACAGCCTGGGAGTATATGCACATACTGTATTGTATAACGCGGAGTTGCTGGAAAAAGAAACAAGCGAAAAACAACGAATCAAACTTGTGGATGATTTAAAATTTGTATCGAAAGACATTATTGTTTCGTTGCGGGAAACCATCTGGGCATTAGCAAAAGAAACCTACCCGATGGAAGAATGTTTTGTGCGGATCCGTAACTTTATTCAACCACTAACCCGTTACTATGGTTCTATTGTTTTCAAGACCGAAGGGGAAGCGCCGTCATCCGTAGTGCTTCCGCATGCCAATGCCCTCAACCTGGTGCGAATTGTTCAGGAAGCTGTATCGAACAGTATTAAACACGCAAGTCCATCCACGATTACTGTTTCCTGTAAACCCCGTAACGGCAAATGGCAGGTGAGCATTGAAGATGACGGAAAAGGATTTGACTATACGGCTGTAAAAGAACGTGAAAGGGGAAACGGGCTGAACAATATAGAACAACGGTCCGAAGCCTCCGGTTTTACCCTTGAAATTGACAGTAAGGAAAATAAAGGAACCCGCATCACCATTACAATTTAAAGAAATGCCCATAAAGATTGCTATAGTAGATGACAAACCCGGCAACCGGAATATCATCCGGAGTAAATTAATGCATCACAGCAATTTCGGGATTACGCTCACCGCGGAAAACGGAAAGGACTTCCTGGATAAAATGAAATCCCTGCCGTTGGAGAAACAACCCGATATTGTTCTGATGGACCTGGAAATGCCGGAAATGGATGGAGTGGATGCGGTAACAGCGGGCTCCTACCTGTATCCCTCCGTACGATTTGTTATGCTCACCATCTTTGATGATGAAGAAAAAATTTTTAACGCCATTAAAGCAGGCGCTTCCGGTTACCTGCTTAAAGAGGAAAGTTCGGATAATATAGCCGATGTGCTGAACCAGATGTTTGAAACCGGTGTTGGCCCCATTTCACCCGGTATTGCCTATAAGATATTGCAACTGGTGCAAAACAACCAGGTATCACTGCTTCAAAAGCAAAATACAGAAAAAGAAAAAATTCCATTTAACCTCACCGACCGGGAACAGGAAATTTTAAAGCTGCTGGTGCAGGGACTTTTGTACAAGGAGATCGGAAAAAAACTGGATATCAGTACCAATACTGCCAAAAAGCATGTAATGAATATTTACAGCAAGCTGCATGTAAACAGCAAGTCGCAGGCCCTGGCCCTGGCCTATGAAAAAGGATTGATTTAACTACCCCGCCGCGTTAACGACCCAATCACCTGCCCCCTGTTCTTTCTTGTAATAAGAGGCTGTCTCAAAAGGATTTATTTCACACAAAACGGCGGTAAGGCAGAGAAGAAAGCATTGATTTTTAAACTATTCCGTTGTTCGCCCTGCCTCCTCTGCGGGCATTGTGTGAAACTATTCTGACTTTTAAGACAGCCTCATTATTTAACACAAAGCTGTCTGTCAGGCCAGCATTCCTTTGCTGAGCAGGTACTCCGCAATCTGCACCGCGTTGGTGGCGGCTCCCTTGCGCAGGTTATCGCTCACCACCCACATGTTGAGGGTACGGGGCTGGGTTTCGTCGCGGCGCAGGCGGCCAACGAACACCGCATCCTTTTCATGTGCATCCATGGGCATGGGATACTGCTGAGCGACGGGATCGTCCACCACCACAACGCCCGGGGCATGTTGCAGCAGCGCTTTTACTTCCTGCAGATCAAATTCTTCGGCAAACTCCACGTTCACACTTTCGCTGTGTCCGCCCATCACCGGAATCCGCACCGTAGTGGCTGTTACCCGGATGGAATCATCGCCCATGATCTTGCAGGTTTCCTTCACCATCTTCATTTCTTCCTTGGTATAGCCGTTATCCTGGAACACGTCAATCTGCGGTATCACATTGAGGTCAATGGGGTATTTGTACGCCATGGGGTATTCCGCCGTGCTGCCGGCCACCGCTTTGGCCCGCTCGCCCATGAGCTGGTCCACCGCCTTCTTTCCCGTGCCGGTCACGCTCTGGTAAGTGGATACCACCACCCGGCGAACGCGGTACTTCGCGTGCAGCGGCTGCAGAGCCACCACCATCTGAATGGTGGAACAGTTGGGGTTAGCGATGATCTTATCATCTGCGGTAAGTACCGCTGCATTCACTTCGGGTACCACAAGTTTTTTAGCAGGATCCATCCGCCAGGCGCTGGAGTTGTCGATGACCGTAATGCCGGCCGCAGCAAATTGCGGCGCCCACTCCAGCGACGTGCTGCCACCAGCCGAGAAGATGGCCACGGCAGGGCGGGCAGCAATGGCATCCTGCATGCCCACTACTTTATACGGAACGCCCTTAAAAAAAACTTCTTTACCCACCGATTTTTCGGATGCTACCGGCAGCAGTTCCGTAACAGGGAAATTCCGTTCCGCCAGCACTTCCAGCATTTTGGTGCCCACCAGCCCGGTGGCGCCCACAACAGCTACTTTCATGATTGTTTGCATGTACCCGGCGCCCCTGCCGGGTAATTTTTCTGTGATAAAATCTTTCAGACAGGGGCATCTGAAAGTGTAAAAAAAAGACCTTCCGTTCCGGGAAGGCCTGCAATTCGTTTGTATGCACATGCACAACAAATCCTGCACCTTCCCTATGGGAGGCGTTTGATCTTTTTGTTATGTTTCGTGCAAAACATCAGAACAAAATTATAGGCCGGCCCGAAGTACGCCAAAACTTTTTTTAAAATTCACAGGAACTAACGTTTGCATTTTACAAATTGGGTTATTTTTAGCACATGTTCCTACATTTCCGTATGTTCCTGGTGGCGCTCGTAGTCGCCTATAGCAGTGCCGCCCAGGTAAACGAGTCGTTTGCCGATGGCAATTTTACAGCCAACCCCTCCTGGGTAACCAGCAACGCCGCCGACTGGATTGTAAACCCATCGCTGCAGTTGCAGAGCAACAATACCACGGCCAACAGCACCTTCTGGATCAGCACTCCCAGCAGCCTGGCCACCACGGCGCAATGGGATTTCTGGGTGCGGCTGGCTTACAATCCCTCCTCCACCAACCTGGTGGATGTGTACCTCACGGCCTCGGGCCCCGACCTCTCGCTTAACAGTACCACCGGCTACGTGGTACGGATCGGTAATACCGATGATGAAATTGCCCTGTACCGGAAAGACAACTCCGGCGCTTTTGTAAAAATCATAGACGGGGTAAACGGAGTTCTCAACACCAGCAACAACACCCTGCGCATCCGCGTCATCCGCAACGCGGCCAACCAGTGGACCCTGCTGCGGGACCTCACCGGCACCGGCAACAACTTCAGCAGCGAAGGCACCGTCACCGATCCCACCTACACCAGCTCCAACTCTTTCGGCTTCCTGGTACGGCAAAGTACCGCCACCTTTTTCCAGTTGCATTTCTTCGACGACATAGACGTAAAAACCTATGTGCCGGATGTAACACCACCCTCCATCGTGAGCGCAAGCGCCACCTCGCCCACCACCGTACAGGTGCTGTTTAATGAGCCGGTGGATCTCACCACCAGCCAGCAAACCGCCAACTACAGTGCCAGCAACGGCCTGGGCAATCCTGTAAGTGCCGTTCGCAATGCCGGCAACACCGCCCAGGTGGATCTCACCTTTGCTACCCCGTTCGGCAACGGGGTGGTGAACCAGCTCACCGTAAACGGGGTGCAGGACATCTGGGGCAACGCCATCAGCAACGGCACCGCCGCTTTCAGCTTTTATACCCCCGGGCGCTACGATGTGGTCATCTGCGAAATCATGAGCGACCCTTCTCCGGTAGTTGGTTTACCCAATGTGGAATGGATTGAAATCCGCAACACCACCAACCAGTCGTTCAACATCCAGGGCTGGCGCGTAGGTCGCCAAGGCACCACCATTAGCGGGCCGCTTCCCTCGTTTGTACTGCAACCCGACAGTGTGGTGATCCTCTGCGGCACCGCGGCAGCCACGCAGATGCAGGCCTTTGGCCGCACCTTTGGTGTAACCAGCTTTCCCTCACTGCCCGTCGGCGGCTCGCTGATCTGGATCCAGAACACGGCGGGGGAAATCATCCACGCCACCGACTACAATCCCGCCTGGCACGAAAACCCCATCAAGGCCGACGGGGGCTGGACACTGGAAATGATTGACCCCCGCAACCCCTGTGCCGGGCGCAGCAACTGGCGCTCCAGCGTGGATCCCCGGGGTGGCACACCCGGCATCCGCAATTCGGTTAACGCGCCGCTCAACGATGCCACACCGCCGCAGGTGGTGCGGGCCTTTGCCATCGACAGTGTGACACTCCTGGTTACCTTCAACGAACCGGTGGACAGCCTGCGGGGCGCCACCGCCGCCAACTACCAGGTAAGCGACGGCATTGGAACGGCCATTGGCGCCAGCACCATCGGTCCGCTCTTTTTCCGCACGCAGATCCGCCTCAACACCCCCCTGCAGCGCAACCGGATTTATACGGTTACCGTAAACAATGTAACCGACTGCCGGGGCAATGCCATCGGCGGGTTTAACACGGCACGGGTGGGACTGGCAGAGCCGGTAGACTCATTGGATATGGTGATCAACGAAGTGTTGTTTGATCCCCGGGGCAACGG
This sequence comes from uncultured Chitinophagaceae bacterium, assembly GCA_937862815.1. Lineage (GTDB taxonomy): Bacteria > Bacteroidota > Bacteroidia > Chitinophagales > Chitinophagaceae > Lacibacter. Next base: position 12,069 of record CALMED010000031.1, on the reverse strand, counting down.
GGCCGATTACGTGGAACTCTACAACCGCGGCAACAAGCTGTTCAACCTGAAAGACCTGCTGCTGGCCAACCGCAACACCGCGGGCGCCATCGCCAACTTCCGGAACCTGTCGGCCGACGATCTGCTGATCTTCCCCGGCAGCTATGTAACCATTACCGACAATGCGGCCAACATCCGGCAGGAATACTCCGTTACAAATCCGGAATGGCTGTATGAAATTCCCTCCATGCCTTCCTACTCCAATGATAAAGGCAATGTAGTGCTTACCAACTTCCAGGGCCGCATCGTGGATGAACTGGCGTACAGCGACAAATGGCATTTCAAGCTGCTCGACAACAAGGATGGGGTTTCGCTGGAGCGCATCAACCCGGCTGCCGCCACCCAGCGTGAAGAAAACTGGACCTCCGCCGCTAAAAATGCCGGCTACGGTACGCCCACGGCGCAAAACTCACAGTTCCGGCAGGATCTGCAGGTGCAGGGCGAAGTAACGGTGAGTCCGGAAGTATTCTCACCCGATAACGACGGCTTTGATGATTTCCTGTTTATCAGCTACCGGTTCCCCGAACCGGGTTATACCATGAACGTAACCATCTTTGACGCGTCGGGACGACCGGTGAAAGCCCTGCTGCGCAATGCCTACTGCGGGCAGACGGGCACGTTCCGCTGGGACGGGCTGGACGATAAATTCGCGAAGCTGCCGATGGGGCCCTATGTGGTGTTTACCGAAATCTTCAACCTGCAGGGAAAAGTAAAGCGCTTCCGCAACCAGGTGGTGCTGGCCCGTCGCTTCTGACCCGCCCCGCCGGCCTGCTCTGGAAAGGATTGTGTAACTTACAGGCGATGATTACGCGGAAAAAGTTGTTCTACCCCATTTCACCGACCCTGCGCAACTACCTGCGCTTTTACCAGCGGGAACAACCCCTGCCGCTCAGTTACAAAGACCTCACCTATTTTACCGATACGCTGCCCGTGCTGGATGGCAACGGCAACGATACCTTGTGGGAATCGGTGCTGTATGCGCCGCACGAACAGGATGCCATTCATGCCGGACTTAAAAGCATGTATGCACGCCTGAAGGCGGCCGGCGACCAGAAAGTGCAGCAACACCTCTTCATTGAGCGGGTGGAATACTGCACATTTGGCAACTCCCATCCTTTCCGGGTGAAGATTGTGAACCGCTACAACGATGTGTACGATTATTTTTATGTAAAAGTGGGGGATGCCTCCCGCGTGTATGGGCTGGAGCTGGAGCACCTGCTGTCGCCCAACCAGGTACATTACCTCACCGATGAGGGCACGCTGGTGGAAGAACACATTGCCGGTATCCCGGGCGACCAGTTCCTGCCGCTGTACCAGGACCGGCCCGAATTCCACCCCAAACGCATCGCCAAGGAATTTGTGAAGTTCAACGAACGCAGTTTCTTACGCCTGCTGGGCGATATGCGGGCCTACAATTTTGTATTTGACATCACCCCGGATTTTGATGCCTACCAGTTCCGGATACGGGCCATTGATTTTGACCAGCAGTTTTACGAGGGCAGTAAAAACATTTACCGGCCGCAGTATTTCAAGGAAAACCTGCCTTATGTGCAGATGGTGCAGCAGCATTTCAACGAAGAAGTGGTGAAACAGTACCAGCAGGAAGAACGGGCGGTGATTGCCCGGCGGCTGAAAGCCGAACGGCACCGGTTGCGGGATTTGCGGGATGTGCTGTGGCGGGAGGAAGTTTCCACCCCCGAAAAAATCCGGCAACTGGGCGAAGAACTGGCCGATCATTACCAGGACCCGGTATTTACCAAATGCCAGAGCATGGGGCAGATCATTGACCGCAGCCTGAAGCGGGTGCTGGTGGCGACCAATTTCCGCTAAGGGACATATCAGGCAAGTTCGATGTCGAAGTTCACCAGTTGCACAAACTGGCGGATACGTTCATCAATGTCTTCTTTAGAAATTTCTTTCAGGCGTTCGGTGCCGAATTTTTCCACGCAGAAACTGGCCATGGCGCTGCCCACGATGATGGCGTTCTTCATGTTGTCGAAGCTGATGTCGCGGGTATGGGCGATGTAGCCGATAAAACCTCCGGCAAAGGTGTCGCCGGCTCCGGTGGGATCAAATACATCTTCCAGCGGGAGGGCCGGTGCAAAAAAGACCTTGTCGTCGTTGAAAAGCAGGGCGCCGTGTTCCCCTTTTTTGATGATGAGGTAGGAAGGGCCCATGTTCATAATGATGCGGGCTGCTTTTACCAGCGAATATTCACCGCTCAGCTGGCGGGCTTCGCTGTCGTTCACCATCAGTACGTCTACGTGTTTGAGCACTTTTTTGAGGTCATCGAGCGCCGTTTCCATCCAGAAATTCATCGTATCCATTGCAATAAGCCGGGGGCGGCGGTGGAGCTGTTCAATCACTTTCAGCTGCACAGCGGGCACCAGGTTGCCGAGCATGAGAAATTCGGCGTTGCGGTAGGATTCGGGAAGCACGGGATCAAAATCGGCCAGCACATTGAGCTGGGTATCCAGGGTGTCGCGGGTGTTCATGTCGAGGTGGTACTTACCGCTCCAGAAAAAGCTTTTTTCGTCCTTTTTCACCTGCACCCCTTCGAGGTTCACGCCGCGTTGCTGCAGGGCGTCGAGTTCTTCCAGCGGGAAATCGCCACCGATAACGGATACCTGGTACACGGGTTGGGAAAAATTGGTGGCGCTCCAGGAAATGTAAGTAGCAGCGCCGCCGATGATTTTATCGCTTTTGCCGAAGGGCGTTTCAATGGCATCGAAGGCCATGGTGCCCACCACGATTAATGACATGTGTTAGGTTTAAATGAAGGATGATTCCAGCGGCGCAAAGGTAATGGCTGGACCGCTATTAACAAGAGATGGGTGGAATTTTGGGGCAGGGCACAGACAAAAGCCAGGCGGCTGCTCCGGGACCTTTGTCCACGCAGCGAAAAAAGCAGCAGGAAGCGATACGTGATCAACACGTACCTCCGTGCGCAAGATCCCTGCATATGGATAAAAGCCTGCGGGGCAGCCGCTGCAAAAAACGGGCGGGCGGGCGGGTTTATTACTTGTCGCTGCGTGACAGGTCGAAGAACTTGTTGTCGCTCATGCCCAGCCATACCCGTTCGATCTGGTTCACGTCAAACGCTTTGTCGAAGCAGAGGTACTGCACGTGGTTGGTGCCCGGCTGTACGGTCCATTTGCAGGCCAGATCACCATCGGTAGCCTTGGTGGTGTAGTTGTAGAACAAATCACCGTTTTTCAGCATGATGTAAATTTTATAATCTTCCCACTGAAAGGGGTTCGCTCCTTCCTTGTTGATCACGGCCATGCGGATCTTGGTATAGCCGGTTCCGTCGTCGCGGGTAATGAATTCGTTCTTGGTGTGGTACACCCCAATCAGGAAGTTGATGGTTTTACTGGGGTTCGAAATAGATTCGTACCAGAACGGATCTGTCTGGGCTTTGGTGGTAACAGGTGCAGCCACCATAAAAGCGGCGCAAAGGAAAGCAACCATCATAAGTTTTTGTTTCATAACTGCGGGTTTTAATTTTCTGCAAAATAGTGCGATTTAAGGATCAACGCTATACCCGCTGACGGGTATTTTGAATCGTATCCAAATATAACCTAATTTAACAGCCGGAAAAACCCGTGTTCGGGAGTGTATCTCCTGCCGTTGTACCATTTAAACCCTGATGCATATGGGCAAGCTGAAAGTAGCCAAAAACGAAAGCCGCAAAGACCTGATTGTTAAAGCCGGCGCGGCCCTGTTCCGGGAAAAAGGGTTCGGAGCCGCCAGCATGCGTGACCTTGCCGAGAACATCGGTATTGAAGCCGCCAGTCTCTACAACCACATCAAATCCAAGAACGAAATACTGGAATCCATCTGCTTTGGCGTAGCCAATCATTTCAACGACCACCTCGAAGAAATTGAAACCAGCGATGCCACCCCTCTGCAGAAAGTGGAAACCCTGCTGCGGTTTCACATCCACCAGATGATTGAAGACTTTGAAGAAGTGCTGGTGACCGACCGCGAGTGGAAGCACCTGGAAGAGCCCTACCGCTCCAATTTCCACACCCAGCGGCGCAACTACCGCAAGCGGTTTTCCTCCATCATTGAAGAGGGCATCAAAGAGGGGCAAATCAAGTCCATTGACGCCCCCACGGCCATCCTCATCATGCTGCATGCCGTGAGCGGTATTGAAAGCTGGCACCGCTCCACCGCCAAGATACCCGCAGCGGAGCTGGAAGAGAATATGGTAACCATCCTGATCGGCGGCCTTCGCAGCAAATAAGAAATCCGTACATGGCGGCACAGTTTTACCCCCTTACCGTAGCTGCGGTTCAGCCCGAAACGAACGATAGTGTGTCGGTGGTCTTTTCGGTGCCCGATCCGTTGAAAGAACTTTTTCAGTTCGCCCAGGGCCAATACATCAACCTGCGCACCACCCTTGGCGGGGAAGAGGTACGCCGGTCCTATTCGCTCTGTGCTGCACCGTACGAGCAGCTCCTGCGCATCGGGGTTAAAAAGCAGCCGGGCGGAGTCTTTTCCACCTACCTCAATGAGCAGCTCAAAGCCGGTGATGTACTGGAAGTGATGCCGCCGCAAGGGAAATTCTTTACCCCGTTGGACCCGCAGCAGCAGAAAAGCTATGTGTTTATTGCGGCGGGCAGTGGTATCACACCCATCCTGTCGCTGCTCAAAGAAACCCTGCACACCGAACCCCGCAGCACCTGTACCCTGCTGTACGGCAACCGCAACCGGGGCAGCATCCTGTTTTTTGAAGAACTGGAAGCGCTTAAAAACAAATACATGAACCGTTTCCGGCTCATCCACATTCTCAGCCGGGAAAAAACCGATGCGGCCCTGCATTTCGGCCGGATCAATGCCGGTAAACTGCAGGAACTGGAAAAGCTGGTGTCGTTCAAGGAAGCGGATGAAGTGTTTGTATGCGGGCCGGAGGACCTCATTCATACCGTGCGGGACTACCTGGAGCAGGAAGGGATGGAAAGGAAGCACATCCACTTTGAACTATTTGGCACGGGCGCCAGAAAGCCGAAGCAAACCACTGCTGCCGGTGAAGCGGGCGGGCCGGTGAGTCACATCACGGTGCAGCTCGACGGACGCCAGTTCAGCTTTGATCTGCCGCTGAGCAGCGACACCACCCTATTAGACGCCGCCGCCGCACAGGGCGCCGATGTGCCCTATGCCTGCAAGGGAGGCGTGTGCTGCACCTGCAAAGCCAGACTGCTGGAAGGGGAAGTGCAGATGGATGTGCACTGGGGCCTTGATCACGAAGAAATAGAACAGGGTTACATTCTCACCTGCCAGGCCCACCCGAAAACCGAAACGGTGGTGGTGGATTTTGATGTGAAATAGGCAGTTGCAAAAAGCCCGGCCGGAGCCGGGCCTGCAGTTTATCAAGACTTTACTCCGCCACCACCAGCCGGAACACCTGTACATCACGTCCGTCCGACAGGCGGATCAGGTAGAGGCCGCCCCGCAAACCGGACAGGTTCAGTTGCACCACGGATTGCCGGTTGATCAGCTGATCCCGTACCATTTTACCCGACAGGTCAATTACCTGTAAACGACCAAAGGTTTCGACCCCCCGGAGCGTTACCTGGCCGCGGGCCGGGTTGGGATACAGCACTACCGGTTTCGGCCTTTCCACCGGCTCTTCCACGGCAAGCGGGAAGCCCGTTGAACCCAGGATGTATTCGGTATTTTGGCCGGTTACAGTCAGGGTTTTAGCTGTTGTGTTCAGGATGGCACTTGTTGTCATCCACTGCTGACTGTTATTGTCACGCCGGAACAAGGTGAGCCCGGGCTCAATCAACGGCGTTACCAGCGGATTACCACCGTACTGGTATACGGCCGTGTACGAAGGCGACCCGCCCCCGATCAGTTGTACCCCGTAATAGTGGCCGATGCCGCCTGTACCGGATGTGCCCTCCAGCGATACCGGCACATCCTTAACAACATATACTGCCAGGCCAGCCGGGTTGCCGGATGTGGCGGTAACAGTGAGTTGTTCATTTACCGTTTGCATCACTGTGGCGGTTTTTACCGGGTTGGTAAAATCAACCGCACTGGTGTCGCCAATGGGTGCACCGGAAACAACGGAAATCCCCCCCTGCAACAAACCGGTTAAGCCACTGCGCAGATCGTAGGTGTGATATACAGATGCTTCATCAAAATTGTAGTAATGGCCAAGAGCTTCAAATTGCGGGTGTCCGCGGGTAACCTTACGGTGCATCCAGTTACGGATAAGTTCCGGCGGCAATGCGGCCCCCCATAAACGGAGTTCATCCAGCACCCCATCAAAGGATTGGGTGGTGCCGGCACGGTTGCCAATTGTGTAAGGTCCCGATGTGGTTCCGGCTGGCGTTAAAGTACCGGTTCCGGCAGCAAACCCATCGCAATAAAATGCAACCGTATTTCCGCTGAAGGAAACGGCCAGGTGATGCCATTTCCCATCATTGAACACTGCATCGCCAGAAAGCACTTCACCACCGTTGAGCAGGCCCAGTATCATTTTATTACCTTCAATACCCCACTGCCAGGTATTGGCTGCGGAGCCCGCAAGTATCCATTGCCGGCCTGCTGTTCCATTGTGTTGCACCCAGGCCTCCAGGGTAATGGCAGGAGGAGGCTCAACGGTACGGGTTAACTGAACATGGTTGGTGGAATTTCCTTCAAAACGTGTGGCATAACCACTGCCGCGGCTCTGTTGATACAACAGAATAATTTCAGGCGGCGTGAGAGCGGTGCTGTACATTTTCACTTCGTCAATATCGCCATCAAACACGCCATAATCGCCGCACCCGATGGTGGCCCCGCCAATTTTTACCGGTGCATCCTGCGCCGCTGTTTGGTAGGCGCCGGTGGCGGATGCTTTCAATACACCATCAACATAAACAGACAATTGGTTGCTTCCGTTGTACACGGCCACCACATGATGCCATTTATTATCATTGAAAGTTTCTGTTGTGACTGCTGCGGCAAATGAATTACCACTTCCGGCCACAGCAAACTCTATGCTGTTATTCAGAACCGATAGCAGGTACCCCGAATACACGCAGGTATAATGCTTGCCCACAATTACCTTGGGTTCGCTGCCGCCCATATGGGAGTACTTCACCCAGGCCGAAAGCGTGAAGGGTTGGTTCATGAAATTGAGCCCGGCTGAGTTATCGAGCACAATACCCGAAAGCGTTCCGTTCCCGTAAAAACGATAGGCGGAATTGGGGTTGCTGTATTTATCCGTGGTAAGGGTGGCCGCCGTTACCGTACCGTTACGGCCGTTGCCGCTCACATCCCTTGTATTTCCGTTCAGAGGCAAGTAGGCCGCCAGTATGGGTTGTGCAGCCAAATACCGGATTTCGTTCGGTGCCAGCACGCGGTTGTAGATGCGTACATCGTCGATGGTATTGTTACTGTAATGAATACCCGGTTTGGCACCAATCCGGAGCGGGGCATCGGAAGAAGGCTTAAAATTGATAGAGCCCTGCGGTATCCAGGTGGGCACGTAATTCCCGTCTACATAAAACTTCACATCCGGTGACCCCTGGTAGGTGGTAATGGCGTAATGGTGCCAGTTAAGGTCCTGCGGTGCCTGTATCAGGTGATAGCCCCCGTCGTATAAAAATATTAATTCGCCGGGCGTAAATACCAGCCCGTAGTTACAGTTGTTCTGGTTCCAGTCGCCGCCTTTATTCACCACTTCATCAATGGTGGTGAGCGTATTGCGTTTTACCCAAACGGAGATACTCAATTCCGTACCAATCTGGATGGAAGGATGATCAGGCACCTCTACATACTGTGTGGATGCAGCCTGCAAGCGGAGTGCCCGGTTGGCCGAGTCGAGGCGGTCGTTGGTAAAAACAGGACCATTGACCCCTGTTCCGTGATTGGCATTGCCACTGGAATCGAGCAGGTTGCCATTAAGCGGGTACCAGGCTGCAAGGCCGGTTCCTTCCTTCCGGTAGTTGTTCAGTACTTCGGCTGAAGAAAGCAAACGGTTGTAAATTTTCACTTCATCCAGCATATTTGCCCCATAGTAAGCAGGGGAGCCCAATTGTGCGCCAATATGCAGATCTGCTGCAGAAACAGCAAGCTCAACCGAACCGGCCCCTTCCCGGTATTGCACCGGCTTCAGCACACCATCAATATACAGTTGCGGATCTGCATCGCCGTTCTTTGCCACAACGGTATAATAATGCCAGTTGAAATCATTCACACCCGGTGTTCCTCTCCATCCGCCCTTAAAGAAAAAGTAAAACATATTGCTGTTGATGTTATGCAGCCCCATGCCATAGTTGGTGGTGGAACCTGTCCAGTCGCCTCCTTTTTCGAGTATCATATCTATTCCAAAACGGGTGCGCTTTACCCACGCAGAAAGAGTTAATTCATTATTGATGCGGAGTAGAGGTGTGTCTTTAACCGTAACCACTGAACTGGTTCCGTTCATTTGCACAGCTTTATTACTGTTGTTAAATCGATCGGATGTGTAGGTTACAGAAACCGGCGTTCCATGCAGCCGGAACATAGCAGTATCTTCTGCATTTCCATTAAAGGGATAATGAACGACCAGCCCGGTTGCTTCCTCGCGGTACAACTGCAGCACCTGCGCATCGCTGAGGGCCGCGTTGTACATACGGATATCGTCGAGTTTGCCTTTGGTATACTTGATATTAATATCGGTGTACGGAGCTGTACCTGTAAGCGATGTGATGACACCGATCACAAAATCCTTACCGGTTACAGCTGTGGGCACAGTGAAGGTGGCAGATGAAGATTTTACGACCCCGTTAATGTAAATCCGGTGGGTATTCCCCTGCACGGTTGCTACCCAGTGGACCCAGTTGTTAAGCGGTGCTGTGCCATATGGGTATTGGGCTTCATTGACCCGGCAGTGTCCCTGCAAATGGTAAGAAGCGTCTCCCAACAGGTTCAGCCCCATAAAAAAAGCGCTGCCGCAGTTGCCATCACCCCCATACCCGAGAAAACCGGGTCGGTTATCCACCGCCGGAACGTTGAACCAGAGGGAGATGGTACGGTCACCCGTGGGCAGTCCATCGGCCGCGTATTTGATGTAGCCGCTGGTGCCGTCAAAGGCATACGCCCGGTCGGGCTGGCCAAAACGGTCGGTGGTGAGGGTGGCGCCGGAACTGATGAGAACGGGATTGCGGCCATTGCCGCTGGCATCATTGGCGTTTCCGTTAAAAGGGTAATGGGCTACCAGGGTCTGTGCGTAGGTTACGGCAGAAAGTGACAGCCAGCAGAGGAGTAAAGTCAGCGTACGCATGGCTTGGGATTTACCTTCTAAGGTAAGTCCGCAGCCGGGCGGGAAAGCAGATACAACAATCAACCTTCGCCCTGATTATGGTCAGTACTATCAGCCGGCGTGGTTATAACAACGGCGTTTCAAACCAGCGGTTGACGGCCGCTGCAGCCTGGTCGGCGGCCGTGGCATGGTGGTATTCGTTGGTCTGCGGGTCGTACACATAATCTTTCTTCCAGTCGGCATAATGCAGGGCCACCTGTTCAATGGCATCAAGAATACAGGTAACCTCTTCATCCGTCATCACCGGGTGGATGGACATCCGTACCCAGCCGGGCTTGCAGCTGAGGTCGCCCTTGTGCAGTTCGCCGAGGATTTCGTATGAATGCAGTTCATCCACCTGCAGCAGCATATGGCCATAGGTACCGGCACAGGCGCAGCCACCCCGGGTTTGTATACCAAAGCGGTCGTTGAGCAGTTTTACCACCAGGTTGAAATGCGTGCCGTGGATGATGAAAGAGATAACCCCTAAACGGTGGGTGTTCTGTCCCTCCAGTATTTCAACACCGGGGATATGGGGCAGGCGCTGAAAGATGATCCGCAGCAGCTCTTCTTCCCGCTGCAGCATCTTGTCCACCCCCATCTCCTCTTTCAGCTTCACCGCCAGTGCCGCCTTGATGCCCTGCAGGAAAGGAGGCGTACCACCGTCTTCGCGGTGTTCGATGTCGGTGATGTATTCGTGGTATTTCCAGGGGTTGGTATAGGTAACCGTGCCGCCGCCGGGTTGGTCGGGGATGAGGTTATGGTACAGCTTTTTATGAAAGATGAGCACACCGGGCGTTCCCTGTCCGCCCAGGAATTTATGCGGCGAGAAAAAGATGGCATCCAGGTCGGCACCTTCTTCGCCGGGGTGCATATCAATCTGCACGTAGGGGGCCGAGCAGGCAAAATCCACAAAGCACAACCCCCCGTAGCGGTGCACCCGTTTGGCCACTTCGTGGTAGGGTGTCTGAATACCCGTAACATTGGAGCAGCCGGTGATGGCCGCGATTTTATTCTGCCGGTCCTGGTGACGTTGCAGTAATTCCTCAAAGGCATGCAGGTCAATATTGCCATCGGCATCGTTGGGGATGATCTCCACATCGGCAATGGTTTCGAGCCAGGAGGTCTGGTTGGAGTGATGCTCCATATGGCTCACAAATACGATGGGTTTGCGCAGCGGATCAATATCGAGGTACTGGCTGAACAGTTCGTGGATCCGTACCGGACTGTTACGCAGTTCTTCCGGCGTGGGCAGGGCGCCCGGCTTCACGTAGTCCATGATACGTTCGGGTATGCGGAGTCCCAGCAGGCGTTGCAGTTTATTCACCGCCCCGGTCATGCCGCTGCCGGCAAAAATGAGTACATCATCCGCGCCGGCATGCACGTGCTGCTTGATGATGTGTTTGGCCTGTTCGTAAGCCCGGGTCATAGCCGTACCGGTCACCGTGGTTTCGGTATGGGTATTGGCCAGCAGGGGGAGAATGTCATGCTGCAGCCGCTCCTCAATGGGCCCATAGGCCCGGCCGCTGGCGGTCCAGTCGGCGTACACAATTTTCTTCGTGCCGTACGGCGATTCAAACTGCGCATCAATACCTATTACCTGGTTACGGAAGCGTTGAAAATAATCTTGCAGCAAGCGATTGAATTTGAGGCCGAAATTACCGATTTGCAGGACTGAAGGCACAATTCAAGGGCATAACGGTCAAAAATCCGGACGAAATGCGGGCTGCGTCAGAAAAAATGCCGCTGGCAGACGCTTTTGTCAGAAGTTTTATACAGAAAGCCCCGCAAAGCGGAAACAAGCCGCATGAACAGGCGTTAGCTTTTTGTACATTTGTTGACAATCCCGAGCGTATGTCAGTACACGACCTGGAGCAGCAATTTCAGCAGAAAATTGATGCCGAGATCAAGATCGAACCCAAAGACTGGATGCCCGATGCCTACCGCAAAACCAACCTGCGGCAGATCAGCCAGCACGCCCACAGCGAAATTGTAGGGATGCTGCCCGAAGGCAACTGGATCACCCGGGCCCCGTCGTTGAAGCGCAAGGCCATTCTGCTGGCCAAGGTACAGGATGAAGCCGGTCATGGCCTCTACCTCTATGCCGCCGCCGAAACCCTGGGTATGAGCCGCGATGAGATGATTGCCGACCTGCACAGCGGCAAGGCCAAATATTCCTCCATCTTCAACTACCCCACCCTCAGCTGGGCCGATATGGGTGCCATTGGCTGGCTGGTGGACGGCGCCGCCATCATGAACCAGGTGATGCTCTGCCGTACGTCGTATGGTCCCTATGCCCGGGCCATGGTGCGCATCTGCAAGGAGGAAAGCTTTCACCAGCGCCAGGGCTTTGAGAGCCTGCTGGTGTTGTCCCGCGGCACCCCCGAACAGCGGGCCATGTGCCAGGATGCCATTAACCGCTGGTGGTGGCCCAGTTTGATGATGTTTGGTCCCCGCGACAGCGAGAGCACCAACAGCGACCAAAGCATGAAGTGGAAGATCAAACGCAAAACCAACGACGAACTGCGGCAGAACTTTGTAGACATGATCGCAGAGCAAGTAAAAGTGCTGGGCATGACCCTGCCCGATCCTGATCTGAAATGGAATGAGGAACGGGGACATTACGATTTTGGCGACATCAACTGGGAGGAATTCTGGAACGTGGTGAAAGGGAATGGTCCCTGCAACAAACAACGCTTAGAAGCAAGACGCAAAGCACATGAAAACGGCAGATGGGTGCGGGAAGC
>CALMED010000030.1 GCA_937862815.1 uncultured Chitinophagaceae bacterium | reverse complement strand
CCAAATCCAAACGAAAAACCAAATCCAAATCCGTTGAAAACCGAATGAAATCCAATACCTGCCAACTTCCAAATGCTGAAAGACCCGTTTTTAATCCAAAGTACCTGTAAGAAAACCAGTAACGTTGAACATCTGAATCCGTAACCAACAGTGTAACCTAGCGAAGAAAACCGAATCCAATACCTGAAAACCCAACTTAGGCCAACCGCATCAGTTTTTTCTGACTACGGAACCAAGCGAGTAAAAGGCTTTAAAAAGATCTGGATCCTATCAAAAACCGAACATCCGTTTTCTATGAAATCCAGATCTTTTTTCTTTTTATCCCAACTCCTCCCCCGGCGGGGATGATTGAAAATAAGGATCTGAAATCCGGTTCCGACCGCATTGAAAAACCACCTGCCTTTGCAGGAAGGCATTACCTGGGAACCGTAAATCGTTTAAATTGCCTGTTTGAATTGAACATGTACACCGTTCAGGATCAGACAGGCAATTTTGTTTCCCTCCCCTTCCCTGCACGCAGGATTGTTTCCCTTGTTCCCTCGCAAACAGAATTACTCGCCCGCCTGGGCCTGGACGAACAGGTGGTGGGCATCACCCGTTTTTGCATCCATCCCAACAGGTGGTACCGCAGTAAACCCCGGGTTGGAGGCACCAAGCAACTGCACCCGGAGCGCATCCGGGCACTGCAACCCGACCTGGTGCTGGCCAACAAGGAAGAGAACGTACGGGAGCAGGTGGAGGAGATCCGGCGCTGGTGCCCCGTGTATGTGAGCGATGTGAAAGACCTGGAAGATGCCCTGCAGATGATACGGGACGTAGGGGCACTCACCGGCAAGGACGGGGAGGCCTTTTCTCTTGCAACAGGCATTGCCGGCGCTTTTCAAAGGATGCAAACCGGTACCCCGCTCACTGCTTTATACCTCATCTGGCGCCAACCCTACATGGCGGCCGGTGGTGATACCTTCATTCACGCCCTGCTGCAACGGGCAGGCTTTGTGAATGTACTGGCCCACCAGGCACGCTACCCTGTACTCACCCCGGGTGCTTTAGTTGCTTTGCAGCCGCAGGTCGTACTCCTTTCATCCGAGCCCTACCCGTTTACAGCTGAACACGGACGTGAACTGCAGGCGCTCCTGCCCGGCAGCCGCATCCTGCTGGCCGATGGCAGCTACTTCAGCTGGTATGGCAGCCGGTTGCTGGGAGCACCGGCATATTTTGAAAAACTCCGGGAAAGCCTAATTTTAAGTGATCATGGCAACATCTGACCTGCGGCTGCTCCTGGCGTCCATCCTCTTTCTCCTCCTGTTTGTTGCGGGTTGGCCCTGGTATCATTCCATCCTGGATGCCGACGGTGTGGGCTATGCCGCCGTAGCCCGTGCTTACGCCGATGGGCGGTGGCAGGAAGCTATCAACGGTTACTGGAGCCCCCTCCATGCCTGGCTGGTGGTACCCTTGCTGAAAGCCGGCGTGGAGGTGGTGATGGCATTTAAGTACAGCAACGCCTTTATTGCGGTACTGATCCTGGTTGTACTGCACAACCTGCTGCGTAAACTGGACATCCATCCGGCCTTGCAAACGGCCCTCCTGTTCACCGCCGTAATTCCGCTGCTGCAGTTTGCCTGCTATGAACTGGCCGCCGATCTGCTGTTGGTATTGCTGTTGCTGGCTTATGTCAACCTGCTGCTGCAGCCGGCGTTTTTTACTTCGGTGCGGCTGTATCTTCTTGCCGGCGTACTGGGTGCCCTCGCCTATTTTGCCAAAGCCTATGCCTTTCCTTTTTTTCTCGTTCACTTCATTCTCTTTCATTTTTTGTGGGGCGGAGCTAGGAGGAACAACCGGTATTTGTTTGCAGGACTCGGGGTGTTTTTCCTGCTATGTACGCCGTGGATTGTGCTGCTGTACCACAAGTATGGCACCTGGATGATCAGTTCAGCCGGCCGGCTCAACCAAAGCTGGTACCTGGTACCCGAACGCAATCCCGATCTTGCTTTTTTGCCTCCGCCCCATGCAGGTGCTTCTTCCTGGTGGGAGGACCCATCCTTGGTGCAGAAAACGTATTATACTGCGTTTGCCTCGGGTGCGCTGTTCCTGCACCAGTTGCGGGTACTCCTGTACAACATCCAGCAGTGGTTCCTTGCTTTGTTTGCTCTTTCGCCCCTGGCGCCGGGCATCCTGGCAGCCTGGGTGGTGCAACTGGTTGTACGCCCCAGCCAGCACCTGCGGCTTTTCCTGCTCACAGCCCTCCTGCTGCCCGCCGGTTACCTGCTCATTCACATTGAAGTGCGTTTTCTGTGGCTGCTGGCCTTCCTGCTGCCGGCGGGAGCCGTTCTGCTGCTGGAACCCCTTGTACAGCAGTATGTGCAGAAAGCCTGGCAGCGGGTGCTGATCTGGGCATTGGTGCTGGGCTCTTTCCTGGCGGAACCGGTCAACATCCTGAAAGATTACCGGTATCGTCAGCAGGAACTGCACACCCTCGCCGGCCAACTGCGGTCGGTGCAGCTGCAGGGCGCCGTCACCAGCAATATAAATTCCGAGGAGGGTATGCTGCTTGCCTGGCTTGCCGGCTTTCAATACCACATGCCTTCCGCGGGCGAAAAACCGGTAAACGCCCTGCTGCCGGTGGCTGCGGCACATGGTATTTTCCAGGTACTGTTTTTTTATTCTTCTGCGGCAGAGAAGGAGCAACTCTTACGTGAACCTGTGGCCGCCCACATCAGACAGTATACAGAAATACAACCCGGGTTGCTGCTGTTGTACCTTCAACCGGAGTGAGGGCCGCGTTCGCGGCTGTTCAGGCGGATTTAACTATCTTAGCGGCTCCGAAACATCGTTTAACGTTTAAAACACACACCATGAGTAAGTACCGTGCGGGCGTCCTGTTTGGAGAAGAACTGGAAGCCCTGCTGCAGGATGCCAAAGAAAACCAGTTTGCCTTACCTGCCGTAAATACCATCGGCACCAACTCCATAAATGCCACGCTGGAAACAGCTGCCAAAGTCAACTCACCCGTTATCATCCAGTTTTCCAATGGCGGCGCACAGTTCATCGCCGGCAAGGGCATGCCCAACGATCAGTTGCAGGCTAACATCAGCGGCGCCATCTCCGGTGCCCTGCACATCCACAACGTAGCTAAGTTCTACGGGGTTCCGGTAGTGCTGCATACCGACCACGCGGCCAAGAAATGGTTGCCCTGGATCAGCGGTCTCATTGATGCCGGCGAAGTTTATAAAAAAGAAAAAGGTCAGCCGCTCTTCAGTTCCCACATGCTCGACCTAAGTGAAGAGCCCATCGAGGAAAACATCCACACTTCGGTGGAGTTTTTCAAGCGCATGCAGCCGCTGGGAATGGGCATTGAAATTGAGCTGGGTGTTACCGGCGGTGAAGAAGACGGCGTGGATAACAGCGACGTGGAAAATGACAAACTGTATACACAGCCCGAGCACGTGGCCTATGCCTACACTGAACTGGGCAAAGTGGGTAAACTGTTTACCGTTGCGGCCGCTTTTGGCAACGTGCACGGTGTTTACAAACCCGGCAACGTGGAACTGCGTCCCGAAATTCTGCACAACAGCCAGGTGTACATTGAGAAGCATCTCGGCACAGGTCCCAAACCGGTGTACTTCGTGTTTCACGGCGGCAGCGGTTCACCCCAGCACCAGATCCGCGAAGCCATTGGCTACGGCGCCATTAAAATGAACATTGACACCGACCTGCAATGGGCGTTCTGGGAAGGCATTCTCAACAACTACAAAAAGAATGAAGGCTATCTGCAGGGACAACTCGGTAACCCCGAAGGTCCCGACAGTCCCAACAAGAAATACTACGATCCCCGGGTATGGTTGCGCAAAGGTGAAGAGAGCTTCATCAAACGCCTCACAGAAGCCTTTGAAGACCTGAACTGCATCAACCGGAATGCGTAATCATCTTTGAACGAATAACAGGCAGTACATGGCGCGTAAAGAAGAAGATATCGAAAAGAACCTCACGGGCGACGATCTGCCCGAGTCGGACGTATCCCGCTCCTCCTGGTTTAAGCGGGTGCACAAAGGCATCCTGACGAAGACTTCCGAAAAGAAAGAGATTCAGGAAGGCCTGTGGGCCAAGTGCCCGGAATGTAAGTTTACCTGCACCACTTCCGAGCTGGCAGAGAACAACCATGTTTGTCCCCAATGCAATTATCACCACCGGATCGGCAGCAGCGAGTACTACGACATCCTGTTCGACGGTGATGAGTACTGTGAACTGTTCGACAACATCCGTTCCAAAGACTTCCTCGGCTTCACCGACCTGAAGCCCTATGGCAAACGCCTGGAAGAAATCTGGAAGAAAACCGATCTGCACGATTCCATCCGCGTGGCCACTGGTAAAGTGGCCGGCCAGGAAGTGGTGATCTGCTGCATGGACTTCGACTTCATCGGCGGCTCCCTGGGCAGCGTGATGGGTGAAAAAATCGCCCGTGCGGCCGACTTCTGCCTCGAACGCAACCTGCCCATGATCATGATCTGCAAATCGGGCGGAGCCCGTATGATGGAGAGTGCCTTCTCACTCATGCAGCTGGCCAAGATCAGCGGTAAATTGTCGCAGCTCACCGATGCCCGCATCCCTTATATCACGTTGCTCACCGATCCCACTTTTGGCGGGGTAACGGCCTCCTTTGGCATGCTGGGCGATCTCAACATCGGCGAACCCGGCGCCCTCATTGGCTTTGCCGGACCCCGGGTGATTAAGGAAACCATCAAACGCGATCTGCCCGAAGGATTCCAGCGCAGTGAATTCCTGCTGGAGCACGGCTTTCTTGACCTCATCATTGACCGGAAGGAAATGAAACAGAAATTCGGACAGATACTGGCACTTTTCAGGAACTAAAGCAACCTGCTTACCTTTACAGTCCATACAAGCTGTACGCTTCTATGGACTTTTTTTATGCCCATGGATTTAAAGAACCGGTCTGCCTTTTACGAGTACCACATTGAAGATAAACTGGTGGCAGGCATGGTGTTGGCCGGCACAGAGGTGAAATCCATCCGGGAGGGCAAAGTGAGTTTTGCCGATGCTTATTGCTTTTTTCACAAGGGTGAGCTCTGGATCAAGGGCCTGCACATTGCCGAATACCGGCTGGGTACCACCAACAATCATATGGCGGTGCACGACCGCAAGCTGCTCCTCAACAAGCGGGAACTGAAAAAATGGGAAACCAAAATGCGGGAAAAGGGATTTACGATTGTTCCCCTGCGCATTTTTTTCAACGAGAAAAACCTGGCCAAAATGGAAATCGGACTGGGCCGCGGTAAAAAACTGCACGATAAACGGGAAACCATTAAAGCCCGTGATGTGGAACGGGAGATGAAAAAATTCGTCCGGTAACAGGTATTGGCATCATGCGGTTTTGTTCTGCCGGGTCCATTGCTCACCGCGGCTCTTTGTGAAAGCTGTCAATGAAAACGACAACACGGAGACACTGAGCAGAGGAGTAACACGGATGTATTTTTCTATCACTCACACCCCGTTTGCTCCGCGTTCCCTGTGGCTCCATGTTGAATATGCCGAAGCGTATGATCAGCCGAAAAGCTCCTGTTGCGGTGATTCTTCTTCCCTTACCCATTCCATTTCAATGCTTTTGCTGAAATCGGTGAGTTTGGCCCCCACGGCTTTCCATCCCATCACTTCGGCCACTTTGGCCAGTTTAATCTTCGCTTTCCGCACCTGGGATCCTTTACCGCTTTGCATGGCCAGCACCGGTTCCGCATCGGTGGTCACGGCTTCCACGTAATTGCCCTTTCCTTCCTTGATAAAGAAAAAGCGGTTGCGCAAGGTGGTGGTTTCAATTTTGAACCGCTTCACATTGAATTGCAGCTTGTCGTTGTCGAGGTACACCGCCGTAATGATTTTATCGGGATTGAACAACTCCATCAGCAGCACCTGTTCCGGGTCGAATTTCTGGGTAAGTTCCTGGTCGGTGATCTCGTAGTTGCCATCGCGGTAAACAACCAGCAGGCGGTCTTCCGGCTGAAAGCTGCCCAGCAGGGCTCCTTTCTCTTCGGTGTTGATCCGGCCAAACTGGTCGTCGAACCAGAGGCGCCGTCCGCTTAATGTACTGCGTCCTTTTTCTTTGAGCTTTACGGTTTTGATGGGGTACTTGGTTACCTGGTTGCCCATGCTGCCACGGCCCTTGATGTCCATTTCTTCAAAGTAAAAGTCGAGCTCCTTGTTCCGGGCGCTGCAGCTGGGACTGAGTACTATTTTCACCACCTCTGCTTCTCCGTTGGGATTAACAGTGAAGTAGTGCACCTTACTTTTATCAGTGCCGCGGGTGAGATCATATTCCTTGTCGCGGGTGATGCCGGTTACGTTGAAGCGTTTGGCATAGCTGACACCGCTTTGCCCATCGAGGTAAATCATGTTGTAGGTGGTGCGGTCGTCGTTTTTCTGGAATACCGCCACGTGAATGATGTCCTTGCCGATGTACACCTTCTCACCTACCCGCACCACTTTCATGAGGCCGCGTTTTGTAAAAACAATGATATCGTCCAGGTCGGAACAGTCGAACAGGTATTCATCTTTTTTGATGCCGGTGCCGATGAAGCCGTCTTCCCGGTTTACATACAGTTTGGTGTTGGCAATGGCCACCTGTTTTACCTGTATGTTTTCAAAAAGTTTGATTTCCGTTTTCCGTTCCCGGCCCTTTCCGTATTTCTTGAGCAGGTGCTCAAAATAAGCCACCGCAAAATCCACGATGTGGTCGAGGTCGTGCTGTACCTGCAGGATTTCGTTTTCCAGACCCCGGATCTGTTCGTTCAGTTCTTCAATGTCCAGCTTGTAAATACGGCGTACCGGTTTCTCCGTCAGCTTCACCACATCGTCCCGGGTGATGTCGCGCCGCAGCTGCTTGCGGAAAGGCGCAAATGCAGTGGCAATGGCTTCCAGTACCGTTTCCCAGGTTTCGTGTTTTTTCTCCAGTTCTTTGTAGATCTTTTCTTCGAAGAATATTTTCTCGAGCGAGGTATAGTGCCATTTTTCCTGCAATTCCGCCAGTTTGATCTCCAGTTCCCTCCGCAACAGTTCGCGGGTCTGGTCGGTGGAATACTTCAGCAGTTCACTTACACCCATGAACTGCGGTTTTTGCCCGGCGATGACGCAGGCATTGGGCGAGATGGAAACTTCACAATCGGTAAAGGCATACAGCGCATCAATGACGATGTCGGGTGAGATGCCTGGTGCCAGATCCACCTGTATTTCAACTTCCGCGGCGGTGTTGTCTGTTACCTTCCTGATTTTGATCTTCCCCTGGTCGTTGGCCTTAACTATGCTTTCCATCAGCTGGGTGGTGGTTACACCGTAAGGCACATCTTTGATGAGCAGGGTTTTTTTATCCAGTTCTTCAATGTGCGCCCGGACCCGGATCTTACCACCCCGCTTGCCGTCGTTGTAATTACTGGTATCCACCATGCCGCCGGTCTGGAAATCCGGCATCAGCTCAAAGCGTTTGCCACGGAGGTGTTTGATGGAGGCTTCAATGAGTTCGCAGAAATTGTGCGGCAGTATTTTAGTGGAAAGGCCTACGGCAATGCCGTCTGCTCCCTGTGCCAGCAGCAGCGGGAATTTCACCGGCAGGGTCACCGGTTCGTTTTTCCGGCCGTCGTAACTCAGTTGCCACTCGGTGGTCTTGGCGTTGAAGGCTACGTCCAGGGCAAACTTCGAAAGGCGTGCTTCAATGTAGCGGGCGGCGGCCGCGTCGTCACCCGTGCGTACATCACCCCAGTTACCCTGGGTGTCGATGAGCAGGTCTTTCTGCCCCAGGTTCACCAGGGCATCGCCGATGCTGGCATCCCCGTGTGGGTGATACTGCATCGCCTGCCCGATGATGTTGGCCACTTTGTTGTAACGGCCATCGTCCATCTCCTTCATGGCATGCAGGATGCGCCGCTGCACGGGTTTCATGCCGTCCTCAATGGCGGGTACGGCCCGCTCCAGGATGACATAGGACGCATAGTCGAGGAACCAGCTTTTGTACTGTCCCTGGATACCCCCCTCCTGCTCAAACAGGTTCTCTTTCTTCTTGCCTGTACTCATACATTTTGTTTAGCGGTTGTTCCCAGGTGGGTGTAACCGAATCCTTTTTCATATTTCAATCCAAATCCAAAAATCCGGTCCATGGATGTGTGTCCAAACATCACCAGCCCGGTTATCTGCAGCTCTGCATGGTGCAACAGGAGACCCGCAAATATCATACACAGGGCCACGGCCTTGTGATGAAACAGATTATAGGTCCAGGCCCCCACACGGTTGCCGGCCAGGTAACCCAGCATGCTGATATCCGGGCCCAGCAACAGCAGCCCATACACCCAGCCGGGCACCTGCAGATAATACCAGAGGACATAAACGGCCGCTGCCAGCATGAACGCTTCCTCTGCTTTCAGTAATAGCTTCATTCTTCAGCCGTTTCAAATAACTGGCCCGACTTTTTCTTCACTTCAAAATCCTTCATGTTGCGTACTTCACCCTGCACATCGTACAGATCGGTTGCCAGCAGTGTTTTCAGCCGCCACAAAAGGAAGGCATCGCCGGTGCTGTGTTTGGCTTTGTGCTGGAACTGGTGGATGATCTTACCCGCTTTCTGCCAGTCGCCGGTGATAAAACTTTTCAGCTCGCTGTCGTAAAACGTCTCGTCCTTCTGGATGAGTTTCTTCCCTCCTTCCAGCAGGCGCACCATTTTCTCTTCATTGCAGAGACGGGTCCATTCATCGGGATCCACTTCAAATTCGCTGGGGGTGATTTGCCTGGACAGCTTTTTGGCCTTGAGCATCTCCTTCGGCTGGATGCTGCTGATCCAGACGGGGTAAAACAACTGCCCTTTTTCATTGAGGAAGGGCAGGTTGTTGAGATAAAGGATATACACCTGGCCCTGGAAATCTTTCAACTGACTCATCAGCCAGTAATAACCGCATACGTCGTGTTTGTTCTGGGCTGCCCAGATCCAGAGCTGCGCTTCGCTATCAGCGCCCAGGTGCTGCACGATTTGCTCCACCACCGCCGGATCGTTCACTTCTTCCTGGCCGGCTTTGCTTTCGTAATCGCCGCCGCTCAGAACGCTCTTCCACCAGTTGCGGCGCGCTTCCCGGCCGGCTTCGGTGTAACAATCCTTTACGGGTCCTGCCGCGTAATCGTCGCGTATCAGCAACACATCTCCCCGCAGGGTTTCGTCCAGCTCCATGGCCTGCTGTAATACAGGCACATCGGCTTCATTAAAAACTACATGTATCATCTTTCAGGTTTGTTGACGCTGTGCAATCAAGCTTAACGGGGGTGAGCCGGCCGCAGCATGTAATATGCACAGGAAGTTAAAAAATTCCGGATCCAGGGAAGACGGGAAAGCCATCCCCATAGACGGCGGGGTTTCCAGCCAAACTTTGCCTCGTACACCGGGTTGACCAACCACAATAGCCGTTCACAAATATCAAAACCGGCGGCCTTGACCATGTTCTCAAACCGTTCAATCGTTAAACGGGTTTCACGTATTTCCATCAAGACGTCTGCAGGCTCTCCGGCCCATGAAAGCAGCGTACGGTACCAGCTCGCGGGCAGCAAATGGTACCACGGTAATCTGCTCATCCATCTTCCCTTGCAGAGTTGCTGGTGCCCCCCAAACGGCATCTGCCAGGCCGGGAAAGCAAGGAAAATCATTCCGTCCGGACGCAGCAGTTCCTTCATGTGTAAAAAATGACTCTCCGGTTGATGCAGGTGCTCCACCACATCTTTCATAAAGATGAGATCAAACTTTTCTGTAAGTTCATGCTCCCTTTGCGCTGCTTCAAAATCTTTCGCCACAACTTGCAGCTTTCCTGTATGTACGTATGCCTGCAATTTAGACAGGGTAAAAGCAACGAGTTGTTCATCCGGTTCAACAGCCATCACAACAGCACCGCACTCCAGGAATGCGGGAAGGTTACCTCCGTCACCGCTGCCGATCTCCAGCACCCGGGTTTCGGGTCCTGTTTGCAGGTGTTGATTTATATACGGGAGAATATGATTCCGGGCATTCCTGTACAATAAATCATGGTAGGCGTCTCTGTTTGTATGAAATTGAAACATGGCCGGATACGATTTACATGTCAATTTTGTCGAGTTCCACCCGAAGATGGTTAATTATAAACTCCTGCCGGTCGGGCGTATTCTTACCCATGTAGTACTCCAGCAGCAACGGGATGTGCGTGTCGGGCAGCAGCATTACGGGTTCTTTGCGCATTTCCGGACCAATGAAACGGGCGAATTCATCCGGGCTGATTTCTCCCAATCCTTTGAAGCGGGTGATTTCGGGTTTGCCGCCCAGCTTTTTCACCGCGGCCTGCTTTTCAGCTTCATCATAGCAGTAAATGGTTTCCTGCTTGTTACGTACGCGGAACAACGGTGTTTCCAGGATGTACACGTGGCCGTTTTTCACCAGGTCGGGGAAGAATTGCAGGAAGAAGGTGAGCAGCAGCAGGCGGATGTGCATGCCGTCCACGTCGGCATCGGTGGCAATCACCACATTGTTATACCGGAGATCCTCGTAACTGTCTTCGATGTTCAGCGCGTGCTGCAAGAGGTTGAATTCCTCGTTTTCGTACACCACTTTTTTAGTGAGTCCGTAACAATTGAGTGGTTTGCCCCGCAGGCTGAAAACAGCCTGTGTTTCCACGCTCCTTGCCTTGGTGATGGAACCGCTGGCGCTGTCGCCTTCCGTGATGAAAATGGTGCTTTCCTTTTGCTTTTCGAGGATTTTATCCTTGTCTTTACCCGTGGCCTCGTCGTTGTAATGGTAACGGCAATCCCGGAGCTTCTTGTTGTGCAGGTTGGCTTTTTTGGCCCGCTCGTTGGCCAGCTTTTTGATGCCGGCCAGTTCCCTGCGTTCTTTTTCGTTTTGCTCGATGCGTTTCTTTAACGCTTCGGCCACCGAAGGATTTTTGTGCAGGAACAGGTCAAGGTCGCGACCCAGGAAGTCGCCAATAAAGTTTTTCATGCTGGGACCGCCCTCGTACACCACGGTGGAGCCCAGTTTGGTTTTGGTCTGGCTTTCAAACACCGGCTCCTGCACCCGCACGCTGATGGCGGCACAGATACTGCCGCGGATATCGGCCGCGTCGTAATCTTTCTTATAAAATTCCCGGATGGTTTTCACCAGGCCTTCCCGGAAGGCGGCGAGATGGGTACCCCCCTGCGTGGTGAACTGTCCGTTTACAAACGAATAATATTCTTCTCCGTACTGGTTCTCGTGGGTGATGGCCACTTCAATGTCATCGCCTTTCAGGTGGATGATGGGATAGCGGATCTCGTCGGCATTGGTCTTGCGCTGCAGCAGGTCGAGCAGTCCGTTGCGGGAGACGTATTTCTTCCCGTTGAACTGGATGATGAGACCGGCATTGAGGTAACAGTAATTCCAGAACTGGTTGTCGAGGTATTCGTGGATGTAGTGGTAATTTTTAAATACCGAATCATCCGGTATAAAGGTCACCAGGGTGCCGTTACTTTCCGTCGTTTTGGTTTCCTTGTGTTCTTTGACGAGGATGCCTTTTTCAAATTCCGCTGTTTTTTCTTTCCCTTCGCGGAAGGCCGTTACCTTGAAGTAATTACTCAGCGCGTTAACGGCTTTGGTACCCACCCCGTTCAGCCCCACGCTTTTCTGAAACACCCGGCTGTCGTATTTGGCGCCGGTATTGATTTTACTCACCACATCCACCACCTTGCCCAGCGGAATGCCCCGGCCGTAATCCCGCACGGTTACCACCCCTTTTTCGATGGATACTTCAATCTGCTTGCCGTAGCCCATGGTGTGTTCATCAATGCAGTTGTCGATCACCTCTTTCAGCAGCACATAGATGCCGTCATCGGCACTGCTGCCATCACCCAGCTTGCCGATGTACATGCCCGGGCGCAGCCGGATGTGCTCCTGCCAGTCGAGGGTTTTGATGGAATCTTCATCGTAGGCAAACAGGTTTTTCTTTTCTTCCGGCATAATGATTCGTATTCTGGAGTCCTTCTGTTCTGAAACGGGCAAATATAGCAAAACCAGCCGCCCCCGCCGGCGGCTTATTTGTTCACAGCGCTGTGAATAATTTTTGGGCGGTTGCGGAGAATTTCTCAATTTCGCAAAACGAAAATCCCATCACATGGACGGTAAAATTTATACCTTACTCACCATCTTCATTATTTACTTCCTTACGGCTGTATCCATGTCGCTGTTTCCCGCTGCCCAGAAAGTGCTCACCGCATTGATTTTTGGCGGACTGGGAATCGCCGTCTTTCTGGGTGCTTTTTTCATCTGGGTGCTCAACCGGAAGAACGAGGGCTGATTACTGTTGTCTGCTGCCTCCTATCCGGCGGCATTTTCTCATGCCAACGAAGAGTATGTGCCGGCTTATCCCACGTTTCTATCAAATAGCCCTGCGGGCATGATTTCTTCTTTCTGCCTTGCACTGCCTAATCTTATCTTTACGGGAATCCATAATTTGCGTGTTCATGACCCTGCGCTTACTGCACCTCCTCTTTCTTTGCCTCTGTACGGGTTTTCTTGAGGGACAAGTTGTTGACGACCTCCGCCTCGACAGCTGCGTGCACATGGCTTCCCCCGGCCAAACGGCTTTTGCCGATGTGCATGTACGTGTGCAGGAACCGGCCCGCTGGAACAACACCCGCACCAGTCTTGAACGTTTTTTTGACCAGTTTTTCAGCACTTATACCCAAAAAAAGGCCGGTGGTCGCATCACCCTCAGCCTGCTGGTGGATACCCAGGGGCAGGCCTGCCTCTACCGGGTTCAGCCCAACAGCAATGTTCGCCCCGATTACCTCGAATTAAAGCGGCTGCTGGATGCCACCAGCTGGCAGCCTGCCCTGCTCAACGGACAGCCGGTGAAAAGCACCAAAGTGTTGTATATTCTGTTTGACGGGAAAAGGGTAAACGTTCAGGAACTCGAATAAAACCTTTACATGAACGTTTTCTTGTTTTGCCTTTCAGGAACGATTCTTTATTTTACATCGCTTTTATGATTCAAATGCAACAACAGGTGATGGGAAAATCCGGGCTGCTGCTCGTCTTTCTGTTGCTGGCCCTAGCCGGCTCTGCGCAACCTTTTAAGAAAAAAGAGAAGTGGGAAGATTCGGAGTTGTCGCCCCAGGCACAAAGCGACCGCTACCTCATGCGGGCCACTACCAACAAACTGGCCGGCTGGACGATGTTCGGCACGGGCATCTCCCTCACACTCGGCGGATTGGCCAAAATGAAAGCGCCCGCTTTTGAAAATACACCTAAATCCGATCTGCGTTTACTCTGGCTGCCGGTTGCAGGCCTGCTCACCACTGCTGCCAGCATACCCATCATTACCTCTTCCAAACGCCTGCGGGAAAAAGCCCGTCTCGTACTGTCGGATGAAAATGTGTTCATCGGGGACAGGCGGCAGCCTGCCTTCACTTACCCTTCTGTTGGTTTTCGTCTCCAGTTGAAATGACTTATTTTTTGCTGTTGTCTGGCTTTACTCCCGGAAGACCGGCTTTACGTGCCGATACCGACCGGCTGAACTGGTAACTGATAGTGAGCCGGTAATTGGTGGTACTGGTGCGGCTGAAGCTTTCCAGCTGGAAATTGGTGCCTTCGGTGAAAAACCGGTTTTGGCGGCTGATAAAGGGATCCACGGCATTAAACGTAAGAATGATTTTTTTCTTCAGTAGTTTTCGTTGCACGCCCAGGTTCATGTTCACATTGCTGCGAACTGTTCCTTGTGGATTGGCAAAGCGGTTGAACGTGCCGTTAAGTGTAAAAGTCCACACATCGGTGGGGGTAAAATTACCGTTCAGATTGGAGGTGAAGGAACCTCCGTCGCGGAAGCGGCGGACGGTTTTGTCGAATGCGCTGTACACGTTGTAGGTATAACCGGTACTCAGGTTGCCCCGCAATTTCTTGCTGATGGTGACCCCGCCCCAGGCGCTCATCTCATATTCCTGCCTGCTGCTCACATTGTCCCAGGTTACAATGGTCTTGCCATCGGGCTGCAGTGTGCGGATGGAGGCGAAGATATTTTCCACCTGGTTATAACCGAGCCCGGCATTGAAGAAAAATTTCTGTTTGGTTTTACCGGCCACGAGGTCGAAGGTATGGGCCAGGGTCGGCTGCAATCCGGGGTTACCAAAGCGGATGTTGTAGGGGTCGCTGTAATCCACCGAAGGATTGAGCTCGTTGATGCCCGGCCGCCGGATGGTGCGCCGGTAGGAAAAGCTGAGGGTTGTTTTGTTGGCCCAGCTCCGGTTGAAGTTAGCAAAGGGCAACCAGTTGATATACCGGTTGTACACCGTGGATTTTTGGTCCAGCAGTTCAAACAGGATATTGGTCTGTTCCACCGATGCGCCGGCTGACACCGAAAACCCCGGTTTAAAAACGTGTTTGAATGAAGATCGCAGGTTGATCACATCCTGGTGAAACCGGAACCGGTTACTCAGGAGGTCCACTTTGAAAAAAGTGTTATCCGGTTTTTTCAGGAATTCCGTTACAAGTGTTACATCGCTGTTAGTACGGTTGTAGGCGGCACCGGTTGACCAGTTCGTTTTTTTGTTGCCCAGTTGCCGGTCGTACGACAGGTTGGAGCTGAAACCATTGTTCCGGGTGCGGGTCAGTTGCTGCTGGGTGGAGTCGGTGCCGGTACGCAGTCCTTCCGGGGTGAGAAATTCCTGGAAAAAATCGCGCTCGTTGTGTATGCTTCCCGTATTCATCTGCTGTATCCAACGGAACAGTTCACCGGGCCGGGTGCCTTTGCGGGTGAACGTGATGTTGACGTTGGCGCTGCGGTTGGATCCTTCGGTACCGGTGGTGCGTTCGCTCAGCCGGGAGATGGCATCGAACCGGTTGCGGTTGGTGTAACGGTTGAGGGACTCGTTGCCGTACAGGTTTGCGTTGTGCTGAGCCACCAGGTTGACAGCGGTGCGTTTATTGAAATCGTAATCCACATTCACCCGGTGATTGGGCCGGGTGTTTTCATTTTGGAAGGCGTTGGTGATGAGCAGGCGGTTCGTTGAGTCGCGGAAGAAGTTGGTGCGGCTGCTGTATCCATCGCCGGTGAACCGGTTGAAGGCTGCACCGGTGCTGAGATTGATGGCGAGGCCCTTGCGCCGGTAGTTGAGGCTGGCGCTGCCCCCCACTTCTCCCCGTGTGCCTCCGCTGAGGTTGACACGTCCGCCCATCCCGATTTTTCCTTTACGGGTCACGATGTTGATCACGCCTCCCTGCTCATTGGCGTATTGGGGCGGCGGGTTGGTGAGCACTTCGATCCGATCCACGTTACTGCCCGGCATGCTTTCCAGCATGTCTTGTAATTGTTGCAGGGTGAGTGCCACCGGTTTATCGTCCACCAGGATGCGGGGCTCTTTCCCCCTTACGAGGATCTTTCCATCGGGGTCCACGGTCACCAGCGGCGTTTGCTTCAACAGTTCGGCCGCGCTGCTGCCGTTGCTCAGGGCACTTTCGCCCGCGTTGAAAATGATGTTGCCTTCTTTGGACTCGATAAGGGGTTTTTCGGCATATACCACTACTTCCTGGAGGTGCAGTGACTGGTTGCTGAGCAGCAGGTCACCCAGGTTGAAGTCGTACCGCTCGGTACGGAAATGGATGCTGTCGAGCTGGTACTGCCGGTAACCTACCGCCGAGATGCGGAGCCGGTAATAACCAAACCCGATATTTTCAAATTGAAAGGAGCCGTTTTTGTCGGTAAGCGCTTGCTGCATGCGGCTTGTATCGGCCATGGACTGCAGTACTACGGTAGCCTGTGCCAGGGCGTTCTGGCTGGCGGCATCCAGCACATTGGCCGTGAGCAGCCCCGGGCCCTGCTGTGCTGCTACGCGGCTGGCTGCAAATAAGCCCAGAAATCCCAAAAAGAGGTGCGGCAGCACACGGTGGGTCATGTGGCGGGTCATTCCCCCAAAAATACAACCCAGCCCCTTTTACAATTAGCAATTGTATAAGCGGTTCTAACTGCTGCCAATCTGTCATTTTATAGGGAGGAATCACTTAACTTTGCAGATTCAAATTTCCAACAATACCGCATGGATTTGCAACTTGAGACCAAGGTACATGATGAAGCCCGGCAGGGAGAGGCTTTTGCGCCTTTTGCGCTGGATGCCAATACGTATAAAAAGAAGTTTTACATCGAAAGCTACGGATGTCAGATGAACTTCAGCGACAGCGAAATAGTGGCGAGCATCCTCAACCAGTCGGGCTACGGCGCCACCCGCAACTTCGCGGAGGCCAACCTGGTATTGCTGAATACCTGCTCCATCCGTGAAAAAGCCGAGCAAACGGTGCGGAAGCGCCTCTCGGAATTCCGGAAAGCCAAGGAAGAAAACCCGGGCATGCTGGTAGGCGTACTGGGCTGCATGGCCGAGCGGTTGAAAGCCAAGCTGCTGGAGGAAGAGAAACTGGTTGACCTCGTTGTGGGCCCTGATGCCTACCGCACACTTCCCGGACTGATTGAAGAAGCAGAGGGGGGGCAGAAAGCAGTGAACGTACTGCTGAGCCGGGAAGAAACCTACGCTGATATCGCTCCTGTGCGGCTCGACAGCAACGGGGTGACCGCCTTTATTTCCATTATGCGGGGTTGCAACAATATGTGCAGTTTCTGCGTGGTTCCCTTCACCCGGGGGCGCGAACGCAGCCGCGATCCTCATTCCATTGTAGCGGAGGCACACGACCTGTTTGACCGGGGCTTCCGGGAAGTAACCCTGCTGGGTCAGAACGTAGACAGCTACTATTGGGTGAACGAAGAAAAGGGAGCAACGGTAACCTTTGCCGGCCTGCTGGAGCAGGTGGCCCTGGTATCACCGTTGTTGCGGGTGCGCTTTTCTACCTCGCACCCCAAAGACATCACCGATGAAGTGCTGCATACCATGGCCCGCTACGGGAACATCTGCAAATACATTCACCTGCCGGTACAGAGCGGCAACACCCGCATCCTTCAACTGATGAACCGCACCTACACGCGGGAGTGGTACATGGCTAAAGTAGACCGCATCCGCGAAATCCTGCCCGGCTGCGGCATCAGTTCGGATATCATCGCGGGGTTTTGCAGCGAAACCGAAGAAGAACACCAGGATACCCTCCGCATCATGGAATACAGCCGCTACGATATGAGCTACATGTTTTTCTACAGCGAGCGCCCGGGCACCCTGGCCGCAAAACGCTACAACGATGATGTGCCGGACACCGTGAAAAAAAGACGGCTCCAGGAAATCGTGGAAGTGCAAAACCGGTTGTCGCTCGAAAGCAACCGGCAGGATGTGGGCAAAACCTTCCAGGTGCTGATTGAAGGTAACAGCAAACGCAGCGATGCCGACTGGATGGGCCGCACCTCGCAAAACAAAGTAGTGGTATTTCCCAAAGAAGCTTACACGCATCGCAAAGGCGACTACGTGCATGTGCTGGTGCACGATTGCACACAGGCTACCCTGCTGGGCAAAATTGTGAACAACACCTGAGAGACAGCCCGGGGGCATTCTTTCAAGAAGCAAAACGAACGTATTGAATGGAATTACAAAGTATAAAAAACCGGTTCGGTATCATTGGCAACTCACCTGCCCTCAATCACGCCCTTAACGTGGCGGTGCAGGTGGCGGCTACCGACCTTACGGTACTGATCAACGGCGAGAGCGGTGTGGGCAAGGAAGTGTTTTCCCAGATCATTCATGCCCTGTCGGCCCGCAAGCACAATCCCTTTATTGCGGTGAACTGCGGCGCCATCCCGGAAGGTACCATTGACTCGGAACTGTTTGGCCATGAAAAAGGGTCTTTTACCGGGGCAGTGGATGCCCGCAAAGGCTATTTTGAAACCGTTAACGGCGGCACCATCTTTCTCGATGAGATTGGTGAAATGCCGTTGGGAACGCAGGCCCGGCTGCTGCGGGTGCTGGAGACCGGAGAGTTCATCCGCGTGGGCTCTTCCAAAGTGCAGAAGACCGACGTGCGGGTGATTGCCGCCACCAACAAGGAGCTGTTGGAATACACCCATACCAACAAGTTTCGCGAAGATCTGTATTACCGCCTGAATACGGTGCCCATCCGCGTTCCGGCGCTGCGTGACCGCAAAGAAGACATTCCTTTGCTTTTCCGTAAGTTCTCCGTGGATTTCGCGGAGCGGTACAAAACCGTGCCCGTGCAACTGGACGATGATGCCCGCCAGCTCCTGGTCAGTTACCCCTTCCCTGGCAACGTACGGGAGCTGAAGAACATCGCCGAGCAGATATCGGTGCTCTCGGTCAATAAAACCATAACAGCCAGGGACCTGGCCCCTTTTCTACCGGAACGCAGTTTCAACCGGCTGCCGGTGCTTGCCCATGCCGCGTCACCTGCTTCCAACGGAGCCGAGTTTGCGAACGAGCGGGAAATCCTGTATAAGCTGTTCTTCGATATGAAGAAAGATGTTACCGAGCTCAAAAAGATGTTTTTAGAAGTGCTGCAGCACGGGGGCAGTACACCCGCTTCGGTACCGGGTAACTTTTTCAGTGAAACCACGCTGTCCGATGCCCGCCATCATCCCGACCGGCCGCATCCCGCTGCCCTTGCACCGGCTTCGGCACAACCCATGATCCTCGGCAATAACGACATCCAGGAACATGTGGAAGTGGAGGAAAGCCTCAACATTCTCGACAAGGAAAAGGAACTGATCATTAAAGCGCTGAAAAAGCACAAAGGGAAACGCCGCGACGCGGCACTGGACCTGGGCATCAGCGAACGCACCCTCTACCGTAAACTGAAGGAATATGACATTGAAGACCTGTAAGCGCCTGGTTGCCTTTAGCCGCATACGCCTGCAGGTGCTGCTGGCGGCAGCGTTGTGGCTATCAGCCGGTTCCTGTTATTCGTTCAAGGATGTTTCCATCCCGCCCGAAGTAAAAACGGTTCGGGTGCAGTACATCGAAAACAGGGCCCGGATCATTAATCCCCAGCTGAGCCAGCGGCTGACCGACCGGTTGCGGCAGAAAGTGATCAACCAGACCCGACTCACACAAACCAACAGCGAGGATGCGCATTACGATATCAGCGGACAGATAACGGATTATTATGTCACCACCTCGGGTATCTCCGGGCAGCAGGCCGCCTCCAACCGGCTGAATGTGGCCGTGCGCCTGGTATTTAAAAACCGGCTCGACGACAAGAAAAGTTTTGAAACCGACCTGTCGCGTACCTTCGATTTTGACGCACGGCTCACCCTGAATGCAGCCGAAGCGCAGCTCACCGACCAGATCGTACAGAACCTGGTGGATGAAATTTTTAACCGCATTTTTTCCAACTGGTAAAATTGATTACTTTGTTCTTATGAACCTGCTTCCCCTTCAGGATTATCTGCACGACCCCGTACCGGATGCGCCCGCGCTGCTTTCGGTAATGGACACCCTGGTGCAGCGGCATCCCTGGTTTGGAGCCGGTCATTTCCTGGCAGCGGTTTACCGCTCACAACAGGCAGATGGAACACCGGCTGCACCCGGCATGCAAAAGGCGCTGGTGTATTTCAACAACCCGCTCTGGTTCCGGTATCAGTGGGAACGGTTCAGGGAGGGCAATGCCCGGCCGGAATTGCAGTCAGTACACCTGGATGTCACGCTCCTATCCGGAAATAATGCCGGAATAACAGCCTCCGGAATCCCTGAGCAGGCAAAAGAAGAGGAAACCGTCATCGCGGCGACTGTTGAGGAACAAATGCCGGATCCCGATTTTCGTATGCAGGACCTGCAGGATGCAGCTGCAGATGCCGCTGCATTGGTGGAGGCCGACGAAGACCGTACCCGCCTGGAAGAATGGCAGGCGGGGGACAGTTTTCCGCTGCAGGACCTGGTGGATGCTGCCGCAGACGCTGTTGCCCTGGTGGAAGCCGAAGACGAGCTGGACCTGCAGCAGCAGCAGGGAACCGAACCTGAAGCTTCAATTGCTGCAACTGAGTCTGATCAGCCTGTAGTAGCTGATGAGGCTGCCGTTGATACAATCCTGCCTGCTGAAACAACGCCGGCTCTGCCGGTCGGTCCTACTGCCCCCGAAACACCGGCTCCCGTACAGGAACTCGCTTTTGAGCCGTTTCATACCGTTGATTATTTCGCTTCGCAGGGCATCCGCCTGCAGGAGGAAAAGCTGGGCAACGATGATCTGAGCAAGCAGGTGAAGACCTTTACCCAATGGTTGCGCAGCATGAAGAAAATCTACCACGATGCACCCACGCCCCTCGATGCGGTTTCCGAAACGGAAGTGAACCGTATTGCCGATGTCAGCAACCATCCCGAAGAGATTCTCACCGAAACCATGGCGCAGGTGCTGATTCAGCAGGGAAAAACAGTGAAAGCCATCGAGCTCTATGGTAAATTAATTTTGCTCCATCCTGAAAAAAGCGCTTACTTTGCCGACCAAATTCAGAAAATAAACAGCCAATCATGACCATTTTGTTCATCATATTAGTGCTTCTCGCCAGTGTATTATTGGCATTCGTTGTGCTGGTGCAAAATCCCAAAGGCGGCGGCTTAAGCGGCAATATCGCCGGCTTCAGTAACCAGTTTATGGGTGTAAAGCAAACCACCGACGTGCTGGAAAAAGGTACCTGGCTGTTTGCTGCCATCGTAGGCGTGCTGTGCCTTCTCTCGGTACTCTTCATCTCCCGCTCCGGCGGAAGTGAAGGTCCCGGTGCATTGGAGCAGGTACCCACCAACCAGCCCGTAAAACAGCAAACCGCTCCATCTAACATACCGGCTCCGCTTCCCGGCACTGGTCAGTAGAACCAAAAGATTACTTTCAACCCTGCCCTTCCCGGCAGGGTTTTTTATTAATTTTCCGTCATGAAGCTGCGTCTTTTACTGTTGCTTACCGGCATCCTCTTTGCGGGGGCAACCCTCTTTGCCTGGCTGCTGGCAGGCCCGGCCACCCGGTTTGAAGAGCCCCGCAACTACCTGTTTATCCGAACCGGCGCCGCCACGCAGGAGGAGGTAATGCAGACCCTGCGGGACAGCAGCTTCATCCGCAACACCGGGCTGTTTGCATTTCTGGCGAACCGGCTGCAGGTATGGCCCCGGCTGCGACCCGGTAAATACGTCATTGAAAAAGGGACCAGCCTGCTGCAACTCGCCCGTAAGCTGCGCAACCAGCAGCAGGAGCCTGTAAATCTTGTGGTTGTGAAACTCCGCACCAACCGCCAGTTTGCCGGCCTGGTAGGTCGCCGTTTTGAATGCGATTCGCTGCGCTTTCTCACGTTCATCAGCAACCCCGATTCCACGCGGAACCGGGGGGTTGACAGCACCACGCTCCTGTCCATCGTTTTGCCCGATACCTACACGTATTACTGGAGTGCAACACCGGCCGAACTGCTGGAAAAGCTGGCAGCTTATCACCAGAAATTCTGGAATGCACAGCGGAAGCAGCGTGCCGACAGCCTGGGGCTGAGCCCGTTGCAGATTACCGTGCTGGCTTCCATTGTGGAGGAAGAAACCTTGCGGGACGATGAAAAGCCCCTCATTGCCAGTGTGTACCTTAACCGGCTGCGGAGGGGGATGCCGCTGGGCGCCGATCCTACGGTGAAATATGCCACCGGCGATTTTACCCTGCGCCGGATCCTTTTTAAACACATCCAGGAAACAGCTGCATCACCTTACAACACCTATCGCAACAAGGGGCTGCCGCCGGGGCCCATCTGCACCCCCACCGCGGTAACGATTGACGCGGTGCTGAACGCGGCCCGGTCGAATTACCTGTTCTTCTGCGCCAGGCCCAACGGAAACGGGTATCACGCTTTTGCGGAAACAGATACAGAACATCTCCGCAATGCCCGGGCTTACCAGCAATGGCTGAATGCACAACAGATCCGCTGATTCGTATATTCGGGTTATATTCGACGCATTGATTCACCTCTACAAATATCCGCTCCGCAACCCGGTGATCCGCAACATCGTGCGGATGAGTATGCGCATCAAACCACCCGGTTTTGAAGGGGTGGCCCTGTATTATGTGATCAAGTTCTTTTTTCAGAAAGTGCGCACCGTTGGATTGAATGAGCGGGCGGCTGCCATTTCGTTCAACTTCATCCTGGCTATTCCGCCTTTCTGCATATTCCTGTTTTCGCTGGTGCCGCTCTTCCCCATTGCGGATGATTTTAACCGGGAACTCATGTCGTTTGTGCGGGACCTCACCCCCAACCCCGAAACCCGGGATCTCGTGCAGGACTTTCTCAACGATTTCCTCGGACGCCCCCGCAACAGCCTGCTCTCGGCCGGTTTCCTGTTCGTGGTGTACTATTCCTCCAATGCGATGCTGGGTATTATTCACAGCTTCAACCGCTCCATTCACGAACGCGAATCAAAGGGCCTGTTTGCCTACCGATGGAAAGCGATCCGCCTTACGTTTATTATCGTACTGCTGTTTATTGCGAGCATGCTTGTGCTCATGACCCAGGGCACGGTTTTTACCTGGATGCTCAACCAGCTGGGCATCCAAAACTGGTTCCTGCAGCAGTTGGTGCAGGTGGTACGCTGGCTCATCATCCTGGGCTTGTTTTTCTACAGCATTGCGTTCATCTATCGCCACGCGCCCTCGGTGGAAAAGAAATGGAAACTGATCTCCCCGGGCTCCATCCTTGCCTGCACCCTGCTGATCCTGTTTCTGTACGGATTTTCTCTCTGGATCAACACCTTCGCCACGTACAACAAGATTTACGGCCCCATCGGAACGATTATGGTGCTGATGATACTGATCTACATGAACAGCCTGGTACTGCTCATTGGTTTTGAGCTGAACGTGAGCATCAAATCCCTCAAAGCCCGTACGGACAAGAGGTTGCATGCCTCCACGAAAGGAGTCCGCCACCAGCGCCGGAAGCTGTAACTTTATACAAAATTGTCAAGTATGAAACGCATATTCTTCCTGCTGGCCCTGCCGGCCCTGCTCATGGCATCCACCCTGCTGCCCGATGAACTTCCCATCGGAAGCGTTATTCCTTCCCCCGACGTGAAGATGGAGGACATCGGCGGAAAAAAATATTCCTTCAACGATGTGAAAAAGAAGAACGGACTGCTGGTTATTTTCAGCTGCAACACCTGTCCCTGGGTCATAAAAAATGAATCGGTGGCGGACGCGGCTTATAATTATGCGCTGTCTAAAAATGTAGGGGTGATCATCGTCAATTCCAACGAAGCACAGCGGGAAGGCGACGATTCGAAAGAGCGTATGCAGGAATACGCAAAAAAACTCAAATTCAACTGGCCCTACGTGATCGACGAAAATGCTGCCATGGCCAATCAGTTCGGGGCAAAGGTTACGCCCGAGTGCTACCTCTTCGATAAAAACATGAAGCTCGTATATCACGGTGCCATCACCGACAACCCCAAGACACCGGAAGAAAGCAGCCGGGATCACCTCAAAGTGGCCATTGACGAAATGGTGGGCGGCAAGACCGTTACCATGAACAAGTCGAAAGCCATGGGTTGCACCATCAAGCGCAAATCCTGATAGCAGGAGAGCAACCGGTTCAACCCACAGGTTGAACCGGTTGTGTAAAACACGGAGGCATGGATGCCGCAGAGAACCACGAAGTGCTGGTGTACTATTTCAATACTCCGTGTTCCTCTGATCTCTGGGCCTCCGTGTTATGTCTCTGCCGGTTATTTTTCCTGCAGCATCTTCTTAATTTCGGCTTCCAGTTCTTTTTCTTCCAGTGTGGATTCAATAAATTTCCGGTAACCGGTTTTCCGGTTGATGAAAAGTGTGGCGGGCATGGAGCCGGTCCAGGCACTGTCTATTTTCGGACAGAATTCATCCGGTTTTTCTTCGTCGAGCCATACAATGTAGGCGGTATATCCTCTTTTGTCCGCAAAACTCCGGATCTTTTCGGGGTAATACTCTTCAAAATCAAGACTCACCAGTACTAATTTCACCTGCTGCTCCCGGAAGGAAGCGGTTACCGTATGAAAGTACGGGAGTTCGGCCACGCAGGGACCGCAGAAGGTGGCCCAGAAGTTGACCACCAGGATAGAATCATTTGTTTGGATATAGTTCATCAGATCCTCCGCTTTCCAGCGGGGAATGGGCTGGGCGCCTGCAGGCTGCAGCGCTACGACAAATAACAGGCCGGTCAGAAATCCTTTCATACCCATGTTTTAAATACAGATGATTATCGGGCCATTAAGGTTGCGGAATGTTCCTTTCCGGCAGGTCTCCTTCCCGGAACCCCCATTCCTGCAGCAACTGCTGGTACTGTGTATGGGGCAACCGTTGCTGCTGGTAATGACCGGCTGCGGTTTTCTGGCGCAGCGCTTCATAAATACTCACGGCACAGGCCACCGAAATGTTGAGTGAGCGGATGATGCCCATCTGCGGGATCAGGAAGTTGCCATCTGCGAGTGAACGGATTTCTTCGCTCACGCCTGAATGCTCGTTGCCAAAGACCAGGGCCACGCTGCCGGTAAAATCTATTTCGTACAAACTTACGGCATCGCTGCTGAGGTGGGTGGTTAGAATGCGGTCGAAGCGCTTGCGCAGGTCGCGGAAACAGGTGGCTGCATCATCGTATTGGTGTACCGTAAGCCATTTGGCGGCGCTGGAGGAACTGCGGGCACCCCATTTTTTATGACGGGGAATGCGGGTAGTGAGAACGTAGATGTCCTGGATCCCCACTGCATCACAGGTGCGCATCACGGCCGAGATGTTATGGGGATCGAATACGTTTTCCAGCACCACCGTAAGATCGGGCTGCCGTTTATTCAATACAGACAATAAGCGTTCTGTGCGGGCGGGTGTCATACAAAAAAGGATTTACGGTGTTGGGCCGTAAATCCTTGAAAGAGCCATCTACCAGACTCGAACTGGCGACCTGTTCATTACGAGTGAACCGCTCTACCAACTGAGCTAAGATGGCGAAGGTTCAGCCGGTGAGGGATGAACGATGATTTGGGTCGGGCAGACTGGATTCGAACCAGCGACCCCTACGTCCCGAACGTAGTACGCTACCGGACTGCGCTACTGCCCGAACAAAAACCCTGTATTCAACCGGGTTTCCCTAACGGGCTGCAAACTTATTCCTTTTTTGCTGAATAATGAAAACTCCCGGAACGGGACGTTGTCCTTCGCGGTCGCTGGGGCGGATGGTTTCTTTACCGTTGATGAGCAGACTACTGCTCCCCCCGCCGTCGAGGTTGAGGGCTTCAATGCAGCCGACTCCAGTGAGCAGTTCTGCCAGGTGCCGCAGCGACACCCCTTCGGCTTCGCCGGGTGTACGACCCTGTACCACCAGGATGATGAGCCGCCCATCGGCTGTAAAGCCCATGGCCGTACGGGGATGGCGGTCGTCAATGGCCCGCCCGCTGAACATGCGTTCTTCATCGTTGGTGATAAAAACCCTGCCGTTCTGCACCAGGACCGGCCCGCCACCGATGGCCGTGTGCATCCGCCAGGGTCGCAGTAAACTTCGATTACCCTTTGCCGTTATAACGGATGTAACCGTCCGGGCATCGGCGAGACGAAAGTCCTGCAACGAATCCTTCAGATCTCCCACCGGCACCTGGAGGGCAAAAGGAAATTTCTTACTGCTGTCGGTAAACAACCAGGCCACATCTGGGTTGCGCCGGCGGGTAAGCCCGATAGCGGAGCGGAACGGATGGGCGTACAGGAGGGTATCTTTTCCACGCAGGGCAAAGCTGTGCGGGTTGTAGCTGACAAGGCGACCATTTTTCACCACGGCGTTGAGGTTGCGGTGCGTGGTGAACTCAAAAAAAGTGCCATTCACCACCACCAGCGGTTGACCGTTTTTCTCATAAAAACCCGTGGGCGTAAGCCGCCGGTTCTTGGTGGTATCGGTGGTAAAACGCAGCCGCCGGTCGCGGAGCGGTATGCTGATGTAATAAGCTACGTTGGGCTTCCCTTCCACCGGCGATTCCGAATAATACACTTCCACTCCCTCCGGCAGCGGCCCAAACAGGGAATCCACCGGCTGCCATCGGGCCGGCTGTGCCCAACAAAAAGGAGCAGCGGCGATCCATGCGGCTGCTCCTGTTATTATTTGCTTCCAATTCATTGTTGCTCAAACGGACATAGCGGCTTGCTCCTGTTGCCAGGCCTGGCGGCCCCAGCCGGGTATCACGTGCTTTTCGCTGTGGTACGAAGAACGTACGAGCGGTCCGCTTTCCACGTAATCGAGACCAATGCTGTAGCCAATATCGCGGTATCCGGCAAATTCATCGGGGTGTACAAATCGCTGTACTTCGAGGTGCTTTTTGGTGGGTTGCAGGTACTGACCGATGGTAACCACATCCACGCCGTTATCGCAGAGGTCGTGGAGTGTCTGGATCACTTCCTCTTTGGTTTCGCCCAGTCCCAGCATGATGCCACTCTTCACCCGCATGCCTTGCTGCTTCAGGTAGCGGAGCACGTCCATGCTGCGCCAGTATTTGGCCTGGATCCGCACCTGGCGGGTAAGCCGTTCCACCGTTTCAATGTTGTGCGACACCACTTCGGGATGGGCCTCCACCACGCGTTGCACCTGTTCCATCTGTCCTTTGAAATCGGGGATCAGGGTTTCCAGGGTGGTCTCCGGGTTGAGTGTCTTCACCGCCTTAATGGTATTGTACCAGATGGTGCTGCCGCCGTCTTTCAGCTCGTCGCGGTCCACAGATGTGATCACCGCGTGCTTCACTTTCATGAGGTGGATGGCTTCCGCCACCCGCTGGGGCTCGTCCCAGTCAACTGCTTCGGGCCGTCCCGTTGCCACGGAACAAAAACCGCAGCTGCGGGTACATACATTTCCCAGGATCATAAAAGTGGCGGTGCCTGCACCCCAGCATTCGCCCATATTGGGGCAGTTACCGCTTTCGCAGATGGTGTGTAATTTATGTGTGTCCACCAGGCTGCGGACGTTCCGGTAGTTTTCCCCGATGGGCAGGCGTACCCGCAGCCAATCGGGCTTTTTCGGACGATCCGCGGTGGTGAAATCGGTTACCTGTACGTTACCCTGACAGCTCATGAATGATTAAACGATTGAGGTGCAAAAGTAGTTCACTTTCGTTTACCGAAGAGAATGGCAATGTAGGAATTGAAAAACACCTGGTTGTTGTTGTTCAGCAGCATGATATTGGCTTTGCGGGAATAAGCTTCCACGTTC
Source organism: uncultured Chitinophagaceae bacterium (assembly GCA_937862815.1). Lineage (GTDB taxonomy): Bacteria > Bacteroidota > Bacteroidia > Chitinophagales > Chitinophagaceae > Lacibacter. Next base: position 56,224 of record CALMED010000030.1, on the reverse strand, counting down.
ACTCCAATTTCGATGGCGGATACCAAATCATTGAAACGGCCATAGTCGAACCGGATGGCGGTACGGGCATGGGCGCCGGGAACCAGTTTCATCTCCCCCCATCCATACCGCAAACCGGTACCCTGGATGATATTACCCGGTGTGAGGAATGCGGCACTGTCGGCTACAGAGTATTTGATGTCGCGGGTGCCATTGAGCCCTGCATCAAATATGCGCACATAATAGGGTCGCTCCAGTCCCAGGGAGATCCCTCCCATATAAATCCAATGCACAGCAACGCCGTTTTTATTGGTTTTACCCCCAATAAGACGTTGCTGTCCGAAACCGGGTTTGAACTGGTAAAATATATTTTCTTTTCCGTAGATGTAGGGCGTACCCAATTGAATGAAATTTCCCGTGACTACATCGTAGCTTAACTTCTTTTCTTTGGGGTGCTTTTTCTCGCCCAGTTCAAAGGAGAGCAGGTTGGTGACCTTAACGTTTTTCAGTGTGCCGCGTTCGTAAAAGAGGTTCCACCCATCGGTATTGACCCGCAGGCCATACACGTTTTGCTTGTTGAACACCAGTGCTCCTTCTTCCTGCTGGCGGATGAGGTTGCTGATCTTGTTTTGCCTTTCCTGTCTTTTTGCATCCCGCTGACCGGGCCGCTTTTCCTGTGCTGCCAATAACTGGCTTGCGCAAAGGGCGGCGGCGATTAGAATTAATTGCTTCACAATGGTTTGATGTTATTCTTCGGAAGTAAATTTACAGAATTATCCGGATGCGGCGGGATCACTTCCCGCAACCGTCCATATTTATCAACTCCATAACAACAGCATGACCTCGCAAATCGTTTACCAGGGTTCGCTCCGCACCGAAGCACTGCATCTGCAAAGCGGTACCCGCATTGAAACCGACGCCCCCACCGATAACCAGGGAAAGGGAGAGCGCTTCTCACCTACCGACCTGGTAGCCACTGCGCTGGGTTCCTGCATGATGACCATCATGGGCATCAAGGCCCGCGACCTGCAGCTCGACCTGACCGGTACCCGGCTGGAGATACAGAAGCACATGGCCTCCGATCCCCGCCGTATTTCAGGGGTGGATGTGGTCATACATTTTCCGCCCGGGTTGGTGGTGGATGAAAAGCAAAAAACGATCCTGAAAAATGCAGCCCTCACCTGCCCGGTAGCCAAAAGTCTCGAACCGGCCATCGTGCAGGCGGTCAGCTTTCACTGGCCGGCGTAAACGGTTTCAGTACAGCATGCCCTACGGAGCAGGAAAGACAATTGCCCTTGCTGCAGTAGTGTTTGTACAACTGGAGCAAGGCCTGTGAATCAAACGCGTTTTTATTGGCCACGCCGCTTTCCTGCCAGATCCGCAAAACCCGGTTGCTTTCTTTGGGCAGTTGCTGCAGGTAGTCCGGTATTTTCTCCCGCAGGGCTGCGTTGCGGTTCTCTGCTGCGTATGCAAAAAGCAAGGGCAATACAGCGTTGATCAGCAGTGCATTTACCATCACCTCGCCCAGTTGTTTGGGCTGGAAGGCCGATTTTTCTGTGAGGGTATAATGCCGGTGCCAGAAATCGTTGGCCGTTACCCGGAGCAGTCGTTTCATTTCATCCAGCGAGTCGGCAGCCGAGAGGTCAGAAAAAATGCGCCCCGACTGCTGGAAGAGCATGGCCAGTTGTGCCAGCCGCACCGTGGGAAAATGAGCGGGCCGCATGCGGGCAAACTGCAGCAGCACCGGTGCCGGTTGCAGCCCGTATTTGCGGCGGAGGTAGTGGTACTCGCGGTGCAGTAAGATTACGTAAGGATCGGTTCCCGCGGTTTCAAGCAGGCCGGCCTGCCCCAGCAGGAGCGCTTCCAGTTGCTGGATCTGCTGCCGGTGCCGCGAGAGCAGAGCTACTGGTAAAGTGGCTGCAATGGCTTCAAATGCATCGGCGTTGAGAGGTAGTCCGAAATTGCGGGCCAGCAGTTGCCAGCAGGTTTCCTCCCAGTGCCGGCGGTTGCGGTGGAGCAGTTCCTGTACTTTTTCCTGGCGCAGCAGAAGCCGTTCCACCACCAGCCGTTCTTTCCAGTGCACCCAGGTTAGTTCGGGCACGCGGTCGAGCAGGTTGCGGCAGGGCAGCTGCTCCGGTTGTTCCAGCAGTTTTCGGTAGCGTTCCAGGAGTATGCGGGGGATCCGGTTTCTCAGTTCCAGTACGGGGATGGTTTGGTTCAGCTCCCGGTCGTGTTCCCATACCACGTGCAGGATCACATTGCGGTAATGCGCATCGTGGCTATGGCCGTGGCGGTTCCAGTCGCTGGTGCGCAGGTGTAGCTCAATGGTACCGGCCAGTACAATGCCATCGAGCCGCAGTCGGCCATTGAAAAAATCGGGACCCTGGTGGTGGTTGAGCTGGCCGTGGTGCAGGATCTGCAGCGGGCTGCCGGTGGTGGTGGTCAGCCCCTGTACATGGTAATACTGGTGCTGCCAGATGAATTGGAGCAGGTGTTCGTTCATGGTGAGTAGGTTGCAGGGCGAAATTAAAAAATTCCGCCGTGAAGAACAAGCGGTGCATCCGTCAGTCAGCACCTGCCCGTGCGGCCAGTGCCTGTACCACCCGGCTCACCGGAAGCCCCATCACGTTGTAGAAATCGCCTTCCACCCTACGGATGCCCACCACGCCGATCCATTCCTGGATGGCATAGGCGCCGGCTTTATCGTAGGGATGGTACTGATCCACGTAGTAACAAACCTGTTCGTAGGTAAGCGGGTGAAACTCCACCCGCGTGATATCGGAAAATGCCATTTCCTCCTCCCCCTTCAGCAATACCACCCCGGTAATTACCTGGTGTATCCGGCCTGCCAGTTGCTGCAGGGTGTGAACGGCGTCTTCCCGGTCTTTGGGTTTGCCGATGATGCGGCCGTCGAGCACCACCACGGTATCGGCGGCCAGGATGATGCGGTCGTGGCTGAGCTCCGCCTGCACGGCCAGTGCTTTGTTGCGGGCGATGTATACCGGAACATCTTCTGTAGCCAGTGAGGAGGGGTACATCTCATCGGTTTCCTTAACCAGTACGTCAAAGGGCACTTCGGCCCAGGTGAGCAGCTGGTGCCGGCGGGGCGAGGCGGAGGCGAGGATGATGCGTTCCATCAGCCGAAAAATTTAAGGAGGATCATGGAAAGAATGCCGGTAAGGATTACACCTTTTACCCAGCCGCTTAGACGGGTGTAGTCGGCTGTAGCGCGGGCCCGGATGAGTAACCGCAGGCAGTGTGCGGCGGGCACAACCACGAGCAGCAGGTTGTAAAGCGCAGGTACCCACATCTGGAACTGCAGGATGTAGAAAAGCACCACCAGCAGCAGGGCCAGCAGAATCACCAGCCAGGTGCCGGCAAAGAAGCGGGCGAAATCGGTGCCCCACACGATGGGCATGGTGCGACAGCCGTAGCGCCTGTCGCCTTCGATATCTTCAATGTCTTTCACCACTTCCCGGATAAGGGTGATGATGAAGGCAAAAGCGGTATAGAGCAGTGCCAGTCGCAGCAGCTTCTGGATCAGGTCGGCCGGCAGCGGATGGTTCAGGATGTCGGCCCGGTGGAAGATGAGGAAGAAGTACACAATCAGAACGGTCCAGCCCGTGAGCAGGGAGATCAGGATGTTGCCGATCAGCAACCGCTTTTTGAAGGAGGTGCTGTAAAACCAGAGTACAAACACCACGATGGTATTGGCAAAGCCGATGAACCAGTTGCCGTTCTGCAGCCCGATGTAAAAGCCCAGGAGGATGCCGGCCACTGAAAACACGAGGTGCAGGAAGATGGCCCAGCGACGGCTGATACTTTTGTCCACCACCATGCGCCCCGGCTTGTTCACGAGGTCAATGTTGAGGTCAAAGTAGTCGTTGATGATGTATCCGGCTGCTGCAATCAGTACAGAAGAAGCGCAAAGCACCCAGAAGAGGAGGTACAACTCACGGGTGAGGTAATCCGTTCCCTCCAGAACCGGTTCAGCCACGCCGAAAAAAAAGAGGATCTGTGTGAGCGCAATGAAGAGCAGGTTGGGCCAGCGTACGAGTCGGAGAAAGTCGGCAAGAGGTTGCATAATGAATGATGTAATTCAGGCCTCAGCGGGAGGCAGTATCGGTGGCGGCAATGGCCCAGTTGTGTTGGAGGCGCAGCACTTTTTCCACTACATCGCGGGCAGCTCCCCTTCCACCGTTCTTCGGGGAGATGTACTGCGCTACGGCTTTGATTTCGGAAACAGCATCGGCCGGGCAGCAGGGCAGCCCCACCAGCCGCATCACGTCCAGGTCGGGAATGTCGTCGCCCATGTACAGCACCTGTTCCCAGTGCAGATGATTGGCCAGCAGGTACTGGGCCAGCACTTCTTCTTTGTCGCGTACTTTCATGTACACATCGCGGATGCCCAGGTAGTCGAGCCGTTCGGCACAGGGCTTTGAATAGCTGCCCGAGATGATGACCACGGGATAGCCTTTGCGAACGGCCAGCTGCAGCGCATATCCATCTTTGATGTCCATGGTGCGGATGAATTCCTGGTTGGGAAAGATCTGTAATGTGCCATCGGTGAGAACGCCGTCGAGATCAAACACAAATGCTTTGATCTGTTGAAACTGTTCGGTAACATTCATGTTTCCTTTCATGCCTGCGGGTTGGGAGTACGAAGTTCCTCTTTTTTGCGGTACATTTCCCCAATACTTTCTGAAAGAATTTCATAGACACGCAACAGCCCGGTTTCGTCCTGCAGCAGTTCTTGGTGCCGGGCGAGGGTATGCCGGTCGCCCCGCCAGGCGGGACCCGTCTGCTGGTCGGCCGCCCGTTGATGATGCAGCCCCTGCACCACTTCTTCCAGCAAGGGGAGCAACAACGCAAAGTCCACCCCATTTTTATCGCACCAGTCCTGTGTAAGTGCAAAGAGGTGGTTGGAGAAATTGCTGCTGATCACGGCTGCCGTGTGCAGGCGCAACCGTTGTACATCGTTGACCGGCGCAACCGTGCAACCAATGCTGCGTGCCAGTTGTTCCAGCAGTTGTTGCACTTCCGGGGTATTTCCATCAACCAGGATAGGGATCTGTTGGGGCTGGAGAGCCTCTTTCCGCAGGCGTTGCAGCGGGTAGAATACGCCCCTTCGGTTGCTGGCGGCATCCAGTACCGATAATGGAACGGCGCCGGCCGTGTGTGCCACCAACACATCCGGCAGCGGCCATTGTTTCGCTACTTCTTCCAGCGCATCATCGCTGATCGCAAGCAAATACAGTTCTGCACCGGGCTGGAGGTCTGTGATTGCTTCCGCCGTCCCGGCATCCAGTTCGGAAGCCAGCAATTGAGCATGTGCCGGGTTGCGGCTCCATACCTGGGTGATGCGGTGACTGTTGTTACGGAACAGCCGTCCCAGCACCGTTGCGGTGTGACCGGAACCCAGTAGTGCTATGTTCATGCAATGTGTTTGAAAAGGATGGAGTAATTTGCAGGTCAAATGTAACCTTCCCCGGTTAAATCCCCCGTGCTATGAATTTTGCCCAGAAACTGGTCATCGGTTATTACCGGGCCCAACTTAAGGTCTTTGCCCGCCTTTCGAAGCGCAAAGCGGCCGAAAAAGCTTTTGAATTGTTCAGCACGCCCTATCCCGGGAAGGCGCGGAAAACACCCCCGGTTTTTGAGAAGGCCGAAAAACTACATCTCCCCTTCAACGGCCTGCGGTTGGTTGGTTACCGCTGGAACCATCCCCAGCCCAGGCGGGCCCTCATCCTGCACGGATTCTCTTCTACCGCCCGGAAGTTCGACCATTTTGTGATGCCGCTGGTGAAAAAAGGTTATGAAGTGCTGGCCTTCGATGCGCCGGCGCACGGGGAAAGCGGGGGTAAGCTGGTTAATGCAGTGGATTACAAAGAAATGATTGACGCCGTGTACCGGCAATACGGACCGGTGCACGCCTTCATTGCTCATTCGTTTGGCGGCCTTGCTCTTTCCCTCTTCCTGGAAGAACAGGGTTACCAGGAAAATAAAAAAGTAGTGCTCATTGCCCCAGCAACGGAAACTTCTACCGCCCTGCGCACCTTCTCCGATTTCCTGCGGGTAGACGAACCCGTTCGGGAAGAACTGCGACAATTGATTCATGAACGGGGCGGGCACTGGCCGGAGTGGTACTCCATCCGCCGGGCGATGCACAACATCCGGGCGGAAGTACTGTGGGTGCACGACCGCGACGACGATGTAACCCCGTGGACCGATGCCGGAAAAGTGCAGACCGATGGTCACCCGCATGTGCGGTTCCTCCTCACCAACGGACTGGGGCATCGTCGCATCTACCGCGATAACCAGGTGAAAAAAGCGGTGCTTGAATTTTTGTAATTCAGGCGTGGTAAGCTTTTAATGCCCTGCATCTGTCTTCTGTTGCAGGGTGATCAGCGGGCACTTTATGGCCAGACCGGTTTTGGGCTTTTTGATCCATTTCCCCATCATTTTATAATATTGTGCCGCCAATGTCCGTCTAAAAACCGCTTAACACATTGCAACTATGGCCAAAAATCTGTTGATAGTCGAGAGTCCTGCCAAAGCCAAGACCATTGAAAAAATCCTGGGCAAAGATTTTGAAGTAAAGAGCTGTTTTGGCCACATCCGCGACCTGGAAAAAGACGAGATGGGCATCGATGTGAACCGGGAATTTGAACCGCGGTACATCGTACCCGATGAAAAGCAGAAAGTGGTGAAGGACCTCAAGGCGCTGGCCCGCAAATCGGACGAAGTGTGGCTGGCAACGGATGAGGACCGGGAGGGAGAGGCCATCAGCTGGCACCTGTGTGAAGTGTTGGGACTGGATCCCGCCACCACCAAGCGCATCGTTTTTCACGAAATCACCAAGCCGGCCATTCAGAAAGCGGTGCAATCGCCCCGTACCGTTAATATGGCACTGGTGCATGCCCAGCAGGCCCGCCGCATCCTCGACCGGATTGTGGGGTTCGAACTCAGCCCGGTGCTCTGGCGCAAGATGAGCATGCGCAACAACCTCAGCGCCGGACGGGTGCAAAGTGTGGCCGTGCGCCTGATTGCGGAGCGGGAACGGGAAATCAACGCATTCATTCCTTCTTCTTCGTTTAAAATTGAAGCGCTGTTTTCGGCCAGCGACAACAGCGGCCGTACCGTTGTTTTTAAAGCCGAAGGAAAGAAGCAGGATACGGCTGCCGGGGCCGAGCAGTTTCTGAAGAGCTGCATCGGGGCCGGTTATACGGTGAGCGACATCCAGGTGCGGCCCGGAAAGAAATCCCCCGCGCCCCCCTTTACCACTTCCACCCTGCAACAGGAGGCCAGCCGCAAACTGGGTTATTCCGTAAGCCGCACCATGCAGATTGCACAGAAGCTGTACGAAAGCGGTAAGATCACCTACATGCGTACAGACAGTGTGAACCTCAGTGACACCGCGCTGGGCGACCTCACCCGTACCATTAAAGGCATGTACGGCGAACGCTATCACCAGTTCCGCAAATACAAGAACAAGAACGAAAGCGCCCAGGAAGCGCACGAAGCCATCCGTCCCACCTACATGGAAAACAGCACCATTGACGACCCCGACGGACGCCGCCTCTACGAACTGATCTGGAAACGCACCATGGCCTGCCAGATGGCCGACGCCGAACTGGAGCGTACCACGGCGCTGATTGATATTTCCACCCACCGCGAACAGCTGAAAGCCGAAGGCGAAGTGCTCAAGTTTGAGGGCTTCTTAAAAGTATACCGCGAAGACCGTGATGAGGAAGACCAGGCAGAAGATGAACTGCAGGAAGGCATGCTGCCGCCGCTGCGGGTGGGACAATCCCTGCCCCTGCAGGAGATGAACGCCACGGAACGTTTTACCCGCCCTGCGCCCCGCTATACCGAAGCATCGCTGGTGAAAAAGCTGGAAGAACTGGGCATCGGACGTCCTTCCACCTACGCTCCCACTATCTCTACCATTCTGAAGCGGGGGTACGTGGAAAAGCGCGACAAGGAGGGCACGCCCCGCGATTACCGCATCCTGCAGCTGAAGAAAGACGTGGTGCAGAAAAGCATGGCGCAGGAAAATACCGGTGTGGAGAAGGCGAAACTGTTTCCCACCGACCTGGGACTGGTAGTAACCGACTTCCTCAAGCAGCACTTTGAAAGCATCATGGACTACGGGTTCACCGCTCATATTGAAGGGGAGTTTGACGAAGTGGCGGAAGGCAAGCTCAAGTGGAACAAGATGCTGAAGGAGTTTTACAGTCCCTTTAAAAAAGATGTGGAGAATACCCTGGAAACGGCCGAGCGTATCAAGGGCGAACGGGAACTGGGCACCGATGAGAGCGGAAAGAAAATTGTAGCCCGCATGGGACGTTTTGGTCCCATGGTGCAGATAGGTGATGTGAGCGATGAAGAGAAGCCCCGCTTCGCCTCGCTCCGCAAAGACCAGAGCATTGAAACCATTTCGCTGGATGAAGCGCTTGATCTATTTAAACTCCCCCGCAGCCTTGGTGTGCACGATGGTGAAGAAGTGAGTGTGAATATCGGCCGCTTTGGGCCCTATGTAAAGTATGGCGACCAGTTTGTGTCCATCCCCCGCGGCGAAGAACCGCTGGATGTAACCCTCGACCGGGCCATCGAACTCATCAAAGAGAAACAATCGGCTGATGCGCCCATCGCTACCTACGACGGCAAGCCGGTGACCAAGGGCAAGGGACGTTTTGGTCCTTTTATTAAATGGGATAATATTTTTATCAATGTGCCGCGCCGGTATAACTTCGACCGGCTTACACAGCCCGACATTACCGAACTCATAGAAGCGAAGCGGGAAAAAGAAGCCAACCGCTACATCCGGCAGTGGGCCGATGAAAAAATTTCGATCGAAAACGGACGGTGGGGTCCTTTTGTACGCTTTGGAAAAAAGATGCTCAAGCTCGACCGGAAACCCGATGGAGAAAAATACACGGAGGAAGAAGCCCGGCAGCTGGAATTGGATGCCGTTAAGAAAATGATCGCCACCCAGGTGCCCGGCGCCTTTGATAAAGCCGCGAAAGCTGCGGCAAAAAAATCGCCGGCCAAAAAGAAGGCAGCGGTTAAAAAGACGGCACCTAAAAAAGCAGCGAAAAAGAAAACGGCCGCCAGGTAATATATTTCCGGTAAATAAAACGGGCGGGAACCATCCGGTTTCCGCCCGTTCTTTTTTAGAGCCGTCGGCCTTTACTGCAAACGAGCCAGGGCATCTTTGATACGCTGGTAGGCCACTTCAATTTTATCGAGACTGTTGGCAAACGAGAGACGGATGCAGCGCGGGGTACCAAAGGCCCGGCCGGTGACGGTGGACACATGGGCCGTATGCAGCAGGTACATGCACAGGTCGTCGGCATTTTCGATGCGGTGATTGCCGTCGGTTTTGCCAAAGCAGGCGCTCACATCGGGGAAGACGTAAAAGGCGCCTTCGGGCGCGCTGCATTTCCAGTCGGGAATGCCGGCGATCAGTTCCAGCACCCGTTGGCGGCGGCGGGTAAATTCCTGTGTCATGGCCAGCGTAGGGCCCAGATCGGTGGTAAGTGCGGTTATGGCTGCCCGTTGGGTAACAGCATTGGTACCGCTGGTGAACTGTCCCTGTAATTTCTCGCAGGCTTTGGCCACTTCCACCGGTGCGGCGATATAGCCGAGGCGGTAACCGGTCATGGCATAGCCTTTGCTGAGACCATTCACTATGATCACCTGGTCTTTGATGGCATTGAATTGGGCAATGCTTTCGTGGCTGCCAACAAAATTGATGTATTCGTAAATCTCATCCGAGATGATGTAAATGGTAGGATGCTGTTCAAACACTTCGGCCAGCGCCTGCAGTTCGCTGCGGCTGTACACCGCCCCGGAGGGATTGCAGGGGGATGAGAAGAGAAAAAGTTTGGTGCGGGGGGTGATGGCCCGTTCCAGCTCAGTGGCGGTGAGCTTGTAGTCGTTTTCCATGGTCGTTTCCAGGATCACCGGCACACCTCCCGCTATTTTGACCAGTTCGGAATAGGTGACCCAGAAAGGAGCAGGAATGATCACTTCATCACCTGCATCCACCACGGCCAGTACAATATTGGCGAGGCTCTGCTTGGCGCCGGTGGACACCACAATGTTTTCCGGTTTGTAGTCCAGGTTATTGTCACGTTTCAGCTTGGTGCACACCGCTTCCCGGAGATCCATGTAGCCTGCTACGGGAGTGTAATGGCTGAAGTTGTCGTCAATTGCTTTTTTTGCTGCTTCTTTGATGTGTTGCGGTGTGTCGAAGTCGGGCTCGCCCAGGCTCAGGTCAATCACATCTATGCCCTGTGCCCGCAGTTCGCGGCCCAGTTTGGCCATTTTGAGCGTTTCCGGTTCAGCAAACCGGTCGAGTAAGGAAGATAAAGATCGGTTCATGTGCGCAAGTTAGTATTTAGAGTAACTAAAGCCTGTTAGTTGTGACAGGTGATGCCGGGGAAAAGCAAATCGGACACTGCATCGAATGCTCTGTTCAGGAGGACGGGCGTAACAGCGGCATTTGACCTTGCAGCGGCCTGTGCAGTTGCGGCTATTTTTCATACTGCAGCCGGAAGCGCGACAAATCGGGTTGCCGTTTTTTTTTGCGCTGAAGTTCGTGTTCGTAAAACTGCCGGCCCAATGCTTCCAGGAAAGGAAGTCCTACGGTTTCGTATTCGTATCTGTCGTCATTGAGAATGCCATCTGCGTTGCAGTAAATGGTGGCGCTGAGCATGAATTCCACCCCGTTTTGGAGGTCAGCAATGTAGGCCACATCGGTGAGGAAACCGTAGGACCAGCCCACTTTGTTGAAGATGCGTATGGTGGGCGGAATGCGGGTTTGTTTTTGTGTTCCGTACAGGAAGAATTTGACGTAGCTGTCGTAATAATGCGTGGTATCGTATTCGGGGTAACGTGTTTCCCGGGGTAGCTGGCTGAGGCATTGGTACAGGAACCGGTAATCATCCTCCGAAAAACGGAAGCGCTGCTGCTCCGGGAAGGCCTCGGGGAAGAGTACGGTTTGCAGCATCCGGTGCAGATCGGCCAGGTGTACCCGGTTTTTCCCGCTGAAGTCCATGGGCTGGTTCACCTGTGTGTTTCCGTCCATGTATCCCTTTCCAACGCTATCGGTGCGGGGCAGGTAGTTGAGCCGGCTTTCAGCCGGCGGTTGGGAATAAAGCGGCTTGCCATCCGGGGTGAGGAACCGCACGGGGTTGGTACGCCGGTTGGCCGCCCCGGGCAGCGACACGGAGAGGCGGTGCAGGATCTGGGCTTCGGGGTAGCCCTTTTGCCGGAGTTGTTCGTGCAGGTATTCCTGTCCCAGGAATTCGTAGAGGCGGTTGCTGGCGTCGTTATCGCTGGTAATGAATATTTTCTTAATGTAGTGTTCCACGGTGGGACGGCCGTCCGGCGCTGTGGGGTCGTTGAAAACAGCCGTCTGTTCCGGCGAGGCCGTTTCGGTGATGAAGGTGGCGTTGCGGGGAATGCCCAGCCGGTGGAGTTTTTCCAGCGCCAGGAAGGCCAGTGGCATCTTAACGGCCGATGCCGGGTAAAAATAACGGTCGGGTTCCGTGTTGAAATAGAAGTCGGTGAAAACCGGCTGGTTGCCGGCGTCGCGGTCAATGCGGGTGTAGATGATCTGCACCCGCCGTTCCTCCCGTTGCTGCAGGATGGTGCCAAAAGCAGCAGGGTTCTGTTGCAGTATGGTTTCGATGAACCGGGCCGGTGGAACTGCAGTAGTGGTGCGGGTCGCCTTGCAAGCCGGGAGCAGCAGAAGTAAACCCGCGGCGAGGGAGATGTTACTGATCGAGGGAGCCATGTTCAAAAGTAGCAATTAAGGCGGGTTCCTGTCACCGGAAAAATCATCATTCCGGAAGTCCCTGCCCGGTTGGGTTTCAGCCCGAATCCCCTATCTTTGCCGTCCTTAAAAAAATACAACCCTAATTAACAAAACTATGGCACTGAAAGGTTTGGTAAGGTTTTTCACGATTGCGCTCATACTGATCTCACTTTACCAGTTAAGTTTTACCTGGATTGTAAACAATTTTGAAAGCAATCAGAAAGGCAAGGCGCAGCGGATAGTGAAGAATACCTTCGGCGCAGAGCCAAAGGCAGTGCAGGATTCCGCCTACAACGCGATCTACCGCCGTTTGATTGACAGCCTGAAGGAAAAGCAGATCATGAACGTGCCCATCCTCTACTCCAAGCTGAGTTATCAGAAGGCGGTGGAGCGGGAGCTGAACCTGGGACTGGATCTGCAGGGCGGTATGGCCGTAACCCTGGAAGTGGGACTGGATGGCCTGGTGCGCTCCATGAGTAACAATCCCAAGGATACGATTCTCAACAAGGCACTTGCCCGGGCGATTCAGAAAAGAGCCAACAGCGATGCCGACTTCATCACCCTTTTCCGGGATGCTTTCCAGGAAGTGAATCCGGGGGGTAAACTGGCCGGTTTGTTTGCCGGTACCCAAAACAGCGCCATTAAAGTTACTTCTTCCGACGCGGAGGTACTGGATGTGATCCGGACGGAAGCCGACCAGGCTGTGAAGCGCACGTTTGACCGCCTCAGTGCCCGTATTGATCAGTTTGGCGTGGCGCAACCCAATATCAACCTCGATCAGACCAAGGGCATTATCACCGTGGAATTAGCGGGCATTGATAACCCTGAGCGGGTACGTAAGTACCTGCAGGCCACGGCCAACCTCGAGTTCTGGGAAACCTACACCGTTGACCAGAACTTTTTCATGCAATACATCCAGCCACTGGATGCCCGCCTGAAGGATTACCTCAACGGCATACAGCCGGCCGCTGATTCGGCCGTAACGCCCACCCTTCCCGGTGCTGCCGGCAACGACAATGCCTTTACCAGCCTGTTGCAGGCACCGGGCGGAACAGTGCAGCCCAGTTCCCTTGCCACCCTTGGTTTTGTGTTTGTACGCGACACAGCTAAATTTTCACAATACGCCCAGCTGGATGTGGTGAAGTCGGTATTGCCATCCACCCTCCGTTTCTACTTTGGCGCCAAACCCGTTAAGAATAAAAACGATGAAAGCCTGATGGAGGTGTTTGTCATCCGCACCATAGCGGGTACCGACAAACCCAAGCTCAGCGGTGAATCGGTGATTGCAGCCGGGCAGGATGTAGACAGCCGCAACGGTGAAGTACAGGTGACCATGGGTATGGACAACAAAGGTTCCCGCCTATGGGAAAAGCTCACAGGCGACAATGTGGGCAAGGCTGTGGCCATCGTACTTGATAATTATGTTTATTCTGCTCCCCGGGTTAACCAGGCCATCTCCGGCGGTAACTCGGTGATTTCCGGCAGTTTTTCCATCCAGGAGGCGCAGGACCTGGCGGCCATTCTCAAAACCGGTAAGCTCCCTGCTCCTGCCCGCATTGTGCAGGAGCAGGTGGTAGGTCCCACCCTGGGTGCCGAGGCCATCCGTGGCGGCAGCATGGCGTTCCTGATTTCATTCCTGATCATCTTCACATTGATGCTGGTGTACTACAACACCAGCGGCTGGGTAGCCAACATTGCGCTCATTCTGAACCTCTTGTTCACCATAGGTATTCTCAGTTCACTGGGCGCCACCCTTACGGCTCCTGGTATTGCAGCCCTGGTGCTCACCATTGGTATGGCGGTGGATACCAACGTAATTATTTTTGAGCGGATCAAAGAAGAACTCACCAAAGGCAAAGGCTACCAGCTGGCAGTGGAAGACGGTTACCGCCGCTCGCTGGCACCGGTACTCGACGCTCATGTTACCTCCCTGCTCACCGCCTTTATTCTGTTTTACTTTGGTCTGGGTCCGGTGTTGGGCTTTGCCACCACGCAGATCATCGGTTTGTTCCTGAGTATGTTCTGCGGCATCCTGGTATCCCGCCTGATTACTGATTTCTGGACCAACAAGAAGCGTCACTTTGAATATTTCACCTCCGTTTCCCGCAAAGTATTCAAGCATGCCGCTTATAAATTCATCGAATACCGGAAATATGCATATATGGCCTCGGTGTTTGTGCTCCTCCTCGGCATCGGTTCGTTCTTTAACGGATTCGACTATGGGGTCGAGTTTAAAGGCGGTCGCAGTTACACCATAGCCTTTGACCAGGCAATGCGTAACGACGAGGTACGTGGTGCGCTGCAGAAGCAGTTCGGTAAATACCCGGTGATCAAAACGGTGGGCAGCAGCAAACAGCTGAACATCACCACCGACTACCTGATTGACGAACCCGGAATGGAGGTCGACTCGCTGGTTGAAGCGAAGTTGTTTGAAGGTCTTGCTCCTTATTTCCCGGCCGGTACTACGTTTGAACAGTATAAAACTGCATACAAGCAGAGTTCCCAAAAAGTACTTCCCACGATCTCCGATGACCTGAAGCGGGGTGCCATGTGGGCCACCATCATTTCGCTGCTGGCAATCACCCTCTATATTTTCATGCGGTTCCGCGACTGGCGTTTTTCGCTCGGCACCATTGTTGCCTTGCTGCACGACGTATTGGTAACCCTTGCGGTGTTCTCCTTCTTCCGCAACATCGTGCCGTTCTCGCTGGAGATTGACCAGCATTTCATTGCGGCCATCCTTACGGTGATCGGTTTCTCCATCAACGATACCGTGATCGTTTTTGACCGTGTGCGTGAATACAGCCGGCAGCTATTTGGCAAAGACAAAACCACCATCATCAATAAAGCCATCAACGATACGCTGTCGCGTACCATCATGACTTCGCTGACGGTGTTCCTCACCATTCTGATCCTCTTCATCTTTGGCGGGGAAGTTACCCGTGGCTTCGCCTTTGCGATGCTGATTGGTGTAGCGGTGGGCACTTATTCCTCCATTTTTGTGGCGGCCCCCGTTCTTGTTGATTTCGCCAAAGACAAGCCCCTGGGCGAACCGGAGAAAGACAAAACCCTGGCCCGCGCCCGTCACTCGATCAGCTAAGATTCTCAAGAATAAACAAGAAAGCCCTCTGCGTTTGCGGAGGGCTTTCTCGTTACAGGGTGCCGGTTGTTTATTTCGCCCGGTAGCCAATCCATTCGCGGGTGGTCTTGTTAAACACCCAGTACGTATCGTTGCTGAACGAAAAATTGAAATAACCTTCCGGAACAAAATCAAGCGGCAGACTGATGGTTTGCGTAAGATAGCCCGTTTTGATATCGTAGAGTTCCACCTGCTTTTTCGTGATGTTCAAAAAGCCGATTTCAGCGCCTTTCCGCTCGGTATAAATAATGGACCGGTAGTTGTAATCATTTTCAAAGGCTGCCTGGTCCACTCCCGGTCCGTCTGCGTTGCTGCGGGATCCGATTTTCAGCTTGATGGTTCGGTTGGCAGGGGTACCGTTGGTGTTGTATACAATGATGGTGGTGCCAGATAGGAACAGCACTTCATTGTCTTGTGTATTGAGCACACCGGCACTGTGGTCGTCGGGCTGGAAGCGCCCTTCTTTCGTGTTATTGATTTTTTCGGGCAATCCTTTCCGGTTGAGGCTGTAGTTGAACCACCCGAATTCTTTGTACCCGTTTCCTTCAATTTGTTTGGTGCGGGGGTTGTACCAGAGGCCGCGTACGTCTATCAATGTGGCCTGGCCTGTTTCCGATACGATTTTTCCCGATTCATCAAATATAATGAGAGGAAATTCCGCGTTGCCGGCCTGGGCGGCGTAATAGAGTTTTTCGCGGGGATGGTACACCACCGATGCGCCGTTGGCCCCGCCTTCGGGAATGGTGATCCGCAGAAATTCGCGGCCGGTAGCGGCGGCTCCCCCTTTCCCCGGGCGTTCGGGTTCGCCGGTACTGCCCATGATGGCATTAACGGCGGCGGGGTTTTTCTGAGCGGTGGCGGCCTGCGTAAAGACGAATAACAGCAAAAGGGATAAGAATGGTTTGTACATATCACAGATTTTACTGCGAGTTACAACTATTCCGACCGTTCTCCAATACCCGGAGGTGGGTATCCTGTAAATTGAGGATTAAACAGCGAAGCTGGTGCCGCATCCGCAGGTCTTGGAAGCGTTGGGGTTGCTGAAGGTGAATCCCCGGTTGCTGAGACCATTATCCCAGTCAATTTCCATACCCATGAGGTAAAGTCCGTGGGATTTTTCCATCACGCAGGGAATGCCCGCTATGTCGAAGGTTTCGTCCTGCTCTTTTCTTTCATCAAAGTCAAGCACGTACGTGAGACCCGAGCAGCCACCCCCTTTCGCGCCCACCCGCAGGTAGCGGTTGGCCGGTTGCTGCTGGTAAAGGCGCTTGATTTCCGCTATGGCGGAGGCAGTAAAGCTGACGGGTATCTGTGTAAAGGTTTCCATGTGCATGAAGTTGCAAAATTAAGAAAGAAACAAGACGGAACGGGGATTTGTTTACGCCTCCGCTTGGGCTCAAACACCTATTTTTGTGCATCACCTGTATATGGACTATCTATACCTCTATCTCGCCATTGGTTTTGCTGTCTTGTTCTTCTTTATCGGATGGTACATGCGTATCAAGGGAAGGCAGGAACTATTATCGGAGCAAAAGCAGCCAACCGGGGGTACCGCTGCGGTACCTGCCACGGCTGTGCCCGCATCGTCCAACCCCGAAATCCGCCGCCTGCAATTACAGGCTTACGAACGGTTGATCATCCTGTGCGAACGACTGGCCCTCCCCTCCCTGCTGGGCCGGTTTCCCCTGCAGGAGCTGACGGTGGCGCAGCTGCGTGACCAGCTGGTGCAGACGATCAAGGCGGAATTTGAATACAACCTGAGCCAGCAGATCTATGTTTCGTCCCGTGCCTGGGATGGCATTAAAAACCTGAAGGAGCAGCACCTGTTCATTGTACAGCAGGTGGCGGGTATGCTTCCCACCGATGCCCCGGGCACCGCGCTGGGTAAAAAGATCGGTGAACTGCTCACCCATGAAGCGCATACCGACCTGCAACCCATCGTGGCGGGCCTGTTGAACCAGGAAGCCCGGCAGCTGATGCTGGGCTAATGATGATCACCCGGTTGCATGATGCAACCCCCTCCCATTGTTCGCCAAAAGAACGCATTTTCGCATCTACAAACCGAACTGTTATGGACGATACCAAGCGTTTTACCGACTCCGGCATTGAAGTCAAGCCCGTCTATACACCCGGCGATCTGCCTGCCGGTGCTCCGGAAGCGCCCGGCGCCTTTCCCTTCACCCGTGGGGTGCAACCCGACATGTACCGGGGCAAGCTCTGGACCATGCGGCAGTATGCCGGCTTTTCCACGGCGGAAGAAAGTAACAAGCGCTACCATTACCTGTTGAGCCAGGGAGTGATGGGGCTGAGTGTGGCCTTTGACCTGCCCACCCAGATCGGGTACGACAGCGACCATCCGCTTAGCGAAGGGGAAGTGGGCAAAGTGGGTGTGGCCATTGATTCGATTGAAGACATGCAAACGCTCTTCAAGGGGATTCAGCTGGAGCAGGTATCCACGTCCATGACCATCAACGCCACCGGTTACATTCTTCTCGCTTTTTATGTGGCGTTAGCGAAGCAACAGGGTGCCGACCTGAATAAAATTGCCGGTACCATCCAGAACGATATCCTGAAAGAATACGCTGCCCGGGGTACTTACATATATCCTCCCAAGCCCAGCATGCGCATCATCACCGATATATTCGAGTGGTGCAGCAGGGAACTGCCCCGGTGGAACACCATCTCAATTTCGGGCTACCACATCCGCGAAGCCGGCAGCACGGCGGTGCAGGAAGTGGCTTTTACACTCGCAAACGGCAAGGCCTATGTGGAAGCAGCGTTGGCAAAAGGTCTGAACATTGATGTATTTGGCAAACGTCTTTCGTTTTTCTTTAATGCCCATAACAACCTGTTTGAAGAAGTGGCGAAGTTCCGCGCCGCCCGCCGCATGTGGGCCCGTATGATGCAACAGCTGGGCGCCAGGGATCCCAAGGCCATGATGCTGCGCTTTCATACGCAGACAGGCGGCAGTACCCTCACGGCACAGCAACCCCTGAATAATATTTCCCGTGTAACGGTACAATCGCTTGCGGCGGTATTGGGCGGCACCCAATCGCTTCATACCAACGGGTACGACGAAGCGCTGAGTTTGCCCACCGAGGAAGCCGCCCGCATTGCCCTGCGCACCCAACAGATTGTGGCCTTTGAAAGCGGTGCTGCCGACACCGTGGATCCTTTGGCCGGCAGTTACTACGTGGAAGCGCTCACACAGGAAATCGAACAGAAAGCAGACGAATTACTGGCACGCATTGACGCCATGGGCGGCAGTGTAAGTGCCATTGAACAGGGTTTTATCCAGGATGAAATTGCCCGCAGTGCCTATGAGTACCAACGACAGATTGAAGACCAGTCGAAAATCATTGTGGGCGTCAATAAATTCCAGCTACAGGAAGAACATGCTCCTCCGGTGTTCCGGATTGATGACAGCATCCGTCAATTGCAGACCGAAAAGCTGCGGGAATTGCGGAACAACCGCGATGCGGCCAAAGTGGACCAATGCCTGCAACGGGTAAACGATTGTGCGGTGAGCGGCGAGAACCTGATGCCTGCTGTCATTGAGGCCGTGGAGTACAAATGCACCCTGGGCGAAATAGCCGATGAACTGCGGGCCGTTTATGGTGAATACAAATAAGTACGCAGCCCATACCTGTTCCCGTGCCGCTGCTGAAAATCCATTATCTTTAAATCAACATCAAACCGATTAATCACTACCTCCAATCTGCATATATGAGTGAATCCCCTGTCTCCCCTCCCATGGAACCCGGAATGGAAAAATTCCTGGAAGAACAGACTGTTTTGTCCATGGCCACCAGTGTGAACGACAAGCCCTATTGCGCTTCCTGCTACTATGCCTTTGTGCCCGGTGATAACCTGCTTGTGTTTAAGTCGGACGAAGACACCCAGCACATCGAAGATGCCCTTCGTAACAACCAGGTGGCCGGCACCGTTCTGCCCGACAAACTGGAAAAAACGAAAATCCGCGGCATCCAGTTCAGCGGAGTTTTCCGTAAACCCGAAGGATCGGAAAAAGCGAAGGCGGAACGGAAGTATCTCTCCAAGTACCCGGTTGCCACCCTCTTCCGGGGAACCATCTGGGTGATAGAACTTTCCCGCATCAAGTTTACCGACAATGCCCTGCTGAAAGGGCGGAAGATTCTCTGGGAGCGATGATCGTGCCGGTTAGTTGGCACCCCATTTCCACGTAAAGGCAGCCCGTACGCCAATAATGCCTACCCGGCGCACCGCGTTGAACGATTCATACCGGCCGCTGATATCGAGACGGGTGCGTTTACTCAGGCGTACTTCATCGCCGGCGCCCAGCATGTAAACGAATGCATTACCATTGGCATAGCCCGATTGAAACATGTTGCCGGCTTCACCGGTAAGGTAGAGGTTGCCCAGGTAGGCCCGTAATCCGGCCCGCACAACCTGCGCATTTAAACTGCTTCTTCCCGCTTTACCGGGTATACTGTACCAGCTGTAGCCGGCCACCGGGGCCAGTGTGCGGCCGGTACGCCAGCCGATTTCGGCCGTCGCGCCCACTCCGGGGCTGTGAGTCAGATCGAACTCCCCATCGGGGATCAATAAATCAGGACCGACACTAAGGAAGTAGGGATACGACTTGTTTTTTTGAGCAACAGCTCCTGCACCAGTAACAAAGACGAACAGCAGTGCAAAAAGAATTGATTTCATAAGCCCGGTTATTTTTATGATGGTAAGCATTGTAACAGGTACCAGCGGCGGCACCGCTCAGGAAAAAACTCCTAACTTGTTCTCAAAATTAAACTGCACATGCGTGTATCACTCATCTTCTTCCTTATTCTGACATCTTTAACAGCCTCTTCACAAACCATCCAGCAGCAGATTGAACAGAAATCCCGTGCCCTGCTGCCAAAAGTGATTGAATGGCGGCGGCACATCCACCAGCATCCCGAGCTGGGCAACCGGGAATTCCAGACCATGGCCTACATTGCCGGCCACCTGCGTAAGCTGGGACTGGAGGTGCAGACCGGCGTGGCGAAGACGGGCGTGGTGGCCCTGCTCAAGGGCGGTAAGCCGGGTCCGGTGGTAGCCCTCCGGGCCGATATTGACGGGCTCCCGATCAAGGAGCGTGTGGACATTCCGTTCAAATCCACTGTGGTGGCCGAGTACCTTGGTCAGCAGGTACCCGTGATGCATGCCTGCGGTCATGATACCCATGTGGCGATCCTGATGGGTACGGCCGAAGTACTTGCCTCGATGCGTAAAGATGTGCCGGGAACCGTGAAGTTCATTTTTCAGCCGGCGGAGGAAGGACCTCCCGGCGATGAGGAAGGCGGTGCCGCCCTGATGGTGAAAGAAGGCGTGATGGAGAATCCCAAAGTGGACGCCATTTTCGGGCTGCACATTTCATCGGGACTGGAAGTGGGAAAAATCCGTTACAAGAGCGGTTCGTTCATGGCCAGCAGCGATTGGTTTACGGTGAAAGTGAAAGGCAAGGGCGCTCACGGCTCGGCTCCCTGGAACGGAATTGATCCCATTATGATTTCGGCGCAGATCATCAACGGGCTGCAGACCATTGTGAGCCGCAGCCAGGACCTCACCAAGGCGCCCGTGGTCATCACCGTGGGCAAGTTCAATGCCGGGGTGCGGGAGAACATCATTCCCGAAGAAGTAAGTTTCAGCGGCACCATCCGCACGCTCGACGGAGCCATGCAGCGCGATGTACACCAGCGGATCCGCCGCACCGCCGAACAAATTGCAGCCGCTTATGGTGCAACAGCCGAGGTGGTGATTGATACGAAAACGCTGGTTACGTATAATACCCCCGACCTGGTAAGCGCTTCTCTTCCTTCTTTGGTGGCGGCTGCCGGCATGGAGCAGGTGGGTGAAGGTACCTGGACCACCGGTGCGGAGGATTTCTCGTATTACGGGGAGAAGGCCCCTGCCTTCTTCTTCAACCTGGGGGGTATGCCCAGAGGCCTCGATCCTGCCAAAGCCACGGGACATCATACGCCCGATTTTTATGTGGACGACAGCCAGTTGGATGTGGGTGTGCGGGCCTTCTGTCACCTGGTTTTTGATTACGGCCGCGGTAAAAAATAATTCTCAGCCAACACAACTACGTTCATCATGCTACGGTTGTTTTTCTTCATTCTATGCTTCAGTGCGGCACAGTCCGGAATTGCCAACCCGGGCGGAAGCCTGGTAGCCGACCGGTCCGGCACCGTGTATTTTACCGGCAAGGAGGGCGTATGGATGCAGCGGAAAACGGGTGAAAAAAAACTGGTGGCGGCGGGTTTGCATGTTCACCAGCTGCGGCTCGACAGCAACGGGGTACTCTATGGTGATCACCAGTGGTACAGCGATACCCGGCAGTTATTGATTGCCGGCCATTACAGCTGGCGTTATACAGAACAGGCAGGTGTTGAACGGATATCCGACAGTCTGCCCGGCACCCCCAAAGAGCAGAGCCTCGTGCAGGATGCCGCGGGCAACCGCTATGCACTTGAAGCGGGCATTCCTTCCGTAATCTGGCAAACCGATCCCGCCGGGAACAGTGTGCCGATAGCGGAGGTTTCATTTTCCGGCCTGGGCCCGCTGCACATCACCCAACGGGGGGTATTGCTGTTTTCAAACCGGGATGAGGTGTATGCCCTGCTTCCCGGCGACCAGCCCGAAAAAATTGCAGCCGGAATTGGTGAGCTGAACAGCGTTACGGGCGACAGCAGCCGGCCGGTGATCCAGTTGTGGTCCGACAACCGGCGCAACATCTATGCGGCAACCGGCACCGTCATTAAAAAAATTGACCACCGCCGGT
This sequence comes from uncultured Chitinophagaceae bacterium, assembly GCA_937862815.1. Taxonomy (GTDB): domain Bacteria; phylum Bacteroidota; class Bacteroidia; order Chitinophagales; family Chitinophagaceae; genus Lacibacter. The sequence continues at coordinate 34,480 of CALMED010000030.1, read as the reverse complement.
TTGTTACGGCTGTTTACCAATCCGCCGGCGGGTGGTATCCCGCCGGGGGCTGGGTAAGCGACAACGGCGATTTTTACGTGTTGGAGTACAACCGCGCCGGCGAAGCGCGGGTGCAGTTTATTTCGTTTGAAACCCGCCAGGAGATCGGAGCCGCCAACCGGAAAAAATTTTACCTGTTTCCCCTGTTCTCCACGGCAGCCGTGGTGCTTGTTCTGATACTCGTTTTCCGCCGAAAGAAGAAGCCTGAATGAATGGAACGGGGATGGAGTCTTTGTTCTAGATGCCCAACTCTGCCTGAATCATGGATACCAGGCGGTTGCGGTATTCATGCTGCAGTGCGGGAACGATGCGGGGATGCGTACGGTCGTCGAAGCCCAGGTAATACTGCAGTTTAACCCGGTGCTTGTTGAGGTAGAGGTTGTAGCCGAGACCCCTGGTTCGCAGCTGGTACTGAAAGGCCTCAAATCCTTTTTGCGGAGTAACACCGGCATAACGGACCACCAGTTCGTGGCGGCGGTGCAGTATTTTACTCACCTGCAGGTTAAAGCCGGTGCCACGGGCGATGCGGTTGATCACCAGGTCGTTGAATCCATCGTACCTGAAACCACTCACACGCCGGTGAAACCATTCACCCATCACGCCCCAGCCGTTGTATTTGAACATAAAGTCAGCAACCTGGGTGGTCATGTCCACCGGTACGGGCAGGACGCTTCCCAACTGACCTCCCGAGCGCAACGTACCATCATTCAGGTTATAGGTGTATGCAATTGATAATTTGGGGGTGGATTCAAATTCAAGGTCGCCCTCTGTGTAATCGCCCAGGTTTTTAAAGGCCCCCATGGGGAGCCATTCCACACGGCCGGTATAGCTCAATCCGTAAGGTGTTATGTTTTGGCCCCTGCCCTCTCCGCTGGTGAGCGCCGACTTGAGCCGAAGTACCTGGTTCGGGAGGTTAATGGGCGTGTAGTACAGGAAAAAGCCAAAATCACGGTCCAGCGTAAACGCCTGGTTGGCCACGCTGCGATCGGGCAGCTGCAGGTTTCCGGAGGAAATCACCCGTTCCCGGTTGCCCGGCAGTTTGCTTTGGCCAAAGCCCACATAGAATTTTTTATTTACTGTATAGTACACCATGGCGTCGCGGATCACCTGGGCTACCTGACCGTTGAGAAGGTCCTGGTCGGCCCTGCTGAACGACAGCTGGATGTAGTATCCGATGCGCGGGTGCAATACATAACCATCGAGGCGCAGCCGCAGGCGTCGTACCACGGCTTCCACACCGGGGCGGTCTTCGGTGTCCATACGCTCATAATAACCAAACCGGTTTTGCAGGCGGAAGCGCAGGTTCAGGTGAAAGACGGAGTCCTTGTGAAAGCCGATCCCATCCTGGCTAACGTTGAGTGGTCGTTCGTCCGATTCCACCTGGGCAAAAGCATTCATCGTCCACAATACGGAAGCGGTGCTGCAGATGATCAGTAAAAACAAAGGCCGGAATGAAACCAACTTGCTGGCTGCAAATATCCCCATACGGTTGCAAGATACGGCAGGATAAGACGTAAAGAGCGGGCCTTCAGGAGCGGAGGCCAAAGAGCAGACTGCCAATGCGTACCAGGGTGCTTCCCTCTTCCAGGGCGATGGTATAATCGCCGCTCATGCCCATGGATAAAATTTCCAACTCAATTCCGGGCAGTTGCCGCTGGCGGTATTGGTCGAACAACTGGCGGAGCGTATGAAATTCGGATCGGACGAGTTGTTGGTTGTCGCTGAAGGAGGCCATACCCATGAGGCCGCAGATGCGGATGTTGGCCAGCGGTTGTAGCTGCCAGCTTTGCACCAGGGTGGCCAGTTCACCGGCATCGAGTCCGAATTTGGTCTCTTCCTGTGCAATGTGTATTTGCAGCAATACAGAAATGAACCGCTTATTTTTTGCCGCCTGCTTGTCAATTTCTTCCAGCAGTTTGTAACTGTCCACACCGTGAATGAGATGTACAAAAGGGGCGATGTATTTCACCTTGTTGCGCTGCAGGTGACCAATGAAATGCCAGCGGATATCGGCCGGCAACTGCGCCTGCTTGTCTAGCAGTTCCTGCACGTAGTTCTCGCCGAAGTCGCGCTGCCCCAGGTCGTACAGCGCCCGGATGTCTTCAACGGGTTTTGTTTTGGATACGGCCACAAGGGTGCAGCCTTTTGTTGCGGTTTCGTCTTTCAGTTGCTGCCAGGCTGCTGCGTTCACATTCATAAGGTATGCAAATTAAAAAAACCGGCTGCAAAGTGGCCGGTTTTCTGTGCTTGTGACTGCGTTTATTGTAAAATACTTCTCCCGATCACGATCCGCTGCACTTCGCTGGTGCCTTCGTAGATCTGCGTGATTTTGGCATCCCGCATGAGGCGCTCCACGTGAAATTCCTTTACATAGCCATAGCCGCCATGGATCTGCACCGCTTCGGTGGTGGTCCACATGGCCGTTTCGGAGGCAAACACTTTGGCCATGGAGGAGCTGAGGGTGTAATCAATGTGGTTGTCTTTTTCCCAGGCCGATTTGAGGCAGAGCAGGCGGGCCGCTTCGATGCGGGTGGCCATGTCGGCCAGTTTGAACTGAATGGCCTGGTGGTGCATGATTTCTTTACCAAAGGCCTTGCGTTCTTTGGAATAGTTCAGGGCCAGTTCGTATGCTCCGCTGGCGATGCCCAGCGCCTGGGCGGCGATGCCGATGCGTCCGCCAGCCAGCGTTTTCATGGCAAACTTAAAACCGAATCCATCCTCCCCTATCCGGTGGCTCTTGGGCACTTTCACATCCTGGAAGGAGATGCTGTGCGTATCGCTGCCGCGGATGCCCATTTTATTTTCTTTGGCGCCTACAGAAACCCCGGGCCAGTTCTTCTCCACGATGAAGGTGTTAATGCCCTTGCTCCCTTTTGAGACATCGGTTTGGGCCATCACCAGGTAGACCGAGGCAGACGACCCGTTGGTGATCCAGTTCTTGGTGCCGTTGAGCAGGTAGTAATCGCCTTTGTCTTCGGCCGTGGTGCGCTGTGAGGTGGCGTCGCTGCCGGCTTCCGGCTCGCTCAGCAGGAAGGCGCCGATGTAGAGTTCGCCGTCTTTTTTCCCCTGTGCCAGGGGCACGAGGTATTGTTGTTTCTGTTCTTCCGTGCCATACTCCTGCAACCCGTAGCATACCAGGCTGTTGTTCACGCTCATGCAAACGCTCACACTGGCGTCGATCTTGCTGATCTCTTCCATGGCCAGCACATAGCTGATGGTGTCCATGCCGGCGCCGCCGTATTCGGGTTTCACCATCATACCCAGAAAGCCAAGGTCGGCCAGTTTCAGGATCTGCTCTTTGGCAAACTGCTGTCGTTCGTCGCGTTCTATCACGCCGGGCAGGCATTCCTGTCGGGCAAAATCGCGGGCCGCCTGTTGAATCATCCGTTGTTCTTCGGTCAATTGAAAATGCATAGCTGAATTTTGATGCGCAAATGTAAGCAAAAACTAACAGCCGTAAGCATTGGGAATTCAACTATTTTTACCCGCGGGAGGGTATGCCCAACCAATGAAAAATTGGGGTAACTTTCAACTTTAAAACAACCCGTTATGATCACCAGGTCCGTTTACCTGTTTATCTTTCTTTTGGGCACCGTAGCGGTTTCGCATGCGCAAACCTGCCTGAGCGGCAACTGCAGTTCCGGTTACGGTAAATTCCAATATGCCAATGGCGATATCTATGAAGGCGAATTTTACGATGACAAGCGGGAGGGTTTTGGCGTGTATATGTGGAAGACCGGCGAAAAGTACATGGGAGAGAGCCTGGGCAATGTGTTCAATGGTTTTGGCATCATGACCTTCCGCGACGGAACCCGGTATGTAGGTGATTTCAAAGATGGCGAGTTTGATGGCGAAGGGGAGAAAACCTATCCCAATCAGTTTAAGCAGAACGGATTATTTGGAAAAGGGAAGTACCTCGGTAAAATTTCCTATTACAACAAACCCATCGGCACACTCGGTTGTCTGAACGGTAATTGTGATGATGGGTACGGCATGAAATATTATTCCGGCAACGACCGCTATTTCGGCTATTTCAGGGATGGTAAACGATCCAATTACGGGGCTTATTTCTGGGACGATGGCACCCGGTGGACCGGCGGGTTTAAAGAAAACCTGCTCACGGGATACGGCACCTACTTCTTCATCACCGGTGAAAAATATGTGGGCAATTTTCTTGACAGCAAGCGCCACGGCTGGGGCATCAACTACGAACCTTCGTCCGGTCTCAAGAAAATCGGATTTTGGGAGAATAATGTGCTTGTTACCCCAAAAAGTTCCCTGAAAACGGCGGATGGCCAGAGCACCGGATGCATCAGCGGCGACTGTAAGAATGGGTTTGGCAAATTTGTGTACAACGGCGGCTACTATGAAGGAAACTTCAGGAACGGCTACCGCCACGGGTATGGCAAGTATTATTTTGACATTGGCGATTTTTACGAAGGCAACTTCAAGGAGAACAAATTCAACGGCAAGGGCACTTACTATTACACCAGTGGCGAACGGTATGAAGGTGAATGGCAGGACCAGCGGCACCACGGTTTTGGCGTGTTGTTTCAATCCAGTGGCGAGTACAAAGACGGGTACTGGAACGAGGGCAAGTACCAGGGCAAGGATCAAAAGCCTGCCGGCTATGAAGTGTGGGTAAAGAATAATTACAACAACACGGTGGTAGCTCCCGGTACCACCGCCACCAACAACAAGCCTCCGGCCACTTCCAACATCCCCACCACCCAGCCCTCCGGCAACAAACCGCCGGCCGGCAACGTAAGCGCCGGTAACCCGCAGGGTAATAAACCACCGACAACCAATGCACCTGCCGGGAGCAAGCCCAACAATACCAATCCTACTGCCAGCGGCAAACCAACCAATACCAATCCGGCTCCTTCCGGGAACAAACCACCCACACAGCAGCCCTCGCAGAGTGGTGGCGGCTTCTCCCTGGTGGATCGTGAGTTCGTGAAGAAAGGACTGGCACTGGTCATCGGCAATTCCAAATACCGGTTTATCACGAAGCTCAACAACCCGGCGAACGACGTACTGGCAGTTTCAAACCAGCTGAAGGCAAACGGTTTTGATGTTATTACACTGTATGACGGCGACCGGGATGCCATGATTGAAGCATTCATGAAATTTGGCGAGCGCCTGCAGGGATATGAAGTGGGACTCTTTTATTATTCGGGGCACGGTGTGAAATACGGTTCAGAAAATTACATGGTGCCGGTGGGGGCCAACATCCGTACACCCGATGATGTGTCGCTCAGTTGCCTGGGCCTGTCGAACATTCTCAGCCGGATGGGGAAGGCCTTTACCAAGCTGAACATTGTGATTGTGGATGCCTGCCGTACGCCGTTTAAAGACGGGCGGGGTTCTAACGACGATTTCGACCCGGAACCCACCCTCAACAGCAAGACGCTGCCCGACGAAACCGGTATCTACTTTGCCACCAGCGATGGAACACCCGCTTCTGATGGTCTGCCGGGCGCCAACGGTGTGTACACCGGCGAACTGGTGAAATACCTCAAATACATGTGCCAGGAAAACGTGAATGTGGAAGATATTTTCAAGCGGGTGCTGCGGGAAGTAAAAACCAAATCAAATAAAGTGCAGGTGCCGGAAGCCAAGAGCAGTATTACGAAGAACTTCTATTTTCAGTGTAAGCAGTAAGTTTCATACCACCGGGTACCCCGGTTATGCAACACGTAGTTACGGAGGACCGGAGGGCACAGCGGAAATTGAATGGAATGATTTTTTGCATCTTTGATTTGGTAAACCTGCATGTCAAAGCCTGTCAATGCAGGCTTTTTTCAACCTGGAGGAACGAAGAGGGGGCGGGCACAGAGGGGAATATAAGTAGTATCATTGACCATTCATCTTGCTAAGAGCGACTCTGCTGGTCAATCTCACCTTTCAACAGAAACGATCATAGTATGCCAGAACTGGCGGCTAACTTTTGGGACGAGCGCTACCGCAACCGGCAGACCGGATGGGACATTGGCTACGCCTCCCCTGCCCTGGTAGACTTTACCGCCGGATGGCCCCGTAAAGACGGGCCGGTGCTGATTCCCGGCTGCGGCAACGCCCATGAAGCGGCGGCATTGCTGGAACAGGGCTTCGCAAACATCACCCTGCTCGACATCTCTCCCTTTCTTACTGCGTCTATACGTGACCGTTTTTCCGGTACGGGGTTGCAGGTAGTGACGGGTGATTTTTTTGAACATACCGGTTCGTATGCCCTGATCCTGGAGCAGACTTTTTTCTGCGCACTTGATCCCCTGCTGCGCCCGGCCTATGTGGCGCACATGCACCAGTTGCTGCATCCCGGCGGCATCCTGGCCGGACTGCTCTTCAACCGCGACTTTGAAGGCGGACCACCCTTTGGAGGGAATGAAGATGAATACCGCCGCCTGTTTGCACCGTATTTTGAGTTAAAAAAAATGGAGTTGTGTACCAACTCCATTCCTCCCCGTGCGGGATCCGAATTATTTTTTGTGGCACAGAAATCAGCCGCGTCCCATCTGCCGTAAATACGACACATGCGAGGCGATGGCATGCCGCATACGCGGGTATTCGATGTACGGCACATTGAACTCCCGGCAGGTGTCGCGGATGATGCGGCTGATGGCCGGATAATGCACATGCGAAATCTTGGGGAACAGATGATGCTCCACCTGGAAATTCAGTCCGCCTACCAGGAATGATATCAGTTTACTGCGGGTGGCAAAATTAGCCGTGGTCTTGAGCTGGTGAATGGCCCATTCATCCGAGAGGCGCCCATCGTCTTCATTGGGCATGGGAAAATGGGTGTGTTCCACGGTATGCGCCAGTTGAAACACGATGCTCAGTACAAACCCGGCAAACAGCGTAGCCACGAGGAAGCCCACCAGCCAGGGAAGGAAGCCCAGCATGTAAATGGGTAAAGCCACGAAGATGAACAGGTGAATCAGTTTGAAGGCCCAGAAAACGAGGTGATCGTTGAGGTGCATCTTCTTCAGCGGCATATTACCGATCTTCTGCTTGAAATATTTCTGGTAATCCAGAACAAAAATCCAGAGGATGTACAACAAGGCGTAGAGGAACCAGAAGTAGCGATGCTGGTATTTATGCAGGATGTATTTCTTCTGCGTGCTGCTCATGCGCATCCAGGGCTGGATGTCAATGTCATCGTCCACCCCGTCCACATTGGTGTAAGCGTGGTGGATGATGTTGTGCTTCACGTTCCACATGAAGCTGCTGCCACCCAGGATGTTGAGCGAGAAAGCGGCCAGCAGGTTTACCGGTTTGTATTTGCTGAAACTGCCGTGGGCGCCGTCGTGCATCACGTTGAAGCCGATGGCGGCAATCAGTCCGCCCAGCACAACACTTTCCAATACGGCCCAGAAAGCGCCGGGCGTGAAAAATACGAGGTGAACGTACACGACCACCAGTGCCAGTCCCATACCTATTCCTTTCGCGTACAGGTAGAAATTACCGGTGGGGGAAATGTTGTGTTGCTCAAAATACGAATGGACTCTTCTTTTCAGCTCCGCATGAAAGGATTGTGCGGAGGAGGGAAATTTGGGGATACTCATAATTAAATTCGATGCAAAATTACATTGGATTCAGCCGCTAAGCTACATCCATTTGCCAATCCTTTCACAATTTGTTGAATTATGTGGGGTTCCGGATCAAACTATCGAAGGTTCGTATGCCAATCATTTTTTCGGTGACAAATCCTTCCGCATAATCCACACCAATCATCTTTCCGAACATTTTGTGCCGGTAGATAACGCTTTCGAGATAACCGGGTGTGGAGATATAGGTCTGCGGCTCATCGAGTTCGGGGTTGTGAAACTGCGTGCCGTAGGCGCGGATAGCATCTATCTTACGGTCAAACACAGCCGAAACATCCACCACGAAACCGGGATTGAGGTAGCGGTCCTGGATATAATGAAATACGTAGCGGGGACGCCAGGCTTCCTGTTCGCTCCCCTCCCACTGGGTACTGATTTTCCGCAGGCCGGCCAGGAAGCAGCTGTCGCTCACCAGGCGGGAGGAACGTCCGTGATCGGGGTGCCGGTCTTCCACCGCGTTGCACAGGACAATCTCCGGCTGAAAGCGGCGGATCTGCCGGATCACCTGCAATTGGTGTTCTTCGTCGTTGCGGAAAAAGCCGTCCCGCATGCCCAGGTTCTCGCGTACGGCAATGCCCATGATGCGGGCCGCCTCATCGGCTTCTTCCTGGCGGGTATGCGGGGTGCCGCGGGTGCCCAGTTCGCCGCGGGTGAGGTCAATCACACCTACCTTTTTTCCGTGGGCCATTTCGGTCATGAGGGTGCCGGCGCAGCTGAGTTCCACATCATCGGGGTGTACGCCAAAAGCGAGGATATCGAGTTTCATTGTTTTTAAGGATTTTCTTTTTTACTATTGAAAACCAAATTAAATACCTAAAAAGTATGACAATTTTTAACTTTTTGCTTGCCCAAAAAGGGCACCCGAGATCGATTACACCACGATCTCGGGGGGGTACCCCCGCTGATGCGGGGCAGGCTCTGATTTGACTTTATTGCTACTGTAGTGCCAAGCGATTGGGCCTTGATATGTTTCATTAATTACGAAGACTCAGCTATTGCAAGACTCTAATAACTAAGCACTTTACGAATCAAGAGAGCTTCTCTCAATAAAGTATTGATGCCTACCGAACCCTTGATACATTGGATCACACTTCAATCAAAAAATCTGGTGTATCATTTTTGGGTGGCGGAAGGACGTCTTTTCAACCTGCCGGTGCACGCAAGGTACGCAACAAACGGGGAATCGGATCAGCGTTGCAGCTGGGTGGCGGGCACAACACTGTAGGGATAATACATGCGGCTGATCTCCTGCACGATGCCTTCAATCTGGCGGTCGCGCTTTTCCGTTTGCGGCTGCCAGTCCTGCCGCAGGTCGCTGCCCACAAAAAAGAGAATGGTCTGGTAAAGGCGGGCTGTTACCCCGCCTTTCATTTCGCGGATGATTTCGTAGCAGTCGTTTCCTGTCTGCCGGTTAATCAGTTTCATGAGCACTTTTCCCTGGTACACCGACAGTTCGCTGATCTGGTCGCCAAAGGCGGCCCGCAGTTCTTTTTCCCGTGATTTGATGTATTTCTTCCGCTCGGATTTGTTCTTCACTCCTGCCAGCTGGCGCAGTACATCATTCATCACCTCACCGGCGGCATAGGCGTACGGGTAGGTGACGTACACGGCGTTGCGCAGGCGGGTCCACTCGGCCCTTTGTTTTTCGTATTGCCGGGGATCGCCGCCCCAGATGAAGATTTCGGCGAGTTGGCGGGCGCCCAGCAGTTCGCCGTTATACACAATGGCGGGAATATAAATGGTATCGTAGGGTCCGTATACCGGTACCCGGTAAGTCCCGGGGGTGGGCCGGTCTTCGGGCGGCAGGGGCAGTTCCTGTGCCTGCAAGCATGTTGCACCGGCCAGCTGGAGCAGGAGGGATAAAAGGGCGGAAAGAATGATGCAGACCGGGCGCATGAATTGAAATTACGGATTCTCCCGTATAGAAAAAGAGACAAGCGGCCGGGCCGGGCCGCTGCCTGCGGTTCGTTTAACTGAACGCAGTTTATTCTTCCGGACCTGCCCGCTAACGAGCGGTTTATACCGAACGTAATTTATTCTTGCGGGCTTTCTGCACCTGGTTCCTGGCGGCCAGCAGGAAACCCAGTACCATCACAATCACTCCCAGCCAGAGGATGTTGATGGCGGGGAACTGGTAGGCTTTCAACGTTACGTATTCCAGCACCGCGTTGCTTTCTTTAACGCCCAGTTCGATGCCGTCTTCCCCGGCGCCGGTAAAGGCCAGCACCAGGCTTTGGGCAATCACGGTATCGGCTATGGGAATGATGTTATTGCCGCGGATCAGGAGTACCGGTTCGGCCGTGTAGCGGCTGCTGTCGATGGATACCACGGTCAGCTGTGCCGCGAAGGCGGAGTCGCCCGGCTGCAGGTCCAGCTTGCGGCGGGGAGTGGAATTCAGGCCCTCCAGCACCATGTATCCCCGGCTGTAGTACACCGTGTCGTTAACCTTTACCTTATTTGGCCGGAAGCTGGCCGTGTCTTTGTTCTTTTCGGGGTTGGGCAGGGACGTGATATATGTAAACACATCCTTGTGCAGGTAGTGCTTGCTGTCGGGGTTGGCAATGAGCTGTTCGTTGCCCTGGTAGTTGACAAAAGCATCGGGATAGAGGGTGAAGCCTTCCTCGGAATTTTTATACTGGAACCGGATTTTAAAATACTGCTTGGGATCCAGGGGGGCGGTGGAATCGCCCAGGTAGGTCACCATGTACCGGCCCATATCGGTGGCCACACCCTTTACCAGGGTAAGGTTTTCGGCCGGCTTTTCGGTGCTTTCCGTGCCAAAGTTGACCATGATGCCCGAGGTGTTCCAGCTCAGCACTTCTTTTTTGGAGGAGGAAATCAGTACTCCCAGCAACAATAACCCGAAACCCACGTGCCCCAGCGAAGCGCCGGCCTTGATCATCTTGCCTTTAATGCCCGCCCCGATGTACCAGGCATTGGCTACCACGGCATACACCGATGCGAAGATGCTGAGGTGGATGGCCGTGAGGTAGCCAATTCCATATTTATTATAGTTGATATCTCCGAAATAGCTGATTGCTAATGAAATAAGAATCGCAATTGTGCTGGGTATTGCCAACTGCCGGAGCAACAGTTTGCCGTTGCTTTGCTTGTATTTGAGGTACTGGGTAAGTGCGGTGAGCAGGGCTATGACAAAGGAAAACAGGATCAGGACCTTATTGTAGGAATACTCAATGTCCTGCGGCGGGGCGTATTGGGTGCCGAAGATTTTGTTCACCACCGGCAGGGAGGTCTTGCCAATGATGTAAAGCGAGGCAATGAAGAACAGCAGGGAGCCCACAAACATCCAGAACTCGCGGCTGCTGAACTGTTCTTCCCGGTAAATGGTGGGGATTTTCTTGTAACGCAACACAAACAGCAGCAGGGATGGAATGGCAAAGGCCAGCAGGAACAGGAGCAGCTGGGTGTTCATTCCCAGGTCTGTAAAGGCGTGTACGCTGGTATCGCCCAGGATGCCGCTGCGGGTGAGGAAGGTGGAATAAACAATGAGCAGAAACTGCAGGATGAAAAACAGGTAGGTGGCCCGGAGCGAGTGGCCCGTGTGCTTGTAGATGATCATGGTGTGGATGGCCGATACCAGCACCAGCCAGGGTACCAGCGAGGCGTTTTCCACCGGATCCCAGGCCCAGTAGCCGCCAAAGGTGAGACTCTCGTAGGCCCAGGCCGCACCCATCATGATGCCCAGTCCCAGGATGCCCGCGCTGAACAGGGCCCAGGGTCGGGCGGGCTGAATCCAGCCGCCGAAGTCTTTCTTCCAGAGTCCGCCCAACGCAAAAGCAAAGGGCACGATGGTGGAGGCAAAACCCAGGAACAGCACCGGGGGGTGGATGGTCATCCAGTAATTCTGCAACAGCGGGTTGAGGCCGCGCCCGTCGCGGATGAAGCTGAGGTAGTCGGGACGCAGGCTGCCATCGGGCATAAAGCCCACCGGGAATTGCTGCGGGCTGAGCATGCCTTCGTTACGCATGAGCACAAAGGGACTGCTGCCCAGCTTGAAATCAAAGAAGTAAATACCCACCACCATGGTGGCCAGCAGTAACTGCATGAAGCTGATGGTGGTCATCACCGGCGCTTCCCATTCCTTCTCCCGCCAGATGATGATGCCGCCGAGCACACAATGCCAGAAACTCCAGAGGAGGAAGCTGCCCTCCTGCCCTTCCCAGAAGCAACTCAGGATGTACTGCATGGGCAGGGCCAGGTTGCTGTGTTGCCAGGCATAGCGGTACTCGAACATATGGTTGGAGATGATCACGTACAAGGCCGTGAAAATCCCCAGCACGGAGATGATTTCGAGGAAGAAAGCGCCGCGGGCGATCCGCTTCCAACTGGCCTGCAGGGCCAGGTCGCGGCTGTTGGTGGAGCGGAAATACGCAAACGTAGCTACAAAGGAGGCTACCAGGGACAGTACGGCCAGAAAATGGCCAGCCTGCCCCGGGAAAAGATGTTCGCCAGTATAGGAGGGCATGTCAGAGCGTCGGTTTTGTGTTACTGCTGATGGAGGCTTTTTCGTCGGTGTACTTACTCGGACATTTGATCAGGATGTCTTCGCAGAGAAAGGCGGAATCGGTCATGGTACCCTTGAGAACCATGCGTTCGCTCTTTTCCATATCGGTAGGCGGCTTGCCTTTGCGGTACACCACACGGGCGGTACCACCGAGGGAGTCCACGATGTGGAAGCTGAGGTAGTTGGCATCGGTGAGGGGATCGTACTGGATGCGTTTGCCATCCAGCGTGTCGAGCCGGGCAATGAGGTGTACAAAACTACCTTGTTTGGAACGGGCAGAGCTGATGGAATCGTAGGTGGAGAGGTCGGTCATCGTGCTGATGAGCAGACCAATGGTGATGGCTATCACCACAAGGATCAGGATGTGCGTCTTCTTCATACTTACTGTATCAACCTTTCTGGCGGCAAAGGTAGCTCAATTTGCAATCGGGCTACGGGAATGCGGAAAGATAAATGCCGGGCAGTTTGTTAAAAATCAACAAAGCCGCTGATCAAAGTTTTCATCGCGGCGAAGCAAACTGCAGTACCTTCGCCCGCAGAACATTGCCGCACCGTCATGACCGACCTGTCGAACTTTAACCCCAACAATGCCTCCAATCCCAACAACAACATTTTTGGTCTCCCCTTTACCGAGGAAGAAGCACGCCTCGTGATCCTGCCCGTACCCTGGGAGGTGACGGTGAGCTACCGGGCCGGCACTTCGCGTGCGCCGGAACACATCATGAAAGCCAGCCTGCAGGTGGAGTTGCTCGACAACGACCTGGCCGACGGTTGGCGCCAGGGTATTTACATGCGGGAACCCGACCGGAAGCTCCTGATGAAGAGCGACTACCTGCGCAAGGAAGCCGAGCTGTACATCAACTACATTGCCCAGGGCGAGAACGTAGACGATAACAAATTCATGTGCAAGGCGCTGAAAGAGGTGAATGCCGGCAGCCGTTTTCTGAACGACTGGGTCTACGAACAATGCAAGGGCTTGCTGGAACAAGGGAAGCTGGTGGGATTACTGGGCGGCGACCACAGCACACCGCTGGGCTATATGAAGGCGCTGGCCGAACGCTACCCCTCTTATGCCGTGTTGCAGGTGGATGCGCACTGCGACCTGCGCCCCGCTTATGAAGGCTTTGAATATTCGCATGCAAGTGTGATGTTCAATGCCCTGCAGGAAATACCCGCCATCAGCAAACTGGTGCAGGTGGGCGTACGCGACCTGGGGTACAACGAGTGGGACTATATCCGGCAGAGCAACGGGCGGGTGGTACCGTATTTCGACCGGCAACTGAAGGAACGTCTCTACGAAAATGAATCCTGGAAACACATCGCCGATGACATCATCGACCAGTTGCCGCAGCATGTGTATGTGAGCTTCGACATAGACGGGCTGGACCCGAAGCTTTGTCCGCATACCGGCACCCCCGTCATGGGTGGTCTCGAAAGCGAACAGGCCTTTTACCTTTTCCGCCGCATCCTCCGCACCGGCCGCACTCTCATCGGGTTCGACCTCGTGGAAGTGGGGATCAGCAATAACGAGTGGGATGAAAACGTGGGGGCGCGGGTGTTGTACAAGCTGGTGAACCTGCTACTTTCTTCGAATTGATGTACTAACTTTATCGTACATGACCACCTACACCATCCCCGTATTTTACGAACCCCTCGAAAGGCAACGCAAAGCCGCCCGGGTGCTGCACCTGCTGGCCGCTTTCCTGATGATTGCCAACGCCTGGGGCGATTTCAACCAGCCCACACCCAACTACGTGTTTGTGCTGGTGCAGTTATCGGCCGCCGTGCTCGTACTGCTCTTCGCCTTTCTGGGTAAAAAGATATTCCCCAACCACGGGGGCACCAATTCCGTTTTCCGGCTGCTGGAAGTGGTGGTGCTGCTGCAGGCCACCTGGTACTTCTTCACCGTGATGCACCTGAATTTCATGGCCACGCTGCAGGTGATTGCGGCCGGCGGCTTGCTGCTGCTGTATTTCTCGGAACGGATCTTATTCCAGGATCCCGTGGTGCGGATTTCCGACAAGGGCATTGACCTGCCGGGCGGTTTCCGGCGCAAACACCTGGCCTGGACTGACGTGGAGAACATGCGCATCCGCAACGATTACATTTCCATCAACACCAAACAGAACCGCTTCATCCAGCTGGAGACCGGCACCACCCTCGGCGAACTGCAGATGGACGAGATGAACGCGTTTTGCCGGGAGCAGTTTGCGAAGCAATAAAGTTTAATCTTGTTTGTTGACAGCGGGCGGAGGACGGGAAGATTCTTTCGGCCGGAAGTGACTCTTGAACTTACTCCGGCAACGAACGGTACTCCACTTTGAACGTCATGCTGAGCGGAGCGAAGCACCCCTTACTACGAAGCATTTTTCCCGTTGACAGTAAAGCCGAAAGAATCCTCCGTCCAGAAGTGCCTTTTTCGGTGAGACTTACTCCAGGACGGTTTCCTCCCCGGGGTCTCCTGCAAGGGACCCCGGGGGTTCCGGAGTGTGCATGAAAAATCCTGCTCACCGCAGGGGATCCTCCCGGGGCTTTGCCCGGGACCCCGCCCGGAGAGGGGAATAGAGAAGGTGCATGAAAAGCCGCTATTAACATCAAACAACAATTTGCTTTTCGTTTACTATCTGTTCAGCCTTTCCCGGAGTTTGATCATGTCGTGTGTGTTGTAGACGGCTTTAAATCGTTTCACTTTCAGTCCCTCATACAGCAGTTTATCACCTGTCCAGAGGCTGCCTTTCAAATAGCGCGTCAGCGCCACAAAATCGGTATCGTCCGGGTCAATATCTCCAACCAGTTGTTCGGCTTTTTCCCAGTCTTTTTGCGGTATGAGTTCTTCATTGACAAACGTCAGCCTTGTCAACATTGATTCGTAAGCAGTATGCAGTTCAGTTTCGCTCAGTTTTGATACTTTCAGCAATTTGTTCCAATGCTTTCGGATTTCAAAACGCATGTATTGATTGCTGTAAAAGTCAAAGATTCTATCAGAGTTGAAAAGCAGATCGCCAACTGTCCCATGTGAATTGAGCAGGCAAGAGAAAATAATGTTGGTGTCAACAATTATTTTCTTCATTTAATAAAGCGTTTGCGATTCTTTTTCCACCACCCTTTTTTCACTTCGTTCGCCAGCTTATCCACTTGTTCCTGTGTCGCTTTTGAATGTGCGGTAGCTTCTTTATAGATGAGGTAATCAACAAGCCGCTGCAGACCAGTTGTGTCCACTGAGGCTGGCAGACGAATAATTACTTCTTTGGATGTTCTCTCAATTAACATATATACTTGTTAATCCATAAAATTAATGGAATTTGAGCAACTGGCCGAACCGGGAAATGCAACTCATTGGCCGGTTTTTTCTTCCGGCCGGAAGTTATGATCCGGCTTCCGGTACTCGGCCTGCCGCCAGCTAATTGAGTCCCTCCCCGATCGCTCTCCGGGGTCTTCCGCTTCCAGCGGGCAAGTCTGGAATGGACCCCGGGGCTTGCGGAGTGAGCAGGAATTTTGAACGCCTCACCCCCGACTTCCTCCCGGGCTTCGCCCGGGACCTGCGGCCTACTCCGCCCGGAGAGGGGAGTTAGATACGATCATGAACTCCGGGGTCGTCTGCGACAGACCCCGGAGGGGCCTTTTCTTTGATCACAGGGAACAGCGGACGGTGGACGGGAAGATTCTTTCGGCCGGAAGTGACTTTTCGTGGGCCGTTAGCCGATGGCCGGTGGCCGGTTGATTCTTGTGGCCGGAAGTTGCTATCCCGCTCACCACCAGCAATATCACTGCACACACCTCCCCGGGGTCTCCCGCTTCCAGCGGACAAGCCTGAAGGCAGGTCTCCGAGAGACCCCCGAGGGGCAGTTTCTTTGATCATTGTTGACAGCGGACGGAGGACGGGAAGATTCTTTCGGCCGGCAGTTTCTATCCGGCTAACGGCCCGCGGCCAACGTCTTGCTGACCAAGTACTGGCTGAACCCAAATCATTTCCCCCGTTTTACCGACCTTTGCCGCCATCCGCATACAGCGGCTCACATACCATGCTTTCCACTTCTCCCTTCCTGCTCTATTCCGATGGACAGGGTAACATATTTGAAGACCGCAGCCTCTATGCGGTAGGCCGCGCCGGCTGGGATGCCCTGCCCGTGGACCCCACCCACTGGATCCCCCTCCCCGACGGCGGCAACCTCTACGAACTGCCCCAACGCCGGGCCATTGGCCTTGATGTGGAAACGGGTGAGATGCGCCTCTGTGATAAAGGATGGGCCGTTGCCGCCTTCGTGCCGCCGGCGCATACCAGCCTTTTCTATGCGGCCTTCGAAAGCGAACCCGACGCCACCACCCTGCCCCTGTTTTGCTACTCCGCCGCCGGTTGGCATAACGATCAATTTTATGTAACCGCCGTCCGCATCGAACGCGACATCCGCCAGGAATGCAGCGGCTACGACGATGCCGCCATCGCCATCGGCGCCGAACGCCTGCTGCAGGCCTACCCCCAGAACCGGCTGGTGCGTCACCTGGTGGAAAACTGCTGCCAGACCTACCACTGTCCCGCCGCCCGCAACTTTGCGATGGGCCGCTGGGAATGTCCCGTGCCCGTTTCGCCGGCCTGTAATGCCAACTGCATCGGCTGCATCTCCTTTCAGCCGCAGGAAGAATCCATCGTGAGCCCGCAGGACCGCCTCACCTTCAAACCGCTGGCCGAAGAAATCGTGGAGTTCACCGTTCCCCACCTGCAAACCGCTCCCTACCCCATCGTGTCCTTTGGCCAGGGCTGTGAGGGCGAGCCCCTGCTGATGTGGGAGACCATCCGTGAAGCCATCCTCGAAATCCGCAAACACACCGGTCGCGGCAGCATCAATATCAACACCAACGGCTCCGATCCCCGGGCGGTGGAGGCGCTCTGTGCTGCGGGGCTCAACTCCATCCGCGTAAGCACCAACAGCGTGCGCAAACACATCTACGAAGCCTACTACCGACCCAACAACTACAGCTTTGAAGACATTGTGGAGAGCCTGCAGGTGGTGAACCGCCATGGCGGGTGGACCAGCATCAACTACTTTGTATTTCCCGGGATGACCGACAGCGTGGAGGAATACGAAGCCCTGCGCACATTGATCCGCGAAACCGGACTGAAGATGATCCAGTGGCGGAACTTCAACATCGATCCCGACTGGTACCTCGGCAAGCTGGGCGTGACCGATACGGGTGAGATGCTGGGCGTAAAGCAGCTGATGGACCTGATACACGAAGAGTTCCCGCACCTGCGCTTCGGGTATTTCAATCCTCCCATGGAACGGATCACCGGCAATTACGAAGCCGATTTTGCCCATTGATGAAAGCCGCATTCCCAACAGGCAACAAGGCGCTCACGGGCATGCTGCTGGCCGTGCTGGCCACGCTGATCTGGAGCGGTAACTTCATCGTGGCCCGCGGGGTGGCGCAGGAGATACCGCCGGTGAGCCTGGCGTTCTACCGCTGGGCAACGGCCACCCTGCTGCTGGCTCCGTTGGCCGGGCGGCAACTCCGGCAAGCCTTACCCGTTATTCGGCAGAATAAAGCCTATCTCTTCTGGACCGCCCTCAGCGGGGTGACCCTGTTCAATACGTTCGTGTACGTGGCCGGACATTATTCGGAGGCCATCAACCTGGCGCTGATCGGCACCACCACCTCGCCGGTTTTTTCGATCCTGCTGGCCCGGCTTTTCCTGCGGGAATACATCACGCCGCTGCGGCTGGCGGGTCTTTCGCTGTGCATCGCGGGCATCCTGCTGCTGTTGTCGAACGGCAGCTGGAGCACCCTGCTGCACCTGCGCTTCGGGAAGGGCGACTGGTGGATCCTCGCCGCCGCCCTTGCATTTGCCGTGTACAACATCTTTGTGCGGCGCAAACCGGCCTCCCTCCCTCCCCTCGCCTTTCTGTTGGCCGTTTTTGCAACCGGTACGTTGCTGTTACTACCCGCCTGGGTGGTGGAGTTGCAGTACCAGCCGGCGGTGCAGTGGAACCTGCGCTTGCTGTTGGTGGTCTTGTACCTGGGCGCCGGCACCTCGGTGATCGCTTTTCTCTGCTGGAACGCGGCCATCAGCCGGCTGGGAGCGGGACGCACGGCGCTCTTCGGCAACCTGATCCCGTTATTCAGCACCCTGGAGGCCGTGGTACTGCTGGGCGAGCGGGTTACCTGGCTGCATGCGGCGGCCGGGGCTGTTATTTTAAGTGGACTGGTACTGGCAAACAGGAAGGCGTTGAAGTGATTTTCTTTGCCACAAAGGCTCTAAGGCACGAAGCAACACTAAGTACCAGAATGCACACCATTCAATCCTTCAGTCCTTCAATCCTTCAATCCTTTTTTTTCTACGAATACTCCAAGGCATAAAGCAGAACTATGTACCAACACTTAAACTACCCATTCACTCATTCATTCATTCAATCCTTCAATCATTGCAAATCCTGCTCGCCGCATGGGGTCCTTCGCTGACGCTCCCCGAAGCGAGTTCGGGACAGGCAGGATGACGTACCTTTTATTTTATTTTTTATCACCTCAAAATTCCGCAGAGAAGTTCCTCTCAATCTCAGCATCCTTGCAGTTGATCCCCGGGAGTTTGTTATTATTTTAAAACTTCGTTCTTCCATCCGATTGAAAACCCAATCAATCCTTCAGTCCTTCAATCATTGAAGTGGTTCGTGGAGACACGAACCACGGCGGGCGAACCCCAAGTCCCTTCACTTAAAATTTTACATTCAGTTCTAGCCGTCCGCCGAAACCCAGTTCAATGATTTTTTGAAGCGTTGAAATGCGGGCTTCTTTTATGTTGTTTTCAATTTTAGAAATATAAGATTTGCTGGTGCCCACTTTTGCTGCGAGTTGTTCCTGTGTCATCCCCATTTCAACACGGGTATCGTGAATCAGGGCAGCTATTTTAAACGCTTCATAGCCAGCTTCCAGTTCGTCACGTTCCTTTGTGCCGCGTTTGCCGTAGTTCTTTTCTTTGAACGCTTCGAGCGTCGTTACATTTTTATTTTTCGTTTTCATATTCAGCCTTTATTTTAAGTGCCATTTCGATTTCTTTCTGCGGTGTCTTTTGTGATTTTTTTTGAAAGCCGTTGGCTATAACAACGAGTTGTCCCTCGTCAAAAAAACAGAAAATCCTGAAAATATCACTCCCCACCTGAACCCGGATTTCATACAACCCGTCCGTCTGCTCTATGTGCTTAGATAGGTTTCCGGTACGCGTTGCAGGTCTTCCACCAGTTCAAACGTCCAGACAATTTTTGCTTTTACTTTTTTGTTTTGCCTGGAGTAGAAATCCTGAAAGTAGTTCTTATAAAAGGTGATTTTCCTGTACTTCATGTGGTGCTGTACGGTTCAAAATTACGAAAGTTTCCCTAAAGTGAAACATTGGGCCGGTTTTTCGCCGCCCGGCTTTCCAGCACTTGAAACCACGAGGAGGATATGAAAAGCCTGGACCTCAACTGCAAACGACCCCTGCGTTCATTGCGTTCCTCAAAAACCGGGGTCCCTGAAGGAGACCCTGGGGAGGGTATACTTAATTTTGAGGATACGTACTTCAACCCGAATGAAAACCCATTCAATCCTTCCGTCCTTCAATCCCTCCATCCTTGTTTCCGCCACAAAGGCTCTAAGGCACGAAGCAACACTAAGTACCAGAATGCACACCATTCAATCCTTCAGTCCTTCAATCCTTCAATCCTTGTTATCGCCACGGATGTATAGATAAAAAAACAATTCCGTAATCCCGCTGTTCAATACAAGAGACAGCGGCGGGGAAACAGATAACCGCTTCGTAGCAAGGGATACTTCGCTCCGCTCAGTATGACGCTCGGGAGGAACGTATCCCCCCATTCACTCATTCATTCATTCACTCATTCAATCATTGTTCTGCCACAAAGGCTCTAAGGCACGTAGCAACACTAAGTACCAGCATGCACACCATTCAATCCTTCAGTCCTTCAGTCCTTCAATCCTTCAATCATTGCCTCTCCCGTTTCACCACCGCATACAACAACCCCAGCCCCATGTAAAACACCGGCGCGATGAGGAATTCGATGATGGGGGCCGCGGAACCCCGGATGCCGTACGGCATAGGCGCGATGAAGTATTCGTAGAGGGCTGCGACTCCGAGATAACCCATGAGCAGCAGGTGCACCCAGTTCCACACCAGCAGGAGCCAGCGTTCTTGCATGGTGCGGATGACGAGGATGCCCACCACGAAGACCGCCGTCATGTTCATCCAGCGGATGACCTGCCGGTACTGGGTGATCCACCGTGGCACGGGGAGGATGGGTTCATAGAATACAAAGCGGATAACGGTATAGGCTCCTATCATGATCCAGAAGCCCAGCCAGTAGTTGCGGGGTAAGCGGAAGGTTTTCATCGTTGCTGGTCGGGTTGATCGCTTGCCGGGTTGACGGCTGGTCGCGGTACCACGGCGTAGAGCAGTCCCAGCGCCATGTAGTACACCGGTGAGATGAGGAATTCAATGAGGGGGGCCGCCGATCCGCGTATACCGTACGGCATGGGTGCCACGAAACGTTCGTAGAGCGCCGCGCCTACCAGGTAGCCGATCAGGGCCAGGTGCACCAGGTTCCAGAGGAAGAGCATCCAGCCCACCTGCAGGCGGCGGATCACCACGATGCCAACCAGGTACACCAGGGTTATGTTGACCCAGCGGAGTTCCTGGCGATAAGTCTTCACCCAGGGTGCCAGCGGCACGAAAGGTTCATACACGAAGAGCCGGATGAGGGAGTAAGCCAACACCAGCACGAGGAGTCCGGTCCAGTAACGGTCAGGCAGCCGGGTTGTGGGCATGTGATTTGCGTAAGCCGGCAACGTACCACACCCACAATATGAAGGTGAGGGCGTACACCACGAGGTTGAATAAATATTTGTGGGCGAAGTCGAAATGCCGTGGGTATTCCAGTCCCACATAACCCAGCAGGGCACTGCGCAGCACGTTGAGGGCGTAGAGACCGAAGATGCCCCCCACGATGAACAGCAGTTTCCGCAGCCAGGGGCCGGTGAAGCAGAGGATGAAGCCGGCGTAGAGCACCATCAGCTCCAGCCCGTTGCAGGCCTGGAAGATGCCCAGCACTTTGCGTTTGCTGTTCGACACCATGGAATAGGTAGCCCATACCGTGTCGGTGCCATAGATCTTTTCGCGGCGGGTATGCTCGGCGAAGAACTCATCCGTTCCGTAGATTCTGTTCATCGTCCATGCGGTACCGTTACCCAGCTGTTTCACCAGCCAGGCGTCGGGTAGTTCGTGCGGGATGAGTACCAGGATGTAGAGCAGTTTCCAGCCGATGAAAAGCGCAACTGCCCTCCAGAGAAACGTACGTACTTCGGGGGGCAGTTGTGCAAGTGGATTCTTTGCGGATTGAGCCATGCTCAAAAGTAGAAAAAATCCGGATGGTATGGTCGTCGGTTACTTTTTCTTCATTTTACTGGATAATCAGTTTCAGTTCCCGGCGCTGGCCTTTGTCGTTCACCACTTCGGCGTAGTACACACCTGCGGCGAGTTCGCCGGGCAGCTGCACTTTGTGGATCACTGTGCCGCCGGCGTGGGCGATGTTCTGCTGCAACAGGCGGGTGCCCTGTACGGTGTACACCACCAGTTGGTACTGGCCGGCTTTGAGGTCGGTGAACCGCAGCTGGGCCTCACCGCCGCGGGGCGCCGGGTTGGGATAGAGGTCCACCCCTTTCAGTTGCAGATCGCGGTCGGGGCGCAGATTCGTAATCACGTTGGAGCGGAATACGATGCGGAAGCGGTCGCCGCTGCTGGCCGTGTTGCTGGTGACACTGAAGTTCACGGCCTGGCTGCCGTAGATGTTCAGCGGTGTTTCGGTTCCGAGGAACAGATCCTGCAGTACGGCCGTAAGGTTGGCATCGGCCGCAAAGGTTTCGCCGCTGATCTCCATGCGGTATGTTTTCTGCTGCATGTTGTGCAGGCGGAGGAACACGGTATCCGGTCCGGTGATGACCGGTCGGAATTCGATGGCCCAGTCCTGGCTGAAGCGCCGCAGCGAGATGTTTTCGCCGCCGATGGAGAACTTGCGGGCGTCGGCCGGGTCAATACCGGCGGTGCTGGTGTTGTTATACACCGTGGCTACCCCGTCGTAGGTGGCGTCGCCGGCCGGCGTGGTGAGGTTCACCCGCAGCACCTCGTTGGTGGCGGTGACGCGGCCGAAGACGTTGAATCCGCCGGTGGCTTTATCCGTTTCCTTGAATTGCAGGGAGCCGATGAATCCGTCGTTCACCCGTACCCAGAAGGCGCTGCCGCTGGGGATCACGGTGGACGTGCCGGTAAAGCTGCCGCCCGTGGGCACGGAGATGTAGCCACTGCCGGAGTTGGCCGTGTACACATAACCGCCCACCCCATTGGAGCCCGCCAGCTTGGGATCCCACAGCCAATACTGATTGTCTATGTTGGTCTTCCCGATTGTGGCAAAATCAATGGGTGCCGCATAGGGGTTGGCAATCATCCGGATGCCGGAAGCCATAGCGCTGATGGAATAGTTACCGGTTACCAGGGTGCCCTTCGCCTTCAGTGTGGTGGCCGAAGAACTGGAAGTCATATTACCTGTATTGCCGGAGCGGTATTGATCCGTTACAAACACCAGGTAAGGAACCGGTCCGTTTTCATTAAACAGTAATGCTTCTTTTGTGCTGGTGGGCGTGGTGAAGCTGCTGATGCTGTAACCCCGGATGTTGGCACTTGCGCCCGGATTACTGTTCGGCGAGAACCCATTGCCGCCGGCACCTGTTCCGGTGGGGCTCCAGAGCAGCACACCGGTCTGGGGCATTTCCACACCACCGTTCTGCCAGTTGTCGAAAATGCTGTTCTGCGTGGTACCCCGCAACGGTGCAGACAGACCGCGCCATTTCCTGCCTGCCGGAATGAACCGTTCTACGGTTACGATACCGGTGATGGCATTGCCGGAGCTGGTATTCGTGTTGGTGAGATCCTCTACAGCAGCCGTTCCCGCAGCAGTGGACTTCAGCACGAGGTGTCCGGCACTGTTGAGTGTTTTATTGCTAACGGATCCAAACGAAACAGCACCTGTTACATTGAGCGGTGACGTGAGTGTTACATCGTTGCTCACCCTGATGTTCCTGATCGTACTGTTCTGGAATACGCTTCCATTTACCAGTTGGGTGGAGGTTCCGTTGAATTCAACAGTACCATTGAGGACATTGAAGGTGCCACTGTTATTGATGGCGCCTGCTACCCGCAACACAGCGGTACCGCCGATGGTGATGCTGGCGCCCGTCTGCACGGTGATGTTGACAACCGTGATGGTTCCCGCATTAACAACAGGATAGCGCGGGGCACCGGAAGGAATCACCACACTGCTGCCGGCCGGTGGCAGACCGCAGGAGGCATTCCAGTTAGCCGGGTTGCTCCATTCGGTGGTGGCAGTGCCGGTCCAAACGTAGCCGCCTCCCGGCACCGAGATGGTGATGCCGTCGGATGTGGCAGACGGTGTGCCGCAGGATAAGCCGCCCACTTCCACGGTGCAGGTAACGATATTGCCCTGTACCAGTTCGGTGGTGGTATATACATTCGAACCACTCCGCTGCACACTGGCGCCGTTCACTTTAAAATCATAGGTGATTGACCCACCGCTGGTATTGGAAGCGGTAGCTGTAAAGGTTACGGGCGAACCGCCGCATATGGTGGCTCCCGGTGAAACATTGACGGAGATAACTGGTACGAGGCTGTTAACCACCGACAGTGTGCGTGCATTGGATACAGCTGTTGCTCCGCCGCAGGTGCCACCATTCAGCAGCACTTCGCAGGTAATGACATCGCTATTTACATACGAACTGGTTGTAAACTGGTTGGACGAACCACTTTGCTGCTGGATGCCGTTCCGGAAGAACGTGTACGTAAACGTACCACCGGAAGCGTTACTGGCGGTTGCCGTGAACGTAACACTGGTGCCGGCGCAGAGATCACCCAGGGGCAACTGGTTCAGCGTCACAGCTGGTTGCGGTGCCACGTTAAGCGTGATTTCGTTGGAGAGCGAGGTCGTGGTAATACAGGTGCCGCCACCTACGGCTATCTGGCAGGTGACTTTGTTTCCATTGGCCGGATTAGACAGCGTATACACGGGATTGCTGCCGCTTTGCACGACGCTTCCATTGAGCCGGAAGTTGTAGGTGATTTCTCCACCGGCTGTTCCGGTGGTATTGGCTGTGAATGTAACGGGTGTACCGCTGCAGACCGAACTGCCAGGCGTTGCGGAAATTGTAACCGTGGGTGTGATATTCGGATCCACTACCGTCATGGTAATTCCGTTGGAAGTAACCGTATTGGAAGAGAGGCAGGAACCACCGGTTATGACAATCAGGCAGCTGAATACATCACCCGTTGCAATAGCAGAGGTGAAAAAGGTATTGCTGCTGCCGGCTGTACCAACGGGATTACCGTTTTTCAGGAACTGGTAGCTGATGCTGCCCCCACCTGTATTGGTTGCGCTGGCGGTAAACTGAACGCCTGTTCCCGCACAAATGGTGTTGCCTGTTGAAGCAACGAGATTTACCACCGGTGTTGCAGGCGCACTGGCAGTGAAGGTGATGGTGTTGGAATTGGCTGTAGTTGCAGTGAGACAGCTGCCGCCGGTTACGGAGATTTCACAGCGTATGGCATCGTTGTTCTCTACTGACGTGTGAATATACGTATTGGCGGATCCGTTCTGCACTTCTGCATTATTGAGCAGGAAGCGGTAGTTAACGGTACCTCCGCCTGTCTGGCTGGCTGTAGCGGTAACCGTTACGCTGTTGCCGGTACAGGTGGGATTGCTGCCATTGGTGATGGCCAGGTTGACGGTGGGCGCCACCACGGGGTTGACGGTGAGGGAGGCCTGCTCGGATGTGGCAACACCAAATATATTGGTGAAACGGGCCTGGTAACGGATTCCACTTTGTGTCGGCTGCTGAATCAACAGGGTGCCGGTGTTGAATCCGCTGTAAATACCACCATCAGTAGTGGCGTCAATTACCTCGAAACCACTGGGTCCGCCGTTGTCCCGCAACCAAACGATGTCGGGTGCAGGTACGGAAGAAGATGCAGCTGTGAAGCTGGCGTTGCTGCCGGCGCAAATCACCTGTGAAACAGGATGCGTAGCCACCGTTACCACGCCTATCTCTCCGATGGCGAATTCGCCAAATCCACTCACACTGCTTACGGCGGCATTTGTAGCGGAAGGAGTACCCGAAAGCGTCAGGGGCGACCACGAAGCACCGTCGTAACGACGCACAACATAGTCGGCCGGTGTAGTGCCGGGGTCATTTTCTCCCGCAGCATACTGGAAGGATGCATTATAGGAGGTAAGTCCGGGTACCGGCGTGGTATTGTTCACCGTCCAGTAGCGGTTCAAACTCCGGAAGGGGTTAATGCCGGAACCTTCGCCCAGGTTGGGATGTTCGCTGCCGGTGGTCCGTACCGTAATGCTGCCGGTTGCGGCGCTTACAGTACCATTAACCGTGATGGTTACCGGTGCATATACACCGGCATCACCGGTTTCAAATGTTACCACCGGGTTGGTGGCGGCCGGCACAAACTTGCGCAGGTTGCCCTGCACATAACCGGTACCACGGGTGAGGGTGGCTCCCGGAGTCAGAATAACCACATTACTTCCACTGCCGAGAATACTGTTATTCAATTGCAGACTGTTCTGGATCTCGAGGTTCTGGCTGCTGAGGGTGAGCGGGTTGTCGCGGTGTAAGATGAGCGATCCTACAACGGCAGGGGTATTGGTGAAGACACCGTTGGGGACTGTAAACGCCACCCCTCCGGAATTACCAGGCGCACCAAACTGCAGTTGGGTGGTACTGCTGGTGGTGATGGTACCGCTGGTGCGTACCAGGGGTATGTTGGCATTCCGGAAGGTAAGCGAACGGCCGCTGGCGTCCCATGCACCTGCAGTAAGGGTGAGGGTGCCATTGATGGTGGTTGTTCCGGCGGCTGTAAGACCCAAGCTGTTTTGCAGCTGCAGGTTAAAATAACTGCCCGCGTTAACTGTTTGTGCTGAAGTTGTGCTGTTAAAGATAACCAGGTTATCAGCAGCTGCAGCGTTTAAATTGGCGATGGGTGAAGTACCGCCAATAACAAGGGTACTGCCACTACCCTGCTGCAGGGTACCGGTTCCGGCCAGGTTGGTACCCACTTCCAGTTGATCCTGGTTGGTGAGTGTAATGCCGGTAACCGTTACGTTGGGGATTGCAACCGCGCCCTGCAGCGACTGGTTGTTGGTGGTGAAGTTGTAAATGCCGGTACCCGGTTGGAAGTTGCCGTTTTCCACCAGGCCGTTCCGCAGTTCCACGTTGGCGTTTGCATTATTGGTAAAGGTACCGGTGCTGAACAGTGATAAGGGGCCGTCGAACCGGAGTGAACCGGCCGTGCCGGTAGTTTTCTGGAAGGCGCCCAACACGTCTGTGCTTCCGCCAGTGACGAAGGCGCTGGCATTGTTCAGTTGGAAGGTGGTGCCGTTGCTGATGAAGAGATTACCGGTGATGGTTACCGCCCCGCTGACGGCCTGTGGTATCTGCAGGGTGGATGTACCGTTCAGGGTGAGGTTGCCTCCCACCTGCAGGAGGTTGGCGTTGCCGCCGGTCTGCGCCACGGCTGTGATGCCGTCTTCGAGGGTGAAGTCGCCGGCGGTTACAAGCGTTGTTGCTGCCGGTATGGCGAGTGTTTTGGTTCCCGTACCTCCAAGAAGAAGGTTTCCGTAATTCTCTGCGGATACAGTCTGGTTGGCTCCGACATAACGCACTAGGCTGGTGGGGCCAAAGGTTTTGGTGCCGCTACCCGATACGGCTGTCATGGTGGATGTGCCGGTTAACACAAAGGCGGCATCATTGGCAACCTGGAAGTTACGGTTGGATGCGAGTGTAATGGCATGCCCATTATTACGGAAGGTTCCTGAAAGTACAGACAAATTGCCTGTTACCAGGGTAGCTGTGATGGCGCTATTGATTTCTGCGCCGGCACCGGTGTTATTGACTTCAATATTATTATACCGAATATTGCTTGCACCCATCAATATGGTTTGTACACCGCTGGTACCATTGAAATTAACGGTGGAAGTGGACGGGGTTAAGCGGCCGAAATTATAAAGCAGTACGATATTGCCTGCCAGATTCATCCTGCCTGCATTGCTGAATACAACCTGGCTCTGGTCGCCATTGGTTGCCCTTGATCCAAGTACGAGATTTCCACCAATATTCAGTGTTCCCGTACTAATGTTGATCCTCCTGATACGGCCTGTACTGTTGTTGGTGGATGTGCCGATTGACATGCGTACATCGCCGGCAACCGTCATGGTACCTGCATTGATGTTGATGGCCGCAGTGGAGCTTCCATTGGGTTTATTCATTTGAACAAAGTCACTTACCGTAAGCGTGCTGGTGGCTGCCGAAAAAGTCAGGTTTACTGTTGGGTCATTGGATGTTGTGCCAATGATGAGCCGTGCACAAACTGCATCATAATTGGCCGGGATCGTTACGGTGCGGCTGGAACCGGTATGGCCTATATAGACAATATCATTGGCAGTAGGCACTGAAGCGCCGGACGAACCGGAGGGGGAAGCCGACCAGGTGGCCGTACTGTTCCAATTGTTGCTGCTCACCGCATAGCGCACGTTGGCTACCACCACATTGCCATGGAGGTAGGTGATTGCATAGTTGGAAGCCAGGAAGGTTCCTCCCGTTGCCGCACTGGGGGTGGCTGCATTGGGGTAAGTGCCGGCAGCAGCACCTGTCGTATGGCCGGCACTATAGGTCATAGTCACGGAACCAATAGTCTCATCTCCCACCAGCCCATCCGCTTCAAAATTCTCGCTGCCGGTTTCGGGGTTGGGAAGCGAGGTATCTACCTGCTTAAACACATCGGTTGCCGAAATGGTCAGCGGCGCCGGTGTAATGCTGGCCGTTAATACCGGATTTACCACGGCGTAATTGGGATTGGGAGCCACATAGCCCATTACGGTTACCTGCTTGTTGGTGCCGGCATTGGGGTCGCTGAAGTTGGCTTCGGGGAAACCGGTCACCGAAAAGCTTTCGCCGTTCTGCAGGCCCACATAGGATGGCGAGCCTGTAATATTGGTAGTGGTTGTACCGTCGTATACTTTGCTGTCCACTCCTATCCCGGTGATGGTGAGTGGTGCCGGAGTTACGTTGAGGTTGCCGTTTACATACGTGATGCTGTAGTTCGACAAGCCAGTGCCGGTGGCATTGGAGGGAACGATGGCATAGGGGGAACCCAACACGGTAGCTGTGGCTTCGAGACCTGACGTGGCCGTGAGGGTTACGGAAGTAACTGCATCGCTGTTCGCCAGTCCGGAAACAGTAAACCCGGAAGGATTCAGGCTGCCCGTTACACCGTAGCTTTTATTAACGGTTGATGCTGTAATGGTTAAGGGACGCAGGGCCACGGTACCCGTGTAAGGAACAAAGGTTATGTTGTAATTGGCAGCGTTAAATCCACCGCCACCTACGGGCGCCGAGGGGGCGACACTGTAGGAACTTCCGGCGGGTGTAAACGCGGACGTACCGGCGGCATTGGGTACCAGCGTTACTGAGGCAACGGTATTGCCGCTTTGCAGCCCGGTTACGGTAAACAACGTTGACCCGGTAATAGAGGCAGCCAGCGGTGTGCCGTAGATCCTTTCGGTGGGACCGGTGGCCGTAATGCTGAGCAGCGGACGGGTGTCGGTGCCTACGTTCACCCTGCCGGTAGTTGCCGTAAAATAAGTGTTTGTTTGGTTGGTTGCAGTCGATGAGGTGCTTCCCCAGGTGCCGGCATTTTTGCCAAAACCATCCAACGTAAGGGTGGTTACATCAAAGGTGGTTCCTGCATTTAACGCGGCCCTTGCAGAACCGGCGCCGGAAATAGAAAGATTGCCAGCTATCGAAACAGCGGATCCGAGAATTTTGTCTCCTGAACCACTTAAAATCAGGTTGCTGTAATTGCCTGGAACAACGATTTGGTTGGGGGTACCGCTCCGGTAGTATTCCACATCAAAACTCCAGGTAACACCGGTGGGCAGGTCAGAAAAATCACTTTCAGCGCTGGTGGTTCGCAGCAGGCCTGTTCCGGTGGTTGTAAGGGAAGGACCACCGACATTGAAGTTAATCATGTCGAGCGTGGATCCGGATTCAATGGTCAACCGGTTGTTGACCGTAAAATTGTTTTCAGCCGTTTTTACACCGCTGCCGGTTATAACCAGGCCTCCGTAAGTAAGAGCATTTACCGATTGGTTGCCTGCGCCTGCATACTCCACGGTGAGTCCCGAAAGGGTATTGGTTGAAAAACGGTATTGATTGCTATAGTTGGCAGTGGAAGCAGTGCGGGTGACACGAATGGTTCCGGTGCCGGTAATAGTACCGGACGTAAAGCCATTATTAAAACGGATACCAGGTGCCGGATCAATGACCGCATCGGCATTTACAGTCATTGTCTGTGAAATGTTTTCGATGTTACTGGAAACAGTTACAGTACCACTGTTATTAAACTGCAGGTTCACCAGATTGAAGGTACCGGAACCAGAAAGTGTATGATTGGTTCCGGTAAAGCGAACGGTTCGACTGCCGCCGGGTGCCAGTATACCGGACGTAACCGTCAGGTTGCCGGTGAGTGAAAGCGTGGCTGTACTGCCAGCCATGCTGAGGGTCCGGCTTGATTTTACAATCGTTAGATGATGGAAAGGAACATCCGTTGCGGTACCACCGATCGACTGATCGGAACCTGTGTTGTTGAACAGTACCGTCCCGCTGCCGGGGGTGAAGGTTCCGCCATTATTGACCCAGTTACCCGTTACCGTAAGCGTGGGCGAACCGGAAACGGTTAAAGACGCTCCGCTTTCAATCGTGAGGTTGCGGCAGGTGGCATCGCTGCTGATAACGGGTTGGTTAGCGAAAAGTCCGACTGATATGATTACATCAGTACTTGCGCCGGGAACGGCATTGCCACACCAGTTGCCGGCGGTATGCCAGTCGCTACTCACAGCTCCCGTCCATTGACCGGCTCCGCCTCCACAGGTAGCTGCATTGACTGTAAGCAGGCCACTGCCGCTGTTTCCAAAAAACAATGAATTTTTGAATGTTGCTGTAGATACAGTGCTTCCCCAGGTACCTCCGGGCTGGCCGCTTCCATCAAGGCTCAGCGTTGCAGCAGTATGGTTGTTGGTACTCAGACTTGCCTGAACACCTGATGCAATGGTTAATGCATTAATGGTAAGAGAAGGGCCAAAGGTTTTTGTACCGCTGCCCGCCAAACTCAGATTGTTAAACGTGAATGATCCGCTTCCGCTGATGGATTGTGCAGCACCGTTCAGGGTTACGGTTCCGCTGCGTTGGGTGAAACTGCCCCCTCCGTTCACCCAGTTTCCACCCAGGGTAATGCTGCGGTTACTGGTGGTAACATCCAGGGTACCGCTGTTCAGTTCCAGGTTGCCGTTGATAACGGTATTAGCGGCCAGGGATTTGGTGCCAATACCGGAAACAACCAGGTTACCGTAAGTAAATGTGTTGATGACCTGGTTGCCAGTTCCTGCATAGTCTACGGTAAGTCCCGAAAGGGTATTGGTTGAAAACCGGTACTGGTTGCTGTAATCGGCAGTAGAGTTGGTGCGGGTAACCCGGATGGTACCGGTGCCGGTAATAGTACCGGACGTAAAGCCATTATTAAAACGGATACCAGGTGCCGGATCAATGACCGCATCGGCATTTACAGTCATTGTCTGTGAAATGTTTTCGATGTTACTGGAAACAGTTACAGTACCACTGTTATTAAACTGCAGGTTCACCAGATTGAAGGTGCCGGAACCAGAAAGCGTATGATTGGTGCCGGTAAAGCGAACGGTTCGACTGCCTCCGGGTGCCAGGGTACCCGCGGTAACCGACAAATCACCTGTAAGCGTAAGGGTGGCTGTACTGCCAGTCATGTTGAGGGTTCGGCCAGTTTTTGTAACCGTCAAGTGATGGAACGGTACATCGGCAACAGTACCTCCCATGCTTTGATCGCTGCCGGTATTGTTAAACAAAACGGTCCCAGTACCGGGTACAAACGTGCCCCCGTTGTTGGTCCAGTTACCCGTTACCGTAAGCGTGGGCGAACCGGAAACGGTTAAAGACGCTCCGCTTTCAATGGTGAGGTTGCGGCAAGTAGCGTTAGAACCGATATTGGGTTGATTAGCAGTCAATCCTGAGGTTATAATCACATCGGTTGCGGATCCGGGAACGGCGTTGCCGCACCAGTTGCCACCGGTATGCCAGTCGGTGCTCACAGCTCCCGTCCATAAACCGGCAGCGCAGGTTCCTGTGTTCACTGTCAAACGCCCGCTGCCACTGGTGCCAAAATAGTCTGCACTGCGGAACGTGGCTGTGGATGCCGTGCTTCCCCAGGTACCGGCGGGCTGGCCGCTTCCATCGAGGTTCAGCGTTGCAGCTGTATGGTTGTTGGCGCCCAGGCTTGCCTGTACGCCAGCGGCAATGGTTAATGCGTTGATCGTTAACGATTGGCCAAAGGTTTTTATACCGCTGCCCGCCAAACTCAGGTTGTGAAATGTAAAGGTTCCACTTCCGCTAATGGACTGCGCAGTGCCATTCAGCGTTACGGTTCCGGAACGCCCGTTAAAGCTGCCACCATTGTTGACCCAGTTACCGCCCAGGGTGATGCTGCGGTTATTGGTGGTAACATCCAGAGTACCGCTGTTCAGTTCCAGGTTGTCGTTGATGACGGTATTAGCGGCCAGGGTCTTGGTACCGCTGCCGCTGCTAACGAGATTTGTATATGTTCCTGCAACGATTGTTTGCCCGGCACCATTATATACTACATCAAAAATCCAGGTTCGTCCCGTTGGCAATGGAGTTGAACCCGTATTCTGGGTTGTTAACGTTCCATTGCCCGCAGTGGTTAAGTTTGTTCCAACCAAGGCATTGGTTCCCATATCCAGCGTTACTCCGGAATTAATGGTGAGTTGACCGTTAACAGTTATTGCCCCGGCCGTTTTTGTACCACTACCGGATAACGTTAAATTACTATAAGTTACAGGCTTAATCGTTTGTACTGCACCATTGTAATTTACAGTGCTTCCTGCAGCTGTGGTTAGACCACCAGTTGCTGTACTGATAGCCCCCCCAATATTCAGATTTCCGGCGGCTGAAATTGAAATATAGTTTCGTGTACTGTTTACAGGCATCGTGATTGCGCCCGATATGGTTACGGTACCCGTAGAAATGGTGATGGCGTTGTCCCGGTTGTCGTTACCTGTTTCAACCATTGTTACGGAGCCACAGCTTAATGTGGCATTACCTACGATGATTCTTTTGTGATCACCTGAACCGGTACCAGCTCCAAATGTAATCCCTCCGCTTACGGTTAAACTCTGCCCTGAGCTAATTGTCACTGAAGATGGATTCCCTCCTCCTGTAATGGATAATGAATTACAAACAGCGGCCGTATTGACATTCACATTTCGATTATCAGGAATAACCACATCATGTGCGCTGGTAGGTACCAGGTTCAATGACCAGTTACTCGCCGTATTCCAGTTACCATTGTTGGCACCCGTATAGTTATTCGTTTGCCCCCAGCTAACACTACTGATTGCCACAAAACCTATTAGCAATAAAAAAAATGGTGTATATTTTTTTACAGGAGCCATAACTAAGGTCTTAATTGGTTGATACTTGTCATGTAAAGAAGAAGGAGTGCTTACAGGCCGCACACGATACATACAGGCAAAAACCGGCTGCACTGGCATAACCCAATTGAATGTATTATTCATCTGCTTCCGGAGGGCGGATGTTAGCTGGAGAAGGGTTTGTAAAGTACGGTTCATAACAATTATTTTTTCGGCGCCTCACGGAACTGGACTTATTATTTTTTCAGTCAGAATAGATAAAATTCATCCCACAGGATGCACCACGCCACAGATTACGGACATGCCCTTAACTGATTGCACTTAACTGTAAAAAATAAATTCCCCTATGGCAAACGAATGATTTTTCGGGGGAAGGTGGAGTCAAGTTTTCCGGGTAAGGGTACGTATTGCGGTGTAAACTTAGATTCTTCCCGTAGAACCTACAAGTAGTTCCCCTGATTTTTTGATGGTTATCATGTAAAAACGTGGTTTTTCATGAGCGGGCTCGTAGAAGTTCTTAGTAAAACTACGATAATTTTAAACCGATTAAGATTCAGACGGTTAACCGGCATCTTTGATGCTTCCGCGGAGTTGATTCGTTTGCAGATGACCGTTAGTGGCTGGTTGGTGCCCCGCCAGAACACGTTCAATCACGGGCCGTGAGAGTTCATGAAAGCCCCTCCCCGGGCCCTCTCATGTGGGGAGGGAGATGGTGAGCGTGAGGACTTCTAAACCCCGGGGAGGAGCGATGTTGATTATTCCCTTAAAAAATTGCCAGTTCTGTTTTCTGCTGTTGACAGATGACAGTGGACTGGCTGGTGACTGTTTGACGGAAGATAGCGTCAGGACGCCTCACCCCTTACTTCCGGGTCCCTCACCCGGAACCTGCGGCCTACTCCCCGCGGAGAGGAGGGTTGTGAGCGTTCGGGAGAGCGTGATGACTTTTAAACCCCGGGGTCCCTTGCAGGAGACCCCGGGGAGGTGAGCGGCTAACGAATTACGGCCAGCGGCTAAAAACCCGTACTTGGTGGGCCGTAAGCCTGGGACGGATCGTGCGTACCTGCCGGGAGAAAAGGTGAGCGGCTAACGAATTACGGCCAGCGACAAAAACCCGTACATGGTGGGCCGTAAGCCTGGGACGGATCGTGCGTACCTGCCGGGAGAAACATCATCCTCCCCCTACACCCCCTCCCGAGGGGGACAGGCTTCGTAGCAAAACTCATTCATCCCTCCGGGGTTTGTCGCAGACTTGTCCGCTGGAAGCGGGCGACCCCGGAGTTCATGAAAAAGTTCAGTCCGGCCGTTAGATTCATTTATCGCTCCTTTCCAATGTAAAAAAAAGTTTCCCCAGCCGTGGTTCGTGTCCCACGAACCACTTCAATGATTGAAGGACTGAAGGACTGAAGGATTGAATGGGTTTTCATTCGGGTTGAAGGTCGAAGCTCGAAAATAAAAACTGCCTCACCGGGGGTTAGGAATACAAATTACAGTTGAGACGGATCAGATAGAGGACGGTTGCCGTTCAAAAGACTGCGTCGCTCTTTCGGCTTCCCGTTTCTTGTAGTGGAATTTATTGCCTGGAACAATTGCATTGTTTCATCATCCGTGCTCGCAGTGACGGTTTCATTCCCAAACGAACTACCGCGTCTTTGCGAGTA
>CALMED010000029.1 GCA_937862815.1 uncultured Chitinophagaceae bacterium | reverse complement strand
ACTTTTTCAGCGCACCCTCCCGACTTAGTCGGGATGCTCTGAACCAACTGAGCTACGCTCCCTTTTGGGTGTGCAAAGATAAGAACAGAAATGATTGTACAAAATTTTTCTTCCTATTTACGGGGAGGAATTCTCCTTACCGCCTGCATGTCAATCCATTGATTAATTTTACAGTATGAAACGGGCATCCAGCCAAACACAGGAAGCGGAAGAAACCGACCTGCTTACCGACCAGGAAGAACCCTGCCACCTGGTGGTATGGAACGACGAAGTCAACACCTTCGAATGGGTGATTGAAACGCTGATAGACATTTGTTCGCACACCCACGAGCAGGCCGAACAATGTGCATGGCTGATTCACACGAAAGGGAAATACGCCGTTAAGAACGGCACTTTCGAAGAGTTGAAACCCCTCTGCGATGCCATTACCGACCGGGGCATCGGCGCCACCGTGGAAGTGGTGGCCGGATAAACGGTTCATCCGCCAGCGCTCATGCCCCTTCCCTTACTCACCGATGAATTGTGGTTTCCCCCGGCGGAATCAGCCCCGGCAGAAGGCTTGCTGGCCATCGGCGGCGACCTGCGTATGGAACGCCTGCTGCTGGCCTACCGCAGCGGCATCTTTCCCTGGTTCAACGAAGATGAACCGCCGTTGTGGTGGAGTCCCGACCCACGATCGGTCCTCTACCCGGCCGAACTCTACATCAGCAAAAGTATGCGCCAGCTGCTGCGCCGGGAAGCTTTCACCTATACGTTCAACCAGAACTTCCGGGCAGTGATACATGCCTGTGGCAGCACCCGGTACCACCAGGAAGGTACCTGGATAACCCCGGCCATGGAACAGGCTTACAACCATTTGCACCTGGCAGGCTATGCGGTGAGTGCAGAAGCCTGGGAAGGTAATGAACTGGCAGGAGGACTCTACGGGGTATTACTCGGCCGTGTATTCTTCGGCGAAAGTATGTTCAGCCGGCGCAGCAATGCCAGCAAGTTTGCCTTCATCCGGCTGGTGCAGCAACTGCAGCAGCAGGGAGTGGTGCTGATTGACTGCCAGGTACACAACCCCCACCTCGAGAGCCTTGGTGCCCGCCTGATTCCCCGCCAGGATTTTCTTGCCCTGGTACACGAACATACATCCGTCTGAGTAATTGTTTGTACTCAGGAGCGGCTGCGACCGCGGTTGCGGCCGTACCAGCGGATAGCAGCAATACCCCCCGTTATACCCAACAGCAAAGGCCAGAGCGACACCAGTCCCACCAGCATTTCTTTCAACCCCTTCCAGCCGGAAATAAATGCTTCACGCAGGCGCTGAAAAAAAGCGGGCTCTGCTCCGTAATATGCATCCGGGTCAATCACCTGGAAGAAGGTTAGCGTAAGGGTGCTCATGGCCGATGATTGTGTGAGGTAGTTGATGCGGGCGGTAACGCTTTCGATCTCTTCCTGGATGGCATTGATTTCCCGCTGCACCTCCAGCACTTCGGACATGTTACGTGCCTGTTTCAGCAACTCCAGGTACCGTTGGCGCACCAGGCGCTTGGTTTCCAGCCGGGCACGGGCATCCACGTACTGCGATGTAACGTCTTCGGCCTGGATGGTTTTTTCCGTCACCACCGCGGTACCGGTCTCCAGTTGGGTCAGCACGTTGCTGAACTGTGCTACCGGGATTTTGATGGTCCAGGTATTTTCCATCTTGTAACCGCTTTGCGATTGCTCTTCCCGGGCAATGTAACCGCCCGCCTGCTGCACCCGTTCCCGCACCAACCGTGAAAAAACCTGGTAGTCTTTTACTTCGGCCGTGAGTGTGGCAGTGCGGATGATTTTTTTCTCCCAGTCGGGTTGTAGTGACGGCTGCTGACCGGCAGGAGTGAGCGGAGAAGGTTCCTGCTTCTTTTCATGGCCGTCAGACGGTAGTGGCAGTGCGGTTGTATCGGCAGCAGGATCCTGACCGGGTAATCCTTCTGCATCAGTTTGAAGGGAAAGTGCAGAAACGGTAGAGCTCTTGCGGTCGCGGCAGGCGACGAATATTACGGTTGCAAGCAGCAGGAATGCAAGGAGAAGGCGGTTCATAATGTGGTGTTTAAGGGTGAAAGATGCGAGGAGCAGGGACCTGCATAAACGGTCATGTTCCGGATTACAGCAGTTTATCCGCAGATCCAACTATCAGCGCCTGTACCGATTGATACCGCAACTCAACGGGTCGTAACCCTGCCCGACTGTTAAAACAATGGGAAGATGAGGGAAGCCGTTTACCAGCCATGCTTTTCACCCCACTGCCCCAGCCCGAAGTATTTATTCAGCGGCAGGTTAAGGCCGAGCTGGTTGTAGGCAGTTGCATTCTGGTAATAGCTGCGGGCATAACGTAATTGAAGCTTGGGGAAGAGCGCCCCTACACCCAGGGAAAAACCCACCAGCCCGTTGGCAGCATTCTGTATGCGGAGTTCACTCCGACGCAGGTAGTTGTAGCCGGCCGTTACTTCAACGCGTTGGCCGATCATCAACTGGGTGGAAAATACAAAGTGCCGGAACAACTGATCAATCGTGAATTTTCCGGCAGCGGGATTGGTCGCTCCCGTTTCGTTATTAAACAGCGTATCGTTATACAGCAGATCGAAACGATGCAGGTGATGGGCGGTGAATGAAAACTGGATGGGCGCTTTTTCGAGCCGCTTGGAAATGCCAAACACGAGGTCGAACGGCAACTCTTCCGGGTTGGTACTGTAGCGCTTAAGTTGGCCACCCATGTTGGAAGCCACCACGCTCATTTGCAGAAAGCGGGCACTGTCGTAATACAATACACCGGCATCCGCCGCCAGTGCAGCGGAACGGGCAATGCCATAATTGGATCCGATGTATTTAACCGTTGCGCCGTATCTCCATTTTTCGAGGTATTCCCTGCCCGCTGAAAGCTGGATCACGAAGTCGCGGGGCCGCAGATTGCCTTCGATATTG
Organism: uncultured Chitinophagaceae bacterium; assembly: GCA_937862815.1. Lineage (GTDB taxonomy): Bacteria > Bacteroidota > Bacteroidia > Chitinophagales > Chitinophagaceae > Lacibacter. Next base: position 31,187 of record CALMED010000029.1, on the reverse strand, counting down.
CCCACTGCATCGGTTTGAGTGATGCTGCCGTAATTAAAATAGTAAACACCTGCCGCGAAGGTGGTTTTCAATTGCGGGTGGCGGTACGCCTGCATCCAGTGGTAATTGCTGATGCCGTTGTAGAGGGTATTGAAATTGGCCACCAGGTGAGAATGTACAGCTTCGTTGAGACGGGCGGGATTGTGAAAGGCCAGCGACAGGTCATCGGACAGCTGCGACACATTCACGCCCCCCAGGGCGGAGAGCTGCGGAGCGGCCGGAAAACGCAGGAAGTTGTAGGTATTCTGCCCGCCGAGGGTTTGTCCGGAAGCGGAACCCAGGAGGCATAACAAGCAGATATGGAGCAGATAACGGGCCATCGGCAGTCGCGGTGGAAAGATACTTCGTTCCCGACGGTTACGGAAAGGGTACGCAAAAAAATTCCCCCCATAGACATGGGGGGAATCTCTTTAACCCTTAAAACAACCAACATGAAATTAAAAACTTCGTCAGTTGCCAATAATAACGATACAGGAGAAAAATGGTTCAAAAAAAGTTTCAAAAAATCCCGTCACAACCAGCAGTTTTATACTCACACCAGCGCCAGGTCCAGCACCTGCTGCATGGTTTTGACGTAATGAAACTTGATGCCCCGGATGTAGGAGGAGTTGATTTCCTGCACATCCTTTTCGTTCTGCCAGCACAGGATCACCTCCCGGATGCCGGCCCGGCGGGCTGCCAGTATTTTTTCCTTAATACCTCCTACGGGTAACACTGTTCCCCGTAAGGTGATTTCACCGGTCATGGCCAGGTAGGGTTTAACCCGACGGCCGGTGAAGGCACTGGCCATAGAGGTAAGCATGGTAATGCCCGCACTGGGTCCATCTTTTGGAACCGCTCCCTCGGGCACATGGATGTGGATGTTCTTTTTCTGGAAATCATTGGCATCAATCCCGATTTTCCTTGCGTGTGCTTTGAGGTAGCTGAAGGCAGTCGTGGCACTCTCCTTCATTACATTGCCCAGGTTGCCTGTCAGCTGCAACTCGCCCTTCCCATCAGAAAGACTGGTTTCTATGAAAAGAATATCACCGCCCACCGAGGTCCATGCCAGCCCAACCGTAACGCCGGGCATGTTAACCGTTTTGTATATTTCGTTGCTGTAGCGGGGCTTCCCGAGAATCTTCTCCACATCGTTGGCCGTGAGTGTGGGTTTCAACTTACCCTTCTGGGCGTATTCCTTTGCTTGCGACCGCATCAGGGAAGCGAGCATACGATCCAGTTCCCGCACCCCGCTTTCACGGGTGTAGTCTTCCGTGATTTTGCGCAGAACGGTATCGCTGATTTTAAACGAAATCTTTTCCAGTCCATGCGCCTGCTTTTGCTTGGGCAACAGGTGTCGGCGGGCAATCTCCACTTTCTCTTCCACGGCATAACCGGAGAGATCTATGATCTCCAGCCGGTCGCGGAGCGCCGGTTGAATGGAAGCGATGTTGTTGGCCGTTGCAATGAATAATACTTTAGACAGGTCGTACTCCAGTTCCAGGTAGTTGTCGTAAAACGTATGGTTTTGCTCCGGATCCAGCAACTCCAGGAGGGCGCTGGAGGGGTCGCCCCGGAAATCGGAACCCACTTTATCAATCTCATCCAGTATCATCACCGGGTTGGAGGAGTGCACTTTGCGGATGGACTGCAGGATGCGGCCGGGCATGGCGCCGATGTAGGTCTTGCGGTGGCCACGGATCTCGCTTTCATCATGCAATCCACCGAGACTGATGCGTACGTACTTTCGACCCAGCGCGGCAGCGATGCTTTTCCCAAGTGAGGTTTTTCCGATACCGGGAGGTCCCAAGAAGCAGAGGATGGGACTTTTCATGTCGCCCTTCAGCTTCAATACAGCCAGGTATTCCAGAATACGTTCCTTCACCTTATCGATACCGTAATGGTCATGGTCCAGCACTTTCCGCGCCCGCTTGAGGTCGTACTGATCCGCTGTAAATTCATTCCACGGAAGGTCCAGCATCAGGTCCACATGATTGTAGACCACCGAATAGTCGGGTGTGGAGGGGTGCATCCGTTCCAGTTTTTCAATCCCCTTCTGGAACATTTCTTTGGCAGGAGCCGGCCATTTTTTGGCTTCTGCCTTTTTCTTCATTTCCTGGATCTCCAGGTCATTGGCATCGCCCCCCAGTTCTTCTTTGATGCTTTTCATCTGCTGCTGCAGGAAGTACTCCCGCTGTTGCTTATCCAGTTCCGTCCGCGTCTTGCTGGTTACTTTATTCTTGAGTTCTGCGTATTGCAGTTCCCGCTGTAACAGGGAGAGCAGCAATTCGGCACGCTCAGAAAGACTCTGTGTTTCGAGTAGTCTTTGTTTCTCCGTGATTTCACTGTTGAGGTTGTTGCTCACAAAGTGCACCAGGAAAGCGGGGTTTTCAATGTTCTTGAGAATGATGGCCGCTTCACTGGGGATATTGGGTGACAGATGGATGATCTGTGCGGCCAGGTCTTTGATGGAACCTGCCAGTGCCTGGAAGTCGGGGTGATTAGGCACCGGCTCTTCCTGCAGCAATTGTACCCGTGCTTTGAAAAAGGGCTCTTCCGCTGTAATTGCCTCTACAAGAAAACGTTTCTTTCCCTGGATAATAACAGTAGTGCCCCCGTCGGGCATTTTAATGAGCTTCACCACTTTGGCTACCGTTCCGATCTGTTCCAGGTCGGCGATGGATGGATCTTCCACCCCACTGTCTTTCTGGGCCAGTACACCTACCAGTTTATCGCCCTTGTAGGCCTCATTTACCGCCTGTATGCTTTTGTCGCGGCCTACAGTAATGGGCAGAACCACTCCGGGAAAGAGTACAGTATTCCGGAGCGGCAAAATGGGAAGGTCATCATTAATATCGATCAGTTCATCCTCATTCTCTGTCTCATTCAAGGGTATAATCGGTAAAAAGTCAACGTCTTCATCCGGTGTCCGCAAAAACAAATTCTTTTCAGTCATGGTATCATTCTTTAGTCAAAATGACAGATAAGGCTACCTCATAAATTTTTTCCTACACAGCGGCACAGTGTATAAAAAGGAAGCGCGAAGTTTATTGTCTTGTAAATCAAACTACTGCGCAGCTGTTTTTCTGTTCAGCACCGTGTTGTTGCATTCCTGAGACAGCCCTTTTCTGTTTCCCGTACAAGGGGTCAAGATTGATGCCAGAGGGCAACAACCTGCAAAAACTTCACGTTATTTCCCTTATGCTAACGCGTTACCGACTCAATGACTTTCCCAACCGTACCGTTGGGCATCTGGATGCGCAGCAGGGCGGCCAGCGTGGGGGCTATATCGGTCATATACACTTCTACGGTTGAACGGCCCGGTTTAATGCCCCAGCCGAACCAGAGTAAGGGCAGGTGGCTGTCGTAGGGGTTCCACAACCCATGAGTGGTGCCTGTTTTTCCGCCATCAATCCACCCGGGTGCAAAGACCAGTTGGATGCCACCGCTCCGCTTGGGATGCCAACCGTTGGCAAGGCGGTTTTTTACATCTGCATGCATGGGCTGCTCCATGAGCTCATCTATTTCAAATACCCGGTCAATCCCTTCAATCGTTTTTGCATGGCGGATAACAGCGGCCACAATGGCATCCCGGTCGAGCTCGAGGGAATCAATAAGCCGTTCGTTGAGGCTTAGTTGGTAATTATAAGCGCTGTGAACGAGGGGACTTTGCTGGTATTTGTCTTTCAGCATACGGTTGAGGTCGGCCACCAGGGAGTTATCATCCACCGCACCACCCGGAATTTTATGTTCTTTCAGGAAGCCCGGCACATGGGCCACTCCATGATCCGCTGTAAGAAACGTGAGGTATTGACCCTTGCCCACTGTTTTATCCAGGAAATCCAGGAATGCACCCAGCTCCCGGTCGAACCGGAGGTACGTATCCTCCACCTCGATGCTGTTTGGACCGAAAGCATGTCCCACATAATCGGGTGAAGAAAAACTGACAGCGAGTATATCGGTTACAGAATCCTTCCCCATTTGCTCGTGGCGGATGGCTTCGTAAGCCATCATGAACGTGAGGGTATTGCCGTGAGGTGTTTGAGCAATGCTGTTGTAGTTCTTGCCAATGAACCGTTTCAGGTCATACGGAAATCCTTTCTGGTCGTTCCCGAAGGGTTTGGCTTCAAACTCATTTTCATCGCGGCTGCTCTGCACATAGGTGGAAGGAGGGAACAGGGTACTCCAGCCCCGTTGGTACAAACTGTCAACATGCTTCTTCGCATTAAAGGCCTTCACCCATTGCGGGAGTTCCTGCATATAATAAGTGGAGGTAATCCAGTTGCCGGTTTTGTTGTCGTACCAATACGCTGCATCGGCACTGTGCCCTGCCGGCAGAATGCCCCCCCGGTCTTTGATGGCAATGCCAATGACCTTGCTGCGGAAATTGGTGGCCAGTTTGAGTTCGTCGCAGATGGTAGTGGTGAGCATATTGCGGGGGCTCATCTCCCCGGCTGCCGTATTGCTGCCAACGGTTTGTACGGTTTTATCTTCGCTGCAATAGACGGTGCGGTTCTTCTCATAATCCCACCACGCATTGCCGGTGATGCCATGAATGGCCGGTACCGAACCGGTGTAAACGCAGGTATGTCCGCAGGCAGTAACCGTGGGAGCATAGGGGATAAACATGTTCTCGTTGCTGAAGCCCTGCTGCAGCATCCGGCGGATACCGCCGTTGGGGGCATAACGATCGTAATAACGGTACAGAAAATCCCACCGCATCTGGTCTACCATGATACCCACCACCAGTTTGGGACGATCAATGGAACGTTGAACCGGTGCAGCGGGTCTGACGGGTGCTTTCTGAGCGGTTGTACCGGCAGCCAGGAGCCAGCAAAGGGAGAAGAAAAGTACACGCATAAGGATTGTTGATTGAAATGCAAAGATACCGCATGACGCCGGTAAGCCTTGTGGCAAAAAGGAAGCCCGGTTCCCGGGACCCTTGACCGGTACAACGACTGAATTTCGTACCTTTGCGCCAATTTTTAAGCGTTAATTCCTGAATTATGGCAGATATTTTTGAGAAGTTAATCAAGAACTACGGCCCCATCGGTCAACACCGCGAGCGGGCGCATGGATACTTTGCATTTCCCAAACTGGAAGGTGAAATCGGCAGCCGCATGCAGTTCCGCGGTAAGGAAAAAATCGTGTGGAGCCTCAACAACTACCTTGGGTTGGCCAACCACCCCGAAATCCGCAAAGTGGACGCAGAAGCGGCCCGTCAATTTGGCCTGGCCTACCCCATGGGAGCCCGGATGATGAGCGGCAACTCCAACTACCACGAACAACTGGAACGGGAACTGGCCGAATTTGAGCACAAAGAAGACGCCATCCTTATGAACTTTGGCTACCAGGGCATCATGAGCGCCATCGATGCCATCTGCGGCCGTCACGATGTGATTGTTTACGACGCCGAAAGCCACGCCTGCATTATTGACGGGCTGCGCCTGCACCCCGGCCACCGGTATGTGTTCAAGCACAACGATGTGGCCGACTGTGAAAAGCAACTGCAGCGGGCAACCGCCCTCATTGAAAAGCAGGGAACCGGTGGCATCCTCGTGATTACAGAAGGAGTGTTTGGCATGGCAGGCGACCAGGGCAAACTGAAAGAAATCGCTGAGCTGAAAAAGCAATACGAATTCCGGCTCCTGGTGGACGATGCACACGGTTTTGGCACACTGGGCAAAACCGGCGCCGGAGCGGGTGAAGAACAGGGTTGCCAGGATGAAATTGACCTTTACTTCAGCACATTTGCCAAGTCGATGGCTTCCATCGGCGCCTTCCTGGCCGGGCCCCGTACCATCATAGATTACATCCGATACAACATCCGCTCGCAGATTTTTGCCAAGAGTCTGCCCATGCCCATCGTTATTGGCAACCTCAAACGCCTTGAAATGCTGCGCACCATGCCCGAACTGAAAGAGAAGCTCTGGCAAAATGCACGCAAGCTGCAGCAGGGACTCAAAGAAAGGGGCTTTGATATCGGGAAGACAGACAGCCCCGTTACACCCGTGTACATGAAGGGCGGTGTGGAAGAAGCCACCGCCATGGTAATGGACCTGCGGGAGAACTACAATATCTTCTGCTCCATTGTGGTGTACCCCGTGATACCGAAAGGGCACATCATTTACCGGCTCATCCCTTCGGCAGCCCACACCGATGCCGACATTGAGGAGACGCTGAAAGCCTTTACCGAAACCAAGGCCAAGCTGGATGCCGGGGCCTACAAGGTGGAAGCTATTCCGGATATGGCCAACGCCTGAAACAAGAAAGAGCTGGAATAAGAAATCCCCCATTACCGAGGGATTTTCTTTGCAATACTATGTGTTCAGTTTATCGGAGATCCACCACTTCCACACCCGGGTATTTCGCTTTATCGAACACGAAAACGTTGTCGGCCACGGGTACATTGCCGTTGAGGGTGGCTACGGTGTAAATGTAGTTGTTACCGCTTTTCTCCATCACTTTGGTGCTGTAGATGGTTTTGGTGGCTTTGTCTACCAGCACATACACTTTGAAAAAGGGCTTGCTTTTATCATAAGGCGTCAACTCAATTTCCTGCAACACCTTACCGGCTTCTTTCTTTTCGCCGTTGAGCTTGTACAGGAAATCTTTGTCGTAAAAATTGGTGAACAGCTTTTGTGGCGTAATGGTATTCGAGGAAGGGTCGAACTTCGACACCGTTACTTCGTTCATAGCAGGATCATACGTCCAGATGGTAACCCCATCGCAGAAAATGTCCTGGCCGCCGGTAAGTGTTACGCGGTACTTATTGCCCTTCATCTGCAGACTTCCTTTTTTGATACCCAGTACCTTCCCTTTATTGTCTTCATTTTTGAAGGTGAAAGAGGCCTTCACTGCCTTGTAGGTTTTGAACTTGGCGCTAACGGCATCGAGTATTTTCTTCGCTTCCGGGTCACTTTGCCCCATGGATTTATTCTGGGCAAACAACGGCAGGGCTGTGCAGATGGTAAGAAGGAAAGTAAATATTGGCTTCATGTGGATGTTTTAAAACCCCGTTCAATTTTGGGGCCGTAAAGATACGATAAGCCGCAGGAACACGAGGGATTTACCGGTATTTGCATGGATTTAACAGCTCAACCCAGCAGGTCCAGGTGTTGGTCCAGTTCCGCTTCGGTTTTGATGAGTACGTCCCGCGCTTTACTCCCCTGGCTGCTTCCCACAATACCAGCCGCTTCCAACTGGTCCATGAGCCGGCCGGCGCGGTTGTAACCCAGCTTCATACGGCGCTGGAGCAGCGAGGTAGAGCCCACCTGGTTCTGCACAATGAGGCGGGCAGCCTCTTCAAACATGGGGTCGCGGTCGCCCAGGTCCACATCCCTGCTTTCAAGATCTTTCTCATCGATGTACTCAGGCAGGAGGAAGGCCTGCGGGTACCCTTTCTGCCGGCTGATGAACGAAACCACTTCATCTACTTCGGGCGTGTCCACAAAAGCGCATTGCAGGCGGGTGAGTTCGCCGTTGTAGCTGATCAGCATATCGCCCTTCCCGATGAGCTGCTCTGCACCACCGGTATCGAGGATGGTGCGGCTGTCTACTTTGGATGAAACTTTAAAGGCGATGCGGGCCGGGAAGTTGGCCTTGATGGTACCGGTGATGATGTTAACGGAGGGACGCTGGGTGGCAATGATCAGGTGAATACCCACGGCACGGGCGAGTTGCGCCAGGCGGGCGATGGGCATCTCTATTTCCTTGCCCGCCGTCATGATGAGGTCGGCAAATTCATCAATCACCAGCACGATGAACGGCAGGTACTGGTGTCCTTTCTGAGGATTAAGCCGCCGGGCAACAAATTTCTCATTGTACTCCCGGATGTTACGGCAACCCGCTTCTTTGAGCAGATCGTAGCGGTTGTCCATCTCAATACACAACGCATTGAGGGTATTGATCACTTTCCTGGTATCGGTGATGATGGCTTCTTCTTCACCCGGCAGTTTGGCCAGGAAGTGCTGCTCAATGTGACGGTAGAGGCTCAGCTCCACTTTCTTGGGATCCACCAGCACCAGCTTGAGCTGCGACGGATGCTTTTTGTACAACAGCGAAACAAGGATCGCGTTCACGCCCACCGATTTGCCCTGCCCCGTGGCACCGGCCATGAGAAGGTGCGGCATGGTAGCCAGGTCCACAATGAAATTCTCATTGTCAATCCGTTTCCCCACGGCAATGGGAAGGGCAAAATGATTGTGCTGGAATTTTTCACTCGCCAGCAGTGTCTTCATGCTCACCACGGTCTTCTTAACGTTGGGCACTTCAATGCCAATGGTACCCTTGCCGGGAATGGGTGCAATGATGCGGATGCCCAGGGCAGCGAGACTCAGGGCAATATCATCTTCCAGGTTTTTAATGCGGGAGATGCGCACACCGGCAGCCGGAACTATCTCATACAGGGTAACCGTGGGTCCCACAGTGGCGGAGATCTTCTGGATTTCGATATCGTAATTCCGGAGCGTGCTGATTATCTGGTTTTTATAGCTTTCCAGTTCGGCCGGGTCCTGCACAATCTTTTCACTGCCGTGGTTTTCCAGCAGGTTGAGGGTCGGAAATTTATAATCCCGCAGGTCCAGGAAAGGATCGTAGGGGGGCAGGTTCTCAACAACACCACCCGTGTCTTCTTTATCAGGCGTAAAATCGGAAACGTTTTTTATTTCAAGTTCAAGGGGCGGGACGGGCTCTTCGTTTTTTACCGGGGCAGGTTTGCGTACGGGTTCGGCTACCACCGGCTCCGGCACCAGTTCCACAGGCACGGGCTGGAAAGCGGGCAGCGGTTCTGGCGCAGATGCTTCTTTTTCTTTCAATTCAAATTGGTGCAGCGGATTCGCCTCCTGCCGTTCGGGAACAATGGTGAGCGGAATACCGGTACCCTTGTATTGATTTCCCCCGGCAGGAACGGGTGGTTCCGGCGCTACTGCGGGCAAAGGAGCCGGTGAAGTTGATTCCTCCGTATCCGCATCGACCGGATGACCAGGTATATCATCAGGCACTTTCCGTTCTGGCATCCGGAAAACCGGGTTGAAGCGCCAGATAACATAACTCATTACCGCCACCAGCAGAAGGATGGAGGTACCCACGGTTCCTGCAAACAGTCGCAGCCAGCCGGCCGCGTAATTTCCCATAGTGCCACCCCAGCGGAATTCGTACCTGTGCATGAAAAAGGCGAAAAAAACCGGCAGAATAAGCAGACCTACCAGTACATAGCGCAGGTTACGCCAGATCGAGAACATCTTTTTTCCGAAAATGAGATTGACACCAACAACAAAAAAGAACGTGCAAACGAGATAGGATGCCACCCCGAACGACTCATAAAAAAACACATGGGAAAGCCAGGCACCAATGCGGCCCATCAGGTTTTCCACCCCGATGTCATCGGCCATCAGGAAGCGGGAAGCGCCCCGCAGCACCTTGTCCTGGTCTTCCCGCCAGGTGAAGAGATAGGAAGTGAACGAAACAAATAGCAACAATGCCAGCAGCACAGACAGTGTGCCGGAAATTTTATGGGTTCGCTCGTCGCGTACCAGTTCCTTTACACTGACCTGCTCTCCGGTTTCCTTGCGGAAGGAGGCCGGTTCGTCTGCCTTTTTCTGGCTGTTTTTCCGTTTGCGGGCCATGCAAACAAAGATATAAAAAGGGAGTGTGACAGCGGCAAGAAAGAAAACAAGATGTTCTTTTGAAAAGTAGTATCTTTTCCCTGTTTGAGGCCATGATGAAACACTTGATTTGCACCCTCCTTTTGCTATGGACTGCCGGCGCAACAATGGGCCGGGGTGACAGCAGCCATACCATAATTCGTACCGATACCATCATCCGGTCTGTCTTCATTCCTTCCCACATCCGCTTCCTGACCGACCTGAAAGACACCATCCGGTTAGAAAACCTGCGATCCGATCAGTTTCTACCCTACAACAAAAAGACCTCGAAAAAGATTTCGAAAAAGGCAATGTCCGATCATTACCTCTTCCTTTTTTTTGAACTGGAAAACGGGGAGGAACAACCGCGTAGCTTCTACTTTTCCGCCGGCATGCTGTGCAAAGAAACCCACCTGTATGCAATGGATACGGTCAAGAAGCAGTGGATTCCGTTGCCGGATATTGTGCCGGGCAGCGAGCAGGCATACCGGCAGATAAATCTTCCGCCTGGCACCCCGATGAAGGTGTTGGCAAAAGTGAAATTCGCCAAAACCAATGTAACACTGCTGAAACCAGTGCTTGTGAATGAACGGTTTCTTTCATATCACATCAGCTTTGAGCACAACAACTGGTTCGGAATAAATAAACTCACCTACCTGCTTTGTGGTGCCCTTGTGTTGATGTTGCTTTTTTCAATGGTCACGTACCTGCAGAATCGAAAGCCGGAATTTCTTTTTTATTCCCTGTACGCGGCCTGCCTGGCTGTACTGCTGTATTTAAAAGCGGCTTACTTCAAGCTGTCTGTTCCCTTTAACTTTTTCAATGAAGAATACCTTGATCTTGCCCTGTTGCTCCTCGGTTATATTTTTTATCTGGAGTTTACCCGGAAATTTCTGGATACCCGCACGGGTTACCCCCTGCTGAACCGGCTTTTTCAGGTAGCAGCTTTGCTGCTGGCAGGCTTCCTCGCAACTTATACGTACCTGTATCTGCGGAACGGTTCTTACAACCTGCTGAGTGCCGTCGAAAACTACAGCAAGTATTTCATGTTTCTGATTGGTTTATCCTATGTAATCCTAGGTATCATGCACAGGAACCGCTTAATGAACTACCTTGTTGCCGGTAACCTGGTCAACCTGCTGCTGGCGGGTTTTTCGCAATACCTCATTGTTTTTAACACAAGCACCCTCCTGCCGCGTACCGGCATTTTCCGCCAATCACTCTTGTATTTCGAAGTGGGTATTCTGCTGGAGATGATGTTTTTCCTGGCCGGACTGGCCTACAAAAACCGCAAGGAGCTGATTGAAAAAGTCCTGATGCAGGAAGCGCTCCGCCAGGAAAAAGAACGGCAAACCTATGAACGCAAACTGGCAGTGCTGCAGGTGCAACAGCAGGAGCGCAATCGGATTTCGGCCGACATGCACGATGAACTGGGCAGTGGGGTTACTGCCATCCGGCTGCTCAGTGAACTGGCCATAAAAAAAACAAAAGAACAGCCGCTGGAGGAACTGGCAAGAATCTCCTTCAACGCCAACGACCTGATGGTAAAGATGAATGGAATCATCTGGAGTATGAATTCTGTTCACGACACCCTGGATAGTTTTGTCGCCTACATACGCGCCTATGTTACCGAGTACTGCGAGGCCGTTCAGCTCAACTGCGGGGTAGACGCACCGCAACAGATTCCCAAACGGCTGCTGCCGGGACACATACGGCGCAACCTGTTTCTCGTTGTAAAAGAGACCCTCAACAATATTGTGAAGCATGCACAAGCATCAACGGTAACCATCCGTATTAGCTGTAATGAAGATCTGCTGCAAATCAGTATCAGCGATAACGGCCGGGGATTTCAACCAACTGAAACCAGGAGTTACAACAACGGACTCCGCAACATGCGGCGCCGGATGGAGGCCGTGAATGGAACGTTCAGCATAGAACCTGCCGGTAACGGCACACAGGTAACCCTTCTCATTCCGATGGACGTTGCAACCTGGCAGCCGCCAGCAGCAACACCACCCAGCCAGCAATAAATGCCAGGCCGCCCAGCGGGGTGATAGCCCCCAGCCAACCCATGGTAGTGACGCCAGCTGCTTTTACAAATGACATCAGATAAAGTGATCCGCAGAACAGAAATAGCCCCACACCAAAAAGACGGCCGGCCTGCACCACCAGCCGGTTGGGGCGAAAAAGCTGCAGCAGGCCACATACAGCCAGGGCCAGCGCGTGGTAGAAGTGGTATTGTACCGCAGTTTGGTACGTGTGCTGGCTTTTTTCATCCAGTAAAGGTTGCAGGCCGTGGGCGCCGAAAGCACCCAGTGCAACCGCCAGTGCACAAAGAAAAAAAGCCCATTGCAGAAAATTATTTCGCATAACGCCGGTATATCCGTTCAAAATTTTCATTGCTGAGGTGACGGGTGTGGAGGTGAAACATGGATTGGCTGTAACAGCCGCGCCGCAGTTCCAGCCGGGCGGTGATGAATTCATCCAGCAACTCACCGCTCACATCCCGTATGAGAGGGCGCGTTTCTTTTTCCTGCCGCAGCCGCTCCACCAATTCAGGTACACTGCTCTTCAGGTAGATGGTAATACCCGCGGCGTTCATCCGCTCCATGTTATCAAAAAAACAGGGAGTGCCTCCACCGCAGCTCATGATGTAATTATCCAGTTTCAGGAAGGTGCGCAGGGTATCGCGTTCCAGTAGTCGGAACGCGTCTTCTCCCCGCTCTTTAAAAAGAGCGGTTACCGACTGCCGTTCCCGCTGTTCAATTTCATGGTCCAGGTCATAACATTTCAGCCCGCTGGCCTGGCTCCATTGCCGGGCCCAGAAGGTCTTGCCGCAACCCATAAATCCGGTGAGAAAAAAACGCATGTCGCAGGTATTGCCGCTAAGTTAATCGAATTCGGCCATGCCGGGGCAGGAAGCCGGTGTATGCGTATAAAAAAACCCATTGCCGGCGGCAATGGGTTTTGTATGCTTTGATTGAAGCTTACTGGCTGGCTGTTTCGTCCTTCGCTTCGCTGTCCATCTTCTTCTTGAGATCGGCCAGTACACCCAGATCGCCCAATGTGGCTTTTTCCACTTTGCTCTGAACATCCTTCACCGCTTTCTTGGTGCGGGCGGCATCTGCCTTCTTCTCTTTCACCACAGCTTCCTTTTCATCCGCGGCTGCCTGTTCCCAGATACGGGTGTGACTTACCACCACACGCTTCTCGTTGCGGTCGAATTCTATCACCACAAACTGAGCAGTTTCATCGGCCAGTACCTGCTTGCCGTCTTCCTTGTTGAGATGACGGTTGGGGGCAAAGCCTTCTATACCGTAAGGCAGTTGCACGATGGCGCCTTTGTCGTCTTTACGGATGATGGTACCGTCGTGAACGGAGCCAACAGCAAAGGTTTCCTCCAGCGCATTCCAGGGATCTTCTTCCAGCTGCTTGTGTCCGAGCTGCAGTTTACGGTTATCCTTATCAATGCTCAGGATCATTGTTTCGATGTGCTGACCCACCTTGGTGTATTCGCTGGGGTGGTTGAAACGCTTGGTCCAGCTCAGGTCGCTGATGTGTATCATGCCACCAATACCGGGCTCCAGCTCCACAAACACGCCATAGGGCGTGATGTTTTTAACCAGTCCTTTATGCCTGCTTTCAACGGGAAACTTCTCTTCAATGGTGTTCCAGGGATCCTGGGTCATCTGCTTGATGGAGAGGCTCATCTTGCGGGCATCCTTATCGAGGGTCACAATCTTGGCTTCATGCTCATCGCCCATCTTAAAGAACTCCTTGGCATTGATGGGTGTATTGGCCCAGCTGATCTCACTTACGTGCACCAGGCCTTCCACGCCGGGCATGATTTCGAGAAATGCGCCGTAGTCCTCAATATTCACCACCTTGCCCTTCACGGTATTGCCTTCGCCGATGGCCTCGGGCAGTGTATCCCAGGGATGGGGCGTCAGTTGCTTCAGACCAAGGCTGATGCGCCGCTTCTCATCGTCAAAATCCAGCACCACCACATTCAGCTTCTGGTCCAGTTTAAGCACCTCAGACGGATGCGAGATGCGACCCCAGCTGATATCGGTAATGTACAACAGACCGTCTACGCCACCCAGGTCGAGGAATGCTCCGAAATCGGTGATGTTCTTGATCGTTCCTTCGAGAACCTGTCCTTTTTCCAGCTTGCTCATGATCACAGCACGCTGTTGCTCAATATCGCTTTCAATCAGGGCTTTGTGACTAACCACTGCATTCTTGATGTTCTCGTTGATCTTCACCACCTTGAACTCCATTGTCTTTCCAACGAACTGATCGTAATCTGTTACGGGTTTCACATCAATCTGGGAACCGGGCAGGAAGGTTTCCATACCGTGTACGTCCACAATGAGACCACCCTTGGTTTTGCTCGTTACAATACCGGTAACAATCTCACCGGTCTTATGTACTTCAACTATGCGTTCCCAGGCACGGGTAATGCGGGCGAGTTTGCGGCTCAGGTGCAGGTTACCATCACGGTCTTCCTTTTCCACCACCATCACTTCCACAGTATCGCCGGTTTTGAGACCGGGGATGTCACGAAACTCGTTAAGGGAAACCAGGCCATCGCTCTTAAAACCGATGTTCACCACCACGTCGGTCTTGGTGAGGCCTACAACCTGGCCTTCCACCATTTCGCCGTCGTTTACCTGCTTAAACGTGCCGTCGTAAACAGCATCGTACTTGGCACGTTCATCGGGGTTGTAAATAGCCACGTTGCGTTTGTCAACGGACCAGTCGAAATCGTCGTGTGCAGTCTGCACCGGCGCAACAGGTACATTTGTTGTCGCTGTTGCCGTTTCAGCCACCTCGGCTGCCACCGGCTCCTGTTGTTCAGCGTTTGAGTTAACAATTTGATTTTCAGACATAAAATAATCCCGTTTGTTTTTTACGGGGGTGCAAAGATAGGGCGAAAATGCAGAACAGGCAAGGATTTACAGAGGAATTTCCCCCGCATCACGAGGCGCTTCCCCACCTGCACCTGCACCACACGATTGCCCCCGGATTACTGGTACTGGATGTACACAGGCCGGGGTTTCAGCTGCAGCATTTCGGCCGGTGACATGATGCGCCCACCGCTCTTCGCGTCATTTTTATAAAATACTTTAAAGCCGGTAAACTGCACGGGCTGACGGCTTACAAAATGGAGGTAAGAACTGCGCTTAAGATCGGGACTGCCGAATCCGTCCATGTTGATCACCACCTGCACTTCCGGCCGGGTAAGTATGTTCCGGCTGTTGGTGAGCATGGCCTGCGTGAACCGGTGCACCACCAGGATCTTCGGTGGCAGTTGGTTCTCTTTTACCAGGGTGGCCAGCACACCGGTGACATAGTTTATATCGGCTGCGTCGAAACTGCCGATAACGGTCCCGGGCCGCTGGCCACTTTTCATCGAAAACTCCGGGTCTATACCCAGGTGTACATGGGCCGACCGCAGGTACGGCAACAGCCGCGGCAATTCCTGCTGCAGGGTGCTGAGGCCCACCTGTACGTCCAGAAAACAAAGTCCACCCAGGCTGTCGGCCATGGCCATGGCTTTGCGGATTTCTTTCTCGGGCATCCGCGCCCGGTAAGTACCGTCGCAGGGACTGCTTTGCGCTGTTACGGCAATGTAGTGCACAGCCGGCAGCACGGGCGTAAGGGTATCAGCTTTTTCCCACTCCCGCACCTGGGCCCGCAGTTTCTGCAGCACCACGGGGGGCGGAAATTCGCCCAGTATTCCCATGCCGGTACAATAAAAATTGCCGTAGAAGGCTACAACCCGGTAAAAAGGTAAAACGGCTCCCTCCAACGGGTACGGCCCGCGTACAGGCCACCGTCCGCTTTCATCCCCATTGGCCATGCGTTCCAGGTTACGGTTGTACAAAGCTGTATCAAGTCCTTTCGCAGCCGGAGTTGTGTCGGTTGGTACTGCAAGATTTGCTGTGCCGCCGGATTCCGGAGGAGCAGCCGATTCCCCATTGGTACAAGCAACCTCTCCCGCCGCCAGCAGGATCCCTGTCAGAAACAGCAACAGGTTACGCATCGTCCGGTTTTTTTTGAATGTAAGAAGTTGAGCAGGTCAGTCCTATGAAGCATATAAGGAAGTTCCCTGATCTGCATCAACAAATACGGCTACGCAGGTGTGTAAATTACGGTTTATGTTGACCCTTCGTTTCTGTATCCTCTTCATTCTTGGCAGCGCAGTTGCCGGCAGTATAGCCCAACCCATCCCCGCAGAGCGGCTGCAGCGTCTGCGCCAACTCCCGGTGCTGTGCTACCACAACATCCGCCAGGATGCAGTAACGGCCAATCAACTCTACATCAGCACCCTACAGTTGAAACGGCAACTGCAGACACTCCGCGACAGTGGCTTCCAATCGGTGTTGCCGGATCAAGTGCACGCCTTTTATTACGAGGGCACTCCCCTGCCGTCCAAAGCATTTCTGATCACCTTCGACGATGCCCACCTGCAACACGCCACCCTGGCAGCACCCCTGCTGGAACGGTACGGCTTCCGGGGGGTCTTTTTTATCATGTCCGTAACCCTGAATAAAAAGGGCTTTCTCAACGAACAGCAAATAAAAGAACTGCACCAGCGTGGACATACCATTGGGGCTCATACCTGGGACCATCCCAACCTGGCAAAAAGCAGTTCCGTCAACTGGAACCTCCAGCTTACAAAGCCCAAACAACAACTGGAACGTATCACCGGAAAGCCGGTCACCAGCTTTGCCTACCCTTACGGCGCCTGGAACCGCGCCAGTCTGCAGGAATTGAACAGGCGGGGCATTCACACCGCTTTTCAGTTAACCAATGCAATGGATTCTGCCCATCCGCTCCTCACCCTGCGCCGTCTCATGATTCATGGAAACTGGAGCGGGCCCGTTCTGCTTACCCGGTTGCAAAGTGTATTTCAATGAGCAACCGGCAGGGCCTGCAACCACAGCAGCTCACAACTTCTCGCGGATAACCGGCGGTTGGAATTAAAACAGCCGGTATTCATCTCAACCATTCATGGATTAACCCCGCTGTATTGAACGAAACAGCCTACCTTTCTGCAAAGAATTTATATGGATCAGCGCATCATCAACCTCTATGACGAATACACGCATAAGCCACTCACCCGCACCGAATTTCTGCGCCGGCTCACCCTCCTTACCGGGAGCACAGCAGCTGCCCTGGCCGTACTGCCGCTCATTGAAGTCAAGCAGGCCAAAGCGATGGTAACACCAGCCGAAGACCTGTTTACCGAATACATCACCTACCCCGGCGTACAGGGAACCATGACAGCCTATGTGGCCCGGCCCAAAGCCGAAACCGCATATCCCACCGTGATAGTCATTCATGAAAACCGGGGACTGAACCCGCACATTGAAGACGTAGCACGCAGGGCTGCAAAGGAAGGCTTTCTCGCTATCGCTCCCAATGCGTTATCGCCGCTTGGTCCGCAGCCCGCCACCGAAGACGAAGCCCGGCAGAAATTTCAAACACTGGCGGCTGCCGACAACCTCCAGAACTTTATCCATGTGTTCGAATACCTGAAGGGACGGCGCGACTGCAACGAAAAAACCGGTTGTGTGGGCTTTTGCTGGGGGGGTGGCATGAGTAACAACCTGGCTGTGGAAATTCCACAGCTCAGGGCGGCGGTCTCATTTTATGGCATGCAGGCGAAAACCGAAGAAGTGCACCGCATCAAAGCGGCCGTTCAATTGCATTACGCGGCGCTCGACCAGCGCATCAATGCCGGCATGGCCGCATACGAAGAAGCACTCCGGCAACACAAGATTTCCTACGAGCAATACGTCTACGAAAACGTGAACCATGCTTTTCACAACGATACAGCTCCCAACCGGTACGACGCCGCCACGGCAAAGCTGGCCTGGTCGCGAACCATCACCTTTCTCAAAAAGCACCTGGCATAACACGGCCTCTTTTCCAACCTTTGTGCAGGGATAGACCATAAGCCGCCTGAAAAAGAGGATTTTACTGGCAAGATTTCCTGCATACCGGTATGGCCTGATTGGCAGGCCCCTCAAATAGAGGAAGATTCTTATCAGCTACAATAAAACGTAATCAGGTCTGCGCTGTTTACCCCGGGCAACGCCGGTTTCAAACGAAAAACAGCGTATTTCCGCCATAATTTGTACATTTACGTTAAATATTTTGTATGAATTTGTTTGTTGCCGGTTTACCCTATGATGTGGACGATGCGGAACTCGAAGAAATTTTTGAAAAGTTCGGACCCGTTAAATCTGCTAAAGTTGCCATTGACAAAGCCACCGGAAAAAGCCGTGGATTTGGTTTTGTTGACATGGAAAATGATGAAGATGGCAAACAAGCCATCGAGTTGCTGAACGATATCCAACTTGGACGCAGCCGGAAACCCCTTGTTGTGAAAGCCGCAGAAGACCGACCAAGCGGTGGCGGTGGCGGAGGTTTCAACCGGGGCGGCGGTGGAGGTTACGGTGGTGGCGGAGGCTACCGGGGTGGCAGCGGAGGTGGAGGCGGCTACAACCGCGGCCCGAGAGGGGACGGCGGCTACGAAAAACGCTGGTAATAACCTTCAGCATAGAATACTTGTAAAGAGCGGCAACCTTGCGGTGCCGCTCTTTGTTTAGCGCTGATCTTTGCGTACCTTTCTGCTCCGTATTCTTTCACTTTTAAAAATAAAAATCTATGCCCATCGTTAAAGTTATTGAAGTGATTGCTGCTTCAGAAAAAGGGATTGATGATGCCATCCGGATTGCTGTAGCCGAAGCCTCTAAAACAGTAAGGAATATTGATTCGGTGTACGTACAGGATATCAAGGCGCACGTAAAAGACGGACAGGTTACCACGTTCGGATGCGTGTGCAAGATTTCTTTCCGGATTGAATAAATAGGCGCTGGTCCTTCCACAGAAAAACGAGAAGCGGCTGTTTCCATATGAGGAGACAGCCGCTTTTTAAATGGAGCCCTAACAAACAGAAACAGGAAGTTGCGGGTAGCTCCCTGTACGTCAGGCCGGCACCAGTTCTTCCTTCACAGTTTTGGCATATTCATCCACCAACCGGCGTTGCAGATCAAACGGCACAGGGGCGTATTCCAGGAACGAGCTTCTGAATTTCGCCCGGCCCTGGGTCAGCGAGCGGAGCGTGGAGGAAAACCCATCCATCTCTGCCAGCGGAACACGGCCCAGCACTTTCTGGAAATGCCCTTCGCTTTCGATGCCTTCCACCATGGCCCGGCGCGTTTGCAGGTCGCCCATCACAGCGCCGGTAACATCATCCGGACAGATCACTTCCACATGATAAATCGGTTCAAGGATCTGGGGATCGGCCTGTTGAAACGCATGGCGAAAAGCCTGCAGACCGGCAATTTTGAACGAAATATCATTGCTGTCTACCGGGTGCATTTTACCATCGTACACGCATACCCGTACATCCCGTACATACGAACCGGTGAGGGGTCCTTCCTGCATCTTCTCCATCACACCCTTGAGAATGGAAGGGAGAAAACGCTGGTCAATGGCACCCCCTACAACACAATTGTAGAATACGAGCTTTCCGCCCCAGCCGAGGATATGTTCCTCCCGGCCCCTAACGGTAAACTCCTTTGGATCGGGCATCCCTTCATACCAGGGGTCAATGCGCAAGTACACTTCGGCAAACTGGCCGGCACCACCACTTTGTTTTTTGTGGCGGTAACTTGATTCAGCCATCCGGCGAATGGTTTCGCGGTAGGCAATGCGGGGTTTGATGAAGCGTATGTCCAGCTTGTGGTTGTGCTCGATCTTCCATTTGGCCACAGCCAGGTGCATGTCGCCCTGGCAGTGGATGAGCGTTTGATGCAACTCGGGACTCACCTCCACCAACAACGTGGGATCTTCTTCCCTTAGCTGGTGCAGCGCCTGGGAAAGCTTTTCCTCTTCCCCTTTACGGGCAGGCTCCACGGCTACCGTCATGTTGGGCGGCGGGAAGGAAATGGGCGCCAGCTCGTAATTGCGGCCCTTCACATGCAGGGTGTTGTTGGTATGGGTGTTCTTCAGTTTGAGGGTGGCGCCAATATCACCGGCTACCAGTTCGTTCACCGGTATCCGTTTGTTGCCCTCCACCAGGAATAACTGGTTGATTTTTTCCGACACGCCCGTGGTTTCATTTTCCAGTTCCATGCCGGCACGTATGGTGCCGGAATACACTTTGAAAAAGGAGAGGTCGCCCACGTGCGATTCAGAAACTGTTTTGTAAATAAAGATGCAGGCCGGACCGTTAGCATCGCAGGGCAGCACTTCTCCGGCAAGGGTCCTCTGCGGCGGCATTTCATTGGCGCTGGGGCAAACGTTATCAATGAATCCCATGATGCGTCCGCTGCCCATGTCCTTTGCAGCAGACACACAGAAAAGCGGAAAGATGTCGTGATTGATCAGCGACTGCCGCAGCCCGTTGCGCATTTCGTCTTCGTCGAGTTCGCCCCGGTCGAGGTAATGTTCCATGAGGGTTTCATCGTTCACCGCCACGGCTTCCACCAACTCCCGGTGCAGTTGCTCGGCTTTTTCTTTTTCCGATTCCGGAATCGGCAGCTTCTCGGGTTTGCCACCCTGGTTGGGGAAGCGGTAAAGGGTCATTTTGAGCACATCCACGATGGCGTTGAAATCCGGACCGGTTTGCAAAGGATACTGTACAACTGCTACTTTGTTGCCGAAATGCGCCTTGGCTTCCGCTACTGTTTTGTCGAAATCGGCGTTTTCATCATCAAGTTTGTTCACGGCAAACAGCATGGGCGTTCGGAACTTTTCCGTGTACTGCCAGATGATGTCGGTGGTTACTTCCACACCTGCCGCCCCGTTGAGCAGCATCACACCGGTGTCGGCTACCCGAAGGGCGGAAATCACTTCCCCCACGAAATCATCGTAGCCGGGTGTGTCAATGATGTTGATTTTATACCCCTGCCAGCGGGCATGCAGGAGTTTGGAAAAAATGGAGTTGCCGCGTTCCTGTTCCAGTTCGTGGTAATCGGCAACTGTATTTCGTTCCGCAATGGAACCACGTCGGGTGATGATGCCTGCTTCAAAGAGCATGCATTCCGCTAATGAGGTCTTGCCGGAACCGGCATGGCCCAGCAAGACAATGTTTTTGACGTGTGAGGTATCAAATTCTGCCATAACATTCGTTTTAAAAAATAAAAAAAGGGTTCGCTCCGCTGTGGGCGGATCCGGTAAGTCAGGCAAAATAAAAGGCGCGGATAAAGGATGGGCCAGTAAGGCAGGCGGGGCGTTACGCTCGTCCGGAAAAATGACCGAAATCATCTACCAGTTCCCGGATGGTTTGTTCCAGGCTTTCGTAGCGGTCGTTCAGTTGTTCGTGTTCGGAAAGCGTTTGGTCGGTAAGCGGATGATCTCCGGGACCTTGTTCCAGCAGCATTTTTCGCTCGTGGAGTTTGATGGCCTGTTTCAGGTCGTGGATGTTGACTTGCTGGATGTAGAACTGGTTGTAGTAATGTTCCACTTCGGAGAGAACTTCTTTGTCTTGTTGATGACGGGCCAGTTCCTGCAACTGATCGTGCAGCTGTCCCATTGTTTCACGGTAGGAACGCAATTGCTCTCTCCAGGCATTGCATTCCCGGTTTAACTGTGTGGTGTCTGTTGTTACCATGGCAAACAGTTTTAGTTAGGAAAAAATGGTTGACTCAAAGAACTGATTAAATTTAAGAAAGATGTGTGATAAAACCTACGCCTTTTTTTGCACATCTGCGACGTATGGGCCGGGTAATAGGAAATCCGCGGCGGGCGCTGTATCTTAGCGGCTGTCACAATTTTTCTATGAAAGTTCCCATCCTGTTTTTCACGGCCCTGCTGGCCGTTTACGGCAGCCTTACCGCCCAGCAAAACACCCGCAAACCCTCGCTGCTTTCCTACCACGTCAGCTTTTCTGACTATGAACTGCCGGGTGATATCAAGCGCAGTTCGCTCAGCGATGCCCTGGCCCGGGACACCTGGTACCTACCGGGGCGGAAATCATTTGGCCTGGGCATCAACTGGTGGAAAGGACTGACCCGGCACATTGATTTCTCGGCCGGCCTTACCGGCACCTTTTCGAACTTCCCGGCCGGCTTTGTGAAAGACGACAGCATCGGGCAGGCAGGCTTCAGCACGCAGGCCGATCTGCTCCTGCATGCCAGGCTCTTTTCCGAGAAAGCTGCCGTTAATCCCTTCCTAACAGCTGGTCTCGGCGCCGGCTATTTCCCCGGCCGGTTTGCCGTTTATGCCCCCCTGGGCACCGGCCTCCAGTTCCGCTTCCGCGAAGGGGCTTACCTCCTGCTGCAGGCGCAGTGGCGTATGCGACTCACAGAGGGCATCAGTAACGACTACCTGCACTACAGCATCGGCTTTGCACAGCACCTGGCCCGTCAGCGGAAGCCGGCCAAAGAAAAAGAACCGGCCGTGATCCCTGTTCTGCCACCCGACCGGGACGGAGACGGATTTGACGACAACAATGATGAATGTCCCGACGCCAAAGGAACGGTACGCGGTTGCCCCGACACCGACGGCGATGGTGTTCCGGATAAAGACGATCAATGCCCGGGGGTAAAAGGAACGCTGAACGGTTGTCCAGATAACGATGGTGACGGCGTAGCCGATAAAGACGACAAATGCCCCGATGTAGCCGGCCTGGCCCGCTATCAAGGCTGTCCGATTCCCGACAGCGACGGCGATGGGATCAATGATGAAGCAGACAAATGCCCGAACCTACCCGGAACGGCCGCCAACCAGGGGTGCCCCGACATCCAGCCGCAGGTGAAGAAACAGGTGGACCTGGCTGCCCGCAACATCCGCTTTAAATTTGCGAGCGACGAGCTGCTGCCCGAGTCGCTCAAACTCCTCTACCAGGTAGCAGGTATTCTGATCGAAAACCCGGACCTGAAACTTACCATCGAAGCACATGCCGACAACCGGGGGTTGTCCGAACGGAACCTCATGTGGAGCGAGCGCCGCGCCAAAGCCGTGGCCGATTATTTTATCAGCAAAGGAATCGCGCCGGAACGGCTGACCTTCAAAGGTTATGGTGACACGCAGCCGGTTGCCGACAATGCCACCGAAGCCGGGAGGGCACAGAACCGCCGGGTGGAGATGAAACTATTTTATTGATCAGCGATCACTTAAAAAAGGAAAAGACCCCGCCAACGCAGGGTCTTTTTTTGTAGAAAAGATTATTGCTGTTGTGCCTTTTAACCGTCTCAGCGTTGCATAAACACCTTGCCGCGGCGGCCGCGTCCCATGCTGCGCATGCTGTTCATGGGAGTGGTTTGCGAGGCCGGAATGGGGGTACTGTGCAGCGTCGGGATGTCGAAGGGATGATCCTTTACCACCGGTATGCTTTGCTTGATCAGCTTCTGGATATCGGTAAGAAAGGTCTTCTCACCCCAGTCGCAGAACGAAATTGCCGTCCCGGCTGCTCCTGCCCTGCCGGTACGACCTATGCGGTGTACATAGGTTTCCGGTTCGTTGGGCAGTTCGTAGTTGATTACATGGGTGAGGTCGTCAATGTCAATTCCGCGGGCGGCAATATCGGTGGCAACCAAAACGCGGATCTTGCGCTTTTTAAAATTTTCCAACGCACGCTGCCGGGCCGTCTGGGTCTTATTTCCGTGAATGGCTTCGCTGCGGATGCCGGCTTTATTTAGTTGCAGGGCCAGCCGGTCGGCCGCATGTTTCATCTGTGTAAACACCAGCACGGCTTCAATAGCCGGATTTTGCAACAGGTGAACAAGCAATGCCCGCTTGTTGTGCTTTTCGGTGAAGTAAAGCTGCTGGTCAATGAGCTCAACTGTAGTGGCAGGAGGGGTCACCTCCACCTTCACCGGGTTGTGCAGCAGGTGATCGGCGAGGTGCTGGATTTCGGGCGGCATGGTGGCCGAAAAAAACAGGGTTTGCTTGCGCTCGGGCAAATGCGAGATAATACGGCGAACATCCTGCACGAAGCCCATGTCAAGCATCCGGTCGGCCTCATCCAGAATAAAATATTCGATGTTGCTGAGCGATACAACGCGTTGCTGCATCAGGTCGAGTAAGCGGCCCGGAGTAGCCACGAGAATGTCTACCCCTTTACGGATGGCCTGTACCTGGCTGTGCTGCGGCACACCGCCAAATATCACATGGTGCCGGAGGGGCAGAAAACGGCCGTAGGCTGTTATGCTGTCGCCGATCTGGATAGCCAGTTCACGCGTGGGCGTGAGTACCAGCGCTTTCAACGGATGCGCCGGATTTTCTTTTTCACCATTGGCCTGGTGCAATAACTGCAGAACAGGGAGCGTGAAGGCAGCCGTTTTCCCGGTACCGGTCTGCGCACAACCGAGCAGGTCGCGTTTTTGCAGTACAACGGGTATGGCTTTTTCCTGGATGGGGGTGGGTTGGGTATACCCTTCTTTGCTGAGAGCCTGCAGCACAGGCTCTAGGAGCTGTAGTTCCTGAAATGTCACAAAACTGATTTTAGTGTTAAAATATGTGATAAGGCTATCAACTTCATTGATACATTATCCGCCTTAGGTTACGCCATCGCAGTAAGTGAGAAAACTGCACTAACAGAGAAAGAAATAACTTTAAGAAAAGCAAAGGTAGGGAAAAAAACAAGAAGTCCAAGAATCCCCCCCCTTCCGCCAATCCCCGCCCGATACGTACCTTTAGACAAATACACATTACCCTGGAGCAATCCGCCGAATATATCCGCCGCGAGGCAGCACGCAATGAAACCCGCAACCAGCGTTTCCGATTGTTTCTTGAACAACAGGACGGAGCGGTCATCGACCAACGCGTTCAATCGCTCAACCGCTCTGTGGAAGCGGCAATTGACTGTACCCGGTGTGGTAACTGCTGCCGGAGCCTGCTTATCAATGTCACCGTAGATGAAGCCGCTGCCATGGCCAACCACCTGCAGATGAACCAGCCCGATTTTGACGAGCGCTACCTCGAAAAAGGAATGGGCGACGCCCTGTTGATGAACACAGTGCCCTGCCCCTTTCTTACGGTACGCAGCACGTGCAGCGTGTATGCCGGCCGGCCGGCCGGCTGCCGGGAGTTTCCGGCACTCCACCTGCCCCATTTCACAAAGCGACTCTTCACCGTGTTCATGCATTACGACCGCTGCCCCATCATCTTTCATGTAGTGGAACAGCTACGGGAAGAGCTGAACTTTTCCTGAATGCCGCATCAGCAGGTATGCTGACCGGCATCATTGAAGCCATCCGGTATGGGGGTGTACCTTTTCAGTTATAAGAGGCGGGGTTGACCGCTTCCCGGACGGCCCCTCCCCATTTTCTGGCCTGTCAATCAATTGTCATGAAAAAGTTCAGCGGACTGATTCTTCTTGCAGGGCTCCTGCTTTCGGGCTGCACCACAACCCGCCTCACCACCGTGTGGAGCGACCCGGAACTGAAGCCTGCTGCGTACAAAAACATCATGGTGGTAACACTCATGGAAGGGGTCACCAACCGGGAACTGCGTGTGTACTTTGAAAACCACATGGCCGAAGACCTGGTGGCCATGGGGTACAATGCCAGGGCAGCAACAGCGGTTTACGGTCCCCGCAGTTTTAACGGCAAAACGGAAGACGAAGTGATAGCCCTGCTGCGCAACGACGGGTACGACGCAGTGATCACCATTACGGTGCTGGATGTAGCCAAAGAAGATACCTATGTTCAGGGGCAGATGGATGTATGGCCGGGAGGCATTTACTACAGCCGCTTCGGGCGGTATTATTACTACTGGTACAACCGGGTGTACACACCAGGTTATTATGTCACCAGTACCCGCTACATCGTGGAGGGAAACCTATTTGATGCGAAAGCCGACAAACTGGTCTACTCGGCCCAAACAGAAACCATAGACCCTTCCACACTGGATAATTTGGGTCACCGGTTCAGCATCCGCCTGCTCCGCTCCATGAAAGAGAATGGCGTGCTGTAACCGACGGAGTTGAAAAGGCGCTTCTCAGCAAGGTGTCTGTGTATGGGACTTCACAAAATCACTCACCAGGTAACTGATAAGTTTGCCCACCGCTTCGTTACGGCGGCCATCGTTCAGCAGTGACGCACCTTCGCAAAGGTGCAGGTAAGCCGGCCGGGTATCGGTTGCGGCAAAGTTGATGTATTGCCGTGCCTCCCGTGTGGTGATGCCGCAGGGTGTACCGGCGCTGGCCAGCACGTTTTCAATGCTGTCGAGATCCAGGTCAATGCCGGTATAGCCATCTTCGGTAAATCCTGTTGCATGTGCAACGGCCTGCATGAAATTGCGCTTCTCGTGCAGAAAAATATCTTCATAAGTAATCAGGTCAAAGAAAGGATTGTTCACAATGTCCATCCAAACGTTCTGCTGCAGGTAGTTTTCATGGATGCCGATCATGCAGTATTTCTGCAGGTACCCGTCTTCCTCCGCATAGCGGAAGGCATTGCCACTGTGCCGGCCTTCGAGGGGCCGGTAGTCGGAATGTGCATCGAGGTTGATGCAGTTGATTTGCGCCAGCGGTATGAGACCGGCCTTGTACAGGCCTTTGGCCGTTCCCTTTATGAGCGGGTATGCATTGTTATGACCGCCCCCTATCACGATGGGTATTTTGCCGTTTTGTGTTACCATCCGCACCACTTCTTCCACCGCTTCGTCCACCCGCACCACGGCATGCCGGTACGCATCCAGCTTTTCCTCGTACCCATGGGCGTTATCTTCAATCACTTCGTGGAGGGATGTAAAATCAAAATGACCGAGCAGCAGGAGTTCCTGGCCATTGAGAAAGTCATTGCTCTGGATGTTAAGAAATGCGTTCAGAAAGGGAAACCAGGCCGTTTCGGCACCCCCTGTGCCCCCGTTGGCTTTTACGCCGATGTCCTCAGGTATGCCAATTAACACATAACGGGCAGTGGCTTGCTGTAAGGAAGCCGCGGGGTCCTGCGGGTCGGTAACCACCTGTATGCATTCGCCCAGCTTGGTCTCGTAGCGCCGCACCCTTGTCATGGCCACCACATCGTCTTTGCCGTATAACTGAAAAAAAGAATCCATGGAAAATGTGTTTGTGAAGGGAAGATAGGATATAAATCACATCCGGTTACCGGGTAGCAGTAACCGGCAGTAAAAGCAGTCACCGGAAACGCATATCACGAAACGGGTTCGCCCGCCAGGAACACCTGCTCTATATGATTGTTCCCAAATGCATAGGGAAGGTACGCGAGGGAAGGAACCGGCCGGGTGAGGATAAAATCGGCCCGCTGGCCCACCCGGATACTGCCCGTTACCTGTTCCAGTTCCATGGCAGCAGCACCGTTGATGGTGGCAGCCTGGATGGCTTCCCCGGGCAGCAAACGCATGCCCATACAGGCCATGGCCACCACCAGGTTCATGTTGCAACTGGGAGAAGAACCCGGGTTAAAGTCGGAGGCGATGGCAATAGCGGCTCCTGCTTCGATCAAGCGACGGGCTGGCGGAAAGGGCAGTTGCAGGAAAAAAGCAGCGGTGGGCAACAGGGTGCCGATGGTGGCCGATGCGGCCAACTCCCGGATATCGGTATCGGTCATGATTTCGAGGTGGTCTGCCGACAAAGCCCCGATCGCAAGGGCCTGCTGCAGGCCACCGGAACTGCTCAACTGGTTCACGTGCAGCTTGGGCCGCAGTCCATACGCTAAACCGGCCCGGCAGATGCGGTCCGTTTCAGCAGGTGTGAAAAAACCCTGCTCACAAAAAACATCCATGAAATCGGCCAGCTTTTCGGCGGCAACCCGGGGCAACATCTCGGTTTCCAGAAGACGGAGATATCCTTCCCGGTCGTTACGGTATGCCTCGGGAAGGGCATGCGCCCCTAGGAAGGTAGCTTTGATGTGAAGCGGAGATTTTTCCCGGAGACGCCGGATCACCCGCAGCATTTTCAGCTCAGCGGCCGTACTTAGCCCATATCCGCTCTTAATTTCGATAGCGCCGGTACCCAGCCGCATCGCTTCCTGGAGCCGCTCCCACGACCGTATGAATAATTCATCTTCTGGCATTGCCTCCAGGGCCCGGGCCGAGTGGAGAATCCCCCCACCCCTTGCGGCTATTTCGGCATAAGAAAGGCCCCGCAGCTTGTGCACATACTCTTCTTCCCGGCTGCGGGCAAATACGAGGTGGGTGTGACTGTCGCACCAGGCGGGAAGAACGATGCGGCCGCTGCAGTCTTGCGAAACCGTCCCCTTCCGCAGGGAAACCGGCAACTGGTCCATCCTGCCAAAGCCGGCAATGGTATCATTTTCTACCAGCAGCCAGGCATCGGCCAGCTGGGGCAGCTCAGCCAGTTCGGGACCCCGCAATGGGCGGGCGTACTCCCGTATACCGGCCAGCGTACGGATATGCGTTAATAAGCGAACCATCACTGTAAATGTAGCAGATTCCCGGCATTACAAATGGGGGGTATCGGGCGCATCACCAGCGGTGGGTAAGCCCCGGAATCATACAGCACACAATGGCGGAGCAGCCCTGCTCGACCTGCCCCGGAGCCCGGATAGAATACCCCAAAAAGCGATGGATTCTGTTGAGGGTTGTCCAAATATTGATAGAACAAAGCTGAATTTTCAACAAAACAACCGTTTGCGTGTGTATAAACTCCCCAAAAAGGCCATAAATGAATGGGTTACCTTTGCTTCGGTTCTGTATTAAAAGCAAAGAATTCACAGTCCTGTGTATTCTGTACAGATATAAATTTTTTACATATCTGTTCGCAATCGGTTGATGCTGTAAACTTTAAACCTTAAAAAACTGAAACAAATGATTCAGAAGACGTACTACAAGACAAAAGATTATTGCAAGGTGAAATTTTCGTTTGCAGTGGAAAACGCGGAAACCGTGGAAATTCTAGGTCTCAACAGCGATTGGGAAAACTCCGTCATCATGAAGAAAAAGAAAGACGGAACGTTTACCACCGAGGTAAATCTGCCCAAGGACACCCAGCACGAATTTAAATACCGGATCAATAAAACCGAATGGATCAACGATCCGGAGGCCGACACAGAGGCCCCCAACCAGTTTGGCGGCAGCAACAGTGTAATTGTATTATAATCTCTGGCAAACACCCGGCATCAACCGGTATGTGATTTCTGCAATGAAACCGCGTGCCGGTTTTGCTTTTACGGCTTTGCTGTTATTGTTACCAGATATTTTTGGGACAGGTATCGGAGTTATACCGGTTACCGATCACAAAGCCCAGGATGATTTCGTGGGTACCCCGGCTCACGGTATTGAGCAGGGTGGTGGAGTAATCGTACGAATACGAAAGCGCAAATCCGTTCATCACGTTCAGGCCAGCCATAGCAGCAAATCCGTAGCGGGAGCGGTAACTGGCGCCGCCCCATAAAAAGTCGCGGTATTGCAGTTTCACGTTCACATCGGCCTGAACGGGAGCCGCGTTCACGTATTTGACCATCACCGACGGGATCATGTTCACATCTTCCGACAGGAGAAAGCGGTAACCGGCTGTGGCAAAAATGTGCGGCACTTTTTTGCCGTTGGTGAGCCGCACAATGTTATCGGCAAACTCGAGCCGCTGCGGCACCACCTGGTTGACCGATACACCGGCAAAATAATCGGCCGAATACAACCAGACACCCGCGTTCATATCGAACCGCATGCGTCCCAATTCACCGCTGCCGGCTACGGCGGGATCCACCGGAAAATCGGTTCCGAAGAAGAGTTTATTGGTGTTGAGCGTTACCTGGCTTACCCCGGCACCGAAGCCGGCCGAGATATTGGTGCGTTCGTTCAGTCCGATATGGTACGCGTAAGTACCATACGCGGAAAAATTATTAAAGGGGCCGGCCCGGTCGTTGATGATTTGCAAGCCGGCACCATGGTGCGGCTCCGATGCCTGGTAATCCTGCCAGTATTGTTTGCCGCGGGGATTTTCTCCCTGGATGGCATAGGACGTGGCCGTGGTTTTGTAATCTTTCTTCCCGATGGGCGTGTGCAGCGTGAAATAACTGGTTACCGGGGCGTCCTGCAAGCCCACCCACTGATGCCGGTGGCTGATTTTTATATCGGTATAATTTTCAATTCCGGAAAGCGCCGGATTCAGGATATAGTTGTTGAGCACATATTGGGTATAATGCGGCTTTTGCTGGGCTCCTGCCGTGAGGCATCCCAACGCCAGCAAAAGGACCATGATCTTTCTCCCGCGGTACTGTATGTTTCTTATCATATGAAGCATGCTTCCATTCGTTTTATTATCAGCGTACGATCGAGATACTGCCCCGCAGGGGTGCCTGCTCGCTGTTCAGCCGTATGATGTAATAGTAGGCCCCCACCGGGAGGTTCTTACCCTTGTGCGTTCCATCCCAGGCATTGCTGCTGCTGTAGCCACGTGTTTCCACGAGCAATTGTCCGTAGCGGTTGAAAATCTGAACCACGTTATTGGGGTATTGCTCAATGTACTTGATGATCCAGCGGTCATTTACCCCATCACCATTGGGTGAAAAGACATTGGGTACCACCAGCTCCCGCAGAATAGTTACCCGCACCGTATCGCGTGCCACACAACCATCGGCCGACGTGACATTGATGGTATAGGTGATGTCGCCCGTGGGGGCCACCAGCGGAGTGGCAACCGACGGATTGTTGATGTTTACCTGGGGAGTCCAGAGAATGGTGATGTTATTGCCACTGGCAGCGCCGTTCAGCTGAACGGACTGTCCAAGGAGTATCTGCTTATCCGGACCTGCCTCCGCCAGCGGGAGGGGGTTGATGCGGACGTCGATCCGGGCACGCGGACCTTCACAGCCGCCTACGGTTTGCGAAACATAATACGTGGTGATCCCTGCTGAAATGCTACCCGGAGTGGGTGCTACCGGGTTACCTGTTCCCCCGGTGGCCGTTGTATACCAGCGCAGGTTGGATCCGGAAGCTGTAAGCGCTACTGTGCTGGCAAAACGGCAATAGTCCACCGTATTGTTAACCCCGGGCGCCGGTGGCAGGCTGGCCAGCACAATACTGGCCGTGCCGCCTGCAGCCGGAGCACAACCGGAAGCAGGCACCGAGTAACTGATGGTATAAGTACCCGAATTGCTGCCGGCGAGGTCAATGACTCCGGTTGAAGGATTGATGCTCACACCGGCCGGAGCACTGAACACCCCACCCGGTGTAAATCCGCTCACAAAAGTTGGTACGGGGTTGGTGCCGTTGATGCACACAGGTGAAGAATAGCTGAAGCCGGTAACCGGTACCGAAGAAGGCAGGATGACCAGTTCTGCTGTAGAACCTGCCGCAGGGTTGCAGCCGCTGGCGGCAACATTATAGGAGATGGTATATGTACCGGGTGTACTGCCTGCCAGGTTGATCACTCCCGTGGCGGGATTAATGCTTACACCCGCCGGGGCGGTAAATACCCCGCCGGCGGTAAATCCGGGCAGTGTTAGCGGAGACGGATTAGCGGCACTTGCGCAGACGGGTGAATTGTATGAAAAATTGACGGAGGGTGTTACGGCGGCCGTTATGGTAACCGAAGCATTGCTGCTGCCCGCCGGATTACACCCACTGGCCGCT
>CALMED010000028.1 GCA_937862815.1 uncultured Chitinophagaceae bacterium | reverse complement strand
GCAGGTTTCAACCGGAGAACGGAGGAGAAGTTTCAGGCAAGAAAGAATATAAAAAATAAACGTCTTCCTGAGCGTCAGCGAAGGATCTCACCAGGTGAGTGGGGTCAAAAAGCTATTATTTAAAACAGCAACTACTCCGTAGCAAAAGATCCTTCACTTCGCTCAGGATGACGGTCGGGGTGGAGTGCAGGTTTCAACCGGAGACCGGAGGAGAAGTTACAGGCAAGAAAGAATATAAAAAATAAACGTCTTCCTGAGCGTCAGCGAAGGATCCCACCAGGTGAGCAGGATCTAAAGATCATTGTTAGAAACCGAAACTACTCCGCAGCAAAAGGTCCTTCGCTTTGCTCAGGATGACGGGCGGGTGGAGCCAACGCTTTTTCAATTATGAAAAGAGCCTCCCGGCCGGACGAATCCCCCCATTTCCACATTTCCACATTAACACATTGCCAAATTATTTCAATAGGTTTCAAACCAGTCGAAGGTTTCCCGCACCACCCGCTGCTTCTCCTTTTTAAGATAATCAAGGTAGGCTGCGGCCACGGGGGTGAGTTTTTTTTCGGGCAGCCAGATGAGGTACCAGGTAGACTTGATGGGAAACCCCTTCACCGGTATGATCTGCAGCTGCTTGTTCATGAGCTCGTTCTTGAGCCCTATCAGCGGCATGATGCTGTACCCCAGCCCGGCCATCACCGCCTGCTTCACCGCTTCGTTGCTGGTGAGCTCCATCTTCTTCGTCACCGGCAACCGGTTTTTGCGGATGAACTCCTCCATCACCAGCCGCGTGCCCGATCCCGGCTCGCGGTAAATGATGGGGATGCGCTCAAAAATGGTTTTGTCGTACGTTTCCCGGCTGAACCGCTCCGCGGTGTTGCCCACCACGTAGAGCTTGTTCTGCATCAGCGCCACTTTTTCCACCTGCAGCTTGTCGGGCAGCACACTCACCAGCGAAAAGTCCACCTCGTTCTGCTCCAGGCTTTTCAGCACCTGCGCTTTGTTGGTCACATCCATTCGCAGCTCCACCCCCGGCTGCTGCCGGATGAAGCCGGCAATGAAGTAGGGCGCCACGTACTTGCCGGTAGACACCACCGACAGCTTGAGCCGCCCCGCCAGCTGCCCCTTGTGGGTGTGCAGCCGGTGGTTGATGGCCTGCACCCCGTTGAGGATGGTCTCCACCGCCGCCGCGATCTCCCGCCCGAAATCGGTCACGTATACCCGCTTGTGAATCACCTCCACCAGCGGCAGGTCGAACTGCTCCTGGAAGTTTTTCAGCTGGATGGACACCGCCGGCTGGGTGAGGTGCAGCGCCTCCGCCGCCCGGGTGATGCTGCCTTCCTGCACCACCTGCTGAAAGATGCGCAGCTGGTTGAGGGTATAGTTCATAAATATTATTTATGCTGTACATAGCAAATATAAATATTTCTTTATGCCGGAGCCGCCGTAATCTTGCGCCACAAAAACAACCCCTCATGCAACGGATTACAGTAGCCAAAGGCGACGGCATCGGACCGGAAATCATGGACGCCACCCTGGCCATCATCAAAGCCGCGGGCGCCCGCATTGAAGTAGACGAAATTGAAGTAGGTGAAAAAGTGTACCTCGCCGGTAACACCGCCGGTATTGCCAAAGAATCCTGGGACGTGATCCGCCGCAATAAAATCTTCCTCAAAGCCCCCATCACCACCCCGCAGGGCGGCGGCTACAAAAGTCTCAACGTCACCACCCGCAAGTTCCTGGGGCTCTACGCCAACATCCGCCCCTGCATGAGCCTGCACCCCTACGTGCGCACCAAGCACCCGCAGATGGACATCGTGATTGTGCGGGAAAACGAAGAAGATCTCTACGCGGGCATCGAGCACCAGCAGACCGACGAAGTGGTGCAGTGCCTCAAGCTCATCAGCCGCCCCGGCTGTGAGAAAATTGTCCGCTACGCGTTTGAGTACGCCAAACAATACGGCCGCAAAAAAGTAACCTGCTTCACCAAGGACAACATCATGAAGCAGACCGACGGCCTGTTTCACCAGGTGTTCGACGAAATTGCGAAGGAATACCCCACCATCGAAAACGAGCACTGGATCATTGACATCGGTGCCGCCAAGATGGCCGATACGCCCGAAGCGTTTGACGTGATTGTGATGCCCAACCTCTACGGCGATGTGCTGAGCGATGTGGCGGCCCAGATCGCCGGCTCGGTGGGACTGGCCGGCTCCGCCAACATCGGCGAGGAATGCGCCATGTTTGAAGCCATCCACGGCTCCGCGCCGCGGCGGGCGGGCCAGAACATGGCCAACCCCTCGGGCTTGCTGCAGGGCGCCATCCAGATGCTCACCCACATCGGGCAGACCGACGTGGCCGAAAACGTACAGAACGCCTGGCTCAAAACCATTGAAGACGGCATCCATACCTACGATATCTACAAGGAAGGTGTGAGCACGCAGAAAGTGGGCACCCGCGAGTT
This sequence comes from uncultured Chitinophagaceae bacterium, assembly GCA_937862815.1. Classification (GTDB taxonomy): domain Bacteria; phylum Bacteroidota; class Bacteroidia; order Chitinophagales; family Chitinophagaceae; genus Lacibacter. The sequence goes on along the minus strand of CALMED010000028.1, from coordinate 23,056 downwards.
TGCCGAAGCGGTGATCCGGAACCTGGGCCAGCAACCCACGCAGCTGAAAGCCGTGCAGTACGCCAAAGACAGCACCCTGCAACTGCCCAGATACCAGCGCCGGCCGGCGGCCCGCAAGGAGCTGCTGGGCGTGGACCTCTTTGTACACTGGGGCGGCAGCGATGCCAACGAACTGGCGGCACTGGTACAGAAGCTGAACACGCCGTCGGCCACGCTGAGCATGATCACCAACCGCGGCATCAAAGTGTGGCCCGAGGGTTTCCGCGAAACCTTCTGCACCGATCACTGGCGCTGCCGCTTCAAGCCGGCGGAAGGAAGCACCATCGGCAAGCAGGACATCATCGCCCTGCTGCAGGCCGCCGAAGCCAACGGGCTGGACGTGATCAAGACCGAGAACCTCTACGCCTTTGACGGAAAGCCCGCCTTTTCGCTGGGACAGGGACAATAAACCCAACCACCACCGCCATGAACCTGCAACTCATCCACGGAAGTTTCTGCACGGCCGAAGCCGCGGAGCTGCTGCACCAGCTGGTGCAGGTAAAAATCCGCTTCCTGGAAAACCGCATTGAGAAGGGGCAGGATGAAGCCGATATCAAAATGCTGGAACGCCGGATCAAATCGTTGCAGGACGAACTGCAGCAGGTACGCACCGGCCTGCTGGCGGGCGGCGGCAGTTGCGAACTGGAATCGGGCATTAACATCACCTGCACATGAAAGCACAACTCATATCGGCCGGCTGCCTGGTACTGGCGCTCGTCTTTCTGTACGTTTCGTTTACCACGGCCGACCTCCGCGTGGCCGAGCTCACCAAGGCCCTGGCCGTGGTACCCTTTCTCATCACCATCAAATACCTGCAGCCCGAAGATCCTGCGGAAAACGGGTAAACCAGATCGGTGATGCGTACCGGGGACCCCTTGCCCAATGCCCGTGCCTGGTTTGCGCACCGGCGGCTGGTAATTGCCACCAAGCACCACAAAGAGCGGGTGATAGCACCGCTGGTGGAGAACGCGCTGGGCGTACACAGCTTTGTTCCCGAACATTTTGACACCGACCTCCTGGGCACTTTTACCGGCGAGGTGGAACGCACCGGCGACCCCCTTACCACCCTGCGCACCAAGTGCCGGCTGGCGCTGGAGGCCACGGGCTGCGACCTGGGCATTGCCAGCGAAGGCTCCTTTGGCCCGCACCCCACCCTGTATTTTGTACCGGCCGGCGAAGAGTGGCTGCTGCTGCTCGACCGCAAGCACGGCCTGGAAGTGGTCGTGCGGGAAATCAGCACCCACACCAATTACGGCGGCAGCAACATCGGCTCGGAAGCCGGGCTGCGTGCATTTGCCGCAAAGAGCGGATTCCCGTCCCATGCGCTGGTGCTGCGCAACCGCGAGGGAGGCAACGAAAAAATTGTGAAAGGCATTACCGGGTGGGACGAACTGCTGGCCGCTTATGCCGACCTCCGGCACCGCTACGGCAGCGCATGGGTGGAGACCGACATGCGGGCCCACTTCAACCCCACGCGGATGGACGTGATTGCCGCCGCCACCCGCAAGCTGCTGGATAAAGTCAACAGCTGCTGCCCCGCCTGCGGCACGCCGGGTTTTGGCGTGACCGATGTACAGAGCGGCCTGCCCTGCAGCTGGTGCGGCACCCCCACCGCCTCCACCCTCCTCCACCGGTACTGTTGTGCCCGTTGTTCCTACGAACAGGATCTACTGCACCCGCACGGTAAAACCACTGAAGACCCGATGTACTGCCCGGCCTGTAATCCCTGAGAACCATTGTCCTCCTGCCGGTGAACCATGGCACATCCTGCCAAGAGATCCGTTTCACAAACGGTTACAAACGTTTAATACCGGATAATGGATGCGCATTGGCGAAACAATTTCCGGTTGCGGCAATTTTTATATTCGCTTCATTTTGTATCTTTTAGCTGAATTGCCGCAATAAAAAACCGCAGCTAACTTTTGTATATTTATGCGTTGTACCTCATGCTAAGAAAGAACCCGATGACAATAAAAGAAATCATAGAACAATTTGATACCGACTCTAGAAGGGGGTTTGATGAACACGATATCAGTTCCTCATTAAGAAAACTTGTCCCAGAAGATAAATCACAAATTAATGAGACACTAAAGGCTGAGTTAATGGCCTTTGATTTTGCTGAGGATTATCAAGACAAAAAGACTGGATGGGGAACTTACTTTGGACCGATGATGGTCTGGAACAATGGAGATGGCACAGCAACAGAATCACCATCAATCAAACTAATCACTCCAGAGATGATTGATTATTGGGAAAGAAGAGCGACTGAAAGTGTAAACCCCATTATAATAGCACGCTACAGCGGATTAGTTTGGGACTTCAAAAAAAAAATAACAGGAATAAACCCATCACATGAGATTTGCCGAAGATATACGAAAGCTTTAATTGATCAGGCCAATGGCGATTTTCATAAATATGAGGTTAATACCTTTCGGAAACTAGCACGAGCGTTAAAACTAGCGATTAGCCTTAACGATGATGATTTAATCAAGAAATGTAAAGACTCCCTAATTAATTTTGAAAATAGGCACTCGCAAGATACTAAGCCTGGCCTTTGGGGTTATGCATTTGACCATCTTGTGGGTAACAAGAGAATAAACCTCAGTGAACAAGAGGAAAATCAAATAATCAATGAATTAGAAGAGAAGCTATCGCGATTAACAAAAAACGATACCGAAAGTCAAAAAATTGATCCATGGGCTGCTGAAGCGGCTGCCGAAAGACTTGCAATCTATTACAGAAAAGGCCAAAATAATGAAGATGTAAATAGGGTTATATTAGAAGTTGGAAAAGCGTTTGATAAAATTATAGGTGATGCTTCGGCCATGCAAGCATCTGGATGGCTAGATCATCTTCATAAACTTTATCTTAAATTTAACCTTAAAGAGGAGGCAGCTAAACTCTTGCTCAGGATTAGAGAGTTAGGGCCAAAAGTAGCGTCTGAATTAAAGCCTATTTCTCACTCATTCGATCTGCAAAAAAAGGAAATGGATGAGTATATCTCTGCAATGACTAATGGAGATATTCAAGAAGTTCTACAACGAATTGCTATACGATATATTCCGATTAAGGAACAAGTAAAGGAGCAGATTTTCGATCTTTCGAAAAAGGCTCCATTGACATTTCTAATAGGTCATCAACTACAGGATGAAAAAGGACGTGTTATTGCAACAATAGGTTCTTTGGAAGATGATTTAGAAGGGCATATCGTTAGACAAGTCTCACAAAACCTTTCTTTTTCATCTATCTTTTTAAGGGCCATTTTTCAAGAGTCCATTAATCAAAATGGACTTAATAAAGAACAAATTTTAAAATTCATTGAGAACTCACCCATAATCAATACTGATAGATTCGAGATAATAAATAGAGGTTTAGAAGCCTATTTCGTAGATGATTTTTTGGTAACAATTCATCTTCTGGTTCCTCAAATTGAGGAAGCGATTAGGAATATAGTTGAATTTGCAGGAGGTAATGTTTTAAAACCTTCTAGAGGAGGTGGCTATCACTTAAGAACATTTGATGAAATTTTAAGAGACGATATAATAAAGGAAGCATTGGGTGAAGATTTTGCTGATTATTTCCGAATTCTTTTTACAGACCAAAGAGGATGGAATATAAGAAATAATGTCTGTCATGGAATGGCTTCACCAAATATGTTTAACCCCCAGACTTCTGACAGAGTAATACATGCGTTATTGTGTCTTGGCCTAATTCACGAAAAAAAATAAAGTTATTAGCAACAATTACAAAAAATCTTTAATTCAGTTAAATACGCCCGAGAGAAAGGCATTAATCCTGCTGATCCTAATACATGGGATGATAATTATCGAAAGCGACAGCAGGAACTGGCAGGCATTCTACCTGATATTGAAAAGGACATTACTTCAAAAAAAGAAGGAATTGAGAAAGACAAAAAATCTCAGAAGTGAAAGCACGAAGACACAACAGGCGTTTGGCACAATGGCGGGTTCAGTGGTTAATTGAACATTCTACCTCGCATCAACTTTTATGGTGTATTGACAGTTTTGTGCTCCGAAATCCGCCACTGCGCTAAGCGCCAAAACGTTCGTAGAAATTAAAATAGCTTATGTCGGTTACAAGACAACTTAATAAGATTCATATCACTTCGTTAGATCACCCTAGAATTGTGAGTAGATTTTTGTTTGAAGTGCAGGAAATAATTCGTAGGGGTTATTCAGAAGTTGAAATTGATTTTTCACAAATCGAGTCTGTTTTCCCTAATGCGGCAGTCCCTGTTTCTGGACTTATTGATTATTATCAAAAGCAGGGTATTAGTATTAGTAGACTAGATCAAGCTGGAATAATTACATCAGTTCATTTATTAGATCCATTAGTGCCCAGGAGTAGAGGAGAGATTAATTCCTTGAATATTCTTAATAAAGTTTGGCGATTCACTGCATCCGAACAGGTATTTTGGTTAGTGTCAGCTTTCATGGAAGAGCTTCCGAAATTGGATAAGTTTCAAGAGGGTGTTTTAACTGGTCTTGAATGGTGTATAAATGAGGTAATGGATAATGTAATTCAACATTCTGGTGAATCTGGAGGTTTTGTTATGGGACAGATTCATAAATCTACAAAGCACGTTGCTTTTACAATTTTTGATTACGGAATCGGAATATATAACTCTTTGAAAGGATCTAATAGTGAGATTCGACATCCAATTGATGCAATAACATTGTGTATTCAAGAAGGTGTAACAAGAGATCGAAAGACACACCAGGGTAATGGAATGTATGGGCTACATCAGGTAGTAAAATTTAATGAAGGAAGGTTGACGATAACTTCTAATAATGGCTCTTACTTCTTACGAAGAGACAGTGCTTTAACTTTTAGAAAAATCCCATCAATATCTAGGGAAAGAGGTTGCACAACGGTTGATTTTCAGTTGGATTATGACAATATTGTACCAATTTCGGAAGCTCTTAAATTCAATGGTCAATCCTATGAAATGATCAATTTAAGGCTCGAGAATATGGAGAATAACTCTGGTGAAATTGTTTACGATCTAAAAAATCGTGCAAATGGTTACGGAACTAGACAGTCTGGTGAAAGAGTAAGAAATGAGATTATTAATATTATTAATGAGGTTAATTCACTTCTGATTATTGATTTTAGCGATATAGCTGTGATATCATCATCTTTTGCCGATGAAGTTGTTGGAAAGCTTGTGGTTGAGTTTGGCTTTTTTGGTTTTAATAATATTATTAGATTGAAGAATATGAATCCATTTATTCAAGCAATTGTTCAAAAGGCTGTAAGTCAACGTTTGGCTGAAACATTAAATTCTTAACTTCTGCCAATCGAGTAACGCGGGGGAGTTTCACCCCTTCTGGCGCAAGCGTCTCGCTTGTGCCTTACAAGGCAAAAAGCGAAGAATAGTGGCGTTGCAATGCCCGGGATTTTCATACAAGGAACGGCATGATTACTTGCTGTTATATGGTATCAAACCCCTACTGGCGCAAGCGTCCCGCTTGTGCCTTATATGAAAAAAAGAGACGAATAGTGACATAGCTGTGACCGGGATTTTCATGCGAGGAACGGGATGATTACTTGTATTTATGTAGTATCAAACAGAATAGGCACAAGCGGGACGCTTGCGCCAGGCAGAGCATGGAAGCATATTAATCCGGCCCTGTGCACACGTTCGGCTGCCGGCCGCCTCAGTTCACCACCACTTCCTTAAAATAGTTGCTGAAAATGTTCACCACTTTCTGCAGCGCTTCCCGCCCGGGCGGGTCAACATTGTCGAGTTCATAGGTTTTGCCCAGCGCCTCCCATTTGTGCACGCCCAGCCGGTGGTAGGGCTGGATCTCCATGCGGGCAATGGAGCGGTAGTCTTTAAAATGCTCCCCCAGCCGGTGCAGGTACTCGGGCTGGTCGGTCCACCCCGGCACCAGTACATAGCGCAGCCACATGGTCTTGCCCGTCTGCTCCCGCCAGGCCGCCACTTCCAGCACACTCTGGTTCGATACCCCTGTGAGCCGCTGGTGCCACGCATCGTCGATGTGCTTCACGTCCAGCAGCAGGTAGTCGGTTTCCTCCAGCAGGGCTTTCACCTCCTCGTTCAGGAGGCGGCCGTTGCTGTCGAGCGCCGTGTTAATGCCAGCCGCATGCAGCTTCTTAAACAGGGCCAGCAAGGCCACCCGCTGCAACGTGGGCTCCCCGCCCGAGATGGTCACCCCGCCCCGCTTGCCAAAAAAAGGTTGCTGCGATACCGCCAGCCGTACGATCTCATCAAGCGACAGCTCGCGGCCGCCGTGCGGATCCCAGGTGTCGGGGTTGGCGCAGTAGAGACAGCGGAACTGGCAGCCCTGTGCAAAAATCACCAACCGGATGCCCGGCCCGTCGTGGGTGCCAAAACTTTCGATGGAATGAATGCGGAGGGTGTCCGGTGTGTGCAAGGCAAAAGGAGTTAAGGGGTGCGTGCAAAAGTGCAACAAAAAGGGGCTCGCCGCCCCTTTTGTTTGAGTGGTTGTATCAGGAGATTGGTTACATCGTTTCGTGGAAGGTGCGGGTAATCACTTCCAGCTGGTGCGCCTTGGTGAGCCGCACAAAATTCACGGCATAGCCCGACACGCGGATGGTGAGCTGCGGGTACTTTTCGGGATGCTCGTAGGCATCCAGCAGCATCTCGCGGTTGAGCACGTTCACGTTGAGGTGATGCGCTTCCTTGCTGAAATAACCATCCAGCAGGTCCACCAGGTTTTCCACCTGTATCTGCCGGGTGCTGCCCAGCGATTTAGGCACCATGCTCATGGTGTTGGAAATACCATCCAGCGCGTCGCGGTAATCGAGCTTGGCCACCGAGTTGAGCGAGGCGATGGCGCCGTGGGTATCTCGTCCGTGCATGGGATTGGCACCGGGAGCAAAGGGCTCGCCGGCCTTGCGCCCGTCGGGTGTGGAGCCTGTCATCTTCCCGTACATCACATTGCTGGTAATGGTGAGCAGACTCATGGTAGGCGTGGCGTTTTTGTAGGTGATGTGCTGTTTCAGCGCACCAAAAAACAAGCCTGTTACCTCCTGCGCCAGTTGGTCTACCCGGTCGTCGTCGTTGCCGTACATGGGGTACTCGCCCGTTATTTCAAAGTCAACTGCAATCCCCTGCCCATTACGGATGGGTTTTACCTGTGCAAATTTGATAGCGGAGAGCGAATCGGCAATAATGGATATGCCGGCCGCACCGTAGGCAATATCAATACCGGGGTCCGTGTCAATGAGCGCCATCTGTGCCTTTTCATAGTAATACTTATCGTGCATGTAGTGAATGATGTTCATGGCACGGGTGTACACGCCGGCCACCTGTTCCATGGCCAGCCGGAAGTTGTGCATCACGGGCTCCAGCTCCAGGTACTCGCCCTGCAGGGCGGGGATGTTAGGGAGAATGGGCGTACCGTCTTTCTCATCTTTCCCTTCATTGAGCGCCAGCAGCAGGGTCTTGGCCAGGTTGGTACGCGCCCCGAAGAACTGGATGCGTTTGCCTATTTCCTGGTGCGATACACAGCAGGCGATGCCGTAGTCGTCGGTACCGCGGCAGGCACGCATGAGGTCGTCGTTTTCGTATTGAATGCTGGAGGTGTCGAGGGATACCCGGGCGCAGAAATCTTTAAAGCCCTGGGGAAGCGCCTGCGCCCACAGCACGGTGAGATTGGGCTCGGGCGAGGGACCCAGGTTGTAGAGGGTGTGTAAAAAACGGAAAGCCGTCTTCGTTACCTTGGTACGTCCGTCGGCCAGCTGTCCGCCGATGGCCTCGGTGACCCAGGTGGGGTCGCCGGCAAAAATATCGTCGTAGGCGCCGGGGCGCAGGTGACGGATCAGGCGCAGCTTCATCACAAAATGGTCCACCAGCTCCTGGGCTTCCGTTTCGGTGAGGAGACCGGCCTGCAGGTCGCGTTCCAGGTAAACATCGAGGAAGGCACTCACGTTGCCCAGCGACATGGCGGCGCCGTCCTGTTCCTTGGTGGCTGCCAGGTAGGCCATGTACACCCACTGGATGCCTTCGCGGGCATTCGCTGCCGGGCGCGAAAGATCCAGTCCGTACATCGCTCCAAGCTCACGGATATCGTTCAGCGCTTTGATCTGCATGCTCACTTCTTCCCGCAACCTGATTTTGTGTTCGGTCATTTCGCCGGTGATGGCCAGCTTATCGGCCTTCTTGGCGGCAATGAGCCGGTCGGTTCCGTAGAGCGCCAGGCGGCGGTAATCGCCAATGATGCGGCCCCGGGCATAGTTGTCGGGCAGGCCGGTGAGCACTCCCTGCTTGCGGTAGGTGAGGATCTCGGGGTCGTAGGCATCAAACACGCCGCTGTTGTGGTCTTTGGCGTAATCAAAAATATCTTTCACCCGGTGGGCCATCTGCAGGCCTTTTTCTTTCACCGCGCCTTCCACAACGCGTACCCCGCCGTAGGGCTTCATGGCACGTTTGAGTAAGGCATCGGTTTGCAGACCCACAATTTTTTCGAGGTCTTTCTGTATGTAACCCGGTCCGTGACTGGTGATGGTGGAAATGGTTTCCGTATCCACATCGAGGCAGCCGTTGTTGGCCCGCTCGCGTTCCATCGCATCGAGGCAAATGGCCCAGAGTTGCCGGGTGGCTTCGGTGGGTCCTGCCAGAAAAGAAGCATCGCCTTCGTAGGGGGTGATGTTGCGGAAGATAAAATCACGCACATCAATCTGCTGGTTCCAGCGTCCTTCGGTAAACGGCTGCGGGCGGTTGGTTACTGATTCCATGGTCGTACTATTATTTTTTTGATGATGAACAGGTATTTTTTGGCTGCTGCCGGGCATTTTTAACAGCCTGCAACGGGTACAAAAGTAGTCCGTGGCATTTTCCCGGAACATGAGCAGTGTCATTCCATCGCATAACAACCCACACCTGCCGGCTGCTTCCTTCCTGCTACAAAGGTCCTGTTCACCTGCAGGCGGCCCGTGGCAGTGGGTTGTTCCTTCCTGTCGAACAATGCGTTACATTTATAAATCCGCCACGGACTTTAAACCGTAAACATCCATGCATGCTTCGTTAATGAAAGCCGTCATCTGCCGCGCCTATGGTCCCCCGGATGTACTGCAGCTCATCCAACTTCCCGTTCCCCAACCCCGTGACCACGAACTGCTGGTGCGGGTGCGGGCTTCGTCTGTCAACTCGGGCGATGTGCGGATCCGCAGCCTGGGCGTTCCCCCGCTGGCACGACCGTTCATGCGCCTGGCCCTGGGCTGGAGCCGCCCCCGCCAGCCCATCCCCGGCATCGTGTTTGCCGGCACGGTGGAGCAAACCGGCGCGAAGGTGACGCAGTTCCGCCCCGGCGATCAGGTGTACGGCCTGCGGGGCATACGGATGGGCGCCTATGCGGACTACCTCTGCGTGGCACAAAAGAGCATGGTGGCCCGCATGCCGGCCAACGCAACCTTTGGGGAAGCAGCCGCCCTTCCCTTTGGCGGACATACGGCCCTCCACTTCCTGCAAAAGGCCAGTCTGCCTGCCCGTCCCAACGCCCGGGTATTGGTGTACGGCGCCACGGGAGCGGTGGGCACAGCGGCCCTGCAGCTGGCCCGCCACTGGGGCGCCCGGGTAACAGCGGTGTGCCGTGCTGCGGGACGGGACCTCGTCACCCGCCTGGGGGCGGCGGATACCATTGCCTACGATCAGGAAGACTTTACCCAAACGCCCGGGCGCTTCGACCTCATCTTCGACGCCGTGGGCAAGACCAGCCGCCGGCAATGCGCCCACCTGCTGGCAGCGGGCGGACGCTGGTGCACCGTGGGCGGGCTGGAAGTAGCCAACGAGAAAAAAGAACAACTGGAACTGCTGCGGGACCTGTATGAGCAGGGCCACTACCAGGCCGTGATTGACCGGGTGTACCCGCTCGAAGAAATTGTGGAAGCGCACCGGTATGTGGACACCGGCCGCAAGCAGGGCAACGTGGTTGTGGAGCTGTAAGCGACCCTGCCTGCCGCTATGAAACCTATTACATCCTGAACTTGTGGTAATGCTAACAATACTTTGTGCCCTCTTTTGTATTTCCCTCTGTGGAAACCCCGGTGTACCCGGTGGTTAAAAAACCACAGCCGGCTTCAACTAAAAATCAACCGCATTGAAATATTAAATTGTTGTGTTTAGATGATCCAATACTTATTGTCTTCTTGTTACTTTTTGCCCCGACTCTATCGGCCGGGATCTTCGACTTGCTTCCAAAAAGTAACCAAAAAGGGCCCCGCCATCGATTACGGCCCGATGGCGGAGGGTTCCCCCGCTGATGCGGGGATTTAGCTGTATTACTACTGTAGTGCCCGGCAACAGGGCCCTGATATGTTTTACAAAAATCGAAGACTCAGCTATTGCAAGGCTCTTAACAGCACAACACGTTATCTTTAAGCAACTCCTGTTATATGCAACTCTTCAAAAAATTCACCTTCGACGCGGCGCATTTTCTGCCGCAGGTACCCGAAGGACACAAGTGCCGGGAGATCCACGGCCATACCTACCTGCTCACGGTTTTTGTAGAAGGGGACCCCGACCCGCTGCTGGGCTGGGTGCTCGACTTTGCCGACCTGAAGCAGGCGGTGGAGCCGGTGATCAAAGAAGTGGACCATAAATTTCTGAACCAGCTGCCCGGGCTCGAAAATCCCACCTGCGAGCTGATTGCCGTGTGGCTGTGGAACCGCATCAAGCCGCTGGTGCCGCAACTCAGCAAAATTGAATTGTACGAAACGCCCACCTCGGGGGTGGTGTATGCAGGTTGACAGCGGCTGCCCGCCTTCTCCACTTTTATTCCTCCGCCTCCCGCAAGAGCCGCGCCGCGGTTTCCCGCACAGCAGGATAGCGGCTTCCGTTGGCCACGCGGCGGATGGTATCGAGCAAGGCCAGCCGGCTGAACGACCACTGGTACAGCAGGTCTAGGGCCGCCCGGCAGATGCTTTCCGTGGAACCCTGCAGGGCCAGGGCCAGTACCGGCTCCACTGAAGGCCGGTGTATGGGGCGGAACTGCAGGGCCTGCAGAATGTTGAGTAACACTTCTTCCTCCCGCTCCTCCAGTAAGGCACGCTGATAAAGAGCATTGGTAACACTGATATCGGTGAACCGCAGGCTGTAGAAGGCCATGGCACGGTTCGTTGCAATCGTATCTGCAAGAAAGGGCTGTACGTAGTGCAGGATGCCGTTGAGACCGCTGTTACCCAGTACCGCCAGCAACAGCAGGGGATCGGCGTTGCGCTGCAGGGTGCCGGCCAGGCGGAACAGCAACGCGGAGGCGGTGAGAGGATCCTTGTGCCGGTAGTTAAACACCAGGTTGCCCACGGCCAGCGCAGCCGAGGAACGGACGCCCTCGGGGAGGGAGACGTTGAGGGCCAGGTCGTACAAGGTGGTGAGCAGCTCCGGAACGGGTGCTGCCACCAGTCCGGCCGATGCCAGCACAAAGCCCAACCGTTGGGGATCGGTGCGGCGGTAGTGCCGGATGCAGGCCAGCAGGGCCTCCTGGGCCGCGGGGGTGGCGGCGGCCACAATGCCTGAGCGGAGGACCTTGAAGCGGCGGCTCTCCGGTGCCGTCTCCGTAAAAAGAAGGGTGAGCTGGTTCAGCGAATCCTTTTCCGCCACGTAGGCTATGCGCACGAGTTCGGCCAGCTGCTCCGTGGTGGCATCGGGCGTATCTTCCCGCAGGCCGTTGAGCAGGCGCAACAGGGTGGCAGTGGAAAAAGCGGCGGCCCGCTCCCGGTCGCGTTGCTCCTGTAACTGCTGCAGCTTTGCGGGCTGGTAAAACGGCAAGGCGGTTGCGTTGGACAGGGATCGGCAGGCATCCGCGGGTCGTCCCTTCAACCGGGCTTTGGGCAGCAGGGTGTAATCGTAGCTGCAGGTAAGCACCGAAAGGGTGCGGTGATTCATTTTGGAAGTCCGTTCGAGCTGGCCGTGCACGGATGCCATGCGGTTATCCGGCCCCGTTCGTTTCCAGGTGAGGGTACTCCGGTAGACCGTATGTCGGTGCAGGATGGTGGGCAAACGGAAGACAGCCTGCTCTTCCAGCGATACAAGCTGCCGGGAGGCGGTATCGCCGTTGTAATGCGTCATCCCGTATGCAGCTGCGGCGTTGCCATCCGACAGCAGCACTACCGTTTCATCCGCTGCGGTTGGCGGGGCCAGCAGCCAGCCTTCCAGCAGTTGCTGCACCACCTGGATGGCCGCGTCGGGTACCGGTCCGCTGAAATAAAGCGAATCCACCTGTCCGCCGGGCAGTTGCCGGAAGGCAAAGCCTGTTTCCAGCACCGCCTGCACTTCGGCGCTGGCAGCGGGGCCCATGGGCAGGCTCACTGCGGCGGAACGTTGGAAGCGGCAGTACACCCGCCGGCCGGCGCAGGGTTGCATCCACATCAACCCCTCCACGGTACCCTGCAGTGACGTGTCGGCTGCATTCAATCCCACCGCGGCGAAGCGGGTGCGCAGTTCCAGGGAAAAGCGCACCTGGTACAAGGCAGGTTGTGTAACGGCCTGGCCTTGCAGCAGCGGGCCCTGCAACAGCAACAGGAGGAAGCCCAGTTGCTGCAGCTTCCTCCTGAAAAAACCCGGGTACGGGGCCGTTGTCATCTTACCAGTTCAGGTTTTTGCCGTTGTCCTGCTCCAGCAACCGGCCGGTTAGCCGGAAGGCCACCGGGGTTTTGAAGATGGAAATTGTTTCTTTCTTAATGCAGGGACCAAAGCAGCTCCAGTTGGTCATGTCGGGGTAGCGTACAAAAAAGTTCACCTCGCCCTGCAGTGCTTCCAGTGTGCTTTCCACGAAAGTGGTGTTAACGGCCCGCCAGGCGCCGTTCGTCCGGGCGATGCCGGCGGTGCCGCCGAATTCGAGACCACCCCGCAGCAGGGTAACAATGCCTTCAATGCCGCCCTCCAGTACGTCGCGGAAGCCGTAGGCAGCAGCGAGGCGCAGCGTTACCGCGTAAGTGGGGCCGATGGTGGCCGTTACATTGTTGCGGTCCATCGTAACACGGTAACGGCAGCCCACCGAACCGGAGTTGGAAAACTGGGTATTAAAGCCAATGGAAGGCAGGTAGTCCATGAAGTTGAGCGTGTTCATGGCGGGAGTGCCCATGATCTCGTTGAGGGTAAGTTCCTGCTGATCGGTTTCGGAGAAAGTGGCGGTGTTGATGACGCTGGTTTTATTGAACAGCGACTTCCCCATGAGGTTCACCACCACGCGCCGGCTGTGTTTGGCTTCGTTGTTGGCGCGGGCCACAAACTCGCCGTTCATGGTGGCCATGGGGATGGTGAGGGAGATGGGCAGGCCAAAGGAGCCGGTGATGGAAGCGCCGAAGTTGAGCGCCACTTTGTATTCCGACTGCGTGGTACCCATGCTCTGGGCGATGTTGCCATCGGCCGGGGGGATGGCATTGGTGGTGATGGTGAGAGCGGCGGTACTAAAATTGAACTTCGCTCCGTCGGCCGACAGCGAGCCCTGGATGAGGTTGGTAAGCGGCTTCAGCAGGGAGTCAATGGCGTACACTTTTTCGATTTTCTCGGCCGTGCGCTTGAGGTTAACAGCCGTTGTGATCGGACTGGTACGCACCAGCTGCGTGCTGGTGGGCGATTGCAGCGTGGTACTTCCCGTTGAGGTCTGCGGCTGCACGGTGGTGGTGGTCTGCGTGGTGGGCGCAAAGAGCTGGGTCTCGCGTGCCTGCAGGGTGAGTACCGGGCGGATGCCGGTGTTGATGCGGCTGTTGTCGAGCTGCATCTTCGATTCATTGATCAGGGCAGGGCGGTAACGGAGATCTGTAACCGCCGGCTTGAAATTCCGCAGGGTCATCCCTTTGCGGGTCATCACCTGTTCCAGTTCGTTGACCTGCGCCAGGTATTCGTCTACAGTCATTTCCTTACCGGAAACGGTTTTAACACGGTCGGTACCCTTCAGGTTCCTGCCATCGGTTGTTTTGGCATCGCTAAGGGTGAAGCGGGTGAAAGTGATGCCCTGGCGGGTGAGGTTGTTGGTGGCCGTGCGGCTGGTGAACTGGTAGGAGGACGTTTGCGCCGCCAGTGCCAGTGCGGTAGCCTGTGCCAGCAGGAGGAAGGTGATGCGTTTCATTGCTGTACTATTTTACATGAATAATCAGTTGATTTTGATCAGCTGCCACTCGGAAGCATTGCTGGTGTTGGTATGCAGCTCAAAGCGGCAGCCGTCCTGGCTGGCGCATCCGGGTGCGACCCGCAGGTAGCGCTCACCGGCCACACAACGGATGCGGAAGTTGCCGTTGGGCAGTTTTTCAAAGCGCCATTCCTGGTTGGTGCGCAACGGAACGGCAATGGGTTGACGCTCGCAGAGATGCACTTTGCATCCGTCGCTACCGGTGAAGGGCGCATCGGCATCCACCACCTTGCTGTTGAGCACCGAGGTGAGGGTATAACTTTCAAAAATGGCATTGGGTACTTTGGCAATGCGCCACTGCACGGCGGTGCCGGTGGTGGAAGTAACCTGCAGCAGGTCGCAGCAGCCATTGATGCCGCAGTTGGTGGTGGCGCTGAGAAAGCGGTTGCTCAATACATTCTTCAGGCGGTAGGTACCGGCCGGTACAATATCGGTTCCGGGGTCGTGCAGGCGGCCGCTGACGCCATTGTTGATATCCACGCCGTTACATCCTTCGTCTGCCGTGGAAATGCGGGCAGGTGGATTGGGAACTTTGGCCTGCATGGTGGCAGGCAGCAGGTTGTACAAAGCTCTGGGTATCCAGGTGGCATGGTGGAAACAGAGTCCGCCAAAGAGGGGTCCGCCAATAGCGCTGAGCATGGACAGGTCTTCATGCCCCTGCTTTTCCCGCATGGCGAAATTGTAGCCGCCGGAGCTTTCCTTGCTGAACCAGTTGCGGGTACCGGCGCGGCCCCACTGTACACCACCGGGCACCCAATTAATGAACTGGGGAGGACCGCTGGTGATGGGATCGTCCAGAAACTCAAAGCGTTGCAGCCGCTGGTTGCGGAATATGCTGTTCATTTCCGTGGCAAAGGCCGCATCGCCGGGATGCGGGGAGTTATACACATAGATGCCCCGGGCTTCGATGTTGTCGATCTTTTTGAGCAGATAGCCAAATAGCTGGGCCATGCCGCCGCCCAGGCTGTGACCGGTGATCCACACATGTTTGGTTTCGCCACCCATGCGTTTGATGGAATTGACCAGGTGCGTGCGGAAACCGGCAAAATTGAGCGCTTCCAGGAACCCTGCATGTACTTTCACGTTGCAGGTATTGCAGGGTTTCTGCCCGGAGATTTTGAAGTCGGTGTAGATCCATTCGCCCCATTCAAAATCGCCGCCGCCAAAACCATCGCGGCCACCGTCCACCCGATCAGTACCCCGGAAAACCACGTAGATGGTTTGCGGGGTGGAGATGAGCATAGCTTCGGGGTTCTTTCCCACGCCGTCGCTGCGCCATACCCATTCGTATTGTACGCCGGTATTCAGCTGAACGTTCTGGAGGTTGGTGGTGGTGGTGGGAGAAACCGTGGTAACGGTCTGCAGTTTGGGCTGCAGCGTGGTGGTGTTACTGCTGCTGAGCGGCGCCTGGAAGAAATGCCGGGTGCGTTCAATGAATTTATCCCGGAAACGGGAGGTATCGGCCGGCCGCAGGTTGTAGCCGTTGTCCTTGTTCAGGTACTGGTAGTACACAATGCGGGACAGGTAGCTGAGCAGGTAAGCGTTTACATCGTTACGGCCGGTGGCAGTGGGATTGAAGTTCTGAAAACAGTTGTTTTCCTTTTCGGGAAAAGTTTGTCCGGAGACGGTCATCAGCAGGAGTAACAGGGGGAGCAGGAGGAAGGAACGCTTGCGCATAGTTGTTGATTTACGGGTGTGAGGAATGAATTGTAGTTAAAAGGGGATTACCGCATCATACAGGCCACCGACACCACGGGGATGAAGCCGGTGAACTTCCAGTCGTTGTTGAAAATGCAGCGCATGCCATAGTTGAGCACCACGCTGCGGTTGAGGCGCCAGTCACCACCAAAGCTCACGGTGTTGGGCTGCACCACGTCCCACTTCACCGAGTTGCCCACCACCTGGAAGCCGGCGGGGGCTTCAAAAACTTTGGACAGCGCATCCACGGGCGTGCGCAGTCCTTTGCGTTCGTAGAGGAACTCGGCAAAGAAGGTGAAATAAGGCCCGCCGTACCGCAGGTTCATTCCCATGGTGAGCAGGGTGTTATCGGCAACAGCCAGCTGGTTCACTTCATCGCCGGTAGAGTTGTTGCGCACGAGGAAGTCGAGTTCTTCCTGGTACCAGCTGCTGCGGAAGAGGCCCGACAGCAGGAGGCGGCGTCCGATGCCCACGCTGCCGTTGATCCAGCCGGCGTAGGCGGTGTTGCGGTTGAGACGGAGGGATTTGAGCGAGCCATCGGCATCCGTCTGATAGGAATATACCCGGCCAAAAGCCACATCCAGCGAGGTGGCATTCCAGTGTTCCGACATAAATATTTTAGCCCGTTCATTGATTTCGGCATTGCGGCGGGAGTTAAGCGAGAGGAGCTGGTCTTCGGTGGAGCGGATCTGTGCCCGCAGCCCGGGCTTGTCGAGGATGATGGTGGTACTGTCGAGTTGCCGCCGCAGGTTTTTCAACTGCTCTTCCAGTTCCGTGCGTTCGTTGCGGAAGCGTTCGCCAATGTCTTCGTACAGCTCCCGGGCCATCAGCGGGTCGCGCTGGCGCAGCAGGTTGGCCTTCACAGCAAAGCCAATGCGGCGATCGTTGTTTTCGTCCTGCACCGAGCCCACCGACAGATCCACCGAGGCCAGCTTGCGCATGAGGCCGGAGGCCGCCTGGTACTTGCTGAGGTCTTTGCGGTTGTAAAACAGTTCCCAGAAAGGTTGCGACTGGATGGCCAGGTTGGGGTTGAGGCGCCACGATTTGAAAGACCAGTCCACTTTAAAGTCCTTGATGTCGGCCGTGCGGTTGATCTGGGAAGGGGTGACCCCCATCACGTCAAATACCGGGGAGGCAGGAATGGAAAACTCGCGGGGCGTTAGGCGGTTGCCGGAAGTGCCGGTCTCCTGGGCGGAGAGGAAGCAAGTGTGCAGGAACAGAATGAGAAAAAAACAGGTACGCAGCATGGTTGAAATTTTATGGGATAAAGATGCGGCGGCGGCAGCACCATCACCATACCTGAATGAGGCGGAATTAAACGGAAAAAAATACCTGAATGGAGGTAGGTGTTTTGGAGGGGGAAGGTGTATTTTGAAGATTCAAAGCAACTACGAATGAAATTTATCCTGGTCATTACCACCTGTTGCATCCTGTTGGCCGCAATCTTGCTTCCTGTGAGCGCAGGCAGCCAGAGCCGCGAGCTGGATAGCCTGAAAGCAATTATACTGAGCGGCAACGTGAATCATGCCAACATCATGACATACCGGGATCTGGGCGTTCGCTTCGCCCAGCAGGGACAATTCGATTCTGCCATCAGTTATTACAAAGCCGGTGTAGCGAAAGCCCGCTCACTGAAAAGCACGTACTGGGAAGTGAAGTATCTGTTGTGGGCGGCAGGAAGCTTCACGAACGCCACCGTTTTTGACAGTGCCCTGCAGTATTTCGAAACAGTTTACCCCCTTTTACTACCCCTGAAAAATGACAGCCTGCTGGCGCAGTTTTATCAAAACAAGGGCACGTTGTTCATGTACCAGAACAGGCCCGAGCAGGCAGCCGGCTTTATGATCAAAAGCATAGAAATCATGGAGCCAATGCGGGAGCCGCCGCTCAACCTCCTCCTGAGCGCTTACATGAATATCAGCGGCATATTCAACGGTATGAAACAACCAGAAAAAGCGGTAGCCTACGACCGGAAAGTTCTTGCCCTGGCCCCTTCTGCAACTACGCCGTTGGAACGGTCATTGATGTATATCAATGTAGCCAATACCTATTTCCAGCTCAACTCACTGGAAATGATGAAAAAGTACCTTGATACGGCCCGCAGTTACCAGCAAAGCTATCCTAACCCGCGGGCCGAGCTGAACATATTGGGTGCTTACGGTCTTTATTTCGAGAAAAGAAACCAAAATGACTCGGCCCTGTACTACATGGAGCAAGCTATACGCGTTAGCAAAAAAGCAGGTGATTTCTATTTTTTCACGGAGCACGCCATCAATGCAGCCAATATCCGGATGAAAATGGGACAGCTGACTGCTGCCGAACAACTGCTAAGGGAAGTGCTTCCCTATGCGAAGGAATTTGCGGATTATTTTATTCTTGCCGAAACCTACAAGGGACTGAAAGAAATTTCGGAAAAGAAAGGGAATTACAAACAGGCCTTTGAATACGGTGAGCTCAGCAATCGTTATGCCGACAGTGCGCAGAACAGTGAAAACCAAAAAAACATTCTGGCTTTGGAAGCGAAATACGAAAACCAGCGCAAAGAAGCAGAAATCGCTTCGCTGCAACTTTCCAATAAGGAAAAGGAGCTGGTTGTGGTGAAACGCAACCGACTGTTGCTGCTGGGGGGGCTGGGCACCGGTGCGGTCATTCTGCTGCTGAGCCTGCTGTACCGCACCACAGCGCAACAACGGCAGCTGGCCGAAAAAGACAAAGTGCTCAAAGACGAGCAGATCCGGTTCCTGGAGCGCCAGCAGCAGGTGGTATCGCTGCAAAGCATGATCAACGGCCAGGAAACCGAACGCACCCGCATTGCCAAGGACCTTCACGATGGGCTGGGCGGACTTTTTTCCACGATAAAAATGTACTTCAGCAGCCTGCAGCACGACCGGCAGGAGCTGCAGCAGGAACCCCTGTTTACAAAAAGCTACGAGCTCATCAACACCGCATCCGAAGAAGTTCGTCGCATTGCCCACAACATGATGCCCGAAGTGCTCATGAAGATGGGACTGGTGCAGGCCACGCAGGAACTCTGCAACAGCATCAGCGCCGGCAAGCTGCTGCAGGTTTCTTTCCAGGCCTGGGGCATGGAGCAGCGCCTCAACGCCTCCACCGAAGTGATGCTGTTCCGCATCCTGCAGGAACTGCTCAACAACATCATCAAACACGCCGAAGCCTCCGAGGCCATCATCCAGTTTAACCGGGAAGGTAACCGGCTCAGTGTAACGGTGGAGGACAACGGCCGGGGCTTCCGCCTGCAGGAGCCGGGCAGCGGCAACCACGCGGGCCTGTCGTCGGTGGAAAGCCGGGTGCAGTACCTCAACGGAAAACTGTCCATCGACTCACAGCAGGAAGTGGGCACCACGGTGATGATGGATTTTCTTATTAACGAAGGAGCTTCCGCATAATCGCTGCTATTTAGTACTTTCAGCGCAGGAATAACTGCTCATGATCAACCTGCTGATTGTAGACGACCACCCGCTGGTGGGCGATGGCATTGCCACCATGCTGAAAGACGAAAGCTGGCTGCGCATCTGCGGCGTATGCAAAACCGGCCGTGAAACCCTTGAGGCTCTCCCCTTGCTGCAGCCGCAGCTGATATTTCTGGATATCAGTCTGCCCGATACCGACGGACTGGAGCTCTGCAGCCGGATCCGGCAAAGCGATAAAGAAGTAAAAATCATTGGCCTTACCTCCACCAACGAAGCCGGCATCATCGGCCAGTTTCTGGCCCGTGGCGGCAATGGTTACCTGCTCAAAAACATGGAACGCGGGGAGTTGCTGGAAGCCATCGGGGATGTGCTGAACGGGCGCATCTACCTCAGCCGGGCCGCCAACCAGAAGATGCTGGAACAGTACCAGTCGGTCAGCCATGCCATTAAAAGCGCACCCGTACTCACCCGCCGCGAAAAAGAGATCCTGCAACTGCTGCACGAAGGCCTGAGCGGTCCGCAAATCGCCGACAAACTGTCCCTCAGCCCCTACACGGTGGAGACCCACCGCAAAAACCTGATGCAGAAACTGCAGGCCAATACCACCCAACAACTGCTGAAGATAGCGCAGGAGTACAAATTGCTCTGACGCCCGGCCGGCGGCCTTTGCCGGTATCTTCCGAACTTAGAATATGAACTACCTCGCCCACGCCTACCTTTCCTTCAACGATTCCGCTGTACTGGTGGGCAATATGATCAGCGATTTTGTGAAAGGGCGGAAAAAAGACGACTACCCGGAGGCCATCCGCAAAGGCATTGCCCTGCACCGGGCCATCGACGCGTTTACCGATGCGCACGCCGCCACGCGGGACGCCAAAGAAGTGTTCCGGCCGCACTACCGGCTCTACAGCGCCGCCTTTGTGGATGTGGTGTACGATCATTTCCTTGCCAACGATCCCCATCACTTCACCGCCGGAAGCCTGCGGGAATTTGCGGCAGTCACCTACGGCACGCTGGAAGAGCAGGCCGTTTATTTCCCCGAACGCTTTGCCCGGATGTTTCCCTACATGCGGGAGCAGGACTGGCTCTTTCACTACAGCAGCACCCGGGGCACCGAAAAAAGCCTGGGCGGGGTAGTACGTCGGGCGGCGTATCTGGAAGAAAGCGATACGGCGGCCCGGCTGTTTCACGAACACTATGAGCAGCTGCGGGACTGTTACAAAGCCTTCTTCCCCGATTTATACGGGTTTGCCCGCGCCGAATACGGGCGGCTGGTCCTCCCCTGAAACGAAGCATGCCCCAAAAGGGGCACGCGGCTTATCAAAACAAAACGAGAAGAGGAAATCAGCAAAGGGTGGGAAAATGCTTGAAGCGTTCAAAGCAGGCCCGCTCCAGGGCTTCCCGGTCATCGGGGTGGGCAATCTCCACCAGGGCCTTGGCCCGCTGGCGCAGGTTCTTGCCGTAGAGGTGTGCGATGCCGTATTCGGTCACCACATAGTGTACGTGGCCGCGGGTGGTAACCACGCCGGCCCCCTGTTTGAGGAAGGGCACGATGCGGCTCACGCCTTTTTTGGTGCGGGAGGTGAGGGCAATGATGGGTTTGCCTCCTTCGCTGAGGGCAGCTCCCCGCATGAAGTCCATTTGCCCGCCGATACCGCTGTACTGCATGGTGCCGATGCTGTCGGCACAAACCTGCCCGGTGAGATCCACCTCAATGGCGCTGTTGATGGCCACCACTTTGGGGTTGCGGCGGATCACGTGGGGGTCGTTTACGTAATCAATATCAAGGAACACAAAGGCGGGGTTGTCGTGCACGTAATCGTAGAGCCGCCGGGTGCCCACGGCAAAGCCGGTAACGGTTTTGTAGGGGTGAATGCGTTTTTTGGTGTTGTCAATTACGTCTTTTTCCACCAGGTCAATGATGCCGTCGCTGCACATCTCGGTGTGCACGCCCAGGTGCTTGTGGTTGACCAGGGCTTTGAGCACGGCGTCGGGGATGGTGCCGATGCCCATCTGCAGGGTGCTGCCGTCGTCAATCATGCCGGCGATGATCTGCCCGATCTTCAGTTCGTCGGCGGCTATTTTGCTGCCGTAATCCACCTGCGGCAGGGGCTCGTCGCTGTACACCAGGTGGGTGAACCGGTCGGTATGCACAAGGCTGTCGCCATGCGTACGGGGTACGTTGGGATTCACCTGGGCAATGATGTATCTGGCGGTGTTGACGGCGCTGCGGGCAATATCCACGCTCACACCCAGGGAGCAATAGCCGTGTTGGTCGGGGGGCGATACCTGTACCAGGGCTACATCAATGGGGAGGTAGCCTTTCTTGAAAAGGTCGGGGATGTCGCTGAGAAAAACAGGGATGAAGTCGGCGCGGCCTTCGTTCACGGCCTTGCGCACACTTTCGCTCACGAACATGCAGTTGATGTTGAAGATGCCCTCGTATTCGGGCTTGTCAACGGTGATGTCGCCCTGCACGGTGATGAACACCAGTTCCACGTCGTTCAGCCGGGGCGCTTCTTTGGCCAGCTCCCGCAACAGGTAGAGCGGGGTCTGGGCGCTGCCCTGTACAAACACACGCTGGCCGCTCTGGATCACAGAGAGGGCTTCCTGGGCCGAATGATACTTGATTTCCCTGTACATAAATCACTCAAATTTTATGCAATGTTAAAATAAGGCCGAAAACAGACACATGATGAAAAACAGGACAAACGGTGATGGACGGCACCCGGGTTTCTGATAATTTTACAGCACAAACACACCTTCATGAAAGAACTCATGCTACTGGTTTTTATGAGTACGCTTTGGGTAACAGCCACCGCCCAGAACAGCAACCGGTTTCCTCCGGTGGACAAATCGCCCATGGACATGAGTTATTACCCTGTCAACTATCCCATCCTGCGGATCCAGCCCGGGGCTAAGCCCACCGACCCGCTGGTGGCCCGTGTGATTTACAGCCGCCCGCAGAAAATGGGTCGCAAAGTGTTTGGCGAGTTGGTGGAGGACGGTAAGATCTGGCGCCTGGGGGCCAACGAAGCCACCGAAATTGAGTTTTTCCGGGAAGTAAAAATCGGGACCAAAAAAATTAAAAAAGGCCGCTACACCCTGTACGCGATCGAAAACAAAGACCGGTGGACCCTCATCCTCAACACCGAAACCGATACCTGGGGCGCTTTTGGCTACGATGCGTCCAAAGATGTGCTGCGGGTGGACTGCGCCGTGCAGAAAACCCCCGAAACCATTGAAGCCTTTACGATGAGCTTTGAAAAGGCAGGGGAGCGGACGATCCGCCTGCTTATTGCCTGGGAAGATGCGATGGTGACGTTGCCTGTCCAATGGTAAACAGCGTTGAATGGTGGGCCGTATTTCGCAGGCCGTCGGCCGTTTAAGCCTTCCGGCCGCAGGATTCTATCCATTTACACATCAGCACATGTACACACTTTCACATCCGTTCCTCACAACCGCCGCCGGGGTGTGAAACCGCCGGCGGGGGAAGGCGTCAAAAAATCCGAAATCCCAAATCAAAAATCTGAAATCTTAAATCCCCCTGTTCCTTCCGGCCGGAATAATCACATATCTGTACAAACAACCCTTCACATTCGTTCCGGATAACCGAAGCAAGGGTGAGGAACCGCCAGCGGCGGAACGCGTCAAAAAATCCGAAATCCCAAATCAAAAATCTGAAATCTTAAATTCCCCTGTTCCTTCCGGCCGGAATAATCACATATCTGTACAAACAACCCTTCACAT
>CALMED010000027.1 GCA_937862815.1 uncultured Chitinophagaceae bacterium | reverse complement strand
AAAAAACCGCTCCTCGCGGAACGGTTTGGTCTCACTTCGTGATCCCGCTGGGACTTCCCGGCTTCAGGCCGGGATAAACTTCTCTTCCCCGTTTTTGCTGCGCAAAAAAAACCGCTCCTCGCGGAACGGTTTGGTCTCACTTCGTGATCCCGCTGGGACTCGAACCCAGGACCCCAACATTAAAAGTGTCGTGCTCTACCAACTGAGCTACGGAATCTGACAACCACCGGTTGGGTGATGCACCCATAAAATTTGGGAGTGCAAAAATAGGGCAATTTCCAAATGCTCCCAACTTTTCTGAAAAATTGTTTGTACATCTTTCTGCAAAGAACTCCCCCGATTTGGGAAGCAGTCGCTTATTTTTGTACCTCTTATACCCTGCAAAATGGATCATTTTAAAAACAAGGTGGTGTTGGTTACGGGAGGAAGCGACGGGATTGGCCGGGCCCTGGTGGAACTACTGCTCAATTCCGGGGCTAACGTGGTCACCTGTGGCCGCAACCGGGACAAATTCCGTTCGCTCGAAAATAATTATATCGGCAAGCCATTGCATATAACAGCAGCCGATGTGAGCAAAGAGGAAGACTGCCGGCGTTTTGTGGAGGAAGCAGTAGCTGTTTTTGGAACGGTTGACATGCTTGTGAACAATGCCGGCATCTCCATGCGGGCATTGGTTGAAGATACCAATATGGATACCCTGCGTAAGGTAATGGACATCAACTTCTGGGGTACCGTGTACTGTACCAAGTATGCACTCCCGCACATCCTTCGGAAGAAGGGGATCATTATGGGGGTGTCCTCCATTGCCGGCTACCGGGGGCTTCCCGGCCGGAGCGGTTATTCGGCTTCCAAATTCGCCGTACAGGGCTGGCTGGAGTCACTGCGGACCGAATTGCTGCAAAGCGGCGTACACGTGATGTGGGTCTGCCCGGGTTTCACCACCTCCAACATCCGTAACGTGGCCCTCAACAACCAGGCGCAGCCCCACGGTGAAACACCCATGGACGAGGGCGCCATGATGCCGGCCGCCACCTGTGCCCTGCACATCCTGGAAGCGGCTGCCCGCCGTAAACGTACCCTGGTACTAACGTTTACGGGTAAACGTACTGTGTTCCTGAATAAATTCTTTCCGGGCTGGGCCGATAAAATGGCGTACCGGTTCTTTTTCAAAGACGGAAAGCTGGTCAAATAACCGGTAAACGGCCAATCTGAAACTACTGTGCACACATGACCTTGCTTACCCTTACATCAGACTTTGGCGCACAGGATTACCTGGCAGGGGCGGTGAAGGGTACGCTCATGGCAATGGATCCCGCTTTCCAGGTGGTGGATATCACCCATTCGCTCACACCGTCAAACGATCCGCAGGCGGCCTATGTGATCCGCAATGCCGTGCGCCATTTTCCCGAAGGGACTGTTCATCTTGTTTTCGTCAACCTGTTTCAATACGTACCGGACCACCTCCTCCTGGTTCGTCACAACGGTCAATACTACTGCATTGCCGATAACGGCCTGATCACCATGATACTGGAAGAACCGCCGCAGGAGGTGGTGGCCCTTCCGCTCGACGCCTCGCGGGCCCGAAACACCCTCCATTGCACGGAAGTATTTGGCCGGGTAATCCGCGGTATCCGGGCGGGGGCAAAGCTGGCCGACCTGGGTGATGCCTCCGTATCCATCCAGGTGCGGAATCCCCTGCGCCCGCTCACCACCAGCCAGTACATCGAAGGACAGATCATTTACATCGATCATTTCGAAAATGTGGTGGTCAACATTACGCATGAAGAGTTTGAAGCCCAGCGCAGAGGGCGGCGGTTTAAAATCGTTTTCCGTCGCGATGAAGTGATTGATCAGCTGCGGGAAACCTATGCCGATGTGCCGGAAGGGGAGAAACTGGCCCTTTTCAATGCCGCCGGTTACCTGGAAATTGCCATCAACAAGGGCAACGCGGCAGGTCTCTTCGGTTTGCAACGCTTTTCGGAAAAGAACAACAGCCAGTACAACCAGAGCCGCCTGATGTACCAAACCATCCGCATTTACTTCGAATAAACCCACCCCGTTAAAAGCGGTAAAAATGAGCCGTTTCTTCCCTCCACTCCTTATTTTTGCCTGCCATACGGAAATGAGCAGTTAAAATCAACTTCATTATGAATTTTCAAAAGGTCAACAACATTACAGGCTGGTTCATCGGACTCTTTGCAAGTGCTGTGTACATACTCACCATGGAGCCAACGGGCAGTTTGTGGGATTGCGGCGAATTCGTTTCCTCCGCTTTCAAACTGGGCATCCCGCACCCCCCCGGGGCGCCGCTCTTTATCCTGCTCGGCCGCATATTTACCTTGTTTACACCCGGTGATGCCGCCGTGGGTGTAAACCTCCTCTCGGCCCTGGCCAGCGGTTTCACCATCATGTTCCTGTTCTGGACCATCACCCACTTCAGCCGCCGGCTGGTACAAAAGTCCACCGGTGAACTTACCGGTACCGAACTCTTTAATGTAATTGCCGCCGGTGTCATCGGGTCGCTGGCTTATACCTTCAGCGATTCGTTCTGGTACAGCGCGGTGGAAGGTGAAGTGTATGCCTTGTCGTCCTTCTTTACAGCCGTAGTGTTCTGGGCCATCCTGCGTTGGGAGCATGAAGACGGAAAAGCCGGTGCAGACGACGCCCGGCGCACCCATGCCGAACGCTGGATCATTCTCATTGCCTTCCTGATGGGCCTCAGCATCGGGGTACACCTGCTCAACCTGTTGACCATCCCCGCTATTGTGATGGTGTATTATTTCCGCCGGTACACACCTACCTGGAAGGGTGGAATCATCGCTTTCCTGATTGGCTGTGCCATCACCGGCATCGTGCAGGTGGCGGTTATCCAGTGGAGCATTGGGCTCGCCGGTTGGTTCGATCGCCTCTTTGTGAACAGTTTTGGCCTGCCTTTCTTTACCGGTTTTGCTTTCTTCTTCATTGCGGTGGCTATACTCATCTGGTTTGGTTTACGCTGGGCCAATGCCAACAGCAACCGCTTTCTGCGCCTGGGCCTCTGGAGTTTCGCCTTTATGCTGGTGGGCTATTCCACCTACCTCACCACCATGATCCGTTCCAATGCCAACCCGGCCATTGACATGAACGACGTAAACAACCCTCTCTCGCTCGTAAGCTATCTCAACCGCGAACAGTACGGCGATATCCCGCTGCTCAAAGGCCAGATGTTTACGGCGGAAGCCGACTATGAAGAAGTGGGCGATGTTTACCAGCGCGTGGGCAACCGGTATGAAGTGGTGGGTAAGAAGCGGAAAGCCGTCTATCCTCCCGAACAAACCATGGTGTTCCCGCGCTTGTGGGATGCCAGTAACGAGCAAGGGCATGCCGACTACTACGCCCAGTTCCTCGGGATAGAAAAACTGCAGGATAAACAAACCGGCCGTACTTATTATGAGCGCGATCCGGATATGGCCGATAACATCAAGTTCTTTTTCGGCTACCAGATAAACATCATGTACTGGCGCTATTTTATGTGGAATTTTGCCGGCAAACAAAACGATGTGCAGGGCCTGGGTGAACGCCGCAACGGTAACTGGATCAGCGGCATCTCTTTCCTCGATAACCTGCGCCTCGGCAACCAGAAACTGATGCCCGAGAGCCTTAAAAACAGCAAGGCCAACAACCAACTCTACCTGCTGCCCTTCGTGCTGGGCGTACTTGGTTTTGCATTTCAGTATTACAAACACCGCCGCGACTGGGTGGTGGCCGGATTGCTGTTCTTCTTTACCGGTCTCGCCATTGTGTTGTACCTCAACCAGGCGGGTCCCCAGCCCCGCGAACGGGATTATGCGTATGTGGGCAGCTTTTACGCTTTTGCCATCTGGATCGGACTTGGTTTCTACCAGGTAAAGGAATGGCTGGAGAAACTGGTGAAAGGAAGCATGGCTTCTTACCTGGCCGGCCTGCTCTGCCTGCTGGCTGTTCCCGCATTAATGGCCTTCCAGGAGTGGGACGATCATGACCGCAGCAAGAAGACCATTGCTCCCGACCTGGCCACCAATTACCTCGAAAGTTGTGCACCCAACGCCATCCTCTTTACGGTGGGCGACAACGATACCTACCCCCTCTGGTACGCACAGGAAGTGCTGGGTATCCGCCCCGATGTGCGGGTGATCAACACCAGCCTGCTGGGCACCGACTGGTACATCAACCAGTTGCGCTATAAGGTGAACCAGAGTGATCCCATTGATGTGATCTGGACGCCGGAGCAAATTGCAGGGGATAAACGCAACGTGGTCTATTACATTCCTGTATCACAAACCGATACATCCTACTACGACCTGTATAAGATCATGAAGGAACAGGCCGGCAGCGATGAGCCGGGCAAGATGTACCGTACTCAGAGCGGCGATCTGCTCAACTACATCTACAGCAACAAGCTTTCAGTCCCTGTTGACCGGAATGCCGTACTGGAAAACGGTACAGTAAATGCAACAGACGAGGTATTGCCCGAATTACGGTTCCAGCTCCGCAAAGGGTACCTGTTTAAAAATGATGCGGCCATTCTCAACATCATCGCCGCCAACCAGTGGAGGCGCCCCATTTACTTTACACAGCCGCTGCAGATAGGCTTTGATGAGTTTCTTCGCCAGGATGGATTATCGTTCCGCCTGGTGCCGGTAGCGAATGTGCGGGGTACGGTGAATACCGAGTGGATGCTGAACAACATTCTCACAAAATTCAAATACGGCGGCGCCACCCGTAACGGCGTGTATTTTGATGAAGAAAACCGCCGGCACATGCTCAGCATCCGTAATGCGCACACCATCCTTGCCATGAGCCTCATCGCGGACGGACGCAAGGAAGATGCGAAACGGGTACTGCGTCATTGCGACGAAAAAATGCCCGCTGCCAACATGCCCTATGCCATGGCCAGCCGCTACGGCAATGACCACAACGAAAAGAGCTTCTATTTTGCCATGACGGCTTACCAGGCGGGCGATTCGGAACTGGGCAACCGTGTCATGCAGCAGATTAAAAAGGATTGCCAGCAGCAGGTTGCTTTTTATGAGTCACTGAAAGAAGAACAGATCGGTCCGGCCCAGCAGTACGAATACCAAACGGCCCGACAGATGCTGCAGGGCATTGAAGAAGCAATGAAAGAGTTTGCACAGAAGGAACAGCAGCCCGCCGGTGATTCGGCTACCAACAAAGAAACAACCCCGCTTTTACAGATCCCGTAGTTTCAGAAACGTAGACAGGAGGTTGTCTCATAAGTTAAAGAGTTTCATACAACGTTCGCAAAGAATGCAAAGTGCGCTGAGTAAGCGTTCCTGATCCGGTCTTTGTTTCTTTGTCTTCGTGGCCGCTTTGTATGAAATAACCCTTTTGAGACAGCCTCTCTTTTTTATTGCACTTTTTGTGCGAGGTATTCCCGTTCCAGTTGCAGCACAATCTGCACCAGGTACTGCAACACTTTGGTGGCCTGGCGCTCCATTTGTTTATCCAGTGGCCGGTAAAAGCCCGAAGAGGAAATGGTAATTGCCGGAAAATCGGTCAGCCCGGTTACCCGCTGCGACAAAACCGGCTCGAGGCTGGTTTTTGCGTTGGGCAGGTACACCCAGCCCACCGGGATGAAAAAGCCGGATTGCAACAGGTACACCGCCGTGCCGATGCCGGCAGCGGTTACGCCGGCCGCCACATGGCTTTGCCGGGTGTTGATGAACCGCGACCGCAGAAGGCGGAGACGCAGATCGTTGTCGGCATCCGCTTCCGTAAAAGCAAGCCGGAACGGATGGGTCTCCGTGTTAAACACTTCAACAAACCGCTGTGTTTTTTGTACCAGCAATTCCCGGTACTCGGGTTGCTGCACCAGCTTCAGGTCCAGGGCCAGCCGCAATGTATCGAACTGCGCCTGTTCCCGCAAAATGGTGCGGGGTGCAGAACAGGCGCTGAGCAAATACAGAAAGAGGGCGAGGCAAGCCGGGAAAAGAATCCGCATAGGAGAGTGATTTGAATGTCCAAATTAAGACTTCGGCCCGAAAAAGAGAGGAATGGGTCAACAAGCCGGCTTCCGCTTTGTTAATTTCTGCGGAGCTCCCGGCCCAGACTGTATTTTTCCAGTAACTTGAACTGTATGACCGGTTTTTACTTTTCCCGATACGATCCATCGCAGGAGTCGCGCTCCCGCTTTGAGCAGCTGCTGGACCTCTTTACGCAACTGCTTACGTATACCAGTGGTGATGTGGCGGAAGCGTTGGACTGGATGAACCAGCTCGACCGGAAATACAAACTGACCGATGAGCAATACGGGATGGGTGACTTCATTGAAGATCTCAGGGAGAACGGCTATCTGCGGGAAGATCCGGCAACCGGCGCCTTTTCGCTTACGTCCAAAGCCGAGCAAACCATCCGCAAACAATCGCTCGAAGAAATATTCGGGAAGTTGAAAAAATCCAGGCAGGGCCAGCATACCACGTTCAAGCCCGGCAGCGGGGATGAGCAGAGCTCCGAAACAAGACCCTACCGCTTTGGCGATACTCTTGAGCAGATTGATTTTGCCTCTTCCATCCGTAATGCACAGATTCACCACGGTATTGACAGCTTCCGGATGAACGAAGAAGACCTGGAAATACGGGAGACGGATTTTAAAGCACAGACCTCCACCGTGCTCATGATTGATATCTCTCACTCCATGATCCTGTACGGCGAAGACCGCATCACGCCGGCCAAGAAAGTAGCTATGGCGCTGAGTGAACTCATCACAACGCGGTATCCAAAAGACACGCTGGATATTGTGGTGTTTGGCAACGATGCCTGGACGGTGGAGATCAAAGACCTGCCGTACCTGCAGGTGGGGCCCTATCACACCAATACGGTGGCCGGCCTGGAACTGGCCATGGAGTTGCTGCGGCGCAGGAAAAATCCCAACAAGCAGATATTCATGATCACGGATGGCAAGCCAACCTGCCTCAAGGTGGGAGGTCGGTATTACAAAAACAGTTTTGGACTCGACCGCAAAATCACCAACCGTTGCCTCAACCTGGCGGCACAGTGCAAGAAGCTGAAGATTCCCATCACCACATTTATGATTGCCACCGATCCCTACCTGCAGCGCTTTGTGGAAGAGTTTTCGGAAACCAACAACGGTAAGGCATTTTTTGCATCGCTCGACCGGCTGGGGGCCTTCGTGTTCCGGGATTTTGAAAGTGGCAAGCGGAAGAATGTGTACTGACGGCTCCGGAAGTGCTGCCCGCTTCATCTGTATGGTTGCAACCCGGCGATCTGAACTATTAAAAAAGCGGAAGGGTTATCGCCTTCCCTGAAAGAGTATATGAACAACGCAACAACCTTGGGCGAACTGAAGAAAAGCGGGTACCGCCCCCTCAGCATCAAAGAGGAAGTACGTACCAACCTCGTTACAAAATTGCGGCAGCAGGAAAATGTGTTTCACGGCATCCTGGGTTATGAAGACACGGTGATACCCGATGTGGAGCGGGCCCTGCTCTCCCGGCACAACATCCTGTTCCTCGGCTTGCGGGGGCAGGCCAAGACCCGCATGGCACGGCTCATGACTGAATTGCTGGATGAATACATGCCCATTGTGGCGGGCAGTGAAGTGAACGATGATCCCTTTCATCCCATTTCCCATTACGCCAAAGAGCTCATTGAACAGCACGGCGATGAAACGCCCATCGCATGGATTCACCGGACGCAGCGCTATGGAGAAAAGCTGGCCACACCGGATGTGAGCGTGGCGGATCTCATTGGCGACATTGACCCCATCAAAGCGGCCCACCTCAAACTGAGCTTTGCCGATGAGCGGGTGCTGCATTACGGCATCATCCCCCGCAGCAACCGCTGCATATTTGTCATCAACGAAATACCCGACCTGCAGGCCCGCATCCAGGTATCGCTGTTCAACATCCTCGAGGAAGGGGATGTGCAGATCCGTGGTTTCAAGCTGCGCCTGCCGCTCGATATTCTTTTTGTGTTTACCGCCAACCCCGAGGATTATACCAACCGGGGATCCATCGTTACGCCGCTCAAAGACCGGATTGAAAGCCAGATACTGACCCATTATCCCAGGACCCTTGAAGTGGGACTGGCCATTACCGAACAGGAAGCCGTTTTACATCCGCAACAAGCCAACACCGTTGTGGTGAGTGACCTGATCAGGCGACTCATTGAGCAGGTTGCTTTTGAAGCCCGCACCAGCGAACTGGTGGACAAGAAAAGCGGTGTGAGCGCCCGGCTTACCATCAGCGCCCTGGAGAATGCAGTGAGCACGGCAGAACTACGTTCCATCAGCAACGGGGGCACTCCCACCCAGGTATGGATCAGCGATCTCGTGGGTATCATACCTTCCATTACCGGCAAGATTGAACTGGTGTACGAAGGAGAGCAGGAGGGACCTTACCAGGTGGCGCACAACCTGGTGAACAAAGCCATCCGAACCCAGTTTCTCCAGTTTTTTCCCAACCCGGAACAGGCAAAGAAGCGGCGGCAGGAGTCAAAAACGGAACAACCGTACCGGTCCATCACCGCCTGGTTTGACGCCGGCAACAGCCTGCACCTGCAGGTGAACATGCCCGATGAGCAAAAAATGCGGGAGCTGTACCGGGTGGATGGTCTGCATGCCCTGGTGAAGAAGCACTTCCGGGGAGCCAACGAGCAGCAGGCAGCTTTGCTGATGGAGTTTGTGTTGCACGGACTCGCCGCGTATTCCCTCATCAGTAAGAAGCTCGTGGAAGGACGGGTTGAGTTCAGCGATCTCATGGGCAGCATGCTCAACCTGGGCGGTGATGCGGCACCGGAAGAAGATTACGACGGGGAGGATTTTACCTGATCCACTGGCTGCTGTACCTACGGCAGCGAAGGTCAGAACAAGTTTGCTCAAAATTTATACCCAACCGACACACCGCCGTAAAAGGGCCAGAAAAAGCCATTCCCGAAAACAGGGTTGATGGTGGCCCGGAATAATACACCCGCATTGGACGGCTGGTAACGGTACCCAAAGTTGAGGTGACCCGATGTTTTTGCAAGGGGAGAATTACCGGTTGCCGAGGAAAAGGGAACGATTGTAACTCCTCCACCCACTTCAAAATAATTCCGACCGTCTTTTCCCAGCAAATGATTGAGTGTAACAGGCACAAACATGGCGCCCTCATTGTCTACAACAAAACCTCCCAGGCCCAGCCGTAAACCCCAACCGTCCTGCCGGGCCGCAAACCGGGTGTCGAAATTGAAGGAAGCCAGCCCGGGTCCGCCGGCCTCAACAAAAGCGCTTGTGGCTGCTTTCTGGGCAAACGAAGAACTGCCAATAAACAGGAGAATCAAACCCAAGCAAATTATTTTTTTCATGGTTCCGTATTTGGTGGAAAGGTAGGAATCGTGGCGCAGTGATTGCTTAATAAATGTTTAAAATGCTTTATTCCGGCAAGAGGAGATCGTTGTCCTGTTCTTCGAGACTCAGGTTGATGGTGGCGCCGGCAATACCTTCAATGGAGCCATGGATATGGGCCGCGTTCAATAACACTTTTTCCAGTTGTTTTTCGCGCTGTTTCCATAGTTTTTCCATGGCGTCCCTTTCTTTCTGTATGGAGAGTTTCATGGAGAGGAATCCTTCCCGGATGGCTTTCCATTGGCCGGCAAATTCGCTGCCGGTGAGGTAATCGTACAGCATCTGCATTTTTTCGCCTTTGTTTTCCTGGCTTTGCAGGGCTGTGGAAATTTTCAGCAGCCCGTCCCGCAATACATGGGCCAATGCCCGCACTTCGTGAAAGGAGCACACCCATACGCCCTCTTTTTCGCCAAACTGTTGCAGGTCTTTCGGCAGCGCCTGGGTCACCAGCACCGCCAGGTCCGCCCCCCGGCTTCGCATATCGGCTTTCAGTTTTTCCAGCCATTGCTCGGAAAATTCTTTTGTGCGTTTGCTTTCGTAAATAATCCGTCCGCATTCTTTCCCCTGCCGGTTGTGTACCACCTGGATGCAGTCGGCCCCGCGTACACCTTTGCCCACTTCCTGTATTTCATCGAGCGGAAAGGCGTTGCGCAGCATTTCTTCCAACAGCAGTTCCTGTGCTTCGCCCTGTGTTTGCATGCTTCCCTGCTCGGCTTTGCGCTTCATTTCCTCGGCCAGTTTTTTCTGCGATTCCAGTTTCTCCTGCAATTCTTTTAGCTGTAACTGGTATTCGGTTTCCCGCAGGGCGTTCTTTTCGCCTTCTTCTTTCCGGATCAGATCGGTCAGTTTGCTGCGTTCTTCCAGCAGCATCCGTTGCAGCTGCAGTTCCAGTTCTTTTTCGCGGTGCTGGATCTCCTGTTCCCGTTTCAGGTAGGCCAGTTCTTTTTCGCGGGCTTCTTTCAGTTTGGCTTCGGATGCTTCTTTTTCCTGCTGCAGTACGGTCACCTGGTTGCGGAATTCATCGCCCACCGTTTTACGCAGTTCCGTTTCCACTTGCTGCTGCACCTGTTTCTTTTCGGCTTCGAGACGGCGGGCCCATTCGGTTTCTTTGTCCTGCAGTTCTTTTTCCTTCAGCTTTTTGAAGGTCAGCATCTGCTCCCGCAGTTCCTGTTTGTATTCCTCCGAAACGGCTTCTTCCAGCGGAAATTCATGTCCGCATTTCGGGCATTTGATGGCGGCCGGCATAGACTATTTTTTTGCAAGTTTACGAAGAACCTCCTGTGCAGCATGTGTTAAGGATTGACTGCTTACCGGCGACCGGTCGGATGTCAGGAGGTACATCCCCAGATCAGCAACGGTTTTGAACAGCAGGAATATAATGGAAGTGGCAATGCCCAGGAAGGAGGGGAGCAGGATGGTGAGGTGCATGGGGATGATGCGCAGGTAGGGGGTAAAAAAGAGTTTCCCCACGTCAACGGGACGACCCCGTTTCCGGGCACGTCGTTGCAGCACAAACTGGCGGGTGCCTTCCAGCAGGAACGCGGCGCCTGAAAGTAATACTACCTTAAAATTTGTACCCCTGCCATACTCCGTCAGCAGAATGATGCCATAGATCAGGTGAAACACACCGTAATGAAACAGGAAAAACAAGGCCGAACAACCCATCTGGCTTTTCCCCACGGGTTTGCCATTGATCGACATACTTTTGGGATCGGGGTTCCGGATGGTAAGCAGGTCCAGGAAGGTAAACACACCAATGAGTACACTCTGCAACCAGAAAATCCAGATGATGGTACCGAATGAATCGGGGTACACGATATAGTACCCCATGAGATAGCAGTTAAAGAGCAGGAGAATCCAGAAGCCGGGGTCGGCGGTCAGGCGTTTCATACCCGGAAAATACAACTAAAATAGGCAGGTTTTACGATCGTTCTGCACTGTCAGCTTTCGGTTCATACTGCCCGGGTTCACACACCCACAGTTGCCTGATTGCTCCCGGTTCTCAATAAAAATTCTCGTTTGAGGGGGGGTGATCACTTATGCCCGGGACTGGATTTGAACCAGCACGTCCTTTCGAACACCACCACCTCAAAGTGGCTTGTCTGCCAATCCTGCCTTCGGCAGGCAGACCTGCCTGCCGAAGGCAGGATCAACACCTGTGCAGTTATTTCAATGGTTCTTTCCGGATATATTCGTCGGGGTTGACTTACAAGGATACGAATTATATGGAATGGGCATAGTGCCGGAATGTAACGGCTGGAAATGAAGCAGGGTAGTAAAAAAAATCCCCGGCAATGACCGGGGAAATAATGCGTTGTGCCCAGGACTGGATTCGAACCAGCACGTCCTTTCGAACACCACCACCTCAAAGTGGCTTGTCTACCAATTTCAACACCTGGGCAGGGCCGCAAATGTACGGCAAAATGAACATTCACCTAACAAAAATTCTGCGATTTCAGCGACCCCTGGGCACTTCCACCCGGAAGGTGGTGCCCTTCCCGGGTTCGGAATGTTTCACAAACAGCTGCCCCTTGTGGTACTGTTCCATAATGCGCTTACTCAGCGACAGTCCCAGTCCCCAGCCCCGCTTCTTGGTGGTAAAGCCCGGTTTGAAAATCCGGTCCCATTGCGACCGTGGAATCCCCTTGCCGGTATCGCTCACTTCCACAATAGCCCGGGCGGGCTCATCCCAGATATCAATCGTGATGCGCCCGGTACCCTCCATGGCATCCAGGGCATTTTTGAGCAGGTTTTCCACCACCCAGTCAAACAGCTGCGGCGAAATGGATACGGTGAGGGTTTCCAGTCCGTGACTGTGCATCTCAATCCGTATTTTATCGGCCGCCCGCCGCCGCATGTAGTCGGTCATGTGCGCCACCTGCTCTATGAGGTTGGTGGGCGTCAGCTGCGGGGTGCTGCCGATCTTGCCAAACCGGTCGCTCACCAGCTTCAGCCGGTTCACGTCTTTTTCCATTTCCGAAACAATGCGGGCATCGGTACCCGATTCCTTCAGCATCTCCACCCAGCCCTGCAGGGAGGATACAGGCGTGCCTAACTGGTGGGCCGTTTCTTTGGCCATGCCTGCCCATACCTGGTTTTGGGTTGACCGGTTGCGAAGTTGCAGGGTGAGCAAGGTAATAACGATGAACAGCGCTACGATCACCAGCTGGATCAACGGATAATACCGTACCTCCCGCAGGAGGTCGGAGTGACCGTAATAGTAACGGTTGACCAGCAGCGGCTCGCTGCTCAGCTCCAGTACCAGCGGAGGATTGGTGCGCCGGAACTCCTGCAGGCGCTCCTGCAGATAACCCGGCCGGTCGCGTACCAGCGCCGAATCAATGTTAATGAAACTGATGACACTGTCTTTTTCATCGGTTTCAATGATGGGGATGGATTTCTGTTCGTTGCGTATAAGCGACGGCAACTTGGTGTCGGCATCTTCCGGCGCCTGGATCAGGAACTTACCGGCTTCCACCCATTGCTCCACTTTCTGCCGCTCTTCGGCCGCTATTTTGTTGGCCAGGTAGTCGGAGTAAAACACGGTGCCGCTCACAATCAGAATGGCTACCAATGCCAGCAACGTGCGCCAGTTGAGAAAAGCTTGCACCATCACCGAAATTAGAGAAGGTTTGTGTTGGTTCTGCTATTTTTGAACAAATTTTTCCGCATTGTCTGCTCCCCCTCATGTAGCCGTTGTTCTCCTGAACTGGAACGGCCGTACGTTCCTCGAACAGTTTATGCCTTCGGTGCTGGCCGCCACCTATGGCAATTATACCGTGTACCTGGCCGATAACGCGTCCACCGACGATTCCGTGGCCTGGGTGCAGGAGCAGTACCCCGTGGTGCACATCCTCCAGTCGCCCCAGAACCTGGGCTATGCCGGAGGGTATAATTTTTTTCTCCGGCAGGTGGAAGCCGATTATTACGTGCTCCTGAACTCCGACATTGAAGTGCAGCCGGATTGGCTGGCTCCCCTGGTTGCCTTGCTGGAACAGGACCACCACATCGCAGCTTGTCAACCCAAAATCCTTTCCTGGCACAAACGCGGCAGTTTTGAATATGCCGGTGCCGCCGGCGGCTGGATCGATGCCCTTGGCTATCCTTTTTCCCGGGGACGGGTGTTCGATACCGTTGAAACGGATACCGGGCAGTACGACGAAGCCGCCCCGGTTTTCTGGGCCAGCGGTGCTGCTTTCTTCGTGCGGGCTGCCGTTTTTCACGAAATGGGCGGCTTCGACGAAAGCTTTTTTGCCCACCAGGAAGAGATTGACCTATGCTGGCGCATGCAACGTCTCGGTTACCGGGTGTATGCCTGTCCGCAGTCGGTTGTCTATCACGTAGGGGGCGGCACCCTGCCGGCCGGCAGTCCCCGTAAAGTGTACCTCAACTTCCGCAACAACCTGGTGATGCTGGTAAAAAACATGCCCCTGTCCGAGTTGCTGTGGAAACTGCCCATCCGCATGGCACTGGATGCCCTCTCTGCCTGGAAAGAATTGCTGCAGGGAAAACCGGCCTATTGGCGGGCCGTATTCCAGGCCCACCTCGATTTTGCCGATTGGTGGCTACGGGCCTCCGGCAAATACCAGGCGCCCCATCCCTCCCTCAGCGGATGGTACAGCGGCAGCGTGGTGTGGCAGTATTTCGTAAAAAGACGCCGCCATTTTTCCCAAATTGTGCACAGAAAGTAACCACAATTTGGTTCCATCCCTTACTTTTGCAACTGAAAAATCTATACTATGGCACAGGAAGTAATGGACAATAAACACAAAGATTTTGCACACAACTGGGTGGTATCCTCCCGCTTTCTTTTTTATGTGCAGCTTTTCTGTATTGTTGCCTTTGTATTGGGCGGTTGTTACAAGCTCTATAACTCCCGCTACACCGGTAAGCCCAAAGTGGAAGTACCTCCCAGCACGTTATACGATCCCAAATACAAATAATTGCGGAGTTGCACTCCCTTTCTGGAACCGCCCAACGGGCGGTTTTTTTATGTGGGGGCCGGCTGTTCTGCAGCGGTCATCTTCGTTGCGTCGCACACTTCAGCGCCGGTGCAGGGGTGATCAGGTCATTCGCCTGGGAAAACTTCCACTCAAGCAAAATCCTTCCGGAGATGATGCTATCTGCAAAAATTTCTTACTCGCCTGATTATTTTCAACTGTTTTTTTCATGCGTACAGGGCTGGAGGATCGCCGGGATCAGGGCAACAAAAAAAGCAACTCGCGTTGCTTTTCTGTGCCCCGGGCGGGAGTTGAACCCGCACGGCCATTGCTGGCCACAGGATTTTAAGTCCTGCGTGTCTACCAGTTCCACCACCAGGGCCTGTGGCTGGGAACAAAAAATCCCGCAAGGAGCGGGATTGTGGAGCGGAAGACCGGGCTCGAACCGGCCACCCCGACCTTGGCAAGGTCGTGCTCTACCAAATGAGCTACTTCCGCCTGTAGAAGAACTGTGGGGGTGCAAATGTAAAGAAGCATTTTTAATTGACAAAAAATGCCTCCTTTTTTTTCTACCGGCGGGTTTATTCGTAGGTATAAACAATCGTTCCAACCAGCTGCTTTTGTTTGTTGTGACACTGGTCGCGGCTCCGCAGGCCTTTTTCGTTGTACGTGTAGGTCCAGGTAACATAATCGCCCGTACGACCATCCACCGATACCAGTTTGGTGAGCCGTCCCTCCGCGTCGTATTCAAACATAAAATCGGGCAGCAGGCGGCGGGCCCGCTGGTTGTAACGCACCAGGTCAGTGAGCCGTCCCTGTGCATCGTAATAATAGTAGTAGCGCTCCTGCAGCACCCCGTTTTTCCACCAGCTTTCTTCCTCCACCTGGCCGGCAGGGCTTACCTCAAACTTTACAACGAGTGTGTCGCGGTTGTTTTTGACGTTCCACATCTGTACCGGGACGCCGTTTTTGAATTGCCATACATGCCGTTCCCGCAGGGGGGCGGGCAGGGATGCGCCTGTTATCAACGCCTCCGCCACTTCCGGCAAGCCTTCCGCGTTGTACGCATAGGTGGTAACATGAAGAGAGCTGCCGGTGCTGTCGGCAGTGCGGACTAACTGGCCTTTGTAATTAAAACTGCTGCTCAGAACGGAGGGAGGAGTGGATGTGCCTGTTGTGTACGTCTTAAGGCTGGTAAAAGAAGGATTGCATTCCTGGAAACATACAAAGCCCGGGGTGGGGGAGCCATCGGGTTCCAGCGACTGCAGGATGACTTTCTTTATCCGCGCCGTTTTGTAACTTTTTAATTGCCGGTTGGATTGTTCCACGCCCACCAGGTCTTTGTAATAGTACTGCCCCTGCATGCCGGAGGGCAGGAGAGTGATAAAGCAACAAAACAGAAGAAGGGGAATGATTTTTATCTTCACCATTCAAAGATACCGGCAGAACGGCACGGGTGTGATGCTTTCTTTCTATTTTTAACCAAACAACTGCATCCATGGCGCATGGCCGGCTCCGCTCCGAAAAAAACTGCCTCAATTGCAACGCCCGCGTACTGGGTCCGTATTGCCATGTCTGCGGCCAGGAAAACCGCGAGATCAGGGAGTCGGCCTGGGACATTCTGATTCACTTTTTTAATGACATCACGCATTTTCAGGGTAAGTTCATTTCCTCCCTTCGGTACCTGCTGTTGCGCCCCGGTTTTCTGAGCCGGGAATACATCAGCGGGCGCCGCGCCCGGTACATGAATCCCATCCGGATGTATGTGTTTACTTCGGCCTTTTTCTTTCTGATTTTTTTCCTGCTCTTCAACCCTAAGAAACTGGTCAGAAACCCCAACCCGCTATCCGGTCAGTTTGAAACGGCAAGTATGCAGGTTCGCGACAGCGCCCTGGCCCATGCCGCAACCGGCAGCGACTCCCTGGCTATTGACAGCATGTACCGCCGGCTGTTTGCCTATGCCCGTCCGGGTTCCGCTGTATCCGGCGACAGCCTGCTGCGGAAAGCCACAAACGATCTGTCCTTTCAATTTAATTTCGGAAACAGCCGCGTTTATCCGTCTGTAGCTGCATACGATTCGTTGCAATCTTTGCTGCCTGAGGCGGAACAGGACGGGTGGTTGTCCCGGTTTCTCAACCGGCGCTCAATTTTGCTGCGGGGCAGGTACGGCGCTCAACCCGGCCTTTTTCTCGAAGCCTTACTGGATAAATATTTTCACTCTTTTCCACAGATTCTGTTTATTTCACTTCCGCTGATCGCGCTGCTGCTGTGGCTCCTGTTTCGCCGGCAGCAGGTGCTGTATCCCCAACACCTGATCTTCACCATTCACTATTTCATATTTGCCTTCCTGTGGCTCCTGGTGCTCTTCGCGGGACTAACGGCCGAAGAATGGCTGCAATGGAGCGGCTGGACGTTTCTGCGCAACCTGTGGTGGATCATCTTCTTTCTCTACCTCTACAAAGCCATGCGGCACTTTTACGGACAATCACGGGGTAAAACACTCCTCAAATTCTTCTTCCTGTTGTTTGCCGGAATGTTGATGAACCTGCTCCTGTTTGTTTTATTTTTTTCCTACACGCTTTTTAATATCTGATCATGCGGACTGAATCATTTCCTTCCCTTCATGCTGCCTTCGAACGCCTGGTAACCATCATGGATGAACTCCGGGAACAATGTCCCTGGGACCGCAAGCAAACAATGGACAGCCTGCGGCCCATGACCATCGAGGAAACCTACGAACTGGCCGATGCCATCCTGCAGCAAAACAGCGGACATGTGCGGGAAGAACTGGGTGATCTGCTGCTGCACATCCTCTTCTATGCCCGCATCGGGCGGGAACAGGATCAGTTTACCCTGGAGGAAGTGATCACCGGTATCGCTGACAAGCTGGTGACCCGCCACCCCCATATTTACGGCGATGTGCAGGTAAAAGATGAAGATGATGTGAAGCGGAACTGGGAAAAGCTGAAAATGAAAGAGGGAAAAACCTCGGTGCTCAGCGGCGTGCCGCGGGGACTTCCTTCGCTGGTAAAAGCCATCCGCATCCAGGAAAAAGCCAGGCAGGTGGGTTTTGAATGGGATCACAAAGAACAGGTGTTTGAAAAAATTCAGGAGGAACTTGCCGAGCTGCAGGAAGCTGTTGCCGCCGCCGCTCCCGAAAAAATGGAAGAGGAATTAGGGGATGTTTTGTTCTCACTGATCAATTATGCACGGTTTTTGCAGGTGGATGCCGACCGGTCGCTGGAGCGCACCAACCAGAAGTTTATGCAGCGGTTTCAGGCCATGGAAGCAAAGGCGCTGGAGGCCGGACGTTCGCTCAACGAAATGACGCTGGTAGAGATGGACGCAATCTGGAACCATATTAAACAACAGCAATCGGAATCACAGGCATAGTGCAGGTGCTGCTCACCATACGAAAGTTCCTGCGGCAGCATACCTGGCTGTTGATGGCGGGTATGGCGCTGCTGGTTCTCTCCCTGCTGCTGGAGTTCTTCTGGACCCGCAGCGCCTCGCCGGAACAGGTGAAGCAACAACTGGAACAGGAAATTGCCCGCCGGGAAGCCGATTTCGAATCGCTTGTACAGCGCACGGATCTCCTGACACGTCTCACCGAGCAACGTGCTGCGCAGCAGGACCTGGCGCAACTACTGCAGCGGGACTATTTCATCTTCCTCGCCCGCGAATCGGCCGACGGTCCGTTGGTAGTTTCCTGGAATACGCAGACCATTGCTCCCGAGGAAACCCTCTGGCAGGAAGAATCACCTGCACTCCGCAGGCTGATCAATGGGTATTACCTGGTGCGCACCATCCGCTTTTCACTCACCAGCGGTGGCACAGCCCAGGCCATGGCGTTGATACCCCTCAAATGGGATTACTTTCTCACTACCAACTACCTGAACAACAACTTCGCTTACCTGCCGGGCCTGGAGCAATACTATTCATTCAGTATTACCACTCCTACGCCGGTATCGGTAACCGACAGCAAAGGCCGCCACCTGTTCTGGATAGGCGAACGCAGCTTTGGCCCTGCTCCCCTCAGCGCCACGGCTATCGTGTTGCGGTTATTGGGTGTGCTCTTGTTACTGATAGCCTTACACCGTCTTTGTTCCCGGCTTGCGCAGCAACACCATTTTGTAACCGGGTTCCTTTTCCTGGCCGGCATGCTTGTATTCTTCCGGTCTTTGTCGTATGTACTTCCCCTGCCTCTTAATTTCCGTCGTTTTGAATTGTTTGATCCGTCCGTTTACGGGTCCAATTTTATTCTGAAATCACTGGGGGATCTGCTCATCAATACCCTGCTCTTTCTCTGGTTGCTGTTGTTTGTATACCGTCACCGTCCGGAGGATGATTCACATTTTACCGTTAAACGGAAGTGGTTTACAGCAGCCGGTGCGGCTGTTCTGCTGTTTGCCGCTGTGGTGCTGGGCGGAAACGTAGTGCGGAGTCTTGTCGCCGATTCGCAGATTTCATTTCATGTAACCGACTTCTTCAGTCTCGGTTTCTACAGTTTCACCGGCTTTTTCATCCTGGGGTGCATCATGGCCATCTTGTACCTGCTGCTGGAACTGCTGATTTACGCTCTGCAGGAAGCCACCGGGCACCAGCTTTGGCTGCAGCTCTTATTGCCGCTGCTGGCGGCCTTCCTGTACCTTACCATTACCCTTGGTCAGCCACAGGTACAGTTCCAGATGGCTTTGTTGTTCTGGCTGTTGCTGGTGATTGCCGTACGCTATGCCGAACAGCGGCTACCCTCCCTGGTTCCAACGGGCGGGCGGGTGGTCTTCTGGTTGTTCTTCTTTGCCGTTTCACTCACAGCATTGCTGATGCATGAAAACGGAAAACGCGAATGGGAAGACCGCAAACGGATGGCGGAAAAACTCAGCGTTCAGTCGGACCCCGCCGCTGAGAATCTGCTGAGCATTGCGCTTACCAATTTCCGGGGCGATTTTCT
Source organism: uncultured Chitinophagaceae bacterium (assembly GCA_937862815.1). Lineage (GTDB taxonomy): Bacteria > Bacteroidota > Bacteroidia > Chitinophagales > Chitinophagaceae > Lacibacter. The sequence goes on along the minus strand of CALMED010000027.1, from coordinate 165,462 downwards.
GCAGGAGGAATTCTACCGCTTCCGCAGCACGGGACCCAACCGCATGCTGAAAGACAGTTTGCTCGGCGAGCATTTCAGTGGATATCTCAACAAGTACGCCACCCGTATCTTCACCTATGATGCGGAAGAACAACCGCTGTTCAACGACGATTCCACTTCTTTCAGCACACTTAATACGATCTATAACATCCAGGCCCGTGCCACCACGGTAAAAGACTGGCGGTTCTACGATGAGTCGTTCGATAAATTCTATTACATCGCCCGTCGGGAAATCCGCGACCCGGCTTCGGGTGAGACACAGGGTTACCTCTTCGTGTTGTCCAAGCCCGGTCGCTATGCCGGCGAGAAATTCATTCCCGAACTGTTCAACCGGCAGTTTTATACGCAGCCGTCCCAGTCTTCCGCCTATTCCTATGCCGTATACCGGAAAAAGCAACTCATCAATACGTACAACGACTATCCCTTCCCGGTGCAGTTGCCGGTGCAGTTTACCGGTTCTTCGGGTTTTTATGCCCGCAGCGGCGGCGGATACTCCCAGCTCTGGTACGTTGCGTCGGGCAACCGGGTGGTAGCTGTTGTTAGGAAGAACAGCCTTCTGCTTGATGCGGTGACGCTCTTTGCCTACCTGTTCTTTACCTTCCTGATCATGTGGGCGCTGTACCGGCTCACCCGCATGGTGCTGCGCAGCGGTCTCCGGCTTTCTTTCTGGCGGCAGCAGCTGCAACTCAGCTTCCGGGCGCAGGTGCATACCACCATCATCTTCATCAGCATCCTGTCTTTTCTTGTAATCGGCGTGTCCACCATCTTCTTTTTTATCAACCGCCACAACCGCTCCAATAAAGAAAGGCTGTCCCGTACCATCCAGATTATGCGGGCCGAAGTGGAGCAGGCGCTTGACCAGCATTCTGTGTTTGATGATGTGCTCAAAGTGTATGAACCGGTGGCCGCACAAAACCTGCAGTTGCGGGTTAACCGTATCTCCGATATCCATGGCGTGGATGTGAATGTGTACGACCCTGCCGGCAACCTGCGGGTGTCCTCTCAGCCGTATTACTACAATAAAGGTTTGCTGAGCCGTAAAATGAACCCGGCAGCCTTTTTCAGCCTTACCCGCCTGCGACAGGCACAGGTGTTTGAAAACGAACAGGTGGGATCACAATCCTACATGAGCATTTATGTGCCGGTTCGGGACGTTACGGGAGATACATACGCCTATGTCAATATCCCGTATTTCACGTCGCAGAACGAACTGCGGCAGGAAATTTCCAGTTTCCTCGTCACGCTGATCAACCTCAACGCCTTTATCTTCCTGGTGGCGGGTCTCATTGCTTTCCTGGTAACCAACCGGATCACAGCCTCCTTTACGTTTATCAGCGACCGGATGAAGGAAGTGCGGCTGGGGCGGCCCAACGCGGCCATCCTCTGGAACCGGAAAGATGAGATCGGCGAACTGGTGCAGCAGTATAACAAGATGGTACGTCAACTCGAGGAAAGTGCCAACCTGCTGGCCAAAAGCGAACGGGAAGGCGCCTGGCGCGAAATGGCCCGCCAGGTGGCGCACGAAATCAAGAACCCGCTCACCCCCATGAAGCTGAGCATCCAGCACCTGCAGAAAGCGATTTCGTCCGATTCGGCGGATACAAAAATGATCTCCCGCAATGTGGCCAGGACCCTGGTGGAGCAAATCGACTACCTGTCGGCCATTGCTTCCGACTTCAGCAATTTTGCCAACATTGCCAACCCCCGTATGGAAGAAGTGCGGCTCGTGGATTCCATTCAATCGGTTACCGACCTCTTTGCCATGGACGAACAGGTACAGGTCATCTTCAGCCCGGGTGACCCGGGTGTGAAAGTGCTGGCCGATAAAACACATCTCAACCGCCTCTTCACCAACCTCATCCGCAACGCCATTGAAGCCGTGCCTGCCGGACGTACACCACGCGTGGAGCTGAGTTACCGCCTGCAGGGAGCGCAGGTGGTAGTGGAGGTGAAAGACAACGGTTCTGGTATTCCGGCGGAGCTCCGCGAAAAGATTTTCTATCCCAACTTCACCACCAAATCATCCGGCACCGGCCTGGGCCTTGCCATGTGCAAGGGCATTGCCGAGCAGATGAAAGGGGACCTGTGGTTTGAAACCGTTTTGGAAAGCGGAACCACCTTCTTCCTGGAACTGCCGGTTATTCCGGTTACATGATTTGCCTTAAGTATTCTTTCTGTTTCTTACGCCGGCCAGGTAGTTTTCAAATTCTTCCCGGTTAAAACTGCTCAGGTTACGGCTCGCCGTTAGTCCGCCTTTCTGAGCAGCCAGCACACCGTACCGCACATCATTAAAGCCTTCGGGTTCATGTGCATCGGGGTTGATGGATAACAGCGCGCCCTTTTCCAGCGCATAGGGGATCCAGCGCCAGTCTATGTCGAGCCGCCGGGGATGTGCATTCAGTTCAATGACGACATTGTGTTCCACGCAGGCATCAATGATTGTTTGGTGATTCACCGGGTAGCCGGGCCGGCTGAGCAGCAGTCGGCCGGTCATGTGCCCGAGGATCGTGGTGGCCGGATGCGCAATCGCCCGCAGCAGGCGCTGCATGGCTTTTTCTTCCGTCATCCGCAGGTTGCTGTGCACCGAAGCGATTACCAGGTCAAAGGTTTGCAATACATGGTCCTCGTAATCGAGCGAGCCGTCGCCCAATATATCCGACTCAATGCTCTTGAAAATTCGGAAGGGGTACAGCTTTTTGTTGAGCTCATCAATCTGCCGGTGCTGCTCCCGGATGCGTTCCACAGAAAGGCCGTTGGCATAGCCGGCACTTTTGCTGTGATCACTGATTACCAGGTACTCCCATCCGCGACGCATACATTCCTGCGCCATTTCCTCCAGGGTGTGTGTGCCGTCGCTCCACTGGCTGTGACTGTGAATGATGCCCCGGATGCTGCTGGTGGTCACCAGGCCGTCCGGAAAAGTGCACCCCGGTGTTTCCCGCAGGAAAGGCGGAACAAAGGGTTGCTGCCGGGCAGAAAAAACCGCTGTTTCTTCGGCCGCCGCTTCCACAGGGCCCCATGCTTCGAGGAAAGCCGGCGCGGCACTCGTGCCAAACAACGTGCTGCCAAAGTTGAGCGCGGTAGCAGGATAAAAAAGTAAACATATGTTTTCCGGTCCCTTCACTTTCAGAACAACAGTATTGATTTCGCTTGTTTCAAAGCCATGCACCAGCAGAAATGCCTCAAGATGCTTCACCGGAACGGTGGTCACCCATTCCAGGTGTTGAATAATTTCCAGTTGCCGTCGCAGTTCGCCGGTGAGTTGAAACCGTTCGCCGGGAAACTGTTGTTCCAGCTGTTTCTGTACAGCTTGTGCATAGGATTCCACATCGGCGTAGAGGTAAATGTTCTTGTGCCGTAAATAATATTCGATGCTTTCTTTTACCGCCGCCTGGGTTTTCTCGCCAAATCCTTTGTAGCGCAGGAGCCGGTTCTCGTTACAGGCATAAAGCAACTCACCCAATGATTCAATTTCCATCTCTTTCCAGATGGTGGCAATTTTTTTTGGGCCCAGCCCTTTGATCCGAAGCATTTCCAGTACACCTTCGGGTGTACGGTCAACCAGGGTGGCCAGTTCCCGTAATGTGCCGGTCTGCAGCAGTTCGGTAATCTTCCGCGCCGCACTGTCGCCGATTCCTTTGTATGAAGCATAGGCGCCCGGTGCGATTTCGGTGAGTGGCACCGGCAGCTTGTCAATGGCAAAAGCGGCAGCGCTGTACGATTTGGCTTTGAACGGGTTTTCACCGTGAATGTCCATCAGTTTTCCCAGCAATGAAAACACATCGGCAACCTGGCTGTTTGTAAGCATGCCCAAATTTATCCGGAATCGGGGAGGTAACAGTAAAAAGGAAGGGAGGGTGTATAAAAAAGGAAAAACTTCCTTGCGGAAGTTTCTCACGGACATTGGGTACGACACAAGGTCGGAATTCCGGCTTTCACCGATATTGGAATTGGGTTGTTTTCAAGACTACAGATCGTTGTTGGTTTCTAGGATAATTGAATTCTAAACGGGGCTTCCTGTTGAATTCTCATAAAATAACTGCTGTAAAATAAATGGAAAGTTTTCAAAAACGTGCAAAAAAATATTTTTTTTTTTGAAAAATTAATTTACAGCAGGGGATTTTAACCGGTATCACCCGCGGTTATCCACATTTTCAAAACGGTTGATCGTTCGTTTTTATTTTATCCCGTCCGTTAAGTAATTGTCAACAAGATCGTTTTTACCGGGTCTGCTACCGGCGGCACCCTCGGGTAAGCAGGCGAAACCTGTTACCTTTGCTGTGCATGAAAAGTAAAACGTTTCTGAAGGACAAGGTAAATATTATTACACTCGGCTGCAGCAAGAACATGGTAGACAGCGAAGTGCTGAGCGGACAGTTACAGGCCAATGCCATTGACGTGGTACACGAAAGTACCCGTCGCGATCACAACATTGTGGTGGTGAATACCTGCGGTTTCATTGATAAAGCCAAAGAGGAAAGCATCAACACCATACTGGAACAGGTAACGCTCAAGCAGCAGGGACGGCTCGATAAAGTCTATGTAACCGGCTGCCTCAGCGAACGCTACCGCAACGACCTGGAGCAGGAAATACCCGAGGTGGATGCCTGGTTCGGTACCATGGAATTGCCGCTGATGCTGAAACAGTTCAATGCCGACTATAAGAAGGAACTCGTGGGCGAGCGCCTGCTCGCTACCCCCCAACATTATGCCTACCTGAAAATTTCTGAAGGCTGTAACCGCACTTGTGCTTTCTGCGCCATCCCGCTTATGCGGGGCGGTCATGTCAGCCGCTCCTTGGACGATCTTGTAACAGAAGCGGAAAGTCTGGTGAAGAAAGGCGTTAAAGAAGTGATGCTCATTGCACAGGAGCTGACGTATTACGGACTCGATTTATACAAAAAGCGCATGCTGCCTGATTTACTCCATAGGCTTGCCGACGTAAAGGGGTTGGAGTGGATACGCCTGCATTATGCCTATCCCCACAAATTTCCGCTTGAAATTCTGGATGTGATGCGGGAACGCGACAACATCTGCAACTACCTCGACATGCCCCTGCAACATGCCAGCGATGCCATGCTCAAAGCGATGAAGCGGCAGATCACCCGCAGCGAAACGGAAGAACTGATCGCGGCCGTGCGGGAAAAAGTACCCGGCATGTGCCTGCGCACTACGCTCATTGCCGGTTTCCCCGGCGAAACACCCGACGATGTGGAACAAACGAAGGAATTTTTACTACAGCAACGCTTCGACCGGGTGGGCATTTTTACCTACAGCCATGAAGAAGGAACCAGTGGTTACGATCTGGCCGATGATGTACCGGCTGCTGAAAAGGAAAGACGGGCACAGTCGATCATGGCGGTGCAGCAGGATATTTCGTACGAGTTAAACCAACAGAAAGTAGGAAAGATATTCAAAACCATCATTGATAAAAAAGAAGCGGGCCGTTACATGGGCCGCACGGAATTCGACAGCGTGGAGGTCGACAATGAAGTGATTATTCACGCTTCCGGAAAACTCCCCGTCGGTGAATTTGTACAGGTACGCATTACCAGGGCCTTCGATTATGACCTGGAAGGAGAGGTGGTGTAATTGCTTTCACTGCTGTTCGCCTAACGCGTTTTATAAAAAGTTGATTACCTGAACGGATTGCTGAATTTCTCATCCTGCAGCATGCGGTCATCGGTGAGCGTTTTTAAGAACGCCAGCAGATCGGCTTTATCCTGAGCGGTGAGGTTCAGCCGTCGCGGTTGGTTTACATCCGGCGGCGGGTTGCGCAGCACCGGAGGCAGGTTGGGGTGAAACTGCACCCCGCTGTTGTAATGTTCTATCACCTGCTCCAGGGTGGTCAGCCGGCCATCGTGCATATACGGAGCGGTACGTTCTATATTTTTCAGCGAAGGCACTTTAAACCGTCCGTTATCGGCCGGGTTATTGGTGATGGCACCCACACCCCGGTCGGTTAATACGGATTCCAGTCCATTGATCTCAGCCCGGGGAGCACTGAAGGTTTCTGTACCATGGCAGGTGGCGCAACCGGTCTGCGGGCCAAAGAACAACGCCTTGCCCCGGTTTTCAGCCGCTGTAAAGTTGGGATAGGGGGTGGTCACCGGGTTGGCTGGCGGCAGGATCAGGGCCCTGCCCGTATCGAATTTCGAGCGGTAAGAAACCAGGGAGCGGATAAACTGCGCCAATGCCCGGCTGATGCGGTCGGGGTTGGCCGTCCGGTCGCCGAACGCACGTTCCAGCAATACCGGGTAATAAGTGGTGCGGTTGATCCGGTTCAGCAGCGTGTCCATCCGCATTCCCATCTCCAGTGGATCAAGGATGGGCTGCAGTACCTGTGCTTCGAGTGTGGCAGCCCGTTCGTCCCAGAAAAAACGCCCGTTGGGATAATAACGGGCATTGATAAGCGACATCGAATGCCGGGGTGTACGGCCGCCGGCGAAACCACGGCTGAAGGTTTCGGGATCGCTGAATCCCGTCTCGGGCCGGTGACAACCGGCGCAGGAGGTGCTGGTGTTGATGGAAAGAATTTTGTCGTAAAACAGCACCCTCCCCAGAGTGGCTCCCCAGTTGCTGGTGGCGTTTCCGGCCGGTGTGTTATCCTGTGCCGTTATGTTGGCCGCAGTGAAAAAGGCCGGCAGGCCCGGGCTGGCGTAGTTAAAGGGGGTAGCCGGCAGATTGAGTGCTTCCAGTGGATCGGACGGCACGATCGTTTTATCTTTCCTGCACCCATGTGCAATTAACAGGAAACCAATCGCCAGGGCAACCAGCCCGGAAGCAGAAAGATGTCGTATAATCATGTCGGTTTGTTTGGGTTGTAGGTTGACTGCCGTTCGAGGCGAACGTTTAACCGTTTCAAGTTACTTTCTTATTGAATTCCTTTGTAGCTGCTGTGTGGCAATGCGGGCCGCTGCTTCTTTCAGTACCTTTAAGCATGTTTTCCGATTTTACACTACCCGAACTCGACCAGGTTCTCCAAAAATCGCGGCAGGCATTTGTTGCTTACCGGCAGTTGTCCACGCGGCAAAGGGCTGCGTTTCTGCGGGCCATCGCCACAGAACTGGAAAAATGCGGCGATCAGCTGCTGCACACCGCCATGCAGGAAACCCATTTGCCGGAGGCAAGACTCCGTGCAGAACGGTCGCGTACCTTGTATCAACTCACCAGTTATGCAGATGCCTGTGAGCGGGGCGACTGGATGGAGATCAGCATAGAGCCGGCCGATGACACCCGTATGCCACCGCGACCCGATCTGCGGAAGATGCGGGTGCCCCTGGGACCGGTGGTGGTGTTTGGCGCCAGCAATTTCCCGCTGGCTTATTCCACTGCCGGGGGCGACACGGCCAGTGCATTAGCTGCCGGGTGCACGGTGGTGGTGAAAGCACACCCGGCCCACCCCCGTACCTCGCACCTCGTTGCCGATGCCATCCTCAATGCGTCCGCCTACCTCAATATGCCGGAGGGCGTCTTTCAACATGTGTACGGGGCAGGTTTTGAAACGGGGAAATACCTCGTGCAGCATCCGTATACATGCGCTGTTGGATTTACCGGCTCCCGCTCTGGTGGAAAGCAAATGTTCGACTGGGCCATGGAGCGACCGCATCCCATTCCTGTATTTGCTGAAATGGGCAGCATAAATCCCGTCTTCCTCTTCCCGTATAAACTGGCCGCAGACCCGGGCGCAACGGCCTCGATGTATGCGGCCTCTATCACGCTGGGGGTGGGGCAGTACTGTACCAACCCCGGCCTGCTCATCGGCGTGGAAGGAATGGCCCTGCAGCAGTTTATGCACGACCTGGGGCGCTGCATTCAGCAGGTGCTGCCGGCACCCATGCTGCACCCGGGCATCGTAGCCGCCTACAAACAAAACAAGGGAGCAGCCATTCTCCAGGAAGGCGTGCACCTGGTTGCCGAATCGGAGGGCGATGTACAAGCGGGCGATGGATTGCCCACGGTGGCCACGGTTGATGCGGTCACATTTTTATCGAACCCCTTGTTGCACCAGGAAGTGTTTGGCCCGTTTTCGCTCGTTGTGCGCTGTAAGGATATGGACCAAATGCTGCAGGTGGCCGGTCGGATCGAAGGACAACTCACAGCCACCATCATGGCCACTCCGCAGGAGACACAGAGCTATGCAGCGCTGATTGATGCCATCCGGCAGATTTGTGGCCGCATCATTTACAACGGTGTACCCACCGGCGTGGAAGTATGTACGAGCATGCAACACGGCGGCCCCTGGCCAGCCACCACCGATAGCCGCTTTACAGCCGTGGGTGGAGATGCGCTGGCACGCTTTGCCCGGCCACTCTGCTACCAGGGCTGGCCCAACGACCTCCTGCCCGATGCATTGAAAAACGAAAACCCGCTGGCGCTGAACCGCCGTATAAACAACGAATGGACCCGGGCCGCAATCTGAGTTTGGCATAGTTTTTTCAGCGACAATGTCTAAAACTTACACGATGATCATTCGATGGTTTATACTGACTCTTTCCCTGTGTGCCTTGCACTCAACTGCCAGCGCACAGGCTAAAGGAACAACGTACGAAACAGCCCTGGGGGTGAAGTTTTACCCGGGTGCTGGTGTAACCGTAAAACATTTTGTTAAAAACAATGCTGCCCTGGAAGGAATCGGGTACTTCTGGCGCAACGGCATGCGCATCACCGGGCTCTATGAATTTCACGGCGATATCAACGGTGCACCCGGGCTTAAGTGGTATGCCGGTCCGGGTATCCATCTCAGCGCCTGGAACGATCGCTGGCGCAACAGCTTCCCCGTAAGGCGGGGTGGTTCATCGTTTGGAATTGACGGTGTGCTGGGGCTGGATTATAAATTCAAAGGCGCACCATTGAACATGAGCCTCGATTGGCAGCCTTCCTTTGATTTTACCTACGATGAGTTTGGGGGTAACTGGGGCGGCTTTTCGTTACGGTATACTTTTTAATCTGCCTGTTACCGGGCAGGCAGGGAACGGACGGCTTCCTGCAAGGTTTTCCAGGCATCGGGTTCCAGCAGCTGCTCTTTTTTGCAACGCTGCTTCTTCTGTTGTCTGAGTATTTCAGCTGCCCGTTCTTTCAGCCCCGGGTGGGTACTCACCCAGGTAAGCAGTTCGGGCAGTTTTTCTTTTTCGGAAAGTCGCAGGAAAAAATGCGAGAGATGTTCAGAACCGATTCCGGCTTCGCATAAGTAGTCAACAGCCGTTTGGTCGGCCTCTTCTTCCAGGCTGCGGTCGTAGGCCCGGGAGCTGAGCATCCGCAACACCTGCCGCAGCACTTCGCTGCTGCCGGCATTGCCGGTGATGGCCGCCAGGATGCCGATGCCGGCTTCCTTGGCCAGTTTCTTCATTACATGCTGCTTTTCGATGTGGGCGATTTCATGCGCCATGACCCCGCAGAGTTCTTCCGGTGTTTCGCAGGCTTCAATAAGACCCGTAAAAAGAACCAGCCTTCTGCCGGGAAACGCGAAGGCGTTCACATCTTTTTTATCAACGATGTACACCCGTATGCTGTCGGGCGAAAGACCATTGGCTTCACACAGTTTTTTCTTGAACGCCTCTACGGGTCCGGTGATCTCCGGCCTGCGCACCAGGATTTCCGATTCTTCGAAAGTGGACCAGAGGAGGTCGCCCAGTTTCTTCTCGTTTACTTCAATCTTTTCCCGGATCGAAAACCGTTTCATGAAGTCAATGCGGCTGATCAGAAACCAGGTGCCGAAAAAGAGGAGCACAAGGAGGACGCTTTGCAGCAGGAGTCGTTTCATGGTAGTTTCAGGGTTTGCAGGTGCGATCGGTGAGCGGACCATAAAACCACCAGTACACGTGGCGGCCTTTACGTACCTGTATGGCCGAATACATGGTGGCGATGAAATCGGTGAGGTTGAAGAGCACAACGGTCAGTATGTAACCTATGTACAGGTTGCTGATTGTTGCCGGTGTGAATAGGATGGTCATTGTCCAGCTGAAGCCGGCCGCGTTCATTAACAGGAGGGTAAATTGCGAAAGCAATGCCTGTGTGCAGTGCCACCGTACAAAATGGGTACTGCGCCGGTTGCCCAGGTAGAAAAACAGGGTAGCCAGCAGGTTGATGATGGGCAGGGGCAGCCCGGCAATTACCGCCACCAGCGACATGAGGTAGCTGTTGGAGGCTTTTTCTTTCTCGTGGTCGCCGGGTGTTTCGCGGTAAGGTTGAATGGTGATCATAGTTGTTTCCAGATATTCCAGATCCAGTTACCGCCCACCAGCAGCATCAAAAAGATCGCTGCCGGCTTTGTGCGGATCAACCGCTCTGTACGTTGGTAAAACCGGAAGAAGCTGTACTGGCGGCGCAGCACGTCTGTCAGCAGCCACACCGGCAGTACCCCCATCAGCAGCAGCACCGGCACAGCAAAAGGGTTGCTATGGAGAGCGCCGGAAAAATTACCGTGCAACAGTTCGCTGATGCCCCTTGTGGTGCCACAAGAGGGGCAGGGGAGGCCGCTCACCGATTTTAACAGGCATACGGTGGCGCCTGCAGCGGGGTGCTGCAGGTGCCAGATCAGCCATGCGTATCCTCCTGCAAGCAGGAGAGCCAGCAACAGGTATAACCGTTTCGCCTGCATGAGTTATGCGAGCGCCTGCTGCAGTAAGTTCATATTTTTTTCCCGGGTGGCGCCCATGATCATGAACCAGTCTACAATGGCCCAGATACCGAGTCCGCCGCAGGTGAGCAGCTTGCCAATACCGAGGCCGGTATCGCCGATGTAAAAGCGGTCGATGCCCAACTGGCCCCCCAGGATGGAAATAATCAGCGATGTGGTGGGTTCTTTCAGGGGCAATGCCTGCAGGCCCACCCATTTGGAATCATCCGCTGCGAGCAGTTGCTCGCGTATGGCGTTTACGTGGTGACTTTCGAAGAACTTGGCGTTGGACATGATGTACATGTCTACTTTTTGTGCATCCATGGTATAGAAGGGGTTTGGTGGTTTGAACCCGAAAAATAAGCAGCAAAAACCGGAAATAAAAATCAATTCTGAATATGCACAGGGTCCGAAACGGCGGGTTGTGCGTCTTCCCGGGCATGCCGTGCGGTAAATCCGGCTGTAATCAGAACAGATACGCTAAAATAAGCCAGTAGCAGGCCGGGGATCCAGGCGCCAAAAACAGCAATGCCAAACCAGTTGTTTTGCGACAGAACGAAAAAGGCTCCCAGTCCCGCTTTTAGCAGTTCCCATACTACGGCCGAACGGTTGCGGTCCATGAGATCGGTGAGGGCATATACAAAAAGAAAAATAAACCCACCATAGAAGTATATGTAACTGCCGTCCAGCGCATTGATGCGGGCGATGTTGCCAAAGAGATAGCTGATAAAGAGCAGCAGGATAGTCAGCTGGACCCAGCACCAGGTATGGAGGGCAGGCGAGGCCCTGGTATCGTATTTTTCAAAGTGATACACGTCCTCGATTTTATAAACAGGATGTTTTTCCGCCACATCGTCTGGCCGCCAGCCGGTGGGCATGAACCAGATTTTCAGCTTGTCGTTCCAACTGCCCGTTCGCCAGGCATCCTGCAGCAACAGCCAGAGGTGCTGGAAGTTGATGCGGATGGGGTTCCAGGTCCGTACAGGTCGTGTGATGCCATACACAGGTGGAAGGTCCGGACGCTCTTCCCGGAACGTGCCAAACAATTTATCCCAGATGATGAAGATCTGCGAATAGTTTTTGTCGAGGTATTCCGGGTTGATGGCATGGTGCACCCGGTGATGCGATGGTGTAACGATGATGTGTTCTAAAATGCCCATACGGCCGATGTGGCGGGTGTGGTACCAAAACTGGGCAAAGAGATGCAGCGGCGCCACTACGGCTACTACCGGTGCGGGTACCCCCAGCAGGGCGGCCGGAAGTAAAAAGATGGTGAAAAGGCGCACGACTACGGAAATGCTTTGCCGCAGGGCGCAGGCCAGGTTGAATTCCTCGCTGCTGTGGTGGATGATGTGAGCGTTCCAGAAAAGGTTGTATTCGTGGTCAATCCGGTGCACCCAGTAGCCGGCAAAATCAAGCGCAACAAAGGCAATAACGTAGGTAAGCCAGCTGTGTTCCACACGCACCAACGCCCAATGGCTCACCATCCATTGGTACGAAAGGATGGCCACGCTCAGCCCCAGCACATCTTTGGTAACATTGGTAACCCCGCTGCTCAGGCTGCTGATCATGTCCATGTTGCGCACAGTGTCCTTCCCTTTCCACACTCCGTACCATTTCTCCAGCAGCACCAGCACCAGGAAGGCAGGCATCGCAATCAGCAGAATCCGGCCGTATGTTTCCATGCTTCTGATAATTTAAGTGCAGAAACAAAAGTACTGGGTTTCCCGCAACAGAAAAATTCATCCGGCTCTGCCCCCTGCAACTGACACCTGCGGGTTCCGTACCTTTAGCAAGAAATAATTACACGCTGGAGACAGCTTACATATAAACGGCATGAATAAATGAATGCGATCGTAGTAGGAGGTGGAATTGCGGGCCTCAGCGCCGCCTTGTACCTGCAGGAAAGCGGGTGGGAAGTGACGGTACTGGAACGCGGTGATTTTTCGGATAACTGTTCGTACGGTAACGCCGGATATGTGTGCCCCAGTCATTTTGTACCGCTGGCTACACCGGGCATTGTCCGGCAGGGATTAAAGTGGATGTGGAATGCCCGCAGCCCGTTTTATGTAGAGCCCCGCCTCAGCTGGTCATTGCTCCGCTGGGGATGGCGGTTTATGCGGGTGGCAACCCCGGGACATGTGCGGCAGTCGGCGCGTCCCTTGCTGGATATTGGCCTGCTGAGCCAGGCTTGCTACGAAAACTGGCGCAATATCCCCGGCTTTGATTTCGCTTATGAGAAAAAGGGATTGATGGAGTATTTTCAGACCCCGGAAAAAGAAGCGCATTCGCACCACATGGCGGAGGAGGCCCTCAAGCTTGGACTGGAAGCAGAATTGCTCGCCGCAACACAGGTGCAGGCCATGGAACCGCAAACACGGGTCAATGTAAAAGGGGCCCTGTATTTCAAAGGCGACGCACATCTTTATCCCGCCAAACTCATGACTGGACTGCAACACGTGCTCCGGCAACGGGGTGTAGTGCTGAAACCTCACAGCACCGTAACGTCCTTTGATCTGAAAGGAGGCCGGGTACACACCGTAAGGGCTGGTGACCATACTTACAACGCCGATGTCGTTGTGCTGGCTGCGGGAGCCTGGTCCCGGGAACTGGCAGCTGCTCTGGCCCATCCGCTGTTACTCGTTCCCGGAAGGGGCTATTCGGTAACGTACCAGGATGCGCCTTTTCATCTCAACTATCCTGCGGTACTGCAGGAGGGACGGGTGGCCATCACGCCTATGGATGGAAACAAAATACGCTTTGGCGGAACCATGGAAATAACCTCCACCCAAACGCCCGTCCGTCTGAAACGGGTGGAAGGCATTCTGCAGGCCGTTCAACGTTACCTGCCTGATTTCCGTGTGCCGGCGCCGGCGCCCGACCAGGTATGGTATGGCTACCGGCCTTGCTCAGCTGATGGACTGCCCTATATAGGTAAAATCCGTGACAACGTTATTGTAGCTACCGGCCATGCCATGGTGGGTTTGAGTCTTGGCGCAGGAACCGGCAAACTGGTAGCTGAAATTGCCGGCGGACAGCCGGCCAGCATGGATATCCGGCCATTCAACCCGTTCCGTTTTTCCTGATGATGTAAACAAATAATCTTTGCGGATGAAAAAAAGAATTTTCCTTGCGCTTGCGCTCCTCCCTGCACTGGCACAGGGGCAGCGTACACTCGTTAAACTATGGGAAACGGATACGGTGTTTAAAGTGCCGGAATCCGTTTTGTACAACCCAAAGAGTAACCTGCTCTACGTTTCCAATATTGACGGCACGCAGCCCTGGGGCCGCGACGGGAAAGGATCCATTGGTAAAATGCGGCCCGATGGCAGCATCCTTGCTGTGGAGTGGGTAACCGGTTTGAACGCTCCCAAGGGAATGGGTTTGTGGAAAAACCAGTTGGTGGTGGCTGATCTGACCGAACTCGTGGTGATCGATACACGGAAAGGCATTATCCGCGAGCGCATACCCATAACAGGCGCTGTAACGCTCAACGACGTTACGATGGGCGCAAACGGCGCTGTTTATGTGTCCGATTCCCGCGGACGCCAGGTGTTTAAAGTCTACCAGGGAGTTACTTCTACACTTGTCGACAGTACCCGGCTGAAAGGGCCCAACGGCCTGCTTTGGCATCAAAATGACTTGTACATTCTGGATGCAGGTGCTTTGTACCGGTATACAGCGGATGGACAGCTGCAGCAGCTCGCCGATGGAATGGAGGGGGGGACTGACGGCATTGAGCCGGTGTCGGACAACAGCTTTATTGTTTCTGCCTGGGCGGGTGTGATTTATTTTGTAGATGCCAATGGTAACAAACAGTTGCTGCAGGATACCCGCCCGGAAAAAATCAATTCGGCCGATATCGGCTACAACCGGAAGCAACGGATCGTGTATGTGCCAACTTTCTGGAAAAATACGGTGGCGGCTTACCGGCTCCAATGACACGTCTAAAACTTGTTAAACTGCTGCGGCGGCTGCTCCGTTCGCGCTAATTTTACATCCCTTATGGATTGTTCCGCCCAGCGATTGTTGTACCGGCAAACCGGCGCTTTTTCCCGGATGATGACCGATTACCTGGATGATGCGCCGGCACTGCGGCCGTTTTACCGTCAGCGTCCAACACTTTCAGGTGTGCGGGAATTGATCCGCCAGCGCCAACTAATTCCCACCAACCGGAAAGCACTGGTGGAACATTTGCAGGAACAATACCAATCGGTGCCCCCTTCAGCGACTGTTAACAGGCACATTGGATTACTGCTGGATGAAGATACGTTTACCGTCACTACCGCTCACCAACCCAACCTGTTAACCGGCCCGCTTTATTTCATCTACAAGATACTCCATGTGATCAGGCTGGCAGATACACTCCAGCGGGAAATGCCGCAATACCGGTTTGTGCCGGTGTATTACATGGGCAACGAAGACGCCGATTTTGACGAACTCAGCCATTTTTCGGTTGCGGGTACCCGCTATCAATGGCAAACCCGGCAAAGCGGCGCTTTTGGACGAATGCAACTGGATAAGGATATCAACCGTATGCTGGATGCTGTAGCCGGTACCCTGGGCGTAGAGCCTTATGGCGCGGAGCTGCTGGATGCCCTCCGGGCCTGTTACAAAGTTGGTACAACGGTGCAGCAGGCCACCTTCGCTTTTGTGCATCACCTGTTTGCCCGTTACGGGCTGGTGGTGCTCATTCCCGATACACCGTTGCTGAAACAGCAATTTATTCCTGTTCTGCAGGAAGAGTTGCTGGAGCAAAGCTCGCACCGTATTGTGGAGCAGACGGCTGCGGAACTGGATAATCTGTACAAAGTACAGGCCGGTAGCCGGCCCATCAATCTCTTTTACTTCGATGAAGACCTCCGCGAACGGATCGAATGGACCGGCAACCGGTACCAGGTGCTGCATACCACACTCTCGTTTACAAAAGAGGAAATGCTGCAGGAGGTTGCTGCACACCCGGAGCGCTTCAGTCCAAATGTAATCCTGCGGGGGCTCTACCAGGAAATGCTGTTGCCCAACCTGATTTTTACGGGTGGAGGAGGCGAATTGGCCTATTGGATGGAGCTGCAGGGCTTGTTCCTGCACTATGGAATTCCTTTCCCGTTGCTGGTGCTGCGCAATTCGTTCCTGCTCCTGCCGGAAAAAGAACAACAACGCCTCGAAGAATGGGAGCTGGAGGCAGCCGACTTGTTCCGGCCTGCCGCCGGTCTGCTGCAGGAACTGGTGCTGCGCCGTTCGCAGGTACCGCTACGCCTGGATGATCAACTCGGGCAGCTGGATGAGCTGTATGCTTCCCTGCAACAGCAAGCCTCAGCCGTTGATTCCACCTTATCGCAACATGTGGCTGCACTTCACCGGCAGGCACGCCGGCGGGTGGAAGAACTGGAAAAGAAAATGATCCGTGCCGAAAAGCGCCGGCATGATGACCTGCGCCGGCAACTCGAGCGAATGAAAGAACGGTATTTTCCGGGGAATGGTTTGCAGGAACGCAGCGAATCCATGCTGGCGTATTACGCCCGCTGGGGAAATGCTTTCCTTGACCGGATCTATGAACATTCCCTTTCGTTTGAACAGGAATTTACCGTGCTCACCTGCCGTTAATCGAACTGGTTGTTCCACCCTTCTTTCCGCAGGTGTTCCACCTTCTGCAGTACGTCCGACTGCAGTTTTGCTTTGTAGGCATCGAGTTTGTTTGCCAGCACGGAATCCTGTGCGGCCAGGATGGTAACAGCGAGGATGCCTGCGTTTTTGGATGCGTTGAGCGCTACCGTGGCAACGGGTATGCCGTTGGGCATTTGCAGCATGGACAGGATGCTGTCCCATCCGTCGATGGAATTGCTGGATTTGATGGGGACGCCGATCACAGGCAGACTGGAGAGGCTGGCTACCATGCCCGGCAGGTGTGCAGCTCCGCCTGCTCCGGCAATGATCACCTGCAGGCCCCGCTTCCGGGCTCCCTGGGCATAAGCCACCATGCGCAAAGGAGTTCGGTGGGCTGAAACCACAGTGAGTTCAAAAGGAACGCCAAAATCAGATAGAATGTCGGCAGCGGCCTGCATGACGTTGAGGTCACTGTCGCTGCCCATGATAATGCCTGCGCGGGGTTGTGCCATAATGAAGAATATTGACAAAGCTACAAACTGCGGCTTACTCTCACAACTTACTCAGGTCGCCGGCCAGCAGTTTCATCTCTGTTTCAGCAATTTTTGCCAGGAACAGGGCATTGATGTAGCGCGTCTGGCTGTTGATGTAATCCAGCTGCACCTGCCGCAGTTCCAGTGATGTGATGGAAAGTTTTTTGAATCGTTCGGTTGCAATGGTGTTGTTTTCCCGGATCAGGTCGAGGTTCTCTTTTTCCAGTTGTACCAATGCCAGTGCGTTCAGGAAGTTCTGGTAGGCGTTGAGCAGACTGGTTTGTACCTGGTTGCGGATCTGTTCGATGGTGATACGCTGGTTTTCGATGCCAATATCTGCCACCCGTTGCTGGCGCACAATGTTGCCACCGTTAAAAAGGGGAATGGCAATACCGATGTTACCGTTGGGTCCGATGTTGCGGTTAAACAGGTTAAAACCGGCATCGTTCCTGCTCTGGCTGAAATTGAGATTGCCGTTCATGGTAACGGTTGGCAGCCGCTGGGAAATGATTTCCCGTTTGGTTTGCAGCAGCACGGCCAGGTTGCTCTGCGCGAGGAGCAGGTCAAAATTCTGGGTTTCCGCTTTCTCACGTATAGACGCAAACGTCAGGGATGCATCCGGTTCAATCTGGTCCCGTATTTCAAATTCCGTGGCAGGTGACCGGCCCAGCAGGTTGTTGAAATTGGCCTTGGCTATCTGGATGCTGTTGTCGATGGTCATGAGGTTGGCCTTCTGCAGGTTGAGGTCTACCTGTGCCTGCAGCAGGTCGGTTTTAGGAGCAGTGCCAATACGAAACCGGTCTTCGGCAATTTTCCGGCGTTCTTCGAAAAACAGGATGGTTTCAAGCAGGGCATTCTTTTGCTGTTTCAGTTGTACAATCTGGAAATAGCTGCTGATAACATCAAAAACGGTGGTATTAATCTGCCGGCGGAAATTCAGTTCCCCGACCTGTTCCAGTTCCTCCAGCCGGCGTTTGGTGGCAAACATGCGCATGCCGTCAAAAATGCGCCAGCTCACTGCAAGGCCGGCATTGGTATTGCGCAGAATAGCGCCATTTCGTTCAATAACGGTGCCGTTTACGAGTTTCTGGGTCAGGTTGTTGGAAGCGATGCTTGCCGCTCCGGTTGCCCCGATTACCGGGAACAGCCCCGCTGTTCCCCAATTGTTGTTGATCACGCCCACCTGCCGGGCATTTTTTTCTATTACAACATTGAAGTTTTTTTCAATAGCGATCCGGATCGCTTCATCAATGGTGAGCGGTGTGGTGCCCTGCGCCAGTACAACTACACTAATCAGCCAGCTTGCCGATAGCAGTTTCAGTTTCTTCTTCATGCACCTTGATTTTTTTGGAGGAGAGGAATGAATACATGGCCGGTATAACAAATAAAGTCAGCACCAGTGAAAAGAGGATGCCTCCCACAATGACAATACCCAGTGGTATCCGGCTGGTAGACGCCGCGCCCAGCGAAAGGGCCAGCGGCAAAGCACCGAGGCTCATGGCCAGGCTGGTCATCAGAATGGGGCGCAAGCGCATGGTAGCCGCTTCAATAACGGCCGGAAAGCGTTCCATACCTTTCTCTTTCATCTGGTTGGCAAATTCCACGATCAGGATGCCGTTCTTGGTTACAAGACCAATGAGCATGATCATCCCAATCTGGGAAAAGATGTTGATCGTCTGATCAAAGATCCAGAGCGACAGCAGGGCGCCGGCAATGGCCAGCGGAACCGTAAACATGATCACCAGGGGATCAATGAAACTTTCAAACTGGGCAGCCAGCACCAGGAAAATAAGCACCAACGCCAGGGCAAAGGCAAAGGCGGTATTGCCGGAACTTTCTGCAAAGTCGCGTGAACTGCCCGACAGGGCGGTGCTGAAGGTTTCATCCAGCAAACGGTCGCCAATCGCCTGCATCTCTTTTATGCCATCACCAATGGTCTTGCCCGGCGCAAGGCCGGCGCTTACCGTGGCCGATTTGTACCGGTTAAAATGATACAACGTGGGCGGTGTGGTTGCTTCTTCAAAGCGAACAAACTGGTCGAGCGACAGCATCTGCCCGGCAGCATTGCGTACATACAGGTTTTTCAGGTCGGTGGGGTCGTCGCGGCTGCTCCGGATCACCTGGCCCATTACCTGGTACTGCTTGCCTTCTTTGATAAAGTATCCCAGCCGCCGGTTGGTGAGGGCCAGCTGCAGGGTCTCGGAAATATCGGCGACGCTTACACCCAACTCGCTTGCCTTTAAGCGGTCAATTTCGATGCGGAGTTCCGGCTTGTTGAACTTGAGATCGGCATCCACACCGGCAAACACCGGGCTCCTGGCTGCTTCTTCCAGAAAACGGGGCAACACTTCTTTCAGCTTATCGAAATTGTTATTCTGCAGCACAAATGCCACCGGTAATCCACCCCGGCGGCTGACTGAAATGGTTTGTTCCTGGATGGCAAATGCCCGCACTTCGTTGTACCTGGGCAGGTTGCGGCTGATCACGTTTACAATGTCCTGTTGCGACCGGTTCCGTTCATCGGGCAGTGTTAGTACCGTGCGAACAAACCCGGTATTTACAGAACCGGATCCGGTGAAGCCGGGTGCAGTTACAGACACCACCACCTGGCTTTCCGGCACACTGTCCATCACCAGCTGGCTCAGGCGGTCAACATAGGAATCCATGGCGTCAAAACTGGTGCCCTCGGCCGCAGTTACCTGCAGCCGGAACTGGCTGCGGTCTTCCAAAGGTGCCAGCTCACTCTGCAGGTTGTTAAACAACTGGTAGATCAGCGCAAAACAGATCACAATGATGCCCAGGGCCACCCAGCGGAATTGCATGAACTTCGAAAGCAGATAATGATAACCCCGCTCCATGCCGTGGAAGAAAGGCTCTGTTACACGGTAAAACCAGGTGTGGCCATGACCGGATTTCCGTGAAAGGAAAACGGTGAGTACCGGTGTGAGGGTCAGCGATACAAAAGCAGAGATCAGTACGGCCCCGGCCACCACCACGCCAAACTCACGGAAGAGGCGGCCTACAAAACCCTGCAGGAAAATGATGGGAAGAAATACAACGGCGAGGGTGATGGAAGTGGAGATGACAGCAAAATATATTTCATTGGATCCCTCCCGGGCCGCCCGGTACTTGTCCATGCCCCGTTCCATTTTCTTGAAAATGTTTTCTGTCACCACAATGCCATCGTCCACCACCAGTCCCGTGGCCAGCACAATGGCCAACAGCGTGAGTACGTTGATGGTGAAGCCCGATAAGTACATGATGAAGAAAGCACCGATGAGGCACACGGGTATGTCAATCAGCGGACGGATGGCAATTACCCAGTCGCGGAAGAACAGGAAAATGATGAGCACCACCAGCAGGAAGGCGATGAGCAGGGTTTCTTCCACCTCCGAAATGGACTTCTTGATGAATTTAGTCTGATCCAGTGCTATGTTGAGGCGGATGTCTTCGGGTACGTCTTTTTTGATTTGCCCCAGGCGCTTGTAAAACTCATCGGCGATGGCTACATAATTACTGCCGGGCTGGGGTACAATGGCCAGTGCTATCATGGGAATGCCACGGTCTTTGAGGATGGTTTCCTCGTTTTCCGGTCCCAGCACGGCTTCACCCACTTCGCTGAGCCGGATGTCGCGGCCATTGATATTGCGTACAATGAGGTTGTTAAAGTCTTCTTCTGTATTAAGGCGACCAAAAGTGCGCACCGTTAGCTCTGTTGTATTGCCGGAGATTTTTCCGGCCGGCAGTTCTACGTTTTCCCGTTGCAGCGCTGCCTGCACATCCCGCGTGGTGAGGCCGTAGGCCAGCAGTTTTTCGGGTGAAAACCAGATGCGCATGGCGTATTTTTTCTCCCCCCAGATGTTCACCGTACTCACTCCCGGAATGGTTTGAATCCTTTCCAGCAGGTTGTTGGTGGCATACTCCGTGATCTGCAGGGGATTCATGTTTTCGCTCTGCACGGTCATGGAGATGATCACGTCGCTGCTGGCATCGGCCTTGGTAACCACGGGTGGAGCGTCGAGGTCGTTGGGCAGCGAGCGTACCGCCTGCGAAACTTTATCCCGCACATCGTTGGCCGCTTCTTCCAGGTTGTAGCCCAGCTCAAATTCCACGTTGATGCTGCTGTTGCCCTGGCTGCTGCTGGACGAGATATTTTTTACACCCGCAATACCATTGATGGCTTTTTCCAGGGGCTCAGTGATCTGCGATTCAATTACATCGGCATTGGCACCGGGGTACGACGTGCGCACATTTACGTTGGGTGGGTCAATGGCCGGGTAGTCCCGCACACCCAGGAAGCGGAAGCCGATCAGGCCAAACAGGATGATGACGATGTTCATCACCAGTGCCAGCACCGGTCGTTTCAGGCTGAGTTCACTGATGGTCATGCTTACTGTACTTTAGAGAGTTTGAGGGGCGCGTCTGGTTTGATGCCCAGCAAACCGGTGATCACAATGGTATCGCCGGGGCGTATGCCGCTGATGATTTCCACATTGGCCGAATCCCGGATGCCGGTCTTCACATCCGTGAAAGAGGCAATTCCATCGCGGAACACCACTACTTTTTTGCCCCGTGCCTGAGGCAGGATCGCCTGGCTGGGTACCAGGATGGCCTGGTCGTTGCGGGCAAAGTCCACATCCACTTTGGCAAAGGCGCCGGCAACAAGTGATGCATCTTTTTCTTCCACCAGGCAGCGCAGGTTCATGCCCCGGTTCAGTTCGTTTACGATGGATTCCGTGGCATAAACACGGGCGGTGTATTTGCGGGGACTGCCTTCCACGCTGAAGCGGATGCGATCGCCGGTACGGATACGGGACGTGTATTTTTCCGGCACACTGAATTGCAGTTTTAACTGGTTGATCTGCCGGATGCTGGTAACAATGGTGGTGGGGGTTATATAAGCGCCGGGGGAAATATTTTTGAAGCCGATGGTGCCGGTAAATGGCGCCCGTATTTCGGTTTTGGCAATGCTGGTACGGATCAGTTCGATGTCGGCCTTGATGTTGCTCACCTGCAGAAAGCTGAGGTCGTAATCCTGCTGGCTGATACCGCTTATGCGGAGAAGTTCCCGGTTTCGTTCTTCGGTTTTTTCGGCAATCTGTAACTGCACTTCCAGCTTTTTCAGTTGGGCCTGCAGATCACCATCAAACAGCTTTACCAGCAGGGTGCCGGCCGTAACTACCGACCCTTCGCGGAGGTTGAGTGCCACCACCCGGCCCGATACCTCCGGTTGGATGTTGGTCTCTTCCATTGCCAGCAGGTTGCCCGGCAATTGGATGGGCTCACTCACAGGGCCTGTTTTAACCACATGCCCAACAACGGCCAAAGGACCGCCTTGCTGGCGACCGCCTCCGCCTGCGGGTGTTCCGCTCTTTGTAGTTTTTTTGTCGCCGCAGGCAAGGGCCAGTACCAACAGCAGCAACCAACCGGTTTGTTTTCTCATGTGCGCTTAAAAAGTAAAGTTAGGCAGGAAGTCCGGCTCCTGTTGAAACGTTGGGATGAGCGGTAGTCAGGCCGGGCTGGTTACCACCCGCAGCAGTTCCCGTATGCGATGGGCTTTGTAAATCAGTTCGGAACGATCATTCCCGCACAATGTAACATGCCCCATTTTGCGGCCGGGTTTGGTGAGGGTCTTACCGTACAGGTGCACGTAAGCATTCTCCATACGCAATACATCTTCCAGTCCCTCATAAACAGCCGGTCCGCTGTACCCTGGCGATCCTACTATGTTCACCAGCACAGCCGGAAAGATAGGGTCGGTGCACCCAAGGGGATAGCCGAGGAGGATGCGCCACAGCATGTCGAACTGCGAACAGAAATTAGCTTCAATGCTGTGATGACCGCTGTTGTGAACACGGGGGGCCGTTTCATTCACCAGTACTTCTCCTTTTTTATCTACAAAAAGTTCTACTGCAAACAGGCCCGGGGAATTCAGCTCCCGAACCACTTTCATGGCAATGGCTTCTGCCTTAAAAAGAATTGCTTCAGGAAGTTCAGCCGGTGAAACCTGGTAGTCCAGTTGGTTGAGCACGGGGTCGAATACCATTTCCGCCGGGGGGTACAGCGCGTTTTCACCGTTGGATCCCACGGCCACCAGCAAAGAGATTTCCTGGTGCACCGCCACCATTTTTTCCAGAACGGCGGGGGCGTCAAAGCCCCGTTCCAGGTCGGCTCCGGTGTGCAGCAATTCCACGCCACGACCATCATACCCCCCTGTGCCAATCTTGTGCGCAGCCGGCAGGAAGGAAACGAGTGCCTCCAGTTCGGCTTTGTTTTCCGTAACTACAAAGTCGGCAGTAGGGACCTGGTGATGACGATAGAATTGCTTTTGCTCAATCTTGTTTTTGATAATCCGCAGGGCGGAAGGCTTGGGAATCACCCGTACCCCTTCTGCTTCCAATCGTTCGAGGGCTTCCACATTCACAGATTCAATTTCGATGGTCAGGGCATCCAGCCCTTTACCAAAAGCGTACACGGTTTCATAATCCCGGATATCGCCCCGTGTAAAATGGTGACAAAGATGGGCGGAGGGGCAGCTGTAGTCATTTTCCAGTACATAGGTTTCAACCGGGTAGTTGGCGGCCGCCTGTAGCAGCATGCGACCCAGTTGCCCCCCTCCCAGAATACCGATTTTTTTCATGCGCATCAGTTTTGCAGTAACTGCTTTCGTAGCAGATCCCGGGCAAAGATAAGCAGGGGCAGCAGGCTTTATGCCGGCGAAAGTAACCGTTTGTCCCAGCGGACCGGGCGGCTGTTGTGCAGGTAAACATCCCGCATGCGGGGATGTAAGGGGTTCAGTAGGCGGTTGCTTTCTTCGGGCACCAAAATACTGGGCACTTCAAGTACTAAGTGTTGTTGAGACAGTAATAACCGGTCGCCCCGGGAGCGGGTACCCAATAGGTCCCAATTATCCGGAATTTCTTCCGGCTTTATGCTGATCGCTGGCGCGTCATCCGGCACAAAAATGCCGAGCAGCAAAAAGTCTCCCTGCAGCAGTAAATCCAGCGGGGTATGTGCCAGGGTTTCCAATACCGCCAGGGCACGGGTAGTGGAGGTATACAAAGCGGGAAGGCCCTCGCTGTTCCAGCGTCCTCCGTACAAACGGGCGCCGTTACCTGAAAGATCGTTTGCATATGCGGCCTTGGTGATGCGGTACAGGTACATGGGTCAGGAGTAAACGCCCTGTTCCAGACGGCCCAGTAACTGGCGCACTTGTTGCAGACCAAAGCTGGTATCGAGCAACTCCAGGGGTTGCTGGTTGTCCAGGGCAGGCAGGGGTCGTTGCAGCCATTGCTGAAACAGCTCCAGGGAACCCAGCACGGCACTACCCCGCTGTGCAAAAACGGTCAGTTCCAGCACGCGTTCCGACTTGAGGGGATCCAGTAGGGCATTGTCTTCTTTGCGCTGCAGGTTTCGAAGGGACGTGTGCAACAGGGAACTCATTTTTTCCATGGTGATGCCCAATTGCTTGCTTAGTTGCAGGAGGGATGCTTTTCGTACGCCGTGCCGGCTGGTTCTGATCAGGTCTGCTGTGGAGTAAACCTGGCTGGCACTTGCCTTAGTTGCACCCGGGATCTTCTGCAACGGTTCATATGCAACAGCTGGTTCATCGGCCACGCTGGTGAGCGGCTTTTTCCGGATGGTATGCTTTTTTGTACCTGCCATGCCCCAAATATACGACAAAATGTAAAAAATTACTACATTTTGTCGTCTTCATTCTTTTTTTGCATTCTGGCGGTCTGTTTATCTTTGCGGCATGCACCCCGACTATCCGCATAAACGTTTTTCCGACAAGCGCAACAACTACGTGTTGCTCATGGAAGTGTTGGCGGCTGATGCTGCCGGAAAGTAATTTCCCTTTTATCATCTTGCTCCATTTCCTCCACTTTTCAATTCTGTTTTATGTCTTATACGATTGCTTCTGCCCTGCAACAAGCTGCTGCAACTGATTTTCTACCGCTCCAGGGTACCGATTATGTTGAATTCTATGTGGGCAATGCCAAACAGGCCGCCCATTATTATATGAGTGCGTTTGGTTTTCAGGCGCTGGCATATGCGGGTCCGGAAACCGGCCAAAAAGACCGGGTCAGCTATGCGGTCCGTCAAAACAAACTCACTTTTGTTTTAACAACTCCCCTTCGGAGCGGCAATGAGATCGCCGATCATATTTATAAGCATGGCGACGGCGTGAAGGTGCTGGCGCTGCGGGTAGATGATGCCACAGATGCGTGGGAACAGACGACCCAACGCGGTGCCTGTTCCTGGAAAGAGCCGCAAACCCTCAGCGACCAGGAGGGAAGCGTGGTGCTGAGTGGAATTCACACGTATGGTGATACGGTACACCTGTTTGTAGAGCGTAAAAATTACAGGGGGGCTTTTCTGCCCGGATTCCGTTCCTGGAGTAACCCCTGGTACAGGCCCGACGAAACCGGCCTGCTGTATGTGGATCATTGTGTGGGCAACGTAGGGTGGAACCGGATGAATCATTGGGTGAATTTCTATGAAGAAGTCATGGGGTTCCGGAATATTCTCACGTTCGATGACAACGACATTTCCACGGACTATTCGGCCTTGATGAGCAAAGTGATGAGTAATGGAAACGGGTACGTTAAATTTCCCATCAACGAACCCGCGGAAGGAAAGAAGAAAAGCCAGGTGGAAGAATATCTCGAGTTCTACAATGGTGAAGGCGTGCAGCACGTTGCCCTGGCTACCAACGATATTGTGCATACCGTGACCCAATTGCGCAACAGGGGTGTGGAGTTTCTGCAGGTGCCCACCACCTACTACGATGATCTGCTCGATAGGGTGGGGCAGATTGACGAAGACCTGGAGCCGCTGAAACAACTGGGTATCCTGGTTGACCGCGACGAAGAAGGCTATCTCCTGCAACTGTTCACCAAGCCGGTGGAAGACCGGCCCACGCTTTTCTTTGAAATAATTCAGCGAAAAGGCGCCCGCAGCTTTGGCAAGGGTAATTTCAAAGCCTTGTTTGAAGCCATTGAGCGGGAACAGGAAGCAAGGGGAAACCTGTAAGCGGGTGCTTCTTACTTAAACATTTGTGATACTTGCACGCTGTTTGCTGTAAAAGAAATATTTTTGACGGGTCATCGTTGAAATGGAATCCAATATGCATTTCAGAAACCTCTTTACCGTTGCAATTGGTATTGCTTTGGCCGTTTCCGCCACAGCGCAGATGTCGTATGAGGCGGCAACAGTAACTCCTCGTCTTGTTAAAACCACAAATATTTTTGCACGGGTTTCTGATTCAATCCGCAGCGAATTCCAGTCAAAAGGACTGGATTGGCCGGCCCGTTTTCTCTACATCCGTTCGTTTAAGCACGAAAAGGAGCTGGAGGTCTGGGTGAAGCAGGATTATACCGAGCCGTTCCGGCATTTTAAAACCTATAAAGTATGTGCCACTTCGGGCACTTTCGGGCCCAAACGCAAGGAAGGAGATAAGCAGATTCCGGAAGGGTTTTACTACATCAATGAATTTAAACCCAACAGCAATTACCACCTTGCACTTGGGCTTAACTACCCCAATGCATCCGATCAGTTGCTGAGTGATCCGGCAAGGCCCGGTGGCGATATTTACATTCACGGGAACTGTGTAACGGTGGGCTGTTTGCCGCTGACGGATTCACTCATTGAGCAAGTGTATTTTCTTTCCTCCGTTGTGAAAGAGCAGGGACAGGATTTCATCCCGGTGCATATTTATCCCTATCGGTTCGATTATCCCCGTGCAGCCGAACAGTATCTGCAGCGCACCCGCAACCGTCCCGAGTTGCAGCAATTCAGCCAGCCGCTTCGCGAAGCATACGACTATTTTGAAGATACCCACCAGTTGCCCGCTATCTTAATTACAAAAAAAGGGGGCTATGTGGTAGCCGGAAATCCCGATGCGCCCCGCGTGGAACGAAAAAAAATTGTTGAGCCGGCAGCCGTCTCGGGCGATCCTTTCCGATCCTGGGAGCTGGAGGAAAAAGTGGACAAAGTCCCTGCTTTCAAAGAAGGTCCCGCGGCTTATCAACGTTGGTTGTTCCGTTTGGGACAGGAACTGTCCTCCACCCTGGCACCCAACACTTCCCTTTCCCTGCAGGTTGAGTTTGTGGTGGATAAAGAAGGCAATACTCCGCTGGCCCGGATACAAGGGGGTAACCCTTCCATTAACAAAGTTGTAAAAGAGCGGTTTGAGCAGCAGCTGAGATGGGAGCCCGCAGTGAAAAACGGTCAACCCGTTGCCACCCGCATGCGCCAGAACATCAACCTGGCGGCCCCGGAGGATCTGGATTAGGTTTATATGATTCTGGTACCGCTAGAAATCCCTGCGGCTCTTTATTACTTTTATGAGGTGAAACGCCTCTTCATCAGTTGCTTTCTGTTCTTTTGCTTTCAGTCAAAGCATGCTCCTGCGCAGAACATTGCCGGTGTTATCAATTCGTATTACAAGGTAACGCATGTTATTCCCGCCCAGAATGGAGTTCGGCTGAACAATGTGGCGGGTCTTTCTGTAGGTGACCGGGTCATTATTCTGCAAATGAAAGGCGCGGTTATTGAATCGTCTTTGAGCTCATCTTTTGGAAATGTATCTTCCATCGGGTCAGCCGGCCTGTATGAATGGGGACGTATCTGTGCATTTCTAAACGACACAGTTGTACTGGAAAAAGCACTCGTGCATTTGTATGAAACCGGGCAGGCTGTACAATTGGTGCGTGTGCCTGTATTTAGCGATGTAACCGTTACCGGAACACTCCGGGCAGAGGAATGGAATCCGGTAACAGAAACGGGTGGTGTGCTGGCGCTGGAAGCTTCCGGTGTAATCACACTCCATGCTGGTATGTCGGCCGACAGTGCCGGTTTCAAAGGCGGAGCGCTTTTCTACAATACCACCAACCGCTGCGGACCCCGAAACGGCTGGGCCTACACTCAAACGCAGGCTTCCGCACCCAACCTGGGAGGCGCTCCCAAGGGGGAAGGGATTGCCCGTTTTGTATCCGGACTTGCCTATGGCAGGGGCAAACAGGCCAGTGGAGGTGGAGGTGCCAATGTGGATAATACAGGAGGAGGGGGAGGTGGAAATTATGGTGGTGGTGGACAGGGAGGTAACAAAGCCAATGCCGGCATCTGCAATGCAACTACACCCGGGGTGGGCGGACTGTCATTGTCCGGGTTTGGGTACATGCCCGGCAATACCCGTGTCTTCATGGGCGGCGGCGGCGGGTGCGGAGAAATGAATAACATTTACAACGATCCATATCCCGCCGGAACCCCTGGTGGTGACGGAGGAGGCTTGCTGTTTGTAAAATGCCGGGAATTGGTTGGAAATGGGCACCGGCTTTCTGCCAACGGGGCCCAGGGAGTGAATCCAGGCCTGCCGGTGAAAACGGAAGCAGCAGGTGATGGGGCCGGGGGAGGAGGTGCAGGTGGGGTGGTGGTACTGGATGTGGAGCTTTTCAGCGGGGTCTTGACGATTGAAGCAAATGGTGCGCCGGGCGGGAATGCGGGCTTCCAGAGCCAGTGCCCGGGGCCGGGAGGTGGTGGCGGAGGTGGGGTGGTGTGGTCGCGGCTTGTGCTTCCGCCGGGTGTAAGTACATCCGTTGCCGGCGGAACAGCCGGCATCATCAAGAATGCACCGGCCCATGATCCGCCCTGCGAATTACAACCCAATGGTGCTGTTGCCGGTGCTTCCGGAGCGGTATTGAGCGGATACCTTCCGCCCGAAGGAGTGCTGGATAATTGCGGTGCAGTTTTAGCCAGGGGATCTTTACTGCATTGGTCTGGCCAGCGGGTGGCAGAACAGGTGCGTCTCACCTGGCGCTGGGATAAAGATCACATTCCGGCACGTGTGCAGCTGGAGCGGAAGCCGGTATCCGGTCCAGCCCGGGTCATTGCAGGTTGGGAGCAGTCGCTTACCACGGACATGAATTTTTTGGACAGCTGGCAACACCCGGCAGCCTATCGCCTTATCTATCATACTGCTGATGGTCGCGTGTTTTATAGTGCTTATATCCAGCCTGCCCCACTACGCCCCTTCAATCTTCAGGTTCATCCCAACCCCGCTGACAATCAACTTTTCCTGGCCCTGCCCATGAACGTTCAGGCAAATGCCGTGGTACGGATATTTGACGTAAAAGGCCAGCTTCGTTTGGAGGAGAAGCTGCGGTTGGCCAACCGTACTACCCTTGTTTCAGTGCCGGTGGATGCCTTGCCTCCCGGTTTATACATCATCGAAGTACAGTCCAACGGTATGCTCTATCACAGCCGCTTTGTCCGTCGATAACCATTGTCATTCAGTACAGCAGCAACTGGATGGTATCCCGGCTGCGCTGCACAAGCACGGCTGTTTTGCCTTCGGTCAACCTTTGTACGAGTTCATCTGAATAATACCGGATGCTGAGCAGGGACAGTCCCCGCTTAATCTGAACATCGAAGCTGCCCGCTGCGGCATGTGCCAGCTGCTCCAGTTTGTCGTTGCGCTCATCGAGGCAAATTTGCAGGTTCACTGCGTGGATCTGCAGCAGGTTGGGCCGGACATGCAGTTGTGCCATGATGCGGTACAGGTCACTGATCGGTTGCTCCCCCACAAACGAAAAGTCGCGTGTGTGTAAGTCCAGCAGCACCTGCTGTTGTTTCCACACGATGATGGGAGGGAGGTGTTTTACGGGTTGGTTGTGGATGCGTGTTCCCGGCAGATCGGCATCGTCGAAACATTTCACCAGCAGGGGGATGTTCTTATTCTGCAGGGGTTTGATGGTCTTGGGGTGCAGTACCTGGGCGCCGTAATACGCCATTTCTATCACTTCGTCGTAGTTGAGGTCCGGTATCAGCCGGGCGTCGGGGAACAGGCGCGGATCGGCATTCATCACGCCCGGTACGTCTTTCCAGATGGTGAGCTGCTGGACGTTCAGCATATGGGCAAACAAGGCTGCTGTGTAGTCGCTTCCTTCCCTTCCCAGGGTCGTGCTTTCGTTTTCATCGGTGCAGCCGATGAACCCCTGGGTAATCACAACCCGGTTGTCGGTTAGGAGGGGGTGAACGGTCTTTATTACCTGTTCCTGGGTTAAGGGCCAGTCAATACCGGCATCCCGGAAGTTGTTGTTTGTGCGGATGATGTCCCGTACATCCAGCCACGTGGCATTCATCCCCGATTCATTCAGGTAGGCGCAAACCAGGGCGGTACTCAACAGTTCTCCCACGCACACAATCTGGTCGTAATAATAATCGTATGAACGTACCGGCTCGTCGTGCAGCAGCCACTCCACTTCGGTAAAAAAATCAGTGAACTGTTCCAGCAACGCGTTAAAATGGGTAACCAGCAGGTATTTGGCTTCATCGAGGTGCTGGAGTTTAACCGCCCGGAACAGGTCCAGTGCTTCCTGTCTTTTTCCGGCAAAAAAGGCCTCAGCCACTTTCTCAAGGGCATTGGTGGTTTTGCCCATGGCGGATAGTACAATCAGTAAGGGTTCTCCCGGGTAGCGCTGCAGCAGCCGGCCCAGGTTTTCAATTTTTTCATGGTTTCGTACGCTGGCGCCGCCGAATTTGAATACCTGCATATGCGGGGATAAATGATGGTTAAAACGGCCGTAAAGATAGCAGGAAGACGCGTTCCTCCGGTGAATCCCTTCCACTTCAGGGTGCTGGAAACCGCTGTATATTGCTTCAACGGGTTCATCTTGAACAATACGGATAACAGTAGTAAAAACAGTACGGTTTGAATCCGGCAGTGGTTGAAAACAGATAAATATGAATAGGAGCCATATGTCGGGTGAATGGGCCGAAAATGCTTTTTCTTCCCGATCAATGTCAATTTTTCTACCTGATTTTCCGGTAGTTAGTACCTGTTTTCCTATATTTGCTACCTACAATCCTTAATAAAACCAAGATACATGAAACTCCGCCTTTTCCTGGCTCTTACAGCCATCAGTCTGCATGGTGCTGTTCTTTCCCAGCAAATATTTGATGCGAATTTCGCCAATATCAGTTTCCCGGACGCCAGCCGCACGTTGCGGGTTGGCAATGGTCAAGCGGCAGGTAATATAGTTACATACAGCAACGTAATCACCATCGGTTCACAGCCCATCGATTGCATCATCCGTACAGTAAGCATTACCAACGGTACGTTTACACTACCCGGCAGCGCAGCAGCCGGTACCACAGCTTTTGATTACGGGGCCGCTACAGGAACCGGTATGTCGGGTAATGAAAACCGCTTTTTCTCGCCAACCTTCAACTTCAGTACTGGCGGGGGAAATTGTCGCTTTCGTTTTGAATTCATCCTGGGCGGCAGCTATAATACCACTACCAACACAGGTACACCCGTGATCCTCGAGAATGTCTATGTCAATACTTATGATATTGATGGAAACGGAGGTGCCTCCTCCAACCAGTTCAACGAGTTTGGTGGATTTGCACAGGCCCAGTTGCTTACCGGTACCGGCAGTAATATCAGCGTTTCCTACAACGCCACAACCGGCCTCACCCGCTTTGCTTCCAATACCAATACCAATATCACCAATATTACCGCTGATGCCACCCGCATTCGTGTTGGGTACGGTAATGTGAGCAGCTTTGAGATTGCAGTAGGTTCCCTGGGCAGCGGAGCTGCTTATTTTTTCCTGGACCTGGGTATCGGGCCGGCCTGGACAGCCACACCCACCACCCAGTTTGCACCAGCACTGGACCTGAACACCACTACGCCCGGTGTTAATAACAGTGTCTTCAGTTGTGCGGGACTGGAGCCACTTACCACAGGCACCACCAATATCACCACAGTTTCCACAGTGAATGTGAACGAAATTGTAATCACATTCCCTTCTGCCGAAATTGCTGATGCAAACGATGAAGTGTTTATACCCAACCAGGCTAGTCCCACGCTTGATAACATCCTGCTTGGCTTTACCGGTAGTGGTAGCCAGTCCTTTTCCATCGGGGGGGTATCCTATACAGTAGCCCGTTCGGTAACCGGCGGCACGCGACGCCTTGGGGTGACCCGCACCACCGGTACGCTCACCAAGGCAGAGGCAGAGGCATTTCTGGATGCCCTGCATTACTCCAACAAAAGCCTGGCACCCACAGCCGGGAACCGGAATTTCACGGTTACTATCCGGGAGAATCCTTATGTGTCACCTGCAACCTTGTACCTGGTTGATGTAAGTTGCAGCACGTTGCCGGTGCGGGGGCTGCAGTTGAATGCGGTTTTTGGGCAGGGTGAAGTAACCGTGCAATGGACAACTGAACAGGAAGCGGAGACAGATTTTTTTGAAGTGGAGCGCAGTACCGATTTACGTACGTTCACTTCACTGGGAAAAATTCAGGCGGCCGGAACCAGCTTGAGCCGACGGAACTATCAATACCGCGACAGACTGCAGGATGCCGGGGCTGCCACCCGCATCCACTACCGCATCCGCCAGGTGGATATGAATGGCGCTTCTGTTTTCAGTAAAACGGTTACCGTTAACCGCAAATTTCTCGATCTTGTTTCGGTGCGCACCAATCCCTTCCGGGAGCAGCTGGTGCTGGAACTGCGTTTCCCGGCAACCCGCTCGCTTTCAATCCAGTTGCTTGATCAGTTGGGTCGTCCCGTACGCACCACCCACACCCAGATGCCGGGCGGCAACCAACAGGTGCTGCTCTCCGGTCTGGATCAATTCCCCGCCGGCACGTACTACCTGCGGCTGGTTGACGGGGAAGACGTACGCCTCATACCGGTGACCAAAGGACAGTAAAACTATTGGAACCTCTTTTCATGTACAGCCTTTCCCCGGCAGGAGAAAGGTTGTATCATTTATATACGCCGGAAGTACAGGCAGGATGGCTGAAAGATGCGCCTTTTTCTGTCAAACAGCAGCCTCCGGGACTGGCTTTCTGCCAAATTTTCACCTTTTTGCCAATGGCACTATCATTGAGTATTGGATGTGAACACTAAACATCCGAATCATGGGAAAAATTATTGGAATTGACCTGGGAACCACCAACAGCTGCGTGGCTGTTATGGAAGGCGCAGAACCTGTTGTAATTGCCAACGAAGAAGGGCGCCGTACCACCCCCAGCGTTGTGGCCTTCCTGAAAAATGGTGAGCGCAAAGTAGGCGACCCCGCCAAGCGCCAGGCCATCACCAACCCGATCAACACAATCAATTCGGTTAAGCGCTTCATGGGCCGCCGTTTTGACGAAGTGGGCGAAGAAATCAAGCACTGGAGTTATAAAGTGACCCAGGGGGATAATAATACCGTTCGGATTGACATTGACGGACGGCTGTACACCCCGCAGGAAATCTCAGCCATGGTGCTGCAGAAAATGAAAAAAACGGCGGAGGATTACCTTGGCCAGGAAGTAAGCGAAGCGGTGATCACCGTGCCGGCTTATTTCAACGACGCCCAGCGCCAGGCCACTAAAGAAGCGGGCGAAATCGCCGGTCTTACCGTGCGCCGGATCGTAAACGAGCCTACTGCAGCCGCCCTGGCCTATGGCCTGGATAAAAAGCACAAAGACCAGAAAATTGCCGTCTTCGACCTCGGGGGCGGGACCTTTGATATTTCCATCCTCGAACTGGGTGATGGGGTGTTTGAAGTGAAATCCACCAACGGCGATACCCACCTGGGTGGCGACGATTTCGATAAAGTTATTATTGACTGGCTGGCCGATGAATTCAAAAGCCAGGAAGGGATGGATCTCCGGAAAGACCCCATGGCGCTGCAACGCCTGAAGGAAGCAGCCGAAAAGGCAAAAGTTGAACTCAGTTCCTCTTCCGAAACAGAGATCAATCTGCCTTACATCACCGCGATGGATGGTGTGCCCAGGCACCTTGTGTTGAAACTGACCCGTGCGAAGTTTGAGCAGCTGGCCGATATTCTTTTTGCCCGATGCCTCAAACCCTGCGAACAGGCCCTGAAGGATGCCGGTATGAGCGCGGCCGAAGTGGATGAGGTGATTCTGGTTGGAGGTAGTACCCGTATTCCCAAAGTGCAGGAAATCGTTGAGAAATTCTTCGGCAAAAAACCCAACAAGGGCGTTAACCCCGACGAAGTGGTAGCGGTAGGCGCTGCAATCCAGGGAGCCGTGCTCACCGGTGAGGTGAAAGATGTACTGCTGCTGGACGTAACCCCGCTGAGCCTGGGTATCGAAACCCTGGGTGGCGTGATGACCACCCTCATCGCCAGCAATACCACCATTCCATCTAAAAAGTCGGAAGTGTTCAGCACGGCGGCCGACAACCAGCCGGGTGTGC
Source organism: uncultured Chitinophagaceae bacterium (assembly GCA_937862815.1). Taxonomy (GTDB): domain Bacteria; phylum Bacteroidota; class Bacteroidia; order Chitinophagales; family Chitinophagaceae; genus Lacibacter. The sequence continues at coordinate 131,438 of CALMED010000027.1, read as the reverse complement.
AGATTCATGTTTTGCAGGGCGAACGCCCCATGGCTAAGGACAATAAGAGCCTGGGTGTGTTTAATCTCGATGGTATTCCCCCTGCTCCCCGCGGCGTTCCCCAGGTTGAAGTAACTTTTGATATTGACGCTAACGGCATCCTGCACGTGAGCGCTAAGGACAAAGGAACCGGTAAAGAGCAAAAAATCCGCATTGAAGCCGGCAGTGGCCTTAACAAGGAAGAGATAGAAAAAATGAAGGCCGAAGCCAGGGCTAACGAGGCAGCCGATAAGGCGGAAAAGGAGAAAGTGGAAAAAATCAATTCGGCCGACAGCCTGATTTTCCAGACGGAAAAACAACTGAAGGAGTACGGCGATAAGATCGGCAGCGATAAGAAAGTCCCCATCGAGTCGGCCCTCAGCAAACTCCGGGAAGCGCACAAACTGCAGGACCTGCCTGCCATTGATGCGGCAACGGCCGAACTGAATACCGCCTGGACAGCCGCCAGCGAAGAGCTCTACAAAGCTACCCAGGAGACAGGGGGGGGCGCCGAACCCGGCCCCGGACCCGACGGAACCGCCGGAACAACCGGTTCCGCTTCATCCGATAACGTGGAAGATGCCCAGTTTGAAGAAGTGAAATAAGGGCGATTGTCAACTGATCAAGCTAAAGGGGCCGGCAGGAATGCCGGCCTTTTTTTGATGTTCAACCCGGGCAAAAAAAAGCCCGCACCAGAAAATGCGGGCTTTTAAGCATTTATGCAGGATGAATTACAGCAGGTCCAGCGCTTTAGCCAGATAGTAACAGATCATGGGAAACGTGGCGGTAATAAAATTGGCAAACGGTGAGAAATACATAATTACACAAACGGCCACCCATACAAAGAATAGGATCCAGTAAAGGGCAGAGGATTTTTTCTGTATTTGTTCCATGGTCTGAATTTTTTGCGAAGATAAGGGGAAGAATTGAAAAGTTTCAACTACCGGGTAAGATGTCCGGCGGGCGTAAAAAGATTAAACTATCCGTTCAGAATGTGAAATAATGGGGTAAATTTCATGTATCATTAACCAAAACCTCTCCGTTATGAAAAGATTCTTCATGCTCGCCTTTGCACTTGTATTCACGTTCGCAACCCTGCAGGCAGGAATGCTTTACGCCTGCATCTGTCGCTGAAATTCCCACCAACGAATTGCCCGGCACGAGGGATGTTTACAGCATGCTGGATGCGAAAACCTTTGTAGCCCTCACTCCTTCCAAAATCAGGGAGATGACGGGAAAAAAGTTGACACTGACCGAAAAAATTTCCCTGAAACTGGCACAGGCACAGGTAAAAAAACAGTTACGGAAGGGAAAGGAAGTAGATATGTCGGCTGTTGCCAGGGGCGAGGGAGGCGGTATTGATATCCTCTGGTTGCTTTTGGGGGTTGTGCTCGGCTTAATCGGTGTGATCATTGCTCTGATCACAAAAAAAGGATCCGGCGATAACCGGGTACGTTTCGCCCTTATAGGATGGTTGATCTGGGTAGCAATTGTACTCGTTGCATTTGTTTTATAAACCGCGGAATTGTAATATTGACCCGAAAAACCTCCTGTTTAAGGGCAGGAGGTTTTTTTTAATTATTAATCCGAATAAGAATACATGAAGGAAACCATTAAGCACCGGTTGGAGCAGGAACTGCAGGAGCAGGGCTTCCGGGTTGTTGCAGCTGATTTCACCCGACCCTGGGGTGGGTTCTTTGTGATCGATGAAAACCAGGCCGATGCCTTCATCGAAACGTATTTCCCCACGTATAAAAAGGAAGAACTCCTGCTGGGCAACAAGCTCAGTCCCAAAATCCTGGTGGTGGCCCCCGGCCAGCGCCTGTCCTGGCAATACCATTACCGCCGCGCCGAGATCTGGCGCGTGGTGGAAGGAGAGGTAGGTGTGGTGATGAGCGATACAGACGAGCAGACGGAGCTCAACCAGTTTGAACCCGGTGAAATCATTGTTCTCAGCAAGGGACAACGTCACCGGCTGGTGGGGCTGGCCGATTGGGGCGTTCTGGCGGAAATCTGGCAGCATACCGATCCGGCTCATCCATCAGATGAAGAAGACATTGTCCGGCTCCAGGACGATTTCGGCCGCTGAAACCACACGCTTGCTGGTGTTTTTTCATTTGGATGTTTATCTGTATCTTACGGTACCTTAAAATCAGCCATTATGAGAAAGGTTGCCCATATTCTTCAGCGGAAAGGCAGTTCCGTTGTTACAGTTTCTCCCCAACTGCCCGTAATCAATGCACTCCAGCTGATGGCGGACAAAAATATCGGTTCGGTGATGGTGATGGAAGGGGATGCCTACCTGGGCATCATGACGGAACGCGACTATGCCCGGAAAGTTATACTCAAAGGACAGTCATCCACCGAAACCTTTGTAAAAGATATCATGAGTACAGGCCTGCCCCGCATTACACCTGACAACTCCATTGATACCTGCATGCACATCATGAGTGAAAACAACATCCGGTATCTCCCGGTGTTTGTAAACGACCGTGTAACCGGTATCATCTCTATCAACGATGTGGTAACGGAAACCATTCTGTCGCAGCGCGAGACCATCGACCAGCTGAAAAGTTATATCCAGTCGTAAAGGTGTGAGTCTGCAGCCGGCACCAACCCGGCGCAAGCGTCCCTTTCTGGCGCATGCATCCCGCTTGTGCCGCAATAGATCAGATTCTGCATCCTGTCTCCCGCATCTTATTTTTTTCCCTGCAGGCGGATCCGTTTTCCTGGGATGAACGGCAAGGTCAGGCCCGGCTTAATTGTACCTTTGCTCTTCATGAGGCAATTGGCAGCATTGAAGCCCTGTTTCTGGAAATACCGCAGGCGGCTCCTGCTGGGCATCCTGTTTATTTTCATTTCCAATTATTTCGCGGTACTTGCCCCTTTGCTTACGGGCTTTATTATTGACCTGGTAAAGCAGCAACTGCCCGGTTATGTACCGGGAGCAGCTAAAACGTACAGCGATCCCCTTCTGCAACTGGTAACCAGCCGCATTCTTCAGTTCGATGTTTCATTTACAGGTATTGTGGCACTCTGCGGTGTGGTTCTGCTGTTGCTGGCATTGCTGCGGGGCGCCTTTATGTTTCTGATGCGGCAGACCATCATCGTGATGAGCCGGCACATCGAATTTGACCAGAAAAATGAAGTGTTCCGGCATTACCTGCAGCTTGACACCCAGTTTTTCAAAACCCACGAAACAGGCGACCTGATGAACCGGGTGGCAGAGGACGTGAGCCGGGTTCGTATGTACACCGGTCCGGCGATCATGTACCTCATCAACCTCACCGCACTGATCCTCCTCAGCGTCTTTTACATGGTGAAGAAAAATGCGGAGCTCTCCTTGTATGTACTGGCTCCGCTGCCTGTGCTGGCCATCACCATCTACTTCGTGAACATTGTAATTAACCGGAAGAGTGAAACGGTGCAGGCGCTGTTGTCTGATCTTACCACCAACGCCCAGCAGTCGTATGCAGGCATCCGGGTGATCAAATCGTTTGTTCAGGAACATAACATGCTGTCGTTTTTCCGTTCCAACAGCGAAGCATATCGCCGGGCGGCTACCGGTCTGTATAAAACGGAGGCCATGTACTTCCCTGCCATGGCCCTGGTTATTGGCGTCAGTACCTTGTTGGTGATCTACAGCGGCGGGATGCTGTACATGAAGGGAGACATGCAGTTTGGCGATATGGCCGCCTTCATCATGTACCTCACCATGCTCACCTTCCCGGTAAGTGCCATCGGCTGGGTGGCCAGTACCATCCAGCGGGCAGCCGCATCGCAGCGGCGGATCAATGAATTTCTGAATACAGTGCCTGCCATTTCATTGAACGGCACCCGCCGTCACCAGGTGGAAGGAGCGGTATCGTTCCGGGGGGTGACTTTTACCTATCCGCATACCGGGATCACGGCCTTGCGGGACTTTAACCTCGAAATCCGCAAAGGGGAGCGGGTGGCCATCCTCGGCAAAACGGGCTCCGGCAAAACCTCTATAGCTCAGCTGTTGCTTCGTTTTTACGATCCCACAAGCGGGGAAATCCTTGTAGACGGGATTCCCTTACGGGAACTTGATCTGCCGCATTACCGCCGGCAAATCAGCTATGTACCCCAGGATGTATTTCTGTTCAGTGATACCATCACCGGGAACATTGCCTTCGGTTCCGAAACAGCTCTGCCCCAGGAGCAGGTGGAAACGGCAGCACGCCGGGCTGCTTTGCATACAGAAGTGACCCGCTTTTCGGCCGGATACAATACCGTTGTGGGGGAGCGGGGGGTAACCCTCAGCGGCGGACAGAAACAGCGGCTCAGCATCGCCCGGGCAATTGTGAAAGAGCCGGCCCTGCTGATACTCGATGATTGTCTCAATGCGGTGGATGTAAAAACGGAGGCAACCATCCTGGCGGAACTACAGAGCTACCTGCAAAGCCGAACAGCCCTGGTGATTACGCACCGCATTTTTTCGTTGCTGTCATTTGACCGAATCCTGGTCATGGACGACGGTTGCATCGCCGAATCCGGCACACACGAGGAACTGCTCAGAAATGGAGGTTTGTACGCGGCAATGCATCGTCGCCAACTGGAAAAGGAACAGCAAAACAACCCGCTAACGTCATAATTTGCAAGCCGTTACGAAAATTTTGCCAAATCGAAAAGAAATCTATCTTTGTCGCGGCCTTATTTTTTTTCGAATCAAAACCCAATAGCAGTGGCGTACGAAAACAACGACAAACGGATGGAGAGCATTTACAGCAAGCGGATCCGTGCAGGCAAGCGCAGAACCTACTTTTTTGATGTACGGGCAACACGGGGAAATGATTACTACCTCACTATTACCGAAAGCCGTAAGCGGTTTACCGGTGAAGGATATGACCGGCATAAAATCTTTCTGTACAAGGAAGACTTCAATAAGTTTATCAAAGGGCTGACTGAAGCCGTGGATTATGTAAAGACTGAACTCATGCCCGATTTCGATTTTGACGCTTTCAATCATGAAGATGCACCTTCTTCCGGCGACTATGAAGGAGGCCCGGTATCTGCCATTGAAGCCCCTGCCGGTGCATACGAGCCCGCTCCGGCACCTGCTCCCGCTGTTCAGGAAACGGAAGCCCCTGCGGCAGAAACGCCTGCAACCAACGCGGCCGATGAAGAAGTGGATAAATGGTAAAACAGTAAATAACTAAAAAACCTCCCGGCGGGAGGTTTTTTTATGCTGTTACTTTCAGGGTTTTTCCTGTTCTTAATATACTTTGATCATGTACACAAAGTCCTGAATTTTCTTCACCTGCTGGGTTTTTTCCAGCCCTTTAACGTGGGATTGTACCGGCACTTTTAACTTACTGAAGGCTGTGTCGGATTGGCGCAGTTCCTGCAGGGCTTCCAGGATGTAGCGGGAACGGATGGCAAAAACCACACCATCTACCTGGGCCTGCTTGCTGCTGATTACGCCGATGATTTCTCCATTTTTATTAAACACCGGCCCGCCGCTGTTACCCGGGTTGGCCGCCACGGCAATCTGGCAACTCAGGGTGTCGCCGTTATAGCCGGTCCTGGCACTCAGGTATCCCTCACCGTAAACAATTTCATTGCGGGGATAGCCGAGGGTAAAGATGGGTTCGGCAATATCGGTACTCACCCGTTGCAGGCTGTAGGGCAGGGTCTGTACGGTTTTAAAATCCTTGTCTTCGATTTTCAGAATGGCAATATCCCGTACTTCATCCACTTTAACCAGCCGCACCTTAAACTCTTCGCCTTTATTATTTACGGCCAGGATGCCCTGAGCGTTTTTCACCACGTGCGCATTGGTGATCAACAGGCCTTTGCCGTCTACCAGGAAGCCGGAGCCGCTTTCCTTCACCACGGTGCCCGGTTCCATTTTACTGATTACATCGTTAATGCGGGTATCCTGTTGCTGCTGCTTGCGTTCGAGGTAGTAGATTTTCCTGTTCAGATCGGTGAGGGCTTTTGTATTTTTTTCCGGGGCCAGCAGCAGGGTCATGGCGCTGATGGAAAGCGCCGTAATGCCGGCGATCGAAGCAGCGATGGTGATGGTGCGCTTGTAGCGCTTCCACATGTTAACCACCTTCATGCTGTTGGTCAGCGTTTCCTCCCGGATGGTTCCGTTTACCAGCAATTGCTGGTGCATTTCGTGGAGAGAATGGCGGAAGGTCTTCAGGTGGCTGTACCGGTCGAGCTCCTGCAGAAAGAAGATATGCTCCACGGTCAGTTGGTCCACTTCGGGATTCGATTGGCGCAGCTGTTCGAAATACGCTTTCTCCTCGCTGGTCATCTCCCCCTTCAGGTACCGCTCGGTTGCGTCCAGGATCATCAGTTCATCCATCTCAGATACCATTTTTATAATGAGCAAAAAATAACTTCTTCAGTCGCATCAGGCACTTGTACTTCTGGTTCTTGGCATTATCGGCATTGGTGTAGCCGAAGTGCTCCGCTATTTCCAGCATCTGCTTCTTCTGCACATAATAGGCTTCAAGCAGGCTTTTACAGGGTTCGCCCAGGTGTTGCAGGGCTTTGTCCATCATCACAAAGGCCTCATTTCTGTTCTCCTGTGCTTCCAGGTCTTCATCAACCGGTACCACGTCTTCCAGCATTTCCACCGGGCTTCCGAAGCGGTTTGCTTGCTGCAACCGCTTGAGCCACAGTCTTCTGCAAACCGAGTACAGGTAGGTTTTGATCTTACAGTTCAGCTCAAAAGCCGGGTCCTGTGCCTTTTCGTACAACAGAATCATGGCTTCCTGGAAAATGTCCCGGGCATCATCCGAACTACCGTTATTGTTAACAACAAAGGCCTGGATCATGCCGTAATGCTGCAGGTACAGGCTTTCTATTGCCGCATGGTTGTTCCGTGCCAGTCCGTTCAGTAATTCCAGTTCAGCTGCTTCCGCTTTCACGATGTGCCTGTGATTTTAATACGAATTCAACAAAATTGTAACCCAAAACGGGCGAAAAAAAATTTTTTTTCCGGTTATGGGTTACTTTTCCTGTGACCCGGGTATTAAAACTCGATAATTATCTAAAAAACTCAAAAACAAAAAGAAAATGAAAAAGCTTCTTCTGGCATTCGCTATTCTCGGTTTTGTAGCCTGCAACAACGAAGGTGAAGGTTCTGAGCCTGTTGACACCACAACTGCACCTGCTCCTGCTGCTGACACCACAGCTCCTGCTGCTGACACTACAGCTGCTCCTGCTGCTGACACTACAGCCCCTGCTGCCCAGTAATCAATCACCGGTCTGACCGGTTCATGAAAACTCCCTGCTTGCCGGGTATAAGCGTCAGACCTGGTTCAAAAATTTTCATATGGCAAGCAATCGTTAACGGCCGTTCCATTCCTGGAATGGCTTTTTTTTACCCGGTTAGCCCTGCCCCGCACGGAGTATCCGGTAAATACAATATCTTTTTTTAGCTAACACTTGTTTTTTAAACAACCCTGCCTATATTTGATCCATGACAATGTATAAAAGCTTTCGCTGGTTTTATTTTTACTTCTTTTACGGAAACAGGAAGCCGGGATTGCTTTTGTTACAGGTAAAATTGTAAATCACTGAAAACAAAATAGGACTCCCGGCAAAATGCCGGGAGTTTTTTTTACCCCATGCCCAGAGTAACCATACAGGGATACGAAGGAAGTTTCCACCAGGAGGCGGCCCGCCAGTTCTTTGGCAGGGAGGTGGACGTTATCCCCTGTGCCACTTTCCGCGAAGTCATCAAAACGGGCTCCAATAAAAAAGAAAGTGATGGCGCTGTCATGGCCATTGAAAATTCCATCGCCGGCAGCATTCTCCCCAACTACAACCTGCTGCAGAAAAGTAACCTGCGCATTGTGGGTGAAGTGTACCTGCACATCCGTCAAAACCTGCTGGCCAACCCCGGTGTGCGGTTGGATGACATCCGGGAAGTGCATTCACATACCATGGCGTTGCAGCAGTGTTATGATTACCTGGACCGGTACAAATGGAAACTGGTGGAAACGGAGGATACTGCCCTCAGCGCCCGCCACATCCACCAGCACAAAAGCCGGCACATCGCCGCCATTGCCAGTAAATTGGCAGCCGAACTTTATCAGCTCAATGTACTGGCACCGGCGATTCAGACCATGAAAAAAAACTATACCCGCTTCCTCATTTTGCAGCGGGAAGACCGGGCCCTGCCGGTGCAACAGGCCAATAAGGCCTCGGTCAATTTCGTCACCGACCACTCCCGGGGATCGCTGGCCCGGATACTGGGCCTCATTGCAGCAGGCGGCATCAATCTCAGCAAACTGCAGAGCTTCCCCATACCCGGTAGTGATTTCCGTTATAGTTTTCATGCCGACATGGAATTTGAAACTCTTGAACAGTTGGAAGAAGTGATCCGTACGATCCGGCCCGTTACGGCCGAATTAAAAATTTATGGCGTGTACCGGAGTGGAAAAATGCCGGGTACAGGCACGAAATAATTCAAGTGTATGCAAACAGCAAAACGACTCGATGGCATTGGTGAATATTATTTCTCCCGCAAGCTCCGCGAAATTGATGCCCTGAACCGCGAAGGTCAACCCGTTATTAACCTCGGTATTGGTAGTCCCGACCTGCCCCCGCATCCGGATGTTATACGCGTATTGCAGGAAGAAGCCGCCCGTCCCCATGTGCATGCCTACCAATCCTACAAAGGATCCCCGGTGCTGCGTGCTGCGATGAGCAACTGGTACCGCGAATGGTACGGTGTTTCCCTCCACCCCGACACCGAGATTCTTCCCCTCATCGGAAGCAAGGAAGGCATCCTGCACATCTGCATGACCTACCTCAATGAAGGCGATGAAGTATTGATCCCCAACCCGGGCTATCCTACTTATAACAGCGCAGTGCGGCTGGCCGGTGGTACGGTGGTTACCTATGAACTGCGGGAAGAAAACGACTGGCATCCGGATTTCAATGAATTACAGTTACTGGACCTCGCCCGGGTGAAGCTGATGTTTGTGAATTACCCGCATATGCCCACCGGCCGCGTGCCGGACGCCGTGTTCTTCGAAGAACTCGTTCGGTTTGCAGAAAAGAACGACATCCTTATCGTGCACGACAACCCGTACAGCTTTATACTCAACGATCACCCCTCCAGCCTGTTGCGGGTGCCCGGCGCCAAGTCTGTGGTGCTGGAGCTCAATTCCCTCAGCAAAAGCCAGAACATGGCCGGCTGGCGCATTGGCATGCTTTGTGGCGCCCAGGAACGTATCAATGAAGTGCTGCGGTTCAAGAGCAACATGGACAGCGGTATGTTTCTGCCGGTGCAACTCGCGGCCGCCAAAGCCTTGCAACTGGGAAAAGAATGGTACGACGCCGTCAATGAAGTGTACCGCCAGCGCCGGGTAAAGGCATTTGAGTTGCTGGATCTGCTGGACTGCCGGTATGCAGATGGCCAGGCCGGGATGTTTGTATGGGCAAAAGTGCCCGGTAAATGGACATCCGGCTATGAACTCAGCGATGCCGTATTACAGCAATCCCGCGTGTTCCTCACACCCGGCGGTATCTTCGGCAGCGCGGGCGACCTGTACGTCCGGGTGAGCCTGTGCAGCACCACCGAAACCTTTGAGGAAAGTATCCGGCGCATCCGTACTTCATTTAAATCCGAAACACATGTTTAAAACCGTCACCATCGTAGGCGTGGGCCTCATCAGCGGTTCGTTTGCGCTGGCCCTCCGGCAGCAGGGACTGGTGGAGCGGGTGATAGGCGTAAGCCGTACCAAAGCCAGTGCGCTGAAAGCCCTGGAACTGGGCTTGATTGACGAAGCGTTGCCACTGGATGAAGCCGTGGCGCAAGCCGACCTGGTTTATGTAGCCATTCCGGTAGACACCACCATCCCGGTGTTGCAACAGGTACTTGATCAACTGCAGGATCACCAGGTGCTTACCGATGCAGGTTCCACCAAGGAAGCGCTGTGCAGGCATCTTGCCCATCATCCGAAGCGGGGACGCTTTGTGGCAGCTCACCCCATGTGGGGTACTGAGTACAGCGGTCCGGAAGCAGCCGTGAAAGACGCCTTCCGCGGGCGTGCCTGTGTGATTTGTGAGCAGGAACGCTGTGATGCCGATGCCCTTGAAACGGTTGAAGAGGTTTACCGGAAGATTGGCATGCACATACTGCACATGGATGCGGCGGCACACGACATGCATGCTGCTTATGTCAGCCACATTTCCCACATCACCTCCTTTGCGCTCGCTAATACGGTGCTGGAAAAAGAAAAAGAGGAAGACGCGATTTTTGAACTGGCGGCCGGAGGCTTCGAAAGTACAGTGCGGCTGGCGAAAAGCAACCCGGCCATGTGGGTTCCTATCTTTCTGCAAAACAGGGAAAATGTGCTCGACGTGCTGAACGAGCACATCAGCCAGTTGCGCAAGTTTAAGGCCTGCCTGGAAAAAGAGAACGCCGACTATCTACGTGAGCTCATCGAGAATGCCAATAAAATCAGAAAGATTATACAGTAAGTCAAACCATCCTTAACAACAACCGTTCGCAACAGAACCAGTAATTTTACACGTTATGCAAACAAGTGAAGCAACCATCCGGGAAAAAGTGCAACAGTCCTGGGGAAAGAAACCCCTCATCATTTCAGGTCCCTGCAGCGCAGAAACCGAAGAACAACTCGTGGCTACGGCACAACGCCTGGCTGCCACCGGTAAAGTGGACCTGATCCGGGCCGGCATCTGGAAACCCCGCACCAAGCCGGGTATGTTTGAAGGCATAGGCGCCAAAGGTCTGCCCTGGTTGCAGAAAGCCAAAGCGCTTACCGGTCTTCCCACCACCGTGGAAGTTGCCACCGGCAAGCAGGTGGAAGATGCATTGACCTTTGATGTGGATGTGCTCTGGATCGGCGCCCGTACTACGGTGAACCCCTTCAGTGTACAGGAAGTGGCGGATGCCCTCCGGGGAAGCGATGTGCCGGTACTCATCAAAAACCCCATCAACCCCGACCTCGAATTATGGTCCGGTGCGGTGGAGCGGGTAGCCCGTGCAGGTGCACGCAACATCGGTCTCATCCACCGCGGATTCTCATCCTACGGCAACACCGAATACCGCAACGCACCCATGTGGCACCTTGCCATTGAAATGAAACGCCGGAATCCCGATCTCATTCTCATCAACGATCCCTCGCATATCTGCGGTCGCAGAGACATCCTGCTGGAAACAGCGCAGAAAGCCATTGACCTCGACTTTGACGGATTGATGGTGGAAAGCCATATCAATCCCGACGAAGCGTGGAGCGATGCCAAACAGCAGGTTACACCGGAGCGACTGGCTGAAATGCTGGACTGTATCATCTGGCGTAAGGAAGACGTGGCATCCGAAGCTTATCACGCTGCCCTGGAAAAATTACGTCAGCAAATCAATCATCTCGATGATGAACTGATGCAGGTGCTGAGCCAGCGCATGAAAATTGCGGAACAGATCGGACGGTACAAGAAAGATAACAACATCACCATTCTTCAGACCAACCGCTGGAACGAAATCCTGGAACGTGCCTGCCGCGAAGGTGATCGAAAAGGACTGAGCCGCGAATTCATTACCCGTTACTTTGATGCCGTTCACATGGAAAGCATCAATCATCAGAAGAAGGTGCTCGACTCCTGAGCCGGGCATTACTTTCTTCGCCGTACAACCTGACACAAGATGCAAAAAAAGACTGTTTCCTTTTCCGGGTCCGCGGTGGACTTTTATTTCAATGATTCCATTGACCGGCTGAACCGCCTGGTGGGCCCTGCCAGCACATTCCTGCTCACCGATGAGCATGTGTACGCAGCCCACACGCGCCGTTTTCGCAACTTCCCCTGTATTGTACTGAAACCGGGAGAGGCCTATAAAAACCAGGCAACCGTGGATGCCGTCATCGGGCAGCTTATTGAAATGGGGGCCGACAGGGGCAGTACCCTCGTTGGCATTGGAGGGGGAGTGGTTACGGATATAACCGGCTATGTGGCTTCGGTTTACATGCGGGGCATCAATTTTGGTTTTGTTCCCACTTCGCTCCTGGCCCTGGTGGATGCCAGCATCGGCGGAAAAAACGGGGTGGATGTGGGGGTTTATAAAAATATGGTGGGCCTGATCCGTCAACCCCAGTTTATCCTGCACGATCTGTCGCTGCTGCGCTCGCTGCCCGCCGCTGAATGGGCCAATGGTTTTGCCGAAATCATCAAACATGCCTGCATCCGTGATGCGGCCCTGTTCCGGCAACTGGAAGAGAATACAGCTGCCGGATACCGGAAGAATCCGGAAGCCCTGGAACGGCTTATCCGCCGTAATGCACTCCTGAAATCGAAGGTCGTACAGGCCGACCCGTTTGAACGGGGGGAACGGAAACTGCTCAACTTCGGTCACACACTGGGTCACGCCATTGAAAATATCTACGAATTATCGCATGGTCAGGCTATTTCCATCGGCATGGCCTTTGCCTGTCACCTGTCGCAGGAAGTAACCGGTTTCCGCGACACCCAACGGGTTACCCGTTTGCTGCAACGGTACAAACTGCCTGCTTATGCGGATTTTGACCGCAAAAAGGCATATGCCACCCTGCAGAAAGATAAAAAGAAGAACCTGGGAGAAATCGGTTACGTTCTGCTGGACCGTATCGGTAAAGGAATGATCCACCGCATGCCGCTGGCCGCCCTCGAACAGCGCCTTGCCGCCTATTAACTTTATTACTGCCGTTTACACATGATTGCAACCATCCAACCCTCCCTCCTTGGCGGAACCATCCATGCCAATGCTTCAAAGAGCTCCATGCAGCGTGCCTGTGCCGCCGCTCTTGCTGCGGGAAGAACCTGTATCCTGCACAATCCCGGAAAGAGTAACGACGACTTCGCTGCGCTTGCCATCATCCGCAACCTGGGTGCTGAAATCATAGACGAAGGCGACCGTATCCGCATCGAAAGCCGGGGCGTGCACCCTTCCGCCAACTCAATTGATTGCGGTGAGTCGGGGTTGAGTATCCGCATGTTCACCCCGCTGGCAGCCCTCAGCGATCGGATAATAACGGTAACGGGTAGTGGCAGTTTAACGAACCGGCCCATGGATTTCTTTGATCAGATCCTGCCCCGCCTGCAGGTAACTGTAACCAGCAACGGAGGCCGCTTGCCGTTACAGGTACAGGGTCCCCTGGTGCCCGCCGATATTGAAGTGGATGGTTCGCTGAGTTCACAGTTTCTCACAGGGCTCCTGCTGGCCTACGCCGCCAGCAAAGCGGCGGGAGTGACCATCTTCGTACAGAACCTGAAAAGCAAACCCTACATAGACCTTACGCTGGAAGTGATGAAACGGTTTGGTTTGCCCGTTCCCGAAAACAGGAACTACGAAGCTTTTCATTTTTCTGCGGAGGCGGTACGAACTACCGGTACAATGCCGGTGCATTATACGGTGGAAGGCGATTGGAGCGGCGCTGCCTTTCTGCTGGTGGCAGGTGCCCTGGCGGGTCCGGTTACGGTAAACGGCCTGGATCCGTTTTCCACGCAGGCCGATAAAGCCATCCTGCAGGCGTTGGCCGATACCGGCTGCCGGCTTTCCATTGAGCAACACCAGGTGGAAGTGGGGCCGGCCGCATTGCAACCGTTTCACTTCAACGCCACCGAATGTCCGGACCTGTTTCCTCCCCTGGTGGCACTGGCTGCCTGCTGCAACGGAAAATCGGTGATCGAAGGCACCTCCCGGCTCACGCACAAAGAAAGCAACCGGGCGCTCACCCTGCAGGAGGAATTTGGTAAAATGGGTATACAGATTGAGTTACAGGATGACCTGATGATCGTGCAGGGCGGTACCGGTATCCGGCCGGCCACCGTTCATTCCCGCCACGATCATCGCATAGCCATGGCCTGCGCCGTTGCCGCAGTCCGGGCCAGTGGTCCGGTACAAGTGGAAGCGGCCGAAGCCATCCGTAAATCCTATCCCGATTTCTTTGCACACCTGCAATTACTCGGCGCAGGCGTATCTTTAATGCAATAAACCAGTACGATTGAACACATTTGGCACCATATTCCGGGTACAGATTTTCGGCGAATCGCACGGCGAAAGCGTGGGAGTGGTGGTGGATGGTTGCCCGGCAGGCCTGTCCCTCACCGAAGCCGATCTGCAGCCTGACCTGGAACGCAGAAAAGGCGGAACGCAAAAAGGAACAACCCCGCGGCAGGAAGCCGACTATCCGCATTTCAAAAGCGGGATATTCAACGGTGTAACCACCGGTTTCCCCATCATGCTCTACTTTGATAACAACAATACCCGCAGCGAAGATTATGCAAAGCAACGGAGCATTCCCCGTCCCGGGCATGCCGACTGGGTGGCTCACCAGAAATTCGGAGGCTTTGAGGATTACCGGGGCGGAGGACATTTCAGCGCCCGGCTCACAACCGGCCTTGTAGCTGCCGGCGCCATTGCCAAAAAACTGCTGAAGGGAATAGATATCCGGGCCCGGGTAACCGAAATAGGGGGGGAGAGCGATCCCGAAGCCGGACTGGCAAAGGCCATCGCCGCCAAGGATTCGGTAGGCGGACTGGTGGAGTGCCGCGTAACGGGTGTTCCGGTAGGATTGGGTGAGCCCTATTTTGATTCGTTGGAATCCTGCCTGGCGCATATCCTCTTTGCCATACCGGCCGTGCGGGGAGTGGAATTTGGTACCGGGTTTGCCGCCGCCCGCATGCTGGGCAGCGATCACAACGATGCCATTGAAAATACAGAAGGCCAAACACGCACCAACCATGCCGGCGGTATTGTGGGTGGGATTTCAAACGGCAATGAACTGGTATTCCGGCTGGCCATCAAACCCACGTCTTCCACACCTAAAGAGCAGACCAGTCTCAACTGGGAAACGGGTGAACAGGAAACGTTTTCCGTGAAAGGGCGGCACGATCTCTGCGTGGCGTTACGTGCCCCGGTGATTGTGGAAGCGGCCACAGCCCTGGTGCTGGCGGATTTCATGTTGCGGGAACAAAAGATTCCGCGAGTAGTAGTTTAATTCAATTCTAAAACGATTGTTATGTCTTTGATTTATCATATCACCACCGCCGCTGCCTGGAAGGACGCATTGAACTCCGGTTTCTATGAAACGGAGTCGCTCACAACGGAAGGATTTATTCATTGCTCGCAGGAAGAGCAGGTGCCGGGCGTATTGGAACGTTATTATTCCGGGAATAAGAATCTTGTGCTGCTGGTGATTGAAACCGAAAAACTCATCTCCCGGTTTGTGTTTGAATGGAGTCCTTCCACTGCCGACACCTTCCCGCATATTTACGGCCCGCTCAATACCGATGCGGTTATTGACGTACGACCCGTTTCGGCTGCATCCGCAACAACTGATTAAATTCCAGGTCAAGCGCTTCATACCCCCGGTTGTTGGGCCAGCTGTAATGCCACCATTCGTAGGTATACGGCTGAAATCCAAATTGTGTCATCACCGTCAGCAGCTTTTTCCGGTTACGCAATACGGCTTGCGGTAAATCCGGGAAGCTGTGATGGGCTGTGTCGGAAAAATGATCAAAACCGGTGCCCATCTCGAGCTCGGCGCCTGAACTTCTGTCTACAAGTGTCAGGTCAACCGCAAGGCCCCTGTTGTGTCCGCTGGCCCGTGAAGGATGGGCTACATAGCGTTCATCCTGCACCAGTTCCCAGAAGCGCACCGTCACCCGGTATGGGCGGTACGCGTCAAAAATTTTAAGTCCCAATCCCTCCTGTGCAAGTACTGAATCCACCTGGTGCAGTGCAAGGGCTGCCGGGCGGCGTAAGAACGTAATAGTAGTTCCGGCCGGATACACAGCTGTGTGTACAAAGTTTTGATCGCGTGCATAGCGTAACTCGTACCGCAAACCAGGGGTGAGTGTTTTCAGTTCCAGCATTTCTTTATCAGGGTCTTGCAGCACCGTGTTGCGGTAGGCAGCCGGGGAGCGGAGCAGCGGTACGCCGTACCCCGAGAGGTGTTGTGCCTGAACCGGTGCAGCTCCGTGGATAAAAAAGAGGAGCAGGCAGGCGCAGCATTGCAACCCGATTCGTATATTATGCATCCATTGAGTAAATTTCCAGTGCATATCGCCGATCCGTTTGAATATAAAAGTAAGAAAGCCCGGGTACGGCTGTGGCATACTTTCTGTTTCCTGGGTGTTTTTCTCTTAATGTTTTCCTGCAGGGAGCTCCAATCACAGGAGGATGCACAGCAGGTTGCCGATCCGCAGGTGATGGATAGGGCAGTGTCTGACGTGTTGCAGGAGCGGATCCGCCATTTAGGACAGGGAGATGAATTTCTGTTTGATTCGGTAAGGCTGCAGGCAGGTGGGCTCCTGAAAAATGCCTATACTGCACAGGACTATCGCCCGGTATGGTGTTCGCAGGAACGGTTTATGCCAAGGGCCGATACCCTTATCCGTTTCATTGAGAAAGCCCGTTATTATGGTCTTTACCCTTCTTCCTATCACCTCGGGTCGTTACAAGAGCTGTACCGCAGGGCACTGGCCGACTCAGCAGGTACCGGTGACCGCAAGAGCCGTTTATTTTGGGTACAGGCGGAGTTGGTATTTTCCGATGCTTTTCTCCTGTTGGCCCAGCACCTGCATAAAGGGCGGATGCTGCCCGACAGCATCCACAATCAATACGATACCCTGCAGGTACAGGAACGTTGTGTCAACGCATTTGGCCGTGTGGTGAATGGATTCGGCCTGGTGGAGGAACTGGAGCTGCTGGAACCTGCCGGAGAAGCGTATCAGTCGCTGAGAAAGGCGTTGCGGGGATTTCTGGATACTGCCCGTCTTGAACCGGTTTATACCTACCTCCGGTATCCTTATAAAGATTCCCTTCAGTTTGTACACGACCTGGTGCAACGCCTGCGGGAAAGTGGCTGGATGCCGGCCGGGACCGGGTTGCCCGATGCGGGCACTCTTGCTGCTGTATTGACCCGCTTGCAGCAAAGCGCAGGCCTTACACCCGATGGTAAGTTTGGCACCCAGGTGGTGCGTTACCTCAACCGTACCGACCCGGAAATTTTTAAACAGGTGGCGATCAACCTCGACAGATACCGGCTGCTGCCCGATCAGTTACCCGGGCGTTTTATTTGGGTAAACCTGCCTTCTTTTTCACTCCGGTTGTGGGATATGGACACTGTGCGGCTGGAGTCCCGGGTGATTGTTGGTAAGCCCATCACCCGCACACCCCTGCTCAGCAGCCACATTACAGACATCGTCACCTACCCGCAGTGGACGGTCCCTAACAGCATCATCGTAAAAGAAATGTTGCCATCCCTGCGCAAGGATCCGGGGTACCTGGCTAAAAAAGGATACATGCTGCTCACCTGGCAGGGAGAGGAGGTGGATCCCTGGCTGGTGGATTGGTCGAAGTACAAAACAGGCATACCCTATAAAGTTGTCCAGGGTAGCGGAGATGCCAATGCCCTGGGGATTCTAAAATTCAATTTTCACAACCGTTATTCCGTTTACCTGCACGATACCAACCAACGTTCTCTTTTCCGGAGCGATAACCGGGCTCTGAGTCATGGATGTGTGCGGGTACAGGCCTGGGAACAGCTGGCCCGGTACATCCTGCAGTCCGATTCGGTTGCTGCAGCCGGAACGGCCCGGGCTGCAATTACGGATTCGGTACGGGTATGGATGGAACGGAAAGAACGGCGTGTTGTGCCTGTTAAAACCCGTTTTCCCGTTTATTTCCGTTATTTTACAGCAGAAGCCCGGGAGGGGAAATTACTGCTGTACCCGGACATTTATGGTGAGGATGCACTCGTGCGGGGAAATTACCCCATTGAAAATTGATTGCCATGATGCCTGTTTGTGCTGTTACACGGTTTTGGTTTGTTTTCCTGCTGCTTTTCAGGCTGTTCAACCCGCTTGCCGCCCAGGATACGTTGCAGCGGTCTGAAGCCGTGAAACCTGTGATCCAATACGGAATCGCCAGTTATTATTCCGACAAATTTCAGGGCAGGAAAACGTCCAGCGGGGAACTCTTCAGCCAGCAAAAACTGACGGCGGCTCACAACACTCTGCCTCTTGGAACGTACATCCGTGTCACCAACCTGCGCAATAAAAAGTCGGTTGTGGTGAAAGTAAACGACCGGCTGCACCACCGCAACAAGAGGCTGGTGGACCTGAGCCGGGCCGCCGCTCAGCGCATTGGCTTTATCAGTTCGGGCCTTACCCGGGTAAAAGTGGAGGTTTTAGGTAAAAAACCCCCGCCATCCACAGGAAAACAGGATGGGGGGAAGATAGTGCGCAAATAATTTCCGGAATCACGGCCACCACACTATTTTTGCCGTAATCTCAAAAACCAAGATTATGAAACAATTGTTGCAGTTATTTTTTGCCCTATGCGTGCTTTACAGCGCACAAGGCCAGAATAACGATCACAAGAAACTGCCCTCTTTTGGAGTTCATTTCTCTGCTTATGACTTTGCCACCGCTTCAGATCTGCGGACCAAATCGCTCGCCAAAGTGCTGGATGAAAAGAACTGGACGCGTTTGGGCCAGATGAGCCCCGCATTGACACTGTCTTACAGCAAGGGAATCACAAATAATGCGGATTTTATGGGGCGGCTTACCACCACATTCTTAAAGTATCCGCTCCGCAACCCTTCTCCGCTTGCTCTGCGGGAAGCCATCTACCTGGAAACCGACGCCCTGATGAACCTGAAACTTCTGTCCGATAAGTACATAGTGGTGCCCTATCTCCAGGGCGGTCTTTCCGCAGCATTGTCGGGCCCGACCTTTATGGCCTCTATTCCCCTGGGAGCCGGCCTGCAGTTCAAGCTTCTGCCGGAAACCTTTCTGCAACTGAATACCAATTACCGGGTGCCGGTTACCAACCGGGCTAATTACAGCCTGCAGCATTCCATAGGTTTTGTATCGGGCCTCACAACCCGCAAGGTAGAAGAGAAAAAACTGGAAGTTCCCCTGCCCGAACCTCCCAAAGACCGTGATGGCGATGGCGTGCTGGATGACGCAGATGAATGCCCGGATGTAAAAGGCCTGGCTCAATTCAAGGGTTGCCCCGACACCGATGGAGATGGTATTCCCGATAAAGATGACAAGTGCCCCAACGAAAAAGGGATTGCCAAATACAATGGATGCCCGATCCCCGATACCGATGGAGATGGCATTAACGATGAAAACGATAAATGTCCCACGGTGCGTGGCGTTGCCCGTTACGATGGATGCCCGGTACCCGACAGTGACGGGGATGGCGTAAATGATGAAGAAGACAAATGTCCGGGTGTTGCCGGAACTGCAGATAACTACGGTTGCCCTGCTATTCCTGAATTCTCTGCCTCTGCCATCCTGTTTCAATCCGGCAGCGCTGTATTGCTCCCGGCAGGTCGGGCTGAACTGGACAAAGTGGTAACGTATCTGAATGAAAACGCCGGCTTTGAAGTAGATATTAACGGTCATACTGATAACACCGGGTCCGATAAAGTCAATGTAGCTCTTTCCACAAAGCGGGCCGAAGCAGCCAAGAGCTACCTGGTACGCAAAGGGATTGATGCTTCCCGTTTGTTTGCTGCCGGTTTTGGTTCATCGCAACCTGTAGCCGATAATGGAACTTCTGCCGGTAAACAACAAAACCGCCGGGTTGAAGTGAAGATCAGGAAATAACCAGTCTGCTGGTACATATAAACGGGGCCGGTGCATTTGCACCGGCCCCGTTCTTTTGCCCCGTGATTTGAAAAAGATGGACGATGTACCCCGGGTGTTCATTTTTTTAGTGCTTCATAAGCGAAAAAAACCTGCCTGGATTTTAACGGGGAGATGTAGGTCCGCTCTTCCGCATACCTGTACCGGTATCCCTGATCGGTTATAATTTAATTCCCGGAAGTATTTCTGTCTTTTTTCCGGAAATTGATGAGGGGTTTGCGTTCTTTTTTGGCAGGAGCGGCCGGTTCAACCGTTTTAGGCGCTTCCGTCTTGCCAGGGGTTTCTTTCTTTGCCTCCTGCAAGACTTTCTGTTCCGAGTCGTTCAACTGTGACTCCGGCCCGATGTTTTTTCCCGGTGGGAGTACAATGTCCTGGTAATCCTGTGAACTGCCGCTGCCGGCATCGGTGTTTTCGGCATCGGGTTCGTTGCGGTATTTTTCTGCGAAATTCTCATAATCCATGAAGGTTTCCACTTTCATACTTTCGGGTTGCACAAAACGGGCTTCTTTGTCGATTGCCAGCGTTTTATCGGCCAGTACGCTCTGGAAAAAATAACCCCAGATGGGCAGGGCGGTACGGTTACCTTCACCCACCATTTTCAGGAAGGGATCGTCGCAACCCACCCAGCCGCCTGCCAGCAATTGCGGGGTAAAGCCAATGAACCAGGTATCGGTATTTCCGTTGGTGGTTCCGGTTTTGCCGCCAATTTCATTGGTGAGCCCCATACCGCGAAGCCGTTTACCGGTTCCGAAATCAACCACACCCTGCATCATTTTTACCATGGTATAGGCACCGGCTTCGCTCAGTACCACCTTCTGTTTGGGTATATAGGTTTGCAGGATGTTGCCGTTCCTGTCCTCAATGCGGGTGATGTACAGGGGCTCGGAAGATATCCCGTTGGTAGGGAACATGGTGTAACTCTGCAGCATTTCAAATACGCTGATGTCGGCGCTTCCCAAAGCAATTGAAGGGTAGGGCGGCATGTTACTGCGGATGCCGGCGTTTTGGGCGAACGTGATCACGCTTTTTACGCCAAACTGGTTCATCAGGTAAGCAGCCCCCGGGTTCTTGGAATAAGCCAGGCAGTAGGCCATGGGTCCGCCGCTGCCGGTGATGATCTTTCCGCCGAGGTTGATGGGGCCGCTGGGCAAAGGGGTTTCTGGTGTAAATCCGTTTTCCACCGCATAGGCGTAGAGGATGGGTTTGAAGGTGGAGCCCACCTGCCGCCGGGTGTTGGTGTTTACGTGATCGTATTTAAAGGTCTTGAAGTTAACACCGCCTACCCAGGCCCTCACCTCGCCGGTGAAAGGATCCATCACCATAAAGCCCGTCTGGATGATCATCTTATGGTAGCGGATGGAATCGAAAGGGGTCATCACCGTATCGGTTTCCCGCTTATTGTTCCAGGCAAAAACCTTCATCCGGGTTTTTGTTTCAAATGATTTCCGTATTTCTTCTTCGGTGTATCCTTCCGCTTCCATGTTCCGCCAGCGGTCGCTGTCTTTCATGCCCCGCTCCACAATGTTTTCCCGGCCTTTCCAGATGGAACCGCTTTTGATCCAGGGCAGGGTCCAGTAATTCTGCTGCAGGGCGCTGAGGTGTTTGGCCACGGCCTCTTCCGCATAGAGCTGCATGCGGGGATTGATGGTGGTGTAGATTTTCAGTCCGTCCTGGTACAGATTGTACGGATCACCGTTGGCTTTTTTATGTTCCTTGCACCATTTCTTCATCTGGTCCCGCAGAATCTCACGGAAGTAAGGAGCAATGCCTGTACTCTCATCCATCTTCTTGTAATTAAGCGGGATGGGTTGTTTTTTGATGACGGCCGCTTCGCCGGCAGGCAGGAAATTGTTTTTTACCATCTGGTCCAGCACAACGTTGCGCCGCTGCTGCGACCGCTTGGGATCCCGCCGCGGATTGTAAATCGTATTCCCTTTCAGCATGCCTATCAGTACAGCTGCTTCATTCACCGACAGCAGGGAAGGCTCTTTCTGGAAGAATGTTTTCGCTGCATTGCGGATGCCGTAAACGTTGTCACCAAACGGAACTGTATTCAGGTAGAGCGCAATGATTTCGTCCTTGGTAAAGTTGCGTTCCAGTTTTACAGCAATGATCCACTCCTTTATTTTCTGCAGTACCCGCAGCGGGGCAAAACTGGAATAATTGGTGAAGAGGTTCTTGGCCAGTTGCTGCGTGATGGTGCTTCCGCCCCCTTCTTTGCCCAGTTTTACGATGGCCCTTGCCAGTGCGATTCCGTCTATGCCGGAGTGCTCGTAGAAGCGTTCATCCTCGGTTGCCACCAAAGCCTGTACCACATTTTTTGAAATGTCGGCATAGGCTACATTGGTGCGATCCTGCAGGTAAAATTTGCCCATGAGGGTGCCATCGGAGGCAATGACTTCACTTGCCAGCGATGCGGACGGGTTTTCCAGGTCTTCGAGGGACGGCATGCGTCCGAACACGCCCCAGTTGGCCATGAGAATCACGGCCAGGAACAGGCCTGCCCCGATAAAAAAAGCACGCCAGAGAATTTTCACAGATTGACTCATACGATTCTCCTTTTCTTATTCCGGTGTTGATCCGGAACGAACAAATCTAATACAATTCGGGTAAGGCCCGTGGAGGAGAATTCTTAAAATTTATCCTTGATGTATTGCCCGATGAACAGTTTGTATTCCTGGATATTTTTGCGGGTTTTGAGCAGCTCCAGGTTGCGATCGGAAATGATAATGAACTCGTATTTTTCAGCCGGCAGCCACGGTACAATCTGCCGGGCATTTTGTTTCAGCTCATCGAAGTATCCCAGCACCGATGCCACACCGGGGTAGTTGCCCAGTTCCATCCAGTACAGGTCATCGGTTTCCTGGATATATACATTGATGGGAATTTCTTCGCTGCTGTGGCTGGACCGGTTGTAACGCTGAAAGGCGATCCGCGATTCGGAGATGTACACGGGATCCACTTTGTCGAAATACATCAGCACCAGGTGCGGGTCCGTGGCATTGTACACATAGGCCATTTCCACCTTCACATCTTTGGACGGTTTCAGCTGAAGACTGTCTTTCACCGGCAGCTTGCCCATGCCAATTTGCCCGGCAGCCTGCTTCTGCTCTTTTTCCTGGGAAACCTTCTGTACCGGGGCCTTGGGCTTTTCCAGTTGCGTTTGCTGAGCAGGAAGGGGACCGGTTACCACAGTTGCAGCCGTGGTGTCTTTTTTTACCTGCTGTCCGCCGGTTTTCTGTACCTGCGGGCCGGCATCAAACGGAATGATGATGGCATCTTCCTGCTGGCGCACAATAGGGGTGCGGGTGAGGTAATCTTCTATTTCGGCCCGGCGGTTCAGCACATCTTTTACAATGGCTGCCTTCCCGGCCATGGGCGTACCGGGGAAATTGGCTTCAATCCGTGTGAGTGTTTCCAGGGCCGTACTGTCGTTTCGCTGGCGGATGTGGTACAACGACTCAATGTACAACAGCTGAGGTGTCCAGTAACTGGTACCGTAGATCGAATCGGCCCGTGCCTTCTGCTGCAGGGCTTCTGTAAACCGTCCCTCTATGAACAGATTGTAAATCGTTTGATAGGTACGCGTTTTGGCATCGGCTTCCGGTGAAGCCGGACTGGTTGCCTGGGTGATTTTTTGCTCGTAATTGCCTTCCGGGAACTTTTGCTGCAGTAGTTTACGGAACCGGGCCGACTTCTCCGGCTCGCCTGCTTTCTGGTAACAATAGTACAGTTCAAACAAGGTTGCTTCCTCCTGTTCGAAGCCCTGGAACCGCTTCCAGATTTCTTCAAACGTGCGTGCCGCTTCCGCGTAATCTTCCAACTGGTTTTTATAAATCTGACCCTGCCGGAACAAGGCTTCCACTATTTTCAGGTTGGATTCCCGTACCTGTTCATCGCTGAAAGGAAGTTTCTCCCGTAGGGATTCGACTGTCAGGTCTCCTTCCTCATCGTCATCCGCACCTGCCGCGGCACCTCCCGGCCGGTCCACATCTCCTCCGGGATTGCCGGGCATGGCCCCCGGAGCGCCGGCAAACACATCAATGGCTGATTGCCTTCTCCAGTTGTCAATATTAGGCCGGTTACCCCATCGGCCTTTAAACTCGGAGAAACCCTTCGATCGTTGCGCAGTGATGTTGAAATACCAGGCTCCGCCGGAGCCGGCTGTCTGAAAAAGCGGTTGATCGGTTGCCTGCCCTCCGGTTACCACAGCCGGATTGAAATAAGACGACTCTTCCTCCTTCAACCCCCTTTGTTTACGAAGTTGCTTTACCAGGTTTCTCAGGTAGGTTTCCAGTTCTTTTTCCGGTAATTGTGCAATGCGTTGCAGGCTGTCTTCCCGTTGTACCACGCGGATCTGCTGCACCAGTTCACGTAGCACTTCCTTCCGCCGCTCCAATTCTTCACCGGCCTGCATCACCCAGGGATCCTGCAGGTCCAGGCTGTCATAACAGCCGGCAGCAAAGGCATAATCCCGCTGCCGGTAGGCGAGGGTAGCCATTTGCAGGTAGGCCTTGTTGCGCAGCGGTGGATTTTCGGTGTTGTACCGGGTGCTTTGCAGCAACAACCGGCGGGCCTGCATGGTATCCTGTTTCTTCAGGGCAATGCCTGCCGCCGCGTAATAGAGCACATCTTCGTAGCCGTCGAAGCGTTCTTTCCGGGTTAGTTTCAGCAGATCGGCGAGGGCGTCCTGCAAGGGGTCGCGGTCGGTGCGTTTCACCAGCTGCGCTTCGTAAATCCGTGCATGGATGTACAGCACCGGGTCGGTGGTGTGCGTTTTGGCTTTGTTAAACCAGGCCGATGCCGTTTCCGGACGATTCCGCAGGGCGTGCAGTTGGGCCAGCAGGTACTCCCAGCGGGCCAGTTCGGTTTTGTTGGGCGCGTTCACAAGCGCCCGCTCCAGGTAAAAGGCGGCACTGTCCCACTGTTCCTGCCGGTAAAAAGTATAGGCCAGCACTTCGTCGAGTTGCGGGTGCAGGCGGCGGGGAAACAGCCGGTCTTTACGCAACAACTGAACCAGGCTGTTGGCTTCAGCAAACAGGCTGTCTTCGGCGTAGGTTTTTACCAGCCACAGGAGGGCTTCGTTGCGACTGGGTGGCTGGGAGAATGCCTTACGTATCAGTCCTTTCTTCTCCTGGGTGGCAATGTTCAGCTCTCCGCCGTCCGAACGGTTATTGGCGCCTACCACGATAAAGTATTCATCTTTGCCTTTGGGGAAGAAGTTGTAATTGATGAACTGAAAAATCCGGTAGGCGGAGTCGAATTTCTGCCAGTAGAAGTACGACTTGCCAATGAGCAGGTACAGGTTGTCGATGTAGCTGTTCCGCAGGTCGTGCAGTACAATACCCGCCGTTGCCTTGTAGAGAATGGAGTCCAGCTCCAGTGAATCACCGGCAGTGCGTTCGGTGGAATAATTGTAAAAGGGGAGGAGTTCGGTGTAATCGTCTTTGTGTGCCAGCCGGGCTTTCTGCACAATAGCTTCCAGTTTGGTCTGTGCGTTGTAGTAGTAGTTGTAGTGGGTGATCATGCCCTGGAACAGGCGCCGCGGAAGGGTGAACTTCTTCTCTTCCGTTTTTTCGGATCCCAGTTCTTTGTCGCGGTAAGCTTCCGGCTTGGCCAGCGGAAGCCGGAAATCGGGCTGGGCCGACGCCCAATCTCCGCCGCCGAGCAATAGAAACAGCAATATGTACGTTCGTAAGATCGGGGCTTGCATCATGCGGAAGGCTGGTCGTTCTCTTATAAACTCAAACCGGGTAAAAATATTTTAATTCGCCATAAAATCATGCAAATAATTCAGTTTTAGAGGGATTTGAATGTATTTTCGGACCTTTACGCCCGTATGGCACGTGTATTTGATGCAAACAATACCCTGAAACGGCTGCGCAACAGGTACCGGCTGGTGATCATGAACGATGATACCTACGAAGAGGTGGTCACGTTTAAATTAACCAGGATGAGCGTTTACGTTACGTTCAGCACGATCTTTGTACTGCTGGTGGGGCTTACGGTGGCCTTGATCACCTTCACCAACCTGAAGTACTACCTGCCCGGCTACGGAACCCAGAGCCAGCGGAAGGAACTGATCTTCTATAAAACCCGCATTGATTCACTGGAGAAATCGATGCAGTACAAAGATCAGTACCTGGAACACCTGCGGCAGGTACTTTCCGGCAACCTGAAGACCACCACGCTGGATACTGTGACCCTGGAAACGCCCGAGCTGGAACAATCCAAGTATTAAAACCAACCCTATATGTTCAGGAAAACCACAACCCAGGAAACTGCAGCCGGCATGGCCACCATAATCGCCGCCGGTACTGAAATCACCGGCAATATCGAAAGCAAAGGCGATATCCGTGTAGATGGTACGCTCATCGGTAATCTCCGCACCAGCGCCAAGATCCTGGTAGGCCCTAAAGGCTGCATCCAGGGAGATGTAACCGCCCAGCAGGCCGATGTGCTGGGAACCATCACGGGCACCGTCCGGGTAACCGAATTACTGTCACTGCAGGGTAACTGCATCATCAACGGCAATCTGTTTGCCGGCCAGTTACAGGTTGCCCCCACTGCATCGTTTAACGGGGAGTGTCATACAGGGGCTGTACAAGGCGCCAATGTGGTGGACTTCCAGACCGAAACCAAGCATGCCGCCGCCGCTTCCTCCCGATAAGAAAAAATACCGGAGTAACGCATCTTACCTGATGCAGTACTCGGGGCTGGCCATGCAGTTGCTGGCGGTGCTGGGAATAACCGTTTACCTGGGTATAAAAGCCGACGGCTGGCTGCAGTTGTCATTTCCCCTGTTTGCCTGGCTGTTGCCCTTGCTGGGTCTCACAGGCAGCTGGATACGTATCTTCAAAGACACAGAAAAAAAACCATGAGTACGAACCGCAAAAAATTGTTTTTCCCGCCTTTTGTCCTGTTCCTTATACTCAACGGTTTTTTTACAGGCGGCCGTTCTTTCCTCGCACGGAAAGGGTTTGATCAGGATGTTTTACTCATTGGAAACACATTGCTTTTCCTTGTTACGATGACAGCGCTGTACCTGCATGTAAAGGGGTTTTACGACAAGAATGTGAATGTATTTCTGCGCAGTGTGTACAGTTCGTTGTTGGTGAAGATGTTTGTAAGTGTGGCCGCTGTGGGGGTGTATGCCTATTTCGCCGGAGACAACATCAACAAGCCTTCCCTGTTTACCTGCATGGCGCTTTATTTTCTGTACACCATTGTGGAAGTGCGCATGGTGTTCCGCCTCCTGAAAGAAGGTAAGAAAAATGGCTAAAAAGGAAGTCCCGCTGCATGCCCTGTCCGCCTACCTGCCACAGGGTGCATTGGAGCCGGTACTGGATTATCTGCATCAGTATCACATTCATCTCACCATCACCCGCGAGCGCAACAGTGTGCTGGGCGATTACCGCCATGCCCATCAGCATAAAAATCACCGCATCAGCGTTAACGGCAATCTCAATCCCTACGCTTTTCTTGTAACCCTACTGCATGAAATGGCGCATCTGCTGGCGTTTGAACAATTTGGCAACCGGATCGCTCCCCATGGCAGGGAATGGAAGCAGGAATACAGCCGCATCCTGGCCCGTTTTCTCGATCAGCACATATTTCCGGCCGATATTGAAACAGCCCTGCTGTCTTCCATCCGCAACCCATCGGCAACTACCTGCGGGGAGGAGCAGCTTATGCGGGTACTGCGGCGCTACGATCAACGCCGGCCGGGTGATGTGCTGGTGGAAGAAGTGCCGGAAGGCGCTTTTTTTCAAACGCCGGATGGGCGGGTGTTCCGCAAAGGAGAAAAGCTGCGGAAGCGGCACAAAGCCGTGGATATCCGTACCGGAGCCATTTATGTGTTCAGTGCCGTTTACGAAGTGAAGCAGGTGGAACATCCGGATGCAGGCCGCACTAAAAAGTAGTTGACTTACAAGTCGCGGATCATCCAGCGATCGCACCCGAAATGCCCGCTGTTGCCCAGGGGCCCGGGCAGGTACGTAAATCCAAACAGTTCGTACACTTTCAGTGCCTGTTTCAGCTCGGGCATGGTTTCGAGGTATACGCGGCGGTAGCCGTTTTCCCGGGCCCAATGCAGGCAATGTTCAATGAGTTGTCGCCCCAGCCCGGTGCCCCGGGCTTCTTTGCGGAGATACATTTTTACCAACTCACAAGTCCCTTCCGGCAAAGCTTCTGTTGGAAAAACGCCACCCCCGCCCAGCAGTTCACCCGCAGCCCCGGCCACAAAATAGTGGCTGCCCGGCGTTTGAAACAGTTCGTACAAGGCGTCCGTCGTAGGGTCGAAGAAAACTGTGCCGGGCTTATTCGCGCCAAATTCTGCCAGCGCTGTGCGGATGATTTGTGCCAGCGGGGCATTGTCTGCGGGTAAGATTGTACGGATGGAAACGGCTGGCTGCATATGATTGCGCTGTTGTAATAATCGTGAGTTTATTCTTCCTCGTACCGCAACGGACCGCCCCCTATGACGATGCCGATTTTAAGCCCGAGATAGCTGTTGCGTATCTCCCCCGTTTTGCCAATCAGGTTGTATTCCAGGGCTGCCCGCAGGTGCCAGATTTCCACCCCCCCCCGCAGCATGCCGCCAAAGCGGGTTACGGCCGGCACCTGAACGGGCTGGCTGCTGCCGGTGTTGATCTCGGCCCCCACGAGGTTATACACGCCAATGCCTGCCCCGGTAAAGGGTCGTAGCAGGGTTTGGGTGAAAAAATAGTCGGTGGTTCCGAGGAAGGAAAGACCCAGGGCAGCTTTTCCGGAAAAAGAATTTCCGTTGATATCAACATACCCCCGGGCCAGGGCAGTGGCCTCTGTGCGCAGGCCAAAAGATAATTGATCGGTAAAATTATATTTGGGTTCCAGGCTCAGCAGGAGGCCCGATTTATTACCCGGGCCCGACGGCAGGGCATACCCCATGCTGCTTTCCACGCGCCAGAGGCGGTAGTTCCGGGCTGCCTCGTCGTATTGTGCCTGGGCCTTGTCCGTAACAAACAGGAAGGCTGAGAACAGGGCAGCATGTACGAATCGCTGTTTCACGTGCAGGCGTTAAAGGGTTACAGGGAATGCGAAAAAATAGGATTCGAAAAAAATGAAACTGTCTCAAAAAGTAAATGAGCTACACACAACGTTCGCGAAGAATACAAAGTGAGCTAAGTAAGTGTCTCTGATCCAGTCTGTGTTTCTTTGTCTTCGTGGCGGCTTTGTTTGAAATATACCTTTTGAGACAGCCTCATTTCCGTGTTGCGTACTGCACCTCAGGCAACGGCTTTTTTTACCAGATCGGCTGCCTCGCTGAGCTGGATGGCGCTTTGTACCTGCAGACCGCTTTCGTCGATCAGTTTCTTCGCTTCACCGGCATTGGTACCCTGCAGTCGCACGATGATGGGAACCGGTATGTTACCTATGCTTTTGTAGGCTTCAATAACACCGGCCGCCACGCGGTCGCAGCGTACAATGCCGCCAAAAATATTGATCAGGATGGCCTTTACGTTGGGGTCCTTAAGAATGATTTTAAAACCGGCTTCTACCGTTTGTGCATTGGCTGTGCCGCCTACATCCAGGAAGTTGGCAGGCTGACCACCACTCAGCTGGATCATATCCATGGTAGCCATAGCTAGGCCGGCGCCGTTCACCATACAGCCCACATTTCCATCCAGCTTAATAAAGTTGAGGTTATGATTACCGGCTTCCACTTCCGTGGGGTCTTCCTCCGTGGTATCCCGCATGCTTACAATTTCCGGGTGCCGCATCAGGGCGTTGTCGTCGATATTCATCTTGCAGTCTACAGCAATGATTTTATCATCGGCAGCCTTAAACAGGGGGTTGATCTCCAGCATGCCGCAGTCGAGACCCACGTAAGCATTGTA
Source organism: uncultured Chitinophagaceae bacterium (assembly GCA_937862815.1). Lineage (GTDB taxonomy): Bacteria > Bacteroidota > Bacteroidia > Chitinophagales > Chitinophagaceae > Lacibacter. The sequence goes on along the minus strand of CALMED010000027.1, from coordinate 101,892 downwards.
CAGGTTCATCACAAATTTCACACAGTTTTTGAAAGCCACGCCGCTGAGGCCAAGATTAAAGGCGATTTTACGCGCCTGGAAGGACTGCAGCGTTCCGCCCGGATGCACCCACTCTTTAAAGATTTTTTCCGGGGTGTCGTGGGCCACATCTTCAATGTTCATGCCCCCTTCGGTGCTGTACATGATAACATTCTGCTTGGTGGTGCGGTCGAGCAGGATGGAAAGGTAAAACTCCTTGCGCTCACTGGGACCGTCGTAGTACATGTCCTGCGCAACGAGAATCTTATTCACAACTTTGCCGGCAGGTCCGGTCTGTATGGTCACCAATGTGCCACCAAGAATGCCCTGGGCAATGCGGTTGATGTCTTCGAGGCTTTTCCCCACCTTAACGCCGTTCATACCCGTTTCTTTCACCGTTCCTTTCCCCCGGCCACCGGCATGTATCTGTGCTTTCACCACGGCAAAACTGCTGCCTGAATGGTTTTTGATCTGGCGGTATGCCTCTTCTGCTTCGTGCACGGTGCTGCAGGCAAAACCTTCCTGCACGGGAACATGGTACTTTTTGAGCAATTCCTTGGCTTGGTATTCGTGGAGATTCATAATGAAAAAAATTTGTGCGAATATAAGAAATGAAGGGCTAAGGCAATCCTTCACAGGAGGGAAAAATAGCCGGCCAGTATACTGTCTGAGGGTAATGATTATGCACGAATACCTGCTGTACCAGGGATATGGCGTATGCGCCTTGCGGAAAATAACCTGACTGGCAGCAACGATTTACCACCCGGACGCACTCCGGGGGCTGGCCAAACACTGCCGCTTCTTTCTCCTAAAACCAATATCTTTGCCCACTTAATTACGAACGATGCAATCCATTTTAGAAAAGATTCAGGATACAGTGGCCTACATCCGCAGCCGCCACAGCCAACCTCCGGCAGTAGGAGTGGTATTGGGGAGCGGACTTGGAAATTTTACCGCCGAACTGGAGGTGCAGCACGAGATTTCCTACAATGAAATTCCGCATTTCCCGGTATCTACTGTAGAAGGACACAAAGGCAAACTGGTCTTTGGCCGCCTGGGGGGGAAAGAAGTAGTGGTTATGGCAGGCCGTTTTCATTTTTATGAAGGCTACTCCATGGAGGACGTGGTATACCCCATCCGGGTGATGAAGTACCTAGGCATACAAACACTCATCCTGAGCAATGCGGCCGGGGGAGTGAACAAGGCGTATGGCGTTGGTGACCTGATGATTATCCGTGACCACATCAGCCAGTTCATGCCCAATCCCCTGGTAGGAAAGAACGAAAAGGAATTTGGTCCCCGGTTCCCCGATATGAGTGAACCCTACGATAAGCGGTTGATCGCTAAAGTTACGGCCATTGCCCAACAGCTCAGCATCCCGGTACACGAAGGTGTGTATGTGGGTGTAACCGGCCCCACTTTTGAAACCCGCGCCGAATACCTGATGATCCACGCCATGGGCGGCGATGCTGTAGGCATGAGCACAGTGCCGGAGGTGATTACAGCAGTACACATGGGACTGCCGGTGTTTGCCATGAGTGTGATCACTGACATTGGCATCCGGGATGATCACAATGTCATTACACACGAGGAAGTGCTGGCGGCAGCGCATGCGGCTGAGCCAAAAATGACCGCTATTGTGAAGCAACTGGTGATTGAATTATAACATGTACCGCCTCCACCGGAAAAGGGGAATGTATGTACAGAAGCGGGCACTTGCGGCCCGTTTTTTCTGCCGGTCCTCCGGCCGGTTACCGTTTATTGTCCTGTTCCTTACTCTCTTTACGGTGACGACGCAGGCCCAACGCCCCCAACGTCCCGGATTACAGAACATCCCCGGTGCCGGCGCCCTGCTGGGTGGTGGGGGAGGAGGCGGACGGTCAGGTGGGGGTGGCCCCTTTAAGGACAGCCTTCTGCACCGTACCGGCATGGAAGATTCAGCCACTATTCTCTACCGGTACCTCGATACCTCCCGTTTCCTGTTCCTCGATTCCTCCGTTAATGATTTTACCAAACGCTGGCCCATCGCCTGGACGAGCATTTTCCTGGGAAATACGGGTTCTGCCAGCCGTTCGCTTTTATTCTCTCCGCGCTTTCAACCCGGTTGGGACCATGGGATGCATGCCTACGATGCGTACACCCTGCAGGAAAACCAGGTGCGATTTTACAACACCACCCGGCCGTTCACGGAGCTGAGTTATGTACTGGGTAGCCGTGCCGAACAAAATATCGGGGTGCTTCATACCCAGAACATCCGGTATAACTGGAACTTTTCCTTTCGGTACAACCTCATGAATGCACCGGGTATTTTCCGCAATCAGCTCACGAATCACAACAATTACTTGTTTAATACCTGGTACACGTCGCCCAACCGCCGCTACAATGCATTCTTTTATGCGGGAGCCAGCCGGCTGGCAGCATCGGAAAACGGCGGGCTGCGTAATCTTGCTTTGCTCGACAGTGTGCCCAGCTTCAGCGATCGGTTTAATATTCCCGCCAACTTCGGGGGGAATGCTTTCAGCAGTTCCAATTTCCTGAACAATACCGTCAACACCGGTAATCGCTACAACACCAGTTCGGTGCTGCTGCGGCAGTCCTACGACCTGGGGAAGAAAGATTCTGTGGTAACCGACTCTGCCACCACGTACCTGTTTTATCCGCGGTTACGCTTTCAGCATACCTTCCGGTACAACCGTTACAGTTTTGAATATGCAGATTCACGTGTAGACGAAGAAAGTTATCGCCGGTTTTACGGGCTCGCCGGATTGCCGGGCACATACGGAATCCGCGATGCATGGCAAGCGGTTACGCATGAAGCGGCCGTTTATCAATTCCCCGATATCAAAAACCAACTTCAATTCCTGAAAGTGGCGGCTGGCTACCAGCGGCTGCAGGCCGACTTTGGTCTCAACGAGTCAGCTTTCACCAACTTATACGTAAACGGAGAGTACCGGAACAAAACCCGCAACCGGAAATGGGACATGGAACTTACCGGAACGCTGTTTGCCGCTGGTGCTTATGCAGGCGATTACCAGGTGCTGGCTTCCCTGAAACGGGTTATCGGAGCGCGCCTGGGCTCGTTGGCCCTTTCGTTTGAGAATGTGAACCGCACCCCGTCCTTTGTACACGATGACCGCAGTAATTTCAAAGTCTTTAACCGCGGTAATACCAATTTCGGCAAGGAAAACTCCACACGCCTGTCTGGCGTATACGAATTGCCTGCCCAACGCTTGCAGCTGGCCGCCAGCTACTACCTGCTGAGCAACTTTACTTATTTTAAAAGCTTTACGGAAAGTGTACAGGAAGCGACGCTCTTCAATGTGTTGCAAGTGCAGGGACAGAAGCAGTTCCGCCTCAACCGGTATTGGAACTGGTATGCCGAGATATTCCTGCAACAGGCTACGGCCAACGCACCGGTCAACCTGCCTCTCCTGCTTACCCGCCAGCGCTTAGCTTACGAGGGCCGCTTCTTTAAAAATCTGAACCTTAGCACCGGTCTCGAACTGCGGTACCATACTCCTTACAAAGCCGATGGCTATTCGCCGGTGCTGGGCCAATTCTTTCTGCAAAACGATACCCTCATCCGCAACCGACCCGACATAGCCGCTTTCTTTCATGTGCGCATCCGCAGCTGGTACCTTTTTGTACGCGGCGAAAACCTGAATACACTGCAATTCAATCCCGCTTTCGGGTTTCTCCGCAATAATTTTGCGACCCCCCTGCAGCCCACCCCCGGACTCTTCCTGCGTTTCGGTATTTATTGGGGATTTGTTAACTGACCGGGATCATACCTTGTTTCCACAGAATTTATACCTTTGCTTCATGCTCCGGCAGTTTTTCATAGCCTTTGTTGCCATTTTTTACCTGGCCGTTACCAGCGGTTTTGCGGTGAACCTGCACTACTGCATGGGTGAGGTTGCTTCTGTGAGCATCGGGCATGCCGGCGACCACGCGGATGGCAGTTGCAGCAAGTGTGGCATGGATAAAAGTAATTTTCATTGCTGCAAAGACGAGGTTAAAGAGCTGAAACTTCAGGATTCCCACCAGCCGGTTACGCAGTTTCTGCAACTTGTTTCAACTTCAGACGCAGCCCTCATTTCAACCCCGAACCTGCTTCTGAATCCACAGGGATCCCTTGTTTCTGAACCTGCAACTTATCACGCACCCCCTCCGCGTGAAGGAAATAAAGTCTATCGCTCCCTGGCTGTTTTTCGTATTTAATCCCTGTTTTGATGATTCTTTCTTACGCATATGCAATGCGTATTTTGCTATATTTTAATTTCAACAAAACAACTTAAATCATTAAATATGAAAAAGTTATCAATATTATTTTCTTTCTTCTTCCTCGTGAGTTTTGCTTTCGCCCAAACCAAGACTGCCACCTTTAAGGTATGGGGCAACTGCGGTATGTGCAAGACCACCATCGAAGGGGCTGCTAAAAACAGCGGCGCCACCATTGCCAATTGGGATGTGAATTCCAAAATGCTGACGGTCACCTACAAACCATCCAAAACCTCCGAAGACAAGATCCAGAAGGGCATTGCCGATGTGGGCTACGATAATGAGAAGTACACGGCTCCCGATGAGGTATACAACAACCTGCATGGTTGCTGCAAATACGACCGCAAGACCGCATCCGCACCTGCCGCCGCCGGTGCCTGCTGCATGAAAGAAGGTAAATGCGAGGGCAACAAAGATTGCTGCAAAAAGAGCGAAGGCAAATCCGATTGCTGCAAACAAGGCACTTGCTCCGCTGAAGGTGGTTGCTGCGCTTCCTGCAAAATGAAGGAAGGCAAATGCTGCTCCGGCGAAGGAAAAGCCGCCTGCACTCACGAAGGAGCCTGCAAAGACAAGAAAGAAGGTCATGCAGCAACTTGTACCGATAAGTCCTGCTGCAAATCCTGATAAGGACCAGGCAGGGGCTGTTTCACGATGTACATCTCGGAACTGCTGTGAATGGAAAAGCATGCGGAGGTTCGCAATGAAGCCTGCTGCACCGTTAGTTCAGCAGCCTCCGGTTGTTTAAATGTTTCAGGATGCAGCCCCTGTTTTTCCCGTTGCAGCGGTGAACAGGTTTCTCCGCTCCCTGTACCTCATTTCTCATCGGTAATACAAGATTATGCGATTCCTATTAACCGGGGCGCTGCTGCTGTGTTACCTGCTTGGCCCGGCGCAGGTGCAGTCGGCCCGGCTGCAGGCCAGTGGCCTTACCTGTGCCATGTGCAGCAACTCCATCCAGAAAGCATTACAGACACTTGATTTTGTTTCTTCAATTGATGCCGACCTGGAACAGTCTGCCTTTATCATACAGTTCAAAACGGGTGCTTCCGTGGATTTTGATGCCCTCCGCCGCAAAGTGGAAGGTGCTGGTTTCAGCGTAGCCCGTCTGGATGTACAGGTTTTGTTTTCGGGTCAGCGGCTTTTCTCCAATCAACCGGTGGAACTGGGTACCCTTTTCCTTGTATTGGTAGGAGGTAAAGAAGAACTACTGCACGGGTTAAAAAGCATCCGGGTTGTGGATAAGAATTTCGTTCTGCCCAAAGAGTTCAAAAAACTGGAAACACAGATCCGGGCTGCGACCTATAAAACAGGTACACACGAAGGGCGTCGTGTTTATCACGTAACCATTTAAAGCTACCACACATGCAAAAATGGATCATCTGTCTGCTGCTCGCTTCACCTTTGTACAGTTTTTCACAGGAACTCTATGTGTTTTCCAATCCGGCCTCCAACATACCGTCCCATTCCCTGGTGGCCAAAACGGGCATAAAAACCATGCGCTCCGTACACAGTGGCAATCGTGAATACCGCCTGATGCCTGAACTGCAGGCAGGTCTCACCAAAAACCTGATGCTGGCCGGTTCCCTGAATTTTTCCGACATGTTTTTCCGCAACGGCCTGCAATGGGAGGGGGCCCGGTTGTACACCAAGTATCGTTTTTTCAGCAGTGATGCGGTGCACCGCCACTTCCGGTTAGCCGCTTACGCCCAGGGTGCGTGGAGCCGGAATCCGCTCGTGTACCAGGAGTTCAACCTGGAGGGAGATAACAGCGGTATCCAAACTGGCCTGATTGCCACCCAACTCGTCAAAAAGTTGGCTGTTTCCGGCGGGCTTTCTTACGTGCGTCAACTGGAACAGAAGGACAAAGTGAGTTACGGACGTCCCTTCTCGAACGAAGCTCTTCAATACAATCTTTCCATGGGCTACCTGCTTTTTCCGCGGAGCTATACCAGCTACCAGCAAACCAATCTGAACCTGTACTGCGAATTGCTGGGACAGCGGAACACCGACCTCGGCGCCGGGTTTACCGACCTGGCCCCGGCCCTGCAACTCATCTTCAACAGTCGTACCCGCTTCAACCTGGGCGGTCGTTTCCAGGTAGCCGGAAACGCACACCGGATGGCCCGGGAATCGGTATTTCTGAGTGTGGAGCATTATTTTCTAAATGCCTTTTGATGATGCACACCGTCCGTTCCTTCTTCCGATGGCTGCAACGCCTTTTACCCCAAAAAAAATGCTGTCGTTGAATGGATAAAGGCCCTGTATGGGGCCTTTTTTGTTGGGCGGATATTTTTTTGGCGTTGTGGTTAATTTTAATTTTTAAATTACAAAATAAATATTTAGGTTTGTCTAAAATTAAAACCAATTGTATCGCTGGCTATCCCTGGTCATCAGTTTTCATCTGTTCCTTACAACCGCGTTTGCGCAATCCCGTTCGGGTGTGCAGGTCCGGATCCTGCATGCCCAAACTGATGAGCCGGTAGCCGGGGCAACGGTGCAGTTGCCCGACAGCACCCGCTTGCTGGCGGATGCAGCCGGCCGGCTGTGGATCACTCCTCAACCAGGTGATACCATGTGGGTGTGGGTGTCGGCGGCAGGATTTCATATTGAACGTTTTCGTCTGCTTCCGGGTAAGTCGTTTACCGAATTGCAGTTGCAACCTGCAACCGGTGAACTGCAGGAAGTGGTGATCAGTGCCGGCCTGCAGTCGGTTACCCGGCTCCAGAGTCCCATCCCTGTAGAATCGTATGCCGCCCGCTTTTTCCAGCGGAACGTCACCAGCAACCTCTTTGAAGCACTGGGGATGGTGAATGGGGTACTGCCCCAACTCACCTGCAATGTGTGCAATACCGGCGAAATCCGGATCAACGGACTGGACGGCCCCTACACCCTGGTGCTGATAGATGGCATGCCGGTGGTAAGCGCCCTGTCATCGGTGTATGGTTTCATGGGCATTCCCAACAGTCTCATCAAGCGGGTTGAAGTGGTGAAAGGACCGGCCTCTACCTTGTACGGCAGCTCGGCCGTAGCCGGTATCATCAACATCATTACCCGCGACCCGGCGTCCGCCAACCGGGTGGGGGTGGAACATTTTTCCACCAGCTACGGTGAACACAATACCGATCTGGCAGGTTCGCTGAAAGTCGGGCGGTCATCTGCGCTGCTGGGCTTTAATCATTTCCGCTTCAACCAGCGCTGGGATGTGAACCAGGATAATTTTACGGATGTGGCCCTCACCAACCGTGTTTCATTGTTTAACAAGTGGAACTTCCACCGGGCAACTAATCAGCCCTTTAACCTGGCCCTGCGGTATGTGTACGAAGACCGGTGGGGTGGCGAAATGCAGTGGAAGCCGGTGCACCGGACGGGCAACGAAGTATATGGCGAAAGCATCTTTACCAACCGGCTGGAAGCGGTCGGTCAGTATGGTTTCCAGGTGGGCAAAGAGCAATTCATCAGTGAGTTTTCCTACAACCTGCACCACCAGAATTCTGCCTACGGCGAAATGCTGTACATCGGGCGGCAGTCCACCGCTTTCGCCCAGGTTCGCTGGAGCCGCAACCTGGGCCGTCACCGCTTCCTGGCCGGCATACCGGTGAGCCGGATCGGCTATGACGACAATACGCCTGCAACGCAAAGCCTGGGGGGTGGCAACCTGCCGTCCATTACCCACATGGCCGGGTTGTTTGCACAGGATGAATGGCAGCACAACCGCCTGACGGTCCTGACCGGCCTTCGGATGGAGCTCACCAATGTACATGCCCCCGTGCTGGCGCCCCGGCTCAGCTTGAAGTATGCGGTTGCCGGCAACCAGACCCTGCGGTTAACAGCCGGCAACGGATTCCGCCTGGTGAATCTTTTCACCGAAGACCATGCGGCCCTCACCGGCGCCCGCATTGTGGAGATCCGCAACCGCCTGAAACCCGAGCGCAGCTGGAATATGAACCTGAATTATGCGGCACAGCAAAAACTGGCAGCCGGGTTGTTATCGCTTGATGTGAACGGTTTTTACACCCATTTCAGCAACCGCATCCTCCCCGATTATTTCACCGATCCTAACCGCATCATCTACGACAACCTGGATGGATTTGCTGTGTCGCGTGGACTCTCGGCCTCTCTCGACTGGGCCGGCAGCAAGGGACTGCGCTTCAATGCAGGCGTAACCTGGATGGATGTGTTTATTGCGGACGCAGAAAAAGAAAAAATGCCCCAGTTGTTTGCGCCGCGCCTGAGTGGTACTTACCTGCTTTCCTGGAAGTATCGTCCCTGGCAATTGACCGCCGATCTCAGCGGGCGCTGGACAGGCCCCATGTACCTGCCCGTATTACCCAATGATTTCCGGCCGGAGCAATCGCCCTGGTTCAACCTGCTGAACCTGCAGTTTACCTGGAAACCGGCCGAACAGGTGGAACTGCTGGCCGGCATCCGCAACCTCTTCAACTTCCTGCCGCGGAATCCCATCATGCGCCCCTTTGATCCTTTCGACCGTACGGTGGATGATGTCACCACCAACCCTTTTGGCTATACGTTTGATCCCGGTTACAATTATGCGCCGATGATCGGGCGCCAGCTGTTGCTGGGCTTCCGGGTACACCTCGACCGATGAGCTTACATGGCCCGGGGAGAAGTGATGCCTGCTTTCATTTTTTCCGCAATGTGCAGCGAACGTTCGATCCGCTTTTCGCTGCTGCGTAAGCGTGTAACGAGATACAGCAGTCCCCGTTGATTGCCCGGAGTCAGCTTCCGGAACAGCGCTTCAGCTTCCGGGTCACTTTCTAATACGGCGGCAAATTCCTCCGGCACTTCAAACTGGTGCTCCGTCACATCTTCTGAAAACCGCACCGCTACGGAACTGCCGGCTTTTAATTTCATTTTCCTCACCTGGCTGGTACCGAGGTGCACATAGTAATCACCTTCTTTTGTTCGCATGAAGGCGCAGTGAAAAGGAGGCGCCTGGTTGATGGTACACAACACCCGGCGGCTGCCCTTGCCAATGAAAAGCTCTGCGGTTTTTGATGGTACCCGGATGAAGTGCACACCATGGGGAAAGCGTTCCAGTTGCAGGCGCATGCAATTTTTTCTATAGTAACAGCGCGACCTCTGAATTGGTTTTACATCCGGTCGGGAACCCGTATGCCCAGCAGTTGCATGCCGCTGGCAATCACCTGGGTTGTAAAGGCACAGAGCAGGAGCCGGAATTGCTTTTTACCAGGGCTCTCGGCCTGCATTACGGAATGTTCGGTGTAGAATGAATTGTAGGTCTTGGCCAGGTGGTACACGTAGTTGGCTACCTGCGACGGATCGTGCTGGGTGCCGGCTTCTTCCACAACGGTGGGGTATTGCTCCAGCGTGAGCAGCAATTCCTTTTCCAGCGGCAACAGGGCTTCTGCGGTGAGTGCTGTTGTGGCATCGGGTGCCTGTTTCCGAAGGATGGAGCGGATGCGGGCATGCGTGTACTGGATAAACGGGCCGGTGTGTCCGTGAAAATCTATGGACTCCTGCGGGTTGAAGATCATTTTTTTCCGGGGGTCCACCCGCAGCAAATAATATTTCAGGGCGCCCAGTCCCAGGGTTGTGTAAAGCGTCTGCAATTCATCGGCAGTAAAGTCCTGCACTTTACCCAGCTCTTCCGTTTTCTGCCGGGCGATGGATTCCATTTCATTGAGCAGGTCATCGGCGTCCACCACGGTGCCTTCCCGGCTTTTCATCTTACCGGTGGGCAGCTCCACCATGCCGTAGCTGAGGTGGTAGATACCATCGGCCGAAGGGAGTCCCAGCTTCTGGCAGATCAGCTGCAGCACTTTCATGTGATAGTTCTGCTCATCCCCAATTACATAAATGCTCTGGCTCATCCGGTATTCATCGTATTTCTGCTGAGCCAGGCCAATGTCCTGGGTGATGTACACGGATGTGCCGTCTTTGCGCTGCACAATTTTTTCATCCAATCCGTCTGCGGTCAGGTCAATCCAAACACTGCCGTCTTCCTTCTGCACAAAAACGCCTTTGCTTAAACCCTCCTGCACCGTCTTTTTGCCCAGCAGGTAGGTGTCGCTTTCGTAATAAATTTTTTCGAAGTCGCTGCCGATACGGCGGTAGGTGGCGTCAAATCCCTCGTATACCCATCCGTTCATGTCGCGCCACAGTTGCAGCACCTCCGGTTTGCCTGCCTCCCAGTCGAGCAGCATCTGCCGGGCGGCTTTAAAAATGGGGGCCTCTTTTTCGGCGGTTTCCCGTGGCAGGCCCTGTGCCACCAGTTCCTCCACTTCCTGTTTAAAGGCTTCGTTGTAGCGCACGTAATAATCGCCAACAAAATGATCGCCCTTCACCCCTGCCTGCTGCGGGGTGGTGCCGTTGGCATAGCGCTGCCAGGCGATCATGCTTTTACAGATGTGAATGCCCCGGTCGTTGACGATGCAGGTTTTCACCACATCGTACCCGTTGGCTTTGCAGATTTCGGCAATACTCCAGCCCAGGAAGATGTTGCGCAGGTGCCCCAGGTGCAGGGGCTTGTTGGTATTGGGGGAAGCGTATTCCACCATCACCCGCTGGTTTTTTAACGCTCCTTTTCCAAAGCAGGGATCGTTGTAGTGACGGAGCAGGAGGGAGGACCAGTAACGGTCACTCACGGTCAGGTTCAGAAAACCTTTGATCAGCTGGTAACCGGTGAACAGATCGGGATGTGAAGCCGTAAGGTGGGTGCCCAGTTCGCGGCCCAGTGCATCCGGACTTTTTCCCAGCGCTTTGAGCAGCGAAAACAAAACGATGGTGTAATCGCCTTCAAACTCCGGCTTGGTACGGTTGATCTGGAAATCGCTTCCGCTGATTGTTTTACCGTAGAGTTGCTCCACGCTCCGGATGGTGGCCTGCCGTATCTGTTCCTGGATGCCCATGCGCATTGTTTTGGCGGCAAAAATACGGGTTCGCAGGGGAAACTGCGGGCTAACGGACGGTGGTAAAAATCAAGCCCCGCAACGAAGAGCGCGGGGCTTGTTCCGGAGATTACTTTTTATTCACCTGACCGGATGAGGGATCAATCAGCAAAGGGGTTTTCCCATCGGTGATGATGACCTTGGTGTTGGGCGATTGTGACAGTTCCTTGAATACTTCCAGGCTTTTCCATTTGATGAAGAATTCATTCAGCCCCTCCGAAATGATTTTCTGGGCGTCCCGCAAGCCCTGTGCTTCAATGATCTTGCGTTCAGCTTCCTGCCGTTCCCGCTGGAGGATAAACTCCATCTGCTGGGCCTGTTGCTCGGCTTCCATGCGTTGCTGGATGGCAGTGGACAACCCGGCCGGCAGTACAATACTCTTCAGCAATACCGCCTCCACTTCAAATCCCCGGTGCTGCAGTTGCTTCTGCATCACCTCCTTGATTTCGGCTTCTATCACCGAACGTTGACTGGTGTGCATTTCCTTGGCCATGAAACGGGCCGTTACATCGGAAGCGGCCGACCGGAACACGGCGAGGATCACGGTGCGTTCGTAGTCGGTTCCGATGTTCTGCAGGATGTTGGGAACCATCTCCGGCTTTACGTGGTAGAGAATGGAAATCTGGCTTTTGATCGTCAGTCCTTCCTTGGACGGAAGATCGAGGTTGACCTCAATGTTGTCGGTTTGTGTGGAAACCTTGATGACGGTAGACGTGAATGGATTGAAGGTAACGGCTCCCGGCTGGTACACCGTGGGTTGCAGTTTCCCGACTTTTCGTTTTACGCCCACTTCTCCCTGGCGTATTACGGCACAGGAGCTGAAAAGAACAGCAAGGCAGGCGGCGGCAAAGTAGTGTTTTATGTCCATGGCAGTAGATTTATGCAAGGATAACAACTGTTTGGCATTGCAGTTATAACTGCAACTTGAATTAAGTCCGAATTAACTTAACGAAAATGAAAGAATGTTATATCGCATATAACTTGCAGGAATAAAAAAACCTCCCGGAGGAGGTTTGCTGTTTTAAACTGCAGTAAGGTTTAGTTGCCCATCCGGAATATAAAATTGCCTCGTCCGCCGCCACCCTGGTTCATTTCGCTCATGGGTTTTACATCGTAGTCTTTGGGGATGACAAATACCTTGTCGTCAATTTTTGCTTTCAGATCCACCTTGGTCACCTGGTAAAAGGTTCTGGCGCCGTTGGGCCGGGTCATTTCAAATTCCATGGGGAAACCTTTGAGCTTGTTCAGGCCGGGTACATTTGCCATGCGCATCATGTCGTTCATCCGGAAGTTTTCACCCGCCTTGAATTCGGGACTGTACCATACGGCCTGCTGTTGCTCTTCCCCCCGCCGGTTCTTGTAACGGATGAGGGCTTTGTTGCAGACCATGCCGGCAATTTTTTTGGTATCGCCCAGGTACTCAATAAACACGTCGGGGTTGAAGTTCTGCATGCGCTGGCGACCGCTGTCGGCACCCGCCATCATTTTCTTCATTTCTTCTTCATTGGTGTAGAAACCCATTTTCCGTCCCATGGCCTGGAACAGGGTGGTGGTGGTTTGGGTTTTGCTGTCGTAGATCATCTGCGTGGTGCCAAAACCCATGTCGGTTTCTGCCTTGCTCATGCCATTCTTGAACATGATTTTTGTTTTGATTTCCCCATCGCCCATGCGCATCACCATGGCTCCTTCGGGTGCACCGGGGGGAGGACCACCGGCATCATTACCAGGGGTATTCTCCACTTTGATGTGAATGATGCCTTCCTGCAACACTTCCTGTGAAACCGATACCTGCGCCAGCAGGAACAAGGCAGCGGCCGAAGCAATCAGATATTTTGTCATCTTGATCATTGTTTAACGTGAAATTAAATGCTTCCGCGGAGTTCTTTACCACCACTCCTGTAATTCGATAAAGCTTAACACCTCTTTTACGATCTGCAGATGTAGTGGCGCCCCCTAAATCAAAACTGCCACCTTTCCTGGTGGCAGTTTTCCCGTTTGTTGTGCGGGGGGTGTTTATGATGGGTTGATTATTGACCTTTCCGGATGTTTTGGTCCATGGCTGCATCAGCTGCAGCGCCCAGTACCGGCCGGATGGTACGGAACGGTTGGTTGCGGAATTGTTCGTCCAGCTGGGCATCGGCCTCCCGGAGAAGTTGCATGCGGGGTGTAACAGGCGCCATACCGGTCACAAGTACCTGGTGGTCCATACCTGCATCGGCTGCTGTAAACTCCTGTTGTTTACCAAAGGCCACGGCCCGGGCAGTGCGCTCTACGCCTTCGTTGAAAGCCTGGTCTATGCCGGCATCGGCGTCAGCTGCATTTTCTGCGGCCTGGCGCGAAAACAAGGGGGCGGCTACCTGTGTGGTAAACATTTCTTCCAGGTTTTCATCGGCTGCTGATGCGGCCATATTCATTTCGTGGCTGAAGGCAGCTGCCATTTGACGGTTGCGGGCTTCTGCTTCAATGAAGCGCACGTCCAGTGTCTGGTCGGCTTCCACCGCAAAGCCGCTGTTCACTTTTTTGAACGTGTAGGCTTTCAGCGTGTTGACGTAGGTCTGCACATCCATGTTGTTGATCAGTACACTGCTGTTGAGTGAATTGCTGTTGCGGATGGTGATGTGGTAGCCGCCACTTACAAATGTGTAGGTGCAGCAGCTGTCAGCTGCGTCGCTGACCGGGTGCATGCGTCGGGTGGTGTCTTCGGTGTCAAAGGCCATGGTGACGAATGAAACCAGTGCCAGGGCTGCCAGGGATAAAAATGTACGGAAGCTTTGCAGGAGGTGTTTTGTTTTAAGTGTTCCGTTGAAACGGGAAGGCACTTGATTTTTGGTTGTCATGTTCGATGGTTGAGTATGTTTACAATCCCTTTCGGGTGGATTTTGTTCGTTTGTAAAACAAAGATACTACGAATAGATGGTACTTTGCAATACATAATACCTTGTTTGGTTTTATTACCTGATGAGTGGTCAATTTCTTGTTTGACCGGCATCTGGCAGTTTGTTTTGGCGCTCGGATCGGTTGTCTTGTTCAGGTACCGGGCATCGGGCAGTTTATCTGGGAAGTGATCGAGGTAAACTGGCGGTGTTTCAGCGAATCAAGTGGTTCGGGGTGGTACCTGTTGGTTTTGTCGCCGCAAAATTAGCGCTTGTCGGGAGATGTTCCAATATAATTTTCAAAAAGTTTTGAAAAATTTATAAGTCTGCGGCTGTGCGGCTTTTCAGGTTAAAATCAAAGAACTACAGAAATGAGACGTGGAAAGGGCATTGTTGTTACAGGCAATCTCCGGAATGGTGGATTTAAGTAGAAGAACGGTTCCTGCGCCGGATTAAAGGATGAGGTGCGGCTGGAAGACGGGTGGCCTGTGTATGAAGGCCATAGCCTTAAATTGATGAACAACAACCTGGCGGGTTAACCATTCACCGGTTGCTCCGGCGAGGAGGGGAGCTGCAGGCGTTGGTGCAACCAGCTTTCCCGGATCGGTATGATCCATTGGTTATCCAGTTCGGCCCGGGTGGCTACCAGGTTATTAAAATAAAGGGTATCGGCATCGATAAAGCGGTTTTCCAATGCAAAAGGGAGTTGCTCCAGTGGCAGGAGCTGAATCTTATCCTTCACCACAAAGGCCAGCAAGCGGCGGTCAAACAGGGTAACGCCAAATGTTTCTTCCAGTATTTTGATCATGCGTACGCTGCTGTCGGTGCTGCATCCGCTTACACCGGTAGCACGTTCATCGGCCATCAGCACCACAAATTGCCCGAAAAACAGGGTGGCAAATCCCTTCACCGGCGTACCATGGCTCTTCCATCCTTCCACAAAGCTGTTCAGGATTTCTTCCACCTGCAGGGCTTCTCCCCAGCTGAAAAGGCGGTTGCTCTGGTAAATCCAAACCCTGCTGTTGGCATCAAAATCGGTTGGCAGCAGTTGTTTATACTGTAAATTCATGCGGCAAAGGTAAATAAGTTCACATGGATCAACGGCACAGTCACACCGGCACCCTCATTACAGCTGTTCTTTTACTAATCGTGGGGCTGGTCCTGCTGCCCGTTGTGCTTGGCATGCTGTTGTCGTATCCATCGCCGGTTTTTTATGGCGGCTTGTTGTTGGGTGCCGGCACCTTTCTCATTCTTCGTTCGGCTGTGCAAGGGATCGGCCATGCCCGCCGCGACATAAAAGAGTCCGCGCAGACGCATGCACAGATTTTGCAGAAAGCTGCGGAGGGGGAGAAGAATTTTCCAGCGCAGAAAGCTCCCGTTACCGACTTTAACGAGCACCAACTGCTGGCAAAATGGGAAATTCCGTCAACTGAATGGACGGCTTTCTGCAGCACGGAGCAGCGTCGTCGTATCAGCACTCTCTGGATGGAATGCATCCTGATCGTTGTGTTGGGCACCCTTCTTCTAAGGCAGTACCGGGATGGTTCCTGGCAAATGGGATTACTGGTATCATCGCTTTTAGCGGGAATATGGGCTGCGGGCAAGTACCTGTTGCACCTGCGGCCATTGCGGCGAATGAGCGTTCCGGTTCAACTCTTACTCACTCCTTCAACCGTGTATATCAACGGACGGCCCAACGTTTTTTATGATGCGGTGAAACGGCCCTCCCGGTTTCGCCTGCTGGAGGAGGAACGGCCGGCTGTGCTGGAGATTACCTATATGTGGCCTACCCGCAGGGGGACTACCTTCGAGGAGTTGCGGGTACCAGTTCCTGCCGGGCGGGAGGCGGAAGCCCGGCAATGGGTGGAGCAGTTAACGTCTTTTCTGTAGCCGGCGGTAGTTGCGGAAGGCATCATACAGGGCAAAGCAGGCGCCGATGATGGCAATGACCAGCAGATAGATCTGCCAGTTGGGAAACACGGCTACATGGGTTTTACCCGCTGCGTAATTCATGCCCCATTGCACCAGGAAAAATACGAGCAGGATGAGCCCGCACAACAGGGCAATAATAATCGCCACTCCGGTATAATGAAAAAACGCCGCGGCCGTGCTTTTAAACACCGTGGGAGCTTCCGATTCCGGTGTGCTGCCGGGCTTCTTCCAGGTGTCGCTGTCCAGCAATCCAAACACCATCGCAAAGGAGAGGTAACGCACCAGGCTCAGCCGCAGAATCCGCAGCAGCGACGCATCCTGCTCTTCCATCCAGTCAACCAGCAGGCGGATGATGATGAAAATGGCCAGGAACAGCACCGTGCGCTGCAGAAAATTTTTCCAGTTAAATTGGTGTAGAAACTTCATCCGTGCATGGTTCGGGTTTGCAAAAAGAGGGGGCTAAAAAAAATGGTTGCCCGTTCCGGGTACTCAACGTAACCCTGTTGCCAATCATATCTTTTCAGATACTTGCAGCCACCAGTTCGGCTACATCCAATACCTCAACCTGCTCTTCTTTGCCGGCGACTTTTACGCCATCGGTGAGCATGGTATGGCAAAAAGGACAGGCCGCCGCTACGACGGAGGCACCGGTGGCCACTGCTTCGTTCGTACGTTCCCAGTTGACACGGGTTTCGCCTTTTTCTTCTTCCTTAAACATCTGGGCGCCCCCGGCACCGCAGCAGAGTCCGTTGCTGCGGCAGCGTTTCATTTCCACCAGTTCGGCATCCAGCGCTTCCAGTACACGCCGGGGCGCTTCGAAGATACCGTTGGTGCGGCCGAGGTAACAACTGTCGTGGTAGGTAATGCGTTTCCCTTTAAAGCTGCCGCCTTCCTTCAGCCGGATGCGGCCATCGTCAATCAATTGCTGCAGCAGGGTGGTGTGATGGATCACTTCATAGTTGCCGCCCAAAGCCGGGTATTCATTCTTCAGGGTGTTAAAGCAATGCGGGCAGGTGGTAACGATTTTCCGGATGCCATAGCCGTTCAGCAGCTGGATGTTGTTGTACGCCATCATCTGAAACAGGAACTCGTTGCCGGCACGACGGGCAGGGTCGCCTGTGCACATTTCTTCCTTTCCCAGGATCGCAAACCGGATGCCCACCTTGCTGAGGATGGTGGCAAAGGCCCGGGTCACTTTCTGTGCCCGCTGATCAAAACTTCCGGCACATCCCACCCAAAACAGGAGTTCCGGTTGTTCGTTCCGTGCCATCATGTCGGCCATCGTTGGTATCTGCATGCCTGCGGTTTTTTTCTCAAAACTAACGCAAATGCCCTAATTGGCCCGTGAACTTTTGTGCGCATGTTGTGCATCCTGTTATCTTTGGCGTTATGCGTAAAATCCTTCCCGAGCGTTGGACCAACTGGGAGTTGTGGCCTTTCTGGGTCATATATTTTCCGCTTAGTTTTGTGTGGGCCTGGTACATGATCCGGAGCCGTTCTGTTTGGTTTTTTACCCCGTCCAATCCCACCATTGATTTTGGCGGCTTTGAGGGGGAAGGTAAAAAAGAAATGTACGAACAGTTGCCGGCGCACCTGGTTCCCAGGACCATGTTTGTGATGCACGACCTGCCGATGGAAACCTTGCTCCGTAAAGTGGATGAAGCAGGATTTAGTTATCCGTTTATTGTTAAGCCGGATGTGGGCATGAAGGGGATCCTGTTCCGGAAAATTGATACAGAAGAGCAACTGGAAAAATATCACCGGCGGATACCCGTTGAGTACATCGTACAGGAACTCATTAACCTTCCCGTGGAAGTGAGCGTCTTCTATTACCGGCACCCCGCTTCCGGAAAGGGGACGGTGAGCGGATTTATTTACAAGGAGTTGCTGCACGTGGTGGGCGACGGGGTGAGCAACCTCGAAACCCTGATCCTGCGGCACCCCCGCGCCAAACACCGGTTTGAAGAAATGAAACACCGGCACGGACACCGGTTCGACCGTGTTCCGGAAAAGGGGCACGTCTTCTACCTGTCGTACGCCGGTAATCACAACCGGGGCGCCCATTTCACCAACCTCAGGCATGAAATTGACGAGGCTCTGCACCGGGTATTCGATGAGCTGAGTGCACATGCCCGGCATTTTTACTACGGCCGGTACGACATCAAAACAACCAGCATTGAAGATCTGAAGGCCGGACGGAATTTTTACATCCTCGAATACAACGGCAGTGGGGCGGAACCGAATCACATTTACGACTGTAACATGAAACTCCTCGATGCCTACCGCGAAATTCTACGGCACTGGCGGGCCCTGTATACCATCAGTGCCTACAACAACCGGAACGGCTTTCCTTACTGGAGTTTCCTGAAGGGGTACCGTTTTCTGAAAGCCTCGCAGCGTCATTTTAAATTGCTGCAGCAATATGATTAATCATTGCACACACCCTAACCTGTTATATTTGTGCCATGCCACCCCGTCTTAAAATGCTGCTGTGGGGCTGCTTCATCAGTTTCCTGGGCACCCTGCCGCTGGGTACGCTCAACGTAGCCGCCATGCAGATCAGCATCACCGATGGCATTTCACCCGCTATCTGGTTTGCCTGCGGCGCCCTCGCGGCCGAAATTATTTACGTACGAATATCGCTGGTGGCCATGGACTGGGTGCGACGGCAGGAGAAACTGCTCAAAGCCCTGGAATGGCTCACAGTAGTGATTGTGATGGCGCTGGCGGTTTCCAGTTTCTGGGCAGCTATCCATCCCGATGGCGAAAAGAACGTGATTCTCTCCAATACCATGCACCGGGGGCTTCTCGGTTTTATGATGAGCGCCATCAACCCGGTGCAGATACCTTTCTGGTTTGGCTGGAGTACGGTGTTGTTCACCAAGCATATCCTGCGGCCCGGCTTCTGGAACTACAATATTTATATCGTTGGCATCGGACTGGGAACGCTGGCCGGTAACAGTGTGTTTATTTTCGGAGGCCGGCTGATTGTTGACCGCCTCAATGCCAGCAGTACCCTAATGAATTATATCATCGGGTCGGTGTTTCTCATCACGGCCATCATCCAGCTCATCCGCATTTATACCCGCAAGGATGCGGTGCACAAGATGGTACACCCCGATGAGGTGACAGCCGGTCTGGAAGATAAATTACCGCTTGATTAACCGTTCTGCTCTGCCGTTTGCAGTTCTTTTACCCATTGGTCGCGGTCGTCTGGACTGAATTTCCAGGGGGCGAAGTTGTTTTCCACGTTGCTGAAAAGGGCGTTCCATTCCGCCGGCGCGTTGCTGTCTTCCATTATCAGCGAGCGGCGCAGTTCCAGGATGATGCTGAGGGGGTTGATGCTCACCGGGCAGGCTTCCACGCAGGCGTTGCAGGTGGTGCAGGCGCGGAGTTCTTCCACTGTAATGTAATCGTTGAGCAGGGTTTTACCATCGGGAACAAACTCCCGGTTGCGGTTGATGTTGCGCCCCACTTCTTCGAGCCGGTCGCGGGTATCCATCATGATCTTCCGCGGACTCAGCTTTTTACCGGTGCTGTTGGCCGGGCAGGCTGCCGAGCAACGGCCGCATTCGGTACAGCTGTATGCATCCAGCAGGCTTTTCCAGCTCAGGTCCATTACGTCTTTGGCGCCAAAGCGAACGGGTGCAGCAGCGTCTGACCCCGAAGGTGGTGCCAGTTCGGGCTGCATCATGTACATCACTTCTTTCTGTACGCTCTCCATATTGGTCATGGCGCCCGTATTGCTGAGCCGGGTGTACCAGGCATTGGGGAAGGCCAGCAGGATGTGCAGGTGCTTGCTCCAGGGGAGGTAGTTAAGAAAGGCGAGGATACCCAGGATGTGTAACCACCAGGCGGCCCGTTCAATAAAGACAAGGGTGGGCACAGACAGGCCGGTGAGGGCCGGTGCGATGAGCCCTGACAGCACAAAGTCGCCGGTATCGGCGTAATGCGGGGCCCCGTTCAGCTGCAGGGCCCGGTCGGCCGCATTCATCAGCAGGAACAGACTCATCAGCACCACTTCCGTAATCAGGATGTTGTTGGCATCGCTGCGGGGCCAGCCGTTGAGGTCGCCGCTCATGAATCGGCGGATCCGGATAAAGTTGCGGCGGGAAAAAAAAACCACACAGGCGGCCAGCACCAGGAAAGCGAGGATTTCGAACGAGTTGATGAGAAAAGGGTAGAGAGCGCCCAGCCAGGGCAGGAAGAGCCGGTGGGTGCCCAGCACACCGTCGAGTACAATTTCGAGGACTTCGAGGTTGATGATGATGAAGCCGGCGTAGATCAGGAAATGCAGTACGGCCACCAGCGGGTTGGTGAACATTTTCTTTTGCCCAAAGGCCAGTAACAGCATGTTCTTCCACCGGCGGGCGGGCTGGTCGGAGAGGTCTTCTTCCACCCCCAGGAGGATGTTGCGCCGGATCTCACCGGCTTTGCGGGCGAAGAACCATACCGCCGCTCCAAAACAAACTACAAACGCGATTTGCTGCAGTACCTGCATCTGAACAAGATTTATCTGCTAAGTTAGGGCTTGCCGGTCAAGTGCACTTGGACGGTTGGCAGTATTTTTGCACCTTTATCGCGAACCTCTTATGAATAAACAATACATCCTCGACCAAGATACAGCTGCATTGAAACTGCGGCGGCTCGCCTTTGAGATTGCCGAACGGAATTACGACGAACACGAACTGGTCTTTGCCGGTATCCGGGAGAACGGCTTCGTGGTGGCCCGTCTGCTGGCCGCTGAACTGCGGATAATCAGCGGGCAACAGGTGCAGTTGGTGGAAGTGTCGCTGGATAAGAAACATCCCGGGGAAGTTGTACTCAGTACTGAAATGGATTTTAATGATCGTACCGTGGTACTGATAGATGATGTGGCCAGCAGTGGCAAGACCATGTTGTATGCACTGAAGCCCTTCCTTGATTTTCATCCCAGAAAAATTCAGACACTTGTCCTCGTGGAGCGCACCCACAAGGCCTTTCCCATCCAGGCCGACTACGTAGGGTTGCCGGTGGCCACCACCCTCGAAGAGCACATCATTGTTGAAATTGAAGATGACCGCATCAGCGGTGCTTATCTCTTCTAGGGCAGTTGTACTTCAAACAGCAGGGGCCATTTTTTGCCGGTGAGGAACAACCGCTGCCCACTGCTGTCCCAGGCGATACCGTTTGGTACGTCGGCCGGGGGGCGCTGCAGTTCGGGGTAGGCGCGGAGCAGGTCGCTGAGATCGAGCACGCCGGTTACGTACCCGCTGGCGGTGTCAATGCGGTACACCTGGCTGGTTTGCCATACGTTGGCATACAGACTGCCCCGGATAAATTCCAGTTCGTTCAGGTTGTTTTTCAGTCCCCGGTTGTCGCGGATGCTCAGCCGTTTCACCTCTTTAAAAGTGGCAGGATCCCAGAAATAGATATTGCTGGAGCCGTCGCTCACAATCAGGTGGATTCCATCGTTGGTGATGCCCCATCCATCGTGGTTGTAGGTGAATTCGCCGGTTTTTTTAAACGTGGCAAGGTCGTACACATATCCCTTCTTGTTTTGCCAGGTCAGCTGGTAGACCTTTCCGTTGAGAATGGTCATGCCCTCCCCGAATTCGGCCGCGGGCAGGGTGGCTTTGGGAATACGCATACCGTTTTCGATGTTCACAGGACCCAGCCAGGAGCCGTTGTTGGCAATATTATCGGGGTTGCCCGTGCTTTCGTACAGTACGCCGTTGTGGAAGACCAGTCCCTGGGTGAACGAAGCCGTATCGTGCGGATAGGTTCGTATTAACGTGTAAGAGAGGGGGGCCGGCGCGGGAATATTTACCAGGCCGTTGTCCGGTTCGCTGGCATCATTATTAGTGCAGGCTGCCAGCAAAACTACCAGGGGGAAAATTCGGGAAAACGTCATGCGATTCATATTTTAAACCGGGATACAGTTTGTGGCACCCGGAATGGCCGGCGCAAATGTAACAGGATTGAGCGTGTGTTGGCTGTTAAAGCTGCCGTGGATGGCTCTCAAAACGGTTCAAAAGGAGCTGGCAGGGTATATTCGGTGGATTTTTTGGAAAAAAGAGCCGTTTTTTTCAAAAAACAGGCAAATTGTTTGGGAGGATATTGAACAAGACTTACCTTTGCGCTCCCAAATCAAATCTGGGATAGATCTTATGGCTCAACGAATTCGCATTAAATTACAGTCGTACGACCACAACCTGGTGGACAAATCTGCGGAAAAAATTGTGAAAACAGTTCGTTCCACAGGTGCCGTTGTTACAGGCCCGATTCCTTTGCCTACCCGCAAGCGGATCTTTACGGTGCTGCGTTCCCCCCACGTGAACAAGAAGAGCCGTGAACAGTTTCAACTCTGCACCCACAAGCGCCTGCTGGATATTTATACCAGCACCAGCCGTACCGTGGATGCACTGAGCAAACTGGACCTGCCCAGCGGTGTGGATGTGGAAATCAAAGCATGACGGCCGGGGAGAGTCCCCGCCAATAAGTTCTTATAAATACTGTTCACCTCTCAACCCGCTTAACGGGAAAAAGAGCTCTGAATTCAACTTTTTCCCTTCTTCCTGAGAAGAGGGGGCGAAACATATAAACTAGCCCTTCGTGGTTAGTTTACCGGTGGTACTTCCGAAGCCCGAGTGGGGCCCGCTGCGGCGGAAAAAGGAAAAGGTTACCGGTAAACGGGGATTGAAGATTCCGATTGCTTTCATCGGGTCTGTCTCAACAACCTTGCAGGGCATAAACTGTAAACAAATGAAAGGTATTATTGGAAAAAAGATCGGCATGACCAGCATCTTCAGTCCCGATGGTAAGCAACAAAGCTGCACCATCATTGAAGCTGGTCCCTGTGTTGTTACACAGGTGAAAACCCAGGACGCAGACGGCTACAGCGCTCTCCAGCTGGCCTTTGGCGAGAAAAAAGAAAAGAACACTACCGCAGCCGAAAAGAATCACTTTGCCAAGGCAAATACATCTCCCAAGAAGGTAGTAAAGGAATTCCGCAATTATTCCCTCGAAAAAAATATTGGTGAAACCGTTACGGCCGAAATTTTCGCTGAAGGCGAAAAGGTGGACGTGGTAGGTACCACCAAAGGAAAAGGTTTCCAGGGCGTTGTTAAACGTCATGGTTTCAGCGGTGTGGGTGATGCCACACACGGTCAGCACGACCGCCAGCGCGCTCCCGGTTCGCTGGGTAACTCCTCCGACGCTTCCCGTGTAATGAAGGGAATGCGCATGGCCGGCCGCATGGGCGCTGACCGCGTAAAAGTGAAGGGCCTCAAAGTACTGAAAGTTTTCCCCGACAAGAATTACATCCTGGTGAGCGGCTCCGTTCCCGGTCATAACGGCTCCATCGTATTCATTCAGAAGTAAACCAACTAATTCAAGCAATCATGCAAGTAGACGTTTTAAATAAAGCAGGACAGGCAACCGGTCGCAAGGTGGAATTGCCCGAAGAAATCTTCGGCATTGAACCCAACGACCATGTCATCTACCTCGCGGTGAAGCAGTACCTCGCTGCCAAGCGCCAGGGAACACACAAAGTGAAAACCCGTGCCGAAGTGAAGGGTGCCAGCCGCAAGCTGCACCGCCAGAAGGGAACCGGTGGTTCCCGGAAAGGTAACATCCGCAACCCCCTGTACAAGGGTGGTGGTACGGTGTTCGGCCCCAAGCCCCATGGCTACGATTTTAAACTCAACCGCAAGGTGAAAGACCTGGCCAAGATGAGCGCCCTGGCATACAAGGCCAAAGAAAACGCCATTGTGGTGGTGGAGGATTTTGAACTCGATGCTCCCAAAACCAGGGAGTTCCAGGCCGTTCTTTCCAACATCAACGCAGCCGGGAAAAAGACACTGTTTGTGCTGCCCGAGTACAATGATAACCTGTACCTCAGCTTCCGCAACCTGCCGGCTGTAACCGGTATGCTGCTGGCGGATATCAATACCTACGACCTGGTGAACAGTGATGTACTGGTACTGACTGAAAGCGCAGCCAAAGTGTTTACCGAAGAAGAAGTGGCCGCATAACCCCATCAAGAACTGAATAAACAACGTCCAGATGAGACAGAGTGAAATCTTAATAAAGCCCATCGTTTCCGAGAAAAGCAACCGCCTGTCGGAAAAGAAAAATACGTATGCCTTCCGTGTAGGACGCAAAGCCAATAAGCTTGAAATCAAAAAAGCGGTGGAAGAATTCTACAATGTGAAAGTGGAAGATGTGCACACCATGGTGGCTCCCCGCAAGAGCAAGAACCGCATGACCAAGGCCGGTTACATCCAGGGCAGCAAGCCCGCTTTCAAAAAGGCCTATGTAACCGTAGCCGAAGGCGAAAGCATTGATTTTTACGGAACGGTATAACTAAATAATGAATGGCGGGTCAGACGCCGCAAAGTATTGACATAACAAACGAAACAACAAAGCAATGGCATTAAAGAAATACAAACCGGTAACAGCCGGCACGCGCTGGAGAATCGGTAACGCGTACGCAGAGATTACAACCGACACCCCCGAAAAGTCGCTCCTGGAACCCCAGAAGTCGACTGGTGGACGTAATGCCCAGGGTCGTCGTTCCATGCGCTACATGGGCGGTGGCAACAAAGCCAAGTACCGTATCATTGACTTTAAGCGCAACAAGAAGAACATTCCCGCTAAAGTTGCTTCCATCGAATACGATCCCAACCGTACTGCTTTTATCGCCTTGCTGAACTATGCCGATGGTGAGAAGCGTTACATCCTGGCCCCCCAGGGCCTGCAGGTGGGAGCTACCGTAACAGCAGGTGACTCCGTTGCTCCCGAACTGGGCAACTCGCTGCAGATGAAGTACATGCCCCTCGGTACCAATGTACACAACATTGAAATGCAGCCCGGTCAGGGGGGTAAACTGGTACGCAGCGCCGGCACCAGTGCCCAGCTCACGAACAAGGAAGAAAAATACGCGGTGCTGAAGATGCCCAGCGGCGAACTGCGGAAGGTGCTGATTAACTGTTATGCAACCGTAGGCGTTGTTTCCAACAGCGATCACAACCTGGAGCAGGCCGGTAAAGCAGGTGTTAACCGCTGGAAAGGTATCCGTCCCCGGAACCGCGGTGTGGCCATGAACCCTGTAGATCACCCGATGGGTGGTGGTGAAGGACGTGCCAGTGGTGGTCACCCCCGCAGCCGTACCGGCAAATACGCCAAAGGTTTAAAGACCCGTTCGAAGCACAAGGGTTCCAACAAGCTGATCATCCAGCGTCGCGATGGCAGCAAACTCGCGAAGTAACGGGCTGGGTGGGAATACTGAAATGCGAAAATGGTTTCGGGGTCCACATTAAAAAAAAATGACATTTTCAACCAATAATTTTCAACCTGAATCATTAACATATGGCTCGTTCGATTAAAAAAGGACCTTACGTTGCAACCCACCTCGAGAAAAAGGTGCTTGCCGTCAATGAGGGAAAATCAAAAAAGGGTGTGATCAAGACCTGGAGCCGCCGCTCCACCATTACGCCCGATTTTGTGGGACACACGTTCGCTGTTCACAACGGTAATAAGTTTATTCCCGTTTATGTAACGGAGTTCATGGTAGGTCACAAGCTGGGTGAATTTGCCCCCACCCGCAACTTTAAAGGGCATTCCAGCAAGAAAGTTGGCTAAGACAAACGCATTAACTACTGCAGCAGCCGGCTGACCGGGTGCTGTAAAAGAAGAAAACGATAACAATGGAAGCAGTAGCAAAACTCAGAAATTATCCTACATCGCCCCGCCGAATGCGGTTACTGGCCGATGAGATCCGTGGCATGGAAGTTGAAAAAGCCCTTTCGCTCCTCGAATTTCATCCCCAGCATTCTGCCACACCCTTAAGCAAGCTGCTGAAGAGTGCCGTAAACAACTGGGAACAGAAAAACAGTGGTCAGAGCGCGGCAGATGCCGGTTTAGTGGTGAAAACGATTTTTGTGGACGGTGCCCGTGCCATTAAGCGGCTGCGCCCCGCCCCCCAGGGTCGTGCGTACCGCATCAAGAAACGCAGCAATCACGTAACAATCATTGTGGACGCAAAAAATAATTGATCATATAATTAAACCTCTTTATGGGTCAGAAAGCAAATCCAATTGGTAACAGGTTAGGCATCATCCGCGGATGGGAGAGTAACTGGTATGGCAGCAAGAAAGATTATGCCGGCAAACTGATTGAAGACAACAAGATCAGAACCTACCTCAACGCACGTATCAACAAAGGAGGCATTTCCAAGATCGTGATTGAGCGTACACTCAATAAGCTGATTGTTACCATCCATACCTCCAAGCCCGGTATCATCATCGGTAAAGGCGGTGGCGAAGTGGACCGCATCAAGGAAGAACTTAAAAAGCTGACGAGCAACGAAGACGTTCAGATAAACATCCTGGAGATCCGTCGTCCGGAAGTGGATGCCAACATTGTGGCCGACACCATCGCCCGCCAGATCGAAAACCGCATCAACTACAAGCGTGCCGTTAAGATGGCCATTGCCTCTGCGCTGCGCATGGGCGCCGAAGGGATCAAGGTGAAGGTGAGCGGTCGCCTGGGTGGCGCTGAAATCGCCCGTACCGAGGAAATCAAGCAGGGCCGTACCCCGCTGCATACCTTCCGCATGGACATAGACTACGCCAATGTATTTGCCCTGACCGTTTACGGAAAGATCGGCATTAAGGTATGGATCTGTAAGGGTGAAGTGCTGAGCAAGCGCGATCTCAACCCCAATTTCACCGGTGGCAAAAGCGATGTAAGCGATCGCAAGGACCGCCGCGATGAGCGCGGGGGTGGCGACCGGGGTGGTGACCGCCGGGGAGGCGGACAGCGCCGGGAGCGCAAAGCCTGATTGCAGAGATAACAGAAATAAGAAACAGTAACTAGAAATATCATCAACGATGTTACAGCCGAAAAGAACAAAACACAGAAAATCGCAGAAAGGACGCGTCCGTGCCGTGGCAAAAAGGGGTACCAACATCTCTTTTGGTTCCTACGCCCTGAAAGCTTTGGAGCCGGTCTGGTTGACCAACCGCCAGATTGAAAGTGCCCGCCAGGCCATGACACGCGCCATGAAGCGTGAAGGTAACGTGTGGATCCGCGTTTTTCCCGATAAAGTGGTAACCCGTAAGCCGGCCGAAGTGCGGATGGGTAAAGGTAAAGGTAACCCCGAAGGATGGGCGGCCATTGTGGAACCTGGACGCATCCTGTTCGAAGCCGATGGTGTGGAACTGGAAACTGCCAAGCATGCCATGGAACTGGCTGCACAGAAGTTGCCCATTAAAACCAAATTCATCATACGTCGTGATTTGATGGCGTAATAGTATTCACCAGATACAACTGATAACACATGGCTACGAAAACAGATTTTTTAAAGAGCATAAAGGACTTAAGCGAGACCGACCTGGCAGCCCGCATTAAGGAAGACGAACTGCGGCTGAAGAAGCTTGAATTTGCGCATGCCATTTCTCCTCTTGAAAACCCGATGAGCATCCGCGGTTTGCGCCGGGACATTTCCCGCCTGAAGACCGAATTAAGAAAAAAACAACTGGGTATCTGATACCTGCTTCCTGAACAGGAATACAACAAGAAAAAATGCAGACAATGGAAGAAAGAAATTTGCGTAAAACGAAAACCGGTGTAGTAACCAGCAGCAAAATGGACAAAACCATTACTGTAGCTGTTGAGCGTAAAGTGAAACACCCCATTTACGGTAAGTTCGTTAAAAAGACCACCAAGTTCCATGCGCACGACGAAAAGAACGAGTGCGGAGTGGGCGACACAGTAAAGATCATGGAAAGCCGTCCGCTCAGCAAAACCAAGCGCTGGCGCCTGGTGGAGGTCGTGGAGAAAGCAAAATAATAACGGCGGATTGGCGATTGCAGATGCCTTTAATGTTGCGCTGCAACCAAATCTGAAATCAATAACCCGCCTGCCGGATGGCAGGTCTGAAATATAAAAATCGTTTAAGATGATACAGCAGGAAAGCAGGTTGAATGTAGCTGATAACAGCGGCGCCAAAGAGGTACTTTGCATCAAGGTGCTGGGCAACAGCGGACAGGATTACGCAAAAATCGGCGATAAAATTGTTGTAACCGTGAAGGATGCACTTCCCGGTGGTGGTATCAAAAAAGGAACAGTGGCCAAAGCGGTGATTGTACGCACCAAGAACAAGCTGCGTCGCAAAGACGGCTCCTACATCCGTTTCGATGATAACGCTGTAGTGATCCTCAATGCCTCCGACGAACCCCGTGGTACGCGTATCTTCGGACCCGTGGCCCGCGAACTCCGCGACAAGGGATACATGAAGATTATTTCACTGGCCCCGGAAGTACTTTAACCAGGAAGTCCGGAACAGACAGCGTTCAGAAACAAGCATAAAGCGTTAAACATGAGCAACAGATTTAAACCCAAGTTCAACATCAAGAAAGGCGATTCCGTAGTGGTGATAGCCGGTGATGATAAAGATGTGAAGAAGCCCCGCACCGTCCTCGAAGTATTCCCGGAGAAAGCCCGCGTACTCGTGGAAGGAGTGAACATCGTTACCCGGCACAGCAAGCCCTCTGCCCAGAATACCAAGGGGGGCATTGTGAAGAAGGAAGCGCCGATCCATATCTCCAATGTAATGTTGTGGGACGGCAAGCAGGCAACCAAGATCAAGCGGAACCGCGAGGAAGGCAAACTCGTTCGGGTATCCAAAAAATCCGGTCAGCCGATTAAATAATTAGGAACAGCGTAAAAAGACAATACAATGAGTACTGCAAAATACACCCCCCGCCTGGCTGGCAAATACCAGCAGGAAGTGGTTCCCGCACTGATGAAACGCTTTGGTTATACAAGCGTGATGCAGGTTCCCCGCCTGGAGAAAATCTGTATCAACCGCGGCGTTAACGGAGCGGTGAACGATAAGAAACTGGTGGATATCGCCGTGGAAGAACTGACCACCATCACCGGACAGCGTGCGGTTCCCACCGCTTCCAAAAAGGACATCTCCAACTTCAAACTGCGGAAGGGCATGCCCATCGGAGCCCGGGTAACGCTGCGGGGCACCAACATGTATGAGTTCCTCGACCGCCTGATTTCTGCTGCACTTCCCCGTGTGCGTGATTTCAAAGGCGTGAACGACAAATCGTTTGATGGCCGCGGCAACTACACGATGGGAGTGACCGAGCAGATTATCTTCCCCGAGATTGACATTGATAAGGTAAACAAAATCACCGGTCTCGATATTACGTTCGTTACCAGTGCAGGCACCAATGAAGAAGCTTACGAACTGCTGAAGGAAATGGGAATGCCCTTCAAAAACGTGAAGAAAAACTAAGCGCTTCCCCCCATTACTACAAAGGACATAAACAACGTATATGGCTAAAAAATCAGTAACAGCCCGTCAGAACAAAAGAGAACGCATGGTGGCCCAGTATGCCGAAAAGCGCGCCGCCCTCAAGGCAGCCGGAGATTTCGCTGCACTGGACAAACTTCCCAAGAATGCATCGCCGGTGCGGTTGAAGAACCGTTGCCAGTTAACCGGTCGTCCGAAAGGTTACATGCGTTACTTTGGTATCTCCCGTGTGATTTTCCGTGACATGGCGCTGAACGGTAAGATTCCGGGTGTGAAGAAGGCAAGCTGGTAAGCGGCCGTGAAACAACCTGTGCAGGTATTGAATATGATGCACGCCCTACACAACATTTACAATCATTCAACTAAGTAATACAATGGTAACAGATCCTATTTCAGATTTTCTCACCCGTGTTCGTAACGCCCAGATGGCAGGACACCGCATTGTGGAAATCCCCGCATCCAACCTCAAAAAGCGCATTACGGAAATTCTGTACGACCAGGGTTATATCCTCAAATATAAATTTGAAGACGACAGCAAGCAAGGCGTCATCAAAATTGCCCTGAAGTACGATCCTCAAACCCGTCAGCCGGCCATCCAGGCACTGGAGCGGGTAAGCCGTCCCGGTCTGCGCCAGTACGCCAAACCCGGTGAGTTCCGCCGTGTGAAAAACGGGCTGGGCGTCGCTATCATCAGCACCTCCAAAGGAGTGATGACCGACAAGCAGGCGAAAGCCAGCAACGTAGGTGGTGAGGTACTTTGCTACATCTATTAATTGAACAAGTAAACGCTGCCGGTACATTAAGCCGACCTACACCAGGCTGACCGGCCGGCAGTAACAGGAATCATAAAAAAAAGAATACTATGTCCCGTATAGGTAAAAAACCAGTGGTTGTTCCCCAGGGAGTTACCATTGCTGTAGGAAAAGACAACGTGGTGACTGTAAAAGGTCCAAAAGGTGAACTGAAACAGGCTATTGACCGCGACATCACGGTTGAAGTGAAGGATGGCGAAGTAACGTTCAGCCGTCCTACCGACCAGGGGCGTCACCGTGCCATGCACGGTCTTTACCGTGCCCTGCTCGCCAACATGGTGAAGGGTGTAACAGAAGGTTTCAACCGCAAGCTGGAACTGGTGGGTGTGGGTTACAAAGCTGCCAACCAGGGCAATGTACTTGACCTGGCGCTGGGTTACTCGCACAACATCATCTTTGAAGTTCCTTCCGAACTCAAAGTGGCAACAGCGCAGGAAAAAGGCCAGAACCCCACCATCACACTGGAGGGAATTGACAAGCAGTTGCTGGGACAGGTTGCCGCCAAAATCCGTGGTCTCCGCAAGCCCGAACCGTACAAGGGTAAGGGTGTGAAATATGCCGGTGAATTTATCCGCCGTAAAGCAGGTAAGGCAGCTGGTAAGTAAAAACAGCGCTGAGCAGCCAAGAACGAACCACATACGCATGAAACAACTTCCGGCAGAATCGGAAGTGCTAAATAAACAGGAATGAAAACAGACAACAAAGTAATCAGAAGGCAGAAAATCCGCTACTCCATCCGCCGCAAGGTGGCCGGTACGCCGGAGAAACCCCGCCTGAGCGTATACCGCAGTAACACGGATATCTACGTACAGCTGGTGGACGATGTAAACGGGAAGACCCTGGCATCGGCTTCTTCCAAGGACAAAGACATCAAGGCCCAGAAGGGGACCAAAGTTGAAATCAGCAAACTGGTGGGAACCGCCATTGCACAGAAGGCCGCAGCACTCGGTTTCACAACCGTGGTGTTTGACCGGGGTGGTTACCTGTACCACGGCCGTGTGAAATCTGTAGCTGATGGTGCCCGCGAAGGAGGCCTGCAATTCTAATTTCAAACACGTAATACGTTTCTACATGTCGAAAGTAATTTCCAATAAAGTAAAAGCCGGCGACCTCGAGCTGAAAGAAAAAGTTGTTTCCATAAACCGCGTGGTAAAAACCACCAAAGGCGGACGTGCTTTCAGCTTCTCCGCACTGGTTGTGGTAGGCAATGAAAACGGAGTGGTGGGTCACGGTCTGGGCAAAGCCAAAGAAGTGCAGGAAGCCATCTCCAAGGGTATTGAAGATGCCAAGAAAAACCTGATCAAGGTACCGGTGATGCATGGCACCATTCCCCACGACCAGTGGGCCAAGGAAGGCGCTGCCAAAGTGCTCATCAAGCCTGCTGCACACGGTACCGGTGTAATTGCCGGAGGCAGCATGCGTGCGGTACTGGAGAGCGCGGGTGTAACAGACGTGCTGGCCAAATCCCTCGGATCTGCCAATCCCCACAACGTGGTGAAAGCCACCTTCAAGGCCCTGGCCCTGCTGCGTGAACCCATTGGTGTTGCCCGCCAGCGGAATCTCGGACTCAAAAAAGTATTTAACGGATAAGAACAGCCAGCCGATGTGTAGCACAGCGGCATTGCTGTTTAAAACGAAGGAGTTATGAAAAAATTAAAGATTACACTGGTTAAGAGCCCTATTGACCGTCCCGAACGTCAGAAACTTACCCTGAAGGCGCTGGGTCTCAACAAAACAAATTCGAGCAAGGAAGTGGAAGCCACCCCCCAGGTACTGGGTATGATAGAAAAGGTAAACCACCTGCTCAAAGTAGAGGAGCTGGCCTGACGCCGGTCCCGCATCAAACATTTTAAAGCGAGCCCCGATGCTTTCGGGGCGTAAGTACAAAAATAAAAGCACATGAAACTGCACAACCTGAAACCTGCCGAAGGTTCAACACACAAAGAAAAGCGTTTAGGCCGTGGTGAAGCATCCGGAAAGGGTGGTACCTCCACAAAAGGTAACAAAGGAGGACAGAGCCGCGCCGGTTATAAACGCAAAATGGCGCACGAAGGTGGCCAGATGCCCATCCAGCGTCGCATTCCCAAGCGGGGCTTTAAGAATCCCGATCGCATTGAATACCGCGTGTTTAACCTCGGGCAGGTGGAACAACTGGTGGAGAAATACGGTCTCAACGAATTTTCACTGGACCAATTATACAGCAACGGCCTCATCAACCGCACCGATCGTGTGAAGATCCTGGCCAACGGAGAAATTAAAACAAAACTCAGCTTCAAGGTCAATGCCCTGAGCGCGAAGGCTAAAACAGCCATCGAAGCTACCGGCGGCTCCGTTGAGGTAGTGCAATAATTTTCCCGATATTTGCCCGACGCATGCACATGCGTCTTTTTTAATTGCGGTATTTAAAACAGATTCCTATCAGTGAAAAAGCTAATTCAAACCATTAAGAATATCTGGAGCATTGAGGAGCTGAAGGAGAAAATCCTCTACACGCTGCTGCTGTTGCTGGTGTACCGGATTGGTGCACACATCGTGCTGCCGGGTGTGGATCCGGGTGCCCTCAGCCAGCTGAACGACAAGGCGAAGGAAGGCATTCTCGGTATCTTTGACTCGTTTGCCGGTGGTGCGTTCTCCAGCGCTTCTATCCTCGCCCTCGGCATCATGCCCTATATTTCCGCGTCTATCTTCATGCAGCTCATGAGCATCATGGTACCACAGCTGCAGAAATTACAAAAGGAAGGCGACAGCGGACGGAAGAAGATCAACCAGTGGACCCGTTACCTCACCGTAATTGTAACCGTTTTCCAGGCCAGTGCTTATGTAGCGTACCTGCGTGATCCGCAGGTGGCCGGCAACGCCATCCTGGAGGCTTACAGTCCGTACTTCTGGCTCTCCACCACCATTATCCTCACAGCAGGAACCCTGTTTGTGATGTGGCTGGGTGAGCGCATTACTGATAAAGGACTTGGTAACGGTACTTCGCTCATCATCATGATCGGCATCCTGGCCCGTTTCCCGGCATCCATTGCCGCTGAGTTCGATTCCAAGATGAACCGAGCAGGTGGTGGTTTGCTGATCTTCCTGATTGAAATCGCCCTGATGATCGCCGTGATCATGGGACTCATCATCCTGGTACAAGGTGTGCGCAAAATTGCCATCAACTACGCCAAGCAGATCGTTGGAAACCGCCAGTTTGGCGGCGCCCGCCAGTTCCTTCCCATCAAAGTGAACAGCGCCGGTGTGATGCCCATCATCTTCGCACAGGCCATCATGTTCCTGCCTACCCTGCTCACCGGTTTCCAATCCACCAAAGGACTGGCCGCTGTATTGAGCGACCACGGCAATATCTGGTACATGCTGGTGTATTCCGTTTTGGTGATCGGTTTTACGTTCCTGTACACCGCCCTTATCTTCAATCCCAAGCAGATCGCCGATAACCTGAAACAGAACAACGGCTTTATCCCCGGTGTTAAACCCGGGCAACCCACAGCCGACTACATCGGTTCCGTGATGGATAAAGTAACGCTCCCCGGAGCAATTTTCCTGGCCATTGTAGGTATTATGCCCGGCCTGGCAAAGAACCTGGGGGTAACCAGTGGTTTCTCTACCTTCTACGGCGGTACGTCCCTGCTCATCATGGTAGGGGTTGTACTGGATACCCTCCAGCAGATCGAGACCCATCTCCTGATGCGCCAATACGATGGCCTGATGAAGAGCGGACGTATCCAGGGACGCCAGACGGTTTCTTCCGGGGCGATCTGAACAAAAAATATTTAACATGTAAAACCCTGGCAATTGCCGGGGTTTTTTCCATCAAACGCCATGATACATTATCGCACTCCAGCGGAAATAGAACTGATACGCGCCAGCGCATTGCTGGTGGGAGCGGCTCTTGCCGAAGCAGCTTCCATGTTGCGTCCCGGCGTAACCACCCTGCAGGTAGATGCCCGGGTGGAAGCCTTTATTCGTGATCATAGCGCATACCCCTCGTTTAAGAACTACCAGAATACTTATCCCTTTGCCACCTGCATTTCGGTGAACGATGCCGTGGTGCACGGCTTTCCCACCAACATCCCCCTGAAGGAAGGCGATATTGTATCGGTGGACGCCGGAGCTTTTCTCAACGGCTATCACGGCGACAGTGCCTATACGTTTCACTTAGGTCCCGCACCCGATGCGGTGAAGCAGTTGCTGCGGGTAACCAAAGAGTCGCTCTACCGCGGAATTGCGAAAGCGGTACACGGCAACCGGGTGGGCGACATCGCCTTCGCCATCCAGGATTATACGGAAAAACAGCATGGTTACGGTGTGGTGCGGGAACTGGTGGGGCATGGGATCGGCCGCAACCTGCACGAAGATCCCCAGGTGCCTAATTTCGGAAAGCGGGGTACCGGACCTAAATTAAAAGAAGGAACCGTGATTGCCATTGAACCCATGATTAACATGGGGACCAAGGATGTGTACCACGACGAAGATGGCTGGACCATCCGCACAGCCGATCACCAACCCTCGGCGCATTACGAACATACCGTTTGCGTGAAAAAAGGCCAGGCTGATATTTTGTCGTCCTTTGCCGCCATTGAAGCAGCAGAGCAGGCAAATACGCACCTCGACGCATCTTATTATTTTGCCGGGTAAACGGTTGCCCCACCCGCCCATACGTAGTTCCATTGCTTGTATAAGAGAGAGCTGCCGGGGGCTGCAGCCCCTCCTGCATTTATATACTTATTTTTATAACTGCAAGCAGCCGGCATCCGCAGGCTGTTGTGCCTGACAAAGCATGAAAGCAGAGCATCCCATCCTGGTGGTGATTGGCGGCGGAGCGGCCGGCTTCTTCTGTGCCGTGAATGCGGCCCGCTTGCGGCCGGGACTGCAGGTGCTGCTCCTGGAAAAAAGCAGCAAGGTGCTTTCCAAAGTCCGCATAAGTGGCGGTGGCCGCTGCAACCTTACCCATGCCTGTTTCGACCGCGAAGAGATGAGCCGGCGCTATTACCGGGGCACATACTTTATACGCAAGGCATTTCACCGTTTTTTTACGCCCGACACCATTGAATGGTTTACTTCACGGGGTGTATTGCTGAAGACCGAAGCCGACGGACGTATGTTTCCGCAGTCGGACTCTTCGCAAACGATCGTGGATTGCCTGATGCGGGAGACCAACCGCTATGGCGTGGATATCCGCTTCAACGCTTCCGTTAACCGGTTGGTAAAGGATAATGAGCGGTGGCAGGTATTTGTGGAAGGAAAAGATCAACCCCTCTTTGCCGATTTTGTATGCATCACCACGGGCGGGTATCCCAAAGAAGAACAGTTCCGCTGGTTACTGGATACCGGGCACCGCATAGTAGCACCTGTTCCTTCCCTTTTTACCTTCAACCTGCCGGGGCATACCATCACGTCGCTCATGGGCATCAGCGTGCCCCGGGTGAGCATCCGGATACAGGGCACCCGATTCCGGGAAACCGGCCCCGTTCTCATCACCCACTGGGGGCTGAGCGGACCCTGCGTGCTGAAACTTTCGGCTGCGGCTGCCCGTGAGCTGCAAGCCTGTGGTTACTCGTTTACTATTTTGGTGAACTGGCTGGAAGATGTTACGGAAGCGGACCTCAAACAGACAATCACCCTGTGGCGAAATGAAAAAGGCGGGAAGAGTTCCGGATCACATCCGCCGGCAATACTGCCCAACCGACTCTGGCTGTATTTATTGCAGGAAGCGGGCATTGCGTCCGAAACCCGTTGGGCGGATGTTTCTTCCAAAGCGATGAACAAGCTGGTGCAATTGCTGGTTGCAGGCACCTATGCCGTGAGTGGTAAAACTACCTTCAAAGAAGAGTTTGTAACGGCCGGTGGGGTGGATCTTCGCCAGGTGGATGTAAACACCATGCAGAGCAAATTGCATCCCGGTTTGTATTTCGCAGGCGAAGTGCTCGATGTGGACGGCGTAACCGGCGGTTTCAACTTTCAGCATGCATGGACCAGCGGCTATATTGCAGCCAGTGCCATCGCAACGGCAGCAACTTGAAATCGCTATCTTTAGTTAAACTACCTGCTATGCCATCCCGCCGCTCTTTCCTGCATCAGCTTACCCGTGCCGCGGGCACCGGCGCTTTCTTATCGCTTACAAATGCTGCACTGGCCGCCGATGCCCGCCGCCAGCAGGAGCGCTTTGCGCAGCTGCCGGATGAAGCAGCCCTGCAGGATGAAACCTTCTGGGGCTGGGTGCAGCAGCAATTCACCGTATCGCCCAACCTGCTTAACCTCAATAACGGTGGCGTGAGCCCGCAACCCAAACCTGTACAGGAAGCCCATATCCGTTTCTACCAATACAGCAACGAAGCACCCTCCTATTACATGTGGCGCATTCTGGATGAAGGACGGGAAGCGCTGCGTTCCAAACTGGCCGGCCTGGCCGGTTGTGATCCCGAAGAACTGGCCATCAACCGCAATGCTACCGAGGGCCTCAATACCGTTATTTTTGGCCTCAACCTCAAAGCGGGAGACGAAGTGGTGTTGTCGAAACAGGACTATCCCAACATGATCCACGCATGGAAGCAGCGCGAAAAACGCGACGGCATCCGCCTGGTTTGGCTGGACCTGCAGCTGCCCGAAGAGAACCCGGAGGTGCTGGTGCAGCAATACGTAAAGGCCTTCACTTCCCGCACCAAAGTGGTGCATGTAACCCATCTCATCAACTGGACGGGACAGGTGCTGCCCATCCGCCGCATTGCCGATGTGGCCCACCAGCGCGGCATAGAAGTGATTGGCGACGGAGCACACAGTTTTGCCCATTTCGATTTCCGGATACCCGACCTGGGATGCGACTATTTCGCCACCTCCCTGCACAAATGGCTTTGTGCTCCCTTCGGCAGCGGCTTGCTGTGGATCCGGAAAGAGAAAATAAAAAACATCTGGGCCCTGCTCAGCAGCGGGCAGCCGGATGGCCCTGATATCCGCAAGTTTGAATCGCTGGGCACCCGTTCTTTTGCCAGCGAAATGGCCATCGGGAATGCACTCGACTTTCACCAGGTAATCGGCAGCAAGCGGAAGGAAGAGCGGCTGCGTTATCTCACCGGTTACTGGACTTCCCGGGTCGCCCACCTGAAAGGTGTGCGGTTTCTGCAGCCCCGCACACCGTCGTTCTACGGCGCCATTGCCAATATTGCGATGGAAGGGATCAAACCGGCTGACTTGGCATCCACCCTTCACAACACCTACAAAATTCACACCGTGGCCATCGACAGGGAAAACATACACGGCGTGCGCATTACGCCACATGTATATACCCAACCAGCCGACCTTGACCGCCTGGTGCTGGCACTTAATAAAATTGCAGGTAGTGGCATGGGAAGCAGGTAACTGCAGGGCAGGAGAGTTGAATCGTACCACAAATGAGGTGTTTTTCCTGAAATTGGCGATGTTCCATTTGCAGATTATGCTGAAAGAAGTATTTTGACCGGACAAAGAAAAATCTGATTGCTGTACTACCTCTTTAAATACTGGCTGCGTTTCTGCTTTTTTATTTCCACCCGGCAAGTCACCCGCTTTCAGCCCGGGCGGTTTCGCGAAGAAGGCCCGTTTCTCATTGGGGCGCACCATCCCAACTCGTTCCTCGACGCTATACTGGTGGGTACTTACATGAAAAGACCGGTTCATTTCCTCACACGGAGTGATGTGTTCCGCTACAAGCTGGTACGGTATTTCCTGCACCAGTTAAAGATGATACCTGTGTACCGCATCCGCGATGGGAAAGATAAACTGCACCTGAACGATTCAAGTTTCCGCCGGAGTGTAGACGCGTTGAAAAAGGGCGAGCATGTGCTCATTTTCGTAGAGGGTTTCTGTGCGTACCAAACCACCTTGCAGCCGCTGAAGAAGGGCGCGGCCCGTATCCTGCTGCAAAGCTGGCGGGAAGGAGCTGCTGCCCGGATGCTTCCCTTGTGGATCCGCTATGATTCGTTCTGGAAATTCGGGAAAAAGATTGAACTAATCCCGGGCGCCCCATTCGGAGCGGAGCAACTGGACCTGGCTGCGACGGATGGCGCAGTGCTGCAGCAGATCAACCGGCTTACAGCAACCCAACTGGAGGAACTCAGCACACAACAGGCCCCGCCACCCCGTCGCCCGGCGGTACTCGTTCCCTTTGCCATGGCAGGTTTTCTGTTGCATGCCCCGCTGTATTACCTGTATCAACCCTGGGTGTACCGCCTGATGCGGCACACGATCCATTATGACAGTCTCCTGTTCTGCCTGCTGGCCATCAGCTATCCTTTCTGGCTGCTGCTGGTTGGTTTTCTTGCGTGGCAGACCTTGCACTCGCCGCTGGCGGTGCTGGTGCCTTTGGGTATGCCCCTTTTCCTTAAATCCCTTATGCTGGTAAAGCAGTAAATGCCTGCAGCAGGGCAGGGCTCATCCCGGAACAAAATGGCTGTGCAAACCCTTGCCGGCCCGTACCTTTGTTATCCATAATTAAACGATTGCCATTATGAAAGAAGTCTTTGTTCTCTCCGCCGTCCGCACACCCATGGGCAGTTTCGGCGGCAGTCTGAAATCCCTCTCTGCCACCCGCCTGGGCGCTGTTGCCATACAGGGTGCGCTTGCAAAAGCCGGCATCGATCCCCAACAGGTGGATGATGTGTTGATGGGCTGTGTTTTACAGGCCAACCTGGGACAGGCGCCTGCACGGCAGGCCGCCCGCTTTGCCGCTTTGCCGGATACGGTCAACTGTACAACGGTAAATAAGGTTTGTGCAAGCGGCATGAAAGCTGTTGCCCAGGCGGCACAAAGCATCCTGCTGGGGGATGCCGGCCTTGTAGTGGCCGGCGGAATGGAAAGCATGAGCAATGTGCCTTTTTATGTAGACAGCATGCGCTGGGGTAACAAATACGGCCATTCGCAGCTGGTGGACGGCTTGGCCAAAGACGGGCTTACCGACGTGTACGACGGTAAAGCCATGGGTAACGCGGCCGAACTCTGCGCATCCACCTGTGGTATCAGCCGGGAAGACCAGGACGCGTTTGCCATCGAAAGTTACCGCCGTTCCCAGGCGGCCTGGGAAAACGGATGGTTCGATGCCGAGGTGGTGCCGGTATCCATCCCGCAGCGTAAAGGCGATACCGTTGTTTTTGCCCGGGATGAAGAACCCTGGAACGTAAAGTTTGATAAGATACCCTCCCTGCAGCCGGCTTTTCAGAAAGAAGGTACCGTTACAGCCGCCAATGCCAGCACCATGAACGACGGGGCTGCCGCCCTGGTACTGGCCTCCGCCGCAAAAGTGCAGGAACTGGGGCTTCGTCCGATTGCCCGTATCTGCAGTTATGCCGATGCCGAACAGGCGCCCGAATGGTTTACCACCACGCCCAGCCTGGCAGTTTCGAGGGCCGTACAAAAAGCAGGATTGCAGATGCAGGACATTGCTTTTTGGGAGCTGAACGAAGCCTTTGCGGTAGTGGGCATTGAGAATACCCGCCGCATGCAGCTGGATCCCGCCCGGGTAAACGTGCACGGAGGTGCGGTATCGCTGGGCCATCCGCTCGGTGCCAGCGGGGCCCGCATCCTTGTAACCCTCATACACGCGCTGAAAACCCACGGCGGACGCTACGGCGCTGCCGGCATCTGCAACGGTGGCGGGGGAGCCAGCGCCCTGGTGGTGGAAGCGTTGTAAAGAACGACGGGAATTATTTTTAGACGCCTCTTTGCGGGGCGTCTTTCTTTTTACAGGAGCCAGAGAAACCCGGCGGCAGCTGCCGTCATCAGCACGAGACACAATCCACCCCAGAAGTTGGCCTTTTTTCCATTCACGTAATTGCCCATCACCGCCGGGTTGTTGCAGATGTGCAGGATGATGCCAATGAGCACCGGGGCCAGCAATCCATAGATTATGGCGGTTATCAGCAGGGCTTTTACCGGAGGGATGCCCAGGAAATTGATCGTAAAGCCAATGAGTACAGACAGGATCATTGTGTAATAGAACCCCTTTGCCCGGTGAAACTTGCGGTTAAGGCCTTCCCGCCATGAAAATGTTTCCGCTACCATGTAGCTCACCGAACCTGCCAAAACCGGAATGGCCAGCATCCCGGTTCCAATAATGCCAACGGAGAAGAGCAAGGCGGCTTGCCGCCCGGCCAGGGGGTGCAGCGCCTTGGCGGCATCCTCCACCGTGGCAATGCTGGTGAGACCATTCATGTGCAGAACACTCCCCGCGGTGAGCATGATAAAAAACATGATGAGGTTGGAGTAAAACATCCCGATCCGGATATCCCTGCGCATGTGTGTAATGATGTTCCGGTCAACCACCAGGTGCCGGCGGCAGGCTTCTTCCTGCTCCATGTTAGCCTGCCAGAAAAACAGGTAGGGAGAAATGGTGGTTCCGAGTATGGCAACCAGGATGGCGAGAAATGGAGCATCCAGGGTTATGGTGGGAACAAGTGTATGCTTGAGAACGGAGAGTATATCCGGCCGGGTATAAAAGGGAACAAGCAGGTACACCAGCAATACCAGGCACAACCATTTGAGTACGGCTGCGATCCGGCGGTACGGGAAACGAATCAGGCAGTACAGCAGGATCAGCAGCAGCAGCAGTGATACCAGGTTGGGGTGTATGGCGGGAAACAGCAGGTTGCCCACGGCCCCCATGGCTGCCAGGTTGGCCCCGATGTTGAGGGCAATGGCGGGGAAGGAGAGTCCCACCAAAAGGGATAGCAACCAGCGGGGATAATGCGCTTTAATGACGGCGGTGAGTCCTTTTTGCTGCACGAGCCCGATGCGGGCACACATTTCCTGGATGGACACCATCAGCGGAAAGGTGATCCAGGCAGTCCAGAGTGCCTGGTAGCCAAATGCAGCGCCTGCCTGGGTGTAAGTGGCGATGCCCGACGGATCGTCATCGCTGGCGCCGGTGATGAAACCGGGACCCGCCACCCGCCAGAGCGAGCGCAACTTCGTTTTCCAGCGCTTCCGCATACCGGGTCAAGGTAACCCGTTTTAAGGTTCAGAAAAACAACCGGTGTCAATCTGTTTCCTGCCCCCGGTCATGGGAAAAAAAATCCCCGCCAGGGCAGGGATCTTACATTAAGATGGAGATAAAATCAAAACTGTTCCAGGCCGCTGAAAAAGAAGGCTCCCTCAATAGCAGCGTTTTCATCGCTGTCGCTGCCGTGAACGGCGTTCTCGCCAACGGAAGTCGCATACAGTTTGCGGATGGTACCCTCATCGGCTTTGGCAGGATCGGTGGCACCAATCAGTTTACGGAAATCGGCCACGGCATTGTCTTTTTCAAGAATCGCGGCTATGATGGCTCCACTGCTCATGAATTCCACCAGTTCGCCAAAGAAGGGACGCTCTTTGTGAACGGCGTAAAATTCGCCCGCTTTTTCTGCACTCAGTTTAACCTGCTTCAGGGCCACCACGCGGAACCCGGCTTTAATGATATGATCGAGGATGGCGCCGGCATGGCCATTGCGCATGGCATCCGGCTTGATCATGGTGAATGTACGGTTACTCATAATAATGTTTTTTTGCGCCGCAAAGGTAAGGGTTTCCGCGTGGCTAACCGTATCCGGAGCAGAATAGTTCCGGGATGGGCGCCACCGGGAGGGGCGGTGAGGAACTACGGGCTTTTTCCCCTACATTTGTCGCCGTTTTTTATGCAGGAAATCAGTCGTTTATACCCCCTTCTGGAACAGCCGAAACAAATTGTTGTAACCATGCACCAGAAGCCCGACCCCGATGCCATGGGCTCTGCGCTCGGATTGTATCATTTCCTGCTACAACTGGGCCACCAGGTACAGGTTATATCCCCCACCAACTGGGCCGCTTTTCTGAACTGGATGCCGGGATGCGAGAAAGTGCTCGATTACGAACGGAATACACAGAAATGCGATGAAATCGTCCGCAAGGCCGGGTGGATATTCTGCCTTGATTTCAACTGCCTGCCCCGGACCAAGCGCATGGCGCCCATGCTGGAACAGGTACCGGCCGAAAAAATCCTCATTGACCACCACCGGGAACCTCAGTCAGAGGTTTTTGCCTATGGCGTGAGCGACACGTCTAAAAGTTCCACGGCCGAGATGATCTATGATTTTATCCGCATGAGCGGACATGCGCACCTGATCAACCAGGACATCATGCAATGCCTCTATGCCGGTGTGATGGGCGATACCGGGTCGTTCCGTTTCCCTTCCACCTCAGCCAGTGTACACGAAATGGTGGCGCACTTCAAACTCAACGGGTTGTTGCATACGCCCGTGCATGAAAATATTTATGACAACTTCCTGGAAAACCGCTTCCGGTTTATCGGTCACGTGTTACTCAACCGCATGGAAATGAACTATGAATTGAATCTTGCCCTGATATGGGTCACCAGGCAGGACCTGCTCCGGTTCGACATTAAAACCGGTGATACGGAAGGGCTGGTGAACTACCCGTTGGGCATCCAGGGCATCCGCCTGGCGGCACTGGTGATTGACCGGGACGAAAAAAGAAAATGGAGTTTCCGGAGCAAAGGAGACTTTGATTGCAATACATTTGCCCGGAGCCATTTCAACGGGGGAGGGCATTTCAACGCGGCGGGTGGAGAGCGGGACGAAAGCCTTGAATTCAATCTCAAACTGTTCCGGGAAGTGATTCAGGATTATCAAGCAGAACTTCAATCTTTTTAATAATTAAACACACATGAAGACCATTCAGTCCTTATTGATACTGGCAGTTGCCGGTGTCTTGTTCGCTTCCTGCAGCGGCGGCTCCTTTCAGAAAGCCAAGAGCGGCCTGCTCTATAAAATTGTTTCCGGCAGCAAAAAAGAGAAGCTGCAACCCGGCGCGTACATCAAGTTTCACGTAAAAGTGTACCAGAAGGATTCGCTCAGCTACAATTCCTTCGGCAAAATACCTGCCTTTACGATGGTAGACAGCCTGGGGCGCAGCTATGATATTTCCGAGGTATTCCCCCTGATGTACGTAG
Organism: uncultured Chitinophagaceae bacterium; assembly: GCA_937862815.1. Classification (GTDB taxonomy): domain Bacteria; phylum Bacteroidota; class Bacteroidia; order Chitinophagales; family Chitinophagaceae; genus Lacibacter. The sequence goes on along the minus strand of CALMED010000027.1, from coordinate 58,780 downwards.
GCGACAGCGCCGTGGTGGTACAGAGCCTCGACACCATTGCCCGCCTCAGCGGCGGCCAGATGCCTCCCGGCTTCAAGAAGGGCGATAAAATCAAGATCATGTTCCGGGTTCTGGAGCAATACACCGACATGGCTCAGGCACAGGACCAGTACAACAAGGAACTGGAACAGCAGAAGGAGCGGGAAATTGCGGTTATTGAAGATTACCTGAAAAAGAAAAATATCACCACCACAAAAACAGCCGGCGGTACGTTTGTGGAAATCATGAACCCGGGCGATGGGGCCAAACCAGACAGCGGGCAGAAAGTGCTGGTTAAATACACCGGTATGACCTTTGACGGCGAGAAGTTTGATTCCAACGTGGATTCCTCATTCGGACACGTGGATCCCTTCCCCATTACGATTGGTCAGATGGGCAGCATTGTGGGATTTGAAGACGGCGTGAAGCAACTGGCCAAAGGCGGAAAGGCCAAAGTGTATATTCCTTCCATGCTGGCGTATGGGATGCAGGGGTCTCCTCCCAAAATCAAATCGTACGAGAACCTGATTTTTGAAATTGAAGTACTGGACATCACTACGGGTACGGCCATTGCTCCCCCGGTACTGCAGCCTGCTCCTCCGGGCGCCAAATAATCAAACGCAGCACATTTTATGCTGCCGCATCCAACCCGGGTGCGGCAGTTTTTTATGCCTGCTGCACAGCATGGATTAGTCGTACGGTCTCCACCGCTTCCCGCACATCATGCACCCGCAGAATGCGGGCGCCCTTCAGCAGGGCGATGGTGTGCAGAACCGTACTGCCATTGAGTGCGGCTTCGGGTGAAGTGTCCAGTAATTTCCAGATCATGGATTTCCGGCTGAGCCCTGCCAGCAGCGGAACCCCCAGGGCGGCGAAGACGTCGAGCTGCTGCAGCAGCCGGTAGTTCTGCTCCATCGTTTTGGCAAAGCCGAACCCCGGATCCACCACCAGGTCGTTGATGCCTGCTTCATGGCATTCGATGACTTTTTTCGCCAGGTACTCAAATACATCTTGGGTGACATCGCTGTACCGGGCTTCCTGTTGCATGGTTTCCGGCCGGCCTTTCATGTGCATGGCGATGTACGGAACGCCCAATGCTGCTACGGTGGTCAGCATCGCGGGATCCAGTTTGCCGGCGCTCACATCGTTCACCAGGTCGGCGCCCGCCTCCACCGCGGCTTTTGCCACAGCAGCGTAATACGTATCCACCGAAAGAAACACATCCGGAAATTCCTGCCGCAGCGCAGAGATGGAGGGCACCACCCGTTTAGCCTCTTCGTCAGCCGGCACCCGTTCGCTGCCGGGCCGGGTGCTCTGGCCGCCAACATCAAGAATTACAGCGCCTTCTGCGATCATCTGCTGCGCTTTGGCGCGCCATTGTGCCGCTTTGGGTACCCGGCTATCACTGTAAAATGAGTCGGGTGTGATGTTGAGAATGCCCATCACCACGGGCTGCTCCAGCGCCAGCAGTCTTCCCCGGCAGTTGAGTGTGTACATTGGGATGTTTCAGTTATTTTTGAACGGAGAATCCAGAACCGAAGTAACAACAATTTCGCACAGTACGCATGCAAACCCTGCAACAATACGACGATGCCATCGCATCCTGTAAACATATTTTCATCAGCAAGGCAAAGGATTATGGTACTTCCTGGCGCGTGTACCGCATCATCTCCGTGGTGGACCAGATCTACATCAAGGCCAAGCGCATCCGTACCATCCAGGAACGGGGTGAGCAACGCATCGGCGACAGCATTACCAGCGAATTCAGGGGCATTCTGAACTACGCCGTGATTGGTCTTTTACAATTGCAGTTGCCGGTTGAGGGGCCGGAGGAAATTCCGGTGGATCAACTGGAAGCCTGGTACGATGCGCAGGTACTGCAGGCCCGTGTCCTGATGCAGGATAAGAACCACGATTACGGCGAAGCCTGGCGCGACATGCAGCAGGAAACCTTTGCCGATATGATCCTGGCCCGCCTGCAACGCATCCGGCAAATACTGCGTAACGAAGGAAAGACCCTCATGAGCGAAGGAGTGGAGGCCAACCTGTACGACATCATCAATTACAGCGTGTTTGCATTGATCCAGATAGGGGAGGGGGCGCATGCCGGTTAAACACCCTTATGGCCGGAGCCACCGGTACAACCAACGCTGAATAATTTAAATTCATTGTATGAAAACAAGCCTTACGGTCATACGCTGGTTCGTTGGTATCCTGTTCATCTTTTCCGGCCTGGTCAAGGCCAACGATCCCCTGGGGTTGAGTTACAAAATGCAGGAGTTTTTTGAAGTGTGGCAACTCAACCAGTTTCACGATTATACACTTACCCTGGCCATTCTGATGAATGCGTTTGAAATTATCGCCGGCGTGGCGGTGATCATCGGTTGGCGCATGCGGGCCTTCAGCTGGCTCCTGCTCCTGCTCATCGTTTTTTTTACGTTTCTAACCGGCTATGCCCTGCTCAGTGGGAAAATTAAAACCTGCGGCTGCTTCGGCGATTGCCTGCCACTGACGCCCCTGCAATCTTTTTTGAAGGATGTGCTGTTGCTGCTGTTGATAGCTTTTATTCTGGTCAAATACAAGCTGGTACAACCCCTCTTTAAGCGGACAATTTTTAACGGGGTGGTATTGGTGCTGGCTTTCCTTTTTTCCTTCGGTCTGCAGGCCTGGGTATTGCGTTACCTGCCGGTGGTTGATTGCCTGCCATACCGCAAAGGCAACAACCTGGTGGAGCTGAGCAGGATGCCGGCCGATGCCGTTCCGGATCAGTTTGAATTCCGGTTTATCTATGAAAAGGGCGGAGAACAACAGGAGTTTGCGCTGGGCAACCTGCCCGACAGTACCTGGACCTTTGTTGACCGCAAGCAATTTCTTGTACGGAAGGGAAAGAACAATGAGCCCCCGGTAAAGGACCTGATTTTCCGCGACGGAGAGGGCAACGACCAGACAGCGGCCATTCTCCAGCAGGAGGGACGGTATTTCCTGCTGTTTTTATTGCATGCCAACGGGTTGCGGTCCAATGCCGGCTGGGTGCGGGAAGCAGCCCGCATCGCCGCTGCCGGACGACTGTACATCATTTCTTCCCGCCCGGAAGACGTGCAGCGGTTATTTGCAGCCGACCCGGTGCTGGGTGCTTTGCCGGTGTACAGTTGCGACGGTACCGCCATCAAAACGGCCGCCCGTGCAGTACCGGTGCTGTACGCCATGGAGGGACCTGTGGTGCAGGCCAAATGGGCGGCCCCGCATTTTCACCGGGTACCTTTATAACACAACCTGATAACCCGAAACGTGCTGACATATTTTATCCGCAAACTGATCTATGCCTTTTTGGTGCTGGCGGGGGCCGTCACCCTGGTGTTCTGGATGTTCCAGGGATTTGGCGATCCCGAGCGGATGATCCTGGGGCAAACCGGCGACAGTGCCACCCTGGCCAACATCCGGAAAGAGCTAACGCTGGATCAGCCCCGCTGGAAACAATTTGTACTCTACTGCAACGACCTCTCACCCGTAAGCCTGCACAGCCGCGAAGAGATTGCCCGGAAAAACCTGCGGGGCTTTTTTGGGGGAAGCGAAACCGTTGTGGCCCTGAAGCTGCCCTACCTGCGCACCAGCTACCAAACAAAAAAGGAGGTGGGGGCTGTTTTACTGGATGCGCTGCCGGGCACGCTGCTGCTGGCAACAGCCGCCATGCTGCTGGCAACCGTGCTGGGTATATTCCTGGGCGTGGTGGCGGCAGTAAAGAAAGATACCTGGATGGATACCTCCGCCGTTTTTGCCAGCATCCTGGGTATCTCGGCACCTTCCTTCTTTATGGGAATCCTCATAGCGTGGATATTTGGCTTTCTGCTGCGCCCTTGGACAGGACTGCACATGACCGGCAGTTGGTTCGATATTGACGTGGAAACCGGCGAACAGGTATACACGCTGCGCAACCTCATCCTGCCGGCCCTCACCCTGGGCATCCGGCCCCTTGCCATCATCACCCAGCTTACCCGCAGTGCCATGCTGGATGTGCTGAACCAGGACTACATCCGCACGGCTTATGCCAAGGGAATGCCCGCTCATGTGGTGGTGTGGAAGCATGCACTCCGCAACGCCCTGAACCCGGTGATTACAGCAGTAACCGGTTGGTTTGCCGAGTTGCTGGCCGGCGCTTTTTTTGTGGAATACATTTTTGGATGGAAAGGCATTGGAAAAATCACCGTAGATGCGCTGGAAAAGCTGGATTATCCCGTGGTGATGGGCAGTGTGTTGCTGGCTGCCGTTCTGTTTGTGCTGATGAACATGCTGGCTGATCTGCTTTATGGCGCTGCCGATCCGCGGGTGCGGTCCCATTAAACACAAAAGCCGCCTTGCGGCAGCTTCCGTGCTGTTGTTGTTCTATCGGGTTCACATCCATTTGGCTAAGAAATCGTTGAACTCGTGCCGTAAATCGGCCATGACCTTTTCCAGGCTTTCAAATTCGTCTTTCCTCCGGGCATGCTCATCTGCAATGGCGGGTACCACATAATCTTCGTGTTTGGTTATATCCTGTACGAAATGCTGTATATGTTCGTTGATGTAATGGCGTAACTCGTCGAGGTTGTTCCGCTGGATAATAAACTGGTTCTGGAAATGTTCCACACCGGCCATCGCTTCCTTGCTTGTGTTTTTGAACGAAACTTCGGCCAGGCGTTTCTGCAGGATGGTGAGGTCTTCTTTGTAAAAGTCAATGGCTTTGAGCCAGTCGGTATGCTCGTAGTTCAGGATGGATGGGTTGGCAGTGCTCATGGCGAAAAGATTTATGAAGTGATGAATGTGATTGCTCTCCAAATTTGACCAAATTCAGCAAACAGGAAAATGATGCATGTCATCCTGTATGGTGACAATAATTTCCGGTGGAAAATGCGGGGATAAACGGGCGCCGGTTCAGCGGATAATCACTTCGTGTACCGCGTGTTCATTCAGCAGTTCGTTGATGCGGTTGCGGATTTTTTCTTTCTGGTAAAGCAGTTCCTGCTTGAGGGGGGCTACGTGGGTGGTGATAATGAGCTGGTGCTGCACCAGTTGAATGTCGTCGGTATAGGTGGCGATGGTTTTACCCATCAGTTCGGCCCACACGTCCTTGATCTGAAGGGCCTGAACCCGTCCTTTCACGCGGCTTTTGTTGAGGAATTCCTGCAGTGCTTCTCCGAGCGACACCTGTGACATGATGTGAAGGTACTAACTATCTGCCACTACGTCCCCGGGTTCCAGGATGCCCAGGGGATACCCCAGTTCCCGGAACACCGCTTCCATGCGCGGGCGGTGGGTGTCGGTGATGAAGATCTGGGTGGTGCCGCCGGTGCAAACATGCTGCAGCAGGTTGTGCATCCGCTGCTGGTCCAGTTTTTCAAACACATCGTCCAGCAGCAGGAGCGGGGCAAAGCCGTTGGCCGATTGCAGCAGACCGGCTTCCGCCAGTTTCAGGCCAAAGAGGAGGCTTTTCCGTTGGCCCTGGGAAGCCGTGGTTTTAAACGGATGCCCCTGCAGTTCCAGCAGCAGGTCGTCTTTGTGGATGCCTGCAGTGGTGCGTTGAAGGAGATAGTCTTTCTCCCGCTGGGAACGGAGCAGTTCGAGTGGGTTGGCGGTGTGCAGCGGGCTCTCGTAGGTCATTTCAATGGGTTCCGGCCGGCCGGCGATGAGGGCGTAGTTGTCGAGTACCTGTTGCCGTAGCTGGGGGAGGTGCCGGCAGCGGACGAGGTACAGGGCTGCAGCGGTTTCGGCCAGCTGTACATCCAGCACGTCGAGTAATCCATCGTTTCGCCGGCGTTCCTGGGCGGCTTGTTTGAGGTAGCTGTTGCGTTGCTGCAGGAGCCGGTTGTGCCGGATCAGTTGCTGGAGGTAGTCGGGGTCTGTCTGCGACAGCAGGGTGTCAAGGTATCGCCGACGCAGTTCGCTGCCACCGGTGATGAGTTCCACATCATCGGGAGCGATCATTACACAGGGAAAGCGGCCGATGTGCAGCGAGAACCGGTCGTAAGGAACGCCGTTTACGCTGAGCTCTTTTTTCCCATTTTCACGCAGGATAACGGTCACCTGGGTGGATTCACCGTTGCGCTCAAACTGTCCCTCGAGCCGGAAGCCGGCATGGCCATAGGTCACCACCCCGGCATCGGTTCCCGAAAAGTAACTGCGGCTGAAGCAGAGGTAATAGACAGCATCCAGCAGGTTGCTCTTGCCCGCGCCGTTACGGCCGGTGATGGCCGTAATCTGCTCCGGGAAAACAAATTGCCGGAAACCGTAGTTCTTGAACTGGGTGAGGGTAATGGAACGCAGCCGCAACATGGGCCTGCAAGATAAGCAACTTGCAGGAGCGCTTACCTGGCGGAGAATCCTGCCGCTAAACGCAGAAATTTCCCCCTGCCCCCTTATCTTTGCCCCTCTAAAAAACCAACCCATCGTGGCGACTAAATTCACTAAAGAAACCTATCTGTACTGGTACGAGCTGATGTTGCTGCTCCGGCGCTTTGAAGAAAAGGCGGGGCAATTGTACGGCATGCAGAAAATCAGGGGCTTCTGTCACCTCTACATTGGCCAGGAAGCTGTTGCAGCGGGTGCCATGACGGCTACCCGTCCCGACGATAAATTCATCACCGCCTACCGCGATCACGGGCTGGCCATCGCCAAGGGCGTGAGCGCCCGCAGCTGTATGGCGGAACTGTACGGGAAGGCCACAGGCTGTGCCAAGGGCAAGGGTGGCAGCATGCACTTCTTTGGCGTGGATGTGGGCTTTTTTGGCGGGCACGGTATCGTGGGAGCCCAGATTGGTACCGGCGCCGGCCTGGCCTTCGCCGAGAGGTACAAGGGAACCGATAACGTGAGCCTCACGTTCTTCGGCGACGGCGCTGCCCGCCAGGGTATGCTGCACGAAACCTTCAACCTGGCCATGCTGTGGAAGCTCCCCGTGGTGTTTATCTGCGAAAACAACAACTACGCCATGGGTACTTCCGTGGAGCGCACTTCCAATGTCATTGATATTTACAAGCTGGCTGATGCATATGAAATGCCGGCCGACAGCATTGATGGCATGAGCCCGGAAGCAGTACACGAAGGCATTATCCGCGCCGTGAACCGCGCCCGCCAGGGAGGAGGTCCCACCCTGCTTGAAATCAAAACCTACCGCTACAAAGGTCACTCCATGAGTGATCCGCAGAAATACCGTTCCAAGGAAGAAGTGGAAGAGTACAAAGAACGGGATCCGATTGAACACTGCAAGCGGGTGCTGCTCGAGCAGTTCCAGGTGCCGGAAGCTGACATTGAAACCATCATCAACCGCGTGAAGGAACAGGTGGAAGACAGCGTAAACTTCGCCGAAGAGAGCCCCTGGCCTTCCGACGACGAACTGCTGAAGGATGTATACGTTCAGCAGGACTATCCCTTTATAGTCGATTAATCAGGCATTTTAATTCTTAATACCGCATTCATACCAATAACATGACCGATACAAAAAAAGCAAGCCTTACCGAACCCGATGAAACGCAGGTGGTGCAAAAGGCAAAAGACTTCTGGACCCGTTTCTCCAAGCCCATCATCTATGCGGGCAGTGCCGTGATCCTGCTGGCCGGGGGCTGGCTGGCATACACAAATTTTATCGTTGCTCCCAAAGCCAAAAAGGCCAATGATGCAATCAGTTGGGCACAGGCTTACTACGCCAAAGATTCGCTGGACCTGGCCCTCAACGGGGAAGGTTCCAACGCGGGATTCCTCAAAATCATCAAGAATTACAGCGGAACTGATGCGGCCAACCTGGCACATTACTACGCCGGTTCCATCTATCTGCGGAAAGAAGATTTTGCCAACGCCATCAAACACCTGAAGGACTTCTCTACCGGGGCCACGCAGGTGCAGAGCGCTGCCTGGAAAATGCTGGGCGACGCATACATGAGCACCGGCAAGCAGGCAGAAGGGGTGCAGTACTATGTAAAAGCCGGTAAGCTGAACGAGAAAGATGAGTTTACTTCTTCGGAGAACCTGTTTCTGGCCGCCATGGCCTATGAATCCATGGGCAAGCTGAAGGAAGCGTCCGAGATGCTGCAGATTATCAAGCAGAAATATCCGCGTACCGACAAAGGGTTCAATGTAGACAAATACCTGGCCCGTGTGGGTGTCTGGAAAAACGAATAACCGATGGCAGCGGTAGCAAACAGCACGTTGCTGCAATGGAATGCAGGCACTCTGGATGTTTCGGGTGCCTGCATTGTTTTGGTGGCCACCGAATGGAATGCCACAATCGTGCAGGAACTGGAGCAGGGATGCCGGCGGGTACTGGCGCAGTACGGTGTGGGTAAGGTGGAGACACTGCTGGTGCCCGGAGCCGTGGAAATTCCGTTTGCGGTACAGCGGCACGCCGCTTTGCCGGGCAAACCGGCCGATGCCTACATTACACTCGGCTGCGTGATCCGGGGCGATACACCGCATTTTGAATATGTATGCCGCTCGGTAACCGATGGTGTTTCGCAACTGAATCTTCGGTTACCCGTTCCTGTTATATTTGGCGTTCTTACTGTTGAGAACGAACAACAGGCCCTCGAACGGATCGGCGGACGGCACGGTCACAAGGGGGAGGAGGCGGCCATCACCGCCCTCAAAATGATCGCTTTGAACAACCGGATCTCCCCATCAAACGCTTAGAAGTAACTGCATGAACGTCCAGCTTTTTATTCCCTGTTTTGTTGACCAGCTGTATCCGCAAACAGCGTTCAATATGGTGAAGGTGCTGGAAAAGCTGGGATGCAACGTTTCTTACAACGCCAACCAGACCTGTTGCGGCCAACCTTCCTTTAACGCGGGTTTCCAGGAAGAATGCCGCCACGTGGCCTCCAAGTTCCTGGATGATTTTGCCGGATCGGATTATGTGGTGGCGCCCAGCGCCAGCTGTGCGGGTTTTGTGCGTAATTATTACAGTAAGCTGTTCGATAATTCATCGGTGCACAACGACGTAAAGGGCTTGCAAAAGCGCATGTTTGAGTTTTCCGAATTTCTGACCGACGTGCTGCAGGTGGATCAGGTAGGAGCCGTGCTGGAGGGCAAAGCCACCTACCACGACAGTTGTGCGGCCCTGCGGGAATGCCGCATCAAGGAGGCGCCCCGGCGGTTGCTGCGCCAGGTAAAGGGCCTGGAGCTGGTGGAAATGGACGATGTGGAGACCTGCTGCGGCTTTGGCGGGACGTTTGCCGTGAAATTTGAATCCATCTCCATTGCTATGGCCGATCAGAAGGTGCACCATGCAGCAGCCACCGGAGCCCGTTATCTCATATCAACGGATATCAGCTGTCTCATGCACCTCGAAGGATACATCCGGCAGAAAGAACTGCCGCTCACCACCCTGCACCTGGCCGATGTGCTGGCCAGCGGCTGGTGATTCACCTTAAACCTTTTCGTTTTCTGCATTATGGCGTACTGGCTCATTAAATCAGAACCCTTTAAGTACAGCTGGGAGCAGCTGGTGAAAGACAAGAAAACTTTTTGGGACGGGGTCCGCAATTATGCGGCCCGCAACAACCTCCGGTCGATGAAAAAGGGGGATGAACTGTTTTTTTACCACAGCAACGAAGGCCTTGAAATTGTGGGCATCGCCATGGTGGTGAAAGAGTGGTACCAGGATCCCACAACGGAGGATGCAGCCTGGTCGGTGGTGGACGTAGCCCCGGTTCGTAAGTTGAAACGCCCGGTGTTACTGGCACAAATAAAAGCCGATCCGCGCCTGGCCCACATGGAAATATTACGCCTGAACCGCCTCAGTGTTTCCAAAGTGACGCCCGAAGAGTGGAACGTGGTACTGGAACTGGCCGGGGAAAAGCGCTGATACTCCTTTGCGCCGACAAAAGTTGCCATTGCAGCCGGTAGGGGTATTCTGCCGGCCATCATAATCCTTTTGACATCATTTTCAATTAATTGCGTTCTGCATAATGCTGAATTATCCCCTTAAAAAAAGTAAGAGCCGCATAGCGGGAACCGGGGCCTTCGCCCTGGCGGCCATCCCGGCCCGCAGGAAACTGGGCAACATGGCCGGTGAACTGATCAGCTACCGGGAAGCACAGCGGCGGGTGACACAGCAGCCCGGCGGTGTGCTCCTGATGGTGGAGTTTAATAACGAGCCCCTGGCCCTGGATGCCAGTGTAAACCGCAATGAGTTGTCCTACATCAATCACTCCTGCAATCCCAATACGTACATGCGACGGGCCTATCGCCGGGTGGAATTTTACAGTTTACGTCCCATCCGCAAAGGAGAGGAGCTGACCTGCGATTACGGGGAAACGCACCACGATGGGCAGCTGCCCTGCCGCTGCGGGGCGCACAACTGCCGGAAGTTTATCTGAGCCGGCAGCCGGTTGCCCATTTTTATTCTGTAAGTCGTACTGTTTTCCGGTGTCTTTTTTTTCGGTTCCGGGCATAGTGGCTGTTTCGCATCGTACCTTTAATGCATGACAAAACTTTCCGTCAATATTAATAAAATTGCCACCCTGCGCAACAGCCGTGGCGGCAACAATCCCGATGTGACTCGTGCAGCAACTGATGTCCAGCGCTATGGCGCCAATGGTGTAACCGTTCATCCGCGACCCGATGAGCGGCACATCCGCTACAGTGATGTGCGGGCCATCCGCCCGCTTATATCAACAGAGTTTAACATAGAAGGAAACCCGCGGGAGCAGTCCTTAGTAGACCTGGTGCTCGAAGTACGGCCCCACCAGGTGACCCTGGTGCCCGATACATTGGGGCAGATCACAAGCGATCATGGATGGGATACCTACCAGCATGCGGCCTATCTGAAAACCATCATTGGAGTGTTTAAGGAAGCGGGTATCCGCACCAGCATTTTCGTGGACCCGGTAATTGAAATGGTGGAAGGGGCGGCAGAAACCGGCACCGACCGCATTGAACTCTATACCGAGCAATACGCCCGGATGTATGCGGCGGGCGATAAAGATGCCGGTGTAGAGCCTTACTATGATGCGGCCACCCGTGCAAAGGAACTGGGTTTGGGATTAAACGCCGGGCATGACCTGGATCTGCACAATTTACATTACTTCATCTCCACGATTCCCTGGATAGACGAAGTGAGCATCGGACACGCACTTATCTGCGACGCCCTTTACCTTGGGCTTGAAAATGCTGTACAGCTTTACAAGCGCCAGCTGGCAGTATAACAGAGTGAAATTTTACAGGCAGGATAGTACGCAGAAAAACAGAGCCTGCGAATCTTTACTTTCTTTATCCAGTGATCTTTTTTTCTCACCAGCAAATCAGCCCCATTCAGAAATCGCAAATAGCAATTCTCAATTCACAAATCTCAAATCCGAAATCCGAAATCCAAAATCCAAAATCCTCACCTTCGGTCTTATCCTCCCGTTTGCCCGGTACGCATTTTAACCTTCTTCTTTCCTTCGTTCTTCTTTTCAAATTCGAGGACTTCTTTGGGTTTTGCTTTTTCTTTGGGTTCCTGCTTGGTTTCGTTGCTTATGGCATCCGCATTGCCTTCTTTGTTTTTAAGGATGCCGTTGGCGGTACCCGTTCCGTCGTCCAGTTTGCCGAGGATGTAATTTTCTTTTTTCAGCATTTTTCCCGTACCCGGTTCATAGATTTTCCACAACCCGTGCGGTACCGTGGAGGCTTCCAGTTTCACCTGCACCAGGTACACTTTTTTCGGATCGTTCACATCGAATACTTCAATGGTTTCCACCGGGTTCTCGGGGTTGCTTGCGAGCCAGCTTTCTTCCCGTACCAGGTCGCCCATGGTGTTGAAATACTGCTGGACACCATTTTTATGCCCATACCGGTAATTTTCAATACCCAGTAAATCGCCCTGCAGGGTGAATACCCGCCAGGTGCCCGTTTTCTGTCCATCCTTGTACACGCCCTCTTCTTCATAGCCGGGTTCTCCGCGAATTTCATCCACCCGGTTCACCCAGGGACCCTGTTTAAGCCCCCCTGCGTCCACACAATTGAGCGTGTCGCCCTTCACGCCAATGACGTACTCTTTGCATTGGGCCAGGCCGTTTATCCAAAAAAACACGAGGGCGATGGCCGTTCCGGCAAGGCTTCGTAAGTTTGGTAGAATACTTTTCTTCATTTTTGGTTCGTTAAACAAATGCAACGATGATGGCTGTTCAATTACGCTACCGGTTTCTATCGGTCGCATTCAAAGGTACACTTCTCCTTTTCTTTCTGTCGTTCTTCACAAGTCTGTCCGCACAAATCAGGCCAACCACCGCGGAGGAACGGTTAAAAGCGGGTGAAAAAAGAAAAGAGCTGGAGAAAAAATCCCTGCTGGGCGATGCCCGCTTCCGCAACATTGGCCCCAGCGTAATGAGCGGGCGCGTCACCGACCTGGACGTGAATCCCGACGACCCTACCGAGTTTTACGTGGCCTACGCCAGCGGCGGACTCTGGTATACCACCAACAACGGGCAGTCGTTTACCCCGTTGTTCGATAACGAGGATGTCATGACCATTGGTGATATAGCGGTTCAATGGAAAGGAGCACGGGTGATCTGGGTGGGAACCGGTGAGGTGAACAGCAGCCGTTCGTCTTACGCCGGCAACGGGATGTATAAAAGCGCAGATTCGGGAAAGACCTGGCAGTACCTGGGTCTGCCGGAAAGTCACCATATTGGAAAAATCCAGTTACATCCCACCGATCCCAATACAGTATGGGTGGCGGCATTGGGTCACCTCTATTCTCCCAATAAGGAGCGCGGTGTTTTTCTTACGACCGACGGTGGTAAATCGTGGAAACAGACCTTGTTTGTCGACGAAAATACAGGGGCGGTGGATCTTGATATGAACCCCAATAATCCCCGCGAACTCTATGCGGCAGTCTGGTACCGCACTCGCCGTGCGTGGAAGTTTGAAGAAAGCGGTCCCACGACCGGTATCTTTAGAAGCAACGATGGCGGTCTAACCTGGAGCCGTATCAGCGTACCGGGCAGCGGCTTTGCAGAAGGGAGTAAGCTGGGAAGAATCGGGGTCACCGTTTACCCGCAAAATCCCAACATTGTTTATGCAATTATCGACAACAACGAACCACGTCCCGATACGTCCCGCAAAACAGGATCCGATACGGTGTTACAGCTGAAAGATTTTAAAACCATGACCAGCCAGCAATTGCTGGAACTGGACGAGAAGAAACTGGAGTCGTTTCTCCGGCGGCAGCGATACCCGGCCAAATACACCGCCGCGGTTGTGAAAGGGCTGGTACAGAAAGGAACCATTACGCCGCTGGCCTTGTGGGATTATTTTGATGCCGGTGATGATGGATTCACCAATACCTCCATCAAAGGCTGTGAAGTGTACCGGAGCGATGATGCGGGAAAAACCTGGCGCAAAACGCATGAAAAGCCGATTACCACCTTTAATACATACGGCTATTATTTTGCCAAGATTTACACCTCCCATACCAATCCGGATAAGGTATACATCCTGGGCTACAATGCCCTGCTGAGCACCGACGGGGGGCGGAATTTTAAAGTGATTGACAAAGACAATGTACATGCCGATCACCATGCGCTGTGGGTGAACCCGAAACGCGACAGCCATATCATCAACGGCAATGACGGCGGGGTAAACATCAGTTACGACAACGGCGATCATTGGTTCAAGGCCAATACCCCTTCGGTGGGCCAGTTTTATGCCATTGCGGTGGATGATGCCAGGCCGTACAATGTGTACGGCGGACTCCAGGACAACGGAACCTGGGTGGGCCCTTCCAACAACAAGGAGAATACGGGTTGGCACGATTCGGGCAACTACCCGTATAAGATGCTCAACGGCGGCGATGGCATGCAGGTACAGGTGGACAAACGCGATAATACCACCGTTTATACCGGCTACCAGTTTGGTGCTTATGTTCGCATGGACAGAAGCAAACCCGGCAACCGGGTAAATGTGCGCCCTGCGCATGAACTGGGCGAGAAGCCGCTGCGTTTTAACTGGCAAACACCCATACTGCTGTCGGCACACAACCAGGATGTCTTTTATTATGGCAGCAACCGCCTGTACCGCAGTTTCAACAAGGGTGAGCAGCCACAGGCGATGGGCCCCGATCTGACAGGCGGGCGAAAAGAGGGCAATGTGCCCTTTGGTACCCTGGTGGCTTTGAGTGAATCGCCCTTGCGGTTTGGCCTGATTTACACCGGCAGCGACGATGGTTTCATTCATGTAAGCCGCGACGGGGGATACACCTGGACGGCGCTCCACACCAAACTCCCCAAACAGGTTCAGGGACTGTATGTGAGCCGGTTGGTGGCATCACGGTACAAAGAGGGGAGGGTATATGTTACTCTCAACGGGTACCGCAACGACCATTTCAATGCGTATGTGTTTGTGAGTGAGGATTACGGCGCTACCTGGAAGCAGATTTGCAACGATTTACCCGCCGAACCCGTCAATGTGATCCGGGAAGATCCCAAACATGCTCCTCTTCTATACATCGGCACCGACCATGGCTTGTATGTAAGTACCGATGGCGGTAACAGCAGCATGGCCTGGATGGCCGGATTGCCCCGGGTAGCTGTACACGATATCGCCATCCAGGAGCGCGAAAATGAAATTGTTTTGGGAACCCATGGCCGCAGTATTTACATCGCTTCCCTTTCCGCTGTGCAAAAACTTGTGGAAGGCGTTGCAGCCGGGAAATAAATCCTGAAGATGTTTCTCAATGAACTTCAAAATAGTAATCATTAAAAAACGAAAACAAAATGAAAAAGTTAGTTGCGCTTCTGCCCGTCGCCTTCCTCCTGGCCTTCACCGCCTGTGCGCAGAATGATCCCTCCAAACGTCCCAGCCCCCCGCAGGAAACCAAAATGACGGTTGGCTCCGCCACCATTACCATCAACTACGGGGCTCCCTCGGTAAAAGGCCGTGAAATATGGGGCAAGCTGGTGCCTTATGGCCAGGTGTGGCGCACCGGTGCCAACGAAGCCACCATTTTTGAGACCAGTGCCGATGTAAAGGTGGAAGGCCAGCTGCTGCCCAAGGGCAAGTATGGACTGTTTACCATCCCCGGTAAAGACGAATGGGTGATTATTTTCAATAAAAACGCCGCTCAATGGGGTTCCTACAGTTACAAGGAAGCCGATGATATATTGCGGGTGAAGGTGCGCCCCGGTATGGCTGCCGCCTTCCAGGAGCAGATGAAGTTTGAAGGACACGTGGATGGCAGCATTTCCCTCCTTTGGGAAAAGCTGGAAATCATCTTTTCGGTGTCACAGTAATCAGTCAAAATGAAAGGTTACAGCAGGTGCTGCTGCGGGCTTCCGGTCCGCGCCGGCACCTGTTTTGTTATGAAAAGTGAAGCGGGATAGTGGGATTTCGCCAAAAAAAGCAATAGCTTTAAAGGATGCGGAATCCCCGCCCGTTATATCTGATCCTGCTGTGCCTTTGTCTCATAGGCACCTGGACCTTGTATGGGTACGATAAAGCGCAGCAGGGGCAATCCTCCACTAATGCAGCTGGGCGCTTACCGGTAAACAGTCGACTGCCTGCACCGGACTCGCTCCGGTTGCTGCTGGAGACAGCCCGGAAAGAATTGCACGCTACCCGGTTGCACCGCGATTCTCTCCTTCGCATGCAGGCGCAACAGCGGGAATACCTTGACAGCCTGCGGGATGAGTACGACCGTCTGACCGAGATTTATGAAATGACGCATGAGCAGCTGGACCGGGCACTCCGGAAAAACAAAGCATTGCAGGGTGCCGGAGCCGGGCGGCAACGTCCTTTAATCGTAAACGGAACAGCCACCTTTTCGCAGTAACAGCAGAGGGAATCCGGTATCATTCCTGCCAGAACAATCCACTCCAGTTCAGGTTCCTTCTTTTTTCTTCCAGTGTTTGCGCTGCATCTGTACCAGTTGTTTCCTCTTGTGCCGCTTGCAGTTCCTGATGATAAGTCGCCAGGTCTTTCTGCAGCAGGAAGCGGTCCCAGAAATACCGTTTTACCGGCCGGTACACGGGGGGTACATTCCGGATGGCGTCGCCCATCACATAATAAAATGTCGCTTCCGGTGGCTGCGGTGTTTCGTTGGTGCGGAGGATGGTGAGTTTATTGCCCAGGTGGTGTTGGTTGTAAAACTGCAGTGACGGCGCAAATTCCCAGTTCACGGCGATGGTACGCTGTCCCTCCGGCGCGGCTGCCAACCGGAAAGCCACTTCTTTGCTGTTGGCATCATACCACCATTCGCGGCAGGAATAGAAATTGATACTGGCGAACCAGTGAGCGGCTGCCACCACCACGGCCAGGCCGGCCACGATGCTTCCGCCGTTGCGGTGTTTCTCCGATAGCCAAGCTAATGCCGTTACCGTTACTGCCAGTAACAGTGGTATGTACAAGGTGGCTTTCCGGCCGTCTATGTAGTACGTGTTCAGCCAGTGCCGCTGCAGTACAATACCACCCACCAGCACCACCAGCGTGGCCGCAGCCGTAAAAGTGGCTGTTGCAGACGGCAGGCTGGTAGTTTTTTTCTTCAGCAAAACTGCCAGTGACACCAGCAGCAGGGCGGGTATGCCCCCGTAAAAAAGTACTTGCAGCAGGCTGCGGCTTTGTTCTGCAGAAAGAAACAGCAGGGGTTGGTTGTAGAGTAAGTCATTGAGCAGGCCGGAGAAGGATGCGTCCCACTGGTCGGCCCCCCATTTGAATTCATCCCGGGTGCGCAGAATACGGATGGGTTTATAGCTCAGCCATGCCAGCCCGGCAGCAATGGCCAGCGGTGGGGCGTGCACCAAAAGACGGCTGCGGTGAAGGAGGGGGGCATCATGCTGTACCAGTAAGTCTGTGGCTGCCAGCACAGCCCAGAGCGCCAGGTAGAGGTTGAGCCAGGTGAAATTGGCGTAGGCCGCCAATGCTGCGCAGGTAAAACCGATCCAAAGCAGACGTTGCCGGCGTACAAAACCATACTCTGCAAGTGCCACAAAGGCGGCCATGCCAAGGGCGTTGGCCATGCCATAGCCCCGGGCCAGAGAAAAGAAGTCCATCAGGTAAGGAACGCTGCACAGCAGCACCATCCCGGTAAAGCGGATGACCGCACGGCTGCTGATCAGGTGCATGAGGCGCAGGCCGGCAGCGAAGTACAGCACAAAGGCTAGTACGTTGGGCAGACGGATGGCCCATTCGCGGTAGCCGAACAACTGCACGCTCATTTTCATCAGCAACGTGTGCAGGATGTGGTTATTGGCGGTCTGGAACTGATCCGGCGAGAACAGGATATCCCACACGGGAACAACCGCCATGTCGGTGGTGCCGCTCTCGTCGTGCGTGAGGGAAAGCAGGGTAGCCCTACGCAGCAGGTACCACATGAGGTAAACGAACAGCAGAATAATAGCGGTGAAGTAAAAACTGCGCTTCATGGTTCTTTCGGGTGAAGGTCAAAGTAAGCGCTTTCCTGCAATTCCGGGTACTGCTGTTCTTATTTCCCGAATTTCTTTTTTAACGCTGCCAGGGCATCGGTAACGCTCAGGTCGCTGAGGGATGGTTCCGGCTGCCGGGGCCGCGGTTTGTTACGGCCGCCCCGTGCCGGCGCTTCCTGGGTTTGTTTGATGGAGAGGGCTATGCGTTTACGCTCCCGGTCCACTTCCAGCACTTTTACCTGCACCTTGTCGTTCAGTTTGAGTTTCTCCGAAGGGTCGGTGATGTAGTCGTGCGAAATTTCAGACACATGCACCAGGCCGTCCTGCTTTACGCCAATGTCTACAAAGGCGCCAAAGCGGGTGAGATTGGTAACCATACCGGGCACCACCATGCCGGTTTGCACGTCGTCCAGGCTGTAGATGGGGGCATATTCAAACTGCTGGATCTCGCTGCGGGGGTCGAGTCCCGGCTTGCGCAGTTCCTGCAGAATATCCGTGATGGTGAGTTCACCGAATGTTTCCGAAACGTATTTTTTTACCGGTATCTGCCGCAGCAGGATTTCGTTGCCAATCAGTTCCTGCACCTGTACCTGCAGGTCGGTGGCCATCTGTTCAACCAGGGGGTAGGCTTCCGGGTGAACGGCGCTGCGGTCCAGCGGGTGTTCTCCGTCGGGGATCCGCAGAAAACCGGCACACTGCTCAAAGGCTTTGTCTCCCAGCCGGGCCACCTGCAGCAACTGCCTGCGGCTGCTGAACCGGCCATTTTCATTCCGGTATTTGACGATATTCTCGGCTATGCTGCTGTTGATGCCGCTTACGTACCGCAGCAGATGCTTGCTGGCGGTGTTGAGATTTACCCCAACCTGGTTCACACAGCTAACCACGGTCTGGTCCAGCCGTTCTTTCAGCCTGAATTGATTCACGTCGTGCTGGTACTGGCCCACGCCAATGCTCTTGGGATCAATTTTCACCAGTTCGGCCAGGGGGTCCATCAGGCGCCGCCCGATGCTCACGGCGCCGCGTACGGTCACGTCCTGTTCGGGGAATTCTTCACGGGCCACTTCGCTGGCGCTGTACACGGAGGCGCCGTCTTCGTTGACCATAAAAACCGGCAGGCCCGTCTGCAATTTCTTCATGAACTGTTCAGTTTCCCGGCCTGCCGTACCATCGCCAATGGCAATTACCTGGACGTCGTATGCCTGCAGCAGGCGGCGGATGGTTTGTTCGGCCGCGGGCAGTTTGCCGGGCTCATGGATGTAGATGAGGTCGGTGTGCTGCAGGTCGCCTTTTGCATCCAGGCATACGATTTTGCAGCCGGTGCGGTAACCGGGATCAATGGCAAGCAGGCGTTTGCTGCCGAGCGGACTACCCAGCAGCAGTTGGCGCAGGTTTTCGGCAAAGACGTTGATGGCTTCTTCGTCGGCTTTTTGTTTCAGCAGTGAGCGGAATTCAGACTCCAGGCTGGGTTGCAGCAATCGCCGGTAGGCATCTCGGATCGCTTTTTTTACCTGGGTAGTGGAGTCGCTCAGGCCTTTTACCCGACCTTCTTCCATGCGTTCGAGGGCCGGCTCTTCGTCCGGTTCAATGCTCATCTTCAGGATGCCCTCGGTAAAGCCCCGCAGCAGGGCCAGCGTGCGGTGGGAGGGTATTCTGTGTGCCGGTTCGCTGAAATCGAAATAGTCTTTGAACTTGGCGCCTTCGCTTTCTTTGCCTTTCAGTACCGAACTTTTTACCAACGCATTTTCTTCAAAGAACTGGCGCATGCGGGCACGAACGGCGGCATCTTCATTCACTTCTTCCGCAATGATGTCGCGGGCGCCCTGCAACGCATCTTCCGGCGTAAGGATGTTCTCGTTCAGGTAATTGCCGGCCAGGGTAAGCACGTCGGCATCGGTTTGTTCCAGCAACAGGCGGGCCAGCGGTTCCAACCCGTTTTCACGTGCTGTTTGTGCTTTGGTTTTTCGTTTTGGCTTGTAGGGGAGGTAGATGTCTTCCAGTTCGTTGATGGTAGTGGCCGCATCCAGCTGCTGTTGCAGGGTCTCGGTCATCTTGCCCTGTTCGGTGATCGTTTTTTCGATGAAGGCTTTACGCTCGGTGAATTCTTTGAGGAATTTGTGCTGGTCTTCGATCTGCCGGATCTGCACTTCGTCCAGGTTGCCGGTTTTATCTTTCCGGTAACGGGCAATAAAGGGAATGGTAGCGCCTTCTTCCAGCAGGCCGAGTACGGCGCTAACCTGTGCAGTACGCAGGTTGAGCAGGGTCGCAATTTTGGGTGCAAATGCAATCATCACGTGGTGTGGTTTTTATTCAGGGCCGCGAATTTAGGGGAGGGGTTGGGAAGAAAAAAGTTTGATTCCTTCACCGGAACCATGTACAACTGCCTTACAGGAAAGAAGTAGTTGCCGTGGAACGAAGGATGCCGTTTAGCCGGGTATTATTGCACTATGCGCACTTCACGGATCAGGTCCAGACCGGGAAATTTCTTTACCATCCATGCATTGCCTTTGAAGTAGATGGTATCGGCACTGCGGAGGGTATCGTTGCCGTAGTCGCTGAAAAAGCTTTTGGCAATGTCCAGTCCGCTGGTTATGCGGGCAAAGGGTACAAAGCCCTTCACGCCGGCGATGTTCATGGTATCGTAGGTGAGGTTATCCCGCAGGTTGATAAAGAAGGAGGTCTTGCGGGTGTTGGGGTTGCCCCGGGAAAAGCAGAGGGTGCCTTCTATGTTTGTGCCCACAACGGGTTCGTCCTTGATGTTTCGTCCCTGCCAGAAAATGTTTTTGGCTTTGTCTTCCGATACGCCGGTCTGCACCAGGTAGTCCTGCACCACCCGGAAGAGCAGGTTGTTGTTGTAGTAGCCGCTCCGGATCAGCTGGTAAAAGCGGTCGGCGCCGAGGGGCGACCAGTGCCGGTAGATTTCCACCACGAAATTGCCTTTGGTGGTGATGAACTCAGCCCGGGCGGTGTCGGGGCAACGGAGGCGCAGGAGGTTGGCATCGGTTTTTACCGGTTGGGCGGTTGCTTCCTGCAGCAGGAAAACCCAAGCAAGGAGAGTCAGCAACCCTTGTACACTTCGCTGAAGGGCTGGTCGTAGCTTCATGACTTGAAGGTAAGATGTCTTCCTGAATTACAGTGGGATTAGCATGAAACAACCCGCCTTTGCGGGGCGGGTTGTTTATGTGCAGTTTCAGCGGTTGGCCCATAGTGAGATCAGCCGCCGTTGCTTAGTAGCGGTAGTGTTCGGCCTTGAACGGACCGTTCTTGCTGATGCCAAGGTAGCTGGCCTGGGCATCGGTGAGTTCGTCGAGCTGGGCGCCCACTTTTGCCAGGTGCAGGCGGGCCACTTTTTCGTCGAGGTGCTTGGGCAGCACGTATACCTGGTTTTCGTAGCTGGCGTGGTTGTTCCACAGCTCAATCTGGGCCAGGGTCTGGTTGCTGAAGGAGTTGCTCATTACAAAGCTGGGGTGACCGGTGGCGCAACCGAGGTTTACGAGACGGCCTTCAGCCAGCAGGATGATGTCCTTGCCGTTTACATTGTACAGATCCACCTGGGGTTTGATGGTGTCTTTGGTATGACCGAAGTTCTGGTTCAGCCAGGCAACGTCAATTTCAATGTCGAAGTGTCCGATGTTGCACACGATGGTTTTATCCTTCATGCGCTTGAAGTGTTCGCCGGTGATCAGGTCGCGGCAACCCGAAGCGGTTACAACGATGTCGGCTTCCTGCACGGCATCCAGCATGCGCTTCACTTCAAAGCCGTCCATGGCTGCCTGCAGGGCACAGATGGGGTCAATTTCGGTGACGATCACGCGGCAGCCGGCGCCCCGCAACGAAGCGGCGGACCCTTTGCCCACATCGCCGTAGCCGCCCACAACGGCCACTTTACCGG
This sequence comes from uncultured Chitinophagaceae bacterium, assembly GCA_937862815.1. Taxonomy (GTDB): domain Bacteria; phylum Bacteroidota; class Bacteroidia; order Chitinophagales; family Chitinophagaceae; genus Lacibacter. The sequence goes on along the minus strand of CALMED010000027.1, from coordinate 37,513 downwards.
CCAGCATCACATCGGTGGCACGTCGGATGGCGTCTACCAGGCTTTCCTGGCAACCATATTTGTTGTCGAATTTGGATTTGGTAACGCTGTCATTTACGTTGATCGCGGGCATGGGCAGGGTGCCTTTGGCCATGCGCTCATACAGGCGGTGTACGCCGGTAGTGGTTTCTTCGCTGATGCCCTTGATGCTGCCCACCAGTTCGGTGTAGTTGTCGAGCACCATGTTGGTGAGGTCGCCTCCGTCGTCGAGGATCATGTTCAGCGGACGGGCGGGGGATCCGAAGAAAAGAGTTTGTTCAATACACCAGTCGGCTTCTTCCACGGTCTGACCTTTCCAGGCATAAACGCCAATACCGGCAGCAGCGATAGCGGCCGCGGCATGGTCCTGAGTGGAAAAGATGTTGCAGGAACTCCATTTTACTTCGGCACCCAGGGCCACCAGGGTTTCAATAAGCACGGCAGTCTGGATGGTCATGTGCAGACAGCCGGCAATGCGGGCGTCTTTAAGGGGTTGTTGCGGTCCGTACTCTTCGCGGATGGCCATCAGGCCGGGCATTTCGGCTTCGGCGAGGCGGATTTCCTTCCGGCCCCATTCGGCGAGGCTGATATCTTTCACTTTGTACTTCAGTTCGAAGTCAATTTTGTTGCGGGTGAGGGTTGACATGCTTAGTAGATTTAAGGCGCAAAGGTATTCTATCAGTATATTATAAGCTAAATAATTAAATGATTGGTGTTTTCGGCTATAAATGACTATTTTTAAGTTCATTTATTCTGATAAATTATGCCAAAAGCCGCTCCAAAAGATAAAAGTACTGATACGTTGCAGCAGCCGGATGCTGTGGACAGGGCAATTCTCCGTCTGTTGCAGGAAAATGCCCGCATGACGGTGAAAGAAATTGCCGCCCGGGTGCACCTGAGCACCACGCCCGTACACGAGCGTATCCGCCGGATGGAGCAGGGGGGCATCATCCGCGGATACACCGCACGGGTGGATGCGGCCCGGGTGAGAAAAGGGTTGATGGTGATTGTGTATGTGTCGCTCCGGGCGCACAGCAAAACGGCCGGTGCCCGCTTTATCAAGCACATCCAGGAACTGGATGAAGTGATTGAGTGTTATAATATTTCAGGGGCCTTTGATTTTATGCTCAAGGTGGTGGCAGAAAACATGGATGCGTATTACGACTTCCACGTGAACAAACTGAGCCAAAGCGAAAACATCGGTAATGTACAGAGCGTATTTGTGATGGGAGTGCTCAAGGAAACACCGGTGCGGGTATAAGGAGTCCGCCGGCGATTCAGAAAAAAGTGCAGAATTATTTTCTTTCCCATGCCGCCCGTCGTAACTTTCCCGGAAAGATAACACATGAAAAACTGGATTCATACCGCCGCCATTGCGATTGCCATCCTGGGAAGTGCCTGGCTGGCCTCCGCTGCTTACAAATACAAATTCCGGGCCGCCGAAACCATCAGCGTCACCGGCCTTGCTGAAGTGGACTTTACCAGCGATCTCATCGTTTGGAGTGGTTCGTTTAACCGCTACAGTTACGAACTGAAAACAGCTTATGCCGCACTCAAGCAGGACGAAGCAGCCATAAAAAGTTACCTCAACGCCAAGGGGATTGCTGACAGCAACATTGTTTTTTCTTCGGTCACCACGCTCAAGAATTACCAGCGGAAATACGACAAAGAGGGAATGGAGATCAGTTCGGAATTCACCGGCTACACACTCACGGGAAGTGTACGGGTGGAATCGCGTGATATCAGCCGGGTGGAACGGCTCTCGCGGGAGATTACCGAATTGCTGGAACGGGGAATTGAGCTGAGTTCCAACAGCCCCGATTATTATTACACCCGGCTCAATGAACTTAAAATTGACCTCCTGGCCCAGGCCGGCAAAGATGCCCGTACCCGCGCCGAAACCATTGCCCGCAACAGCGGCGGTTCCCTGGGCGGCATCCGAAAAGCCACGATGGGTGTGTTCCAGATCACGGGAAAAAACAGCAACGAGGACTACAGTTACGGCGGGGCGTTCAATACCACCAGCCGGGAAAAGACCGCTTCCATCACTCTTAAAGTGGATTACCTGGCCCGTTGACAGGGGTTGATGGGAGCCGGATCTGAGGTCAACTACATATGGGTGAATACTCCAGCTCTGGTGCTGGTACGGTTATTCCGCTCATCAGTTGCACAACTCATTCTTTCACAGCAGCAAATTGCCGCCCCTGCTTTTTGGGCGTTTGCGTTGCATCCAATATTTTTGCCACTCAAAAAATGCCGGAATGAGAACGATAGCCATGCGTGAAGCACTGCGTGAAGCCATGCAGGAAGAAATGAGAAAAGACGATCGGGTGTACCTGATGGGGGAAGAAGTGGCCGAATACAACGGTGCCTACAAGGTGAGCCAGGGTATGCTCGATGAGTTTGGTGAAAGGCGGGTGATTGATACCCCTATTTCTGAGCTGGGCTTCGCGGCCGTGGCGGTGGGTTCGGCGCAGAATGGTCTGCGTCCCATTGTGGAATTTATGACCTGGAACTTCGCGGTGCTGGCCCTGGACCAGATCCTGAATACGGCTTCCAAAATGCTGGCCATGAGCGGCGGGCAGGTGGGTTGTCCGATCGTGTTCCGCGGGCCCAACGGCAGCGCCGGCCAGCTGGGCGCCCAGCACTCAACTGCGTTTGAAAGCTATTATGCCAATATTCCCGGTCTCAAAGTTATTTCTCCTTCCACTCCTTACGATTCCAAAGGATTGCTGAAAGCGGCCATCCGCGACGACGACCCGGTTGTTTTTATGGAAAGTGAGGTGATGTACGGCGACAAAGGAGAGGTGCCGGAAGGTGAGTACGTCATTGAAATCGGCAAAGCGGATGTGAAACGCCCCGGTCGCGACGTTACCATCGTTTCATTCAATAAAATGATGAAAGTGGCCCTGGGTGCTGCTGAGGAATTGGCCAAAGAAGGCATCGAAGCGGAAGTAATTGACCTGCGTACCATCCGGCCACTCGACTGGTTTACCATCCTCGAAAGCGTAAAAAAGACCAACCGGCTGGTGATTGTGGAAGAACAATGGCCCATGTGCTCGGTTTCCTCCGAAATTACCTACCGCATACAGAAAGAAGGGTTTGATTACCTCGATGCCCCGATCCGCCGTATCACCAGCGCAGACGCCCCCATGCATTATGCTCCCAACCTGGTGGCGGCTTACCTGCCCGATGTGCCCCGAACGGTGAAGTTGGTGAAAGAAGTGATGTACCTCAAGAAGTAATTGATTATCAGGGCATAAAAAGTCCGTTTTGTTTCGACAAAACGGACTTTTTTTTTGAATCGGACAAAAAAGTGACCGGAAAATTTGTTTAACCCGGAAAATTGATCATCTTTGAACCGGTTTTTCATAGGATATTGGATTTTAAACGAAGCTGGATTTCTATCCGGCTTTTTTTTTTGTCCGATACCTGCGAAAAACCTGCGGGGATACGCGTCATGGATTTACGACTTCCACCACAAAGCGGAGTGTGTTCAGGATCATCCAGACGATTCCATACGTTAAAGCTACCAGTGAAACGCCCAGGGCTGATACTTTGGCGGCCAGTTTCCAACCGGCTTGCGGGAGGGTGTGCATTGACTTCATGGGATTTGAATTTGTATTCAAAATTAACTGTTGGTTCCGGTTTGTGCAATCGGTAAAACCGCTTAAATATCACTACAGGTTTTTACTGTGCGTGCCGTAAAAACTGCATCATTTATGGTTGCCAATGCAGCATACAGGCAAAACATCTACTGAATGGTCTGTCGGAATTAATCGGCAAGCGGACTGGCTCTCGTCTGTTGGTCTATGCCTCTAAGATGTAATTACAGGTAATGATTTCTCAGGGAACTTAATTAAAACACAGTTGCTACATGATTGGTTTACAGACTGTGAAAATTATATTCAACAATATTCGTACCATTTTGCCGGTTTTCGCTATTTTACCTGAAAAAGTTGATTGTTTTGGGCCTTTTTGTGTGTGCTAATGGCTGCTTTCAATAATCCCGGCAGGCATGGTTAATGTTATCATTCCACATTCTGTTCAGCAATGTGGGGTGATTTGGTTAGTTTTGAAGCACACCATTTTCCGTTGAAATGAGCCAGATTCTGATTATTGACGACGAAAAAGCCATCCGGAAGACGCTTTCGGAAATTCTTTCGTACGAAGGGTATAAGATAACGGATGCCGAAAACGGGGAGGAGGGGTTGCGCAAGTTTAAGGAGGCTGCTTTTGATGTGGTGTTGTGCGACATTAAAATGCCCCGGCTTGATGGGTTGGAGTTCCTGGAGAAAGCCCGGGAAATACGCCCGGAAGTTCCGGTAATCATGATCTCCGGTCACGGCACCATCGAAACCGCTGTGGAAGCCGTGAAAAAAGGGGCGTTCGACTATGTTGCCAAGCCTCCCGATCTCAATCGCCTGCTCATCACCATCCGCAACGCACTGGACCGGCAGGTGCTGGTCCAGGAAACCCGGGTGCTTAAGCGCAAGGTGAACCGGGTGCAGGAAATGATTGGGGAAAGTGATGCCCTCCGGAAAATAAAGGAAACCATTGAAAAAGTGGCACCCACGGACGCACGGGTGCTGATAACCGGTGAAAATGGTTCCGGGAAGGAGCTGGTAGCCCGCTGGATTCACGAACGGAGCAACCGCGCCGCCGGCCCGCTGGTGGAAGTGAACTGTGCTGCCATACCCGGCGAATTGATCGAAAGTGAGTTGTTTGGGCACGAGAAGGGGTCCTTTACGTCCGCCATCAAACAACGGATTGGGAAATTTGAACAGGCAAACGGCGGCACCCTTTTTCTTGATGAGATCGGTGATATGAGCCTTACGGCCCAGGCCAAAGTGCTGCGTGCACTCCAGGAAAATAAAATTACCCGTGTGGGCGGGGAAAAAGACATCACTGTGGATGTGCGGGTAATTGCCGCCACCAACAAAGATCTGCTGAAGGAAGTAGAAGAGAAACACTTCCGCCTGGATCTCTACCACCGGCTCAGTGTCATTATCGTTCGCGTTCCTTCTCTCAACGAGCGCAAGGAAGACATTCCGGTGCTGGCCGACCATTTCCTGCGGCAGGTAGCTGAAGAATATGGCCAGGCAAAAAAGGACATCCATCCCACCGCACTTGCTGCCCTTCGGGAACACAACTGGAGCGGTAACATCCGGGAGTTCAGGAATGTAATCGAACGCCTTGTAATTCTCTCGGGCAAAGTGATTACTGAAGACGATGTTTTCAACTTCGTATTCCCCAGGAATTGATGGTGTAAGCGACGCGGCTGAATCCTGCCGTATCAGGCCTCACAATATTGCAGCAGAGCCCCAAGGGAGGTCAGCAGCCGCAATCGTGTGTGGCTGATCGTTATGGTTCCTGCCAGGGGACCCGAAAGAACCAATTGCTGCTCGCGGAATTGCTGCAGCAGGTTTTTTACGCGTTCTTCAGGGCTCAGGAAGCCCAGGTTGGTAATGAGGTGAAAGTGCAGGGTCTCTGCAGGTTGTTCCTTTAAATAGGTTTCGATAGCCTCCCCGGAAGTGCCGCCGCCCATCAAAATGGCCCGTTTTTCGTTTTTCAGTAAGAGATACCGGATAAAAAGCAGGGGCATGTCGTGCTGCTCATTTTCCGGGTTGAAGAGAATAGTCAGGGGGCCTGTTCTCACAGGAGGCAGGGTTTGTGTGGCCAGCAGCATCTTTCGTACAATCAGGTTGCTGGCAAAATGTTCCTGAACCGGCAATGTACTGTCCGACATCCAGGCGCGGCCCATCCGTTCCAATAAGGGATAAAAAATATGCAGGACGGTCTTTTCAAACCCCAGGTGCAGGTAAAGGGTGTGGTAAATTTTGTTGAAACGTTCCTCGTCCAATTCCCGGCAGGCATCCTGCAGCTGCAGGATAAAGTTTTCATAAACCGATTCATGGAGCGGATCTTCACCGGCGAGCGAGCGAATCTGTTCGTCTGTCATCCGGGCAATCCGCGAAATTTTATAGCCATTCCGGTTGAGATGCGCAATCTGCAGCACCCGTTTGAGGTCTTCGTTGTTGTAAAACCGATGACGGCTTTCTTTCCGGTGGGGTTGCAGTATGCGGTACCGCTGCTCCCAGATGCGCAGGGTGTGGGCCTTGATACCCGACAACTGTTCCATATCGCTGATGGTAAAGTAATCCATACGGCCGTTTCACCTGGCTGCAAGATACAAAGCCCCGGGCTCTTTACGAAACAGCGGGAACGGTTTTGCAGGCTTGTTAAATGATGCCGAATATTTTTGAGGCCCTCACAGGCTTACGTAGTGAAACCCTTATTTTTGTCTGCTTTTAAAACAAGCCACACATGGGTTGGATCATCTTCGTGCTGGGTACCATAGGATTCCACATCGGTTTATACGGTCTGTTCCGTAAAGCCGGCATCACTCCCTGGAAAGCCCTCGTTCCCTTTTACAACACCTGGGAGATGGTGCGTGTTATGCAGATGCGTACATGGTGGTTCTGGGTGCAGCTGGTTCCGGTAGTGGGGCAGTTTATCACCATTTCGCTGACCATTGACTTTATCAAACATTTCGGACGTTTCTCCCTGGCTGAGCATGCAGCGGCGGTCTTCCTTCCTTTTGCTTATTTGCCTTACCTTGGCTTTGCCAAAGACAGCCGGTGGGTGGGACAGGAAGCACTGCGGCATTACAAAAAATCGGCGGCCCGGGAGTGGGTGGATGCAGCGGTTTTTGCCGTGGTGGCGGCCACCATCATCCGCACCTTTGTGTTTGAGGCTTACACCATCCCCACACCTTCCATGGAACGTTCCCTCCTGGTAAACGATTTCCTGTTTGTGAGCAAGCTGAGTTATGGTCCCCGAATTCCCACCACACCTCTTTCGTTTCCCTTTGTACATCATACGATGCCGGTGGTGAAAGGGAAATCCTATCTCGAATGGATTCAATGGCCCTACCGCCGCATCGGCGCTTCGCCGGTGAAGCGCAACGACGTGGTGGTGTTTAACCTGCCGGTGGGCGACACGGTGATCAACGACGAAGACAACTACGGTTCCAAAGTGACCTATTATGAAGTGCTGCGCCAGGCCAATGGCAACCGCCAGCGGGTGTGGGAAACCTTTGGTGACATTATTATCACCCGCCCGGTGGATAAGCGCGAGAACTTTATCAAACGCTGTGTGGCCATTGCTGGCGATACCATGGAAATCCGCAACGGGGTGGTCTTTATCAACGGAAAGATGAATGACATACCGCCGGGTGCGGAAACCAATTACCTGCTTGAAACAAAGGGGCAGGAACTGGATTACGACCTGCTGCTGGAAAACTATGGCATCCGCGAAACTGCCGGTGAAGTTAGAAAGGTCGGCGAGCAGCTGTATGAGATATTCCTCACCCGGGACCAGGTGGCTACCATCGGCCGCTTGCCCTTTGTGCAGTCGCTCACCCCTGTGAATTATCAATATCCGCGTGACAACCGTTATGTGGGCGGAGCGGATATCTTTCCAAATGATTCGGTCAACTGTAAATGGACGATTGATAATTACGGCCCCCTGTACATCCCGGCAAAAGGCGGTACCATCACGCTGACTCCCGAGATATACAGCCGTTACGAGCGGGTAATCCGTACCTATGAAGGAAACAGTTTAGAGTACCGCGACGGCGCATTTTTTATTAATGGCTCTCCGGCCACCTCTTATACCTTCCGCCAGAATTACTACTGGCTGATGGGCGATAACCGGCACAACTCACTCGACAGCCGCTACTGGGGATTTGTACCCGAAGATCACATAGTCGGTAAGGCCTGGATGATCTTTTTCAGCTGGGAAAATGGTCCCCGCTGGAACCGTCTCTTCCGGATCATCCGGTAACGCAACCGCATGTGCTACTGGCAGGTTGTTTCAGGCAGAACCGTGAATAATTTTTCACGAAACATCTGATATTTCATAACTTGCTACTGGATGGGTCCCCCGAGTGTCGGGGGATTTTTTGTCTGTACGATAACAGGTACCGTGATAAATGCATCGAAAACTGCGGCTTAACACCGCAAAAAATGAAGTTTATGATTAAGCAGGAAAGTCAATTTTCGTACGAACTGTATGAGTCCATCAACGAACTCCCGGAAGATGATAAATGGTTACTTGACCAGGCCCGTGAAGCCACCCAAAAAGCATATGCGCCGTATTCCCGTTTCCAGGTAGGCGCTGTGGCCCGGCTTCGCAACGGGGAGATTGTGACTGGAAGTAATCAGGAAAACGCTTCCTTCCCGGCTGGTTTGTGTGCAGAAAGAGTTGTGTTGGCAGCTATCGCTTCGCTCTATCCGGGCGAACCGATGGAGAGTATGGCCATCAGTTACAACAATCTGAACGGGGAAAGCAACCGACCCATCACGCCCTGTGGCATTTGCCGCCAGGCCTTGCAGGAATTCCGCGATCATACCCATTCTGCCTTCCGGCTGATCCTGGGCGGTATGCACGGAGAAGTGATCGTTATTCCGGATGCAGCCATGCTGCTTCCCTTGTCCTTTACGGGTGAGCACCTGCGTTGACAGCCGGGTGGCCGGCTCTGCAGCTGTCCTGTCTTCTTCTTATCAGAGGGGAAGATTTTGTCTGACAATAATTTTGTGGATTTCACGCAATTAACCGCAGGGGCTATGAAGCTGTGTCCAGCAGTTCTTCCAGGCTGTTGAGTTCTTCCTGCTTGTAGCGTTGCGATTCCGCACCGAAACATTTTGAAAACTCCCGCAGCAGGAGCCGGATGATTTCTTTGTTGGTGAGCCGCCGGAAAAAAGAAGGGGAGGGGCGTGCCCCGATCCGTTTGAAATAGACTTCCACATCCTGGTGCGAATACAATTGCCCGGATGCTCCATCCAGGAAAAAGCTGATCGCTTCAGCCGGATCGCCTGAAACCGGGCCGTCGGCCGGCTGATCTTGAAAACAGGCGAGAATAAACTGCCGGGGGATGCCAATCGCATCCAGGTTGATATCGAGCATCCTTGCCATAATCAGCAAGAGGAGTCCGTTGCTGATAGCATTCCCTTTCTTTGTTTCGAGCAGCTTTGGTAACAGGAATTCATCGGGCCGGCTGTAGTTGACTTCACTGCCTTTGATGTGGTGGTAATTGAAAAGGATGTTCGACAGTACATTAACCTGCTCAAGAATGGTGAGGAAGGGGTTCAGTTCCAGCCAGATGCTTCGCCTGATTTTTTCCAGTTCCCGCCGGGCAGGATCCAGGTTCAGCTCGGGATACTGGTACCGGCTCACCAGCAATACACCGGACAGCAGGTCCTGTTCCTGGTACCGCACCCAGTCGAGCAGATCCCGCTGCAGATCTTCCAGGTGCAGCCGGTGAATAAGCATTTCAATGCGTTCCTGCGTTGCGCTGTCGGGCGTATTTTCCCAGAGATGCTCCAGGTTGGGGATGATCTGCTTCCCGAACGCGATGATCCGCGAACGCACGGTATCAAATACTTCGTGATCCGGATCGTCTATCAGGTGCAGGAGCGCATGTATTTCCCTTGTTTCTTCCATACTGGTACTGATCGAACTGCAAATACCGGGTTAAATTGCGATTTTCTCCCCAATGCAGAAAGAAAAAGTTGTTAACAATGATGTGGAAACTGTGGACGGACAGCGTGTAAAATGCCGTTAGTAGCATACCGTTTACCCATGAATCAGAAAACGAGTTCCATCACATAATCTTCCATTCTGAAGTTGTTGCCGATGTCGAAGTCGGCTGCCCTTTGCTTGTGAAAACCCATGCGTTCGTAAAATAAAACTGCCCGCTCATTCTGCCGGTTCACCTGCAGGATAAGGCTTGTTGCGCCCTGCGTTTTAACGCTGTCGCATACATGCCACAATAAGGCTTTGCCGGCACCGGTTTGCTGGGCATCTGTTCGTACATACAATTTGTGCAATTGCCAGGTACCTGCCTCATCGGTAAGGCCAAAGGAAGCAAAACCCAACGGTGTTGATGCCTGCCAGGCGATACAGAATACGTCTCCCTCCTCCATCTGGCGCAACAACGCCTGGGTGCTGTACATCTGGTCCAGCATATAGGCGATTTGTTCATCCGATAAGATGGAGGCATAGGTCTGTGGCCATACCCGCAACGTGAGTTCCTGGATCAGCGGTATCTGTTCCGGGCCTGCAGAGGCTATGTACAGGTTGGCCGGCATCAGCGGAACAATTGTTTGGAGAGGGCAGCATGCGCTGCAATGGCTTTCCGCGACAGGATCAGCGCAACGATGAAAGAGGCTACGGCTCCCAGGAACAGCATGCCGTCGCCCACGGCTGTGTTAACGAAATGATTTCCCTGCAGAAACAACAGGAAATCGTATGTGCCATGAAAGAAAGTGGCCCAGAAAACACCCTTGAAGAGCAGCTCGCGGCTGCGGTGCGGTTCAAACTTCGCCTTGCCGGCGAAATAACCCATGAGTACTGCAAACGTGCCGTGCGCCGGTACGCTCAGGAACATGCGCAGGATGGCCGTGCCCAGTCCGTGTTGCATCACGTACCCGATGTTTTCCAGGGTGGCAAAGCCCATGCCCACCATCACGCTGTACACAATGCCATCGAGCGGTTCGTCGAATGCTTTCTTCGGAAATGCATAGTACCGCAGCACAACAAACTTGCTCAGCTCTTCACTCAGTCCTACAATGATGTAAGCGAATACCGCCGTATAAGCGACGCCCGTGCCCATCCATTGCTCCAGCGGCCGTGTTGTGGATAATTGTACAATCACAGCCGGCAGGATGCTGAGGCAACCCAGGAAAAAACAGGCCAGTAAATAACGGGCCGGTTCGCGGTTGAACCGGTCCATCAGCAGGATGTACAGGCTGATGGCAATGCCGGGTGCGATGGAAAGAGCCAGGAGCAGCATGCGGCAAACTTTCGCTAAAGATAATTGTTCATCGTAATTTGCTACCGGATAATAGTTTACCGTTATGCGATTGCTCACTCTTCTTTTGTTTTTCTCCGGCCTTGGGCAGCAACTGCAGGCCCAGGTGTTTGGCGGTAATCCTGCACGTCTGAAGTTCTACCAGCTGAACTCCGACACAGTGCGGATAATTTTTCCCAAAGAACTCGAACCGCAGGCGCGGGAGGTAGCCGGCCTTACCCACCTGCTGGCGCGGCAGTCGCCCGCATCGCTCGGGCGTAAGTTGATGAAATATGATGTGGTGCTGCAAAACCAGACCACGCTCTCCAATGCTTACGTGGGGCTTGCTCCCCGCCGTAGTGAGTTTTTTATGATGCCCGATCTCACCAACCTCGAGCTCACTTCCCTGCCCTGGCACCATACTCTTACTGTGCATGAGTTCCGGCACATAGAACAGTTTTCCAACTTCAACCGCGGCTTTCAGCGTCTCATGGGCATTTTCCTGGGGCAGGAAGGGCAGGCAGTGGCCATGGGGGCCGCGGTGCCCGACTGGTTTTGGGAAGGCGATGCAGTGTGGCAGGAAACGGTGAGTACGCCGCAGGGAAGGGGTCGGTTGCCGCATTTTTATAATGGGTACCGGTCGCTCTGGATGGACAAACGAAATTACTCGTTTCAAAAACTCCGAAACGGATCGCTGCGGCATTATGTTCCCAGTCACTATGACCTGGGCTACCTGCTGGTGACACACGCACGGCAGGTATATGGTGATACGATCTGGAGCCGCATTACGTCCGACGCGCTTGATTTAAAAGGGCTCATCTACCCGTTTCAGAGAGCAGTGCGGCGGCATACGGGTCTTTCGTATAAGCAGTTTGTGCAGAGTACCTTTGATTCGTACCGCTTGAAAATGCAGGCCGACAGTGCGGCCCGGCAGGTGCCGGCTCCCCTCACCGCCGCACAGAAAAACAATGTGCAGTTCTATCAATATCCCTTTGTGGAGCCGCAGGGAAGCCTCCTGGTGCTGAAAACGGCATATCGACAGGTGCCGGCCTGGTTCCGCATCGATACGGCCGGTAATGAAACCCTGCTGCGGGTAAAGGATATCACATCGGAACAATATTATTCCTATCGCAACGGAACTGTTGTTTATACGGCATACCGCCCGCATCCGCGTTGGGGCTGGAAAGATTTTTCAGAGATAAGGATTTGGGACCTGCAATCAGATGTGGTGCGTACACTCACCCGCAACACCCGTCTCTTCATGCCCGACCTGTCGCCCGACGGTTCGCAGGTGGTGGCGGTGCACAGCGGCACGGATATGCAGTCGGCCCTCCACCTGGTTCCCACCGATGGGGCGGCGGTGCGGGTGTTACCCAACCCCGACAGCCTGCTGTTCACCTATCCCCGCTTCAGCAGCGACGGAAACAGCGTCATCAGTGCGGTGCGCAACAACAAAGGAGAAATGGCCCTCCTGCGAACCGATCTCAGCACGGCTGCGTCAACGGTGCTCCTGCCGTTTGCCAACCGTCCCCTGGCTTATGTGCAGGTAATGGGCGATTCGGTTTTGTTCACCGCTCCGCGTAACGGCACCGATGTGCTGTACCTCATGCGGGTATCAACCGGCGAACTGTTCCTTGCAGCGGAGCTGCCCAATGGCAACTACCAGGCTGCGTTTGATGCCAACCGGCACCAACTGGTCTTTACCAGCTGGAGTTCGGATGGTTACCTGCTGCAGCGCCGAACCCTGGCGGCCGGTTCCCTGCAACAGGTGGAAGCTCCCACCGCGTTGCCGGACTTGTATGTACCCGCCGGAAAAGTGCAGGCATATGATAACCTGTTACGGGAAGTGCCGGTTTCCACTGCTCCGCTTACCCGGTACAACCCGGCTTTCCGCCTGTTCAACCTGCACAGCTGGCGTCCTTTCCTGGAAGAGCCCGATTACGGCATTGATTTCTTCAGCGAGAACATTCTTAATACCCTGGTGGCGCAATACGGTTACAACTACAACCGCAACGAACAATCGCACCAGGTCAGTGCCACAATGTTGTATGGCGGCTTGTTCCCCGTGCTGAGCCTGGGCGGTTCTCAGACCTGGCACCGCAGTGCCCGGCTTACACCCGATACGCTCATTACCTGGAACCAATCAAACGTGAATGTGGGGGTTAGCCTGCCCTTCAATTTCACCCATGGTACATCGTTTAAGAATCTTTTATTGCAGGGTTCGTTGCACTTCGACCAGCTTCAATTTACCGGGTTAGCCAAGAACCTGATCCCCAACGAGGATTTCAGGTATTACAACCTCAACCTGCGCTGGATACAGCAAAGCCAGCGGGCCCGCCAGCAGATCTTTCCCAACTGGGCTCAGGTGTACCGGGTGCAGTACCGCCAAACGTTTGACGGCCCAACCGGCAACCAGTTTTTTGCCAACGCCGGCTGGTACATGCCGGGGTTATTTCGTAATCATCATCTCCTTTTATTTGCATCGGTGCAAAGCAGGGATACCATACGGGGCGGACGTTTCAGCAACAGCTTCCCGTTTGCACGCGGTTACAACGTCATCAACTTCCCGCGAAACTGGCGGCTGAGCGCCAACTATCACCTGCCGCTGCTCTATCCCGATGCGGGCTTCGCACAACTGGTGTATCTGTTGCGGGTGCGCTCTAACCTGTTTTACGATTATACACAGTCCAGGAGCCTGCGCACGGGTATTACTTACCTGTTCCGGTCGGCCGGGGCGGAACTGTATACCGATATGCGTTTCTGGAATAATTTCCCGTTCACATTGGGTGTACGGTACAGTCGTTTACTCGACCGCGACCTGGTGACGGGGCAACGGGGAGGCAACCGGTTTGAAGTGATTCTGCCGCTGGAATTGTTCTGAGGGAATTGCCTTAGCGGATAATGATCCTGATATCCGGCGCTTTCAGGTATTCGTTGTTGCGGTCGCGGACGATGATGTCGGAAATGTAGAGTTCGTCTTCTTTCTTGATGTTTTCGTAGAGCGTTTTGCGCCAGCGCTCCGGCAACAAGGCTGTGTTGTTCACCTGTACGGAACTGGAGTTGAACCGGCTGCGGATGGCGCCTGTTTCTTCGTCTTCGTACCGGTCTTTGCTGCGGTAGAGCAGGATGAAACGCGAAATGCGCATGCGCTCTTTTTTGTCGCTGATTACCCACACACTCGAATCAACCAGTTGCAACACCATCTCCAGCGGCAGTTCACCGCCTTTGGTGTAGCCCCAGAAACTTTGCAGAACCGGCGGGGTGAGTTTGGGTGCCGGTTTCTGCTGTGCCTGCACTGGCATGGACCCGGCCAGCAGGACCAGCATCAGCAGGCAGATGATATGTGCTGTAAGCCGCATGGAATCAAATTAACGCAAAATCAGCGTATCTATTGCCGGTTTACCGGAACCTTAACAAGCGAAGGGGCATCAAAGTGATTGCAGGCTTTCTTCCAGCGCTTGGATTTTTGCTTCCGCGTCGGCTTTTTTTCTCCGCTCCAGCTCCACCACCTCCGGTTTCGCATTTTGTACAAACCGCTCGTTGCTGAGTTTTTTCTCCACGGATACAAGAAAACCTTTCAGGTAATCCAGGTCTTTCAGCAGTTGTTCTTTTTGCTGCGTGGTATCCACTTCCATACCGGTGCTGATGTAGAACTTATCTTTCTGCACAACAGTGGAGAGTGAGCCGGCTACCGGCTGGCTAACGTACTGAAGGGATGTTGCGTTCACCTGCCGGCAGAGGATGGATGCCACCGCTTCAAATTTGCCCGGATCGGCTGATTCCACGAACAGTTCAACCGCATCTTTTTGCTTCAGTTGGTTTTTTACCCGCACATCCCGCAGGGCGGTAATCACTTCTTTGAGCAGGATTCCGGTTTGCAGCAGGGGGGACTCCGCCTCCTGCACCGGCGGTTGTTGCCGGATGGTGAGGTCATCTCCCGCTTCCCGCTGTTGCAGGCTATGATACACTTCTTCGGTGATGAAGGGCATGAAGGGATGCAGGAGCTGCATCAGTTCTTCAAAGAAGACAACTGTTTTGTTGTACAGTGTACTGCCTATTTGGGTGCCGGGTGCGGGTTTCACCCATTCAAGGTACCAGCTGCAGAAATCGTCCCAGATGAGGGAGTAGATGGTTTTAAGCGCTTCGCTCAACCGGAACTCCTTAAAGAGCTCCTCAATTTCCATTCGGGCTTCCCGGAGGCGTTGCTCAAACCAGTCTGCCGCAAAGGCATTGTTGTCAACACCGGTACTTTCCGGCACAAGACCGTTCGCTTCCCACATCTTCACGAGGCGGAGTGCGTTCCAGATTTTGTTGTTGAAATTACGTCCCTGCTCGTTGGTACTTTCATCCCAGAGCAGATCGTTTCCGGCCGGGGATGCAATCATGATACCGAAACGGCAGGCATCGGCGCCGTACTGGTCAATCAACTGCAGCAAGTCAGGGGAGTTGCCCAGGCTTTTGCTCATTTTGCGTCCCTGCTTGTCGCGAACGATACCCGTGAAATACACTTCCCGGAAGGGGATGGTATGCTGGTATTCCATACCGGCCATGATCATGCGTGCCACCCAGAAGAAAATGATCTCGGGCGCAGTTACAAGGGTCTGTGTGGGATAATAGTACTGTACATCGGCGTTGCCAGGGTTGCTGTATCCCTTAAACACTTCAAAGGGCCAGAGCCAGGAGGAGAACCAGGTATCGAGACAGTCTTCGTCCTGCTGCAGTACCCGGTTTTTTGTTTCAGGATGCTGTGCATGAATAGCGTCCAGGTTGGGAGCAACATACACGGTGCCATCTTCATCGTACCAGGCGGGTATGCGGTGTCCCCACCACAACTGCCGGCTGATGCACCAGTCTTTGATGTTTTCCATCCAGTGCCGGTACAGGTTTTTGAATTTGGCGGGGTAAAAGCGGATCTCGTCGTTCACTACTACATCGAGTGCCGGACCGGCAATTTTTTTCATGTCCACCCACCACTGCAGGCTGAGGCGGGGCTCCACCACCACATCGGTCCGTTCGCTGTAGCCCACTTCACTGGTGTAGTCTTCTGTTTTCAAGAGGTGGCCGGCTTCTTCCAGCAATCCCGTGATTTTCTTGCGGGCGGCAAAACGCTCTTCTCCCACGAGTATCTGTGCGGCTTCGCTGATAGTTCCGTCGTCGTTGAAAATATCAATGACCTCCAGCTGGTGCTTTTGTCCCAGCTGGTAGTCGTTCACGTCGTGCGCCGGGGTCACTTTCAGGGCGCCGGTGCCGAAGTCCATGGCCACGTATTCGTCGGTGATGATGGGGATGCGGCGGTTGATCAGTGGCACAAAAGCAAATGTGCCGTGGAGGTGCCGGTAGCGTTCATCGTCCGGATGCACACAGATGGCGGTATCGCCCATGATGGTTTCGGGCCGTACGGTGGCAATGGTGATGAAAGCAGGGCTGTTGTGGCCGGTATCGAGACGGTACCGGAGATGGTAGAGTTTCTGTTGGGTTTGCTTGCGGATCACCTCCTCATCGCTGAGCGCTGTTTTGGCCTTTACATCCCAGTTGATCATGCGTTTGCCGCGGTAGATGTAGCCCTTGTTGTACAGGTCAACAAATACGTTGATGACCGATTGATAGTAGTCGGGGTCCATGGTGAAGGTGGTGCGGTCCCAGTCGAGACTGCATCCCAGCTTCTTCAGCTGTTGCAGGATGATGCCGCCGTACTTTTCCTTCCATTCCCAGGCATGCTGCAGGAACTCTTCGCGGCCCATGGCAGCTTTCTGAAGGCCCTTTTCCCGCAGTTGCTGCACCACTTTGGCTTCGGTGGCAATGGAAGCGTGGTCGGTACCCGGCACCCAGCAGGCATTTTTCCCCTGCATGCGGGCCCGCCGCACCAGGATGTCCTGGATGGTATTGTTCAGGCAATGCCCCATGTGCAGTACCCCCGTAACGTTCGGAGGGGGAATCACAACGGCGTAGGGTTCCCGTTCGTCAGGTTTGCTGGTGAAATATCCACGGGCGATCCAGTGCCGGTACCAGGCTTCTTCGGCCGGGCCGTGGTTGAAGTTTTTGCTGAGTTCCATTGCCAGTAACTGTGTTAAAAAGGTCGGCAAAGTTAAGGAAAGGAGGAAAGCGTTCGGAAGGGTATACGCAAAAAGCCCCGCCAGGGGGCTTTGGAAAAGAGAAAAAAATTATGCGCTGCAGCGGTGTGCAGCCACTTAAGTAGAGTTCAACCCATAGGCAATCAGCTGCTGAAGATGAAATAAGTCACCAGGGCAACTGTTGTAAAGAAAGCGATCACAATCAGGACCTGCTTGGTGGATTCACTCATGTGGTAGTGATTCGTAGACATGTGTTACCAGTTTTAAGTTACAGAATTAATGAACCGGTAATCAAGAGGTATCGGATCGGACGTAACGAACGTGGAAGGAACGATCGTTCGTATAATCGCTAATTTAAAGCAAAAAATTCAGGACTGCAAAAAAAAGTAGGTGAAATTCTAAGGATTGTACCATTTTTATTCACTTTTTAGCAAAATGCTGTACGCGATCACCGATATTGAAACTACCGGGGGGCATGCTGCCGGCAACGGGATCACCGAGATTGCCGTGTACATCCACGACGGGCAGCGGGTGGTGGACCGATTCGAAACCCTGGTTAATCCCGGGCAATCCATTCCCTACTTTATTCAGCGCCTTACCGGCATTACCGAAGAAATGGTGGCCCTGGCTCCTCGCTTTGAGGATCTGGCACCGCGGTTGTACGGGCTTTTGCAGGGCAAAGTGTTTGTGGCGCACAATGTCAATTTCGACTATTCCTTCCTGTTGCATCACCTGCAGGCAAATGGTTTTCAGCTTAATTGCAAAAAGCTGTGCACAGTGCGGTACAGCCGCAAACTGCTGCCCGGCTTACCCTCCTACAGCCTTGGCAACCTGTGCCGGCATCTCTCCATCCCCCTGCAACACCGCCACCGGGCCACCGGTGATGCCCAGGCTACCGTGCAGCTGTTTGAACTCCTCTGCAGCAAGGATGTGAACAACATCCGCCACACCCTGCTTTCCCGCCAGTCGGGCGAACACAACCTGCCCCTTTTTGTGAACCGCGAGGAGGTGGAGCGGCTGCCGGTCGGCCCGGGGGTTTATTACTTTCACGACGCAAAAGGAAAGGTGATTTACGTGGGGAAGGCGGTGCGGCTCAAACAACGGGTGCTGGGTCATTTTTCCACCAATAACGCCACCCGCCAGCGGCAGGAATTCATCCGCAACATTCACCGTATTTCCTACCGGGTCTGTGGTACCGGCCTCATGGCTTCGGTGCTGGAGGCAGTTGAAATCAAGCGCCTATGGCCCAAATACAACAAAGCCACCAAACAACCGGAGGCCGCCTATGGGTGGTACATCTATGAAGATAACGGCGGCTACCTGCGGCTGGCGGTAGATCGCAAGCGGCGGCACCTGCCGGCAGTACAGCTCTTCTTTAACCCCACCGAGGCACGGGGGGCACTGCGTCGTTTTGCAGATGCTCACGCACTTTGTTACAAGCGTTGCTTTATTGACCGGACGGGAAACGAATCCTGTGTTGCGCCACACTGTAGTAGCGCCTGCCAGGGTGCGGAATCCCCCGAAAGTTATAACGGGCGGCTCCGGGTGGCTCTGGACGCAGCTACCGGCTCCCTGCCCAGCTTCGCCATCCGGGAGCCGTCGTGGTTTGATGATTCCGATGCCTGCATTCTTATGGACCAGGGCCGGTTTTATGGGATGGGATACCTGCCGCGTGACCAGGAAGTGCAATCGGGCGCCGAACTGCGGGAACGCCTGACGCCATACCCCGAATACGATGCCGTTCGCAACCTGCTGCATAAGTACGCCCTGCAGAAGCCGGCCTCCGTGCAATGGTTACCGGGGTAGGAAGAGGCAGGCTTCTGCGTGTTGCGGTTATCTTTATTTTTGAACCCTTAATCACACATATGAAATCGTTTTTGTTTGCCGCTTTCTTTTGCACCATCACAGCTACGGGTATTGCCCAGGTGACCGATACCAGCGGGGTGGATGATATGGATTACAGCCAGTTTGGCGACGCCCAGGGCGTGAAACGCTATGCCACCCAGAAGGTGCTGAACCAAACCCCCAACCGCATTGTGAGCATCGGGTACGAATACCACGGTGGGTTTGATATGCCGGATGTACCACTGGGAGGAATGTTGCCTGCCATGCAGGATCTCCGGATGCGCCGGGTAGGGGGGCTGCGGGCCCAGGTGAACATTCCCGTGGTGTCCACCAACAAAGTCATCTGGCAGTTGGGCGCGAATTATATGTTCAGCGGTTACCGCCTCGATGGAGCTACTACCAATGCGTTTGGCAAGCGACTCGAAGCCAGCGGACTGCATACAGCCGGCATAAATACCACGGTGTTCAAGCCCCTCAATGAAAAGAATTTCCTGATCCTGCAGGCCAGCGCCGATCTGAATGGTGCGTTTGAACAGTTATCTGCCATCAACAGCAAGGCCATGACCTATTCGGCCACCGCGATCTATGGATGGAAGACTTCAGAAAAGAATATGGTTGGTACGGGTATTGCCCGCACCTACCGGGCCGGCCAGTTGATTTATGTGCCCGTCCTGTTCTGGAACCGCACGTTCAACGACCGCTGGGGCATGGAGTTGTTACTGCCCGCCCGTGGTCATTTGCGGTACAATATTTCCACGTCCAACATCCTGCAGCTGGGTTTTGAACTGGAAGGCAACCAGTACTGGATGTCGGCTCCTTATGAACCTGTCCGCGGCGAATTGTTTGTACAGCGCGGCGAAGTGAAGCCCCGCATTATGTGGGACAAAAAACTAAGTGGATTCTTCTGGCTCAACCTGCAGGCGGGTCTCCGGTACAACTACCGCTTCGATGCCATGAACGAATACGATGCCCGGAAAGATAATTTACGCTGGTACGAGGGCAAACTGGGCAACCCGTTCTATTTCAATGTAAGCCTGAACTTTGTAAGCCCGTAATACAAGGGGCTTTTAACAGCATCATTCCGGTGGCCATAAAGAAAAAGGTACACGCGGCATTTGTAAAATGAAACGTGTACCCTCTTACATCCTTGAATGACGGAACGATAAATTCAGCTCCCGGGCATCATTTAGCCACCTGGCGCGTCCAGGTATCGGTTCTTCCTATGAGGGATACACCGATATAACCCCGCACTTCCAGTGTATTCGGATTTTTGAGCTTCATGGTACAGTCGTAGGTATTGCCGTTTTTGGGATCATAGATCTTTCCGCTCTCCCACACGTTTTTTCCTTTGTATTCAAAACCCCAGGTATTGGTGAGGCCCAGTACCGGGCGATTGCGCACGCTTTCGTCGGGGTGGTTTTTATCGAGTTTGGGTTTGCCCGTTTCCGGGTCATTGGGTTCTTTCAGCCACACGATTTTTCCCTGGTATTTGTCGCCGTTGCGGGTGATTTTGACCATGCCGGTACCTTCCCCGTTTTTCCATACGCCCACAATAGCATCGCCTTCGTCTTGCTGTAAAGTGGTAAAAGCTCCGAAGCAGGCAAGGGTAACAACGGAGAGAGCCAGTAATGCGATTTGTTTCATAGCAATCTGTTTTAAAACGTGAAGTTCGGAAAGTTCCTGTTATGATTTTGTTGAACTTCAAGATAAACATTCGTTTGTTTTCCTGCATCGGTGGAAAATAAATTTTGAAAATCCCGGGGCATGCAACATATTTGCAGCACGATGAAAACGAACAAACAAATCATGCAGTGGTGGTGGCATACAACTCTACGGGGTCTGTAATGCGATTGCTTTGCACGATGAATGATATTCAGGCCCCGGAACGATCCGGGGCTTTTTTTATGCTTCACCTGCGTGCCTTGCGCACGGGGTAAGCCGGAAGAAAATAACAAAAAATGGAATCTCATCAAGGATCTGATGTATGAAGAAGATTGAACTGCATACCCACTGCCAACTGCTGCTGGCCGATGTGTTCACCCCGGTGGGTATTTACCTGCGGCTACGCGACCGTTTCCGCGACACCCTGCTGCTGGAAAGTACCGATCACCATGCCGCCGACAACAGCTGGAGTTTTATTTGCGTGAATGCCCTGGCCGGCATGGAGCTGCTCGACGGTTCCACCCTGGAATACAAACTCCCCGGCCGTAAGCCCGAGCGCATGCCGGTAACCGACAAACGGCAGGTGCCGGAGCTGCTGTGGGAATTCATGCAGCGGTTTGAGCCGGCCGCCGGCTCCTGCCCCGAAGCACGTTTTGCCCAGGGTTTATACGGGTACACCACCTGGGATGCAGTGGAATATTTTGAAGACATCCGCCTGCAGCACCGGCCCGTGCCGGGGGTGGGGGTGTTGCGCTACCGACTGTACCAGTACGTGATAGCCATCAACCACCATAAGGATGAATTGTACATCTGCGAAAATAAGTTTGAAGGGGTGGAAAGTGAGGCCGACCTGCTGGAAAGCCTCATCCGCAGCAAAGACGTACCGGTCTTTCCGTTCCAGGTTAGCGGTGAAGAATCTTCCAACTGCACCGATGCCCTGTACCTCGATATGGTACAAAGAGGAATTGCCAGCTGCTTGCGGGGGGATGTTTTTCAGATTGTGCTGAGCCGCCGCTTTGAGCAGGCATTTACCGGTGATGAGTTCAACGTGTACCGCGCCCTGCGCAACATCAACCCTTCGCCCTACCTCTTTTTCTTTGATTACGGCGATTACAAGCTGATGGGTTCTTCACCTGAGTCGCAACTGATCATCCGCAACGGCAAGGCGGTGGTGCATCCCATTGCCGGTACGTTCCGGCGGACGGGTAACGACGAGGTTGACCAACGCGAAGCAGAGCGCCTGTTGCAGGATGCCAAAGAAAACGCCGAGCATGTGATGCTGGTAGACCTGGCCCGCAACGATCTCAGCCGGGTGTGCGATGAAGTGGAAGTGGCGCACTACCGGCAGGTGCAGTATTACAGCCATGTGATTCACCTCGTTAGCGAAGTAACCGCACGTGTGCGTTCCGGCAGCAACCCCTTTCATCTGCTGGCCAATACCTTTCCGGCCGGTACGCTGAGCGGGGCGCCCAAGATCAGGGCCATGGAACTGATAGACGCGGCGGAACCCACCACCCGCAGTTTTTACGGCGGGGCCATCGGCTTTATGGGATTCGACGGCAGCTGCAACCACGCCATCATGATCCGCACCATGCTGAGCCGCAACAACACCCTGTACTACCAGGCCGGGGCCGGGGTTGTGGCGGCCAGCCAGCCCCAGCGTGAACTGGAAGAGGTACAGCACAAACTCGGCGCCCTGAAAAAGGCCATCACGGCGGCGCAAAAGATCGCTTAATCAACAACAATTTAAACCCGGTTAGCCCTTACCGTTATAAACCGGCACTGCAACGAATATGAAGATCCTGGTATTTGATAACTACGACAGTTTTACGTACAACCTGGTGCACCTGGTGGAAAAGATCACGCACAGTAAGGTGGAAGTGCACCGCAACGACCGCCTGCCGCTGGAGGAAGTGAACCGTTTTGATAAGATCATCTTATCGCCGGGCCCGGGTATACCGGAAGAAGCCGGGCAGCTGCTGCCCCTGATACGGGAATACGCCGCCCGCAAATCCATCCTGGGCGTTTGCCTGGGGCACCAGGCTATCGGGGAGGTGTTTGGCGGCACGCTCGTGAACCTCACATCGGTTTATCACGGGGTGGCCACGCCGGTACGGATCCTGCCAGCCGCCGGCCGGAAAAGCAATGCGGTCCTGGCCAACCTGCCCGGTACAATTGATGTGGGGCGCTATCACTCCTGGGTGGTGCAACGGGAAGGATTACCCGACGTGCTGGAAGTGACAGCCGAAGATGAAAGCGGCATGATCATGGGCCTTCAGCACGTTACCTACGATGTGCAAGGTGTGCAGTTTCATCCCGAAAGCGTACTTACGCCCGACGGAGAGCGCATGCTGCGGAACTGGCTGAATGTATAATGAATAACGAACTGAACGACGAACCATGAAAGAAATTCTCCGGAATCTGTTTGAACACAAGACCCTCTCCCGGGAGCAGGCCCGCCAGGTGCTGCTCGACATCGGCAACGGTGCCTGGAACGAGCATGCCATCACCGCCTTTATGACGGTGTACCTGATGCGCAGCATTACCATCGCCGAACTGCAGGGTTTCCGTGATGCCCTCCTGGAACTCTGTGTGCCGGTGGACCTGGTCGGGCAGCCGGTACTCGATATTGTGGGTACCGGTGGCGACGGTAAGGATACCTTCAACATCTCCACCCTGGCCTGTTTCATTGTGGCGGGTGCGGGACAAAAGGTGGCCAAACATGGCAATTACGGCGCGTCGAGCATCAGCGGTGCCAGCAATGTGATGGAACAGTTGGGATACCGTTTTTCCAACGATCCGGCTAAGCTGCAACGTGAAGTGGACGAGGCGGGCATTTGCTTCATGCACGCCCCGCTGTTTCACCCGGCTCTCAAGATCGTGGCGCCCATCCGGAAGAACCTGGGGGTACGCACATTCTTCAACATGCTTGGTCCCATGGTGAACCCGGCGCAGCCGGCCTACCAGCTGGTGGGCGTGTACAGCCTGGAGATGGCCCGCTTGTATAACTACCTGCTTCAGCAGACGGGCAAGGCATTCACCATTATTCACAGCCTCGACGGATACGATGAGATTTCGCTCACCAACGACACCAAAGTCATCACCAACCGGGGCGAGCAGTTGCACACACCGGAGCAACTCGGTAAACGCCGGGTGAGCGAAGAAGATCTGCGGGGTGGCGATTCGGTAGAGGCGGCAGCAACCATCTTTAAAAGCATTTTATCCGGCACCGGCACCTGGGCGCAGAACGCCGTGGTGCTTTCCAATGCGGCCATGGGGCTCCATTGTACCGGTACCTTCACCCGTTATGATGACGCCTACCAGGCCGCGGTGGAGAGCCTTGACAGCGGCAAGGCCTACCGCGTATTACAAACCTTATTAGAACTGAACCGTGCAACCAACTGAATTGAACCGTCTCAACATTTTGGAAACCATCATTGCGGCCAAACGCGTGGAGGTGGAGCAGCGCAGTAAAGCCCTTCCCGTTAGCCTCCTGCGGCAATCGGAACACTACGAGCGTGCCCGCCTTTCGTTGCGGCAACGTTTGCCCGATGAAACCGGCACCGGCATCATTGCCGAGTTTAAGCGGCGTTCTCCCAGCAAGGGCAGTATTAACGAAACGGCCGATGTGGTGGAAGTTACCCGTGCCTATGCCGAAAGCGGCGCCGCCGGGCTGAGCATACTCACCGATGAACTCTTCTTCGGGGGTAGTACAGCCGATCTCGTACGGGCGCGGATAAACCAGGTACCCATCCTCCGCAAGGATTTTATCATTGACCCATACCAGCTGGAAGAAGCGAAGTCCATGGGCGCCGATGTGGTGCTGCTCATCGCCGCCTGTTTAACGCCCGGTGAGGTGCAGGACCTGGCGGGTTACGCAAAGGAGCTGGGTTTGGAAGTGTTGCTGGAACTTCACGCCGAAGAAGAACTGGGGCATATCTGCGATGCTACGGAACTGGTGGGCATCAACAACCGGAACCTCAAAACCTTTGCCGTGGACCTGGAGCACAGCCTGCGCATGGCACGTGCCATCCCCGACAGCAAAATTAAAATTGCAGAGAGCGGCATCGGCAACGTGGAGACCATCCGCTTGTTCCGGGAGAACGGCTTCCGGGGTTTCCTGGTGGGTGAGCATTTTATGAAGACATACAATCCGGGTGCAGCTTTTGCGGAATTTGTGCGGCAGCTGCATACGGTTTCCGGTAACAACCTGAAACAACAGTCATGATTGAAACGGCAGCTATACCATCCGGTACGGACGATCCGGCGGCAGGAGCCCGGGATCGGGGACCGTTGCGCCTGAAAGTCTGCGGCATGACCGATCTGCAGCAACTACACCAGCTGGGCATGATGGGAGTGGCTTTTGCCGGTTTGATTTTTTATCACAAGTCGCCCCGCTTTGTGCTGCGGCACCTCACGGGTGAAATGGTGCGGCGGGCCAAACTGAAAGTGTACAAAGTGGGCGTTTTTGTGAACGCTTCCTACGAAGAAATCATGAACCAGGTTGAGCAGTTTGGTCTCGACCTCGTGCAGCTGCACGGCGATGAAACGCCGCGTTTCTGTGAACAGGTGAGCAGTTACATTCAGACGATCAAGGCATTCCGGATCGGGGAGGATGAAAATATTCCGTGGAAGATCCGGGAGTACACCGATGCCTGCGACATGTACCTGTTCGATACGATGGGCGCCGGCTACGGGGGAACCGGGAAAAAGTTCAGCTGGCACTTGCTGCAGGGACTGAACATCGGGAAACCTTTTTTCCTCAGCGGGGGCATTGAGCCGGGCGATGTGGCCGGCATCCGGGAATTCATTAAAAATCCCGTAGCCAAAGATCTTTTTGCCCTCGATGTGAACAGCAAGTTTGAAACCAGACCGGGGGTAAAAGACATGGAATTACTGCGGCAATTCATCACGGATTTACAATCGTAATCTGACTTAAACGACCGTTACAACATATGCAAACAACAAGCTATCAACGTCCCAGCCCGCAGGGTTACTACGGCAGGTTCGGCGGCGCGTATATTCCCGAGATGCTGCACCGGAACGTAGAGGAACTGCAGGAACGCTATCTCGGCATTATGTACGAGCCTTCCTTCCAGGAAGAGTTTCGCTCCCTGCTGCAGGATTACGTAGGGCGGCCCACACCCTTGTTTTATGCCCGTCGCCTGAGCAAGCAGTTTGATACGAATATCTGGCTCAAGCGGGAAGATCTTTGTCACACCGGTGCGCACAAGATCAACAATACCGTGGGGCAGATCCTGCTGGCCGAACGGCTGGGCAAGAAGCGGATCATCGCGGAAACCGGCGCCGGCCAGCACGGCGTGGCCACGGCTACGGTATGTGCCCTCAAAGGAGTGGAGTGCATCGTGTACATGGGCGAAAAAGACATTGAACGGCAGGCCCCCAATGTGGCCCGCATGAAGATGCTGGGAGCGAAAGTAGTGCCGGCCACATCGGGCAGCAAGACGCTGAAGGATGCGACCAACGAGGCCATCCGCGACTGGATCAACCATCCGCTTGATACCCATTACATCATTGGTTCGGTGGTGGGGCCGCATCCCTATCCCGATATGGTAGCCCGTTTCCAGAGCATCATCAGCGAGGAGATGCGCTGGCAGCTGAAGGAGAAGACCGGCAGCGAACTGCCCACCCATGTGATGGCCTGTGTAGGCGGAGGCAGCAATGCCGCCGGGGCGTTCTATCATTTCCTGGATGAACCCACCGTTCAGCTGATTGCGGTGGAAGCGGCCGGTCATGGTGTGCAAAGCGGCTTGTCGGCTGCCACCACGCAGTTGGGAACGCCGGGCATCCTGCATGGCAGCAAGAGCCTGTTGATGCAGACGGCCGACGGGCAGGTAGTGGAGCCGCACAGCATTTCTGCCGGGCTCGATTACCCGGGTATCGGTCCGTTGCACGCACACCTGTTCCACAGTGGCAGGGGCACCTTTCTCAGCGCAACCGACGACGAAGCCCTGCAGGCTGCATTTGACGTGAGCCGGCTGGAGGGCATCATTCCGGCGCTGGAAACGGCGCACGCTTTTGCTGTACTGCACCAGAAAAAATTTGGTGGAGACGACCAGGTGGTGATCTGCCTCAGTGGCCGGGGCGATAAAGACCTCGGCACTTACATGCAGCACCTGTAAATAAACGTACCGAAAAATCGAAACAGCTTTAATTTCAACCCATGAGCCGCATACAAGCCCTGTTTGAACGTAAGCCCCGCCGGGTGTTAAATGTGTATTGCACAGCGGGCTTTCCGCAGCTGGATAGTACGCTCCCGGTGATGCTGGCCCTGCAGGAGCAGGGTGCCGATCTCATTGAACTGGGCATGCCCTACAGCGATCCGCTGGCCGATGGAACGGTGATCCAGCAAAGCAGTGCTGCGGCGCTGGCCAACGGGATGACCATCCGGGTATTGTTTGATCAGCTGCGGCACTTTCGTCAGCACATCCACCTGCCGGTGGTACTGATGGGTTACATGAACCCTGTGCTTCAATACGGCTTTGAACAGTTCTGTGCCGATGCGGCCGCGGCGGGAGTGGACGGGTTGATCTTACCCGATCTGCCCGAGTATGAATTTGAAACGGAATACGGGGCCATCATCCGCCGGTCCGGTTTGGACTTTATCTTTCTTGTAACGCCGGAAACCAGTGAAGCCCGCATCCGCCAGCTCGATCACCTGAGCTCGGGCTTCCTCTATGCCGTTTCTTCTTCTTCCACCACGGGAAGTGATAAAAAGATGAGCGATGTGGAATCTTACCTGCAGCGGTTAAAAAGCATGGAATTAAAGAATCCCATCCTGGTAGGCTTTGGTATAAAAGACCGGACTACCTTCGATGCGGCCTGTGCACATGCCAACGGCGCCATTATTGGCTCGGCGTTTATACAAGCCCTGGAAGGCAGTGCAGATGTACGGAAAGCAACGGCCTCGTTCCTGCAAGGAGTGTTGGGTTAAAAACGGGTAATTGCTGCGGTGAAAAAAACTGTTCGAACTAGGCTGCTGCAAAAGTATCTTGCCGGAAAAGTGGAGCGACAAACGGGACTCGAACCCGCCACCTCCAGTTTGGGAAACTGGCACTCTACCGGATGAGCTATTGTCGCTGGTAGTTGATAAACGAAAGTTACGATGAATCTTGCAATAGTAAAATACAACGCCGGAAATATTCAGTCGGTTCTCTTTGCCCTGGAGCGGCTGGGTGTTGCTGCCGAGGTGACCGATGATCCCACGGCGTTGCGGCAGGCCGACAAAGTCATTTTTCCCGGTGTGGGGGAGGCGCGGAGTGCGATGGACAGTCTCCGCGAAAAAGGTCTGGATGTATTGATTCCTCAGCTGCGGCAACCGGTGCTGGGTATTTGTGTGGGCATGCAGTTGTTGTTTGAACATTCCGAAGAAAGCGATACGGACTGCCTGGGTATCATCCCGGCCCGGGTGAAACTCTTCCGGCCCGCACCCGGCAGTGGTTTCAAAGTGCCGCAGGTGGGGTGGAACGATATTTACGGGCTGCAGTCGCCCTTGTTTGCCGGTGTGGAAGAACACAGTTATGTGTACTACGTTCACAGTTATTACGCCGAGATGAATCCCTGGTGTATTGCCGTGACCGATTACAGTCTGCCTTATGCCGGCGCCGTACAGAAAGATAACTTTTACGGCGTGCAGTTTCATGCCGAAAAGAGCGCCGCCACCGGCGACCGCATCCTTCATAATTTCTTAGCCTTGTAATATGCAGATCATACCCGCCATTGATATCATAGAAGGAAAATGTGTGCGCCTCACCGAGGGTGATTACGGCCGTAAGAAAATCTACAATGAAAACCCGCTGGAAGTAGCCCTTCAGTTTGAAGATGCCGGTCTGCAGCGGCTGCACCTGGTGGACCTGGACGGTGCAAAGGCCGGTGCGGTGAAGAACTGGAATGTACTCGAAACGATCGCCTCAAAGACCTCGCTCACCATTGACTTCGGAGGCGGCATCAAGCAAGACGACGATCTGCGGATCGTATTCAACTCCGGTGCGGCCTATGCCACGGTGGGCAGCATGGCCGTAAAGGCGCCCGGAGTATTTCACCAGTGGCTGCGCCACTATGGCCCCGAGCGCTTTCTGCTGGGTGCCGATGTGCGGGAGGAAAAGATGGCCGTTAGCGGCTGGCTGGAAACTACCGATATTTCAATTTTCCGTTTTCTGGAAGAACAGATCGCCCTTGGCGTGCAGCAGGTATTTTGCACCGATGTGGGTAAGGACGGCCGGCTGGAGGGGCCCGCCCTTGATTTGTACCGCAAAATACGGGAAGCCTTTCCGGAACTGTTTTTCATTGCCAGCGGCGGGGTGAGTTCGCTGCAGGACCTCGATGATCTGCAGGCCATTGGCTGCAGCGGCGCCATTGTTGGGAAGGCGATCTATGAAAACCGCTTTTCGTTAAGCGACCTGCAACGCTATCACTGATCTTTTCTGCGTATACCCAGCCGGTCTTTCAACGCATGGGCCAGGGGCCGGGCATCGGGTGTCAGCTGCAGGAGGTAAACACCTGCGATAAACAATCCGGCAAATACCGAACTGCGCAGGAAAATTCCTGACCATCCTTCCAGTCCCCGGAATCCATAGTAGCAAGCCATGTAGCAGACCGCGGCCAACAGCAGGCTGTACAGTGTGTTGCGGTTGAAAGGTTGCAGGTGGTACCGTTTCCATAAAAAGAGATAGCGCACAAGGTTATACAACGTAAAGGAGAGCAGGTTGGCCCAGGCACTGCCGGTAATGCCCATCTCCTTCACCAGAAAATAGTTGAGGGGGAGAATAAGCAGTACCAGGAACACACCGGTGAGAAATTCAAACCGCCAGTGGATGGAAGTGGCGATGATCTGTCCGTTTACACCCGTGCCCGCATCAATCAGCTTGGTGATGCCGAGGATGAATACCACAAGAATGCCCGCCTCGTATTCCGCCTGTATATTCAATAAGCGGAAGGCGTCTGCAATGTTGAGCCAGATACCCAGGAAGATAAAAAGACCCAGCAACAACAGGTTGATGGAGCTGCGGTGGTAGAGGCGGCTGATTTCGGCTATGTTTTTTTGCTTCCATGCGATGGAGAGCAACGGAATGGTAACGGCCACTATGCTGCGCTGTGGTACCTGGATGAGGTTGGCGATGTAGGTGGCCAGGTTAAAAACGCCTGCATCATGAATGCCCCTTTCGCTTACACTGGCAATGATGATGCTGTCGGCCACCTGCGAGAGGATCAGAATGATGGATCCGCCATACACATACCCGGCGAGGGTGGTCATTTTGAATTTAAATTTCTGCGTAACCCGGCTAACCCGCAGGGTGAGGGGCCAGTTGCCCTGCAGGCGCAGGCTGATTCCCAGGATAACCGCAATGGCCAGGAACTGGAAGGAAAAGAGTTTGATGAACCGGTCGAAGCTGATGAGGTTGAAGAGGTACAGCGCAATCAGCAGCAGCGTCAGCAACCGGAGCCCGGTCTCCCGCAGGAAGTTGGGAAAGACCGGCCGCTGGAAGGTCCAGGAGAAACCTTCCAGGATGGTGAACAGCAGGATGCCCAGCCCGAAAACAAATACCCAGTGGTAGTAGGTCACGAAGAGTTCGGAGCGTTCGCTGAATTTGCGTACGATGAGGGGTTCAAACAAGAGCCCACCGGCCAGCACCAGTACAAAGCCCAGCATCGGAAACAACAGCGTCCAGGTGTACAGGTCGTTGTCTTTGCGGGGCAGGTTGTCTTTGTAATACGGGAAGAATTTGTACAATACCGAGATGACGCCAAAGGAAGCTACGGCGTACATCAGCTGTCCCACATCGAAAAAGAGACGGGTGAGGCCGTATTCAGCCGGTGTGAATGTTTGGTTGCCGCTGCGGATGAAGAACCAGGTGTTGACAAAACCAACCAGGAAGCCGGTATAGATCACAGCGCTGGAAAGGATGGCCTGTTTCCTGATTTGTCCCATAAGCGGGCTAAGTTATTGTTTTCGCCGCTGATACCCGATATAAAAGTTGCGGTCGAGCCGCGATTCCAGTTCCGCCTCATCCCGGAAGTTCACCCGCAGTTGCTGCCAGTTGGTGGTGGCCAGCAGGAGACCGTAACGGCTGGTATCGCCGGGTAAACGAACCGGCATGTTGAAGCCCTCTATGCAGTTGGTCCAACGGTACTGCAGCAACTGGTTACCCGGTTCGCCGGTAAGCTGGTACTCCAGTACGGGGATCTGCGTGCTGCGCAGGTATTGGTCGAAGGTCCGGCCCAGGTCGTAGCCCGTTCTGCTGCTGATGAATTGTTCAATTTCGGCGGACGTGACAATTTTATGGCGGTAGCGTGCCTGCATATCCCGCAGCAGTTGCCGGAACAGCGTGTCGCCCGCTATCTGCCGGATCATGTGGAGGAGGTTGGCTCCCTTGTAATACATATCGCCACTGCCTTCTTTGTTTACATTATAGGGGCCGATGATGGGCCGGTCGTTTTCGATGTTGCTGCGCAGTCCCTGTACATAGGCATTGCCTGCGGCCGTGCCGTAATGATAATCGAGAAAGAGGGTTTCCGAATAGTTGGTGAATCCTTCGTGTACCCACATATCGGCAATATCACGGGTGGTGATGCTGTTGCCAAACCATTCGTGCCCGCTTTCGTGTACGATGATGAAATCCCATTTGTTGCCCCAGCCGGTGCCGCTGAGGTCGTGGCCTTTGTACCCGTTCGTGTAGTCGTTGCCGTAAGCGATGGCGCTCTGGTGTTCCATGCCCAGGTAGGAGGTTTCTACCAGTTTGTAACCATCGGTATAAAAGGGGTAGGGGCCCATCCAGTGTTCAAAAGCCCGCAGCATCGGCTTCACCTGTTCAAACTGCCGCTTTGCCTTTTCCAGGTTGTATTCCATTACGTAATAATCCAGGTCGAGCTGGCCGTTTTCGCCCATCAGGGTGTCCCGGAAGTGAGCGTATTTGCCCACGTTCATGGTGATGTTGTAACTGTTGATGGGTTGCGACACAAACCAGGTCCAGGTGCGGAGGCCGTTTGCCGTTGGGCTGACGGACTCAAGTCGCCCATTGGAGATGTTGGAGAGGGTATCCGGCACCGTGATGCGGATGCGGGTGCTGTCGGGTTCATCGCTTTGGTGATCCTTGCAGGGCCACCACATGCTGGCGCCCAGTCCCTGGCAGGCCGTCCCGATCCACGGGTTGCCTTGCTTGTCTTTCCGCCACACCACGCCGCCGTCCCAGGGCGGTGTGAGGGCCGGCCGGGGCACCCCGTGGTAATACAACCGCAGCTCCTGCAGGGGGCCTTTGCCGGGGTACTGGTGCTGCGGCAGCGAAGGTGGCATTTTGTTCCGGGGAAGCTGGATCCACCACACGTTACCCTCGCGGTGGAACGTTACCGGGACGTTGTTCAGATAAGCGCTGTCGAGTTGCAAGGGGTCCTGCAGGTCAATCTGCAGCACGGACGCCGGGTTCTGCACAATTTTAAACAGGATGGTGTTGCTGCCCGAGAGGGTGAAGTTGCTGAAATCGGGCTGCACATGCAGGTCGTACATCACCACATCCCACCAGCTGCGTTCCCGGCTCAGCGTGCCACGAAGGGTATCCTGGCGGGTGAACTGGTCCCGGTTTTTCATGAGCTGCGCCGTTGCAGACAGTTGCAGCAACGTGCCGGCGGAAAATAAGAAGAGGACAATGATGCGGCGAAACTTCACGGGAATGATTTTAGCACTAAATTTAGCGGATTAACTGCATGCGTTTCGTTAAATCAAACAATGTTTTCTTTGCGTGGTGGCCGCAGGTAGTGCGGCGGATGGCCGGCTTTTGCCTGGTATTGTCACTTGTATGCGGGGGGTGCAGTGCACCGGAACAACGGGAAGCGGATTATTTTCATTACAACGAATCCAGTGGTATCAGTTCCCTTGACCCGGCCTTTGCCCGCAACCAGTCGAACATCTGGGCGGTTCACCAGTTGTACAATACCCTGGTGGAAACCGATACCCTGTTGCATGTGGTGCCTTCCCTGGCGCGATCGTGGACCATTAGCGACGACCGGCTGACCATTGATTTTTTACTGCGGACAGATGTATGGTTTCATGATCACCCGGCTTTTCCCGGGGGCAAGGGCCGCCGTTTCGCGGCACAGGATGTGGTGTACAGCTTTCAGCGCATCATGAGCCCGCAAACGGCCAGTCCGGGTGCCTGGATCTTCATCAACCGAGTGGATCCCGAAAATGGATTTGAAGCGGTGAATGACAGCATTTTCCGCATCCGCCTCGTCCGGCCCTTTGTGCAGATGCTGGGTGTGCTCAGCAACGTGTACTGTTCCGTGGTGCCCCGCGAAGTGGTGGAATACCACGGTCAGGCTTTTCGTAGCAACCCCTGCGGTACTGGTCCTTTCCGTTTTTTTCGCTGGGAAGAAGGGCAGGTTTTGCTGCTGAAACGCAACGACCGCTACTTTGAAACCGATGCAAGGGGAGAACAGTTGCCGTATCTGCGGGGTGTGAAAGTGACCTTTCTCGACAGTAAAGCCGCCGAGTTCATGGAGTTCCGGCAGGGGCGGCTGGATTTTATCAACGATATTGATCCGTCGTTCAAGGATGAAGTGCTGAATAAAAGCGGGCAGCTACGTAAGGGCTGGGAGGGTAAGATTGTCCTGAACAAACATCCTTACCTCAACATCGAATACCTGGGCATTTTGTGGGACAGCACTCTTCCGCTGGTGCGTCAATCCCCGCTGCGGCTCAAGGCGGTGCGCCAGGCGATCAATTACGGCTTCGACCGGCGCAAGATGATGCTGTACCTCCGCAATTCCATTGGTACTGCGGCGGAAAGCGGTTTTGTGCCGGCCGGGCTGCCCAGTTTCGACTCCCTGCTGGTGCCCGGCTATTCGTACCGGCCCGATACAGCCCGTGCCCTGCTGCGGAAAGCCGGCTTTGGACCGGGCAGGCCGGTTCCGCCCATCAAGCTACTCACCATTCCCATCTATGCCGACCTGGGCAGTTACATCGCACGGGAATTGCAGGAAATAGGTTTGACGGTGGAAGTGGAAACGGTGCAAAAGAGCCTGCTGCTTACACAAACGGCCAGGAACCAGGCCTTGTTTTTCCGTGCCAGCTGGATAGCCGACTATCCCGATGCCGAGAACTACCTGAGTGTCTTTTTTTCCCGCAACCCCTCACCGCCCAACTATACCCGTTACCGCAACCCGCGGTTTGATGTGTTGTATGAAGCCAGTACGCGGGAACCCAATGATTCATTGCGGTACCGCCTGTACCAGGCCATGGACCGGATGGTGCTGGAAGATGCCGTGGTAGTGCCCCTGTGGT
Source organism: uncultured Chitinophagaceae bacterium (assembly GCA_937862815.1). GTDB lineage: Bacteria > Bacteroidota > Bacteroidia > Chitinophagales > Chitinophagaceae > Lacibacter. The sequence goes on along the minus strand of CALMED010000027.1, from coordinate 3,768 downwards.
ATGATATGGTTATTCACCTGGTGCAGCCCCGGGTGGAAGGGTTTCGTCCCCATGCAATGAACCTGCTGGAACTGCGGCGCACGCGGATGCGGTAATGCAACGTTCCGGCTTATTCTTTTTTCCGCATTTTATTTTTGAAGACCTGCTCAAATTTTTCAAGTTTGGGCTTGATGACGTAGTAGCAGTAAGGGTTGGTGTTTTTGTTGAGGTTGTAATAGTTCTGATGATAGTTTTCCGCCTCGCTGTAGTTTATATACGCTTCGATGGTGGTAACAATGGGGTTGTTAAAGGCGCCGCTTTTGTCCAGTTCGTTTTTGTAGTGCGTTGCTTTCCGGCGCTGTTCCTCGTTGTGGTAGAAAACGGCACTCCGGTACTGTGGACCTACGTCGTTGCCCTGCCGGTTGAGGGTGGTGGGGTCGTGGGTTTTCCAGAAAATTTCCAGTAACTCATCGTAGCTTACGATTCCGGGGTCGAATACCAGTTGCACCACTTCGGCGTGACCGGTGGTTTTGCTGCACACTTCCTCGTAGGTGGGGTTTACCACATGTCCGCCGCAATAACCGCTCCGTACTTTAAGTACCCCCTCCACCTGTTGAAATACGGCTTCCACGCACCAGAAACAACCGGCGCCGAAGGTGGCGGTGTCGGTTGTAATATCGGAAAACGATTGGCCGGCGAATCCGGCGAGCGTGGAAGTTGGATTCATGGTTCTGCTTTTACTTTCCCCGTTGGTGCAGGAAAAAAAGTGCACCGTTCCGGGTATAACCAAAAAACTCAGAAAAAGTTTTGTCCACATATACATGCAGTTTGCACTCGACAATAGCTTTTCAAAGGTAGTCGCAAACCCGTTCGGGAACTGTTGCCAAAACGTAAATCTTCGTTTTTAAGCAGGCTTTAACGTTTGTGGAAGCTTTTCGCCGGCGCCGTTTCCACAGGCAGAAGCGTTACCTTTGCGCCCGTTGCCGGGAGCGGCGCAGGTGATATGAAAGTTTTCCCCGAATCGGCGGTGATCCAGCTGGAGTTTAACAAGGTGCAGGAGTTGCTGTTGCAACACTGTCGCACCGAGTATGCCCGGGAGAAGGCGCAACAGCTGCGCATCCATACCAGGCGCGATTTCATTTTGCGGGACTTGCAGCAGAGTTACGAGAGCCTGCTCCTGCAACAGCAGGGACAGGCAGTTCCCAACGATGCGGTGTTGAACCTCAGCCGGGAGTTGCGCCTGCTGGCCATTCCGGGTGCGGTTTTGTCGGAGGAAGAACTGGTGCAGGTGCGGAAGCTGGCAGAAGGGATCCGGCAGGTGTTCCGCTGGTTTGATGCCGACCGGCGGCTGGCTTTTCCAGCGTTGGTGCAGGTAATTGAAGGTACGTATTACGAAAGAGCCATCGCGGAGCTGATCGATGAGGTGCTGGATGAATCGGGGGTAATGAAAGATGAGGCCAGCCCGGAGCTGGCTGCCATCCGTCTGTCCCTGTTCCGGAAGCGCAATGAACTGCGCCGCGAATTTGAAAAAGTACTGCGGCGTTTGCAGAAGCAGGGTTATGTGGCCGATATTGAAGAGTCTTTTCTCAACGGCCGCCGCGTGGTAGCCCTTTTTGCCGAGCAGAAGCGACAGGTGAAGGGGATACTCCACGGCGAAAGTGATTCGCGGCGTACGGTTTTTGTAGAGCCCGAAGAGACCATTGAACTGAATAATGAAGTCTTCAGCCTGGAACAGGAAGAGCGGCGGGAAGTATACCGGATTTTGAAGGAGTTGACCGGTTACCTCTCGGTGTATGCTTCTTTGCTCACCACCTACCACCGCATTTTGGGTGAATACGATTTTATCCGGGCCAAGGCCCGCCTGGGCCACGACATGGAAGCCACCATGCCCCAGGTGAGCGAACAAGCGGTGATACGCCTCCGCGACGCCCGTCACCCGCTTTTGCTGTTGTACAACCGCAAGGCGGGGAAGGCCACCATTCCAACGACACTTACCCTGGACGAAAAGCAACGGATATTGGTGATATCTGGTCCGAACGCCGGGGGCAAAACCGTGACCCTCAAAACGGTGGGTTTGCTCCAGCTGATGGTGCAAAGCGGTTTGCTGGTGCCGGTGCATCCCGAATCGGAGTTGGGCTTGTTCCGGCAGGTGATGATTCACATTGGCGACACCCAGAGCATCGAGTATGATCTCAGTACCTACAGCAGCCACTTGCTGCACATGAAGCACTTCATGGAAACCGCCAACGGGCGTACCCTGTTTTTCATTGATGAGCTGGGCAGCGGCAGTGATCCCAACCTGGGCGGGGCTTTTGCGGAAGTGATCTTGCAGGAGCTGGTGAAGAAGCACGCGCTGGGCATTGTAACCACCCATTACCTCAACCTGAAAGTGATGGCCAATCATACCCCGGGCATTGTCAACGGGGCGATGAGTTTTGATGAAACAAGCCTGCAACCCCTCTACCGGCTGATACTGGGCAAACCGGGCAGTTCCTATACGTTCGCCATTGCAGAGCGGATTGGTCTGCACAAGTCGCTGATTGACCGGGCCCGTAAGCTGGTGGACGAAGATCATTTCCGGCTCGATAAACTGTTGCACACAGCCGAACACGATTTGCGGGAAGTGGAGCAGAAGTCGAAAGAGCTGAACCGTCTGTTGAAGGAAAATGAGCGGTTGAAGAAAGAAACGGAGCAGGTGTTGAACCGGGAGAAACACCGGCAACAGGTTGAATTGCTGCGGCAGCAAAACCGGGTTACAGAAGAGCGGATTACCTATCTCAAAGACATGGACCGCAAGCTGAAGGCCCTGGTGCAGGAATGGCGGCGCACCGATAATAAGGCCGAGGTGATCAAGCAAATGCAGGCCTTGCTGTTCCAGCAGAAGCAGCGGCAGGTTGCCGAGAAAAAGGATAAAAAATTCCAGGAAAAATACCTGGAAACCGGCGCTTCCATTGCGGCCGGCATGCAGGTGAAGCTGCTGAAGAACCGCCAGGTGGGGGTGGTGCGGGAGATACGGGGAAAGAAGGCGGTTGTGCAGGTGGGGCTCATTCCCATTACCGTGCAGTTAACCGACCTCGTGGCGGTGGAAGAAAAGCCGCAGGAGCCAACAGGGTAATAAATGCAAATGTGCAAATGTGTAAATGTGCAAATGTGCAAATAAGGGTGTACGTTACGCCGGTTGTGTCGGTTCTTAACGTCAAAGTGCGTTAAGTAAGCAGGGCCGGTTCTTTCGGATTCATAGATGAAATGTTTTAGCCTTTTTTGGATGATCGTTTTGTCCCCGTGATGCGTTCATTAAGCCAGCATAGGTAGCGGGTTGCCTTTTTTGTTTTTTTAGTACCTGGCACTACGATTATCGCTGTTCACTTCAACAATAATGCAGGCATTACCCGGCACGCTGGAGATCCTGGCGCAAGCGTCCCGCTTTTGCCTGACACAATTTGTTCTTAAAAACACCATTCAATTTGTTTATCCTGCCTTAAACATATCTCTTACTACTGTACCAATAAACCATTTCTTGTTATGCGAGCCCTGCTTCTTGAGGAAGGGTGATGTTGCTACGATGAAAAGCTATCAAAGAATAGAAGAAGACACAAGCGGGGTGTTTGCGCCAGCAGAGGATTACTCGCTGCGCTCGTGATCCCGGAGGGGGGCTTCAGCAACCATGCCTGCGCCCACTTCGCTGCGCTTCGTGTGCTGTTTTCATGGGTTCGCTTATTGCGCTCAAAACGGGTTTTTGGCGGTCATGCTTTTTTAAAGATTTTTTTCAATTAAGGATTACTCGCTGCG
>CALMED010000026.1 GCA_937862815.1 uncultured Chitinophagaceae bacterium | reverse complement strand
GCACAAACCAACAGCAGGCAAACCATTACGGAGCGGCGCTTGCAATCCGAAATCGCAAATCCGAAATCTGAAATCTCAATAAATCATGTCTGAATCCCGAACCGAAATAGCAACCATGGGCGAATTTGGCCTCATCGACCATCTCACCAAAAACATCGAAATCCACAACGCCTCCTCCGTCCTGGGCGTGGGCGATGACGCGGCTGTGCTCGACCATTTTGGCAAGCAAACGGTGGTGACCACCGACCTGCTGGTGGAGGGCGTGCACTTTGACCTGATGTACACGCCTCTCAAACACCTGGGCTATAAAAGCGTGGTGGTGAACCTCAGCGATCTCTATGCCATGAACGCCACCCCCACGCAGATCGTGCTCAGCCTGGCCTTCAGCAACCGCTTCAGCGTGGAAGCGCTGGAAGAATTTTACGAAGGGGTGTACGCAGCCTGTGCGGCCTACGGGGTGGACCTGGTGGGCGGCGATACCACGTCCTCGCAGAAAGGGTTCATTATTTCGGTGACGGCCCTCGGCGAAGTGGCCCCGGATCAATTCGTGAAGCGCAGTACGGCGCAGGTGAACGACCTCGTTTGTGTGAGCGGCTACCTCGGTGGCTCCTACCTGGGATTGCTGCTGCTTGAAAGGGAGAAGAAGATCTTTCTGGAAACCAAGGGGGTGCAACCCGACCTCGAAGGCCGCGACTACATCGTGGGCCGGCTTCTCAAACCCGAAGCCCGCAAAGATGTGGCGGAGTTTTTTGAGAAAGTGCAGCTGCGTCCCACTGCCATGATGGACATCAGCGACGGTCTCAGCAGCGACATCCTGCACATCTGCAAGCAGAGTGAAGTGGGCGTGGTGCTGTACGAAGACAAGATCCCGGTGCACGACGATGCCAAAGAGTTTGCCTACAAGCTGGAGCTCGATCCCACGGCCTGCGCCCTCAGCGGCGGCGAAGATTACGAGCTGCTCTTTACCATTGCCCAGTCCGATTACGACAAGGTGAAAGACGTGGAGGGCATCAGCGTCATCGGCTACATCACCCCGGCTGCCGAAGGCGCCACCCTCCTCACCCGCGGCGGTAACCGTCATGCCCTCACCGCCCAGGGCTGGAATGCTTTTCCCCAATAACCACCATGCGCCACCTGCCCAACCTGTTCCTGCTGCCGCTGCTGTTGCTGCTGGCCTCCTGTGCATCCACGGGCCGGATGGCTTTTACCCCCGATCACAACTACAAGCCCGAACAGTTACAGGAAGATCTGCAGGTGGTGGAAACCGTCCTCCGCAACAACCACCCCTCGCTTTACTGGTATGCCACTCCCGATGAAGTGGATGCCAGCTTTGCCCGTGCCCGTGAGCTGTGCCGGCAGCCCATGGATGAGACGGCCTTCCGCAACCTGCTCAACGAAACCGTGGGCGTGCTGCGCTGCGGTCACACCAGCCTGCGTCACTCGCGGCAGTACAACCGCGCCACGGCCGGCCGCCGGCTCAGCGGTTTTCCGCTTTCGCTCAAAGTGCTGAACGACTCCCTGCTGGCCGTTACCGGCAACCTCTACCGCCGCGACTCGCTGCTGCGCAACGGCACCCAGGTAACGGCAATCAACAACCGAAGTGCCCGCACGCTCATTGACACCCTCAGCCGGCTCATCCCCACCGACGGCTATGCCCGCACCTTCAGCTACCAGAACCTCAGCAACAATTTCATACGCGCTTATAACAGCCGTTTTCCGGGCGACAGCAGCTACACCATCCGCTTTGTGGATGCCCGCGGTGTGGAGCGTGAAGTGGAGCGCCGTGCCTACCTTCCCGGCAGCGATACCGGCCGCGGGGTGGCAACGGGTCGCCCTGCTGTACCGGCCACCGCTCCGCTTACACCCCGCCAGCTGAAGCTCCGCTCGGTCCGCAGTTTTGAAGCCGACTCCTTGGGTCGCTTTGCCACCCTGCGCCTGCACACTTTTACAGGCGACCTCAGGCGCAGCTACCTGCGCAAGCGCTTCCGGAAGCTGAAGCGGCAACCCGTGCCCAACCTGGTGCTGGACCTGCGCAACAACGGGGGCGGACTCATCCAGTCGTCGCTCCTCCTCACCCGGCTCATCCGCCAGGAGCCCTTCCGCTTTACCGACTCCATCGTAACCCACCGCAGGCGTATTGAGAGCGCGGCACCGGTGACCAAACGCTTCTTCACCAACCTGGGCATGGCTGTGCTGAGCAAGAAGATAAACGACAGCCTGTACGGGTTCCGGTATTTCTGCCGGCGCACCTACCAACCGCACCGCCTGGGTTACCGGGGACAGGTATGGATCCTTACGGGTGGCTATTCGTTTTCGGCCACCACGTTGTTCCTGGCGAATGTAAAAGGACAGTCCAACGTAACCCTGGTGGGTGAAGAAACCGGCGGTGGGTATTACGGCAACAATGGCGTGTTCATTCCCGATGTGATCCTGCCCAACACCCGTCTGCGGCTGCGCCTGCCGTTGTACCGCATTGTGATCAACCGCCGGCATCCCTTCGACGGGCGGGGCGTACTGCCCGATGTGGAAGTGAAACCAACGGCGGAAACCATCCGGCGCAATGTGGATCCCAAGTTCAGCAAGGCGGTGGAGTTAATGAAGGGCGGGGTTATACATTAATCTGCAAACGGATCTTTACCCGGTGTATAATTATTGATGATTTCGGACACCGGAATGTCCAGCACTTCACAAATGTGGAGCAGAGTGGATACGTTCAACTGATTTTTACCAGTTTCTATTTTTGAGTAAGCGCTTTGTTCCATCCCCAGTTGGTTGGCAAGTGCCTGTTGCGATAACCCTTTTGCCTCACGGGCTTTGCGGAGCTTTTCGAGATAATACATAATGTTAGCTGTAACATAAAACTACTAATTCCAGATTGGAATTGTAAAGCCCAACCCTTTTTTCTTTTTTTACAAAAAGATCAGTCATCCTGATTCAATAAACTAACATTATGAAGCCAGTTCTTTTAACACCTTTTATGTTGATAGCGATGCTGTCGGCATATTCCAGTACCCCGGTTCAAACAACCGGTGCAATCAATGATTTAACCATTAAACAAACCTGTACTGTTACAGCCCAATCAACGGCTTACGGCATAGATTGTTTCGGCAATCCTTTTTCTGTTACCGTTACGCATACAGCCCAGGCAGGTAATTGCAGGGATGCATATAATCTCGCTGTTGCGACTGCATTTTCACAGGCTAATCAGGCAGTAGCGGATATACAGGATTCCTGTGAGGGTCCGCCCAACAACTGATAGGTGTCCTCACTTGTTTTTTGTATAAAAAATCCGTAAGTTTCTAACCAGTTAAACAGTTGTAAGGCTGACTGATCTTTTATATGAAAGCATCTTTTGTTTTTTCCTGCTTAATTTTCTTATCACTTCATCCGGCTGTAAGCCAGGAAACAATTACACTCCGCTATGAGAAAAAGCAGAAGACATATCACCGTCAGTCAAACGGGAAAGTGGTGCTGGTGGAGGAACAGTTGTCTACAGCTGTATTACTCCGGAAGCGGGAGAAGATATTGTATTATGAAAAGCCGGAATCACGGCGCCAGCTCCTTGAGTTGACAGAAGAAGGGACGGCTCTTGCGTCTGGTTCATCTGCACCGGCAGATGCATGGGGGACACTCTATTTCCGTGATATTGATTCGCTTTTTAACCTGGTGCGCATCAACCGGGGCGGCTCTTACATCGTGAACCGGTTTCCCATCTGGAAGGGCGACCAGGTTTGGACAATCCTGCCGGATACCCGGCAAATCGGCCGTTTTTTTTGCCAGCGGGCGCAGTTGCATGACCATGGCGACCTTGTTTGGGAGGTCTGGTTTACCGATGAAGTGCCATTGGGGTACAATCTGTACAATCTCATGGAGTTACCGGGGATGGTGGTGGAAGCCACACTTTTTTATCCGTATACCGAATTCCGCCTGACCGAATACGCGGCCCATGTTCTACTCCGCGATGAGGATCTGTTTCCGGAGGTGTTGAAAGTAAAACCCAATCTGCTCAGCCGCAAGGCGTACGAAACCAGCATGACCCGTTTGCGGGAATTGCGACGGATGTATGCCGTACGGCCCGAACAGCCGTAACAGATATGCCCCGTTTATCGTTTATCATAACGCTATTGTTTTCCGGCTGGCTGGGGATCAGTAATGCCCCGGCCCAGTTCCGTGTGGCAGGCAGCATTGTAAATGAGGCAGGCGAGCCCGTTACGGGAGCGCAGGTGAAAGTGAAACGGCAGGGTACCCTGCTCTTTTTCCGGTCGCTTTCCAATACCCATGTATTTGCCGGCCTGGTTCCTTGGGTGCAAACCGGCGACACCCTTGTAGTAACAGTGCATCATCACAACCACCAGCCTTTCACCCGTGTATGGGTACCGGATGCCGCTAACTCTTCGGCGGAATTTATTGTTACACTGGCGCCACTACCCCGCCAATTGAAAGAAGTGGTGATACAACCATCTGTATGGAAACGGGGTGATACCACGTTCTTTGCTGTGGACTCTTTCCGGACCGGTGAAGAACAGAAGCTACGGGACATCATCCGTAAGCTGCCGGGGTTTCAGCTGAGCGACGAGGGCGATCTCCGGTTCAGGGGTAAGCCCGTTGCGAAAATCCTGATTGAAGGAGAAACATTGTTCGCCGACCGGGTGCGCTTTTTACTCGAAAGCTTTCCGGTGCACATGCTGCAGCAGGTGGAAGCCATTGAGAACAATCCAAAAAACAGGCTGCTGAAGGGGTTAAGTTTGCAGAATGAGACCGTTGTAAACCTGAAAGTACACCGGGAGGCAGCGGCTTTATTCGGGGATCTGGAGGCGCGGTTAACCACCAATCCCCGTTATGCAGTTAACCCAACTTTGTTTGCACTCCGGAAAAAAACAAAACTCGGCCTTGCCGGGCACAACCATAACATGGGCAGTCTGTCTGAGACCCTGCAGGAAAAAGGGGAGGCAGAAGAACAACGACAGCTACCCGTACTGCAACCACAGGGTATACATAAAATCAATAATTTTTCCGGGAACCGCTACATCCTCAACCGGATGGCGAGCAACCAGCTGACCCTCCAACACACCATTGCTACCCACTGGAAAATAAAAACCGAAGCGGAATTTTCCACAGACCGTTTACACCAAGCCGTTGTTTCAGCTCAGTTGCTGGTTGACAGTACCCGTATTGTGCGACGTCGCGAGGAGCAGGCATTTTTATCAAAGCAAACACAGTGGAGAATCAACCAGGAAGTTGAATTTAATCCAGGCTCCAACCGTCAGTTCAAAGGAAATGTTTCTTATCTCCAGCGCGTACACAACCAGGAGCATACGCGAATCATCGAACAGGGTACTATATCAGAATCCATCCCGTCCTTATTTTCAGGGCATACATCCGTGTGGCAGGGAAGTTTGCTCTTTACACACCGCCTCAACGGGCAGAAAGCACGCACACTGGCCTATACATTCCACCGGGAACTGTTTACTCCCCGGCAGGAGGCACAAAATTCACAATACCCGCTTTTATTGAGCAGTCCGCCTGGTTTTCAACAGGCTCAACTTAACCAACAGGCCTTGTGGCTGCGGCAGGAATTGAAATGGGAATCGTTCAGAAAAAGAGGACATCACATTCGCTCCGGCCATTATTTTTTACGGCATCAATCACTGATGGTTAACCACAGGTTTGAACTGGGCACGGAGCAACAACCTGCGCAGCAAAAAATTGAAGCGCTATCCGGTCAATCCTGGTTGGAAGGGGTTGAAATTGGCTATGGTTCGGAGGTGAAATACGAGCGATCTTCACGGTTTCGCTTCAACATGAACGGGGAGCTGGGGCTCAGCGCTATGTCCCGCCGTGAATGGGAAGTCCGGCGGCAACTCATGCCTCTTGTACGAGGGAAAGCTCTGGTTTTCCGGAAATTGAACCGGGTATTTTCCTTGTCTTCTCATCTGCAAGCCGATCTGCAACCGCTGCCGCTAACCAGCCAGGTACAATTCCGTCGGGCAGTATCGCCGTTACAGTTTCAGGAAAGCAGGTTGCCCCTGATGGCCATACCGGAATATTTGATGATTCTCAACCTGGGTTATTCCGAAAGTCTGATGCGCACATCCGGCCTGCAATTTTATTTCCGTCAGCGACTTGTATCAGAATTATTTATGCCTTCTTACAACGGGCTTCTTTCCTGGAACACCCTGAGCCTGGTAAAGCAACCTACCAATCTCTATAACGTCACGTTGTATAAAACAGTATTTTTCGCTGTGCAAAAAAGGAAGCTCGACTTTTCGGCAAGTTCCAGTATCAATGAATTTCTGCAAATCAATCAGGATGCACGTACAATCAAAACAGCATTTCTTTTTTCGTCGCTGAGCGCCAGTTTTGAAACGGAGTACGGAAATCATCATTTCGTACGTACAAGCCTGTGGGCCACTCGTTTTCAAACCCTCAGTTTCATTAAAAATGATGCCGGTTTCGGGCGCTCCCTGCTGCGGTACAGGGCTGAATTTTTCAACCGTTATCGCGTTTCTGCCCGTGCATCAATTGCAGCCAGCTGTCAGTATTTCCATTTCCGTCCCGCTGTTGCCCAACCGCTTACACTGGTGTTTGCCGACGTTGTTGCAACCTGGCGACCCGGAAAATGGAAGCACGATATTACCTTTAAAGGAGAAAATCTGCTGAACCAGAAAAGTTACTTGTTATTGACGGGTTCGGCATTCGAAGTTTCCCAAACAAGCATTCCGCTGATTGGACGGAACCTGCAGGTTGCAGTTAAATTCAACTTCTGACCCCGAATAATCTGTAATTGTACAGGCAACGACCAGATTTTTTTCATACATGCCGGCATTACGGCACAATACTGAACCCATCCCCGTCTTTCAGAAAGGGCAGCTGGCTGCGCACGGATTGCAGGCGTTCCCGCGAGAGGGAAACCGTGTGCAGGTCTTCTTCGTGTTCTTTTTCATAGAGCACTTCCCCCAGCGGGTCCACCACCAGGCTGTTGCCACTGTGGTACACGCCGTTGCCGTCGTTGCCCACGCGGTTCACCCCAATGGCATAGCACTGGTTTTCGATGGCGCGGGCGATGAGCAGGGAGCGCCAGGCCTGCACCCGCCGTTCGGGCCAGTTGGCCACGTACACCAGCACATCGTATTCGGGTTCCTCCCCGGGCGTCTGCCGGGCCCACACGGGAAACCGCAGGTCGTAGCAGATCTGCAGGTGAAGGCGCCAGCCGTTCACCGAGGCGATGAGGCGTTTGTGGCCGGGGGTGTAGTGCCGGTGTTCGCCGGCATGGGCAAAGAGGTGCCGTTTGTCGTACTGTCCGTACTGCCCGTTGGGCAGCATCCACAGCAGGCGGTTGAAAAAGCGGTCTTCCTCGCGGATCATGAAACTACCGGTAACGATCACCCGCTGTTCGGCGGCGAGGTTCCGCAGCCATTGTACCGAGGGGCCGTCCATGGGTTCGGCCAGCACGTCGGGCCGCATGCTGAAGCCGGTGGTGCACATTTCGGGCAGCACCACCACCTGGGTGGGGCCGGCACGGCGGATCTTTTCCTGCAGCAGGGCCTGGTTGGCGGCGGGGTCTTCCCATTCGAGCCGGGTTTGTACCAGTGTAACGCGGAGATCGGACATGGGTTAAAGTTCGCAAGTTTTACTGAAACCGGTAACTGAGCCCGAGGGTGCCCCAGTGTTCGCCTTTTTTCATCTGTTCGCCTTCCCGGCCGCGGAGGGTGTAGCCTACCCGCAGCCCCAGCCGGTTGCCGGTGGCCAGCACTCCCAGTGCCGTTTGCACCACCCAGGGCCGGATGCCGGTGGTGAAGGGTCCTTTGTCGGGCCGCAGCAGGCTGCCCTGCACCGTGGCGTTGTAGAGCTGGTACTCCAGCGTGGGTTCGAAATAAAACATCCATTCCAGCGGACGGGTCTGTACCTGTCCCAACTGGGCGCTCCAGTAGCCGCTGGTAGCTTCGGAGCGGATAAAGCCGGTCTTGTACAGCAGGCCAATGGCCGCGTTGTTGAGGATGGTGCCGGCGGTGACGCGGGAGAACAGGTGGATGGAGGTGAATTCCGACGGATCGCTCACCACGGCCTGGTAATAAGCGGCGCGGAGGCTGAGGTCGATGCTGTTGCGCACCTGCTGGTCCCAGGCCAGCGCCTCCGGCAAGCCAAAGACGTTGTGCCAGCTGTTCTGCACTTCCCGCCCGCCGGCCGCAGGTCCCATCACGCCCAGCGAGGCATCGAGCTGCAGTACAGAGTGGCGGGGATAGATGCGGGTTTCCCCGCGTGAGGCATAGAGCCAGCCGGCATAGGGGCGGTCCATTTCCCGTAACACCGCAAAGCGGGTGGTGCGGTTGAGCACCGGGTTGTAGGTCTTATGCGCCAGTTCGGCCCGGCGGATCCGCCGTACGGTGGCGGAAGCACCGGCGCTGTCGTGCACCCAGTGCAGGCGCAGGAAGAAGCCGTTGGTGTAGTAGCGGTCGGTAAACCCCAGGTCGTAATTGTCGTTGTCGGTTACAAAACTCAGCTCCCGCAGAAAGGGACGGTTCGCCTGCTGGGCTTCTGTTCGGTTGTTCAATACCGTTAGCAGCAGCAGTACAATCATTGCATGCAGGGAAAAAAGTAACGGGTAGGTGGGGTGCTGCTTCATGCGTCCGCTTCGTTTTGCAGGCGTTGCACCACCTCCCGGATGAGCTCCGCTTCGTAGCCTTTGCGGAGCAGGTAGTCGTGCAGTTTGCGTTTTTTGACCAGGTGATTTTTTTCGCGGCGTAGTCCGGCCAGTTTTTCTTCGGCCAGGCGGCGGAGGGTGTGTTCGTAGTCTTCACCGGGTATTTCCCGCAGGCCTTTGCGTATGCAGTACTCGCTCACCTGCCGTTGTTTGAGTTCGTGGCGGATCTTCACCCGTCCCCATTTTTTGAGGCGGAAGTGTCCGCCGGCAAACTGGACGGCGAAGCGTTCTTCGTTGAGGTAATCCTCTTCGATCAGTTTGCTGATGATGTCTTCCACTTCTGCTTTATGTAGTCCGTAACCGTAGAGCTTTTCCTTCACTTCGCTGTGGCAGCGTTCCTGGTAAGCGCAGAAATGTTTTATTTTCTGCAGGGCCTGTTGCGGGGTGAGGTGCTGGGGCGACATAGGGCGCAAAGGTAAAACGGGCGGGGGAAAGGTGTAAGGGTGTTTGTTACGGGGTATGAGTTACGGGTTCGTAACGGTTATTTCACACAAAGCGGCCAAAAATACAACGGCGCGAAGGGTTCTGGCGGTGGTCCCCCGGGGTCACTTTCAGGAGACCCCAGGGATTCATTCAAGACATTTCGCTGGGGACCGGTCACTCCAGGAGCATCCGTCCCCCTTCAATCCTTCAGTCATTCAATCCCTCAGTCCTTGATTCATTCAAGACATTTCGCTGCAGACCAGTCACTTCAGGAGCATCCGTCCCC
>CALMED010000025.1 GCA_937862815.1 uncultured Chitinophagaceae bacterium | reverse complement strand
TGTTGTTATCGGTGCCAATCACCTGGTTGGCGATGTTGCGGTGAATGAATACCTCACCGGGTTGCAGACCCATCAGGTCTTCAGCCGTTACGCGGCTGTCGCTGCAGCCGATGTAGAGGTACTGTGGTTGCTGGCCTTTGGAGAGTTTGTCGAAGTACCCGGGATCACCGGCCAGTTTTTCGGCAATCCAACGCTCGTTGTTGGCAAAGATGTTGGAAAAAGTCATGGTGTCTTTTTTAGAAGAAAGTTGTGTTATGTTTAACGGAAATGCATGCGTTATTCTGACTGCAATGTACAAATGCACAGCGACCCGGCCGGCTATAATCGAGCGCATTAATATACCTGTTTTGTTTATTGTCCGTCTTGCGGAGATGCTGGTGTTGGCGCTTGAATCCGCTGGGGAAAAAAGTATAGGGCAGGTACCAGCACAAAGCAGATAAACGACAGGTAAACGGAAGAAAAAGCGAGGCCTGCCCCTGCGAGGTACAGCCCGATGCTCAGAAAATTTTTTCTCCGCGCTCCGCCGGTGGCTGTTCCGGCTGTGGCGGCACCCGGCATTTTTCCGCTTGTTGCGGCATGATGCCGGAGCAAAAAGAAGCTTACGGAGCAGCCGGCGAATATCAGTCCGTACACAAGACTTGACTGCGCTAACAGCGGGTTGGACCCGATGAAGTTGGTGGCGAAGGGAATCAGGCTCATGAAAAACAGGAGCAGGATGTTGTACCAGAGCTGTTGATGATCGGTATGGCTCACCTGGTGCAGCAGGTGATGATGATTGATCCACATGATGGCAATCACCAGGAAGCTGAGGGCATAGGAAATAAATTTTGGCAGGAGCAGCTGCAGGTCTTTCCAGACATTCAACTCCGTGGGCAGCTCATTCAGCTTCAGGTCAAACACCATGATGGTGATGAGGATGGCAATGACGCCGTCGCTGAAGGCTTCCATGCGGGCGGTGGTGATAAGCGGACTCTTTTGCATACACTAAAGTAAGTATCCTTTTACAGGGACAGGCTTATCCGGAAGATCGGTTTCGCCCAGCATTTCTTTCAGGTCTCTTTCAAGGGTGGTGCACAGGGCGGTGAGGGGCACGTCGGTGATTTTGTTTTCAAAGGGGTCTTCGTTTACTTCCCCCACCTTCCCCATCACACCAAACACAAAGGAAATCAGGATGCTCACCGGCACCATCAGCAGGGGGGCTCCCATTTTATGAAAGTCGCCGATCAGCGAAAAGGGTAATATCGTCATAAAGGCAAGCAGAAACAGGCGGGTGAAATAATGATACTGCCGCAGCAGCGGGGTATTCTTGATCCGTTCGCAACTCCCCTGGAAATTGTTGAAACCCGCCAGCGTGGGTTCCAGGCTGATGTTGTCAAATGCCCCCAGTAATTCCGTACGCATCGCCTCTTTAATGCGCTTGCCCTGCTGCAGCAACAGGTAATTGGGAATGTTCTGCTGTTGCTGTGCTTTTGTCCATTCATCCGGCTGCAGCAGGTGTGCATATGCGGTTGCGTCCTCTTCTTTACGCAGGTGCAGGCGCAACGCATGGGCAAAAGCAATCTGCCGGTACAGCATTTCCTGCTGGCAGGCGGTCACCGCTTCCGGTGTTGCTTTTCCGGTAGCGGCGGCATGATCCGTATTGGCAATGATTTGCCGGGCAAAGATGCGGCTGTTGTTGATGATACTTCCCCAAACGGTGCGGGCCTCCCACCAGCGGCTGTACGCGTTGTTGTTGCGGAAGGCCAGAAAGATGGCCAGTGCACTGCCCAGGATGGCGGCAATGGAAAAGGGAAGGCCCACGAACGACAGGCCCTGCCAGCTGTACAACAGGTAAACGCCTGTTGAAAGCACAACAGATACAATGAGTTCCTGGTGCATATAGCGGACCACCGCCAGCGGGTTGAATATTTTGCGGAGTATCATATTTAATTTATTTTATCGTCTCAGCAACTTGAATCCGATCTCTCTTCCCTGCCCCTGCATCATGGCCAGGCTGATCCAGAAGAAGGCAAACTGCTCCATCAGCTGAAAGCGGTCGTTGCCTCCTGCGTTGTAACATTCCGCAAAGCCCGCGTCGCGGGCGAGTTGCTGGGCCGCTTCCTTACCCCGTTCACTGTCGCCGGCCACAAATGCATCCAGCGCCACGCTGCCATACACAGGGTTGAGCAGGTTGTTGAAGCCGGTGGTGTTGAAACATTTCACCACGTCCCTTGCAGCGGTATGGGCCAGGATGGCATCGGCGGTGTTGGTGAAGCCCTGCGGACCGCGGCCCATTACTACGTTCATGGCGTCGATGATGATCCTGCCGGTGGTATCGCCCAGCGATTGCGCCACTTCCACCGCCGCCGGAGCCGGAGTGGCTATCAGTATAACATCTGCCTGTTGCACAGCCTCCTTCACCGGGCGTACGGGGGTGTTGGGATTGTTCAGCAGTTCTTTACCTTTAAAACGGGTCGTGTCTGTTACACCCAGAAAAATGCGGTGACCTTTCTGCGCCCATTTGGTGGCCAGCGCACCGCCTACGTTTCCGGTGCCGATGATTGCGATGTTCATGTTTGCTTTATTACTGATCATTGATTATTCATTACCACATTCCGCAACTCTATTACTTCTGCGGGTAGCTGCCCGAGGCGAGTGGCACCGCTCCTGCTTTGTGCTCCTTGGCGGTTTGGAGGTTCAATACATCTGCGGGAAATCTGTCTTTTAAAATTCACATCTTACAAACACACCCACATTATTTGTTGTAACAAAACTGCTTTTTCCCGTTTGGTTCAAATCCATCATCCAGCCGCCGCCCCAGCTTTGGTATTTTGCACCAAGCCTGATCCGTTGCGTCAGGTTCCACCTGCCGTTAAGGAGATCGGA